>JAPZTS010000008.1 GCA_027533185.1 Leptospira sp. | reverse complement strand
TTAAATCTTTGAGTATACAAAGGTATTAAAACACTTGCTGTTTGGATCAAAAAAAGCTGTTCGGATGCGAATGCAAATGAAAGGAGGAGGATAAGTTTTAAGTAAAATTTTCTATCGGTGACTCTACTTGTATCGAGCATTCGAAGAGAGAGATAAAAGAGAAAGAAAACAGATGTGTGAAAGCCAGGCAAAAAAAACTGACCGATCGAAGTAGGAAACTCTGCTGCCAAAAGAAGGAAAACGAGTGAGACGAGTGGACCTAAGGATTTGTGCAAACCAAATCGTGAAGAAAGTAAACCTGGGAGGAGATAAAAAAAGAATCCTAGAATCAAAAAAAAACGAAATGTAGATGAGGCTAGGGGATAAACGAAAACTGACAATAGGATATCTGGAAAAAATGAGGTGGAAGGTGGAAGATTCCAGCCATCTATTCCAATTGTCCAGACATCTTTTGCAAATAAATAAGGATAAAGTGCATCGCTATTGGTAACAATTCCAAAGTGATATTCATAAATGACCTCAAAAAGGTTTTCCATGAAGAAGTATGGAAGAGCATAAAAGAAAGTTAGGCGAATGAACTTCATTTCAATAGTTTACACATTTTCTTTCAAAAGTTAAAAATCGTTCTGGAAAATCGATACCTACCTGAATTGTCCTTCCATGCTGAAAGGGATGTTCAAATTTGAGTTCCTTTGCCACGAGAAGTAGTCCAAACTGAGCATAATCCTTAGCTGACCGAGAATAGAGACCATCTCCGACTACCGGACATCCAATTTTGGAAAGATGTACACGTATTTGGTGGGTTCTTCCAGTTTCTAGACCAATCTTTAAAAATGAATATTTCCTACCTGTTGGTGTTTGGATGATCTTTTCGGTTTCATAGTGTGTAATTGCATCACGACCGTCCTCGCGAACACACATCTTAATGCGTTCCACTGGGTTTCTTCCAATGGGTAACTGAATGGTACCTTTTGCTTCTACAGGCGCTTGTAATACCCAAACATAATACGTTTTTTCTATCTTTCTTTCTTGAAACATTTTGCCAAGTGCTACATGAGCTCTATCGGTCTTTGCAATCAATAAAACTCCCTCTGTTGGTTTGTCCAAACGATGTACGATTCCAGGTCGCCTATCCCCTCCGTTACTGGAAAGATTTTTAAACTGATAGAGAAGGCCATTGACCAAAGATGGTTCTTCTTCCCCGGGTCCGCTATGGCATGCAATTCCAGGTTTTTTGTGGATCACCATAAATTCGTCATCATCGAATAGAACAGGTATGTCCATTCGGATTGGTTCCAATCTTGATGGAGGTCGGGCTACAATCTGTACACTGTACGTTTCTCCAAGAACCACCTTATGACCGTTTTTACGAATTTCTTTCTCTGTGGTTTGATTTGTCACAAATCCAGAATCGATCCATTTTTGTACAGTGGACCTACTCAGATCATCTCCTGCGTTTTCTTTGAGAAAAACATCGAGTCTTTGGGCGTCGTAATCTTCGGAAACTTTTAAAATTATTTGCATTTTGGTTGTTGTCTAACGAAAAGAACTAAACTATGGAAAGTAATAGGTAGGTCAACATATGAAAAAAGGATTTTTTGGGAGCCTCATCCTCTTCGTTAGTTTCACGCTTTTTTTAACCAATTGCAAATCCACAGACGAAGTTAAGACTCCTCCCCCCGCTGAAGAAAAACCCGCTGATACAACAAAAGTTTCCTCCAGGGACATGAACATGGCTTTGATTGATGAAATCAACAAAGCGCTTAAAGATTATCGCTATCCAGACGGTGTTAGAAGAAGAGGATTTAGCTATAAACTTGCTGATATTCCTGCGGCTGATTTCCAAACTTGGGCAAAAGACAATGTAGCGTATATTAAAGACGCAATTGCTAAACTTCCAGAGGGATATACACTTCAGATCATTGGACATGCTGATGCATCCGGTCCTGAAGAGGCAGAAGGCGCAAAAAAAGGAAATGGATACTATTCACAAATCCGTGCGGAAGCTGTAAAGGCGGCACTTGTGAAGCAAGGGATTCCTGCGGACAAACTGGACATCAAAGCGGTTGGTTCTTCTAACCCTATCTCTGGCTTTGACGAAAAAGACCAAGTAAACAGACGAGTAACTTTCCAAATCGTTTCAAAATAAAAACGAACCCATTCCAGCAGAAATTGCGAAGAACGGAGAAAATTTCAAAAACCCACCGCTCGGTGGGTTTTTTTGTCGGTTGGGGATATTTCGAACAAAAAAAATTTAGTTAATGAAATAAAATAAAAATCCTAAGTCGTTTCAAGTGAAAAAGGTATCCCTTTAATGTCGGAATCAAGAAACTTATGGATCCAGGCCGGCTATCGAATGACTGCGGAAGTTGGATTCGAAAAATTAAAAATTGAAAAACTGGCAAAGCAAGTTGGCAAACCAAAATCTTCTTTTTACTATTTATTTGTTGATTTAGAAAATTTCATTCAACAGTTGTATGATTACCATTTTCAAAGTTGTCTCCTTTTAGCCGATAAGGAAAAACAAGCATCTACAATTGACCCTGAATTAATTGCAATACTTGTCGAACACAGAATTGATTTGTTATTTAACAAACAGCTACGAATGATTCGGATGAATCCAATGATTCAATCCTTGATAGGAAAGATTGACTCCATAATTTTAATTCCATTCTTAAATATTTGGAAAAAAGACATTCTTTTAAATTTAACAGACAACCAATGGAATAATTTGTTTTCCCTGGCTCTGGAAAATTTTTATCTTCAAATACATAGTGATAACTTAAACGAAAATTGGCTTAGTGAATATTTTTCTAAACTCAAAACAACTATTCACGGTATAGCGGGCTTATAATTACTAGACGCTTGCGTACAGAAAATACAATTATGAGTCAGTATTTCCTATTGAATCATTTTTACCATTCAGTTTCTTGAACTAAACTTAATTAAGGAAAAAAATGATGAGTCATAGGTTTCACAAATTCTATTTAAAGATTACAGCTATTGTGATCGGGTCTTTTGGACCGATTTTCTTTTTAGGTACGATGCCCGAAACATCCGAACTTGCAAGGCTAACATTGGATCTTTTGAGTTGGCCGATCGATGGTTTAAGTACCTATGAGTCGCCTGATACTCGTTTTCTGTCCGCACTGACAGGTGGATTTTTATTTGGCTGGGGAGTGAATGTTTGGATGCTTTCTCAATTTGTATACGATAAGGCACCTGAACAGGTAAGAAAGTCAGTTGTAATAGGAATCTTGGCTTGGTTCTTTTTGGATAGTTTTGGTTCGATTGCATCGGGAAATGTTTCCAATGCTTATTTTAATGTTGCGGTATTGCTCATAGCTGTTGGTCCTCTTTGGGTTCGGGCAAAAGAATAATGGTATTAGAATTTATTTTATTTCTCGAAACGAGTATTCTAAAGAATATCCCCCATTATTTTTGTATTCTTAACTAGAGACCTTACGATTTATCTTGAGGTATTCAAATTTTTTAAGGTAAGAATCGATATCGAAGTCTTTGGGATCTGCTTCAGAATAGGAACGAAGCTAATCATTAAATACTTCATTGAGAGATCTTCTTTGTTTACTCGCTTTCAATCTAGCCTTTTCAATGTAGGATGAAGGTAGGTTAAGAGGACTTAAAGAAATGACTCAATCCCGCCGTGGATAGATTTTTAAAGAAATCCGATACCAGTTCAGAATCAAATGTAGTATTCGTGAGTATTAGGTTTCGCAGTAGATTCCAGAAGGCACCAGCGAGATATTGATTTATAAATAGATAAGGTGGAAAGTCTCTTTTATAAAGATTTCTCAAGAGTTCATGAGTCCGATAAGATTCTTCTGTGATAAAGTCTAAAATCCGATATGTAACGGAAGCGGGAATCGTTTCTTGAAATAACATTTTGTAGAATTTTGCATTTGCTTTCGCATTTTCTAAAGCATAGTAGGTCAGAGATCGGCCTTCTGCTAGCAAAGTATATGGATCAACCTTAGGAGATTCTGATTCCATTTTTCTATAAAAGAGAATATAAGTGCGATATAAAATATCTTCCTTATCTACAAAATAATGATAAAAATTGACACGAGTCATACCTGCTTTATTTGCGATCTGTTCGATGCTTATTTTTTCGTATGCTGTATTCAGAAAAATTTCATGGAACGTCAGTATGAGTTTTTCATAGGTTTCAGAAATCCGATCTTTTTTGTTATACATATGTAAAATGAAATCTCCAAATTGGATCAGCTAATGTTTTGACGAGATTGAAAAAAGATTCAATTTCATTTTTATGAAACTAAGTATCTCTATATTTTTTTTTGCTCTTTGCTTGAATATTCTCTCTTGTGCGTCAGCATCAGATAGACCAACCAGTTATTCCCAGGTATCCGAATGGCATCGATACCAACATTTTCTCCCAGAAAATTTACGATTTCGAAAACAGAATTTACCTTTGGAAGAGTTTTTAACATTAAATGGATATGAAATTCATTTGGATCGATATGTAAAAAAAGATGCCAAATGCAAAATCATTCTAATACACGGAGGTGGAGGGAATGGTCGAATTCTTGGGACCTTAGCAGTTGGATTGGAGAATCTCGGTTGTGAGTGGATAGCTCCCGATTTACCTGGTTTTGGTCTTACTAAAATACCTGCAAATAAAAGTTACGTTCCTTATGAGGATTGGATTTTGGTTTTGAATGAATTGATTCAAAAAGAGAAGAAAACAAATCAAAAAATCATTTTATTTGGACTCAGCATTGGAGGAATGCTTGCTTATCACACAGCAGCCTATCACGGTGAAGTCGATGGTTTAATTGCCACAACGTTTGTTGATCCAAGAAATCTGCAAGTTAGAGATGCAATCGCGTCGAATCGCTTTTTTAGTCGAGTCGGGATGCCCATCAATTCCTTATTCTCATTTTTGACAAACGGAATGTACTTCCCGATCAAATGGTTTAGCAAAATGGAATTTATTACAAACGATCCCAGTTTTTCTGAGGTGTTTGCGAATGATCCTTATGCTGGTGGTTCGAAAGTTAGTCTTGGATTTTTGAATACTTTCCTCAATTATAAACCTAAAAAAGAACCAGAAGAGTTTCAAGTTTGTCCCGTATTGTTAGCACATCCTAGTATCGATCCATGGACACCAACTAATCTAAGCAAACGATTTTTTGATAAAATTCCAGCAAAGAAAGTATTCGTTCAATTAACAGGTGCCGGTCATTTTCCTTATGAAGAGCCGGGTGTTTCGATTTTGAAAGAATCTGTTACAAAATTTGTTGGAGAAGGATTGAATTAACTTTTGATCTCAAAATAAGGCTTCATTTGTTACACGAAGGTATGATAGTTTCCATCCAAACTTACATCCAATCCAGACCGGATGATAAAAAAGAGGCATTTCAAAAATTCGAACTATGGTGAAAGAACCTACCCAAAGGATTTGAAGAAACGATTCAATACAACATGATTGGGTATGTGGTCCAAAAAAAAGGTCTCGCCTTGTGCCATATGGGAATCTATAAAGATCCAAAATGAGTCCCAAAGATTGGATTCAGTTGTATTACTTAAAAATGGTTTTAGTTTTTCCAGAATGCGATTTGATAAATGATTTTTGGTTCCACGATGAATCTCTAAATCCGGAATCATTTGCTGTCTCGCTTAAAAATTCATTTACGAATGAGGGAAACTTAGCAAATTAGAAGTATAGATTAGAGGTTACCATGCCAGAATTTTTTTACGCCGATCCTTTTCCACTCACTCAGGACACAACCGAATACAAACTGTTGACAAAGGATTATGTCAGCACAGTTCCTTTTGGCGATAAAGAAATTCTGAAAGTAGAACCAGAGGGTCTTACTTTCCTTGCTGAAAAAGCAATGGAGGATGTTTCCTTTTATCTCAGAACCGCTCACTTAAAAAAGGTGCGTAAAATTTTAGATGATCCTGAAGCAACGCCAAATGACCGTTTTGTGGCGATGGCACTTCTCAAAAATGCTGTGATTGCCGCGGACAAACAATTGCCTTCCTGCCAAGATACAGGAACAGGAATCGTTATGGCAAAAAAGGGAGAATATGTCATTACTGGTGGCGATGATGCTGAGGCACTTTCACGTGGGATTTATAATACCTATGTAAATCGTAACCTTCGGTATTCCCAAGTTGTTCCCCTAACCATGTATGAGGAAGTGAATTCTGGTTCTAACCTTCCTGCTCAGATTGATATATATTCGACACCCGGGGACAAATACAGTTTTCTCTTTTTAGCAAAAGGTGGTGGATCTGCGAACAAAACATACCTCTTCCAAGAAACAAAAGCTCTCCTAAACCCATCCTCTCTCGAAAAATTTATCGCAGACAAAGTTTCCAATTTAGGTACAGCGGCCTGCCCTCCGTACCATATTGCCGTCGTGATTGGTGGAACTTCTGCCGAAGCCAATCTAAAGACCGTTAAATTAGCGTCAGCTGGATATTTAGATCATTTACCTACCAAAGGGGACAAATACGGATCCGCATTCCGAGATGTGGAATTAGAAGAGAAGATGCTTGCGGCCGCCCAGAAATCAGGAATTGGGGCGCAGTTCGGTGGTAAGTATCTTGCGCATGATTTTAAAGTGATTCGTCTTCCAAGACATGGTGCTTCTTGTCCAGTAGGTTTAGGTGTTAGTTGTAGTGCGGATCGTAACATCAAAGCAAAGATCACAAAAGACGGAATCTTTTTAGAGAAATTAGAATACGATCCTGCAAAATTTTTGCCGACGATTGATGAAGTTGATTCAAATACAGAATCTGTGCATATCGATCTCAACCAACCGATGCCTGAAATATTGAAAGTTCTTACAAAGTATCCTGTAAAAACACGCGTTATGCTGTCGGGTCGTTTGGTGGTTGCTCGCGACATAGCCCACGCAAAGTTAAAGGAAAAATTGGATAAGGGTGAACCGCTCCCAGAATATTTCAAAAACCACCCTGTATACTATGCAGGTCCTGCCAAAACTCCAGAAGGAATGCCATCGGGGTCGTTTGGGCCAACTACTGCGGGACGTATGGATAGTTATGTTCCCGTGTTCCAAGAAAAAGGTTTTTCGATGATTACACTTGCAAAAGGAAATCGTTCTAAAGTAGTCACCGATAGTTGTAAAAAGAATGGTGGGTTTTATTTGGGTTCCATTGGTGGACCTGCTGCTCTTCTTGCGAAAGAAAATATCAAAAAGGTGGAAGTATTGGATTTTCCAGAACTTGGGATGGAAGCAGTTTGGTCGATTGATGTGGAGAACTTCCCCGCTTTTATCGTCGTTGATGATAAAGGAAATGATTTTTTTCAGATGTTGAATTAGTTTAGATGGTTAGGTGCCACAGAAATGTGGCTCAATGTTTATGAATCTGCTGAATGATATAAAGAATCTTAAAAAACTAATATTTGTATTTGTTTCGTTTTTTCTTTTAAACGGAACTGATGTCCCTCCTCAGAATGAAATTGTTCCTTGCCCAAAAAATTATAGCTGTCTCACTACCTTTTTTTCCCCAGGTGCCATAATACTTGCCCGAGAGTTAGATTTGTCGCTTGTACCTGAACCTCGTCCCGCTCCCTTAGAAAAAATTAAACTGATTTTGGATAAAAATGGGAAATTCTTGGAGGTTAAAATAGCAGAAAATGTATATTACTATCAAGCAATATGGAAAAATAAAAAAATCCTAGTAAGTCGTTTCGATTTAGATACAAGTAAAAGTCTACGAACCCTGGCTTCACAGTCTCTTCAGGTATTAAAAGAACCAAATTTAAACGCATCCGTTTTGAAAAAACTAGATGAAAATACGATTGTAAATGTATTAGAGAATACACACCCACTAACAGAAAATAAGGGATACGTGAAGATTCAGTTTAATGATACAGTTGGCTGGATCAAACGTTCCTCTTTAAGTGACGATGAATACGATATTAGATATCATTTAGTAGATTTAAAGACCCTTGTCCGACCTTATTTATTCGTAGCGAAAGAAAATGATTTTAAAATTAAATTGGGCATAATAGGGAATCCTCTGATTGCAAGTGTCTGTAGGATAGGCGAAGATCTATGTAGTGCTTCTTCCCGAATGGGAACCTCAAGTTTTGGGATGCCACAGGAAGCCGTTTACTTTGATCTAAAATCAGAGGATGGAAATGCCTACACTTGTGAAATCCGAAGAGAAGATTTTGTAGGAGAATTACAAAGAATGATACAAGGTGATATCTCAGAAGAAGAATTGGATCCCTTTATGAATTGTAGCCTTGACGTTGGAGAGGAGGAGCAAACGGAGTCTGAAGAAAGATAGTATTATTTTTCAAATTCTTCTTTCCAAAAAGCCACACCTCTATAGCCCATACGTTCCGAATTTTTAGTCCATTCCCGTAAAAAAGATTATTTCGTTTCTTCTATAGAATTAGATAAGTTCAAGTTTGAATTTAGTAAACTTTCTTCTATAGCCATTAGATTGGTTTGTTCCATTTGTAGAAAGATGGAACAATCATTAGGAGCGAATCTATAGGCAAATCATCGGAACTGATTTTTATACTACCATCTCCAGTTAAAGATCCAGAAATAAAAATGGCTATCCGATCATTGGGCATCAAAATTTTCCCTTTGCTCGTAACGTTGAATTGAAGGAATGATGACGAATTTTTCAGGGACTGCGAAAAAACGGGAAAATAAAAAAGAAACAAAAGAAAGAAGGATAAAAATGTTGGACCCATCTTTTACACGCTTCTTCAGATATTTACGGACAGAGCTTATAGATGATGATTGGTAACAAGTTTGTATTAGAATCATCCGAGAGGCCATGCCGATTAGAGTATCTTTGCGCCAAGAAATAAAGATCGCCCTAATCAATTGGGAATCTGTGTAGTTCAGCGCATTAATAAGGAAAAAAGCTTGAAATTCAATGATATTTAATTCTAATTTTGCCTGTGTACCTACGAGTTACGTTCCTTGCTATTTTAATATACATTAATTTTTTTGTATTAATTTCTTGTAAGAATACGAATGAAAGACCAAAAAAATCTACGAATCATATTAATATAACTTACATTGAAAATCCAAAATATAGCTATCTTTATCAAGGTTCTATTTCATTAAAAGATCTAATTCGTATTAGGGGAATACTTAATAAGCATTATATAGACTCATCATTAATAAATATTTCGGCCGGTTATGCCTCGGGACTTAGGAGTGCGTTCGATTTGTTAAATATTGAATATTTCCCTGCCGAGTTCTTTGAGAAATATAAAAATGAATATTCTTTTCAATCTCTCGGTTCGAAACTTCAATCGAAGTCAAAACGTTATATATTAGTTCAAAAAAAACAATATGCTGGTAAACTTAGTTTCCCAGATAAGATTATGAGAGAGCGTAAAATTTATGATTCAAATTTGAACATTGATCAAACTGAATTTGAGGAGGAACTTGATTATATTTATCAAACTGGTATAAAAAAATATTCTATAGAGGAAAGTCAAAAATCAGAATTTAAAAATAAACTCCTTTTTGTCGCGATTAAAGGCTTTTTAGAGTCATTGGACAACTTAACGACTATCTTTCCTAAACAAAAAATACAAGGAAAAGATGTATCATTTGAAAATTCGTTAAAAGATAAAAAAAATTCACATCGTATCATTGGTAAAAAAAATAAACTCCTATATATAAGAGTAAAAGAATTTAATTCTTCAAATATTAGTTTAGCTGCGGATGAATACGCAGAAAAAATTCTCAATGAAATGCTTGTTAAATCTGGATTTCATGATAAATCAATAATCGGGATCGTAATTGATTTAAGAGATAATGAGGGGGGGAATTTATCTAATATAGAAAATTTTCTAAAATTGTTTTCCTCGCGGGGATTATTATTTAGCATACAGAATGACCTAAGGAGCCCTGATGAATTGTATAATACTGGAGATAAAAAAATAGATTTACCTATTGCAATTATGGTAAATGAGAAAACTTCGGCTGGCGCCGAGATTATTGCAGGAAGTTTGAAAGAAAATCGAAGGGCAATCATTGTGGGAGTTAAAACAGCTGGAAGAGGCACAATCCAAAGACTATTAGAACTTCCAGAGAATAATAATTATTTTTTGAAGATCACAACAAACCGTGTTATACTCCCTTCTGGCAATGAAATTCAAGAGCATGGGATTGAACCAGATATTCTAATCGATCAATATTCGCAATCAATCCCAGAAAATCCAGATAGAAGTAATTGGAATGCATTAAAAGCAAAAAGAATTTTCAAAAGGCAGATAAGCAACGTTGATCTGATAGGTCTAAATCTTATTCGTGACCAAAAAATTAAAAATAAAGAATATGATTTCATGTCACAAGAAGATTCGGACGACTTATTTTTTACAGATTCGATTCAATATTTTTTTGCATACCTCGAGTTAAAAAAATAAGCAGGTAATATTCGGAGTAAATATGAAGAATTCTCTAATTTTGATGATCGTTTTCTTTACTTTCTCAAATTGTAAATCATACTTATTGCGAAATGCAGCGTCTAACGGAGATTATCAGTCTGTCCAACAATATGTAAATGAAAAAGTAGCACCGAATTCGAAAAATTGGTCAGGTGAAACACCCTTGATTATGGCAACAAAAAATGGATATTTAGATGTCGTTAAAGTATTACTTCAGGCAAATGCTGATTTGAACATGAGGGATAACAAAGGCAATTCCGCATTGAACTGGGCAGTTTCGAATAGATATGTTGAAATCGCTAAGATACTTGTTAATAAAAAGGCAGATGTTAATAGCTCCAATGATCAAGGAAGTACACCATTAATAAACGCATCCTATAAAGGACATGTAGAAATGGTAAATATATTAATTGAATCTGGAGCGGATCCCAATCTTGCAAATCATCATGGTATTACACCACTTATGTGGTCAAGCATCAAGGGATTTGTCGAAGTAACAAAATCAATTCTTAAAGTTTCTCCAAATATTGATCAAAAAGATGAAACTGGGATGACCTCACTTATGTATGCATCAAAAAATGGTCGTACTGAAATTGTAAGATTGCTTCTTGAAAAGAAGGCAAATCCAATTTTAGTTGATAAAAAAAATATGTCCGCTCTAAATTATGCTTCAGAATATGGACAGTCAGAAATTCAAATCCTTTTACTTGCAGCTGTGGGAAAGTAAATGATTAAGATAAAAAAACTATTTTTTTTCTTCATACTTATTTCATGTAAAAGTTTAGTTGTTAAAGGTGCAGTTATCCAAGGCAATTTAGGTAGCCTACAAAGAAATCTTTCCGAAAAAGAAATAGAAATCAAAGATCCGAATGGATATACTCTGCTAATGGAGGCTACAGCTAGGGGGAATTTGAATATTGTAAATTATTTAATTTCGCGCAATGCTAACGTAAATACACAAAACAAATTCGGTGAAACTCCTTCTATAGTTGCCTCAATTAAGCGATTTAAAGAAATTCTGGAAAGCCTAATAAAGGCAAACGCTAATATAAATATTAAGGATAGAGAAGGGAGATCCCCTTTGATGTATGCCGCAATCTATGGATATAAAGATATTGCTGAATTATTGATATCAAAGGGTGCATTTATAGATGATCGATCAAAAACGGGAGAAACTCCTGTAATGTTTGCTGCAATGAATGGGCGAATAGATGTTTTAA
The DNA here is from genome assembly GCA_027533185.1 of Leptospira sp. GTDB lineage: Bacteria > Spirochaetota > Leptospiria > Leptospirales > Leptospiraceae > Leptospira_A. The sequence continues at coordinate 175,810 of JAPZTS010000008.1, read as the reverse complement.
ATCTGCTTATTGCTTCGAAGGCTAATCTTAATCTTAAAGATAATTCCGCATGGAATGCGCTTTCGTTAGCGATATCTTATAATCAATTTGAAGCAACTGAAGTTCTTTTAAAGAATAATATTGATATAAATATGGTTGATGAAGATGGTTTAACTGCATTAATCGATACTGCAAAACATAATAAACTAAAATTGTTGGAATTATTAATTCGTTATAAAGCACCTTTAAATTCGCTTGATAAGGATGGTAGATCTGCGCTAATTTTTGCGACAGAAAAAAATCATCAAGATGCAATTACAATTTTGGCGCAAGCAGGCGCAAATAAAGAACAAACAGACATTTACGGAAGGACTCCCTTGATAATTGCAGTTAGAAATGGGCACTATGAAGCAACGGAAGCCTTATTGAGGGAAAAATGTGAAGTGGATGCCAAAGATAATTTTGGTACAACTTCACTTATGTGGTCTGTTTATCTCGGGAATAAAAAAATGGTTGAGTTGCTATTAAAAAAAAATGCAAATCCAAGAAGGCAAAATCGTGAAGGATTTACTGCACTAGACTATGCAAAAGGAAAAAACAATCACGAGATCATTCAAATTTTAGAATATGCGTTAAATGGAGGAAACAAATAAGAATTATTAAAATTCTACAGGTATCTGCAGTGAAAAATCGATGAAACTAAGTCGGAATCGATTTATCCCAGAATAGTATACAGGTGATGTAACCTGAATTTGATAAGTAAAGTATTCTCCTGGATATTCATAAAAAACAACCCATGTTGTATTTGAAGTTAATCGATTTGAATAAGCTCCATTATTCAAACTCAACAATGTTAAAATTTCTAGTGGAGTAAAATTTCCCGAATTGTTTAAATATTGTATTTGAGCAATTGTAATTAGATTAAAATTTGGCGCATTTAAATCACCTTTTCCCGCGAGATAAACTCCAAGTAATTCTAGATTTTTTCCTTCCGTAATGTTTGTTAGGAAATAAGATCTGAGTGGATCTATCGTGGGATCCGCTCCCAAAACTGCCTGAGAAAATGCAATTTGCCTTAAGAATGTATTTCGATCTACAGATTGTGCCTGAAAGATAAGTGGATTTACAGAAGTGTAAAAATTTGCTGTTCCGTTGATTGTAGCCTCCGATGGACCTACGCCAAATCCAAATTTTGCCCGATCTTCTCCCTTTGCGCCAAAGTAAATAGCAGGGAAAGCATGACTGTATCGACCGCGTATTCTACTTCCCAAATCTTTTGTCGAAAAATTAGAGCTAGAATTATTTCCTTCCTCTTCTCCACTACTGAATATTGTTTGAGTCTCCACTGTCTGACGGTTATAGTCAAATTCATACGTTCTGGCATGAAACGTAAATCCCCAATAAGTTCCAACATGAAATGATTTAGATTTTGCTTCAAAGTTTGCAATAACAGGAAGAGGATTTTCTGGTTTCATCAATGCTGAACCTATTGGTGATTGAATACTTAAGCTTGAGCTTTGTATCGTCAACGAAGGGTAAAGAGCGAAAAATTTTGGACCACCTACTTTCCGCGAAAATAGAAAACCGTATCGATCTTCATGCGATTTCGATTGGTTTTTGTTTAAGCCTGAATCTTCGTTAGTTGTTTCATTAATGGGAAAATTTTGAGTTTCCTCAGACTGTCCCGATAAATCCAAATTAAAAGATAATACAATGCAAGAGATATAAAAAAGGTGTGAATGTATGCTTATTAATTTCATATTCTAATAGATATACCAAAACTACAATTTATAAAATAAAATAGGTATCCTTTTGATTAAATTAACATTTTTTCGATCGATACTTTAAATAATTCCACTAGTCTCACTATCGAAATCAATCACCAATTTATCTTTTAGCATATTTACTACGTAAGACAGTAACTCGCTCAAAATTTGAAAATTAAGATGGATTTTATATTTCACAAAATAACTTAAAGATAGGGCACAGAATATGCTATATCTAAAAAGATTTAGAATTCTTTCGCAATGGTTTTTAAACATAATTATAAAAGAAAAGTAGAAAAGTCACCTTTTGCACGCTTCTATTGATTTCTTAGAGAAAAAAATCGTATAGATATTTTTTTGAAATAGAGGAAGAAGAAATCGATGAAGATTGATTTGCGCCCGGTTGCTTTTGTCAGATATTTACGGACAGAGCTTATAGATGATGATTGGTAACAAGTTTGTATCAGAATCATCCGAGAGGCCATGCCGATTGGAGTATCTTTGCCCAAAGAAATAAAGATCGCCCCAATCAATTGGGAATCTGTAAAGAAATTTGAACCCTGTCTTGTGGTTTAGGCAGGGTTACTTTTACTTTAATTTTTCCTTATCTTCGAAGATAAGCTTTGTCATCTAAAATGATTTGCCTTGATGTCGTCCCAGAAGGATTTAAATCTGCTGGTTTGGCTGTCGCATTGGCGTTTGCATTGTGAAATCCTCTATCAGTGTAGGTTGATGAGTCCGTAGCAAATGGAGAACCACTTGGAAGTGTTGCGTTACCCCCGCCTGATACGGAATTTCCCCATTCGATCCAACCACCATCGTACCAAACGGTAGGATATCCAAGTACGGCAATTGTTGCAAAACCAGTAATTTGAGCCCTATAATTGGTCCTGCACAATTGAAGAGTTGTTTGGCCAGCTTGGTATCCTTTTCCGAGCACATAAGATTTTAATGCCGCTTTTGATTTAAATCTGTATCCGGCACTGTTTTCTACCAACTCTTGCCAAGGAGTATGAACTGCTCCTTTTAAAGTTCCAAAGTAGCGTGTATCCGTTACGTTAGCACCTGCTGCACTATTTGGCGTACCTGCAATGGGATCATAACCTGCGCCAGAACCATGAGTACCTTGGAACTCACCAAAGGACCTTGCGTCTTGGATAAAGAGACCGGATCCAATCCCAATAATCCCATGATCCTGTGGGTTTGAGACAAGTTTTTTTACATCTTCTAACGGAGATTGAATGATTGTATTGTCCGTACGAAGTTGTCTTACGGAATACTTATTTGAAAAATTTGGTGGTGTATTTCCATTGGCGCCGAAAGGAAGTGATCCTCTCACACCAGAATCACCAAGTGTTCCATTTAACACTGCCAGGTGTTTTTTATCAAATCCCCAATAATACAATGCGTAAAAAGCACGAAGTGTTGATTGGTAATGTCCAATGTTATTACTAGATGCTGATGCAAGCACAACCAAATCATTTACAGGATCTATTCCATAGATATTCAATAGGGAATCAGTTCTTACCCCATCAGGAATGATTGCTACAGTGCTAACAAAGCCATTATTACGGGTTTGTAAGAAGCCAGTATTTGAATTGTCTAAAACGAAATTATACGAAAAAACATTCGTTCCATTTCCTTGAATAACGCCAGCGCTGGAGCTCCCATTTTGGAGGATGATTAAATTTCCTCTGATATCTTTTGGTTTATTTGCCTCCCAGTTTGAAACCCATTTCTCCAATGTGGATGTTGTAATCAGCCCAAATTCATTTAAATTATAATCGTCATTTGATTCGAATGCAAGGTCTGCTGCAGAATTTACTTTGATGCCTTGATTGTTCAACGCAAGTAAGGCCAATAACAATCCGTTATCGTTCTTTTCCGTTTTTCCAAAAAACTGGCATTGGATTTGTAATGTGATTAAAGTCAGAATCACAAAAAGCTTTATTAGTTCTTTTTTCATATCAATTCTCCTAGACCTAACCTAGGAAAAACATCTGCAATAACAATAAGTATATCTGTTATTACGGATAATTGATTAAAATAGTCTCATTTTTTGTACTTTATGATTGCAGTTTGAGCAGTTCATTGGATTTATATGCTGCTTTCTTTTCGTGAAAGGAACTGAATTCTTTTTTTGTTTCGGAAAGTTTGAAACACAGGTTATAATTTGCGAAAAATCTGGCTTTGTATCTCTAATATCTTGAATTCGAAAACCGTTTTTATAATGAATTGAAACTAACTCTTTTAATTGTCTTTTAGAAAATCCTAAAATTCAAAAAGTTCGATTTTGGAATTTTCTTAAAAATTTATTTTGTCCTGATTGGTTCATCCTCTAATCCATCCAATATAGAAAACAAATCTAAATTTTGTTTTTTAAATAAGTTGGATAAACTCAAACCAAACAGATTGAATACACTTAAAAAAGTGTCGTCAAACTTCTCTGAAGAAGTATTCTTATTGTAAAACCCGATCGTACCTACAATTCGATTTTCGAATATTAATGGATATTCAATAAAGCTTTTAAACCCAAAATACATAAGTAAATCAATATTCAAAAATCCTAAACCCAGGGAAATATCATTGCTATAATTGAATGTTCTTATATCTATGCTTAAATTTTTCAAGAATGATAAAGCCGACTACTCCAACCAGTTCACCCGAAGTTGCTTTCAAAGGATATCCTAAGTACTGTGATCTATCTGGAAGTTCCTTCGATTTAAATATTTCAAATTTCCGGTTGATACCTGCGACTTCGAAAATCAAGTTTTTCGAAATCACTTCCCCGCACGGAGAGTCACTCTCTAAATAAATTTCCGTTCGCGTATATCCCATTCAGAAACCCAAATTGCTGCAATCTCCGAAATTCGAGCAAGATTTTCTATCGTCTTTTCAATCGGTCCTAAGGCGATGTTGTTAGCCGAAAATCTAATGTTGTCTGTAATTTCTGCGAATTCCGTTGAACTGGCAATGTATCCATCGGCGGTATCAAAGTTCATAAAATGTCCCTAATCGTCAAAATTTCTGAAACTTCTGAAGATAACATACATATTTCTGTTAATCCGATATTATATTCGTTATAACGCTCAATTATATCAACATAACAGATTTATTTTTTGATTTAAGCGATTCAAATTGATCCGGAAACAGAGAATCTTCGCTTTTCCTGATTTGGATATTGATCAGTATTTCTTCTGATTCTTGCCCAGTTTTAATTTGTTCGAAAGTGCTTCGGAGTTTTTCGCCCTTAGTGAAATTGGAAAATGAACTTTCGGTGGTGGCTCTGGTTGATCTCACCTCACTTCAATTCCAAATTCTTGCAATTTTTTCAAATCCTTGGATCGTATTTTTTCGGAAATGTCTGCTAGTATTATTTTACAACTCTATATCGGATCAATATCGATTTCATTAACTTAACAAACAGAATCATTGTGCATTTTCCGCGGAGTGTTTTCCATGTGGGTTCGAATGGAAAATGATAAATTAAATCTTTTAGTTTGAATACCAACATGGTAATTTCACAATAGAGTTTTGCTTATCAAGTTTCTATGTTGTAAAAACATGTTTCTACTTTCACTTCGGGAAGCATTGAATAAATTATTCAATTAACAAAAATTAAATGTTTAGAATTGGGCCACTGCAGCCACGATAACAAATACGATACAAAAAAGAACCATCCTCCAAGAAATTATTCAAAAGATACAGTATAGTAGAGAAATTTCGCTCAAAATCGATTCACTAACCTAGATTCTAATTTTCAACTTAGGATAACTACGATCCTTATTCATAAACGAAGTTAAAGGAAATTATTTTTCATGGCAGAATATAACCAACACTCCCTCGGCGACACCGCTGCGAGGCAACTTGCTAACACGGTAAAAACAAATGCACAATACGGAGCCATTACTCCAAGATGGCTCGTTCGTTTGTTAGATTGGAAGGGTTTAGAAGCAGGAGTTCTAAGAGTTAATCGCGTTGCTCCAAATTCGAATGTGGATGTTCTCTGCGGACAAAAAGGTGAGCAGGAATTGCCAGAAACATTTGTCAATTACGAAGAGAAACCAAAAGAGTATACTTTGAGTCTCATCTCCACCATCCTCGATGTCCATACCCGTGTTTCTGATTTGTATAGTTCACCTCATGAGCAAATTTCAGAACAACTCAGGTTAGCGATTGAAAGCGTAAAAGAAAAACAAGAACTTGAATTAATCAATAATGAGGACTATGGGCTTTTAAAAAATGTGCCCAAATCCCAGCGCTTGAGCACTCGTAAGGGTCCACCGACTCCCGATGATTTTGATGATCTTATTGCAAAAGTATGGAAAGAACCCTCATTCTTTTTGGCGCATCCACTCGCGATTGCAGCTTTTGGAAGAGAGTGCACGAGAAGGGGTGTGCCACCGGCGACTATCACAATGTTTGGTGCACAATTTTTAACTTGGAGAGGACTGCCAATCATTCCAACGGACAAATTATTAGTGAGTGGTGAAGCAAATCCAAAAACTGCAATAGGAACATCCAATATTCTACTGCTTCGAGTCGGTGAAAAAAAACAAGGGGTTGTAGGGCTATACCAAACGAACCTTCCCGGTGAACAAACGCCAGGTCTTTCCGTTCGTTTTATGGGAATTAATCGATCAGCTATTGGGTCCTATTTAATTTCTCTATACTGTTCAGCAGCAATTTTGGCCGATGATGCAATCGCAGCTTTGGATAATGTTGATGTTGGAAATTATTATGAATACAAGTGATTTCAATTCTCTTAACCTTTCTAATCCCAAGAGTGCTGTAAATTTGAATTCTGGATTTCCAGATCCCAGTCTTATCGAGAAATTGGCGAGAGAGTTCTACGGCACATTGAACTCTCTTGGTTCCGTGCCTTTAAAGACTGGAGCGTTTAGTTCTGACCCTCTAAAGGACACGAGCGCTTTTACTTCGACCGCACTTTCACTCACCGGTATTACTTCTGATTTTCGCAACTTTCCAGGTATTGAGGGCTCAAAAAATCTAAGTCAATTTCCATCGGGTTCTCAACATGTAGGGACTGCAAGGAGAGATTTTCCTATACTTTCTGAAAAAGTTAATGGGAAGGATTTGGTATGGTTGGATAATGCGGCTACTACACAAAAGCCGAATGCCGTAATAGATCGCCTAACATATTTTTATCAACACGAGAATTCAAACATACATAGAGCAGCCCATTCTTTGGCCGCGCGTTCAACCGATGCATATGAAAAGGCTAGAAGTCTTGTTAAAGATTTTTTGCATGCTCCATCTACGGATGAAATTATCTTTGTGAGAGGGGCAACAGAAGGTATTAATTTAATTTCTAATATTCTGGGAGATAAATTCATTCAATCTGGTGACGAGATACTCATCACACATTTAGAGCATCACGCAAATATAGTCCCTTGGCAAATGTTATGTTACAAAAAGAACGCTAAACTAAAAGTTGTACCTGTAGATGATTCGGGCCAAATCATTTTAAGTGAATATGAAAGACTTTTGACTTCAAAAACCAAGATAGTTTCGATCACACATGTATCCAATGCACTCGGAACAATCACTCCAGTAGAAGATATGACAAGATCTGCACATAAAATCGGTGCGATCGTAATTATTGACGGAGCACAATCTGTCTCTCATATGCCAATAGATGTTCAAGCGATTGATTGCGACTTTTTTGTGTTTAGTGGACACAAAGTTTTCGCTCCAACAGGAATTGGTGCAGTCTTCGGTAAAAAATCAATTTTGGATACATTGCCTCCTTGGCAAGGCGGTGGAAACATGATTCAAGATGTTACATTTGACCACACCACATTTCAAAATGCACCATTTCGATTTGAGGCAGGAACCGGGAATATTGCAGATGCCGTGGGATTGGGAGCAGCAATCGAGTATCTCAATCGATTTGGGATGAGCCAAATTTCAAATTACGAACACGATCTCCTTGAGTATGGAACAAAAGAACTCAAAAAAATTCCAGGGCTCCATTTGATTGGAACTGCATCAAACAAAGCTAGTGTTTTATCATTTATTTTAGATGGCTATAAAACCGAAGATGTAGGCAAAGCCTTAGCAAATGAAGGAATAGCCGTCAGAGCCGGTCACCATTGTGCCCAGCCGATTTTGCGCCGATTTGGGTTGGAATCGACGGTAAGACCTTCTTTAGCATTTTATAATACATGCGAAGATATTGATGCAACGATCCGAGTCTTATATGACTTGATCGGAGGAAAAAGATCGGGTTTTTTTTGAGTTAAATAGTAAAGTCAATGGATTCGATATCGAAAGAATTTCGAACTCTAACTTCGGATTTTTGATAGACAATAGAAAAAGGAGGAATGCTCTGCGTGACCCAGGCATTCCCTCCGATAATAGAGTTTTTCCCGATGGTCGTTTCTCCACCTAATATAGTCGCTCCAGCATAGATTACGACACTTTCTTCGATTGTGGGGTGGCGTTTCACTTTCGCTAAGTTTTTATCTACGGAGATCGCACCCAATGTAACACCTTGATAAAGCTTAACATTATTTGCAATTTTTGTAGTCTCTCCTATGACAATACCAGTTCCATGGTCCATAAAAAATGCACGACCAATCTCGGCGCCAGGATGGATATCTATACCAGTTTTTGCATGGGCTACACTTGCAAGGAGTCGCGGAAAAATTGGAACTTGCTTCTTAAAAAAGTAATGAGCGATCCTGTGAACTGCGACTGCATAAAAGCCCGAATAAGCTAAGATAACTTCTTTGATGCTTTCTGCAGCGGGATCGCCTTCAAAGGCTGCGTTTGCATCCTCCCATAAAAAATCATATATTTCAGGAAGTGTATATCTAAAATCTAAAATTAACTGGTCAATGTTTCCCAAGGAAGTATTTGTTTCCCCGAGATTATAAAATAGAAAAGGTTCTATTTTCTTTTTCCATTTCGTCAGGAAAATAAAAAGTTGATCATTAACATCATTTTCTGATACAAGTAGCGACTCGGATAGATAGCCAGAAAATAAAATTGAAAATAATTCATCCAGAAATTGAGTGGATGTCACTTTCCCACCAATCAACGAACCAACATTTGATTGGTTTTTAATAATTTTAGACAATAACATATGGTAAGAATCTTGTACCATGGTAAGAGCCATGCTAATATTTATGGTAAATACATATATATATAACTAAATTTCCAAATTGATTTATATCGAAAATTGTAAAATGGAATCTACAATTAGCGTAAGATAATGAAGTTCAATTTATGATAATACGAAAATTAACGTTCGTTTTGTGATATAAATTAAATCTATAGTTATTCCAAAAAAGAAAAGTTACAAATAGGATAGTTTGAGGAGAAATTCTCGCTTTTTGTGTAATATATTGGACATATATTTTAATATAGCAGAAAATTGGATGAAATTGAGAATGCTTGGAAAAAGTTGATCTATAAATGGTAAATATGAGAACATCGAAACATGTAATAAAAAAGACTTTTTTATCTGATTCCTATCTGCCTATTGTCTATGAGCCAATTTCGAGTTCGGTTCGAAGAACTGATATTCTTTCTTGGATAAACGATAATCAAAGGGAATGGCACCGTGATTTAGAAACTTATGGTGCTATTCTCCTTCGTGGATTCCCTTTCGAAAATGCAGTCGACTTTCAGGCTGTATTATATTCTACAAAAGAAAAGTTAGGTGAGTTTTACTTAGGAACCTCTCCGAGAGATAAAGTGGTTCAACACGTTTTTACGGCGAGTGAACTCCCACCTCATTATCCGATTATGCAACACGCGGAGATGAGTTTTTTAGATAATCCGCCGAAGTTGCTATTTTTCTTTGCAGAACAAGTTTCAAAGTTTGGGGGAGAAACTCCTTTAACGGATCTTAGGCTAATTTATAAAGAGTTAAATCCAGATATCATAAAAAAAATCGAAAAATATGGTATCAGATATAGAAGAAAGTATGATGGACCTTCCAATAAATCTAGGTTTTCACTTTGGAAAACCAAAAGGTGGGATGAGATGTTTGGTACAACAAATCTAATGGAAGTAAACAAAATTTCAAAAAAGAATAGATTTAAATTAGATTGGTATGGAAAGGACTCTCTTGAAATAACAAATTCCCAATCAGGATTCAGACGACACCCACGTACAAAAACGATTTCATGGCACAACCATGTTCAGACATTTCATTTTGAATCACCCGTAATCGAAGTATGGAATATTTTTAAAAGGCAAAGGACATTTCGATCACTTTGGGTAGCAATATTATTATCCATTTTGACATTCATTAAGGAATTAAGTGGTCCAGAAAATTACGATGTTCATGTAACATATGGAAATGGAGAAGAATTCACGAGTGAAGAAATCAAAATAATTTGTAATTTATTTTGGAAACATATGGTAGCAAATCCTTGGAATAAGGGAGACCTGCTAATCATTGATAATTTCTCTGTTTCTCATGGCAGGTTGCCATTTACTGGTCAAAGGAAAATTTTAGTAGGTTGGTCAGAATAATATGGATATAAACTCTGTGCGGCTCAACTTTAATAAAGACTCTGTAATAATTGTTAATCTTTTAGTCGGTATCATTATGTTTGGAGTCTCCTTAGACTTAAAAAAAGATGATTTTTTGCTTCTGTGGCGTAATCCGAAATCTGCTTTTGTAGGTTTGGTTAGTCAATATATCTTATTACCTTTAGCAACACTTCTAATTATTGTTATATTCAACCCTCATCCAGGTCTAGCTATTGGAATGATCTTAGTTGCGGCATGTCCAGGTGGAAATATGTCAAATTTTTTTACCAATTTGGGCAAAGGTAATTTGGCACTTTCGGTGAGCCTTACCACTTTTTCCTCTAGTTTGGCATTTATTTTGACACCTCTCGTATTCTTTTTTTGGGGAAATTTGTTGCCTGAAACTTCAACATTTTTGAAGGAAATCAGTGTCGATTCGAAAGAAATGTTTTTATCGATTACCATAATGTTGCTTTTTCCTTTAATTCTTGGATTGGTGATACAGTTTTATTTTCCTCGATTCACAGCTAGAATAAGAAAGCCTATTCAAATCATTTCAGTGATATTGCTTGCTGTTTTTATTTTTGGCGCATTAGCTGGCAATTGGAATTATTTTCTAAGCTATATCCATTTACTTTTTGGATTAGTATTCATTATGAATCTACTTGGCTTAGCTATTGGTTATTATTTTGCAAAATTATTTAATTTGAAAGTAGCCGATCGGCGCACAATTTCTATAGAGACCGGAATTCAAAATTCAAGTCTAGGCCTTGCTATCGTATTTAATTTTTTCGATGGCATGGGTGGGATGGCCTTAATTTGCGCATGGTGGGGAATCTGGCACTTGTTATCTGGTGCTACCGTCGCATTTTATTGGAGCAGAAATTCAAAGCAATAATTAAAAAATTATACTATAAGACCGAAAAAAGTAAAATCATTTATACAAGATATCATTGACCCTGAAGCAATTGATTTCTGTCTAAAACTATATCTAAAAATATGGAATGTTCTCCTCCAACTATTTTGGAAAATACGATTACATATTGATTTAAGCCACTGTCCCAATAAGGATCGCTGATTTGCCATTTCTCTGGTTCGCGAAAAGATTTTTTGACATGTTTGTAAAAGAAGGGTAGGTAGGCCCAGTTTTTGCCAAGAGAAGTTTTGTTTTCTTTGAACTCAAAATCTCCAACTCTTTCATAGTATGCGGAAACCTGTGTTCCCACCCAATCAGTAAGATAGATCCTTTGGATTACTTTTGATATTTTGAAGATACTTTGACCATCCAAAATGATTCGATCACCTAAATCTTTCGTAGTTAAATGAAGCTCATCTAATTTCTTTATCAATTCGGACTCGAATTGGATTTCTTTGGAAATCCATTTACGTTTATCCTTATGATAGGTATCGATTTTTTCTCCAAAGGTAAAAACATCCAAGTAAGATGCAGATTGAAATGAAATTTGACCACCAAACAAACTTCCTTGTAAGAAGAGAGATCCAAAATCTATGGCAAGACGTAAGCTATTATCAGAATAGATTCCGGAAAAAAATAGAGAGGAACCGTTGCTATGTGAAAAATCTTTGAGGTAGGCAAGAATCGTTTTTATATCAGAAGAATTTTCATCTAATATTTCACTCAGATCTATTTTTATTATATCTGGTTTGAGAGCACCTAATAATTCTAAACTTGCTGATTCTTTTCCAAAACCTTTCATCACGATTTTAAAACCAAGTTCTTTTAAAAAGTCAACGGCAGTGGCAAAAGAATGGAAATTTTCATCTAAGGAAGGGCAATTGATTTGTAAAAAAGTGTCAGTTGGTTTTAGACCCCAGTTCAAGATCTGATTTCGAATTGGTGAATTGAGTCCACTCGATGAGTTAAAATCAAGGATCAAATCTTCAAATTTTAAAGTGAAAAATACATGATTTTGCCGATTTTCATTTCCAGTTTTTACAGATCTAATCTTTTCCGATAGGTTTAGATCGCTAATTTTTGTTTGCGTTAAAAAATCACTCCCATGGAATTCAAAACCAAATATGGATCGGTCTTCGAGAGAGAAAATTGGAAAACCTTCTAATGGGTGATAAGTGGAAAAGTTTTGTTTCTCTTCTGGATTTGAGTTTTCAAATCGATTGTTTTTAGAACTCACTCGAATTTTTTCGGTGACGGTGAATGTATCTGTCATAGAAGTAATCCTTTCGATTTTAAAAACTCGTGATTATAGATTTTTGATTGGTATCTTGCGCCACTATCGCATAAAACTGTAACAATTGTATGACCTGGTCCTAATCTTTTTGCGAGTGAGTATGCCGCTGCTACATTGATCCCTACGGATCCACCCATAAACAAACCGTCTTTCTGAAGAATGTGGTACAAAATTCGGATACATTCTTTATCATCAATTTGAATCGCATCATCAACTAACATTCCTTCCATATTTTTTGTGATACGACCTTGTCCGATTCCTTCTGTTATGGAAGAACCCTCTATCTGAATTTTTCCAGTCTTAACAAAGGAATAGATGCCAGAGCCCATTGGATCCGCAGTAATACATTTGATTTTTGAATTTTTTTCTTTGAGATAGGCGGCAGTGCCTGAATAGGTTCCGCCTGTTCCGAGTGAAGTGACCCAGACATCGATTTTACCATTCGTATCTTCCCAAATTTCAGGCCCTGTTGTTTCATAATGTGCTTGTTTGTTTGCAAGGTTGTCAAATTGGTTTGCCCAAATTGCATTTGGAGTAACTTGTGCTACTCTTTCAGCTACTCGGACATAGTTATTTTCATTGGCATATGGCACAGCTGGGACAAGTCGTACTTCAGCACCTAATGTCTGTAAGGTTTCAATTTTTTCTTTCGATTGGGTTTCAGGAATGATGATGATGGTTTTGTAGCCTTTGGCGTTGCAAATATGAGTGATCCCTATGCCCGTGTTTCCAGCAGTCCCTTCGACCACAGTTCCACCGGGTTTGAGTTTTCCTGTTCGCTCAGCTTCCTCAATGATGTAGAGTGCCGCACGATCCTTGACAGAGCCACCAGGGTTGAGAAATTCTGCCTTTCCTAGGATTTCACAACCAGTTTCGTCACTAAGAGAAGAGATTCGAATCAAGGGGGTTTTGCCAATGGCTTCAATAAATCCGCGAGCTATATTCCGTGGCATACAATCATAACTTCCTTAATCCCATATTTTGGAGACATTCAAATTATGGTCATCAAAAATTCTTTATAACAGATAAAAAATCTTTTATAGTGAACTCAGAAGATATCTGCTTCTCTATATTTGTAAGGAAATTATGTCTCTAAATGCAACTCTGACAGGGCGATAGAGTCGGCTTTTCAAGCTATATCATCTTCTTTGGATCCACCCAGAGATCATATTCCTCTGAGGTCAGGAACCCTAATTGGATGCCTGCTTCTTTCAGAGTTAAGTTTTCATGGTACGCAAGTTTTGCGATTTTTGCGGACTTGTCGTATCCGATATGCGGATTGAGTGCTGTCACAAGCATCAAAGAATTTTTCAAATGTTTGCTTAAAATTTCCAAATTTGGCTGTATACCAACAACGCAATGTTTTGTGAAAGAATTGATACCATCCGTTAATAATTGTATGGACTGTAACAGATTGTAAACAAGGAGCGGTTTATATACATTCAATTCAAAGTTCCCAGATGCTCCACCTATTCCTATGGCAACATCATTTCCCATGACTTGAGCGCAAATCATAGTCAATGCCTCTGATTGTGTTGGATTTACTTTTCCTGGCATTATGGAGGATCCTGGTTCATTTTCAGGAATGGATATCTCACCAATCCCCGATCTTGGGCCAGAAGACAACCAACGAATATCATTTGCGATCTTCATGAGTGAAGTTGCAATAGTCTTAAGTGCACCGCTGACTTCCACAATGGAATCATTTGAAGCCAAAGCTTCAAATTTATTAGCAGCAGATGTAAAAAGAATACCTGTAAGTCGAGAAACAATCTCTGTCACAGTGTGTCCAAAATTGGGATGGGTGTTGATTCCTGTTCCAACGGCTGTACCTCCAATCGCCAAACGTTCGATTGCTGGCAAAGAATTTTCTAAACGAAGAATACCATAACGAATTTGTTCGGCGTAACCTGAGAATTCTTGCCCGAGGGTTATCGGAGTTGCATCTTGTAAATGAGTTCTCCCAATTTTTAATATATCTTGAAACTCTTTACTTTTTTCAGTCAACGATTCCCATAACAATTGAAGAGCTGGTATCAATTCTTTCTTAATTTGAATCGTCGCAGAAATATGCATCGCTGTCGGAAAGACATCGTTTGAGCTTTGTCCCATATTCACATCATCATTGGGATGAATGGGGCTTTTGGAACCAAGTACACCGCCTGCAAGTTCGATTGCTCGATTTGCAATGACTTCATTTGTATTCATATTGGTCTGAGTACCTGATCCTGTCTGCCAGACAGAAAGAGGGAAGTGATCGAGAAGTTTCCCATCAAGGACTTCGTTTGCTGCGGTCACAATCCATTCTTTTTTTTCCTGAGATAAAAGACCTAATTCAGCATTGGCAATTGCCGCAGATTTTTTTACCAAGGCGAGAGCTTGGATAAGTTCTTTAGGAAAAGTCTCCTTTCCAATATTAAAAAAATGTAATGATCTTTCTGTTTGGGCTCCCCAGTAACGGGAAGCCTCCACCTCCATCTCCCCCATCGAGTCAGATTCGGTTCTCGTTTTCACAAGGTTTAAAATGGCTTAAAAATAGCCAGGTAACCCGCGATGATTCCTAGTACAGGAAAACCAAACCAAAGTATTTTTGCTAAATTCTGTTTTTTGGAAACAACTGCAAGTAGTCCACCAAACGCAAGCCAAATGATAATCTTAAGAATTACCCAACCTGGCAGAGAAGAGTGAGAAATATCGATGTGCTTTAACATGGAAAAACCAGCAAGGATGAGTAAAATAAGACCTAAACCATGTGTGATTGCTGCAAGTAACCGATATTTGTTTGAAGATTTTGTTCCTCCGTTCATCGTAAAGAGGGCGATGCCTCCCAAAGAAAGAAAAAGTAGAAAGATTCCTGTTACATGGATAAGTTTAAGTAGTTGATACGACATTGATAGTCTCCTAAATGAATTATTCCCTTTTTTAATACGGTTCTCATTCTTTGCGAACGTTTTCTTCTTTTCTAAATTGAAAATTCATTTACAAACGAGTTATGGTACAGCCTTCCCTATTGATATTACGCGGATTGCCAGGTGCAGGAAAAACTACTCTCGCTAAAGTTTTGTCGAGATTGGCAAATGCTTCCATCTTTTCCGTCGATTCCTATTTCGAAAATGAATCGGGTGATTACAACTTTGATTATACAAAAAATCATTTGGCTTATAAAGAATGTGAAGATCAAACGAAACAAGCTTTAGAGAAAAAAACTCCCCTCGTAATTGTTCACCATACATTTACCTTGGATTGGGAAATGAAACCTTACGAAGATATGGCGAAAGAATTTGGATATTTATATTTTGTAGTTACTGTAGAAAATCGGCATCGAGGAAAAAATATGCATCAAATTCCAGAAGAACAGATAGAAAAAATGAAGTTGAAATTTAAGCTGGAATTATAAAAAAAATCCGTCACTTAATTTGTATTAAGCGACGGATGTAAAACTACTAGATTATCTCCAGTTGTTTGTCTTTGGTTTTGCAACGTTTACTTTCATCTCACGGTTTAAGATGTTTTTTCCGTTGAGTTCTTTAATTGCGTTGTCTGCTTCGTTTCCATCTTTCATTTCGATAAAACCGAAACCTTTAGAACGACCAGAATACTGGTCTGTGATGATCTTTGCAGAAGTAACTTGACCGTGTGCGGAAAAAAGCTCATTGAGCTTTCCTTCAGTCATATCGTAAGAAAGGTTGCCAACGTAAATGTTAACTGACATATTGTGTCCTCAAATTTAATTTTGACTCTGGAATTTTCTCGATTTATAAACGACTATCCCGGTTGGGACCTAATGGTAAGAACTCCAGGAAAATGCAGGGAAAGACTTGGGAAAGCTATCGGCGTGCAAGCTAGAAAGGACTACTTCGGCGGTTAAAAAATCAACAATACTCTGAATCTCCTGTCAGGTTAAATCCTGATTCTGTAAAAAGCAACCTGAAAGAAGATTCTTTTGTAAATAAATCGAAAATTTAGAAAGAATTAATGGTGGTGGTGGCCACCTGGACCGTGGACATGACCGTGCTGCATCTCTTCCTTTGTGGCTTCTCGAATCGATTTTATAGTTACAGAAAAATGTAAAGTTTCTCCCGCTAACGGGTGATTGCCGTTGAGGATTACATCACTCTCACGAATCTCTTGTAAATATAGAACCATTCTACCATCTGGTGTGTCGGTTTGGAATTCCATCCCAACTTGGAGGTCAGCTTCCGCTGGAAGTTCTGATTTTGGAACTTGGAAAACAAGAGTTTCATTGTATGTTCCGTATCCATCTTCTGGAGGAACAGTCACATCTTTCGAGTCACCATCAACTAGACCTTCGAGTTCTTTTTCTAGTCCGGGAATGATATTTTGCCATCCATGTAGGTATAATAACGGCTCGTCTGATTTGTCCAAGGTTTCCCCTTGGGAGTTCTTTAGGTGGTAGGCAAACCCTACAACCTTTCCTTTTGTAATCGTATTTGACATAATCTTTACACTCTACGTACGGAAAAAAATACTGCAACCGAATAAAAGGTTGGTACAAAACAATCGGACATTATTTTGAACCTTGGAAATATAATACATATATGAACTGGGCTTTACTCATTCAAGTTTTAGGTGGTCTTGGAATTTTTATCTACGGAATGAAACTTCTAAGCGAATCTCTTCAAAGAGTGGCGGGAGACCGACTCCGGTCGTTTCTTTCTTCCATGACAAAAAATCGGGTCTCTGCCGTATTTAGCGGAATTTTTATTACAGCGACAATTCAAAGTTCATCCGCAACAACAGTTCTGGTAGTTGGTTTTGTCAATGCTGGACTCATGGCACTTTCCGAGGCCGTTGGGGTCATCATGGGAGCCAACATCGGAACCACAATAACTGCTTGGATTGTTTCCTTTCTTGGTTTTAAATTTAATATCGCCTCATTTGCGTTACCTGCAATTTCAGCTGGTATGGTGCTTCATTTTTCCAAACGAGAAAGTCGTTCTGGATGGGGAAGCTTCTTAATTGGTTTTGGATTTCTCTTTTTGGGATTGGACTATTTAAAGTCTTCTGTTCCAGATAGTGCAAAAGACCCCGAAACGTTTCAATTTTTGCAACAATATACCAATATGGGATTTAACACTATATTGTTGTTTGTCTTAATCGGTGCCTTGTTAACAATTATTATTCAGTCTTCTTCAGCTTCTACAACAATTACAATCACACTTGCTTTCTCGGGATATATACCGATTGATGCCGCTTATGGAATGATTTTGGGAGAAAACATTGGAACAACCATCACTGCAAATTTAGCTGCAATCGCCGGAAATCGAAATGCGAAGAAGGCAGCTTTGGCACATACTATGTTCAATGTTTTTGGCGTGATTTGGGCATTGCTTTTTTTCAAACAGTTTACTGGTTTGATCGATTCTTTTGTTCCAGGTGATCCATTAGTGGACAAAGAAGGTACGAGATTTCATATATCTCTGTTTCACACCATGTTCAATATTACAAATACATTGCTTCTCATTTGGTTTGTAAATACTCTTAGTAAGTTTGTCTCCAAAATTGTAGACAGTGTAGCTTCCAAAACAACAGGAGACAAGGACTCTATTCGCTTTTTGCAAGCTGGTTCGGTTAAAACGACAGAACTTGCAATGGTTGAGCTAACAGAGTTTACTAAAAAAATCATTCGCGAAACTTATGATTTTTTGAGACTCACGGAACAACTGTTACTCCAACCATATGATGCCACAAAAGTCGTACAAGTTCTTAAAAAAGAAGAAGAATTGGATTTAGTCAGAAGCCAAGTTATGACCTACTTGAATGAAATTCAAGAAAGCGGAGTTACCGGTAATTTTGGAAAAGATGTTTTGGGTATTATGGAGAGGGTTAAAGCCGTTGAGGAGATGGGGGATAATTTTGCATCGATCGCGAGGAAGGTAAGAAAGGCCCATAGACAAAAAATCGCCTTGGATAAAACCTTTTCCCACCAAATCAAAGAGCAAGTTGAGTTACTGAAGCACCATTATGATGTCTTAATTACGAATTTAGAAAAATCAGAATCCTTTGATATCTTGGGAAATCCACAGATCAGAAACCAAAGCCGCGAATACCGATTCCAAATGATTCGCTCCATTAAAAAGAATGAATCGAAAGTGAAGAAAAAAAGGTACCAAAAGAAATCTAATTTTATGCCAGCGCTTTTGTATCGAGATGTATCTAGAAACTTAGATAATATATCTCGCTTGTTGAATGCGGCGATTTATGCGGATGTTTGAACCAGGAGAATTTTAGAGAAGTTCGCAAGTTTGAACTTCTCTTAGAATGAAATTGGAGATCGTTTTTTGACCGTCTATTAAAGAGTTAAGCGGTTGCAACTTGTATGCCTGCGAGGTTTCTTAAGGCATCATAGGCTTTATCTTTTTGTTCCACTTTGGTTTTGTTTACGGCCTTGCGAATGATCACATCCCATTGTTTTTCTGGGTGCTCTGATTTCATGTTCTCAAGCAGTTCCAAGATATTTTCGTCATCGCCAGCATTAAAAATCTCTTCTGAATCATATCGAAACATACCAAAAAGTGCATCAATGTAATCCCCAACACTCATGGATTCTTTTTCACCTGTTTGGATTTTCTTTTTTTCTGCCTTTCGCAGCTCTCGTTCTCTGCGTTCCAGTTCCGTGCGTTTCATGGTAATGACCTCTAGCTTGCCTGCATTTGGTTCCTGAGGTCATTTTTTTCGGGATGGGGCTGTCTGGACACACGAAAATCTCTAAATTTGTCTGGATTTCCAGGATTGCGATTTGAACTTGGGAGAAGATGAGGGTTCCAAACTTCACATCTGGCTTACTTGCTATTGTTTTCCTCGTCCAATCGGTTTTTTTGGGCAGTGGGCTACTCGGATTTTGTCTGGAATCAGCTTCCAAAATTTGCAAATGCAACCACGGCTCTAAGAAAGAAGTCCATAAAAATGCGGAAGATGAACTTTTTGCAGAAGGAAGTAGGGGTATCGAATCCCATGCAAACAAGGAAAATCACGAAAAGTCTTCCGAAACCGTAAAGCCAAGTTGTCATGATGCCAAGGCAGGAGAAACCCACCTTTGCTCCTGCAAAAAGAATAAAAAAGAGGCGAGCAATCTGCGAGCACACCACCAAGTTCTTGTTAGTTTTTCGACTTCATTCTTTCTAAAATCCTGTATTGAAATTGTATCCAATTATCTATCTTCCCAAAATCTAATTTTGGAAGGTTTTTCTTTATCCCTCCTCAAACCACCACGCGTGGTATAAGAAAATTTAAAAACACCAATAGGTAACTGGCGTTATCTGTTGAAATTATAAAACTTCTTATAAAATATTTTAAAGGTAATAAAAATGAAACGTATTCTTACAATTTTTTCTCTCATCTCTTTGGTTGCTTCGTGTACACCAGAGAACAAAAACAATGATGACGCAGCCTTGGCTTTGTTAGCCGTAGCTGCAACGAATCCCCAAAGAGTTACTTTGGACTTCGAGGCAGTTGCAAACGGTCAGGCTTTAACTACCGGTTCGAACATTACTGTTGATAGCAGAACCGTGCGATTCCGTGACTTTCGATTCTATGTCTCAGAAGTTAAGTTAGTTAGAGCGGATGGGTCTTTAGCAGATGTCGTACTTGATACGGACGGAGTCTGGCAGGCGAATGGGGTTGCTTTGATAGATGTAGAAACAACTGCGACTGCTGAAACTAACTTTAAAGTTGTAGGATCAGCACCAGCTGGTGGATACACTGCCATTCAATACACAATTGGCGTCCCAGAAGCGCTAAACCATTTGAATAGAACCGAACAACCAGCTCCGCTAAACATCGGACTAATGTATTGGGCTTGGCAAAGTGGATACAAACATTCAAAGATCGAGTTTAGTTTTGATAACGGAACAAACTGGACGAATTTGCATGTTGGTTCGACCAACGGTTGTCAAGCGCTGCCAAATCCTGGTAATTGCACTGAAAAATTCAGAGCCTCCATTCGACTTACGGGCGATCTGAAACTTTCGAATCAAAAGATTTCTCTTAACGTCGATGAGTTTATCAAAGGCCACACTCCTGGCGGAGGAGCGACATGTATGCCAAAGCAAGCAGGTGCAACATGTACACCTCTTCTAAGAGCCTTTGGACTCAATGAAGCAAACGGAGCTGCCGATTCCAATATTTCGCAAAGAATATTTAGTTTAAAGTAGGTTTGAAGAATAAGCGCCTAACAATGATTTATGTTAGGCGCCTTTACTTATGAAGGATTATAAAATTATGGTTTTAAAAAAAATACCCAAGATTTTTACTATGTTGGTCATAATATTGTCCATGAGCTTTTGTAATCCCAACCAGATATTTGGGAAAAAACAAAAGGACGTTAGCGATTTAGTTTTATTGGCAATACTAACAGCAAACCAATCGGATTGGGTTTGGGATCTTCCAAGAGGATTCCCGGTACCAACAGTACCAGCCGAAAATCCTATGAGTAAGGCAAAAGTGGAACTAGGTCGTCATTTGTTTTATGAAAAACGATTGTCTGGAAATCAGACCATGGCTTGTTCCTCATGCCATTTCCAATCACTTGCTTTTTCGGATGGAAGGGAACTTCCAAGAGGGATAACGAATGAAGAACACCCTCGAAATTCTCAGCATCTATCCAATGTTGCCTATGCGGCAAGACTTACTTGGAATAACCCTCTCATGGTAAATTTGGAAGTTCAGTCTCGTGTACCTTTGTTTGGTGACAATCCGGTTGAACTCGGACTTACAAATAATAATTATCTCAATTTATTGAGAGCAGACAATCTTTACAGGGAATTATTTTCGAGAGCGTATGGGAATCCAGATGCATCGGTAACGGAACAGAATATCCGGTTTGCTCTAGCAAGCTTTCAAAGATCGATGATCTCTGGTTGGTCCAATTTTGATAAAATTTCCAATCGAGAACCAGTGAATCTATCACAAACGCAAATTGATTCAATTCGAAGAGGGAATCAGTTTTTTAATAGTGAAATAGCGGAATGTTTCCATTGTCATGGTGGTTTCAATTTTACAGATACCAATTTACATACAGGGCAACTTGCACCCGAATTCGCCTATCATAACAATGGAACACACAACGATGCATATTACAACTCTTTAAATGATCCTCAAAATCATAAGCAAGGACTTAAAGAGGTTACCGGTCTTCCCTCGGACCAAGGAAAATTCAAAGCGCCTAGCCTTCGCAATGTGGGACTAACCTTTCCTTATATGCATGATGGTAGCATCATGTGCGATCATTCAGAGAACCCAAAAAGACCTGAAGGGGTAGGGAAAACCAATGCGGATTGTGCAAGGAATGCAATCGGAAAAGTGCTAGACCAATATGCTCAAGGTGGAAATGGACATAGTAATGTGGATACTACCCTGATTCGAACTTTTGCTATGAGCGCGCAAGACAAAGAGGATATGATTAATTTCTTAATGGCATTAACAGATGAAAGATTTATAAACGATCCAAAGTTTTCAAATCCATTTAGAAATTAGTAAAAATGAATATCCTGAAAAAAACGTCGGTTTTTCATAAATTTCCGATCTCGACGATTTTATCCATGATTTTATGTACACAATGTACATTCGGATCGATTGGAGATCGGAACGAGGAAAAATTGATTATCCTTCAAAATTTACTTGAATTGAATCGAAACCGACGGACGGGCCTTTCTTCGGAATTGCAATTCTATGGGGATACAGTTGATAGCCTTCCAGAACGATTTACAGTGAATTCAAATTCCTTTGCATACACAGTTCGTTTGTTAGGCGATTCTGAGGTTAGATGGGAAAGTGGGGCATTTCGAATCAATCCAACCGCAGGACCGATTCCGGGGCTAAATCAGAGAAATCTAGAACACGATAATCTAGACAGTGAGTCCTTCCCGTCATCGGGAACAAAAACACATACTCCCTTTACTGTCCCGCTGGATCTTCCATCCTCTGATCCTTACGCTCAGAACTACAACTTTCTTCCTTCTGGAATTGAGTCCTTGGTCAAAACCGTGTTAATCAGCACCGATTTCGGTCCTTCACATAAGTCGAATTTGATACAAAATATTCCCAATGCACCGTTGGGTGTGGTATCAGCAGCGAATTTAAGTTGGGAAGAGATTTATCTTCATTTTGAATTTTTTGGTGGAGGCGGTGCAGGAACGATTGCAGCAGGATCTCCAAAAGATATCAAAATTTTTTTTAGACCTGGAAGCCAGGCACTCAGACCAAAATGTAAGATCGAAGTAAAAGATGGACGAAGTATACCAATCCCAATCGCATTTCAATACGGTCGTGTATTAAACAACCGAACAGAAAATGGGGTTACTGAAAATTTTTTATTCAATTTAGCTAGTAGTGCAGATACAAACTTTATTATCAATTTTGCAACTTCTCCTTCGCGATACAACTTCCTTTTAAAAAACCTAAACCAAGAAGATTTAGTTTTTATCTTTCCTGGCTGTTTTCCCGGAGTAACACTTTGAAACAGTATCTATATGTAATTATTCTCTTCTTGAGTTTTCTTTTCTTTCCTATCGCTTCAATTTTTTCGCATCATACGGGTTCGTCGGATAGTCCCAATGCTACAACAAGATTTGTAGACCCTTTTACAGGAAAACGTGAAAAGCCATCAAACTACTTAGTACTAACGCAAGATTATTACCAATCTACCCGAGAGAATAGCCACTTGTATACTACCACAGCTTTTGCTGAGTTGAATTTTTTCGATGGTAAATTTGCCCTTAACGCATCGGTTCCCTGGAATTACTACCAACAACGGGGTCGCGAGGATGCTGCGCGAATTGGCAAACCATATGTCGGCTTTAAACTTCAGCCTTTTTTCGATATCGACAAACCTTATTTTTTTGTCATTGAAGGTGCCGTAGGCTTTCCAAGCGGACCTGATACAGATAGGTTTACGGGTGGCAATTACTATGTTGGTTCTGGATTTCTCAAAATGGGATATCTGTATGAAAAATGGTCATTCGTAACAAAAGTAGGTGGACTGCAGCCATTGTCCAGACCTCAACCTAATAACCTACAAGATAATGATGGAATACCTTATTATTTGCGACTGCCATCCGCGACTCCTCCTATACCTGAGTATGAATTTAAAAAAACGACAGTTCTATCGGCTTACGTCACTTATTATCTTTATCCACAGATATCTCTTTTTACTGGAATTCTCTATCGGAATCCTTATAATGGAATCGATTATTCAGCAAACAAAGATCAGGCGAATCCAAATTATTTTATGGAAGGGAGTGCTGGTTTTTCTTGGAATTTTTCTGAAAAATACAATTTAAACATAGCATATCGTTATCCGTTGCAAAGAGATAGAGAGTACCGTTTGTACCATTCTGCTTGGACCATTGCCTTCTCGATGGAATGGGGAAGCGATTGACATCGTTTGTCTTTTTTGGATTCTTAGATCTTTGAGAAAAAATTCCAATCTCCAATCTAAAAAGGAAGTCTATGAGTAATCTTGAAATTGTTCCAATGAAGTTCTTGTTGGAGTTATGGCAGCAGGAGTAAATTATAATAATGTGTGGGCAGCACTTGGATATCCTGTGGACGTAATTGGTGCCAGAAACAAAAAAGGCGAACCAGAAAGATGACATAAATAATTTGGGGATATGAGTCGAACTGGGCTTCGTTTGCACAATTTTGTAAAGTTCAAGTCCATCCATGTCTACCTCGTTCGCAACATCTTTCATGGGAAGAATCGTCTGCGTATATACTAGTCGCTGAAACCGCCGAAATAAATTCAATCATTGGGGAGCCATAACAACTGACATGATGGATCTGGCACGTTAGAACAATCTTAAGATACAAGGTTTGGTGGTTGGCGGACGAAAAGCATTTTTATCAATGAACAAAGCGATTGAGTCAACTCAACTAAGACCCATAATCGATAGAACCTTTACTTTAGATGAATCTAAGGATTCAATTTCCTATTTGAGATCAGGTTCGCATTTTGGAAAGATTGTGATAAAAATCTAAAGCAATTTCTTTATTTTACGTGCTAACGAAAAAAGGAATTCTAGAGAATGAGTATACCACATAGGAATTTCATATCCCGTTATGCGGGACAGATTGTCCATTGAAGGAAGTCGACTGGCTTAAAGGCGACTTTATTTTAAGGGGCGTTTTAAAGTAATGTAAGGGTCTTCATCTATCTTCGTGATGAGTCTTTGTTTTTTTAGCAGCCCTTTTTGATGCCTGGACTGCTAGCTCGATCCATGGAATGAGTGATGTGCGACTTTTCCAAGCGGATTTTGGTATCGTGTAATAACTCATCACATTTGGTTTACCTGGTTTTCCAAAATAGACAAAGGGTTTTTGTTTTTTGGATTCAAAATAAGATCGAGTTTCCCCATCGACTTTAAAATACAAAATGTCCTCTGCAAAGAGAGCAAACATCTTCCCTTCGAAATAGACGCCATAGCCACCAAACATAGATTTAGCTGTGATATCTCCATAAGCAGACATTTTCTTTAAATATACATCAAGAAAAGGCTCTTTTGTCATAAGAAAAAATATACTTTTTGATTTACTTGTTCGCAAGTATTTTTCTAAAATTTATAAGAACTAACTCAAGATCTTTGATAGTAAAAAAATTGCCTAAGAAATCTAAATGAATCAGGTTCGCTGAAAAGAGGCAATGTCGACATAACTAGTTGTACTGAAAATAGCAAGAAACTTTAACTGGATACATAACTCCAATCTCGGTAATTGCACATGCTACGGGCAGGTATAAATAACAGGAAGCCTATACCGTTTGGAAAGATAACATTCTACAATGATACGATCGCTGGAAGGGAGTGCCGTATTATAAATCAACACATCTCCAATGAAGCCATCAAAATAGTTACCATCAGGCACTCCTCCGTAAAAATACCTGCCAAGATGAAATTGACCACCACCACAGTTATACGAACCACCCGCATTGAATGAGGCGGGCATGCTGTTTCCATTTCGAAACAAAGAACCACTTGTTCCATTGTGGATTATTGTGAGTAAATTGTTATCCAGTAGATTGTGGTAATTGGAAGTGGAAACAAGTCGAGTCGACCCGCCTTGTAAATCAAAAAGATTTGGGTTGTTTCCAGCCGCACGAGTGATATAAAGCAATTTTCCAGTGGATGGGGATCCGTTTTGAAAGATTCCGTCATTATTTGCTGGTCCCAAATCTATTTCAGAATAGGTCACAAAAATAGATTGGCTTGCTGTATTCAGTGTTTCCGTGCAAGTCCCAGTCATGAACGCTGGAGTAGCTCCTCGAGTGAATCGAACTGCCTTCGAATTGTTCATTCCTAAAGGTGAATAAAATGGCTGTCTTGGTCCGAGTCCTTGGCTGAGATGAATTCCATTCCCACTCCGATCCAACCAATCAGAAACACAATTGGTACCCCCCCCTGCACAGGGCCCTGCTGCATACGTAGTCGCTTCAGGCTTTAAGTATAACTTTAAACTGCTACTCGCAATGGTTGGGCTCCATGAACTCACCTGGGTCGGGTAGTAGCCTGCAAGAGCCCTAAGCTCTGTTTGGCTGAGAGCCCGATTGTAAATGATCAATTCGTCAATGGATCCAACGAAACGAGCACCCCCAAGCCAGTCTTGGCCTATGAAGAGGTCTGTTCCGACACTCGTATTCCAGGTTACTGTATTGGATCCATACAGGGCACCATTTATATAGATCGAAGCTGTCGTTCCGTCATAGACCGAACAGGCTAAGGCCCAATCGTTTTCGAACCCACCGTGGGGGCCGAGGGCATCCGCACCGATGCCAATGGCACCGATATTTGAACCATTGTAACCGATGGCTACTCCTTGGCCCGCTGCATTGACTCCATAAGAAATTAAAGATTGGTTGGCATTGGAAGTGGTCTGAAACCAAGCACAGATGGTCCGGGCAGAACTTCCCAATGGTAAAGCGTTAGGCGAAGCCCTCTGTAAAAAAGCGACACCATTAAAGAAAATAGCACCGTTGGAATGGCCGTATCTATCTGCAGTTGAGACGGAGCCTGAGTTTGTGAGTTGGTTACCTGAACCACCAAAGTCGTTGAAGTTTCCGTTGAACGCATAATAACTGACAACTCCGTTTGGAATTTGTAATGCCAAAGCTTGCATCAAAGCATTGTCCAATGCACCTTGAAAGAATCTGACATTTGAAATTTTCCCTTGGAAATTGTCTGAGGTCCCTGAGTCTCCTAATTTAAAATTTCCTATCGGTGGCGTCGGATTTGTTGCATAAATAATTGTCTCTGGTTGGCCATTAAAATACATTTGCCAGTTCCCGTCACGTCTTAGGAGTGCAACGTGGCTCCACCTGTTTAAGGGTAGTGCTCGGGCAGAATAACCACTGCTACCAACAGGACCTAGATTGATCCGAATCCTTCCAGTTGAAGCCTGGTATTGAAGTCCGTATCCGTTAGTCGAGCCTTGACCATTGAAGAAAATGTATTGGTTCGTAGGGCTTGTCGATGTAGGGAATACCCAAGCGGTAATGGTGAAATTCCTGTGGTCGTCTATGTTGATATTGGTAGCCGATTCTAGATACGTTGCACCATCAAATACAAACGAACCACTCGCGGTACCTTTTTCATCGGATGAGATTGTCGTCGTTCCGATCGCAGTGGTGGCGTGATTTGTTCCAATCGAGTCCAGGGAGTTTCCATCCAAAGTATAACGTAGGACTTCAGCCTCTTCCAACCTTCTGATGGAATGGTTTTGGTCATCCGCAATATAGAGATGATTGCCATCTGTCGTCACTGAACCAGGGAAATTGAATCGCCCGGATCGCCTAACATTATCTTCATATCCGGTAGTCCCATCACCAGCCAAAGTTTTCACTTGAAAGTCAGAAAGTCGAATGGCACGAATGGTTTGACCTACCCATTCTGAAATAAAAAGAGTGGTTCCATCGGTCGTAATGCCATGAGGATCAAAAAAACTAGCTTGGGTTCCAATTCCGTCAATGGTCGCAGCAGTTCCAGACCCTGCGATTGTATCCACTGAAAATGTCCCATTCACAAGATTGATGCGGCGGACCCGATGGCCTCCTACATCCGTTACGTATAAGTAATTTCCATAGGCGACGGCTGCTAACGGAGAAGTAAAGGTGGCAAGTGAACCATTGGCATTGTCGTTATGCGTACAATTTCCAGGAATTCCAGCAATGGTAGTTACCTCAGTCGTTACGGTATCAACCGAACGAATTGTACAGTTATTTCGATCTACAACGTAAAGAATTTGATTGCGAAGAGTGATTCCTGAGGGGCTCGAAAATCTTGCGTTGATACCTGTCGTGCTGTTTATCGAACCAGGACTTCCATCTCCTGCCAATGTGGATACGTCTGCAGTTGCGAGATTGACTTTCCGAATCCGATTTCCTACCAATTCTAAAACATATAAATTATTTCCGTCTGTAGTGAGTGCAACTGGTCCATTGAATTGAGCATCCAGCCCAATCCCATCTTTGCAGTTGGCTACAGAAATTCCTGGACAAACTACACCGGCACCCACGCTAGAACCAGCAAGATGAGTGGTATCTCCATTTGTTTTATCAATCTTTCGAATGGCATTATTTGAGTAGTCGGCTACATACATATGTGTGAAATCGAATGCGATTCCTTTTGGGTTGTTAAGCCGAACTGCATTGCCAGAAGCAATCCCAATATTTGGAACACCAGATGTAGCACCGACGCCACCAGGTCGATTGAGTGGATACGCACCTACTAGAGATCTTACATAGGCAAATCTATCGTATAGATTTGTCGCAATATCAGAGAGTACATTCACTTGAAGATTGCCTGCAACCAAATTCCCCGTACGACATGTAATTTGAATGGTCAAACTGTTGTTAGGCATATTCGCTCGAGAGAGAGTAGGGGTATCGAAAGAACAGATGGCTCCGGATGGTTGGCTCAAAAAACGAATATCATAAGCTGCTCCATTTTGAATTCGCGTTGCGAACGTTTGGAGTCCTAGCGCACTAATAGAAAGAGTGTCGGAACCATTGTTTTGAACTGAGAAGCTAGCGGCAGTGCCGTTCACATTCACGGCCAATTCATGAAAGTTAGAACCCCAAGAACAATTGATTGCTACAGTAGTAATGTTTGCTGTTTGAAACGTACCGGATCCATTGCTCAGAGTACAATTCATATTAGAAGAGGGAGTGATACTCACGGCGTACGACGTACCTGTTGGGAATCTGGAAGAGAAGATAAAGTTTCCATCCGATGTGACGGTGATTTCTTCTCCAGCATTCTTTATTGTAACACTACCCCCAGGCACCATACCAAGAACTGAACCGCCTAGGGTGTATTCCGAAGAAGTATTGAAGATACGAAACAAGGAAAAAAATTCTAAGGGGTTTCTTGATATGCTTGGCAAAGAGCAAAAACTCAAAGTAAATAAAAGGAAAAAATGATAAAAAAATCGCACGATGAGTATCTTCTTTCTTTCCATAAATGGATCTTTGCAGAGGAAGGAAAGATTTTTCTAAAAAGAAATCACAGAAGGAAAAATCTTGTAAGGCTTTTTACTTACTCTACAGTGCAATATAACAAATTGCTCTTTAGTTTTTTGCAGTAAATTGGCGAATTTCCGTACCTGTCGTACCTGTATACCTGATTTCTGGGACATAATCTGCATACGTTTAGAACGCTATCGATAAAATATTCGAGTATTATGTTCATCTAATAAACAATTTTCAATTTTAATTTGGAAAAACCACAAGTAATCTCGATTTTTCTAGATTTGATGCTTCGAAAACAAAGGAATCCCATACTTATCTCCTTTAGCTATTGAATGTCCTCTGGATAGCAAACCGAAAACCTACTTTTCTTTTTTGAACCATTTGGTGTACTGGCTAAACGAGACTGAGTCTTAAAATGAAAATCAAGAACGATTCTAAATTGAAATCACAAATCTTTACGTTACTTTTCTGCCTATCTCTGCTTGGGTTGCCATCCTACCTTCTTTCGCAAGAACCAGACAAAGGGAAAGAAAACACATCCCAAGAAACAAAATCAAAAGATGAAAAAGAGCCTTCGGGTGAAAGCAATGATACGGATAAATCATCCGGCATCAAAGTAACTGGCAAACGGGAGTCAGACCGCGGCCAAATGTCAGATATCGAAGGGACCAATATCTATTCTGGGAAAAAATCCGAAGTGATTCGCCTAGATAAAGTCAATGCCAACTTAGCTCTTAATAATTCTCGCCAAATCTATGCTAAAGTTCCAGGGATTACAATTTGGGAAAACGATGGAAGTGGGATTCAACCTGGAATTGGAGCAAGGGGACTATCCCCAAATAGAAATTGGGAATTCAATACTAGGATGAATGGTTATGATATCGCCTCCGATGTGTTTGGTTATCCAGAAGCATATTTTAATCCACCACCAGAGGCTCTTGAAAAAATTGAAGTAGTTCGGGGTGCGGCATCGCTTCAATACGGATCTCAGTTTGGAGGAATGGTCAATTACGTAACCAAAAAAGCTGATCCAACTAAACCATTTCGCATCGAAATGAAAAATACGGGGGGCTCTTACAACACGACGAATTCGTATACGGGAGTGAGTGGAACAGTCGGAAAATTTAGTTATTTTGCGTACTATCACAATCGAAGTGGTGATGGTTGGAGAGACAACGCTAATTATAAAACCCAATCAGGTCATTTCAATATTGCCTACCAAGCAACGGAAAAATTGAAAATAGCTATTGAGATGACAAAGTCCTACTACGAAAGCCAGCAACCAGGTGGGTTAACGGATATGCAATTCTGGGAAAACCCTCGCCAGTCGAGAAGGACAAGGAACTGGTTCAGTGCACCCTGGAATATTCCTGCGATGATCATTGATTATAATCAGAGTAGTACAGCTCGTTTTCAAATAAAGGTATTTGGTTTGTATGGTGAAAGAAATTCTGTTGGTGTGACTTCCGCACCGAACACAGAGGATGCAATCAACCGTAGTACGTTGGATTTCTCTAATAGACAAATCGATAGAGATTGGTACAGAAATTATGGAATGGAAGCGCGGCAAATATTTGATTATTCGTTTTTGGATAAGAACCACACATTATCTTTCGGAGTTCGATACTTCAATGCGAATACGGATCGGATAAGGAATCCAAATGGAACCACCGCAGGCAACTATGACATACGAGAATTGAGCCAACCAGAATGTTTTGATGGAACTACAAAATGCCGAACAGTAGACTTGAAATTTTCAACATTGAACTATGCGGCTTTTGCTGAAAATTTGTTTCGTATCACTGATAAAATATCAATCACACCCGGAGTCCGTTACGAATGGGTTAGGACCACTGGATCCGGAAGAATCAATGAAAAATTACCATCTAGCTCCAATATCTTTGGCGGAGAAGTTCCACCTAGAGAATTTCAAAGAAAACAAGTGTTATATGGAGTGGGTGCTCAATACCAAATTACCAAATCAACAAATTTCTATGCAAACTATTCCCAAGCATTTCGTCCAGTCACGTTTGCTGAAATTTATGGCGCTAGTGCAACCTTAAATGAGGTCGATCCAAACCTGCGAGACCAAAAAGGTTATAATACGGATGGTGGATACAGAGGTAAGTTTGGACATTGGCTCCAATTCGACCTTGGCGTTTTTGAGCTCAGATACAACAATCGTGTAGGTCTATTGCCAGGAGCATTACCTGGTAATACAAATACAAATTTTGTTACCAACGTCGGTGACTCTCTCCACCGAGGAGCCGAAGGATATTTGGAAATCGATCCATTACTTGCGTTTACAGATTCAGCACCATTTGGAAGCGTTAGTTTTTTCACCTCCAGTGCAAACGTAAATGCCCGCTATGTGAGGTGGGAACAAAGTGCCAGTGCCTTTACGAATCCTGGGAACAACCTAACTAATATTAAAAACAATTTTCGTGTAGGAAACCTTGTGGAAAATGCACCTTCTCAAATTCATAGATATGGTTTAACCTACCACTTCAAAAATACGTTTAGTATTACGTATTTGATCAGTTACTCTGGAATGACTTATAGTGACGCAGCAAATACCACCGTTCCAACTGCCAATGGTCAAGTTGGTGTCATCCCTAGTTACACAGTTCGAGATGTCTCCTTCAAATGGAATTTTTATGAAAGTTTCTCTCTGAATGGTGGAGTGAACAACCTAACGAATGAAAAGTATTTTACAAGACGGGCTGGTGGATACCCTGGGCCAGGGATTTTGCCAGGTGAGGGTATTTTTTATTATTTGGGCCTATCTGCCGTTTTTTAATACTCCAAAGCTGATTTCCTAGATTCATAATCGAATCATTTTCAAACAACCTGCGCTTTAACTTCGTTATAAGCGCAACAAAGCCTCGCAACACCCCAGGTTCGGTTGAGCTTCAAACCAACAAACATTCAATTTCCGATAGCAAAATTGATCAAAATAAGGCAAACATTGCGAAACAAGTTTCATGAACACTGTTTCCCGAAAAAAATTTCATATATTTGCAATTTTTGCCATATTATTGCTTGCAAAAACTCTTATACACTTCTAATTCTGTGGCATGTTTACCAAATTCTATGCCTCTTTGGGTCTGGTTTTTTTATATCTTTTGTTAGGAATAAACTCGATTTCGGCTCAAAATCAAAATCGACCGACAAACCAAAAACCTACGGTTCCCAGTAAGGAACTCAAACCTTTGGAAACTCCTGGAGAAAAGGGAGAATTGCAAAAGACAAGTGAAGATGATGAAAACATCCCTCTTCCATTTGAGATCAATTCATCCAAACGCTTGACTGACTATGATATCAAGCGAAAGAAAACAGGTTCCTTTTTTACTGGACTTCCGCTTCTGAATTCAGATCCAAACAATGGTATAGGGTATGGTGTCCGAGTATTTTATTTCCAAAACAATGACAAAAAAGACCCATTTTTTGAATATACGCCTTATAGGTATCGGGTCTTTGCTCAATACTTTCGCACAACATTAAATGCACAAAATCACTGGTTGAGTTTTGACGCTCCTTATATTTTTGATACAAAGTGGCGCGTTCGTGCGGATCTTCTCTATGAACGAAATCCAAATTTTCTATTCTTCGGTGTTGGTGAAAGCTCGTTACAGCCGTTAGCTTACCACCAAAGAAATGATGAAACACGACCTCTGGTTCAAAATGGAACCTTCAATGATTACATGGAAGCGGGTCTTTACAAACGTCCAGGCGATGCTGGCCAAGCCCCCTTCGTTTCAGATGCAAAATACAACCGTTACGAAATGGAGAACCCAAACGCAAATCTTTCCGCAGAAAAGAGTCTCTTTGGTGGGACCGTTCGATTGGTTGCTGGAACAAGATTGTCCAAACAAATCATTCGAACCTTTGATGGAAAAAGTACAGTTGCGAAAGATCCAATTTTTGGGGATCAATTTTTACCAGATGCACTCAACACAGTTCCGTATGGCACAACTCTTTTGACAGAAGAGGCTCAAGCCGGTAGAATTCGAGGAATTAACGGTGGATATGTGAACACAGTTCGAGCTGGTGTTGTTTATGACACTCGAGATTTCGAGCCAGATCCTAATAGCGGACTCTTTTTTGAGGCAACTCACGAGCGTTCAATGAGAGCCATCGGATCACAATTTGAATTCAACAGGAATCTTGCCTCAGGTCGTTTTTTTTACAGCCCAGCACCTGGTACCTTTAAAAAATTAGTCATAGCTGGTCGAGCGACTGTTGTACAAACAAATGGGGATGTTCCCTTCTACGAATACAGGAATATGTGGGGAACCGAAGGAAATCAAGTGGGACTGGGTGGAAGGACAACACTCCGCGGATACAAACAAGATCGTTTTTTAGGTCCAGTGATGGGCTTTGGTAACTTAGAAATAAGATGGAAATTCGGATCGGTTGCTACAAAAACCTCAACGTTTGATTTTCAACTTGTGCCATTCGTTGACTTTGGTCGAGTTTGGGACGGAGCAGAACGTATGAATTTGAAAGGATACAAGTATTCCTATGGGTTGGGTTTTAGAATTCCATGGAACCAATCGACAATCATCTACTTTGATTATGCGATTTCTCGAGAAGACCGCCAACTATTCGTTAATTTTCAACATATTTTCTAGGGGGAAAACATGAAAAACATAACTATATTACTTCTTTTTTCTCTCTCCATTTTCTTTGTAAACTGCCAAGAGGAACCTGTCCGCGAAATTTTCCCTGGACTGAGTGATGATGATGCCGCCATCCTCCTCCAAGGTTTGCTTTTGAACCAAACGTATACAGACAACCGAGATGGAACTGTAACCGACACAAGCCTCAACCTTGTTTGGAGAAAATGTACCCAAGGCCAAGTGTATCGTCCGGGTCCGAATGACTGTGAGGGCATAGAACGTCCATCTACAGTGAACCCTTTTTTCACACCAGCAGAAGGTGGAGATCGTATCCTATGGGGAGCTCAACAATTTTCGTATTGCAGTAGTGCAACGAATGCATGCAACCGTTTGGTTGTTCCTCAAATTTTACAAGGCAGTTCTGAGATTTCGATTTCGGGAACCAGTGAAGCCTTCCAGTCTTGCAATTCTTTGAATTCGGCGGGAGCTAATCCCAACACAGCCTGGCGCGTTCCAAACCCCGTTGAATTACAAAGGCTGACGTTGCAAGGTCGCAATGCAATGATTTTAGGCCCCTTTCCGAACACAGTGGAAGACTACTATTGGAGTTCTTGGTCAAATCCAGAAGATTTACTGGGACAAAGTGCAACTGCTGTTATATTTGAAAGAAAGAGATTTGGAGAATCAGAGCTTAGAACAAAGACTGATCGTTACTACGTTAGATGCGTTAGAAATCGCTAAACAAAGGTTCAATACTTTTAAAAAACCCCCGAAAATAGGGGGTGGTCAATCACAAGTTAGTTGACATAAATTGAAGTATTACTAGATTCTTACGAATGTTTGGTTCAAAAAAAAATATTCGAATTTTGATTGTTTTCCTTTTTTTAACTTTAGCTCTCTTCAACTGCGGTTCAGGTGTTTTGAATTCTGATAAATGCGATGAATTGAGAAAAGAAAAATCTCTTTGTGAGTTGGCTGTTTTAGTAGCGATACCAACCTGTCCGGATATAGTAACTACGCGTAATTTCTCAAATTCGTCAACCATGACAACCACATCCACGATCCGACTTAGGAATACGGACTGTGAGTTTAGGAAACTCTTTCTCTTAGATGCCTGTCGCCAAAGGGAAAGGAAAGAGTGTGGTGGCGATAAGTAGAATTCTTCCTAGATACTAGGCAAAGTTCCACTCAATTGGGTCGAATGTTACCCAACCCACCGTTGATACCAAAAATTTGTCCCGTGGTAAATTTGGAGGATTCGCTTAATAGCCATATTGCGAGACTTGCAATGTCTTTTGGATTTCCCACTTGTTTCAATGGGTGACGGTCTTCACTCGTTTTGCGTTTAGTTTCCGAGTCAAGTAGTGATTTCGCAAGGGGCGTATCTGTTAGCGATGGAGCAATTCCGTTGAATCGGATCTTTGGAGCGAATTCCGCCGCTAGCGACTTAATCAGCGACTCCATAGCGCCTTTGCTTGCGGCAATGGATGTGTGGTAAGGAAGCCCCAGTTGAGCTGCGACTGTGCTAAAACTGACTACGGAAGCATCGGTTGCTTCGAGAAGATTGGGAAGGTATTTTCGTATTACTCTTACGAATCCAAGTAAATTGAGTTCAAACTCTTTTAAAAAGTCTTCATCTTTTAAAGATCGAAACGGTTTTAATGTGATGCTACCGGGACAATATACGATACCTGATAAAGGATTTTGTAAATCTGGAAAACTGGAGGGATCTAAAACATCCAATGTGTAGAAGTTGGCTACATTGTTTCGCTCAGAACGGCTTGTCCCGATTACTTTTTTTCCCATTCCTTCCAACTGAGTTGTAACTTCTTGACCAATCCCAGTTCCACAACCAACTACTAAGATATCATCATTCATTCTTATTACCAAGAGTTAGACGTGTTTCATATACTTAAAACTTTCCCTTTTTTTAAATTCAGTCGGATCATATATTTTCGTGTAACCTGGAGAAAACATCAATTTGTTTGGAGATTTCGACGGCATCGTTTTAAAAAGCTTTGTGCTGCACGATCTTCCGGATTTGACGCAAGCAAGGTTGTGAATTGTAACTCTGCATCTTGCAATTTTCGTGTCGCAAATTGACCAACCGCCTTTTGGAATAAAGAGTCTAAACTTAATTTCTTTTGAGCAATTTCTGGTTCGTCGGCATCTAACACTTCGTAGATGAGAACTGGTGTTCGTTTCCCCTTTACCAAATGTTTTCCTAAGGATCGAAGATGGTATGTATCGCCCAATTCTTTCGCAACATCTGCGCTGATTAAAATACGAGCTCCATACCCCGAAGTCAAACCTTCCAAACGTGAGGCCAGATTGACTGCATCTCCAATCACGGTATTGTCAATACGTTCCAACTCACCGATGGTACCGAGCATAACAAAACCTCGATGGATCCCAATTCCAATTTTGATGGGTACTCTGTTGGTATCGATACGAACCTGGTTGTGTCTTTGCACCATCTCATGCATCTGCACAGCAGCACGCACTGCGTCCGAACTCCGATCAAACAGTGCCATGATGGCATCGCCGATATACTTATCGATAAATCCTCCATTTTCACGGATAATCGGGCCAACTCTTTGGAGATAGGAATTTAAAAAGTTGAAGTTTTCTTGCGGAGTCATCGACTCAGAGAGCTCTGTAAAAGACCGAATGTCCGCAAAGAGTACTGTCATTTCACGTTGCACTTGGTCGCCATGTTTGATTTCCACAAGCGAAGGTCGACCGAGGATATTTAAAAATTGGTCAGGGACAAACCTCCGCAAAGAAAGGTTAGTTGCTTCAAGATTGTCCGCATAGGCCCTAAGATCTTTTTGAGACTGGAAGAATCGATCAGCTATAAGAAAGAGTACTATTCCAACAAAGGCAATTAAAGCCCAATGGATCAAGCCAACCGGGATCCAATCTAAAAATCGGTCGATCAAATCGAGAAGTGTAGCGAAGATAAATAGAGAGAGCCCTATTGCAAAGAGACGTAGTTCACGGTTTCCATGTACTGCCGCAAGGATGGACAGTGCACCTAGTGCAAGTGCCGCAGGAATTACAAGGAGAAGAAAGACCCTGAATACCAACCAAACATTGAGGAATGGAAAGGTTTCATTTAGAAGTGCAAATGTAAAAAAGGCACCCAATAACGCAAAGAGAAGCCATAGGATTCGTTTGGAACGACCACGGAACAGAGTAATGGCGATGCCAAGTAAACCCAATGGTACGGAATAAAAAGATAACCGAAGTAGTGTGAACCATTCATCTCCGAATCCACTTAGATACCAAGCGAGATCAGACCGTAAGACGCTCAATGCACCCAAGGATGCTAGAAAAAATCCAAAGCTTATAGTAGCCCAATCTCTACTAAATCCCACTGCCACAGAAAATGTAACAATACTTAGCGCAAGAAATACAAAACCTAAAAACAAACTATCCGCCTGGGAGAGTAAAAATCGAATGCGCATAGAATCTGCATTGCCGATCCATATCGGACCCATGATACCTCGCTCACCATATTCATCTGCAATATGGGCAGCTATGAGTAGATTTGCCTGTTTGTGCCCTTTGCGTTCTAAAGCGGAAAGATCAAGAATTGGCCAAACACGGCGGACGTCGGCCTTTCCATTTCTCAAAGAGGCAAAAGATTGGACTAGATCGTTATCAACAAACACGCGATAGAGTCCAGGAACACTTGGTGGAGGGAGCATTAAAAATGAGCCTCTCGTGAGGTCAATGGTCGTTCGATACCAAAGCACTCCCCCTTTTTGGGATGGATCGTAGAGGTTTATCTTGGGTTTATAAGGTTTCCAATTGGAGGAATTTTCATCTGGAAAGGACTCGGGCGAAGGAACAAATCTAGACTCCCAAGCGGAGTCTAAGGGCATATCTTTCCGCTCGCCAGAACAATTGGCACAAAGCGCAATGAGAAAAACAAGACATAATATTCGCATTTGGGTTACCCCGTAGGCCTCTTTTCACTTGGTTACCAGTTTTGGTATAGGAGTGCCTTCCACAAGTTTGACCGATCTAACGAGCGTTGGTTCCTGTTTTTTTTTGAAAATGGAATCCCTTTTTATTCCCTTAACTGCCTCATGATCTTGAAGAATATCCTTTGGAGAATAAAAATCGCTTTCAAAGATAAAGGATGATCTTCAGAGTCGCCTCAGTTTGATCGAAATTCAAATGTGAATTGGTAATATAGCCGAACTTCATGGATTGAGAGTTTGTTTATCACTCGAAAGAGGGATCTAGTTATTTGAATCACTCGGAGAATTTAAGTTAGTCTTTTATGAGAAGAATTCTAAATACACAAATCTATGTTTTATTTTATGTTCTAAATGTATTAATACATTGTAATTATATTGAGAACCAAAAACCAAAGACAGATCTTCCCAAAAAACCATACAGAATGTTAGCGTCAACTTGGTCTTCTGATATACCGAGTATCAAAAAATTTGTCCATTTCTATGATGAGATGCATCCATT
Source organism: Leptospira sp. (assembly GCA_027533185.1). Lineage (GTDB taxonomy): Bacteria > Spirochaetota > Leptospiria > Leptospirales > Leptospiraceae > Leptospira_A. The sequence goes on along the minus strand of JAPZTS010000008.1, from coordinate 137,754 downwards.
TATTTATACTTTAAAAGGAGGACGAAAAAATACCGGCGAGATTACAAATATTTGGTCAGAGAAAGAAACTAAGGAATTAATTGCTTACGTCAGAGAAAAATCCCCAAACACGTTACTTTTACCGACGATCTTCCGATGGGAAAATTCAACAGAACTCATTATGGAAGCAATTGGTGCCAAAGATGAGGGAAACAGTATTCGGAGCAAACACATTGAGACAATTTTAAATGAGATAGATAGATTTGGTTGGGATGGTATCGATATAGATTATGAAGGTATGGGTTGTGATCGAAAAGAAGCCTTCGAAACTTTTCTGGTCGAATTGAAATCAAAACTGAAAGTAAAAGGGAAAATTTTGAGTGTTGCCATTCACCCAAAAACTGCCTCCGGTCAAACGATACTTTTAAATTGTCCTGGTTTGAAAGACCCAATCAAAGTCGATTATCTAGAATCCTACAAAGGCCAATGGACGCATGATTATGAATTTTTAGGAAAGGTTGCAGATAAAGTAAAAATTATGGCGTACGAATTGTATCCAAGAGGTCCCGGATTTCCAGGTCCTGGCCCGCAAGCACCCTTAGATTGGATAGAAAAGATATTGGACTATGCTCTAACAAAGATCCCGAAAGAAAAACTATATATGGCAATACCAACGTACGGTTATGATTGGCCATTGAATTGTGAGGGAGAAACAAAGCCCGTCTACTACTCCTATTCCCGAAAGATTCTTAGAGAAAAACTGCCAATTCAAAAGGAGCCTACATCCATTCCCCAACTGATAAAAACTATACCACGATCAACCCCAAATTGGCCAGAGTTAGATCCGTATCTATACCGACATGTTGGAAAGGTTTATGAAGACCCAAGTCTTTGGTATTCGGAAGATGGTTGCGATCATGTGGCTTTTTATATGAACCGTAAAGCTTTCGCTACCAAGTATGATGCACTAAAAAAGCGAAAAATTGCTGGTTTTTCGTTTTGGCAACTCATTCGTGACAATGATCCTGAAATCCATCGCTTTTTAGAAGAGGCCATTCAGAAAAATCAAAAAGAAGGAAATCTAGAAGATACAGTTAAACCAAATCAGAATTGAAACGGGAGGCGAAGTATCGGTGTCGCAATACAAACGCAAATGGTTCTTGAAAAAATGTTTTTCCGTACTTTTCTATCCCTTTTCCAATAACTAAAAGTTTTTTTCTCGTAAGCAAGATAGTATAACATAGAATCTGGAGGATGAGGTTTTTACATTGAAATCCTTCTTATTGAAACACCACCCATTTTTTCTCATTTTATTGCCTTGTTTGCTTGCCGAGGTGATCGCAGGTCTTACATTTTTTGCCGGTAAAGTTTTGATAGCCGACTTTTTATTTCGTGAGGATGATCTGAATTTTGGACAAGCAGATTATGAAGCACTCCTCATTGGCTCCATTGAGATTTCTTACCTCAGTTTGGGAGTGATCTTCTTATGGCCTACATTAAAACGAAATGTACGCAATAAGACAGCAAATGTTTCCGATCTCTTTCGAGCAAAAACTAGGATTTATAATTTTCCGAGTTTTATGATTGTATCAGTTTGGACTTTGGGAATTCTACAACACGGTTTCTTTCTTATCATGGAACCAAACTTTGAACATAAGTTTGCTTATGTATTCGTTGCCACGTTATCGACTATGGTTTCCGCGATTCTTATTTATTACTCAACGGAATTTTTGAATCGATTTCTATTGATTCCGCATTGGTTTCCAGACGGTAAAATCAAGGTCCGTTGGAAAATCAAAGGACCCGACCTCTTTCTTAGGTTTGGTGATAGTTTTTTAATCAGTGGTATTTTGCCGATAATTTCGCTAATTGGAATTCTTTACCTCTCGACCGTTTATGGGCAAAATGAGGTAGGACTTTTGGAAAGACTGCTCGCAATCACTTCAATCATTGGAGGCATCTTTTTGTTTTTAGGTGCTCTGCTCACCATTCTCAATAGCAAAACATTTCTCATCCCGATTCGAAGTATGCAATCTGCCTTGGATCATTACGCAGAAGGAAAGTTTACTGAAAGAATACCCGTTCATAGTGATGATGCTTTGGGTGTTTTAGAAGTAGCGGTCAACCATATGGGAGAAGCTTTGGAAGAAAAAGAGATCATCAAAACTCTGTTTGGTCACTATGTATCACCCGCTGTTCGTGATCTTATTTTAGGTGGAAAAGTGAATACTGATGGAGATCGAATCGAAGCAGTTGTGTTATTCTCAGATATACGGTCTTTTACGAGTCTCTCTGAAACCTTTCCACCCGAACGAATTGTCCGACTTTTGAACATCCATTTTGGAAGGATCGTGGAAATTGTGAGCAAACACAATGGCTTTGTTGATAAATTTATAGGTGATGCAGTGATGGCAGTTTTTGATGAAGAACTAACAAGTGGGGCTCATCGAATCAGTGCACTGAGAGCCGCCGCTGAAATTCTCAAAGAATTAGATAGAACCAATATGGAAATTGCAGAGCTTGGATTTCCTCCAATTCGAATTGGAATCGGGATGGCATCTGGTCCTGTGATTCGAGGAAATATCGGATCGGAAAATAGAAGAGAGATGACCGTTATCGGGGATATTGTGAATCTCGCCAGCAGATTAGAATCGGCTACCAAAGAATTTGGTAGTCCTATCCTAATGACTGAATCAACATTTGACCCTAGTTATACGGAAATTAAATCGATACGAAAAATTTCAGAAGAGGCGTTAAACATTCGCGGAAAATCATCGTCGGTGAAGGTTTTTGCTTTCGATCTGGTGTAAAAGATTCCAAAAGATTTTTAAGAATGCAAGTCCTCTAGGCAAAGCTCAACTGAAAGTAATTCAAATCGTCGATTCCTGGTCAAAGGAAAGAGAACCAATCTATCTTTTGATTCATAGTCGAAATGCATTTAATTTACCACCGTAGATTAAATCTACAGTGATAATATATATTTATTTTATAATGTTTTCATATATCCGATTGATACGTTAAAAAATAAACCTTGGTCATGTGCTTTATGAATTCCTAATAAACCGAATTGGCTTTCGAAAGCAACTTTTTCTGGGGAATCCGCCCATACATTTGGCCAAAATCGAATCGATGGTTCTAACATAAGTCCTTCTTTGCCTCCCAGAGGAAAATATCGGTAGTAAAGCCCTAAACCAACGGACCGAGTACGGTATCTGTGGGTGCTTCCTGGTGTGATATACTTTGCTCCATAAATAAGTTCCGAAGCGATTGCCTTTTCAACGGTAGCCTCCACAAAATCTTTGTCAGTATTTTGTCTGGGTAGCCAAACCTCAGCTTCATTTCCAAGAAGGGGGACATCGGTTCGCAAACCTATTTGCTGGGAAAAAAATAAATCTTCTAAACCATTTTCAGATTGTACTCGATAAAAATGTTCCTTAAACTCTAATCTCAAATCTAAGTTAGGTGTAAAAAGATAACCTAAACTAAATCCGGTAGTGTAGGGAAGGTTGATTTTTAGTTTTTGTGCTTTCTCATCGGGTGTGAGTGCTGCGCCATTTTGTGCATCAAAGTTCAAATTGGAACCATGGGAATACCCAAATAAAAACTTTTCACCATAGTAGGTTCCTGCAACATTCCATCCTCCAATAAGAGGTTGACTCAAACCACTTTGAATTGAGATTGAGTCAGAGAAGAGCATTTGCGTTTGTGTTAAGAACAAAAGCGAAGAGAGGGAAATTTTAAAGATTCTTGACATAGATTCTCCTTGTAATAGCTTCCAGTGTAGCCCAAACAAGAATCGCTGTCGCACCACCCGATCGGATGGAACCAATTAATTCATGATACCTTCTCTATTTAATTCATTATTCTTAGGTTTTGGCTTATTTCAATGTTTGCTCCTATTTATGTACTACCTTCGCTTACGTAGCTGGAAAGTAGGTTCTGTTCCTATGGCAATTTCCTTTTTTATTCTTTCTTTGGTGTTTAGCTTCTCAATTCTCTATTCTAATGGATTTGCTTTAGAATTTCCTCATATGGCAAGATTTGGATTTTTATTAGGTGCTTTGATTGGACCGGTTTTTGCCATCGCCATTCGAGCATACCTGGGCTATCCAAAAGACCTTTTGGGAGAGATGCTCCCTTTTTTAGTTCCGTTTGGTATTTTTATATATTCATTTCCTTTTTTCTTACAAAGTTCGACTGAGAAACTCAAATTCATTCGTGAAGATCTACTGGCTCCTCATCCAGAATGCACAATGATGAGTTTGATAGCTGTTGTTTCCAATGCACTTTTTTTTGGGCGTGTGTATTTCCGATTAAAAACCTTTGAAGACGAATTTCCCAAGGAATCTTTAAAAGAGGTAAAATTATTTCAAAACTATTTAAAAATCTCTTCTCTTATATTTCTATTTGTTTGTTTCTTCTATGTATTCATTGGAGAGAAACGAATTGATACTGTAACCAATATTGCAATTGCCATTTGGGTACTTGGTTTTGCCTGGTTGCGATTTTATTCTGAATCAAATTTGGATCGGCCAGTAGCAAACATTGATTTTTCTGAGCCAGATAAAGAACTTAAATATAAAAAATCTTTTTTGTCCCAGAGTCAATTGGAAGAAATGGGAAAACAGATTGAATTTCTGTTAGACGATAAAGAAATGTATAAGGATACCGATCTTAGCTTGGACTTGATCGCTAGAAATCTAAAAACAAACCACCAAACAGTTTCGCAGGTTATCAATCGCTACTTCCAAAAAAGTTTTTTAGAGCTAATTAGAGAGTATAGGATACAAAACACCAAAGAACTCCTCCTACAAACGGACCATCCTATCTTACGCATCGGACTTGACGCAGGCTTCAATTCAAAAACGAGTTTTCTTCGAGCCTTCCGGGAAGAAGTAGGATGTACTCCGAGTGAATTCCGAGAACGAAATACTGTTCTAAACCAAAAAAGTACATAAACCTTCTGTAAAACCCAAAAATCTAGAAAAAATTCGTATTGACAAAAACTGCAATGGTTAGTGAATACTAACTAACTATTGGAGACCCCATTATGAAATCGTTACGTATGTTAGTTATCAGTATGATTCTGATCTTTCCCCTTGCTCTCTTTGCTTCAGAAGAGGAAAATGTTGTAGAGATTAAAATACCGTTTCAAATCCAAACCAAGAAGCAGGTAGCATTTGACAGAATTGTTCCAATCGAACTGTCGAAAATTTTCAGACCATACGGGAGATTGCCCGGAATCAAGAGTACAAATGAAACTGAAAAATGGATCAAACCAGGGCTCACAAGGAGAGTGGAATTTGAAGATGGTGACACAGCAATCGAAACTCTAGACCAGGTGAACCCCTCGCACGATTTTTCCTATCACATTGAATCGTTTACATCCCCTTTACGATTTTTGGCCAATCGTATCGAAGGAGAATGGATTTTTACGGATGTAGAGACTGGTAGTACCGCGGTCCTATGGACGTATCGCGTTCATTTAAAGAATGCTTTTGCACGTGGAATCTTTACTCTATTTGTAAAAAAGGATTTGGAGGGAATGCTAAAACAAGCAACAGAGATTATCATCCAAGATTTGGAAGGTTAATCTTTCATTTCGTTAATTTTTTTCCAAAGTGTTTGTAGAGGAGTGAATCTTTGAATCCGATGCCTCGCAAAACAAAAAGTAGAGTATCTTTTTTTATTTTTGATTTGGATACGGTATAGAGGCCCAGAGTTGGCGAAGAGAAATTAAAGATGGAAAAGGCGATCAAAAGATGGTGAACGATCCAGCCATTTTGCTTCTTTGCATCAATATACTTTGCTTCCAGCTCTCCCTTTTTCCAGGCAATTTCATAAGACTCGTTGATGATCTCTTCCAAGGCAGACATCTTTTCCGTAAAATATCGTTTGGCAAATTGACCATCTGTTGTTAAACTTTTCAGAACTAATTTATGTGCATATTCTAAGTCCGGATTTCGATGGGCACTCAAACACTCACTTAAAAAGAGATCTATCAAACTTGCTAGAAAGACGAATCCTTTTGTTCTTTGTGCAATCTCATTCCATCCAGATTCTTTGATGGCTAATGTATATTCGAGAACACCTTGAAAGAGTAATTCTTTCGTCGGGAAAATTTTGTATATTAAAGCATCTGTTACATTGGCTGCTTTTGCTAATTCTCTGGTTTTAGTACCTTCAAATCCTTTTTCTGCGAATAGAGGAAGGGCAGCTTGGATGATCGAAAGTTTTCTCTCTTCGTATGTCAGTCTTTTGTGCAAGATCGGATTCCTATCTTTCAGAATAATGTATTCTATACAAAGGAAAGTCAAAATTTGTAAGTACGGAATAATTACTTACTGAATCGCTTCCAAGATTTCTTGTTTTAAAGTCTCAACTCCAATTTGGTGGGGTAAACTTTTCGTTATCTTATGATCTTTATCAATAAGGTAAATATTTGTTGAGTGGAGAATTTTCCCTTCCCCATTGATCTTACCATATTTAGGATTCTCAAGTAATACTAGCTCATAATCTTTTGTAATTTTTTTGATCTCGCTTACATCTCCCGTTAGGGCAATAATCTGGTTCGAGAACTTAGTCATATATTTCTTTAGTTCACCTGGTTTATCGTTTTTTGGATCGATTGATACAAAAATAAATGAAAGGTCCTTGAGTCTTTCATCGGGTATGGATTCTATCAATCTAGAAAATTTCGTTAGGGTATTTAAGCAGATATCAGGGCAATGTGAATAACCAAAAAATAGAACTACAAGTGATTTTGATTGAGAATGGGAATAAAATTGGTAGAGATTCTGATCGCTATCAATTAATTGAAAATCTGTTGCTATTTTTTCCCTTTCATTGCCTTGAAATAAACTAGTAGGTTGGCAAAACAGAATTGATAAACAGAAAAAGCCAACTGTGAAGAAACGCATTCATCAAACATAGAGCACCAATCTGTATTCTCAAGAAAAAAATCGGAGGGTGTCTCAGGCCCTCCGATCCAGTCATTGGCTAATTACGGTTTGTTTAAAATATATTCCGAGAGAGAGGCAAGCTCTTGTGCTGTAAGATTTGAAAACCCAGGCATCTGAGGGTAGTCCTTTCGTTTTTTTCCTGGAGCTTTGATCCAAGTCGCAAGAGCTGGACGGTTGTTTTTGTAAATGGTTGCCATTTCCGTTACAGGAGGACCTACAACTCGTACCTTTAGAGCGTGGCAAGCTGCACAATTGCTCTTAAACAACTTTTCACCGGCTTCTATGCTTGGACCCTCACCCGTATTTGCAGTTACTTCTGTTACACTAGCCTTTGCTTGTGAGGCTTCTTTTACCTGAGCTTCGTATGCTAGTGTCCGTTCTTTGACTAGCTTTTTGTGCGGGCCGAGAGCTGTCTCACGTATGACATGCCGGCCGGTAACCATAAGAACGACAACAATGGATAATAATCCAACCACCTTACCGAAGTCTTTTCCTATCTCTTGAGCGTTTGCATTAATTCCTTTCCATAAGAGAGAGAGAGCCCAAAGTGCCAGTAGAATTCCTGGAATCAGAAGAAAAATCAAATTCCAACTCATTGCATTGCTTGGCAGGGTTAGTAACACCAAAGGACCAGCAATAAATTGAAGTAAGGTTGCCATAAATGCTAAAGAATACATCCGCTTGCGAACGTCAAAACGGGTCAAAGTTTGGAATTTTTTCTCAAAAGGATATGTCTCCCTGCCAAAGAAAAAAAACAAAAAAAGACCAGTTGCTGTGAGGGATGCAAAGATAAAGTGAAGGTATCTCGGAAACACATTCGGTAAAAACATGGCGGAAAAAAATCCAGTGATCGTTCCCCACTTCTCCGGATACAACATTAAGTTAATATTCGTAAGAAATATGAGGGGAATGAACAAAAAGATAGCACTTGCCGCCGCAATCATTGAAATATGCAATCCTTTGTTGTTCTGCAATTTCTCCCAGAGATACTTATGGGGATAGGTCAAAAGAAAAGCAACTGTAACCATCGGGACAATTGCGATCCAAAAGAGTCCCGTCAGAGCGTTTGCTGAATAAAAGTAGACGGTATACAAAGTGTTAATTGCTAAAAGAGGTGCAACACCCATAACAACCGCCAAACTTTTGTTTACTGTTATTGTTTTAGCAATTTCATGAGCCAAAGTATCATATTCCTTATCCTTCAATCCTTTTAACTGAGAAAAGAAAGTTAATAGGGTTCCTCCTACCATCAAATTGACAAAGATGATATGACAAAGAAAAGAAAATACAAGAACACCTACGAGCAACCATTCTGGTGCTGGTAAGGGAAGTGGAATGTCCTTAGGGACTGGAACGGAAGCTAAAATAAAATTTAAGATATTCATTGAACTCCCCTTTGGATCGAGATAGAAACTCCAGACTCTTGGGCACCTTCTGTGGGTATCGGATATTCTTTAGTTTTTTTGATGTAAGTGACAAGTGCTTTCATCTCTATTTCTGATCCTGGGAATGGTGGCATAAAATAACGTGCATTATGCATACCTTGTATATAAGCAACCATCGCGTCCGGATTCAGTTCGGCAGAACCATACATATTTTGAAATTTAGCCACAACCGAATTGATACCGTTTGAAGTATGGCAACGACTACACGTCAGAAGAAAGACATCTTTACCTGCTTCGACCATATTTTCTTCTGTTACTTCTTTATGTTTCACATAAGTTGCATGTTTTAGGATTCCTTCCTTTTGCAAAAGAGGATATTCTTCAACGCGGAACATATTCGAGTACATATAGTTTCCAATCACAAAAGGTTTTCGTATAAATTCTCTAGCTCTTTCGAAGACGGTCAATAGTGAAAACGATAAAAGAACTGGAAGGACCGAGACAGCAAGTGGCAAGGATTTTCCCGTGAGTGAATAGAGAGCGATTGCTACAATACAACTTACTCCAATGCCTAAGGCGATGAGCAAACTATCGTACCAATTCGAAAACTCCATCGTACCGACTGCTACAGACAAATTGTTCACCATCATATCTGGTATAACGCTATAATAAAATATAGATCCGACAACGACCCATATAGACCAGCTTAGGATCCAGATAGATGTAATTCTGGTCACAGATGATCTGAATGTGCTCCCTTTAGTTGTGAAAAACATAGTTAACAGTAGTACGACGGCACCAGCCATAAACATTGCTAATGGCGTGCGGAATGCCAATTGTGCTAAATAAACAGGATTAAACACTGCATCAGCAAATGACTTTGTTTGATTCCAACTGCCGGGATCCATCATAAAACTGAGAATCGCGACGATAATCGCCATGGTAATCCAAGAGAAGACGGAAAGGGCAACACCAAATTTGATGTGTTTTCGTTTTGCCTCTTCGGAACGGAGTGATTTTCTCCAAGTCAAAAAATAGATTAGGATAAGAACAACTTCAGTTACGAATACAATCCATTCGACAAACCATGCCCAAAAGAAGACTCTGATTAAACTTGCGATCGAAGCAGGACTCACAAGACTCGCTGAAAGCCAGATACCTACGCCAGTCATGGCACCGAGCGAAGTTGTAATCACAAATCCAACAAACATAACACGGTTGGCAAAATGATCCATTTCTTGCGATTTATTTTTCCAACCTAAGTATTCAAGATAGGTAACAAGCGGTGCGAGACCAACGGCTAAAGAATGATTGATAAGAACATGTAAAATTGCGATGACTGCTATGAGCATTCGATTGCCCATGAAGTCTAAATGAAATATGGGAAAGTCCATATAACTTAACTCCTTTCTCGAATCTAGATCGAGAGAAACTTTAAACAAATACCAAAGGGATTTAAAGTTAGGAATTAAACAAAGGGAGGGGCTCTAGCTGGTGTGCAATCGGTGAATTTTTTAAAGGGAAAAAACGTCGCAAAACGAAATTTTGGTGAGTTTTCCTTTTCTAAAAAGGAGATTCCTTTATCTATTATTGCAAAGTACTTGCCTGATTTTGGATTTTGAAAGTTAGAACAAGATGTTGTTACCTGAAACGTTTCTTTTGACTTTTCTTCGTTAGAACTTCCGTAAGTAAAAGGAATCTTTTGGCTTGTGATGGGTTCGTCAGAAATACAAAGTGTTGTAAAACTAGCACTTATTACTGGTTTTAAGAACCAGCTGGTAACAAGCAAAGACAAAAGCACTGCGGAAAGAAATAGAGGAAGGAACCTTATTTTTTTCCACGCACACTTCATAATTCATAGATCTTTTTTTTTCAAATTTTGTAAATCATTTTTATGAACATGTCATCGAAATGAATAAACGTAGTTGGATTCTAATTTTCTGCGCTCCTTAAGAAAAGGAGCGACATGTAATTTTAAAAAGCGTGTTTGCTATCACAATATGCTATACAAGACCTTTTTGCATCTACACAGGATAATAGCAAAATATTGGAAAGGGAAGTTAGGGAACTGCTATTGCTATTTGCCAAGTCGATACCAGCTCGGATTTCGTATGTATCTCCACTATTTCCTGAGCATAAAATATATATGAAGGATGAATCGGATAAATTTTGTGTAATTGTCCTAGTTGAGGATGTAAGAGCTCCTAGCGAAGTAAACGTTCCGTCTATCGTATTGTTTGCGGCAAATGTTTGGGAAGATCTTGCGTAGGCGTTACATGTTGCCGCACCCGAAACCTTGCTTAGATACAGAGCTCTTGTACTCGGTCCAGAACTTGAAGTAAAACTAACTACGTAGATATCTACGTCAGAAGCAGACGAGATTGTACCTGCTCGTCCCGTAAAAAGGGATGTGTTGCTAGGAAATAGAAAACTTGAATTTACAAAATTATCATTTGATTCAAACTCACTTGATGTAGTACCGACATTACTAGAGCTAGACGAACCAGAAGAAGGTGAGAATAAAGACGTAATAAACAAAGTTCCGATCAAACAATCGCCACCAGCGGTTTCACAAAACTCTTCTTTGTAACATTGTTCACGGGGGGAAATCGGCGTTCCACATTGCATCATCGTCAAAATACAAATAACATAAATAAGTAGCTTAATTTTTCTCATTCGTCTAACGTATTACAATATGTTAAATTGTCAATATATAACTTAAGAATACGATACTAGCGGCTTGGTTGGGGGAGCGGACGGCAGTTTCTCCGAGAGTTATCCTCTAGATATTTTTAAATTTTCCAACACCTCTGTCATAAATATTGCTACCAACTCCGATTCTGTAGGTGAACTCCTAACGGGTATATATCCCGTTTTTCGCGATACTGACACCGAAATGATCCACGGAAGTAGAAAGTCCATTGTTTTGACTGGGAAAAAGGAAATTCAGAGAAAAATTGGAAAAAACATCAACTAAGACAAACTGAAATTGAAGAGCGCAACTTTTGGCTTTCGGATGATTCTTCGGAATATGTGAATTTTAATAAATTACAAAAAGGTAATTTTCCGAATCTAAAACCAACTACAAAAACAATATCACTGCGTATTCCTGAACATTTATTAGACCAAATAAGACATTTAGCAAATAAACAAGATATTCCTTATCAATCCTTAATCAAAGTATTGCTTAGCCAAAAGGTGAAAGAAGAAATCATAAAATAGCGAGTGCATATCACATAATAAGCAACGATTTATGTGAATATGCTTACTCAATTCCCTTAGAAAAAACTTGGATGTGGAAAAAGAAATGGCAGATGCCAATCAAAATAAACCTACGTTCATCAATTGCAATCAGAGGTCATAACCCGGTTGGTTCCATCTGCAGAAACGGCAACAAAACGATTGTTTCCATAAGTTACAGAACGCCATAGATTTGCTTCTGCGGCTCCGCGTGCCGTCCAGTTGATTCCATCATCCGAGCAGTTTGTAGCACTACTTGAAGATCCCGATCCTGAGGAGGCTACTGCCAACAGGGCAAGGAGAGAAGGTAAATCATCTTTATCCTTATCCAATCCAATGGTAGAACAAGAGCCAAGAAACAGGAGTAATATTATTGTGATTATTGCTTGTTTGATCATAAACCAACTAACTTAATATAACGAATTATTGTCAAATTTATTTCACCACATAGGAATTTCATAAGAGTTTTTCCACAAGTAAGTCCCCATATCCAGAAACAATTTCCGTTATGCGGGACAGATTGCTCAGTACCTGCGCTGTGCTCACTTCGAACCATTCGACAATCTCAGGGCAGGTGTCGAAGTGTGGGAATCTAATAGGTTTAAGTGTGGAGTATACTTTTGCAGCAGTAGATGGAGTCTGAAAATACTTAATTGACTATAGTCACGACTATAGATATCATATATCTATGATAGTATCCAAAGGCGTGTTAAAGTCAAAAATGCTTGAATATTTTCGAAAAGTGGAGGAAACAAAAGAAGAACTGATTGTAACTAGCAATCATGTACCCGTATTGAAAGTAATTCCAATCCATTCAAATAAGACCAAAGCATGGAAAGACATTTTCTCAAATCCTAACTCCATTTCATACAAATCTCTGGAAGATGTATTCTCTTCCGAAACAGATGCTTGGGGTGAGCATAGTTTGTGATTCTACTTGATACTCATTCACTCATTTTCTGGATAAATGGGGATCCTATCCTTCCTCAAAAAAGAGTAGATGAGCTTGAAAGACTAGGATCAGAAAAAGTATTTTTAAGTAGCTTTAGTTTTTGGGAAATTTTTATAAAGGTAAGAAAAGGAAAGTTAAACCTTGGCGAGTCGTCAAAAAAATTTACGGAAAAAATCATTTCATCGCAGAAGCTAACAGTGATTGATTCCAATTGGAATGATTTTCTTCTCGCGAGTACATTTTCTTGGAAACATTCCGATCCCGTAGACAGAATCTTAGTAGCTCAGGCAAAGAACCGTGGATTGAAGCTCCTTTCAAAAGATTCTGAAATTAAAAAATACTACAAAGAGACGATCTGGATGTAATGGTAAGGCTGAGCCTTACGAAAATCGTCACCACATAGGAATTTCTTACGATTTTTCCCACAACCAAGTTCTCATATCCAGAAACAATTTCCGTTATGCGGGACGGATTGTCTATTATGGGAATCCAGTAGGCTTAAAGGTGACTGTATTATAGGGAATAATGCTTGGGGTTTTTGGGGGCATACAGACACTCCAGTTGTCCATTTGTCACACGCTAGGTGACTTATGGCAACTGTTTCTGTATAAAAAATTTCTAATAATTTACAGTGATTGTCCGTCCATTCGATGCTGATTGCTGTCCTATGTTAAGGAGTATTGAAAAACTCGAAGGAGTGGTTCCGCTTGCAGTGAAAAACAAACGATTCGCCGTTGCAGAATTGAAAGTCAATCCAAGGGTACTAGACACACCGGAACCTGCATTCCTATTGACTGGACAGCTAGTACCTGGATAGTATTCAACAAATACGGAAGTTGTATAGGAGAAAGTGCTTGCTTCTGTAGCGAAAGTAATTACATCTCCGTTGTTTACCCCATTAAAAATGACGACGGTTCCCTCTGCCCCCCCCCGATCTCTTTCCATACTCATTGTTACAGTTTGGCCCTTAACAGCAGTTGTCTTACCATAAGGAGTCAGAGTACTGCCTGTAGCCGAAAGTCGTCCACACGCTGTTTGCACCGAACCTGATTGGTTCAAAAGCAAAAGACCCAAAAGAGTTGTCGTATCATCTTCGGACTTTTTGGTTTCACAACTGTTAAATGTAAATAAAGTGATTAGAAATAAGGGAAGTAAGTGATTCAGTTTCATAATCTTCTGTTATTCGCACCGAAATACTTTTGAGCAAGCAGTTTTTTTGCCTTTTCCAAAGGTAATTTGAATTCGGTAGATTGAATTCGATACTGTTTGACCCACCGCAACGATAGGAAATAAGTAAATTTGAACAAAATCAAATGCAAAAAAAAGCGGATTTTATGTCTGCTTATAGAGATACTAAATATAATTGTTAATACCAATACTAACAAAGAAAAAAGTAACTTCTGAACCAACATAAGAGATGACAGCGAATTTTGCGATTTTTCAGGTGCTAGAAGTACGTTTGGATCAACATTCAGCTCGGAAAACATCATACGAACCTTTTCTAGATTCTTTTCATATCGATCGCGAGTTCGAACGGCAAAAGTTAAGGTTCTCATTTTATCCGAATGATATATCTTTCACCACATAGGAATTTCATAAGATTTTTCCCACAACCAAGTCCTCATATCCAGAAACAATTTCCGTTATGCGGGACAGGTTGCTCTTTTGAACTGAGATCCATAACAAAAATTGAATGGAAGTGATCGGGAAAACTATGTCCCTCTAAAATTTGTTTGGTGGATCTCAAGATCGTTTTTGGTAAACATACCCGTCGCGCAAGGCGTATTCAATTTTCAACGGCATTTTAAAGTCTCTTATATCGAGAGAAGTTTTCATATGGGTATCAACCGTCGATCCCACGATCTTTTTAGTGCATATTGAGAGCTCCCACCAAAGTGAAAGTTCCATCTATCGTATTTTTTGCGACGAAAGACCGTTAGTTTAATGGCTTATAGGTATGAATATGAATAGAGGACTTTTCAAATTTGGACTTTATTTCATACTCTTTGGATAAGAAATTTGAATCGTCTGGTTTGCTTGAATATTGACTCTGTATGACGCTAATCTCCGCACTTGGATACTTCTCTTTGACTTTTTGGCTTATCTCAATAAAAGAATTATCATCAAAGACAAGAATATTTTTACCTTTTAAATAGAGATCAGAAAGACTCATGAGTGCTCCAATATCACGAACTAAAACAAGGTTTTGTCTATGGTATTGTAGTGATTTGTAATTCAAATCGTATCCTTTGTAGATAGAAAAAGATACCTTTAGGCTTATTAAAAAAGTAATAAAGCTCCATGTGAAGAGACAGAAGAATAATACTTTTTTCTTTAGCGAACCTAAATCAACCACATAAAGAGTCAATAGAACTAAAATCGGATACAAATAGTAAATAAACCTAAGGCCTAGATAGTATGTAGATGATGTTGGCGCTACTAATACTAAGATAGGGATTGCATAAAGAAAGGAAAAAAGGAATTTAATTTCTGGAGTGTATTTTATATATTTTTTGAATCGAAAATCCAACAAAGCAAAAGCTAGTATTGGCATTTGAAAAAAAAGAGGATTAAAATAAAAGGGAGAATAAAAAAATAGATTTCGAATGAGCCCTGAAATTCTCTCACCAAACGAAACATAGTGTATCGGATCAAAGGCTTTGATTCCCAAAGGGTGATTAACCAATATTTGATTGAGCAAACAAATAGAAAAAATACTTGAGGTTATACCAAAGATTCCATATCCGATTCTACTTCGTTGTGTTTTAACATCATAATTTTTTGAAAGATAGGAAATAGAGAATGCATAAATAAATAAATTCACAAATGTTTCTGGCCTAATTAAAAATAGGAACCCTATCAAAAACCCACTGAGCCAAATTTGAAAACTATTGGATTTTATCAGCAATCTGTAGACTGCAAAAGTAAATAAAAAACCAGAAAGTATATGTTCCTCTAAATCAAAAACAGAAATCCCATAAGATGTTCCAAATCTAATTAGAATCATTGAGAGAACAATTTTCCAAAGTTCTAATTTTATAATTTTTCCAATGTTGTACATCCAATATAGAATGAAACCAACGAGGATATGTTGAAATATTATGATTCCAATTTGTCCACCAAAGAGAGTTGGAAAATACAGAATATAAGAAAGTGCATATGGGAATAGATAATAACATTTCTCTTTTTGAATTGTAATCACACCCGAATTTTTTAAGAGAGAAAAATTTGGATCAAATTCATTTCCAGGATAGGAGCAGGAGATGTCGGAAAAATCTTTAGACTTTAAATCTTCGATCTGAAGCCATTTGAAACCCGAATCGCCATAAAAATGAAATTCTAAGTCATTAAATCTCTGTTCGGCGATCTCTAGATCTAATTCAGTAAGATTTTTCTTATGAATTTTTTGTATTTGGACAATCCCGAAAAAAAACGAAAAGGAAGTGGAAAGTATTATAAATAAAAAAATTTTATTCTTTTCGTTCATTTTGGTGTTTGGTTCTCGGATCTAAAAAATCAAAAATATTCTAGGTAGGTAGTTCCGATCAATCCAGTATCCTGTTTGTGTTTGATTTAAAAAGTTATTCGTAGTAAAATTTCAAACTTCCTTAGACATTTCTAACATCCTTTCTAAAAACTCAAGTGAGAATCTCTAAATTCCCATGGCTCTTGCTCTTTCTTTCGGAGGAAACCTCTTTACTATACATATAGGACTGGATTGTAAAAATGTAGTCGATGTCTACATTTTTGCTTGACGGGATATCTTGAAGTAGATAGTGTCTACATTAGGAGAGAATATGAAATCAAAAATTGTGTTGGTAACAGGAAGTTCGCGGGGAATCGGAGAGGCGATATTCCGACATTTGAAATCCAAGGGATATAAAGTATTTGGCTCTTCCAGGTCGCCAGAACCTACGCCAAATCATTTTCAGCTTGATGTTACGAATCCGATGTCTTGCCAAAATGTGATAAACACCATCGTGGAGAGAGAGGGTCGATTGGACGTTCTAATTAACAACGCAGGATTCCATTTAACTGGCGCATGTCTTGAAAATTCCCTCGAAGAATTACAATCTCAGATGAATTTAAACTTTTACGGTGCTGTCCATATGATACGTGCTAGTTTACCAATATTTTTGCAGCAAAAATCAGGAAATATCATCAATATGAGTTCTTTAGGTGGTCTATTGTCTCTACCATTTACGAGCGCATACAATGCCAGTAAGTTCGCTTTAGAAGGTTATACCGAGGCGCTTCGCTTGGAACTATTACCGTTAGGAATTTACGTATCCAATCTAGAACCAGGTTATGTAAATTCTGGCACCATTGAACAGTCCATTGGCGCTCCTCAAACAGCTGTGAAACCATTTTCGAAATACCGCGAAATCCTTCATAAAAAAATGGAGTCGGAATCTTTGACTGGAAGCTCTAAAGAATCAATTGCGAAAACTATCGAGGGAATTTTGAATGAAAAGAAACCTAGCTTTCGTTATAAGATTGGTGGAATGAGTAAATTTTTGCCTGTATTACAGCGAATCTTACCCGATCGAAGCTTTGAGAAAAATGTTCTTAGCTCCTTTGGATTGCCCCTCAAAATAGATTTTGATCCTAGTGAGATTAATCTCAATCTAACATCCAAGTAGGTGCTTTGCCCAAACGGAAAACATCTCCTAAAATTAGGATTCCATGGCGCAACCTCCAAGCCTCTAGACGATGGTAGGTATCCGGGTCGGCTGGTTTATTACAAGGTCCAGCAATTTGGTCAAAATACCAATCCTCGTCTATCTTTAAAAAGGACACAGTGCACGGCACCTTTCCAGTGATATGATAGAGATAAAATCTACCCTCACGAATTTTTTCATCATAGTCATATACACAATTGTGTTGCCGTTTTCCCTCTTCAAAGAGAGCCAAATTGGACAGGATGGGTTGGATCCATACATCTCCTTCGAACGGAGGATCTGGGTAAAAGAAAATAGATTCTGTAAATGAATTTTTAGCCAAATTTTCTATACGAGATTGTTCCATAGCAATCAGCTCGGAAACTGACTGTGGTAACCTAGCACTTGTGAGAATTTGTAATTCTTCCAAAATTTGAATTATATTGAGTACTTCTTCCTGACTTCGGTTTGGAATTTGAATTAAGTCATTCAAAAAATTGAAACTAATTCGTGGACGGAATTTTCGTTCGGATAAAAGCGAAAAAAAAACAAAAAAAGAGGAGTTTATGGATTTCAAATGCAGAACTAGTTTTCGATACATGGGATCTGCAAATATTTTTTTTAAGAGCTTTAGGTTGTTTTGATTCCAAGATCCTGATTCCATTTTTTCTAAAGGTCGGCGCAAACTAGGATCATAGCCAAAATCTGAGAGAATACGTTTTCGTTTTTTAGTTTGTAGCGATGTTAAATCACCAAACAAGTGGTATACGGGAGGGAGAGAATGATTGTTTTTAGCGTCCATACTAATCTGATAAACACATTTCTTTCGGAAGTGATCAAACATCTGAGTTAGCATCGATACTCAGAAACATAACTTGGCAATCACTCCAAAATCTCAATAGGATAAGAATTCTCAAAGAACGAGATTTGGGCAAGCCTTCCTGAATCCAAATTTCGAAAATTATCTGGCCAACTCCAATCATCAAATGGTTTGAATCGACCGAAATAACGATCGATAGGATTTCGAAAAAGGCTAGTCAGCAAGCGAAGGATGAACTAGAATAAGTGGAAATGGGAAGCAATCATCTACGTATGTACTCTAAATTTTTTACGCTTTTTTTCTTTTTAATCAACTGCAGAGCCTCTCTACCAAAACACCTAAATGAAAATATTGTAATATCGAATTCAAATGGATTCAACCTTCCCATTGTTTTTGTTCCTGGCATCAAAGGCTCTAAACTGATTGATGACAAAGGAAATCTAAGATGGTTGGATGCAGCAACAGCTTTGGGTTTTTCTACTCCTGATCTCAGGCTCAGTGGCGAATCGAGAGAACTAAAGCCAAAGGGAGCGCTAGATCGAATTACGGCAGTTCCCTATTTAATTGATGTCGCGGTTTATGCACCCTGGCTAAAAGCAATGTCGGAACAGGATGACATTGACTTTTACGTTTTCTCGTATGACTGGAGGAAAAAGAATTTAGATTCAAGAGACCAACTGATTGAATTTCTTGAAGAGATTGGAAAAAAATACCAAAGAAAGCCTATCCTTATTGGGCATTCCATGGGGGGAATGCTTTCCCTGTCCGCAATCAATTTAAAACCAAGTTTAGTGCAGAAGGTTGTATTTGTAGGAGTTCCCTTTCGAGGTGGGATAGGTTATATGAAGGACTTACATGTGGGAGTGGGTACTGGCCTTAATTCCAAAATCCAAAGTCCATGTATGATTGCTCGCTATGAAACGGTTTATGGATTTTTTCCAAGGCTCAATACCTGGGATTCGAAAGATGTTGTTGTCGACAGCCAAGGTAAGACCTTAGAACTGGACTTATACGATGGAAAAGTTTGGAAGGAAAATCATCTTGGATTTTACGCACAAAAATGTGAACCTGCTGACATACCGTCCGATGAGGAATTTCAAATCAATTTAAATAATTCTTGGAAATTTCGGGAGAGTTTAACACCTAGCAAAGATTTGTTGAAATCCAAACTTCCGATGTTAGTGATTCATGGGAATAACTTACTGGTTCGAAAAGCGATGACGAAGCTGGAAAGACAGCCAAATCTTAATTCGAATGAAAAGAATTTTTACTGGGACCTTGAAATCGCTCCTAAAGAAATGGGAGATGGATCAGTTTCCTATGCCAATTCTCTTCCTCCAGAACCATTGGTATACCAGTCTATACTAACTACTTATGAACACAGTGCCCTTTTGAATGATCCCAAAGTCATTAAGTCGATCCTTGGTTTTATTCGATAGCCAAGTGTGCAAAAATCCTAGAATCAGTCGAATACCCAAAATGTATTCTAGTCGTGAAATTTGGTCTCGGCATTCAGTTGGCTTTCTATCTAAGATTATCATCAGAATAGGTAAGTGTTTGCATTCCTATCTAACTTCAACAATCAACTCGTAATCCCCTTCGAGAACATCTCGTGCACCGGAAACACCAATGAATACTCTATATGGGTTTCCGACAGCTCTCAGTTCTACAGATTGAGGTTCGCTTGGTTTGCTAAAATCTGGCTCCCCAACGTAGGAGGGATGGGAGGCTTCACAACTAACAGCACCATAAACTTTGGGTGGAATATATTTGGGATCAAATCCACTAAAAGCAAATACGTTAATTCGTGTTTTAGAGTTTTTTGGTTTTACCGTGATCACCATAGTACTTCGCTTCGGGAGGTCGGTCCAATAATATACTTGCTTCCCTTCAAACTCAATGTTACGAATTCCAGGCCAGCAAGCCATACTACTTGACTCCGCCCATTCCAAATCTTCCAAAACATTTCCAGACTTCAGATTCCCTGAGATGACAACTGATTTCTTCTTTATCGATTTTATAAATGTGACACCCTCTAACTCTGACATTGCTTTGGTTCTTGCAAAAGGAACTACTTCATCATAGCTATCAGAATAGCCATCATAGTGCACTAAGTATCCGTCAGCTTGATTCTTAAGGATGACTGCACTGAAAGATTTTTTTGTTTTATCATCGTAGACTTCGATTCGATCGCCTACATTGAATTTTGCATCAGCATAGAGAGAAAGAGCAAATAAAAACAACGAAGAAAGTAATATCATCAATTTATAGAAATGTTTCATATGTGCGAAACCTCGTGGACGAGTGTTTCGCTTGTTTTTGGAAAAAGTCAATAACTTATTAATAAAACTAAAAAATTTATACTTCCTATCTAAGTATTTTCAAGTATAGATTTCCCACCTTGAGGAAATCTGACATGTACCTAGACTTAATTTTGAAATAAGTCGTCCATTGATTTGAGTGATGGCAACAATAAATAAGTAAGTCAAAATTTCCTGCCAAAAGATATTTACTTTATTGGAAGATCTTTTTTTATAACTTACAATTGAAAATAAATTGATTTGAAGAATCAATAAAAGTATTTAAGATGGAATCAGATGCTAATGATGAAATCACAAATTCGTTTGATTTTTCTCTTTTCTTTTCTCATGGTTTCATCGCATTGTCAAAAAAATGAATTAAACAACCATTGCGATCCTCGGTCCGATACATATTCAAATCTATTTGTTTTGAAAGCTATCTTAGGAGATGACGATTTTAGGTGCAGTGATCCTGTTGAGTTAAATCGTTTGTTGTCGTTTGGATTTTTCGGAGCTTCCAATGGATTGAATAAAGATTACAATGCTAGGATCAGCGGTTCCACGGTGTCTGTTTCTCTTCCATATGCGATTGTAAGCTCAGCTAAGCCTTATTTTAATACTTTTGGAACTGGTGTCTTTTTCAATGAAGAACTGGTTGTTAGCAATAACACTGTATATGACTTCTCTACACCTACGAAAATTGATGTTCAATCGATCGATGGTTCAAAAAGAACATATACCTTAATTATAAATAAATTATTTCCAGTCGCCGATACAGGGCAAATTAGCTGTTGGGACCAGGCTGGGACAAATCAAATCTGCTCAGGAACGGGAAAGGATGGTTCATACACAGATATCCCAAATCCAAACGGTTTCATGGCGCCTAGTTCCTCTGAGCTCTATCCGAATGATTTTATAACTCAGAATACATTGACTGGCTTAGTCTGGAAAACCTGTAGTGAAGGTGCGACAGGAACAGGTTGTACGGGAAATGCAGCCACTCTGCAGAATTGGTCAAATTCAAATACGCTCTGCTCCAATTTGAATGGAGTTAATGGAGGGATGGGTTATGCGGGTAGGAAAAAATGGAGATTGCCTACAATTCAGGAACTGCTAAGCATCGTTAACTTTCAAAATACGTCACCTACCACGAATTTATCTTTTTTCCCTCAAACGATTGGATCTGGGTATTGGTCACAAACTGTAAGCAATGCGGTTCCAGGAAATAACCATGCAATTAATTTTTTAAATGCTTCCTTAGGAAATTTCCCTATTGCAACGAATGGACATGCACGATGCGTTTCTGGAGATTTGCCCCCGATAGAAAACTCGTTCTCTGAGAGTGATAGTTTTACTGTTTTGGATAATACCACGGGGCTAATTTGGCAAAAGTGTTCAGCTGGGTTGTCCAATAGTGATTGCCAACTAGGTAGTGCTACGCCCTCTCTTTGGGAGAATGCAATCACCATCTGCGAAAATCTCTCAACCTCGAATAAAAAATGGCGATTGCCAAATGTTACTGAATTACAAAGTTTAGTTTCCTATTCTAAGGCCGGTACACCTTTTATCTCGAACTTTTTTCCTAATACACAGAGTACGCAGTATTGGACATCAACATCCAATCAATCAAATGCTGTTAACGCCTTTTTAACGTACTTCAACACGGGTGATATGAGCAATTTGCCAAAAGCAAATACCCGGCCTGTTCGTTGTGTAACGAACGACTAGTATCTAAATTGGCAAATTTGGTTTAAAATTTTTCTTTGGGTTAAAAAAAAATTCCGAAACGACGTCCGTTTCCTTGGGTTCATTTGTCAGAAACAGAAATTCAATGAGGTGAATGTGATGAAAAATTTTCGAATTTCTTTTCTGGGCTTAGTTTTTTTGAGCACTCTTTGTTTGTGCCAAACTCCAACAAATCCATTTAAAAGTTTGCATGGTGTGTATGCGGATCCAAAACCGTACTCTTATGGGCAAACATTTGGACATAGAAAGTTTAGTTTTGAGAAGGACCGCTGGACTTTGGACTTTACTCTCAGTCTCGATCCCTTGGGGAAAATGCCTGTTTTCTCCTTTCGTACCTTCGGGCGCTACGAAGTCTTGAGTCCATCAAAAGTTGTTCCTGGGGCTTTTGAGGCTATTTTTTATGAGGATAAAAAATTTGTAACCCTTCATACAAAACAAAAGGAACTGGTCGATGCATTTGGCTTTACTCCTTGCGCTTTAGAAGTTGGAATCGAAAAAGATATTTCAGAGACTGGTTGTTCTGTATGGGCTCCCGTTTCCGTTTGCAACGAGGATCATGATTTGTTAGCCTTAACAGAAACTGGTGGAATACGTTTTGGTGAAAGACCAAGAGACAATAACATGTGCAAGTCGGAGAATCGACCAACATCTTTAACTCCAAGCGTTGAGAGAGCGAATTGATATGAACGGACTCAATGGAAAACAAATTGTGGAGACTACTTCGGTAGTCTCCAAAGATAAATTCCAAAGTTTATTTTTGGAGTTTGAAGCACAGTTGAAGTCTTATCTGTATCGGATCACTGCAAATCGTTCTGATGCAGAGGATATCTCTCAAGATACTTTTTTAAAGGCCTATGAAAAGCTCGCTACATACCGCGGAGAATCTTCTTTAAAAACATGGGTTTTTCAAATTGCTACTCATATAGCATTTAATAGACAAAAGCATAATAAACGTTGGAAAGTTGATGTCAGTGAGGAAGCAAAACGATTGGTGATGGAAAATCCAAGTCTTTCTCAAAAGATACTTCTCACTAGGTCAGAATCTCCATCTGGGGTTTATGAAGTTAAAGAACATATCGATACTTGTTTTACTTGTATGGCAAAAAATTTACCAATTGAAAAGCAAATTGCGTTAATCTTAAAAGATATTTATGATTTTTCAACCAAAGAGATTGTATTAATCCTAAACAAGTCTTATGCGAGTGTAAAACATATGGTCTCGAGTTCACGAGAAATTCTGAGCGATATCTATGAAAACAGATGCGCCCTGGTTAATAAAAATGGAGTCTGCCACCAATGTAAGGAGCTCAATCAATGGTTAAATCCATCGGATGACCATGAGCAAAAAATCGAAATCATGATGCGGGCGCTCGGTTCAACTGATAGTAGGAATTTATATAAGTTGAGAACCCAACTCATAAAAGCCATAGACCCATTGCAAACTTCTGGTTCCGAACTCCAAGAAGTTCTCTTACGTTGTAATCGAATCGTGATGGGTGAAGATGATGCAATCCTTTGATACTCAATTGGATTTTGGCTGCATAGGAAGCCTTATTCAATTCGGAGAGTTCATCGTTCAAAGCGGATTATAGATGCAGGTGTCGCTCTAGTGACTTGCCTGTCTTTCTTGAATTTCTTTAGCGACACGTAATCCCGATAGATAGGCTCCATGAACATATCCATAATGGGAACGCGATGTATGTTCCCCACAAAAAAACAAACGGTTTTCTCGTGTTCCTAAAACATCCATATCGTTTCCCGTACTCCCGATCGCAAAAGCAGAATAAGAACCGTAAGCGTAAGAATCTTCCGACCAACGTGTATAAAGAACTCGTTTTGGTTTTGGAATTTTCTTTCCAAGCTCTTTCTCCATTCGAGACAAAAATACTGTTTCGATTTCTTTATTTGAAAAACTTTCACATTCCTTTGCAAACTTTCCTGCGACAAAAGATAGCAACGTAGACTTTTGGTAGTTTGGTAAGAGCGATATGGTATATCGAAAGTCCCTTTTTTCCTGACGCGTACCGATTGTTCCTAATTGTGGATTCCAAAAGGGCTCATCCCACTCTAAATAGAGTTTGTTTAAAAGACCCATTTTCAATCGAGAAAGTGAATTTCTTTTCGCAAGAGATAATCCTGGTTCGAAATGAATCTTTCCCTTTTGCAATACACCTAACGGTATACTTATGACAGCAAAATCACCTTCCCAAGATTTGTTTTTCGATTGAAATCGAACTCCAGATTGTGTTTGTTTAACGAAAGTCACCTCTTCACCTAAGTGTAATTTAAGACCGTTGGAAAGGTAAGGCAATAAAGAAGCATATCCATTTAAGAATACCATATCGGGACCAGGGAAGGTTTCTCCTTCCTCCAAATGTGTCTTGGCTGATAGGTTTTCTAAATCAAAGGCAACAGCCGCTTCCGTCGCCAATATCATCCATTCGTATAAGTCTTGTTCTATTCCCTTTAAATTTGAATTTTCCTTACGTAACAAATCTGAAAAACTGAGAGTAGCGGAATAGGAATCCGATTTAGATTCCAGGGAAGAAATAAGATCCGCAACCTTCTCTTCCATTTTTGTAATCGCTGGCTGTTGCAAAGATTTCCCTTGGGACCAAAACTCCACATTCTCTTCAGGTGGTTGGAGGAGAGGTGAATTTGCTTTTTTACTGAGTTCGACAATCGGGTTTTTTTGTACTCCATGGATATAACTAGCGCCCAATTCGAGCGGATATCCCCAATCGAAATTTGTATGAATTCTCCCACCTAACCGATTCCTAGCTTCGATTACCTCAACAGAAAATCCATTTTGAGAGAGCTCTTTTGCAGCAGCAAGCCCACTCATCCCCGCACCTAAAACCAATACATGTCCTTTGTTTTTAGAAAGGGATTTGCTCCTTAACTTGTTCTGTGTCCCAGCCAAAAGTAAAGAGAGTAAAAATGTTTTTCTGTTCAAACGAAATCTCCTACATTATTGGTGATGAAACGGATAAAGTAATTCCTTACAATTTTTTAACATCCAACAATCTCTACAAACTTTGGATTACGTTCCTATTTTTTTATGCCAAAAAAAATAAGATCCCAAAATAGCAGATAGGGGAAGGATCATAAACAAAACTCTTGGGTCAAAAGGCCCGGCCATGAATGCGGAATAAATCGCTCCGACAATATCGAAAACAAGTCCAGCGTATGCCCACTCTTTCAATCGCCTGAGGTTTGGAATTAAGATCACAATACATCCAGAAATTTTTGCCATACCTAAAAAAGGTAATAAGTAAGAGGGATAACCAAGTTGTTTGAAAACTTCAAGCCAATCCTCGGTTTGCATTATATTCATAATAGATCCAGGCAATAAAAAAAATAAGACGAGCCCCGTTGTAATCCAATAAAAAATATTCAGGTTTTTCATGACAGTTTTTTCCTTCTTGCTGTATTGAGTTCTCATGTTAAGAATATCTATTTTTGGGAAATTATGTAAATAGTAATTTTAGTATTAAAAACTTCTGAGCTTATAATTTTATTTAAGTACAATTTGCACTTATATTGATTGGCTCGATCCTTTAAGAAGATTCCTCAATCCAAACTGCATGTAGAGTATTAAAAAATTCCTTAACTGTTATGATCTTTTTATCATCCACCTAGATTTCTGTTGCAACGACTAATGCAAGTACTCGACTCGATTCATTATATGCCTCATAAATTAGTATAGTTAAATATACTGGAATTGTTGTTTTCATCGAAATACTGGGAGACTTATTGTTTTCTATTCTATTTATTTCTTACTTCTTCTTCTGCTGCTTGTATAGGGTGAAATTAAGTATTTTATAAAGGATTTTGTATACTCAAAGCTTAGCGAGAGGGATACGACGGGCTTGGCCTCCCACCATTTTTTCTTTTGGGAAAAGTGGTGGGGGGCGGGAGCGAAAAGCGAACCCCAAAGTAGCCCGGTCCCGGAGATTACGTAAGAGAGTTCTAACGCATAAGAATTGGACTAGCATGCGAATTAGTTTTGTACGGGACTCGCCCAACTAACTAAGAAAACATAGCCTTAGAAAGGCCTCTAAGATGAACTCCGCCAAAGTCCCCACCAAACTCCACGAACCCGACAGCAGCCAACAGAGCCCTGAGTAACGAAGTGTACCGAAGGGCGACGGAGAATTTTAAAAATTACTCTTCTGAAAAAAGATTGTTCAAAGAATCAATCAAAGTCTCCACTTCCACTCCGTAACCCATACAAACTTGTTCGATGGTTTCTACTTCATTGATGGAGCAGTGGGAACATCCACCTAAGTGGTAGCTAGAGAAAACAAGGCCAGCTTCTGGGTGGAGGGCAATTGCATCTCCTACAGTCATTTCTTTAAAAAAACGTGGTTTTGTTGCTTCGGTCATGAAAATACCCCTGAAACGGAAATTACTATACAAATAATAGACTCTGCTCTATTCGTCAATGGAATGTTTGCGGAAGAATCAGGTAAATTTTATATCCGGATCGAAGGACGGTTTGAGTCAGCCCACTACCTCTACGACTATTTTCCCGATGGATCGGATGAGCCGATTCACGGTCATTCCTGGAAGGTGGAGGTCTTTTTGGAGGGGAAAACAAATATCCGCCCCGATGGGATTTCCTATGATTTTCTCACAGCCAAAACTAAACTTACGGAACTTGTCCATTCCATTGACCACATCCTCATCAACGAACACCCCGATTTTAAAGGAATCAATCCTACTTCTGAAAATGTAGCCAGGTGGTTTTTCCATGGTTTGAAACAGGAAGTTGAGAATTCGCAAGGAATTGTTCGTCGGATTGTGGTCCATGAAGGACCAGAAAACCTCGCTTTTTTTGAACCCGATCGAGCCTAGTTCCAAGGATCAACTGAAGAGTAAATTTTGGATACAACCGATCTTCCCTTCTATTTGTTTTGGTCTCAGAACGTCGCAGGTTTGATTTTAGTAGGATTGATTTGGACAATCCAAGTTGTCCACTATCCTAGCTTCCACCAAATCGACGAGTCTCAATTTTTAAAATTCCACCAAAGCCATAGTTTGCGGATTAGTTGCATTGTGATTCCACCAATGTTAACCGAACTCTTCTGCCTTGGATTCCTTGTCTATCTTTCGCCGGAAATAAAATATATAATTCTATTATCTCTTGTTTTAGCAATTTGGATCTCGACGTTTTTTGTCCAAGTCCCGATCCACAACCGGTTGGGAAGGATGGGAAAAAAGACTATGGAAATAAATTATTTAATAAATAGCAATTGGTTTCGTACAGTTTTGTGGACAGTAAAGTCTGTCTTGTGTTTGGTCTGGTCCTAGTTTATCTCTTACAAAGATTTAAAGTTTCCTCGTGGAAGAAGAGGCACATGTCCGAATAGATTTATCCAACATTCCCTTTTGTTTTTCAATTAACCCAGATTGTAATCAGAATAAGTTGCAGACCTAGCGAGGGCAAAGATTCGAAGCATGGCAGAAAGTCACTGTTAAGCGATATGCAAAACTACGTGTTATGTATTTCCCAATCGACAATAAATTCTTCGTAAGAGCCAGATTTTGCAAAATTTATTTCAAAATCATCATTTCCATATTTATCTATTCTTACAGAATCAATTCCGAGTTCCTCTAACAATTTATAGGTTAGAATTTTTCCTTCTTTTAGTTTTAAAACATCTCTTAATATCCATTGACCTAACTCTTTATTCTTGTATGACATTAAGGCTTTGCTTCCATCCTGACAAACTTTTGAGAGCAAAATCTTATCATTTGGCAGTTTTAAATTAAATTGTTGGTCGCGAGGAGGAAAGAAACTTGGAAAGTACTTATGTATTTTGGCTGGAATTGGTATATAAACTTCGTTAGGATCTCTATCTCTGCCACCAGCATTCCACTGATTAAGTCCACTTTTTTCGAATACTTGCTTATCCTTACCATATAATGGTAAGAAGATAGTTTCTGTCTTTGAAACGGATTTCTCAAATAATCTAGTTTTAAAAAAATCATGTAGGTCTCTTAGTGGATCCTCTAGAATATCGATTTCTATTTCAAGAATATTGGACGTCGTTTCAAATTTTTTTGTAAGAGTACTTTTTGAAGTTAAAAAGGAATATTCATTACTTCCATCATCAAATTTAATTGATCCAGAATTCTCTCTAATATTTTTGATTCTATCTATATTGATATATTCTAATTTTTCTTCAATTATTTTGAATTTATTGTGTTCACGTACTACGCAATGATAAATACTATCTTCGATTGCAGTTGCATTTTTTGTAAATTCGATACGCTTATTACGTGATTTTGAAATTTGAATTATTTTATCTTTGATTTTAAGACGGTTGTATCGACTTTGCTCTTTATTGAATTCTGCTATTTTTTGATAGGATTTATTATTACCTGCTAAAAAAGTTTTTAATCCAATCCCAATTGTATCCTTTTTTGCATCTATTGAAATATCACTTCTTGCAAAATCCTTAGCATTGAATGAAGAACAAAATAATCGCTCAGCAATTCTATAATAAAGGTAAGGTATAGAAGATTCCGATGAAAGTTTAGAAAGGCTTCCGATAAGCTTTAGTCCGTCTATATATTTCTGAATATTCTCTTTTGGTTGTAGGTTAGTAAACATCGTCTATCCATTATTAAATGCTTTCTTTATATTTTCCGCTATTCTCTTTATTACTGGAACAACGACGGAATTTCCTGCTTGCATGTAGCAATGAGAGGCCGCCATTCCCTCGGGAAATTTGAAGTTTTCAGGAAATCCCTGGAAATTTAAACATTCTTTCGGGGTTAATTTTCGAAATCCAAAATTATCGATGATTAAAGGAACGTTGTGACCACCGGTTCCCATATTGGCAGTTAATGTAGGGCATACATTATTTTTATTTTCACGTACATATACCCTTCTCCATTGATAGATTGTTTTTGGATTTACCATTTCATTTTTGAGGAATTGAAAATATGGATGATCTTTGTTATAGTAAAAATTATCAGGCTGTTTATCATGGAGTAACATATCCGAAATAGTTTTCGTTAGTTGAATAGGTTCCGGAATTTTAAATTTACTTGTTAATGAGAAATTGTCTTTGTTCGATGCGGATGCTTCATTCCTAAATCCAACAATGTATAGTCGCTCTCTAGTTTGTGGAATATTGCCGAAATCTTTTGCATTTAATACAAAGGGTATAAACGAGTAGCCTAAATCTTCAAGAATAGTTCTTCGGATCGTGTCAAATGTTTTTCCTTTGTCGTGTGTTTTTAAATTTTTTACATTTTCTAATAAATATGCTTTCGGTTTAATTTTTTTTATAAATTTCGCTGATTCGAAAAACATATTTCCCCGCCCTTTATAATCATTGAATCCCATTTGATATCCGGCGATTGAGAAAGCCTGGCAAGGAAAACCAGAAGTTATCACATCAACACTTTCGACTTTGGACGGATCAAGGGTTGAGACATCATCAGTAAAAAGCTTAGTTTCACTAAGTTTAGGATAGTTTTTGAAAGTTTGGCATGCTTTTTTATTGTATTCGTTTGCCCAAATTGATGAGAATCCCGCCTGTTTAAATCCTAGGTCAATACCTCCAATACCTGCAAACATGCTACCAATAGTAAATTCCCTCATGATTACATAGAGGTTCGAAAGGTAGAAAAATGCACCCAAAAACTTTCCTTTTTTATGTGGAAACAAAGAAAGAATCTCAAAAAAATATGTTCATTCAATTTTTGCATTTGTCCCTAGTTTTAGATTTTTTGCCTTTCTTATCTGTTATTTTTACCCAATGCGTTAAATACGACAGATTAAAAGCAATTCCCTATTAAAATTGATGAATCCAAATACCGTTCAATATAAATTAGTAAATATATTTTTAGTCGCCTGTTCAAAATGTATAAAAATCTTTCTTGGTGATAAAAAGAGAATATCCGCAAAACGGACAATATTTGAAATATATAATGCATGGTTACTGAGATTCTTGAAGTTGAATCACCTGTTCCTCGTGAAAAAACATGGATATATATCGGAAAATTTCACGATCGAAAACAGAGTATGGATCTGAGCAAGAGACTTAATTTCAGGAGATATGGGTCTTTTTTGCAGATGGAATGGCAGACTTATTTTGTAGGTAAGTTGGGAGTGTGCGTGCATTATGCGGATAAAGAATATTCGGATACTTTTGGCCGATTAGAATATAAGTTAGGAGAATGGAATGGAGATCGAGATTCTTTATTCGAAACTGCTATCAGTACATTGGGAAAATTTGCTACAAAGTATGTCTTGTAAAAAATTTAGTCGAGAGAATTTACGGGCATTTTAGTTTAGAGGATGGTATTAGAGTATTAGAGAAAGAAACTATGAAATATCCCACTGGAGCTTGGAAAAAATACAATGTAACGAGAAATAATAGATCGCAACCAATATGTTCAGACTATGGAATAGGAAGTCATAAAAAATGCAGATAAAGATTACTTTAATTCTATTGTTTTCATTACTAACATTGATGTGCAAAGATCGACCTGGCAGTGTTCCAAAGGAAGCAAGCTTTGAAGATAATATGTATTTTCTATTTGATTCTCATGATGGGAAAAAAAGATTTCGATCATGGACTAAAGATGGTCAACTAGACTATGAAATATTGGGAGAAGGAGAAGAGGAATATCGTAAAGCTTATGATAATGGAAAAATAATTCGTGAAGGATATTCGAAAGATCTTAATTCTACATAACAAAGAACTAAGTCAAAGATAGTTCCAGTGGAAGCTACTTGGTCAAATATCCTGGATGGCTGGGAATATGGAAATTTTGTAAACGGCAGAAAAGATGGAGTTTGGAAAGTATGGTATGAATCTGGCGTTCCTCTCGGATTTATTCAATATAAGAATGGTATGTTACATGGGGAAGCAAGAGAATATGCTGAGGATACTGGATCACTTTTGGAAACTAAAACATTTTATAACAATGAAAACAAGGGTATCAAAATGTATTATCCAGAGAAGGACTATGATAAATTACCTGACGAGGCAAAAAAGATTTTCGACCCTTTGTCTAAAAAGGAACCATTGATTAAAGAGTTTTTCAACGACATTCCAATCGGAGCTAAATCATTTAAGCCTATGCCGCGTCAAATAAAATAGAGAACAAAATGTTCGGTTAATGAACCATGTCTTTCTCAGACCTTTCGATTTCCCTTTCTCCTTCTCCCTCGGATCGTTCCGATAAAAACCAATCGCAGTTGTTTTAAGGTCTTCCATTTAATCCGTTTGTCCTCGGACCTGTTTCGCATCTCCTCCATTGAGTCGAGAAATTCGGGCGCCATCTGGAAGGATAGAGAAACGATCAATTCTGATGCCAGTTCGATGTCAGCAGGCGGAAGGAATTTGGGCATTCGCATATCTTTTGCCATTTCCGAAGCAATCTGATCCATTGCCGCGCGGATCTTTTCTCGGATATTGAAATTCCCACCGACCCTCTCCCTCGAAATAAAACGAAATAGGGCGGGATTTTCCGCTACATAGTCAAAATAGATCCCGAGTGAAGTTTGCAATGCCGATTTGTAGGCGCGCTTCTGTCTTGCATCTTTGAGAATCTCTGCGATGCGTACGGCGCTCAGGTCTACTAACGCCAAACCCAGTTCTTCCATACTCTTAAAATGTCTGTAAAAAGCCGCAGGGACGATTCCTGCCTGGTTTGCGACTTCTCGAAGGCTGAGTTCACCGAGCCCTTTGCCATCTTGCATGAGTTTAAGGGCGGCATCCAGTAGGTTTTGATGGGTTTGTTGCTTCTTTCTGTCGCGCAGGCCTGATTTCATGAAAAAGGAACTTTAGTAAACGATTGTTCACTTTTTTTTTAAGGCAAGGACAAAAAAGCAATATTTTAGGATTGACATAGCTAACAGCGTAAGTTAACACTGTTAATAAATAAGTGAACAACTGTTCACAGAGACTTAGAGGCGAAAATGAAAACCTTTCCATTTATCTACAACCAACCGAAGGACTTTGTAAAATCCCTTCAGCCAGGAGAGTGGGCAGAATTCCTACTCTCGGAAATCAACCCCAAACTTTCTTTGACTACGATCAAAGCCAAGGTTGTAAAAATCACTGAGGAAACCGCAGACACAAAGACTTTCGTTCTAAACCCAAATTGGTTGTGGAAAGGATTTTCCGCAGGCCAACACCTGCCTGTTACGGTAGAGATCGCGGGAAGAAACGTAACTCGATTCTATTCCCTATCTTCTTCGCCTAATGAAAAATTGATTTCCATAACCGTTAAACGTCAGAAGGGTGGACTCGTTTCAAACTTCCTTAACGAAAAAGTTAAAGTTGGTGATATTCTTCAGCTGGGAAAACCTAGCGGAGAGTTTACAGTTGGTGAGTCCGCTCCCAAGTCTTTACTCTTTCTTGCTGGTGGAAGTGGAATCACACCAATCCATTCCATACTCAAAAAACTAGAATCTTCGCAATACAAAGGGAAGGCGACACTTCTTTATTTTGTGAGAACTTCTGCGGATATCATTCTCAAGTCTTCTTTAGAAAAAATCCAAGAAAAGAACCAGTTTTTAAAGATCCAATACATTCTTTCTGATGAGAAAAAAGAAGGATATGACTCTGGCTTTTTGACAGATGAGATCGTACATAAGTATGTTCCAAACCTAGAAGGAGTATCCGTTTATGTTTGTGGGCCAGGGCCAATGCAACAAAAGGCATTGACACTATTCCCAAACAATCCTATCAAATCGGAACTCTTTTTGTTACCCACACAAATCCAAAATCCTGTTAAAAAGGAAGGAACTGTTGAAGTTACACTTTCCCTCAGCCACAAAACAATCCAATTAAAAGGTGAAAAGTCTCTGTTAGATGAATTAGAAGAACAGGGAATCTTTCCACAAAGCGGTTGTCGGATGGGGATCTGCCACACTTGTGTTTGTAAAAAAACATCAGGGCTTGTGACAGATTTGTCAAATGGCGAAAAATCAGAATTAGGTGAAGAAAACATCCAACTCTGTGTTTCGAGGGCAGAAAACGCTTTGGAATTGGAACTATAAACTTAGATCAAACAGATCTAGGGAAATGATATTACGTAAAACTAAGGAATTGAGGACAAACAAATGAAAACGATCAGCAAAAAATTGAACAAAGAAGAAATCGAAAACTTCGGAAAAGAAGTAGAAGAATTGAGAACAGAAATTATGGCAAAGGTTGGCAAGGAAGATGCGGACCATATCAAAAGAATCTACAAAGCATACCGATACACAGAAGTATTGGGAAGGGGTCTCATCCACTTTAGTTTTGAACCTATTTCATTTGTATGTGGAACTTTACTTCTGTCAGCTTCCAAAATATTAAACAATATGGAACTGGGTCACAATGTGATGCATGGTCAGTATGATTGGATGAATGATTCAAGATTTAACTCTCGAACTTTTGAATGGGATATTGTTTCTGATTCGAAACAGTGGAAGTTTTATCACAACTATATGCACCATACATATACGAATGTTTTAGGGAAAGACCACGATTATGGTTATAATTTTACTCGCCTAACGGAAGACCAAAAATGGAAACCAGCTCATTTGACTCAACCATTCACAAATTTATTCCTAGCTATGAACTTCCAGTGGGGAGTAGGTGCTCACGGTTACCGAGTGGAATACATGGAAATTCCAAAAAAACAAAGGAAAAAAAGATCTCTGAAGGATTACAAAGCAGTCTTCTTCAAAAAGATTGAATTGCAAATGGTTAAAGATTATCTCTTCTTTCCACTACTCGCGGGACTTAACTTCCCTAAGGTGGTACTTGGCAATTTGATTGCAAACCTCATCCGAAACCTTTGGACCTATGCCGTCATCTTCTGTGGTCACTTTACAGAAAACGCAGAATCCTTTTCTGTAGAAGATATCCAAGGAGAGACAAAGGCACAGTGGTATTTAAGACAACTAAAAGGGTCGTCTAACTTGGATGGTAGTAACTTCTTTTACACGATGACGGGACACCTCAGCCACCAGATCGAACACCATATGTTCCCTGATATGCCGGCAAAACGTTATAGAGAAGCAGCTCCAAGACTCAAAGCAATCTGTGCAAAATACGGTCAGAACTACAATACGGGAAGTTTTGTAAAACAATTCGCATCGGTTTGGAAACGAATCATTGCCTACAGCCTTCCGGATACGTATGCAGGTAAACTGATGGGAACCAAAAAAATCTACTTGGAACCACAGGTGAGTTTAGTTGACAACGCGATTAGTTTTGTAAATCCAGAGACAAAAGAAATTTCTACGGTTTAATTTGTAATACGTTTGTGTTAGTCTTTCGTCCTAGGTGACAAAGACTAACACGATTCCAGGAGCTAAAAAGATAAAATTTTGTATATTCGCTCAGAAGAGATAGCGGAAAGATTGGGGTATTTCTTAATGATTTAAAATGAAGATCTACCTAGCACCCATGGAGGGGCTTCTTGACCATTTTTTGCGAAAGATCCTAACGGAGATGGGTGGGTATGATCTTTGTGTAAGTGAATTCATTCGTATCAACCAACATTTACTTTCGGACTCCTCCATTCTACAAGTAGTACCAGAATTAAAAAATAAATCTCGAACGAGTTCTGGTATTCCCGTGAAAGTGCAAATTCTTGGCTCAGATCCCGTTTGTATGGCAGAAAATGCAGATAAGATCGCAAAACTAGGCGCATACGGTATAGATCTCAATTTTGGCTGTCCTGCACCGACTGTAAACCGCAACAGAGGAGGCGCCATCCTTCTAAAAGAACCAGATCTTTTATTTCAAATCGTACAATCTGTACGAAAGGCTGTTCCAAAAGAAATTCCTGTTACCAGTAAAATGCGGTTGGGATATGAATCCAAAGATTTGGCAATCGAATCTGCTTTGGCCTTGGAAGCAGGTGGGTTAGAGGAAGTTGTTGTGCATGCGAGAACTAAAGTCGATGGATATAAACCACCTGCCTATTGGGAATGGATAGCAAAGATCAAAGCCCACCTCAGAATTCCTGTAATTGCCAATGGTGAAATTTGGGATGTGGAATCAGCGAATCGTTGCAAAATCGTATCGGGCTGTGAGAACATTATGATCGGAAGAGGGGCGATCTCCAATCCAAATCTTGCCAACCAAATCCGAGCAAATGATTCCAAACGATTGGATTGGAACCAAGTGGTTTCCCTTTTGCAGAATTTTGTAGAAGATATGGAATCCAATTCCAAACATGTACATAGTTCTGGCCGAGTCAAACAATGGTTAAAGTATCTTGCTCGGGAGTATCCTGAAGCAAAACATGGATTTGAACTTTCAAAAAAGATCACCAAATCTTTCCAAATTTTGGAAAACTTAAAAGGAATGAATCTTTCGGAACTTGTCGGTTGAATCGATTCCTTCTTGTTTCGGATCTCTTACGATCTAAATTTGCGGTTGGAGAACTTTTGTAACTTCCCGCAAACGAACAAAATTCGAAGACAGGATTGCCAAACTATCCCTGTGAAAACCTTCACAAAGTAATGCTCGTTTTTCCTTTCTATGTACTGATTTTACTTTAGCTCGTTCCATCAAATAGGAAACAATGATACGCGCCGCCGATTCAACAACCTCAAAACTAAATGCTTCCCTTGTCTCTTGGCTTTCGATCGTTTTGTAAAGCTCAACAATCGACTCAAAACTCTCACGGATTTCAACCAAAATGGGACTTGGTTCATATGTGCTTGTTAAGTGATTTAAATAGGCACGAAAGATGCCCGTTTGGCTCATCCCCGAGGTCACTCCACCTATTGCCGCATTCACTTGGATTTGGGTAGTACCGTCGTAGATATTTGTAATTCTTGCATCCCGATACAATCTTGAAAGGTCGTAATCTTCCGTAAATCCGGCTCCACCCAAAACTTGAAGTCCATCATAAACCAGATCATTGCACATCTCAGAATTGTAATATTTTGAAATAGGAGTAAGAGTATTTGCCACTTTTTCCCAAAACTTCTTTTCATTTGTTTGTTCATTGGTGAGGGCTCGTCCGTCTTCATACCAATAGTATTTATCCACGGAATAGGCTGCTTCCACCATCAAACAACGCATGCCTGCAAGTTCTCTTTCCATCCGGTCGAGCATCCGTCTCACCGCAGGAATTTCATAGATCGGTTTTCCAAATTGGATACGTTCTTTTGCATACTTGAGAGCTTCTTCGTAGGCGGCGGTGACAATTCCAGTGCCTTGTGAGGAAACACTGAGTCGTGCCCCGTTTAACATACCCATCACGTATTTTACGAGTCCAAACCCTTCCTTTCCCACCAAATGGCCTTCACTATTTTCAAAAACCGTTTCGCAAGTAGCAGATGCTTTGATGCCTAATTTTTTCTCAATTCCTTGTACCGAGTAATCTTTGTTTTCTACTATAAAAAAAGATAATCCTCTTGCTCCACTTTCTGGGTTTCCTGTTCTTGCTAGTGTCAATGTAAGTCCAGGTCCGCCGTTAACACCGCATGCCATCGTTTGGTATCTTTTCGTTCCACTTAACAACCATTTATCGTCCACTTTTACTGCTTTGGTTGTGATATTTGGTAAATCTGAACCAAAATCTGGTTCCGAAAGTCCCATTGTTACCGTATAACGATTGTCAATGATTTTTGGAATCCATGTTTCTTTCATTTCTTCTGTAGCGCAGACTTCCAAGATTGCTGCAAGTCCCATACTCCCGACCGCAATTGTGATGGAACTATCAGATCTATACATTATCTCGGCAATCATAGCTTTGATTACACTAGGTACGCCCAAGCCACCATACCTACGTTTGAATGCAACAGGGCCAAGTCCCGCATCATGATACTTTCGAATTACATCTACCATCTCTTCTGGATGGTGAACAAATCCATCTTCAAATTTTAATCCTTTGTAGTCGACTACTCCGGCGACTTGAGAAACATAGTTGCCACTTATATCGCCCGTTGAATTGAGTATTTCCTCATAAAAAGCGAGAGCTTCTTCGACGGATGAGGGAGCCATCTCTAGTCGTGGGTGATTTGATTTTTGATATTCTTTGGAATCAAAAAAATCATTTTCATAGATTGATACAATTTCGTTCCAATCAATCAGATCAAAAAAATGTTCCTTTAAGTCTTCGTTTGTTGAAAAATAGTTGGATTGTATCATTTCAAACTCCTAGTTCTTACTAAGCTTCTCAAAATTCTAGATTTGATTCCACCAAAAAAATTCAACTAACAAAATAAAAATGGACAAAATCAAAAAAGTGAACCGATAGGTCTACTTATTGATTTTAAAATTCGGTATTGTTTTTGCAGTTTCGATAAGTTTTTCTGCGATTTCTGGAACACAAATTGGGGAAACATGGCTACTATCAGTATATGTTTTACAATTCGTATTGCCTTCGTTTAGAGAAACCGTTCTTATATTTTTGGATTCTGGGCTGACAAACTTTTGAGTATAGGTGCGGAACAATTTTCCACCAGTAATTTCTTTTCGTTTGGATTGGAAGTATGGATGGATCTGCGGTTCCCATATAACCAAAGGAATGTTATATGTTTCAGACAATTCTAATGTTTTTGCAAAAAAATTAACCTCTGTTTCTGAAAGTGTAAAATTTCTAAGTAGTATTTCTATTTGACCATTAGTATACCCTTCGATTCTATCCTTGTATATATCCTCTGGAATTTTTCCATCTTCAAATCCAATATCATCTTTTGAATAGGGTCTTTTTTTATTTAAAGATGCTGTTAACTGGATAAAATAATCATCGTTTTGAACACGTTTACCAGTGATAAGATTTGAAATTGTTTGGATGGGTGAAATATGATAGTTGTAAGAAAGGAAAAGAAGTTTTGCAATAAGATCTCGTTTGGTTTTTCCAACGATCATTGGGTAAAAGTCCAAAAGTTCACTTTCATGAAATGTTAATTCTTGCCATTTGGTTTTATAGGAAAAGCTATTGAATTCGTTTAGCATTTCTTCTGAAAACTCAAGAAAGATTACATCAGGTCGGAACCCCGATTCCGTCATACTCTTTATCATGATATAAAATGTTAAGAATTCCGAAGCCTTAACCGCAGTCCTTGTTTCAAAGTAAATTTCTTTTGGGAATGTAGACTTTGAGAAAGGTATAGTTTCCCATTGGTGGAAGATATCTGATCTAGAGGTACCAACTACCATTGCAATAGATTTATTTTGTTTTTGAATTTGAATATCTTCTTTCCAAACGTATGGCAATCCTAAGAAGACATTTTGTCCAGCTTTGTAACTACGCCTTCCACTCTCGCGCACATCAGGGATACAAACTAACTTATCTATAGCGATGATTCCAAGGACTAAAAGAATAGGATAGAAAAAATAACGATTCATAAATATTCCTCAGAATTGGAAGTAGATAAAGGTCTCTACAGGATTTTCTATTTTTACGAGTGCAAAAAATACAATAAGTGCCAGACCAGGAACCAGAATCTTATCATATTTTTTTAACTTGGATTGGAAGTAGTCCTTGAATTCAATAAAATTAAGGAATAAACAAGCAAATAACAATGCCCACAAATCAGGTTTGTAAATAAAAAGCCCTTTCGTATTTGAAATTGCACTCCAATAGATAAAAATTTTATCAAGGCTATCCAATCGGAAGAAAGGAGATAAAAGATTAAAGCCTATAAACACATATATAAAACCAAAGATCTTTTGGATCAGGGAAAGAGCTTTTCGATCAATTTTCCCAAAAGAAAACCTTTCGATTGCAAGTAAGACACCATGTAAAAATCCCCAAATAAAGAAGGTATAAGTATTCCCATGCCAAAGTCCGGCAAGAGACATCACTGTAATGGTGTTGAACATAAACCTTCCCTCTGTTACCCGATTGCCGCCTAGAGGAATGTACAAATAATCTCGAATCCAAGTGGAAAGAGTTATATGCCACCTCGACCAAAACTCCGAAAAACTAACAGACAAAAATGGTGAATGGAAGTTTTCAGGAATCTCGTAACCTAGTAAAAATGCAGATCCTCTCGCAAGGTCCGTATATCCTGAAAAATCTCCGTAGACTTGCAATGAGAATGCAAAAGCTGACATAAGAATACTTAAACCATCAAAGGAGCCTGGATCAGCAAACAACGGATTGATGGCTTTTGCGATTTGATCTGCGATTAAAACCTTTTTTACAATTCCAGAAAGGATGTGCAAAATACCTTTTGAGATATAGTCCCAATTCAATTTGGCTTTTCCAATTTGGTCAAAAAAATCGTCGTGTCGCATGATGGGGCCAGCAATCAATTGGGGGAAAAATAAAATAAATAACAAAAAGTTGATAAATGGGGACTCTATAAACTTCCCTCGCCAAGCATCTACAATGTAAGCTATCATCTGGAAGGTATAAAAGCTGATCGCTAAAGGAAGTGCGAGTTCCGATAGAGACTGGATAAACGGAATTGAGATCGCAGATTCTTTTGTTAGATGCTGTAAATAGGTAAGAATGTACTTAAAGAAAATGAGATTGAGTAAATTGATTCCAACACCTAAAAATAAGTAGAATTTGTTTTTAGTTTTTAGTATTAGCTGAACGATGATATGTGAAAAACAGATCATCAATAAAAAATGTATTAGGAAAGAAGGGCTCCAGTAGCCGTAAAACAAAATTGAAAAAAAGATTAATATATATTTTCTAAATTGGTTGGGAGAGGACCAATAGACTATATAGCAGATAGCAAAAAAATAAAAATAATCTATCGAGTTGAATAACATTTACACAACGATTCCCTTGTTTCAAAATTCTACCACTAATTTTACACAATCCTACTTGCCTGAAAATCTAAATCTTTTAATTTAAGTTTCCATGGTAGAACCTGCCGTTCTTTGGACACCGAAATCAAATCAGACGAATCTGCACCAGTTCCAAAAATTTGTCGAATCCAGGACAAATCTCAATTTCTCTTCCTACCTTCAATTTCACAGTTTTTCCACAAGGGAATTTGAATCGTTTTGGAAATTGTGGGCGGAGTATTCCCAGTTCCGATTTATCCAGGCTCCCAATCAGGTATTTCTGGCAGGTAAGGAATTTCAAAATTCTAAATGGTTTCCTGATGCCAGTTATAATTTTTCTGAGAATCTTTTGGAGGTAGGAGATTCAGACTCACTCGCCCTAGTTTTTTTATCCGAGGGTGGACAAAAGGTCCAACTCACCTATCGAGAGTTAAAGAGAGAGGTTTTACGTCTCCAAAAACATTTGGTTAGCCTTGGTGTTGGTAGAGGAGACCGAGTCTGTGGGCTTGTCCCCAATGCTCCTATATCGACAATTGGTATGTTGGCAACAACTTCACTCGGTGCCATTTGGTCCAGTGCCTCACCCGACTTTGGTGTTCGCGGGATTTTAGATCGATTTGAACAAATTAATCCAAAGATTCTTTTAACAGTGGACGGGTATACTTTCAAAGGTAAAGAAATTTCAATTTTGAAAACTGTGGAGGAAGTTAGCAATCGATTGCGGAACCAAACTCAATCGGTATTCCAACAAACGATCGTTTTTGGGTTTTTAAATGAAAATCCAACCTTGGGTAGTATCTCGTATCCAATGGCATTTGAACAAATTCCCATCCCTCCGATTACGGAATCACTGACCTATACCTCGATAGGTTTTTCGGACCCAGTTTATATTATGTTTTCTTCGGGGACAACGGGGTTACCCAAGTGTATCGTACAAGGCGGAGGAGTTCTCCTCAACCACACAAAAGAACTTTTCTTACATTGCAATCTATCGAAAGGACAAAAGCTTTTTTATTATACAACGTGTGGGTGGATGATGTGGAATTGGTCTCAGTCTGTTCTTGCTTTAGGTGCCACCTTATATCAATTTGATGGAAATCCATTTTACCCTTCCTGGGAAGTACTTTGGAAGTATGCGGAAGAAGAATCAATAGATGTATTTGGCACCAGTGCCAAATATTTGTCTGTTCTTTCGGATGAAAACAGAAACATCAAATCAAAATATTCTTTGCCAAGTTTAAATGTTATTTTATCCACGGGCTCTCCGCTTTCCACCGAAGGCTTTCGTTATATCTATGACCACGTTAAAACCGAGGTCCAATTGTCTTCTATTTCAGGCGGTACAGACCTTAACGGATGCTTTGCGCTCGGAAACCCCAATCTGCCAGTAATCGAAGGAGAAATTCAATGCCTGGGTCTTGGTATGGACGTACAAGTGTACAACGAAGAAGGAAAGCCTGTTTTGGAAGAAAAAGGAGAGCTTGTTTGCCCAACTCCATTTCCTTCGATGCCACTTTATTTCTGGAATGACCCTTCTGGCGAAAAATACAAATCTGCATATTTTTCCACCTATCCCAATGTTTGGTGTCACGGGGATTTTGTGATGGTTACAAAACATTCGGGGTTAATCGTTTATGGTCGTTCGGATGCAACGCTCAATCCTGGAGGAGTACGTATCGGCACGGCGGACATCTATTCTGTCTTGCAGAATCTACCAGAAGTTTCCGACTCTGTAATTATTGGGCAAGAATATAAAAATGATGTGAGAGTAATCCTTTTTTGTGTTTTAAGAGCCGGGGAAATTCTTACCGAGGATTTGATCGAAAAAATAAAATCCAAAATTAAAAATGAAACCTCACCTAGACATGTGCCCAGTTTGATATTCGAAGTTCCAGAGATTCCATACACTGTAAACGGTAAAAAAGTGGAAATCGCCGTAAAACAAACCATAGCTGGCGAAACTGTGAAAAACAAAAATGCACTTGCAAATCCGAATTCCTTAGATTATTTTTTAAAATTCAAAAATTTAGAATAGTCTTAGTCTATTGGAATTGAAAAGGAAAACTCGGTGCCAACATTTTTTTCGGATTTTAAGTGTAACTGCGAACCCATAAGTTCAAGTAATCCTTTGCAAATCATTAAACCAAGACCAGAGCCACCATACTTTCTATAAAATGTCTTCGCATTTTGTTGGAATTCGATGTAGAGTAGATTTTGATCTTCAAGCCCCATACCAACCCCTGTGTCTCTGACAAGAAATCGAATGGTTTCGTTTTCTCGTTTAACATGAAGTTGAATGGAACCTTCTTTGGTAAACTTAACGGCATTAAAAAGCAAATTGGTTAGTATTTGGTGCAAATGGATCGAGTCAGAAGATATTTCTTTTGGGAGATTTTGATCCAAATGGATCTCAAAGAGTAAGTTTTGTTGGTCGGCAATAGGCTTGATTGCGCCGTAAATTTCGTCGATAAAATCATGGATTTTAAATCGAGTGCGTTCAATTTTAATCTTACCTGCTTCTATTTTGCTTTGATCTAAAACGTCGGAGACAATTTTTAAGAGGTGGTTTGCTGATTGTGTTAAATATCTCAATTCTGTTTTTGTTTTTAGATCGGACGCTTTATCACTTAAAATTTCGATGTAAGCCATAATCGAATGAAGTGGGCTTCTTACTTCATGACTTAAGTAATTCATCGTGTCGGTTTTGGATTGAGCAAGCTTTACTGCTGTTTCTTTTTCAATTCTAGAACGATCAGACTCTGCTTTTAATTCATTGTATTGGCTACCAGCTGCAACTGCAAATAGCAAAACTTCTATTAATTGAGAAATTTTTAATACATGAATCGTAAATGTATTGATCGGAATAATGTTAAATGATCTCAAGAGTGAAATAAAAATTGCAATAGAAAATACAAATAAACCAAATCGAATCCATTTTTCTGAAGATCTCAGTTTGGGTTGATAACAAAGAATTACGGAAAGCGAAAGTGTAATGAAAACACCAAACATTGGAATAATTTGTGAGAGATACGGATAAGGTAAGATCGGAATTAGAATCAAATGAAGAACTAAAAAAGTTATTACGGGAACCATAAAAAAGTATCGATAGCGTAATTTGGTCAAAAATGGAAAGTACGAGAGAATAAAGAGGAACCCGAAGAAAATAGAAGCTAAATTTGTATACTGAACGATATGATTATTAAATAATTGTAGGTTAGGATAGATATATTTTTGTGAAAAACCGCTGTTTGTCAAAAAGTATGCAAGTAAAAAAATACTATGAAGTGAGAAAAGCAAAAACGTCAATCTTTTTGATAGTATAAATGTTATTAGGTGATAGATTGAAATAAATAACAAACTTCCAAAAAAAAGACCAAATTGTAAGTTGCGGGTTGATTCAAAGGACACCAGCCCTTCCGAATAACATCTATGAAAGCTTACACGCATATTCCCTTTCGTTTTGATCTGCACGGATATATCCGAATAGGAAACATCGGTTGGTATTCGAAATGTCTGTGTTATTAAGGGAAGATCACGCTTTGTAAATGGGATTTGATCCCCTCCTTTTAAGTGTATCGTCCAGGTTTTGAATTTATAAAAAACATGAATCTCATCCAAAAGAGGGTTATCTAAAACCAAATAGGATCGTCGAACACCAAAGTAGCTTGTATCTTCAGGTAGAATTGTATTGCGAAAACCAAACCAATGATGGGAGTTTGAATAACCATAGCTCGGTTTGTGGTTGGAAATATCTTCTGCTTGCAAACTCCTAAGTTGGAGATTTGCCTCTTCGACACTCAATAGATTGGATGAATCCTTGTAGTGGACAGTATATGGATCGAGGGTTGTGCAGTAGTCTCCAATTGCGGTACAATTATTCAAGCCGAGTGCAAAACTGCAGAAGGCAAATAACTGAAATAAAAACTTATTTTTTGAGAACAGGAACACTAGTAATACGATCAAACTCTCGTTTGTAATCTGGATGATTGGTTTTGAAAAGTTTATCCCACCAATTGAAGTATAGACCATAATTACAATTGAACCATTTATGGTGCATATTGTGGTGTGTTGTTGTGTTATGCCAATTCGTGTAGAATTGATTCAAAAATCCTTTGGGGAATAGTTCGAAAGCAAGATGACCGAGTACATTTAGAAATGTCATATAGATCAAAAAGTAAAAAATAACAAGTGAATGTGTTGGAAATAAAAAGGTATAGAGCGGAACGATTCCAGCCTCGATAACGGCTTCCAATGGGTGGAAGGAAAACGCAGCCCAGGGAGAAGGATTCGTAGACTTATGGTGGACGCGATGGACATATGGAAAGATTGGCTTCCAGTGCATAAATCTGTGGGTAAAATAAAAATACATATCATGAAAGAGTATGATTCCTGCAAGACTAAGGAAGAAATATGGCCAACCTCTTTCGCTGACATCCGTGTAAATTTGAAAGATGCCGTGTTTTTTTCCAAAAAAAATGAGAACTCCAACAATACCAAAGATGACCATTGTGGAAAGTGAGTACAAGATTTCGGGTTTTATCTTTTGGAAGTCCGGCAGTTTTCCT
Source organism: Leptospira sp. (assembly GCA_027533185.1). Classification (GTDB taxonomy): domain Bacteria; phylum Spirochaetota; class Leptospiria; order Leptospirales; family Leptospiraceae; genus Leptospira_A. Next base: position 93,406 of record JAPZTS010000008.1, on the reverse strand, counting down.
TGGATAATTCGGTGCTCCAGTCTTTCCTTCCATTTTTTCCAAATCAAACCGTAGGCAACACCCGCAAAGATAAAGTATCGAAGGGTAGTGAGAGTTGTCGCAATTAGAAAGACTAAGAGGAATGGTTTGAGTTCTAAAAAATTCACGGCATTTGTTCCCTGTGTATTCAATTTTTACATTTCCCAAATGGGAGTCAAGATTCTAAACTTTGGACTTGACTGAGTAAAATAAATAGTTTTACTTTCGTGTTTATGTTCCAAGCCCTCAGGCGGTGGTTTTCTCCCGCCCAAACAATTCCACAAAAAACACAAGCAGAGATTGAAGAACTGTATCCGAAGTATCGATTTCGGGTTCTTGAATCGACATTTTTGGGTTATACGACTTATTATTTGGTTCGAAACAATTTTTCACCCGTATCGAAAGAGATAGGTGAGGCTCTATCCTATTCTAGACAAGATATTGGTGACATACTTGCCATCACTGCCATTACCTACGGGCTCGGAAAATTTTTGATGGGAGCAATGTCGGACCGGTCCGACCCAAGAAAGTTTATGGCCGTTGGCCTATTTCTTACCGCAATACTTAATTTTGCATTCGGATTTTCAAATTCCTATTGGGTGCATCTATCCCTTTGGGCTTTGAATGGACTAGTCCAAGGTATGGGTTGGCCACCTTGCGGTCGTTCTTTGGGACATTGGTATTCAGTCAGTGAAAGGGGTACTACATTTGCATTTTGGAATATAGCTCATAACATTGGAGGGGGACTTGTCGGCGTAATAGCATCTTATTCCGCTGCGAATTTGGGCTGGCAGTACGCTTTTTTTGTGCCAGGCTGTATTGCGCTGATCGGTTGTGTGTATTTGTACTACCGGCTTGTAGACACCCCTCAGTCAGTTGGGCTTCCCCCTATCGAAGTCTATAAAAATGATTTTCCACCAGAAGAAAAAGAAGATCACGAGGCAGAACTTTCCACCAAACAATTGATTATTGAGCAAGTATTTCTCAATAAATATATTTGGCTTTTTGCTATTATCAACTTCTTTGTCTACATTATCCGTTATAGTTTGATCGATTGGGGTCCAACCTACCTTAAGGAAACCAAAGGTGCAAATATTACCAGTGGTGGTTATTCTACTTTAGTATTAGAATTCGGTGGAATTGGATCTACCTTACTTATGGGTTGGGTATCCGATAAATTTGATGGAAGGAGAGGGATGGTTAGTTTACTTTGCATCATTCCTATTTTTTTTGCATTTTTGGGAATTTTGTACAATCCACCAGGTAATATATGGATTGATTTCGTTTTGTTTGCAATCATTGGACTTTTTATCTATCCACCGGTGATGTTGTTAGGTGTTGCTGGACTCGATTTTACATCCAAAAAAGCGGTTGGAACTGCTGCTGGTTTTATTGGCCTTTTTGGATCACTCGGTCGAACGGCTCAAGGGAAAGGTCTTGCCGTACTCGCAACCAATTACTCTTGGGATGTTGCTATATATGCAATTTTAGTTTCAACATTGGTTGCGATTTTTCTTTTAGCTTTTAGTTGGAATCTAAAACCCAGAGGATAAACTAAGGTCAAACATGGTAGTATTTTAAGGACAATCTAAACATTTTGAAAAAACAAAATATTTTTTGGAAACTCTACCAGGATGACCCAATCCTAAATCCAAATTTTTTTTCGCCAATTCTAGCCGATCCCAGTTTTTTATTTCCAGAACAAAGCCCTGACGGGCTTTGGCATTTGTTTTTACATACAATTTTTGGAATCAAACACTATACGTCTGAAGATGGAATTGATTGGGATAAATCGCGTTATGTGGTTTGGAGTGCGTTACGTCCGTTTATTTATTTTGAAGGAGGAACTTACTATTTATACTATGAAAAGCCTAAGTGGCTTCATGTTCCTTTTTCTTGGTTTCCTTATCGCAAATGGAAATCTCGTATTGAGGTAAGAACTTCATCAGATTTAAAAAATTGGTCGAAACCTTCGACAGTTATCATCCCTAAATTTGATTTTCATAAAGATAAACAATTTGGTGAATCAGTGAGTAACCCTTGTTTGGTGAAATATGGTGATAGATACAGATTGTATTTTTCAACAAATCTCGCATATGTGAAGGACTGCGGATTTAATGAACCAAAGTTTATCACAGTAGCAGAGTCAAAATCTCCACTTGGGCCTTTTTCCTATTTTACGGGTCCTATCCTTGCTCCTAATGATATGGATCCTTTTTGCAATTTAGCTGCTGGTTCGATCAAGGTGATCCGGTGGAAGGAAAGATTTTTAGGATTTCAAAATGGAATCTTTTGGAATCCGGAGAGAAATGAATCTTGTTCCGCTATCTTATTTTTGCATTCTTTAGATGGGTTGCAATTTGAAAGAATCAACCAAACTCCCATACTCGGCCCTACAGGGAAAGGTTGGAAAGCAAGCCATGTCTATGCCTGTGATGTTCGGTTTTCGGAGGCGGAAAATCTGTTCATCATGTATTTCAATGCCAGAAATCGACCTCATTGGTCAGTAGGGAGGGAGGCTATTGGTTTGTTTGTAGGGAAGGTAGAGGAAGGGGTAGGGATGACGCAAAGGGGTAGAGGGACGTCTAAGGTTTATGGTTAAAAGTATAATTGGTCATACGAAGGATTTGGGTGATAATTTCCATATTCGGCGTGTCCTTCCTGCTTTGGAAAAAAGGAGTGTAGGGCCATTTGTTTTTTTTGACCACTTTGGACCAGTTCCGATCGTTACTGGACAGGAATTGGTTGTTAGGGCGCATCCTCATATTGGACTTGCGACGATAACTTTTTTGTATGATGGCATTATTTTGCATAGGGATAGTTTAGGTGTAGAGGAAAAAATACAACCAAACGAGACCAATTGGATGATAGCAGGTCATGGTATAGTTCACAGCGAACGGTCGTTATTTGATAAAAAATATGAAATTTTAGAAGGAATTCAAACTTGGGTGGCCTTACCTAAAGATAAGGAAGATATCGAGCCATCTTTTCAACATCTTTCAGAATCCGAAATTCCAGTGTACAAGGAAAATGGAATCACATTGCGTTTGCTAGGTGGTAATTTTTTAAATCTAAGCTCCCCTGCTATAGTACATTCTGCACTTCTATACGCTGATATACATGTCGAAAAAGATGCATCGCAAGTAGAGTGGCAGTTACCGGAATCTGTGGAAGCCGCGATCTATGTTTCGAGAGGAAGTATTGAAGTTGAGGAGTCCGCATACGGTGTAGGATCAATGATACTTTTTGAGAAAGGATCTAAAATAACATTCAAACCCCAGCAAGAATCCCGTTTGATGTTACTGGGTGGAGAACCGTTGACAGAAAGGCATATCCTGTATTGGAATTTTGTTTCAACGTCTCAGGAGAAAATTGACCAAGCAAAAGTTAGATGGGAAAAAGATGAATTCCCGAAGGTGATACACGAAACCGAAAGGATTCCCTTGCCACCACCGATTGGCGGTGCACATTAGAATTTAAGTCTTTCGTCACCTGCTGTCATCATAGCTAAATTTGTTTCAGGGGAAATATATGCTTCGATATTGGAGTCCATTCCTTCAGCCGTGATCAAAAAACTCTCACCTTTCGAAATCAATTGTTTAGAATGCTCAAAGTAAATTGAACCTGATGTAACATAAAATACGCAGAATGTGGAGGGTTTAGAAATGGATGGGATAGAAAGATATTGTGCTTGAGTAAACTCCCAAGATTCCAAACGAAATTTATCATTGGAAGTGTAGAGATATCTTGTGAATGGTTGGTAATGGACCAACGTTTTGGATTGGTATTCGTCACCGATCGATTTTGAAAAATTTAGAACTGCTAATGCCTTTTCTAGGTGGAGCGCGCGTGGTTTTCCATCATCTCCCAATCTCCCATAATCGTATACGCGATAGGTGGAATCTGAAGATTGTTGAACTTCCAATAAAACTACTCCGGCTCCAATAGCATGAATTGTTCCTGGATTTAGCAAAAATACATCTCCTGCTTTAACATTCCAATTTCGTAAAACTAATTCACATTCGTTTTTAGAAACCAGTTCGGTAAATTCAGATTTGCTAATTTCTCTTTGAAAGCCTACGACAATCTGAGCACCAGGATCTGCTTCTAGAACATACCAACATTCTTTTTTGCCACTGGAGTCTGGATCATAATTTTCCGCATAACTGTCGTCAGGGTGAACTTGAACAGAAAGCTTTTCCTTTGCATCAATCAATTTGATTAGTAGTGGAAATGAATCACTTTCGAAAGCAGATCCAAGAATTTGTTTTGGAAATTTTGTTATGAGTTCGGTGAATGTTTCTCCTGAGATCTGAGCATTTTTTGCTCGGGAGATATCGTTTCCATAAACGGACACCTCCCAGGATTCGCCTATTGGTCCATTAGGTAATTTTCTTCCGAATACGGTTTCGAGTTTCCGTCCTCCCCAAATTTTTTCTTTATAAATGGGTTCAAACTGAATCAGATGAGGAAGAGAGTTCATGATTTTACTTTTTATGGAGAAGTCTTCGCTCGGCAAGGGATATTTTTGTGAACGAAGAGTTTCACTTTAAGTGATTTTTTTTTGAAATGCGTAAAGGAATCGGGGCGAAATTTGGAAAGATCAAATTCGTAGATTCGATTGTGAACCAGGGTAGAGATGGGAAATTCGACTTTTAGGTTCCTTGAGCTTTTGTAACTGCCACGCCCACTGCAAGAATGGCAGTGAGGATCTCCGCCCATACAATCCCGACAAACAATTCGAACTGTTAGAGGAACTACCGCAACAACAGGTCGTAGAAGTTCGGATTCTTTAAGATCCAAGATTAGATCATAATTGATACCAGTAATCTTCCGCCGGTCTTTTGTTCGAAATCCTTTTCTCATCAGACCTTTTTTCGCAAGGTCAAGAATTCCTGTTGAAAAACGAACTCGTGATATAGGAAGGGTAAGTGGCATGTCCTCGAGTTTTGATTTTATAAATTGAATCGCATAATTCTTCTTAAATGAATCATCATAATTTTTGCGATCCGGTCCACTTAGGGTTTTATAAGCAAATAGAATTTGTTGAAATTTGGCGGGCGATATTTCTGGGTTTAAGTCCGGGTGGTGTGATTTTGCCAACCGCCGAAAGCTATTTTTAACTTCTTCCGACGTGGCACCAAAAGGAATTTCTAGGAGTTCGTAAAGATTTAAAATTGGTGGATGCATCTTTTACTGTCCACCAAACTTGGTTTATGGTTCTTGGAAATCTCCGCCAATGCTGATCTCCAAAATGGAGTCGCCCACAGCTTTTGCTTCCACAGCACCTTTTGATTGGATATAGCGATCGATCGCCCTAGTGACTTCCCTTAGGCGATCACGATAAACCGTTGCTAGTTTGATTCTCTCCCATGGATTTTGGATCTTCTCTAATTCATAGTTTAACGTCGTGTCATCCGCAACAGTCACTGTTCTTACCACAAGCACGAGACCTTTTAGTCCACCAGCCGTTGTATTTTTTAATTCACGGTACGTTGTAATTGGTTCTTTGCCAGGTTGCGTGAGGGACTTTCTCGACCAGAAAGAAAGTTCGTCTAGAGTAAACCCACCGCCTTCAGCACCGCCACCACCTTTCAGCTTCATTACGAAGCGGGTGTGTTGAACATATCTCTCTTCGTGAGGAAGGTGGATCTCTCTTGCATAGGAGACTTGGCCATAACGAGAATCTTTGATCTTTTTTTCATAATTTAAGAATTTCAATTTTTCATTGATGCCAGCGTGGTATTCATCCACTTCTTTTGCTAGGCGATCCATTTTTTGCTGTTGTTTTGCATTGTATGGAATGAGTGCAATACTTCCATCTGGGTTTAATTTATGTGCATCTGCTTGGCTTACAGGCTGGTTTTTCTCATCTGCACTAAAAATGCTTACGGAAAATACTAAGGACAAAAGGATAGGAATGAATGGACGCATATGGACTCCCAGAAAATTAATCTCTCTATATATATTTTCGACTTTTGAAATGAAATCATTAATTTGTTCAAAAATAAGGTTGAATAAAAAACTACTACCAGGACTTTGTAGGGGAAGTCGGATATGGAAATTAATTTAAAAAAGAAGGCAGATGCCCATATTATTAGCATTTCGGGAAGTTTGGACATCTACACCTCCTTAGATTTTAAAAATTTCCTTGAGACAAACCTTCCCTCTTCCAGTGCAGAAGGTGTGCATGTGGTGATCAATTTGGAAAAATTGAACTATATCGATTCATCTGGAATTGGTATGCTCATCAAACAATTGAATTATGTCCAAGAATTGAAGGGAAAGTTTTCCATCGCAAATATGAAACCTGCAATCGAAAAGGTTTTTAAGGTTGCGGGGCTTACAAGTTACTTCCAAACGATTAGCGAAGACGACTTCCGAGAAAAGTTCGCCTCTTAAAGCCTTCGCAAAATTACCTATTTAGAATTTCTCTGCCGACTCCTGGTTTTCTAAGACGTAGGCATCCCAGATCCCCCAAAATCTACCTCTCGTATTTTGACTTGGGATCAATTCCACCTCTATATTCCCATCGGGATACTCCGATGGCTCAAGAGTGATTTCTAAGGGATTGGCAAAAGGTTTGGAATGTTCGGAAAACAGAATTGCCTTTCTCTTTCCATTTACGAATATATTTAGTTTTTTGGGTTTGAATCTGGTTTTAGGAAGGGGTCGAAATTGGACTAAATCTAAATAGAGATAAATAGTTCCCTTTCCTGCATTTCTCTTTTGAAGCAAAAACTTGAAGCCCGTTTCAGGAACCATTCGACATATGGAATCTTGGATCCAACCAGAGTCTGGATCGAGTGAATACGATTGGTAGATTGCCCAGGTTTCCAATTCCGGGTAGGTCGCAAAGTCTTCTGGCAATTGGCCCTCTTCCCTTTCAAAAACTTGTTTGGGGATTTCAGATTTGCCATTTTGACTGTTCTCGGTTTGGCTCACTACTGGCTCGAATCCCAAAGATAAAAAGATTGCCGTAAGAAGGAAGGTTCTTAGTTTCAATGGTAACACCTATTCTAAGTATCGGTTCGTGGGACCCATCTAAACTTGAAAATAATTCGATCCATTGATTCTATTTCTTCTGAGTTTGCGAAAGGCTCTTCGTTGACGCTCGGGAATTTTGATGGGATCCATTTGGGACACCAAACACTTCTCTATCGAACAGTAGAAATTGCACGAGATTTATCCATTCCCTCTGTTGTTGTAACATACCATCCAAACCCTGCCGTAGTCCTCGGGAAAAAACCCAATTTTAAATACCTCAGTCTTGAAGAAGAAAAGGAGGAACTCATTCGACAATTTGCTATCGATTATCTAGTAGTGTTAGAGTTTACTGAGACCTTGAGTAAAATGAGCGCGGAAGACTTTTTGGACAATATCATAATACAAAAGTTAAATGCAAAATACATTGTTATTGGATACAACCATTTTTTTGGTTCCAATAGAAGGGGTGATTATTCTCTATTGGATGCAAATAAAGTTAAGTATGGCTATCAAGTGGAGCTAAAAGAGGCGGTTCTGCAAAATAATTCCAAGATATCATCCTCTCTGATTCGAGGATACTTAGAAAAAGGAGAGATGCATGAAGCAAAATCTCTGTTAGGCCGAAATTACCATTTGCGGGGTAAAGTAGTACATGGTCTAAAAAGAGGACGAACTATTGGATTTCCCACTGCAAATTTAGAAATCCATCCGAATCGCTTACTGCCGAGTTTTGGTGTGTATGCATGTTTTGTTTACATAGAAGGTAAATGTTACAGTGGAATGATGAACATCGGTTTTAATCCTACTTTTGGTGGTGAAAAAATTAATGTAGAAGTAAATATTTTTGATTTCGAGTCAGATATTTATAGTCAGATCATAGAATTAGAGTTAGTTGGCAAAGTGCGAGACGAAAAAAAATTCAATGGAATTGATGAATTAAAAAAACAATTAGCCGAAGACAAGAAAGAAAGTCTAGCTATACTAGATTTTAATCACGTGATATAAATCTCCTTTTTTTCGTATTTTCCCCAAAATTTGTTTATTCACATTTTCTTTTACTAGAATTGAGTTGAAGGAAGATTCTGAAATTGCCCAATCTTCACCCAATGTATCATAATAGAATCCTTTTACATTTTTCGGAGATTTGCTGAGTAGAATGAGATTCTTCTCCGAAGTTGTTTGTTCTATAGTGAAACCTTTACCGGGAAACAAGGGAATCACTTTGTCTTTGATTTTGATTCTATTTTTAAAAGCTGGAATGTTATGTAGAAGTTTATACTTATATTTAGGAAGTAAAAAGTGTACGCCATCCAAAATATAACTTAAGAATATTTTTTTATTTGAATTTAAAACTACTCCTGCATTTGGAACTGGATCTACATTTAGACTCTTTGCAATCATACTGATTCGATTTACAAGTGCGGTGTTTAAGAATTCTATACGATCTTCTGACTTAATCTTACTAAGGATATGATACAGAGGGTCAAACTCCCTTTGATTATATCCTTTTTTTAAATTGATTTTGTGAATTTCGGCTAGCAATCGTTTTGTTCTTTGTAAAAAGTATGCTGATTTGTTGTCGTCGGCAATTTTCAACATTTCCGAAGCCAATTCCTCGATTTTTACTAAATGCTCAGTTGCCTTTTTTTGAAGTTCTTCAAAAACCAAAAGTTGATCTTCTAGCTGGAGTTTCTTTGTAAAAAAATCTTCAGATAAAGTCTCTTTTTGATTAGGTTTCATCAGTTTGCAAATTTACGTTTTTTAATGGAAAGAATGATTCCAACGGCAGTCATTGCCATTACCAAGTGACTTCCTCCATAACTCATAAATGTAAGAGGAACGCCTGTTACGGGCAAAAGACCGATGACAATTCCTACATTGATCGCTATATGAAAAAAAATCATGGCAACGATTCCGGCGGCAAGTAAGGATCCAAATCGGTCCTTACTTTCAAAGCTAATTTGTAGACCTCGTAACGGAATGGACATTAGAAAGAATAGAAGAAGTACACTTCCGAAAAAACCCGTTTGCTCTGCCCAAGATGCAAAAATAAAATCTGTACCTGCTTCCGGAACATGGGGAATTCTTCCTTCCGTCATCTCTCCATGAAAGAATCCTTTTCCAAAAACTTTTCCGGAACCAACAGCTGGTTTGGATGCTCGAAGTTGATAACCTGCTCCTTGTTTGAATTGATCCGGATTTAAAAATGCAGTAAGGCGAATGACTTGATTTTCTCGAAAAGGTATTGATTTGTGAACTGCAATGGCTGAAAGAATCGACAGACCCAAAATGCCTATTGTAATATAATAATTTCTTAAATTTCTCGAACCACGTGCGATTCGGACAAAAATCATAGACAAGCTGATTGCAACTAAAACCCCTCCGAGGCCAAACATAAATGCTTCGTTCGAAAGGATTTTAAATCCAAGACTTGCATATTCATCCTTAATAATCTCTGAAGCTTCTTTTATGAGTTGGATATTCTTTTGGTTTTGAAAAGCGACTAGATCCACACCTGAAACTTTTTTACCATCAAGGATGGGCCAAATTTTTCCTTGGACTTGGTTGACAATGGACGCAAGTTCAACTTTGTTTTCCTTTCTAAGATAATCTATTAGAGGTTGGATCAGAGTAAGTTGAGAATACGCAAGGTACATAGGTACCGTCAATGAAATGCTGCCGAAGATAAGTAGAGAACCAATATGTAGAATGTCTGCACCTCCCAAATACAACATAGTAAACAACATTGGCAAAAAGGAAACAGCGGTTCCGAAGTCAGGTTGAAGAATGATAAAGAGCATAGGAACCAAACATATGATAAATGGAACAATTAAAACTGTGATCTTATGCATTTCTTTTTCTTTTAATACTAAATATTGACCTAATAAAATTACAGTTGCCAATTTAGAAAACTCAGAGGCCTGCAATGTAATTGGGCCAAGTTTTAACCAAGACCTTGCCCCGCGACCGGATGGTAAATACCCTATGCCAGGAATTAATGTGAGTACTAAAAGTAATATTGAAAAACCATATATGAAAAGAGCATATGAGCCAATCAGCTGATAGTTGATTCTGGACATAAACCACATCGCAATGAGTCCCACAAAAACAAAAGAGAATTGTTTATACCATCGTCCAAGTGCATCGGTAGCATTTGCCTCTTGGGTGTAGAGTGTAAGAACACCTGCCATTGCAACGAGGACAACAGAAAAGATTAAAAAATAGTCGAGTTTTTCTACGTTACGATCAGCCATTAAAATTCCTCTTGTTCCACCGGAGCTTCTGATTCCATTGTTCTAGTCCGAGCACGATCTGGTTTTGGGAAGGAGCCAGGTGGAAAGGCTGCTTTGAATACTTCCCTTGCGACAGGTGCAGCAATCGCAGCACCTCCAACACCATATTCGACGAATGTTGCAACTAACACTTGTTTATCTACCGGTGCATTGGCTGGTGCGTACCCAATAAACCAAGCGTGGTTTGAAGAGGAGGCACCTCGACGTCTAGTCTGAGCAGTTCCCGTTTTTCCCGCAATTTCTGGAAGACCAGGAATATTTAATACACCAGATGCAGTGCCTGAATATCCTACTAGATAAAGCCCTTCTTTTAAGGCTTCGATCGTGGATTTTTTAAGAGGTATATCTCTAAGAATAGTTGGTTCGGTTTTTTGGATCAGAGAATTGTCTAGTGGACTACGAATTTCAGAGACTACAAATGGTTTATAGATTTTACCATTGTTTATGATCGCCATGTAAAACAATGCCATTTCAATAGGTGTAACCGAAATAAATCCTTGTCCAATGGAAAGGTTAACGGTATCACCATCAAACCACTTATTTCCATAAGTTCTTTTTTTCCAATCAGAACTAGGAACAAATCCTGTGGTCTCCCCTGGCAAGTCTATCCCTGTTTTTTTATCTAAACCGAATAATCTTGAATAGGCGAGAATTGGTTCTGCACCTAACTTATAACCAAGTTGATAAAAATATACAGAATTGGATTTTTCTAGTGCTTGTGCAAGATTTAATTCCCCGTGACCTTTTTTGTCCCAATTATAAAAAACTTGATCGGGCACACCTTGAAAAGTAGACTTTAAGGAAAAACTAGCGGGACAGGTGAAAGTCTGTTTGGGATCATAATTGATCTTATGTTCACTTTCCATTGCAGCTAAGCCAACTAATGTCTTAAATGTCGAAGCAGGCGGAAACCTAGATTGGATGGACAAATTTAAAAATCCACCATTCGCAGTTACTCTCGTTATGTGGTTTGATCTTTCAGACTTATTCTTTCCCGATAAAATATTAGGATCGTACGAAGGATTGGAAGCCATTGCGAGGACTTCGCCAGTGTTTGCCTTCAATGCCACGACAGTACCCCTGACACCCTTCAAGGCTTTGTAGGCTGCAATTTGCATATCTCTGTCTATTGTTAAGACTAGATTGTTTCCTGGGATAGAATGTTCGATGACTCTTTCTTCCTCGATATTGCCTTCCGTGTTTCTTTTTTGTATCCGAAAGCCATCTTGGCCTCGAAGAATAGAATCAAAATTTGACTCTATGCCACCTTTCCCTACAAGCTGGTACGATTTTATTTCTTTACCTTGCAAATCACTTGATGTCGGTTTCCCAACGTAACCAGTAACATGCGCCAGGGCGGGGCCCATATGATATACTCGTGCAGGCGAAGATACTAGATAAACATATCTATTAATTGTATCTAATACTAAAATGCGTTCTTGTTGTTCTCTAGAAATTCCTTCTAAAAGGATAAATGGCTCTCTTGATCTAATTTTTTTAATGAGTCTAGATTCCTGGAGATCTTTTTCGAAGTAAACAATTGGGATCGAGAGAGACTCACAAAACTTATAAATAAATTCTTTTACTTTTTTGGGATCATTTTTTAAGAGATTCGTATTTAGTATCACATCCAATGACGCTGAGTTTGACACTAAAGGTTGTGAGGTTTCCGGAGTTAAAAAATTTCGATCAAAAATGTTTCCCCGATCTGCAGGAATGGATTCGCTTCGCCTAACAAATCTTTCTGCCTTTAGTGAGTTTTCACTGCCTTGAACAATTTGCAAATTGAAAAGCTGAAGTATATACGCTGTTAGAGTAAATACAATCATTCCTGAAAAAAAATAGAGCCTTCTTCTGAAACTTGTTTCGAGTTTAAATTCTGAGGCTGACTGGCTCATGTTCGTAACTCATCCGCATCTAATCGGTATATCCAGGTAAATAAGTAAAATAAGGCAGGGCCAATGAAGGCATTATAAATCGAAACATACATAAATGAATAACTTTGGTTAGAGTGAAAGAACATCCAAAACAATAGATACGTAATGACTCTAGATAAAAGCGTAAAACCTAAAACATAAATAGTAATAGAGATATAGTTTTCTGTATATGAACTTCGTGTGACTTTTCCAATGATGTAACCAACCATAGCATAGGAAAATGAGTGCAACCCAATCTTATAATAAACTAAGTCATCACCGCCAATCTCACCGCCCAATGCAGTATCCGAAAGAAGCCCTCCGATAAAACCGAGCCAAAGCCCATACATCGCTCCTTTCCGGAGTGCAAAAAAAATGACAAACACAACCATAAAATCAGGTCGGATCGCGTTACCTAATTCGAATAGATTTGATCCATTTAGAAAATGCGCGAGTAACATTCCGATAATGATGAATACTTTATCTAAAATCATGGGTTGGTATCTCTTGAAGGATTTGAGTCTTCATTTTTTGGCTCTGAAGTTTCGCGAATCGTGTTATTCGGTTTCGTTTGAGTATTTGTCAAGGAAGGGGTTTGGTTGGTATTGGGTATAAAACCATTGATGGAAGGTTTTTTATCTTTGTCCTTATCCTTTTTCTGGTAATCCTTTTCCTTGGGGAAATCAATCTCTCCGAAGTAAGGTCCTTCAATCTGAATCGACTTCTCGGCTGGCCATTCTTCTTTCCACTTTTCAGGTAGTTTTTTCAATATGATGACATGTAGAAGATTGTCGAATTGTACAAAAGGTCGAACGATCGCAGTTTTGAAAGATCCATTTCTTGGTCCTTCCTCGATGATCGTTCCCACTGGAATTCCTGGAGGAAACACTCCTGATCCACCAGAACTATACACTGCCTTACCGATTTTACTGAATCCTTCCGTAAAAAGTGTATTATTCGTTGGTGCCAAAGTTGGGCCCATAGGAAAATTGCCGATAGATTTTGGATCAATGACGATTCCAGAATCGATATAATCCAACAATACATCTGTTCCGCGACCACTATTTCCGTTCAACGATGCCCATAGGTTTGTTCCAGGAACTGCAACACCCATAGAAAAATTAGAATTGATTAGCGGTTGCACAACGGCTGAACCTTTTGAAACTGCAATCACCTTCCCAACAAGTGCCTCAGCAAATTTACCCTTCTCGTCTAATGCTCGTGCGACGACTGGCATATATGGCTTGATTCCAGATTCAGACCCTTTGTTTATGATGATAGTTCGATAGATTGAGTTTAAACGTACACTGAGAACTTCAGCGCGAACGGTAGGATAGTCTGTACGAATCGGAAAGTTCAATTCTTGTCGTAAGATGGCATTTTCTGCTTTGAGTCGTTCCACATCTTTTGACAGCTGTCGGTATTCTTCCATTACATTCAAACAGGAGTCACGTTCTTCTCGAACTCGTTCGAATGACTCCAATTTGTTGTAGGAACTTTTAATCAGAGAGCCAAAAGAATCGAAAGATCCAGAGAAAAAATCTCCGACGCCTTGGAAACTCGCGATCCCTCTGACCATAAAATTCCCATTCCATATTAAGGATGTGAAAGAGAATAGGAAGACAAAAAGGACACTAAAGGTTTCTTCGTTGCGGTTGAATCGATTCCAGTTCATGGACTTATGTCACATTAATTTTTACAGAAAGAATATTTCAAGAAAGAATCCGTATCTTCCATTTATTTCGTGGAGCGAGTGAAGACACCATCCCAAGAAGCTGGGGGAGGGTTCAGGAATAGAAATTGGCACCGTTCGATGAGTAAATTTGTCGTTTTATCTTGTTTGCCAAAGGCTTTTTTTGCCGATTCAAACCCAGAAACGGCCTTTTCCCAGTTTTTTTGAACGTAAAACTCAAATGCTTTTCGGAATTCATCTTCAGCTGCTAAAAATTCGGGAGTTACCTCGTCTCGGCGACAAACCAATGAAAAGATCTTGACTGGTTTGTCCTTTCCCTTCACTCGAATCCAATCTAAAAATCGAAAGTGAAACTCCTCTTTACATTCCATTTCAATGGCTTCTGAAACCAGGATCGGAACTCCATAATCTTTTGCAGCTGCCTCGAGCCTGGCGGCAAGGTTAACAGTATCACCCATCATGGTGTAGGATGCCAAACTGTCAGTTCCCATAAAACCTACTTTAGCCGGTCCACAGTTAAGACCGATTCGAAATAACATATTCCTTGCTGAATCAGTAAAATCGTTTCGTAAGACCCATTCTGATCTAAGTTTATCAAGTGCATCTAACATTTCTAATGCGGTCTTACATGCTAAGAGGGGGTGATTCGCATTTTTTATCGGTGCTCCGAATATTCCTACAATTGCATCGCCAATATACTTATCTAATGTGCCTGAATTTGATTTGAGTATCTCGGTCATGGCTGTTAGGTATTCATTTAAAAGTCTTGCTAAGTCACTCGCACTTAGTTCTTCGCTTATTGTAGAAAAATCAGCAACATCGGAAAAGAAAGCTGTAATTTCCCATTCGCCTCCCTTTCGTAAGTTTTCCATATCTTCCATAGCTTCGCTTACAACCCCAGGATCGACTAAGTTGCGCAGGATATTATTGTATTTTCGTTTTTCCTGACCTTCTTTATAAGTTAGATAAGCAAATCCAATCAAGTAGGATACTGGAAAGGTTGTGAGAAACGAAAGTGGAGGAAGAATCATATCCAATCGATACAAAATATAAAAGATAACAAGAAAAGATGTTACCGCAAAGATCGGATAGAAATTTCGAAGTAGATGATTTTCCGAAACAAAAAGAATGATCATCCCAAGAACAATAATGCAGATCGTTAATAAAACTCCCCATAGATCTGGAAGCTCTTGCAAAATATGACCCTCAATCAAATTGGATGCAAAAACTGCCTGAGCAATGACTCCAGGAAAAAGTCCAAAAGGGGTAACAACATCATCATGAGTAGATGCGGCGGATGTTCCAATTAAAACAATTTTTCCATCGAAAAGGGTTGGAGGAACAATTAGTTTTTCAGGGGTTTCAACTGCACCCGAATTTAAATCTTCCAAAGATTGAATGATTCCAGCCGCCGAATATCTTGGAATATTCCGAAGTTCTGCATCTGTATAAAAATAAGCGCGTGTTAAACCATCATTATCTATTGGGATAGTTCTTGATTTATTTTCTTTGGATAGGTAAACTTCATCGCCATTAACATTGACTTCATAAGGTTCGCCAGCAGCAAACCCTTGTGTTGCCAAAGTTGGGAAATAATGGTCCTTCCATTTTGTAAAGGGAGAAAAACGACGAAGAATTCCATCTTTATCCGTTACTACATTCACTACGTGCAGAAATGGAGCCGTTTCACCTATTTCTCCAATCGGAAATGCGGCATTGTCATATTCTGGAAAATGGACGTGTTCAGGTAGTCCTACCGAAAACTTTTGAACCATCGATAATTCACCGCCTCTCCTGGGAATTACAAATCCTCCATTTCTAAAATTTGCTGCATGGGATATCCTTCCAAGACTTGTATTGGCCGCTACAATTGCTTCATCATAATCAGAGCGTTCCGTAAACATGATATCAATGATTGTAATCTTTGGAGGAGTTAAGAGTTTTGTATAGTTTATCAAAGTTGGATAGATGGTCCTCTTCCAAGGCCATTGTCCTAATTCGGGATGGTCTGCATATTTGGCAATACTCTGTTCATCAATATCTATGATGACAATGTCCTTTGAAAACTTATAATGCGATGGTAAGAGGTGAAAAAGAATATCGGAAAGTTTGCGATTGAAGGTGGAAGTTACTCCAAAGACTGTAAATAAAATTAAAATAGAGCCTGGTAAAACGACTGTTAGTAAAAAAGGCACAAGATATTTGTTTTTTGTCATGGATTCAATTTTGATTTGAAGTTTTGCCAGTTATCAGGAGCAATACTATCGTTCGATGAGTTTGCTGTAACTTCCACTACGACAAGTTTAGCGATTCTCACTTTCGTATCTGGGTGGGTTTTTTTAAAAGCTTCTTGGTCGGCCGTTTTTGACATTGTGTATAAAAAGTTACCAAGACCAGATGCAGGATATCCCGCCTGGGCCGCAAGACCCACCCCTGCTTCGTCCGCATCAAACTCTTTTTGTTTGTCCCTTCCGGATTCGAATATCTCTTTTTCCAGTTGGTCAAGAAGAAGGGATGTGGAAGCATTGATCACCTCACCTCCTGTAGGTGCGAGTATGCCTGCGATAATATCCACAAAAAGATTGGATTGTTGAAATTCTCCATTGTGGAAGAGAACGATATGTCCTATTTCATGGGCAATGATACCAGCAAGCTCTGACTCGGACTGGATCTTTTTTAGTGTTCCCGTAGTGATAAAAATAAAACCACCAGGACAAGCATATGCATTGATTTCGTCAGATTCGAGAATTCCGATAACAAAATCTAAGTCTGGTCTTGATGAAACAGACGCTATGCGAGATCCAATCTGGTTTAAATAGACTGTTAATTCTTTGTTTCTATTCAGTGGGAATCGTTTCAGTATTCTTGCAGCAAGAGATCGTCCCACCTTAACTTCAGCCTGAGTTTCGCTTAGTAGGGATAAATTGGACATAGGATCGGATTTTTCTTCGAATCGATCATTTGTTTGGATTCCATTCTCATTATTTAAGTTATGCGAATTTTTTCTAGGTAAAGATTCGAGCCAACGAAGTGAGTCAAAATCATACAAATCTCCTTCTCCTCTCACCCTAAGTTTTTGTGTTTCAGAGAGTCCCCTGGCGGCTGCGGTTTTTGTAAAATCGGAAGCACGTTGTCGAGCAACAACTGCTTCCGTGGAACTAGAACTGATACCCAATTGAATTTGGTTTCCAGGAGGAAGTGGAGAAACAAACAGTTTGGAGACCCAACCGGATCTGTCAGAGACTCGCACCTGGACAAACAGTCCTTGTTCGTTGATTGGTGATAGTACTTCTCCTAGTTTTAAGGATATACCTTCCGCATTCAGTTTGGGTTGGGAGAGCAACTTTGCCTTCGCACTTTGAACATAAAGATTGCTTTTTGAAATCAAAGGAAAGGCTCCTCCAAAAACCAAAACAGCTATGGCAATAGATTTCATCACCTAGATATTCGCAAACTTACTTAGATTTGAATAGTCTTTTTTGAAACACGGAAACAGCTAACAATAGAATTGACACTGTAGAGTTTCCCATTGTAAATGAAGTTGATATGACCCGTTTTTTTACAGCTATCTTAGCATGTGCCCTAGTTACATTCAGTTGTAAAAAAGGGAAAGATGATAGCAATACTCCGGAGGCCTTGCTTCTTCGTTTTTTGGTTCGCAATTTTTTAAGCTCTGGCATCAATTCCGAGCTCCCCAATAACCTAGCTGTTGCGATTCCGAGATCCATTCGAAAGCCTTCTGGTGGGACAGGAAGGTCTGCACGCGCAATTAACCCTAGATCCAAACTCGCAGCCCAGACAAAGGGAATTGCGGAAGATACTTTGGAATTGGGATTTGCTGGTCAGGCATTTTTGAATTACGGCACTTCTCTCGTATCCGAAATTCTAGAAAGTTACAAACTCGATTTGGCTTTGATAAGTGGTGCTTATGACAAAGCCAAGGCAAGTCCTGGAGTTTGTATTCCAGGTGGGAGCGAACAGGTTCGCATAACACCTGAAATTGAAGAAGAATTCTTTTTAGGTATGGAAAGATTGGGACTCACAAGAGATGAGGCAAAGGATGAAGTCTTTCGCTTACAGATTTCAGGCAATCTTCCTTTTGTAGGTCAATCCGTACCTTCGCCTGCCATGGTGTACAACAACATCTCATCGAGGGAATATGACGTAGAGATTCGGTACACCGTCTCGGAAACAGTTGGCACTGCAATAGCTTGTCCAACAAACAACCAATTCCAAAAACTGATTCGATTTAATACGGAAAAAACAAGAATCTTTAGTTCCGTAAGCCGATCCCTAAGTGTTTTTGGAGTTTCGCTTTCGGTGGATGCATCTATAAAATACATCACAGAGGCAGGGAAAAAAGATAAGGCGGTTCTTAATATCAAACAAGTCACCAATGGATTTGGGATTTCCGAAAAATCGACAACTCGATTTAGTTTCGAAGAATGCAATCGAGATACCAATGCAAATGCAAATAACTGCGTACAGCTGGCTTTTAGTAATATTTACGATGATGCAAATGACAATAAAATCACAACATCAGTAAAAGGTCGAACAAATGATACGGGTGGATATGTTTTAACCGAGTACATTGATAATGGTAATTTTTACGAATACTACCTAGAAGAAACCTATGATCAAAATGGCGATATCGATTATTTTTATGTCGAATACTATGAATCTCTAGATAGCGGCTCTACCTATGAACCAGCTCAAATTGAGCAACTCGGAAACCTCGATCTTGGTAAGTATGGCGATCTATATGACACCAACTTTGATTTCGAATGGGATGTATTTGTTCAGCTTGTCCCCGCACCAGCCGCTGTTAATGCCGCAGGTCGTATTGGAAATGGAACAGGTTTTACTGAATACGATGCCTTCGTTGTGATGCCCGCGGGTGTAAATCCAAATAGTTTTCCAGACGAGTTTATAGGTTGGGGTGAGTTCTTTAATAATGTTAACAGTGGTGGTCCAGTTCACTACATTGATTTTTATGGTGATGAAAGCCAGATCGCTGGAGCGGTGATCTGGCGTTACTCGCTTGATTCGAACGGCAATGAAGTTTTCGTAACTCGAACCAATACAATTAACAAATTATAATGAAATTGAATATGAAATCCTGTATCCAATATGTACTAACCTCGTCTATTTTTTACTTGGCGATTGTCTCATCAGTCTATGCCTCCGAACCTTTCCATAATATCCACGGGTTTTATGGAGAACGAGCCGCTGGACTGGGAGGGGCATTTACTGCCATTGCGGACGATCCTTCTGGAGCGTATTACAATCCTGCGGGTCTTGGATTTACTTATAACGATCGAATTTCGATTTCTGCATCGAATTTCAAAGATACAAAACGTAAGTACATTAACATTGATACTCCAGGCCAAACCTACAACCAAACCCACCAAGGTTTTGATCCAAATTTTATTGGACTCTTAAAGAATTTTGACCGTTGGAAGTTTGCCTTCTCTATCGTAAACACATACAACTATGCATACAATCGCGCAGACCAAGTAAATTTCCCCCTCGTTTCTCCCACAATCAATACAACTCGGAATTTTACAAAGGAAAGATACAGCCAACTTCTGGTAGGTCCAAGTGTTGCGTATCTCTTGACTGATAAATTGTCTTTTGGTGCCACACTTTACTATTTAAATGATACGAAGGATGTTTCAAGGACTCAGTTCCAACAGTTTTCCGATTTAAGCTACGTTATGCGAACATTCGTAGACAATCGGCGAACTTCGGGGCTTATGCCAGTTATAGGTGTCCAATACCAACCCATTGACAAGGTTTCCTTAGGTGCCAGCTTTCGTCACATTCACGTAATGGGTGGTAATCGACTGTACAACGAATTCTATCTAGACTCAACCAGGAGACCTGGATCTACTGCAGTTGATTTTATCGAAGGAACGGGTGTTGCTTCTTCGGCGATCGAAGCAGGTGTGTTAACCCAAAGACCTGCGTTGAATACAAGGATCCCTGAGACGTCCGAGCTAAGAGTGGGAGTCGCTTATTTTCCTACTTCTCGATTTTTGGCTTCCTTTGATATCATTAGAACGTCAGGTTTCAGAGCAAAACAGAATCAAAATGAGGTAAGTAGTCTTGGCAGTCGAGTTACGTATACAATAACGGACACAGAAGTACGAGAGCTCACTCGTGTTGCCACTACAAATTTTGCAACTGGAATGGAATACTATTTAGCCGACACCTTTTCTGTGTTAGCAGGATTTTACACAAATGAACCGAATACAAAACCAATTTCTTGGACAGAATCTGCTCTAGATTTATACCTGCAAAGTCAGTTCGGAAACCAGATCCAAGCAAGCTCAGGCGATACGACCGTTCGCTATCGTTTGCCAAGGTCTGGTACAGATCCTCGAAATGAGTACTCGAGGAATCGGGGAATCAGTTTGGGGTTTTCTTGGGTGACTTCCAAATCTTCCGTCTCAGTAACTTACATCCGTGAGGTGGGAGCAGGAAATTCTAGGATTGATGCGAATTCCTTATCCCAAAGATTTGAGTACGAAGCGAACTCTATTTACATAATGGTGAGTTCGAAAAATTAGTTATGCTTTTCGCCGGCTGATTTTTGCTCCGTTTTTTAATTTTTCATAAAGGTTCCAAAAATCGGGGTTTCCTAGTTTTGTCAAAGTTTTTGGTTTTTGCAAAGTTTCAGTGGAACTTCGGTTCCATTCTTCTTCTCCGTTTTGGAATCGTTTTCGCAGTCCTTTGAGAAGATACATTTCGATTTTTCCTTTGTTTTTGGCTTCGATTTTACCCCTAGGCTCTAAAACAAAAAAAGGATCTAACACTTCATAGACGGAGGAAGAAACATTTACTTCACATGGAATTCCTGAACTTTCCATCCGACTGGCAATGTTCACAGTATCTCCCCAAATATCGTAACTGAATTTTTTCTGACCAATCACGCCGGCTGTTAAATCACCAGAATGGAATCCGATTCGTACTTTCCAATAGGGTTTATTTTCTGAATTTCTTTTTTCAAGCAAATAATTCATTTCATTTCTCATCTGTAAGGCGGCAAGTGCACAATCAACAGTATGAGTTTTGTTGAATTCTGGAATTCCTCCCGCACACATATACGAATCCCCAATGGTTTTGATTTTTTCCAATCCATAAAGATCAATGATTGCATCGAATATAGAAAAACACTCATCTAGTTCTGCAATCAATTGATTGGCTGACATTTGTTCGCTGAGCTGAGTAAAACCTTTAAAATCAGTAAACAATACAGTTGCACTGGGGACGTGAATCGGCTCTACCGAATTCTTACTTTTTAATTCGCTTGCGATTTTTTTGGGTAGGATATTTTGCAATAACCGTTCGGAGTCGTTTAAGGCATCTTGGAGGATTTTTTCAAAGAATTCGTTTACGATGGCTTGGTAGGTTCGACTTTGTTCGTAGATCAAGTCCCATGCTTTTTTTTCATCAATTTCGAACATTCCAAGAACAATTTCTCGGAGTAGTTCCCGCATATTATTTTCATAATTTAAAAAGTCTGTTACGGCAAAACCAGGGCGTTTGTAATCAAATTTCTCAAATACTTCTAGGGTTTTGTTGTGAAAAATCAACTGAGATTCTTCGGACCAATCTCGTAAACTAAGCAAGCGATAGTAAAAAATAATATTGTAAGATTCAAGAGAGAAGGATTCGTAAGGATATACAAATTTGTTTTTCTCCCACCAAACGAGAAACAGGTTAAAATTTGGACTTGGGTAGCTCTTAAGTTCAGGAAAAGATTCAATTAGATTTTTCTTTATCTCTGAGTTGATCTGTCTAGGAGTTTGTCCATCCAGGCTGATGGCATCAATCACCTTGGAATCTTTATTCAATTCCATTTCCAAATGATTTAGAAAGTGGATTCCGATCTCAAGGAATAGACGGTGGTTCGTATTCATTTTTTAGTTATCCAATCTAGCTTCTTAAGTCTCAGACTGCATAACGAAGGGAACAAAAATTTGATTGAAAAATACAAATTAAGAGAGCAAATAACTTCTAAGTGAGAGTGATTGGAACCGACAAAGGATTGCCGGTTCCCGCTTTTGATTAAGACTTTCCTTTTTGCACCCAAAAATAGATGAGAACAAAAATTCCAATACCAGTAAGTCCAATCAACTGCCACCATCCACTCTTTCCGATATCATGAAGTCGTCGCGTACCAACAGCTATAGATGGCAATAAAGTAGCCAACGTAAATATGCCACCAAGCATCGGGTTGATCGTACCTAGAATATTGCTCACAACAAATGAAAAAAGCGCAAACCACCAGAATTCTGGTCTTGCGGCAGTGCCATTAAAATCCACATACTTTTGGAAACATGTTTTAATTGAGTCTTGAATCTCTTGAAGAACCATGTTATGTTTATCCTTACTGTTTATATTGTTCGCTTTTGGCGAATGACTCTCGGAATACTATCTGCTATTTTTTGTATGTAAAGGAAAAAAATGAGTTTTCTATTGAAATCTAACCTAATCATTTTACTTTTTTTTATTAGTAACACAGTGTTCGCGAAAACGTTTCAATTTCTTGATGGGAATGGCAATGTCTATACTGTAACTGTTCAGCCAAGGATAGAAATTATTTATGAACCGATAACTGCAGAACATAGTTCAAGCGGCTACTATTCGGGAGGAAAGAGAAGAAGTTCGTTTCTTTCAGAAAGGGAACTTCATACCTTAGATTCTCTGATTGATAAGATTCCCAACTCCTATCTAAAAAAGATTCCTAAAAACAAAGGAGTTTCCACCTTGGTCCTTCGTGGAGGTTCTAAGGAGCTTGTATATTTTTTCCCCTATGGTGATGAAAATGCGAAAGAAGTATTGGAATTATTGGATAAACTTTCTGTTAAACAGAAGAATCAGATAGAAGATCTTGGAGTGAATATGAGCCGAGTGCCTTCACAACTTATAGGAAGAGTTTTCGAAATCGATAGCGGAGAGAATCCATTTCCGAATACTGTCGTCGATGGGATTGTTGATCTAAAAAACTCGGATCTATTTGGAGAATTGCGACGAATCGATGTTACGGTCCTAGAGGATGGACAAATGAAGAGAGTGGGGACTTACAAAAAAGATATTCCGGAAATGGAAGAAGAAATTTTGACCTTTCTCTTAAAATCTCAGATACTTATCACTTTTATCCATACAAATTCTGTTTTAAGTATTAAGGATGTAATTTTTGATTCTGAAGATTCGAGCATTGTTGTTTATAAACTGGAAGGAAATCACTTTTATTACACAAACAAAAAAAATACGAAGAAGTTAAACTTTAGTATCATTTTTAAGACTAGGACAAAGGAAATATTTGTAAAAGGAAATAAATTGTAAGAACTAATATCCAAAATACTTAGTTTGGCAAACGTAAAATAGATATTGTTCGATGGAATTTGTCAGAGACTATTCCAGAACATTTTAATGTACCCCTCTGATTCCGAAAGAAGGAAATCTCAATTTTAGTATTTGTCTTTAAATGAGACAGAAAAATTACATCAGCCGAAAGAATAGAAAAAATACCTAAGTCTTGTGATTGAATTTGTCCAAAACCAATCATTAAGTTTTGTTTGAGCAAAACAAATTCTTTAATTTGCGGTTCCTGTGAGGGATGATTTGCTGTATCTAATAGTTTCGAAACTAAACTTAGAAATCTTTCTGGTGCTTCGAGTTTCCATTGAGTTAAAAAATGTAAAAGATGGATTCGTAAGAAATCTTTGATATGATTGTGTGCAAGAAGTACTCTATGCCTTTGCTTTAAATTGAAGTAAAAGTTTTGTAGTATTTTTCTCTCTTCTGTCGTACATCCTGTCCTAAATGCAAGTCGATCCAGACGTTTACCATGTTTCTGAATCATTTCATAACGATGAGTAAAGAACCCGGCAATTTTTGAAAGAAAGTAAACACCTAAAAGAATACAAAAAAGTTCTAACAGGACGAATTCATTATTACTTTTCCATAGCCAAATAGGTTTTTCTGGATTCATAACTTGTGTTTGATTTTATAAATAAATTCGGTGATATCTCCCGCGTTTTGATCGAGACTCGCTCTTACTTTGTTTTCTCTCAGATTTTTTGAAAACTCAGGTAATTTTTTGATAAAGTCATCGTTTGAATAAGCAGTAAATTCTTTTGAAAGTAAGACATTCCCATCCAAATCTTCAGCTGTTAGTTCTATGGTTGTAACCATAAAATAGGATTTTAAAACATATAGGATGATAAACTCTTCGATCACTTCCCAAATAAAAACCGCAAGTCCCACTTCAGGATTTCCTGTGACTTCTCCCGCAATTAGCCCCAATACAAGACCAATGGAGAGACCTTCGATAAACATCTTTGGCCGAACCTCACCCATATCCACAATTTTGGTTTTGAAAATGACATTGGCTCTATCTCGATCTACGACTGAAATTCCATTTTTCAAGAGAGTGGAGCGAAGCCGTGTTCGAAACCAATTTGCATTTTGTTGAGAAAGTTTTTGAATCAGAAATTTTTTCTCATCACCCTCGGCTGTTTTTGAGCTGATCGACCTAAGGAAAAGAATTTCTATATCCATTTCTGTTGGCTCCAAATAAATTTTAATTGGATCCCTTTGATCATTGATATATTTTTTTAGGTCAGATGTGCAGGAATAACAAAAGACCAGTGGGATTAGTAGAAAATTGAAGAGCTTAAATTGAAACAAAGTCTGCAGGGATTTATAATTTATCCTCAGTTAGCCAATTTGTTCGTGCGGGCGAAGAATACAATTCAAAAGATTTGAGAGCCGTTTCTATATTGGAATAAACTTTCAGGAGATCATAATGGGATTTTTTAAGAAATCCGTCATCCACCATCCTTTGTAATTGGTTGATTAAAGAATGATAGAATCCATTCCAATTCAATATTCCTATTGGTTTTTGGTGTAGACCAAGTTGACTCCAGGTCAAAATCTCAAATAGTTCCTCCATGGTTCCAAATCCACCTGGTAACGCTAAAAATCCATCGGCCAGTTCATACATTTTAAATTTCCGTTCTTGCATCGTATCAACGATATGGATCTCTGAGACATTTGGATGTTCTATTTCTTTTGTTTTTAAAAATTTTGGCAAGACTCCAATCACAAAACCACCGTTATCTAGAGCTCCGTTGGCCACCTGTCCCATTAGGCCGATATTCGCTCCTCCGTAGACAACTCCAATACGATTTTCTGTTAAGAATTTACCCAACTGGTAGGCTAGGGTGCCAAAGGATACATCTACTCCATCCGAACTTCCACAATAGACTGCGATCCTGCGAATGGTTTCCATATTAGTAATTTTTAAATCGAACCAGAGATTTGTTGGAAAAAGTCCATTCAGGTGTCTCCAGGTTTCCTCTTGGAATTCTATACCATGGTGAAATTTTTTCAAAACTTTTTACAACATGCATCTCTTGAGAAGGCATATAGCTCTGTGCCAAAAGAAAGATTTTTTCTCCACTGGATAGATTCTTTGCTAAGTCGACGACAAGAACAGCATGTCCAGGAGAGCCAGCTTCTAAAAAAAGATCGCCAATTTGAATATCACTTAGTTGAACTGTAATGAGTTCTTTTCCGAGTGATGCAGTTCCCGCATAACTATAAATAAAGAATAAATACTCATCGAATACTGCTCTGGTATTCCCTTTTTTGAATTTGCCTTCAATCCAAGTGGTATCGTTTCCCTTGACTCGAACTCGTTTTCCTTTTGCAAATTCTGTGAAGGGGACATCCATGCCATTTGTAATCTTAAATTTGATTTGGTTATAGGAACCACGATCAAAGAGATATTCTGCACGTAACTTGATGATTGCATCTGCACATTGGATCAGATCTTTTTTGAGAATTGGAAAATCCAAAACTGCTACATGAACTTCCTTATTTTTTGTACTTCCATCAAAATGATGAACTGGTGATCCTTGCGGTTTTAAAGGATAGTTCCTAAGGAAATCACCAAAACTATTTTGTTCTATACCTGTTTTTTGAAATCCTTCCGGTGCAGGAAATCTTGCAGAGATTGTCTCGCCAACCAAGTATCCAGTAGGCAAAACCTGTAGGAGAAAGACTATTTGTAATAAAAAATAACAAGAGTTTACTGAGAGAATAATCTTTTTTTTCAAACCAAAAAAAATTACTCTTTGCAATAGTTTTCTTCCCAAGTTTGAATCACTTGTTCTGCCTTTTGTTTCTTTTTATTATAAAAGTAGGGAATAGAAAAAATCGGCATTAGGCCAACTGGTCCAAGAACAAGAACAGAAGATATGGATCCTGCCGTAAGAGATAGAATCAGATTTCGATTATCTTCCTGAATTTCTTTGATATCTCTTCGAACCGAATAGAGCGAACCTTGGCAATTTGTAGTCGAGACCTTTGCGTCTTCGGGTAGGGAAATACACGAAACGAAGAAACAAAGTATGATTAAAGAGCTGACTCGATATTTTTGATACATTTTTCCATCGCCATGAGGTTGGTTACTTCAATCATCCTTTCGAAGGAGCTGGTTCGGTAAAATCCATAAAAAGTAACATCTTCGCTTGCGGATTCTTCTACTTTTCCTTGGGCAACGACCTGTGTTCCTTTCAAAAGAGTATAGTTGATCATTACATCATATTTTGCATTTCGTATTTGTAAGGGCCAATAACCAGACATCGGGTAGATTGCAGGCCAAGTGATCCAATAATTATAAGTATCATTTAACTTTGGACTTATGTTGATATCAAGTATATACGCATTTGGTTCGATAGCTTTTTCCTTAGTGGCATCAAATGCATCACTAAAGATTCGATTCGATTTGACATAAGAAAGAAAACTCGCTCTCCATGTCCGTACATAATCTATTCGGTCAGCACTATAAATTTCAAATCGGCCGATAAAGACCGGATCTTTAACCTTCGTTACCTTAGGAATTCCAAACTCCCTAGGAGCTGGAACCTGCCTGATCTCAATTTGACACGAAAAAAATAAAGTAATACCTAAAAACAAAAGTACATTCAATCGCATAACGAAAATCTAATTCAACTTTGAAATGGGAATCAAGAAAAAAAACTTCAATTCTTATTTTTATTCTTTGACCACTACGAGTTTTGTTGATTCTTCAAGCCAGGCCTCTTTGGCGTCTTCAAATTTTGCAATCTTCGTCACAACCTTTCCTGGTGTAAATTCCCCAGACAAAATATAGGGTAAAACAGAGACCATCGATTCCTTGGAAGAAACTCTACTTACGTGAATTTCCGCACCTTGATTGTACATTTCTAAATATGGTATTTCTAGCGCATTTGTCCAAAAAATCGATGCGGAGGATAAAATGGCATTTTTGCCAAGGGAGCGGCTTGCATAATTCCAACCTTCCTTGGTCGCCGAACAATCAATAACGATATCATATTTTTTTGATGGCTTAGGAAAAGAAGCGAGGAGTTCGGATTGGATGCCAAACCTTTCCGTCATTTCTACGGATTCCTTGTTTGTATCCACGAAGTTGACTTCGGCTTGTTTCGTTTGGGTCAAGAACAAAGCTGTGTAGATGGAAATGCTTCTCGCAAGTCCACCAACAACCAAAACCTTGGGATCTGTTTTTCTATTTAAAAATTGTCCAGCTAACTTCCACACTTCTGCTATATTGTCGCTAAAACTTGCAATATCTACAGGGCGTATTGCCTCGGGCAGTTTTACCATCATTTGATCTGCAAAAGGAACAAGAATTTCATCGGATACGGCACCTCCGAAAGAAGTAGATCCCGGTGGCATTCCATAGGCTGATGTATATGGAACCGTCTCACACGAATTAGAATATTGGCTCATACAAGAAGGACAATGACCGCAAGATATTTGAAAGGCGACTGCTACGAAATCTCCAATTTTAAATCGATCTTTTTGATCCTCCGAGATTTCGATGATCTTTCCAACAAACTCATGCCCGATAGAGAAAGGGGGTCGGAATAGCGTTTCTCCTCTAACGATTGGTAGGTCCAGATCGCAGCGAGCAATAGCGAGGGGTGTGACTATGGCAGAATTTTTACTTGTGATTTGTTTTTTGGAAGTTTCTATCCATTCCAAAGTATTTTTTTTGCGAAAGACAAGTTGTTGCATTAGAAACTCCAGTGAACCGAATGGTCTACCGTTGGTTCTTTAGGATTTTTTCGCAATTCAAATTTTTATTTCGCGTTTAGACAAAGAGAGATTTAATGCGTCGGTTTCGGGATTCTGTCGCTTTTTAATAAGTAATTTTAGATTGATTGCCTTAGGATTGAATTGCAAACTATCAAGAACCAAGCGACATGAAGACCATATTAATTTGTGAGAATTGCCAGAGTCAGCACTCGATTTCTACCTCAAAAATCGCAGGTAAAAAGGGCAAATTTAGATGCCAAAACTGCCATTCTTACAATGAGTTTAATTTCCGAATTCTTAATCAAAAACAAATAACCTCAAAGGCGATTTTATTTGACCTTCATTTTAAAGAGGAAATTCCTAGCCACCAACTCCAGGGTCAAATAGGTGCTGATTACGAAAAAGAAATCACTGCCATTTGGGAAACAAATCGTTTAAGTCTGATCTGGCAGGGCGACCAACCTGAAAACCGAGGAAAAATTGAAATCAAAGGTATTTCTGATCCTAAACGATTAAAAGGTTTTGTTTACGACTCATTTGTCGATTCTTTGCCAACTCAATTGCAGATTGTTACATCTAATGATGAAACATTTACAACTGGTTTTCGACTATCCCTTTTTGTAGAAGAGCTGACCGACAAACATATATTAGGTAGAATGTACCTGGCTATTCCAGGTAAGGATCAAATCTGCATCCATGGTGATTTTTCTGCCAAAAGAGTATATTTGATTTATTTTGATGAAAATGGAAGTTTTGAGGAACCGGTTCCGTCCTTCCTTTCAAACCTACTCAATGCTAAGATCTTTGCTTTAGCAGGGAACACTCTTTATCTTCAAGAGAGTTTTTCTCTTTTATTTGAAGAAGATAAAAGCCAAATTCTAAACATGATACTTTCGCATTGGCCATTGGATTCTAATTCTGCTAGTGAAGTACATTTTGTTCAAGAATACATTCACTGTATTTTTAAGATAACAGAGCGGAAGTTAAATGAGACCTTTGTTTTTCTTATGGTAAATCATGTAATGCCATCTAAATTGGATTGGGCAAAGATAAAGGAACTTGTTCATATTAGCGAAAAGGAACCTGCTTTTGTCCCAATTTTAAAGAAAAAGTTTCCAAAACAATATGAAGATCAAGTTGAGTCACTCAAAAAAGAGATTATCGGATCTTCCAATCTAGATTGGTTAGAAAAAGGAGATCCAAGTTTTGTAGATGTATTCCTCTCCACAGGAAATTCCGTTAATTATGTAGAGCCCAATCCATCCAAAAACCCACTTAAGTTTTCCCTATTGCATGAGGCGATAGATCGTTCCAAAACGCAAATTACTTTACGTCTTTTAGAGCGTGGAGCAGATGTAAACCAAAGGGATCTCAATGGAGAGACCGCACTTTTTAAGTTATCGCAGAACAATTCTTTTTTACTAAAAGATAAAAGCCTTCTTATGGATGAAATTTTACGCCATAAGGTGAATGTAAATGTGCAAAGTATAAATGGAATGACGGCACTCCATTGGTGTTCGATTTTTGGCGAGCCTACACTTGCAAAAAAACTATTGTTAGCTGGTATCAATCTGCATATTTCGGATCTCAATGGGAATACACCGCTTCATGAAGCCTGTAAATTCGGGCACTCCTCCGTCTTAGCTTTGTTATTGGAATCGGGTGCGAGGCCCAATGAAAAAAATAATGAAGAAAAAACGGGCAGAGATTTAGCCTTTGAAGGACTAGAGATTGCCGAGTTAGAGGGAGATTTGGAAAACAAAAATCGTTTCCAAAGAATTCTCTCCCTTTTAGATGTTTACGGTGGTTAGCTTCTGCTCTTTAGTTTCTTAATTATTATATAAAGTAGGTATCCAAAAGGTCCGATGTAAAAAGTAAAGATCAGGCAGGGGATGAGAAGATACTTCGGTATACCACTTTCTTTTGCATCATTTGTTTCCCAAACTCCCAAAAACAAATCAAAGGCCAAATAATGGATCCATCCTGCAAGAAGAGCGTAATCGTTCATGAAAAGTGATCGGACTCCATCTAAGCTGGAAAAACTCCCCTCTGCGGAAGACATCCCAACTGCAATGAATATGGAATATGCGATTCCAAAAAATAGCCCAATTAAATAGACACGATATAGTTGAATGAGTTTTGGATTTGGCAAAAGTACTAAACCCACCCAGGCAAACAATGCGATTCCATTTACAAGATTAAAAATCGTTTTTGGATCCAATAAAAGGAAGATTCCTTGTATATTTGTAAATAGAAGATTCATACAGTTTTACTCCTGAATTTAAAACTAGTCATCAATAAAGTTCCAAAGATAATTATAAAAATTAAGGAAAGACCAATGAGAAAAGTTGAGAAGAAAGAATTCCAAAGAAAAAGCGAAAGTCCCATCAATGCCTGAACAGTTAGTAGTAAAGTGATAGTAAAAGTTACAACTCCTAGTGTATCGATGAGAAGTTTGTTACTTTGCTTAACGGAGTCTTTGTTTAAGACCGCAAGAACAGTGAATATCTGCATTGCATGCATCCCAAAAAAATGGGCAATCCGCATATCACCATATTCTTTATTCCATCCAAAAAATGAAATACCAGCACCTCCATCTGGGCCGCCAAAACTATGACTCCCGCTAAGATACAATACACCTTTCTCCATCATTTGAACTTGGTCGGGTTTTGGCAAAGTCATGAAAAATCCTATAATCATCCCAAAGGCAGATATACCAAGTCCATACCCCAATATACGTTTCGTGAATGAATCAATTGAATTCTCTCGATAGATTTTTATGAGTATCCAAAGGTGAAAAAGCCAGAACAAAGAAATACTTATTCCCATAATGGAAAAAATAGCCATGTTCAATGGAGTGCTTATATTAAAATGACTTGATACTCCCCGCATTGCTTGGATCGAAATCAGAACGATCTCAATTACCGCTGTAATAGTCAGGGACCACTCAATCGCATTCTTATATTTCCACTTGTTCAAAAAAACAATTAAGATCCACATACTTGTCCAAGAATAGAAAAGTAAGGAGATTGTAAATTTGATCGGTTTGACCCAAATCGGAACGCCGAGAAGAGTTCGATTGTCGATTAGCCAAAAAGCTAAAAACACAATAGATAGGACCAAATTTACCAACCCATTCCAAAATAAGGGAGATTTTTTATAATTTTCATAGACCATAATATAGACAGTGTAAACATAGCAAGTAAGCTCTGTCAACATTAAAAGTAGGCAATGTATACATTTTTTTAAGGTGTTCGATTTATGAAAAAAAAGAAAAGTATGGAAAGTTACCATCACGGCAACCTGAGAGAGGCAGTTCTCGAACATTCTATCGTTGAATTAGAAAAAAAAGGTGCTTTTGCCTTAAGCCTAAGAGATATCGCGCAAGATCTATCTGTCAGTCACACTGCCCCCTACAAACATTTTCCCAAAAAAATTGATCTTTTAGCTGCGATCGTTTCCAAGGGGTTTTTTGATCTTGGGTTGGGGATGCAAAGGGCCTGGGAGTATTCGTCCGATCCTTTGAAAAAATTGAAGAAAGCAGGAGAAGAATACATTTTACTCTTATTAAGTCATCCAAGAAGAACAGAACTTATGTTTGGTGGCGAAATCGAATCGCAAATGTCAACCTTGGAAAATAAAGAAGAGCTTCAGGAGAATAGTAAACTTGCTTATATGGGTATGTTTAAAATAGTCGAAGAAGGTCAAAAATCCAAGCTCTTGAACTCAGACGTTTCAACAGAAACCTTGATGATGATGTATTGGAGTTTGGTCCACGGTTTTGCTGTATTAAATGAATTCAAATGGAAATCTTGTAAATCGGATCAGGAAAAATCAGCATTCCTTAAAGAAATGAACGATATTCTCGATCTTCTAATTGAAAAAACTAAGGCATAAAAGTAAAAATAGAATAGAAACCCTGCTCAAATTTTTAACTCAGTCTATGTAATCGCTAAAATTATGTTTCCGTGAAGTAAAGAGTACGACTTGTTATTGTAGTTATAGAACCTTCTGTTTCTAGCACAACTTCCATCTCTACTGGGTAATCCTTTAGAACCATAATCAAACCTATTCCCGAATGGTGTGGGTCATTTTCATTCAATTCAAGCTTAGATATGTATAGTTCGTCCAAGTTGTTTGAGGAGAAAATTTCGTTTAAACTTTCTTCATATGCCTTAACATGATCATCATTGGTTCGATTTCGTACGAGCATTTCAAAAGCACGCCCTCGATGGATGAGATGTATGTCAATATCTGCCTTCTTATCAAACGAATATTTGGCGGCGTTTTCTAAAAGTTCGTTGAAGACAGTTGAAATAGAATTAACTATTTCAGAATTCCTCATTTCGGGCGAATCAGTTGGTAGATTTGGCAAAAAGGAAAACCCATAAAAATATCCAATAAAATCAGAGAGAATTCCAATTCGTCTCCAATGTGCCATTAGATCTAGTGGCTTTAAAAGGATTTCAATTCTAGATTCAGGTTCCTCTTTTAAAAGGTCAAAGGATTTAAGATTACCGTATTTTCGCATACTCATGATTTTGCGTACTTATACTAAACGATTTACTTCAGTGCCGCAAGCGCTTTTTCTAAAGCATGCCGCATGAGTCGGCGCTCTTCTGGGTCCGTACTCAGTTTGTCGTAATGAAGGGGCTTCAGTAAAAATCCATCTGTGTCAAATTTGAGAAATGGGTTTTCTTTCTTTTCAGGTTCGTTTTTTAGTCCTACGACTTGAAAAGTCTCTATCGGAGTGTGTACGCCTTTGACAAGGATTTCACCTTTGGGCGTAGTTTCGATAAACTCTTCGATTAGGGATCTGGTTGCGTTAGAAATTAAAATGCCACCAGGTTCCGAAGCATGTTCCAAACGTGAGGCAACATTGACGGGTCCACCTATGATGGTATAGTCCATCCTTTCGTTGGTTCCAAAATTACCAACAGTCACATAACCCGTATTAATTCCAATTCGACATGTTAGGTTTTGATTGATTCCTGATTTTCTCCAATACTCATCCAATGCGGGAAGGCTATCTCGCATTTCGATTGCCATTTTGACACAATTTAAAGCATGGGCTGTATCGTTTTCGAAGGTTGGTGCCCCAAAAAAAATCATAATGGCATCACCAATGAATTTATCAATAGTTCCGCCGTATTTGATCGCAATGCCAGACATTACATCCAAATATTTATTCAAACAATCGGATAGAATCTCAGGTTCTATGGAATCAGTGATAGTCGTAAAACCAACTATATCAGAGAAAAAAATTGTAAGCTTTCTTCTTTGGTGGGATATCGATGTCTCTGCTTCTCCTGCTTGTCCTACAATCATTTCATATAACTGTGGGGAAAGATACCGGCGCATCCGATCCATATACATTTGGATCTTTTTGTTGTTTTCGAGAAGTTCGTTTTCAACTTCAGTAGAGTGGTCGATTATATTTTGGTAAAGAATCTCAAGTTCTGCATATTTTGCCCTTTCTTCATCAAGAAGCTCATCCAAATTCTCGGAACTCATCCCACCTAACCTCGTTTCTTCATTACCATGACTGTGATGTCATCATACAATTGTACACCGTTAATAAAGGCGTAAATATCTTCGAAAATTTTATCTAGTATCTGATCCGTGTTTGGTAAATTGGCGTACTTTTCCAGAGATTCGACCAGGCGTTTGCTTCCAAACTGCTCTCTGGCTGTATTTTCGGCTTCAGTTGCCCCGTCTGTATAGAGTAGGATGATATCACCTGGATTGAGTTCGATTTGTTTTTCATGAATGAACTCATCGATATTTTCTGTAAGACCTACTAACATACCATTGTCGATCGTATCGATGATCTCAGTTTTTTTCTTGGATGCACGGTAGACCAAAATTGTTTCATGTTGGCCAGCAGTTGTAAACACTCCGTTTTTATAGGCGAAAAGCGAGAGCGTCAAATTGCGAATGTCTTTCATCCGGATATGGATATTGGAGAATAGAATTGTATTAATCGATTTGAGAGCTTCGGTTAAAGAAATTACTTTGGAGCGAAGTGTAGTGATGAATGCAGACTGAGTCATAAGCATTACGACACCAGATGCAAGACCGTGGTCCGTAACATCACCTATACCTATATAAATAGTTCCATCTTCGTGAGGAATTACATCATAATAATCTCCCCCGACTTCATTCGCAGAATCCATTCTTGCAGAAATCTCGAGATCTTTGATCTCTTCCAATTCCTCTTTTCTTGGAAGAACCATTGCCTGGATCTGTCTTGCAACATCAAGCTCCATTCCAAGTCTCATGTTTTCTTCAAGAATTGCCTGTTTTTCTGTGTTAAAAATTAAATCCGCTTGCTCTTGTGTGGTTCTGGATGTATTAAGGATCGCATATAAAATCAATCCACCTGTGACCACCATGTATAGAAGAATGAGAAAGATTCCCATAGGAACCGCACTCACGATAAAGAAAGTACTGTTCTCTTCTAAAAATTGAGGCTTTAAGGAAGTTGACAACTCCATAAGCATCGCATTAAATTGGCTCATCTCTGGGAAAAAGTAAATCGTGAGAGCTGCATACTCAATGAGTAGGACACCCACGGCAAAGATGATCGACTTAGTGTTGTTACGTATGGATGCAAGCGCGATGAGAATGAAGAATACATAAATCATCGGAGCTGCATAGACTAAGCTCGGATTCTTTTGTGTGTATGCACTATAGCCAGTAACAAATGTTAAAAGGGATATTTCTAAAAAGGAAGAAAGAAATTTAAAGATATTGAGGTAATTCCCCGATTTCTTAAGTGAAAAGTAGACAACGAAGTTGTAAAACAGTAAGACAAGGATGGCTGAAGTTTGAAAGTAAAACTCCTTTATAGGTCGGCCAGACAAGAGTCCCAAAGTTGCAAAGATTACTAGAAAACCTAGGAAGAAGAATCGGAACCGAGTGGCAAATGTTTCCGCCCGGAATTCTCCCTGAAAGGCAATCTCTTTGAGTTGTTTTTTGTAGTAGTCCGAGAGGACGAATCGTTTTTCGTTAGAAGAGGATTGCGGCATAGATGGTCTTTGTCTTTTATATATCTTCGTTTTATAGAATGCGGAAAATTAGCTTAAAAAGTCATACATTTTGCATAAATTGCAAATGATTTTTCTATTTTTTGCGGAGGAATCGCAAACTCATGAGCCAAATTAAGGTCCGCCTCGCCGAAACTGAATCCGATCGCCAAAAGATCTTCCAGCTCCGTTATGATATATATGTTCAGGAAATGAACAGGAAACAATCCTACGCAGACCATAGCCTCCTTCGCATTGAAGAACCTTATGATGCAACGGGTCATTTGTTTTTGGCCGAAACGGAAGAAGGCGAGGTAATCGGAACCGTTCGGATCAATTTTAGAAAGGATGGTCCCTTGGAATGTGAGGAACTCTATGATATGGAAGAGTTTCGTCCCTTTTACCCTGACAAAGTTTCTATGTCGACCAAACTTATGGTTAAGAGGGAATACCGAAGTTCCGCGGCGGCAAGTATGCTTTGTATGAAGATCTACGAACATGCCAGGCAGAATGGAGTTCTACTCGATTTTATAGATACCAACCCTCACTTGGTGCGCCTCTACAACCAAGTCGGTTACAGATTGTACAAAAAGAATATTGACCATCCGGATTATGGAAATGTAATTCCAATGGTTTTTCTTCTTGATGACAGTGAGTATCTTAAACAAATCCATTCCCCATTCTTAAGGCTTGCCAAAAGATTCCCGGCAGGCATTGAACTTGCACAACTCTTCCAAAGTCGATTTCCAGATTACAAAGATATCCGACCTCTGTTTGCTATGGATGGAGATGAAGTTTGGAGTTCCATCGTTCACGATATGGCTCTTCCTCCCAGCCAAATCCTTTCCTTTTTAAGAGGATTCAGCGAAGAGGAAGCTAAAAAACTTTTGTCTATGCTTGATCTCATCGACTATGAGGACAAAGCGATTGTCTTCCGGCAAAACCAAGAAAGCCAGGGTCTCTTTTGTGTTTTGGATGGCTCCGTGGAAGTGGTCGTTACACGAGATGATGGAATCAGATCTACAATTTCTATTTTGAACCAAGGGGAAATTTTTGGTGAGTTAGGCTTTGTTGCAAAAACCCAAAGGAACGCAGACATCATTGTTAGAGATCATGCAAAATTACTGGTTCTCACTCCCAATGAATTCCAAAAATTGGAAGTCCAAAGCCCAAATCTTGCAATTAAGCTCCTAACAAATTTGTTTGTAATTCTCGCGCAACGGTTTAACGAAATGTCCCGCCGCATGCTCGAATTTAGAAAACTCTACGAGATGGGCGGAAAGTCAGAAGATTAAGAAATTTCTAGAACCACCTGGTCCCAAAGTTTTTTGAAGTTGGAAAGGGACTTGGACTGCCAGGAAACATTCAGAGATCCGAGGATCTTAATCTGGTAGGAGGCACTCTTTCTGGAATCAATGATAAACATAGAAAGGGTAGTGATGCCCGAACTGTTGACAAACTGCAATTCGCGAAAGTCCATTGTTAAAACTGCCCCTTGGCATTGTTTTGCGACATCTCTTAAAAAGACTTTGATGGGTTCGTAAGCGGGTAGGTTTTGCAAACGTATGGAGCCTACGAAAGTAACGGTCTTGGATGCTTCGTCGTATTGAATATTGTAATCTAAATCTTTAATTTCCATGAAGCTCGCCTTTAAATCTCTTCCACATTGATGACGGCGCGTACCGTTATTTCATGAGTATCGGCATCGATCTCCTTAAAACTATAGCCAAATCGAACAGGATAGTCTTTCAACATCATTAAAAGTCCCAGACCAGATTTTGTGTCTCCGTCTTCTTTTGTCTCCAAAGTATTGAAATAAAGTTCCTCAATATTTTCGGAAATCAATTTATTTACGAAGGATTCAAAGCCTTCCCGCAAATTTTTAGAGGCAATGTTCAAAACATCAATCTTTAAAAGGTTGCCATAATGCTTCAATTCTACATTGATACGCCCCTCTCTTGCTTTAGAAAATTTTGAGGCATTCTCTAACAATTCATTGATGATCGTGGAGAGAGAATTTGCTTTCGCGTCACTTGCCTCGTAGCAATAGGAATAAAAACCTGCAACAAAGTTTGCGGTGAGCCCGCACCGTCTCCAATACGTTGTCATGTCGATTGGTTGGAAGATGAGCTTGAGTTGTCCATCTGCTGGAAGAGTCTCCGGGATCAGATGGTATTCTCCGAGGATTTTAAGGTCGTTTTGATTCAATGTTTCCTCCGCTACTTCTGGTAAACATGAGTTTCGATGTTCAGTGTGAATTTCACACGGTTAGACATATATTCCGACTGGCATTTTGAATACAAATCTTGCATTCCGTCTGGATGCCCCATAAATGACATCATCGACCAACCAGTCATCATTCCCAAATGGATTTTTGGATAATCGAGAGTTGGTTTGTCATCGTTTCCTTCGTTTGTGGCAAGAAAATCAGTTCTCGCTGCCAGTTTGAATCCAAGATCTTTCATCAAACTCGGAACTTTCTCCATTACATACCGGTCTGCAGGGTGAATGGTAGCATGTTTTTCCACCATATCCAATAAAACTTTTGGCCCGGTGAAGGTTTTGTCATTGGGACAGGTGATGAGGACCTTTCCACCTGGTTTGAGAACTCGGAAGAATTCTTTTAAAGCCTTTTCCGGTTCCTTGATGTGAATGAGGACCATCGAATTGAACAGAAAATCAAATGAATTGTCAGGATAGGGCATCTCTCTGACATCAGCAACCTTCCAATCAATCTTTGGATAAGAGAGTTTGCAATACTGGACCATTTCTTCCGAAATGTCACAGGCAGACCATTTGAGATTGGGATTTTTTTTTGCTAAAAAACTCCCAAGAATACCTGGGCCTGCACCTGCATCTAAGGCAGTCCCCTGGAGCGAAGAAAAGTCAATTGAATCGAGAAAAGGATCAAGCAACAGTCGAAATAGATTCGCCTGAGCAGAGAGCCTTGGCATCTCATCGTGGATGGATATTTTTTGTGTATATAGATTTTCGCTCAAGACAGTGCACCAAGATATTTGGATTCGTAGAGTAATCCTTTTTTTAAGCGAATGTAAAAAGAATTACAAGTGTTTTTCCTAAAGAAGTCAGAATTTCGGATATTTCTGATTTTTTATAAGACATAATAAGGAAATCTACTCAATCTTCCTTGCGACGACTCCATCCACGTCGCTTCCGTTATTAAACTCATGCGGGTATGTATATCCTCTTTCACTCGCGGAAGTGATTTTTACGTAAACGAATCCATTGGTTTGGATATTGGTCACTAAGGCTCCATTACATGCACCAGATGTCGTTAGATTGGCTAGATCAAAGCCATCACCACCACCTAACAAAAAGCTACCAGACGTAGCTGAGAAAAGTTGATCGGGCGTTAGGGGATTTGTGAGCATATTGTAAAGAACTGGGTGAATACCTGCAAATCCAGACCAGGATGTGAGTTTGTTAAGTGTTTCAGGAGTTGGGTCGTGATTTAATGTAAATCCGCAATAGTTTATATTGTCTCGCGAGACTTCCACCACGGCAGGATCCATTGCATAACGATCTGTTGAGCCCGAATTACGAAAAGGATTTTCGAATACAATAAAATCAATACCGGATACATTCTTTACTGTTCCCTCAAAGGAAAGCGTTACGCTGGAACCAGGACCCGTTTTGTCTAGAGCATAGACGTCGAGAGAACCTGCAAATTCTCCTTCTCCACATATTCCATTGATTGCTTTGTTCCGATCGGTAAATCCAGATACACTCGAAACCGTTCCCCCAATGATAGATTTCGCTAAATTGATATTAGGTGGAATGGTATTTGGAGGACAGGTTCTCGGATTGTTAGAACCTGCCACCAAAAGTGGTAGCAGGACTCCCAAATTGTTTGGTTTGGGATCATTGCAACTGGAAAAGAGAATAGTTAGACAAAAATAAATAAAATAGGTTAACCATTTGATTTTAGAAAAATCTCTACCTTGTATTTGCCAGATCATTTATTTATTCTCACTCATTCTCTTTTTTGGTTACTAGAATTTTCTATCCAATCTACTAAAGGAAAACCCACTGCATCCAGCTGTACCCGGACTTGACTTTGTTGAGGTATCTACCTGGGCCCTTGCCTCATCAAGTGTCTTCCCAAACGCAACGGTGCAATACCAGAAAGAATTTTCTTTGTCAGGATTTTTGAAATAAAAAATTTTATTGTATTTCCCTTTGTTTGTATCACCAGCAAAACATGCTCCATTGTTTTGAGGGTTTTGAGTGATAAAACTTCCCTCTGAATTGTTGAATTCAATCAAAAGATAGCAGCTGCTAAATCCTGTATTGTCATCAAGTTGAACTCCCTGTCTACCAGCTTTCGCCGAAAAAGTTGTAATCGTATTTACTGTTGTAGCATTTCCAGTAAAACTATTCCATACTCCGTTTAGGGCGAAATCTTTACCTGCTTCGGAGTTTTGGCCTGCTAACAATCCAAATACAAAATTGGAATCCGCTTTCGAAGAATCGACTTGGTTTGGCTGGTTGCACCCAACAAAAAGGGAAAAACCCAAAGCCAAAATGATTGTAAACTTTTGTCTCATAAAAGTCTCCTAAATTTAAATTTAGGGACACGAATCAAATTAAGTAAATATACGTATAACGAGAGCTATAAGTACATTAACGGTCTCTTAAATATGACACGGGTGCCCCGATCGCCTTCGGGGCCCCTTTCACTAAAGGTAGAAATCTTTAGTGTCAGTTTGTAAAGTACCCATACCGCGAGGTTTCTTTACGGGGAAGATCTGGCTCACCAAACGTAAATTTGGTATACAGTTGCGGGTCAGCACAGGAATTTCACCTGTTTCCTCCCTGAAGGTAAGTCCAAGATTGAAATGGCGTAATAATTTGCAAGAAAATTTTATGCAAATTTTTTTCCGAGTAAGGTTTGAAAGTAGCTAATCCCTTCTGCGATCGGATCATCGGATCCTTTTCGTTTACGAAGCATACCAGTCATATCTAAAACAATAACTCCGTACATCCAGCTCCACATAAGGCGTGCTATAGCAGGGTATTCATTTTTTGGATACGGAAATTCGCCAGAATCAAAGCCCTTTCGAATAGTTTCTAAAAAAAATCGATAACTTTTGGGGAGTTGTGGAAATGCCTTTCTATGAACTCCACCGTAGTCGGTAACAAACATTACCTTATGAAGTTCTTTATTATTGGTAGCGAATGAGAAGTATGCACGAGCGATGGCAGCTAGTTTTTCAAAGGCGGACGAGTGTTCTAAATTTGCCACGCCTGCTTTAAGCATGGAGAGAAGTTCGTCTTCGCCAACCCGAATTAGATCCTGAACTAAATCAATCTGGCTTTCGTAGTAGGAATAAGGACTAGCAACACTGCATCCCAATCGATTGGCAATTTTTCGCATAGAGAGTCCTTCCAATCCCTCTTCTTTCAAAATAAGAAGAGATACGTCTCTAATTTCCTCGCGCGAGAGACTATTTCGTATACGTCTTTGTTTGGTGGAAGGGTTCAATTGAATTCCAAAAGCTGCCTTTCCTACGAATTTAAAGTAGACTCTAAAAAAATCGAACGTTTTTCTTCAGAAACTCGCGTTGATCTGAAAGTAGGCAATATTGGCATCTCGTGCCAGTTTTCCACGACCAAGTATTGCATTTTGGTTCCAGACAAATTGATTGGAAGAGCTGTCAAACTGCAAAAGGCTGTTTCTATAATTTCGGATCGAGTCACCAGCATAAAGGTGTCCAACACCAAACCAGAGTGATACGTGTGAATTCACAAGCCACATCCAGTTGAAGTCTATTTCAGTATAAATTCTCCTACCGAGTGAGTAAGGAACTTGGTAAGGATTGTCTGCAAAATTTTCTGTACTTCCTTTTGCTAACGAAACAGGTGAAGAATTGGATCTACCAATACTTGCCGCGGAATTGGGATCTCCAGAAATCGCATACCAAGCATCTTGTCTCTCTGCTTTGTCATTTTGAAAATACGAAATTTGAAAGGTTCCATATTCTTCGGTAAAGTATGTGATATCTATAGATTTTGAATATAGATTTTGGGCATTGATATTTTCAGACAAACCTGCAACTTGATTGAAGTTTGGAAGGTTGCCAAACCGAGGATTTGCAAGAGTTTGGAAGGTGGAGATACTCCCATCATTTCTATTTTTATCACCGCTAGAATATTGAACCTGTCCGCCTAATCTGAGATTGTCGAAAAGTTTGTATCCCGTTTGAAACACATAAAAACGACCTACGTATTCCGCTCTTTCTGTCTTTATACTTTGGAATTCTTTTGGGACTAAGGTGCTGATGTAAGGATCGTTGATCCGTCGGCCTGATGTTCCATGTTGGAATGCAGATTCGAACGTAAGGTCCCATCTTTTCGATTTTGGTAAAAAATTATTTTCTGTTCGATTTGTTATCCGAAAGCCAGCAGTCAGCAAATTTTGATTTTGTTTGGCACGATTTTGTGCAAGTGGATCATCAACTGATTCGTTCGGAAGACCCGTGACAGGATTTACGGTATTTGGACGCCATTTTCTTAGGATTCCTAGAGCATATATGTCAATCGTTGCAGTATCTTGAATCGTAAAACTACTGTAAGTTCCTCCGAGTGTCGTGTCTGTTCCACTTGCATTCGTATTTTGCCTTGGGTCATTTGCAGAAACAACACCATTGGGTCCACTCTGTGTCCAATAGGGCCTCGCGTACAGAAAATGGACGCGATAGGCTTTGTCATTGAACATAATCCTTGCGCCATCAAAGGAAAGACCGTTAATTGTCCAGTTTGCTCCACCTATCATTCTTTGGTCACCGTAGGCCCAAACTTGACGTCCCATTTGAATCTGAGAATTTAATGGAAGTTTGTTGAGTAAAATAAATGCTTCTCTGATTCCCGTTTGATTTAAGCTGACGGAACTCGTTTGCCCTGCCCGAGTTATCTCAGGGGTATTGTTAAAAAAGACAGCACGTATATCACCATTGGATGCAGGGCTTGACCCTCCCCAAACCCTTGCATCTTGTAGAGTCACCTTCGCTTGGATATAAGGACTTGGATCGATTATAAAAAATAGAGATGTTGTCTGCATGATTCTATCGATGTAGGATTTGTCAGAAGCATTAAAATCTAAGTTATACCGAATCTCTTGTCTTGGCCGGAAGTAAGCTCCAAACCGAATTATATCATTTATCCAAAATTGTGAATCCATTGCTGATCTTCTCGACAAAGCGGGTTCAACAAACATATGTCTGTTGAAATCCGCAGGGATTCCATTTTCCTTCATGGGAGAAACATATTTGTTTTCATCTTTGGGCTTGCTTTCTTGGGCGAAGAGTCGTGAGTTCTCTGAAATAAGAAAAAGACTAGAGCTTAAACAAATAATGAGTCCATACACAATTCGGTTTCTCATAAAAAATCCTATGTTAAGTTAAAATCGTTTTGAGAATATAGAAATAGAGTGGTATACCTAAAATTATATTCAAAGGAAATACAATAGATAAAGCAACGGTAAGATAAATGCTTGGATTGGCTTCTGGGATTGTGTCTTTCAAAGCAGCGGGTACTGCAATATAGGAAGCTGATGCACAAAGCACCAAAAACAAGAGGGCATCACCTAATGGCATTTTAATAATTTCGATCAACAAAATCGAAAGTAAAACATTTATAGCCATGATACAAACTGTAACTAGAATTAAGAAAAATCCAATATTTTTAAGATCTTTCATTTGTTTAGCTGCTTCGATTCCTTTATCTAACAAGAAAAAGGTGAGAAGACCTCTGAAAATATCTTCCGTGAATGGTTTTGTAGTTTGCCATCCTGTGTCTCCGGATAGATAGCCTACTATCAATGAACCAATCAGAATGTAGACGGAAGAAGAAAAGAATGCCTCATGTAACATTTTTTTCCATTCAATCCCTTTACCTAATTCTCGTTGTGTTTTGTTACTGCCCATTCGGTCCAAAAGAATTGCAATTACTATCGCGGGAGACTCCATAAGAGCCATACCGGCTACGATAAATCCATTATAATCAATACCCTGTGAATGTAAAAAAGCTCCTGCAGTAACGAAAGTTACAGCACTTACTGATCCAAAACTACCTGCAAGTGCCGCTGCATTGTGTGTTCCAAGTTTAACGCGAAAAATGTAGAAAGAATAAATCGGGACGACGATAGCCATCAGGATACAAGCGAACAAAGTGTGCATGTGTTCAGAAGAAAAAGGTGTTTTGTACAGTTCATGCCCACCTTTGAAGCCAATAGAAAATAGGAGGTATAGTGATAAAAACTTAGAGACTCCTTCTGAGATTTTTAAGTCAGATTTGAAAAAGACAACGCCCATTCCCAAAAAAAAGAACAACACGGGAGGATTCAAAAAATTATTTAAAGAAGCTAGAAGATCCATTATATACCTCTATAACCCAGGAATTTTATTTCCTAAATTCAGTAAATGCGAAAACAGATTTGTGAATAAATGTTCGCATGTAGAAACTGTATATTAATAGGATCTGTGCTACCTTTGCTACTTTTAGAAGTATTCTACGGTTTTTGTATTTCTGTTAAAATCCGGATGTGTTCGGTGAATTTTGATCGGATTGTTTCTTTTGTTTTACTTTCACCTATCGCGTATTTGTTTATAGATGAAAATCTTGGCTAAAAAAAACTTGAATCTCCCAGAAAAAAAATGATTTTTTGTTTATGAACTACTTTGTCCTATTCTTGTCCCTTATTCTTTGTGCGTTTCTCGAAGCAAGGGACATTCCCAAACTCAAGAGTCGGGTTATGGATGAATCTTGGAGTTTGAAATCTGATTATAAAGAATCCCTTGAAACAAAATTAGAAATGCATGAGAGGGAAACGGGAAACCAAATTGTCGTTTATGTTATAAATTCCTTAGAGGGTGAAAATTTAGAAGAATATAGCCTTCGAGTCGCTGAAACTTGGAAGTTGGGGCAGAAAGGAAAAGACAATGGAGTTTTACTTTTAGTTTCCATCGATGATCGTGTACTGCGGATCGAGGTAGGGTACGGTTTGGAAGAGACTCTAACGGATGTATTGTGCAGTCGAATTATAAGAAATGAAATCACTCCTCATTTTAAATCGCAAAACTATGAAGAAGGCATAACAGAAGGTGTAGAAGC
Organism: Leptospira sp.; assembly: GCA_027533185.1. Lineage (GTDB taxonomy): Bacteria > Spirochaetota > Leptospiria > Leptospirales > Leptospiraceae > Leptospira_A. The sequence continues at coordinate 49,218 of JAPZTS010000008.1, read as the reverse complement.
AATTATAAGAGCCATTGGAGGTCTTTATGTTATACCTCCTCCCAAGGATTGGTCGCACTTGGGTCCACTCAATTTTTTGGGAGAAATGGATCCGGGTGATGACCTTTTGCCTTGGCCCTTTCGGATTGGCGCAAGTGTCTTCGTTCTTGCTATTTTATCAGTATTTACCTACATCGCTATGCATGCTCCCTATGTAGGTTGGCTTGTTTACTTTTTCCTATTTCCTTTTTGGTCTATCTTTCCTACAGCCTTTCATGGTGCCAATGTTGGTGCATCTGTATTTCTAATCTATGCAGTCGGGGTTGGCCTTTACAAAATCTACCATCTTGTGATTCCGCAAGGACGAAGGCGCATGAAAAAAATTAGAAAGTCTAATTTCGGTGGAAGTGGAAGCCGATCGAGTAGCGGTGGATTTTCCCGATCGGGAGGATTTAGTGGAGGTGGGGGAAGTTTTGGTGGTGGCGGAAGTTCGGGTAGTTGGTAAAGTAGGAAAGGTTTCGAATTTAGATCGAGGGAAGGAAAATCTCCAAACAGAATGCAAGATAAACTTACTTTAAGAAAAATTCCTAAACAAAAGCGATCTATCGAACGCTATCACAGGATTATGGAGGTAACCTTTGATTTGTTAGGAGAAGTAGGATATGAAGCTTTAAATACGGATTTAATTGCGGCACGGTCTGGTATACCAATCGGTTCTATTTATCAATTTTTTCCCAATAAAGAATCAATTGTATACACCCATGCTGAATTTTGTTTTATCAATTTACATGACCAATTTTTCCATAAAATTGCAACAGAACTGGAAAAGTTCAAAAAATTTAATCAAAAATTTTTAGAAAAAACTTTATCTATATATATTGAAACATTAGCAAACGTTAGAGGATATCACTTGATTGAATCGGTTTTGTATACAAATCCAAAACTCAGAGATTTGGATCGTGAGAGTAATGAAAGATTCGCCAAATCTCTCGCCGATCGCGTGATTCTTCGTTTTTTTCCTAAGTTGGAAAAAAAACGAGCGTTCTATATAGCTAGTATTATCGTAGAAATTGTGGATTCCACATATAAAGTTATAGCAAACACACGGAATCCTAAGGTGAGAGCCGGGCTTCTCTCTGAACTAAAGAACTTGCTCTTCCAATATTTTTTATCTTTTTCTTAAATTCCAATTTGACATTTTTTTCCTTGGATGTAGAATTCTTCGAATATGAGGATTTCCTCACATTTTAGGTTTTGGATATGAAGATACATTTTGTTCCTGTTTTATTGGCTCTTACCTTTTTTGGTATTTTGTCCTGTAGTGGGGAAGACCCAGCAAAGTCTGCATTCGTCCACGTCACTATGATGGACAATGCATTCCACCCTCCGGTTATCCGCACATTCAAAGGGGGAAAAATCCGCTTTGTTAATGAGGGCAATAACCCACATAATGCGATTTCCACTTCTAAAGTTTGGTCAACGGAAACAAGTTTTGGAAATTTGGCTATGTTTCGTGGGCAACAAACCGATGTATTTTTTCCAGAAGATGGTGTTTTCCCGTACTTCTGTTCTTTCCATGCTTCACCGGATGGAAAGGTAGGTATGACTGGAGTGGCAGTTATTGGTGATGCGAGTTACAATCACCAAACAAACATAAGTAAATCAAAAATCTCTAAAAATTGGACCGGTATTACTAGAAAGGTTCCAAGTCAATATCCAACAATTCAGAATGCAGTTGATGCCGCATCTCCCGGTGATTTAATATTGATTGCAAAGGGAATTTATAAGGAAGAGTTAATTGTAACAACACCTTCTTTGGTAATTAGAGGGCAAGATCGAAACGAAACCATCATCGATGGAGAGTTTTTACGTGGAAATGGTATCATGGTTGTTGGGGCAGATGGTGTCGCCGTCGAAAATATAACGACTCGAAATGCAACTTTAAATGGTGTCTATTGGACAGGCGTCAAAGGATACCGTGGCTCTTATATAACTGCTTATAACAACGGAGACTATGGTGTATATGCATTTGATTCTGTAGATGGGATAATGGAACATTCTTATGCATCTGGATCTCCTGATTCTGGTTTCTACGTGGGACAATGTGATCCTTGTAATGCGATTGTTTACGATGTGATTGCGGAAAAGAATGCACTAGGTTATTCAGGGACAAACGCTAGTGGAAATTTATATCTCCTATCTTCGATCTGGAGGGAAAACCAGCTTGGAATTGGTCCTAACACGCTTGATAGGGAACTTTTGCCACCTCAAAAACAGATCGTCATAAAAAAGAATTTAGTGTATAACAATAATAATACGAATGCACCAAGTAAAAAATTAGAATATCCGTCCATTGGGAATGGAATTGCTGTGCTCGGTGGAATGGAGAACATAGTCGAAGAAAATCTCGTCTTCAACCATAAGAATTATGGCATTCTAGTAACAATGAATATAGACGAAAATATTTGGATTTCTAATAACAACAAAGTTAGGAAAAACGAAGTTTATCATTCAGGAAGAGGGGACATTGCATTAAGTGGTCCTGTTAGCGTCGGAAATTGTTTTGAAGGGAATCGATTTGGTGTATCAAGTCCGCCACTCTTGGAAAGTTTTCAATCTTGTGACGGATTACGTTATCCACACGTGGGAGACTTATCATCGAGTATCGGACTTCTAGCATTATTTGTTCAAGCAAACTTGCGGGAGTTTGAACTTGGATCATATAAAAACCAACCGATTCCACCAAAGATGATCAATATGCCAAAGGAAACGTTTGATACAGTGATTCCAGCCCATGATGTATTCGAATCTCATAAATATTTAATCGAGAAGGCTGAACTCCCCCAGTTAACCAAGGAAGAATGGAAGACAGCAGTTCAGCCCATGCTAACTACTGGCTTCCGTGTTCACTTTCCTTCTACGTTCAAAACATGGTATTTCCATTTAATAGGATTTTTGCTTCCTTTCACAATTTATGTTGCGTGGACTGGATTGTCTTTACTGGACAGAGCAAGTATTTTGCGCAGTCGAGTGGATTCCTATTTTTGGATTATATTGCTCCTTCCTTTCCTTGGAGCGTTAATTTACATGTATTCGAGTCAATCTAAGATTAAACCGATAGTAAGAAATTCTATAGTTCTTCTCGGAGTCGGACTTTTTTTCACAATATTGGCATTTGCCGTGTATGCAATTACAGCAGTCGTAGAAACTTAATAAGGAGATTCTTATGGAAAATAATTTTGCAAACCCTAATTTCTGGACATACTTCATTGGTTCGTATGCTTACTACCTACCTTTTGTTCTAACTACTGTTTGGGCACCGTTAGCTCTTTTTGATTTATCCCAATCTGAACAGAAAACTAGTTATCACTACCTTCTTTGGTCTTCGGTTATCTTATTGATTCCCGTTTTCGGTGGAGCTATTTATTTTATAAGCCAAAAAACAGAATTTAGTTCTCAGTTCAAGAAGGTGGCTATCGGTGGTGGATTAGGTATTCTACTTCTTGTTTGGATTTTGAGCATTGGCCTTCATGTTTGAGGATGTCAATAGATAAAGTAGTTTAAATCCATAAGACTGTTGTTATAAGTTGAACTAAATGGATCGAAAAAATTTTTTAACAACAGCTGGATATGCTCTGTTTGGATTTTTGGGGGCTATTTTTGGGTCCCAAAGAAAAGCAGAAAATAATACGGATCTATGTACACCCAGTGCCTATGGGAATCCATCTAACGAAAGTATAAAAATGGTTGTAACATCTCCGAGAGCTGATTCATACCAGAACTCGGTAGCATCTGGTGGTAGTTTAAGGGGAACCAATTCATACGGTAGTATGGCCCATCCCCCTTTTTTCATTAAAGAGGATTACACCAATCGCTTTTACTTTGCGCCTAGTTACCAAAATGGAAAAAGTAAAACGAAAGAGTTTTCGCTTAATATTTTTCCTTTAAGTTTAAATATTGCACATAACATAAATTATCCCGCATGGACATTTGATGGTTTGGTGCCTGGTCCGATTCTTAGGGTGAATGTAGGTGATCGTGTAAAAGTTCATGTTAAGAACTCAAGCCCTGAGCCACATTCCTTGCATTTTCACGGAAACCATGATCCAAATGAAGACGGTTGGGAGCCGATTCCAGAATTTGGCGAAAGAACTTACAATTTAGAAGCTGATCCCGTAGGTCTGCATCCATACCATTGTCATGTACCACCTTTGATGTTACATACTTCAAAAGGTTTGTATGGTGGACTCATTGTTGATCCTCTTATCCGAAGAACACCAGCGCATGAATTCTTTATGACATTTTCATCTTGGGATACAAAGAACAGAGGAAACAACGATTACTATACATGGAATGGGGTTGCAGGAATTTATGACCGCTATCCGATGAAAGTTCCAGTCGGTGAAAGAGTTCGATTCTATATACAAAATATGATGGAGAGGGAACCAGTGATGACCTTTCATCTTCATGCACAGGTTTTCGATATTATAAAAAATTTAGGAAGTGTAGTGCCGGATGGAAGATCGGATGTTGTAACAATCGGACAAACGGAACGTGTCATAATTGAATTTACATTAAAGCGAAAGGGTCGTTATATGTTCCATCCACACCAAACACATATGGCAGAAAATGGAGGAATGGGATGGATCGTTGCCGTATGAATCAAGTTTATAGCATCGCATACAAAATCCTTTTCTGGATCCTGATCATAACTAATACAAATTGTACGAACAATGTTTTGGATACCAATCATTGGGAACAATACCAATTTGTTACCCCTGAAGGGAAAAGCCTTGAATCCAGTTTTTGGAAGTCAAAAAAATCGGTAATATATTTTGGCTTTTCGCATTGCCCGGATATGTGCCCTTTAGCTCTTACTAATTTTGGAAAAGCATCTATGATTTTAGGTGATAAGTCGGGGCAGTTCCAGTTTGTATTCATCACTCTCGATCCGAATAGAGATTCACCTGAGTTGCTGAACAAATATACGAAACAATTTCCAGGTAAAAATTTAATCGCTCTCTCACCTAGCAACCAAACTCTCATTCAACTCAAAGAGGACCTAGGAGTAATTGGTAGAAAAGTAGGAGATGGTAAAAACTATCTCATGGATCATTCCAATATCATTTACGTAATTGATGAGACAGGCAAATCCATTGCAAATTTCCCTGGAGGTATCTCTGCAAATACTTTAGCTACGAAACTTCGTGGGTTTTTGTAACGCGGGAACTAAGGTATATTTCAAGCGTCGTTCTCGTTCCTTGAGGAAAATTCTTTCCTATCTCGAACCTAAATTTTTTATAAAGCAAGGAAAGTCTTTCCCTGATCGAACCAAGTGATCTTCCGAATATTTTAGATTCATCGTATAAAATTTCGTCAGAGATACCTGATCCATTATCATAAATAGTTATATTCACATGATCTTGATTTACCATTTTCGCATGAATAAATATCATCAATTGATCTTGTTCAGATTTTCGAAATCCATGTTTAAACGAATTTTCGATTATCGGTTGTAAAACGAGTGGAGGTAACGATACCTCCGAAAAATCACCAGTCTTTCTAAGTTCGATTTGAATTGTATCAAAGAATCGAAGTTTCTGAATATGCAGATAATCTTCTAAAAAATTCCACTCTTCTTCAAATCGTATCCAATCACGATCGGTTTTATCGGAAATAAAACGATAGTTATTTGCCAATCGCAAAATAGACTCCGCAACCAATTCTGGCTTAAACGTATGGAGTGCATGGATTGTATTAAGTGAATTAAATAAATAATGTGGACTCATCTTTGTTTGAAGTGTTTTAAGCTGTACCTCTTTTAAAGATTTTTCAACTTTCAATAAATCTTCCATTGCGGACTGAGCTTTCTGCCGGTTTGAAAAAATCGCACGCTCTAATGCAAATCCTTGGGATAAAACACCAAACAATACTCCCCAATAAACGAGATCTGTAATTCCTGATACATCGCTGATTGCATAAAAAATTTCTAAACATACCAAAATCAATGTTAGCGAAAAGCCAATGGTATGTCCAAGTGCTTCTCTATTTCCCGCTCTCCATTTATGATAACAAACTAAAACTGGGACAATAATATTCAGCACCGAAAAGATCATAAGCGCAAATCTGATTTCAATGAAAAAGAATAAAATATCTGATGATGAATTAATTAAGAGGCTTAAAATGCTTACTAAAAGACCAATTAATATGTTTAAAAAAATGAATATATCGATAAGAAAATATTTTCCTGATCCAAAAAGCCTTCGTAAACCAGATAACATTGGTATAAAAACAAAGTTAGATGCAAAAAACGGTAATGTGAAGAGGTAAAAATTATTCTCTAAGAGAAAGAGAAAAAAATCATTTTTTGCAAGTCCAAAAAGTCCGAAAAGAAAACAGAACGAGGCAAAATCTAGGACTAAATTGTATTTTTTCTTGAATTCAATTATATAAATTAAAGTACATATAAGACCGACAGTTATAAAAAAGAAATTAAATGATAATGGTAGAATATTTTGAAATGCGAAACTCTTTAAAATTTCCCATTGATCACCAATTCTATTTTGTATAGGGGTAATTGAAAATAAAAAGCCTTGTTTATGTAAAAAGCGGATATAAAAGTATTTTATATTAGGGTTCGGGATTTTGATCCAGTCGTATCTGACATAAAATTGATTTGGAACTGTGCTAGAATCTTCTGTGTTTCCGAATGAATACAAGTGCGTGCCTTCATCATCGAATACATCAAAGGCTGATCCTTCATGTCTTGCCAGGGCAAATGGATCTTTTATTGTAAATTCCTCGTTTTCTTCCAATTCAACGCGCATCCAAATATAAGGCTGGTCCGCAATTTCGCGTAAAAGCTCAGAGGGTTCCCAAATGTCAGAAGATTGCCAATGCACCTTATGCATCTTTTTGAAATCGTAACTTCCATTATCAGATTTTGGGATATCGCCGACAAAAATATCGGCTTTAGTGATAAAACGGGAATGGTTGGGGCGTTTGCTATTTAGATTTTCTTTGAGTAGGTATAGTGCTTCAACAAGACCTACCCCCAGAAGACCAACAAGAAAAAAGACGGTGATTGTAAGAGAAAGGTAAGGCCTCTCTAAAAAATAAGAAAATCTTTCTCCTAACCTCACTAGTCCTCAAGAGAGAATGTAATCGGCATACGATGAGCCATTTTCCTTGGTTGTCCTTGCACATAACCAGGGCTAAATCGTAACCGTTTAGCGATTTTCATAGCTGCTTCGTCAAAACCGTAACCAGCTTTTCCCGAGACAATTTTTGCAGACTCAAGACTACCATCCGCATTTACTTGGACAAGTAGAATCACTTGTTTTTCGGTAATGTTTGCCGCCTTTGCCTGGGGAGGAAAGTATTCCCGCAGATCGAAGTCAATAATTGCGGTAGGCATTTTATCTCCGTTATACGAGAATAGATAACCATCTTTATCGGTTCCATTTCCTGAAAGTTGGTTGGGATTTATATCGGAATTGTCTGGCTCATCTGCCTTGTTTTTATTGCTACCTTCTACCCATTCTTGTTTTTCAACAGGTGCAGGAGAAGATGTGCCACCAATGAGCTCTGGAGGAATTTCCTCAAAATTTACGTCCATATCCTCAAATTCGGAACTGTCAACGACCTCTTCGTCTCCACGCAATTGACTGATCTTATAACCTGCGTAAGTGGCCGTATGTAGAAAGATACTCCCTGCCAAACATATATGGAACAATCTTTCTTTATTTTTGTTTAATGAGCTTCCAAAAATTTTGAAAAATTCAATCGCAAGTTTCATTTTTTTACACTTAACGCAATTTTTGTAACACCTGCTTTGCGAATAATTCCCATCAGCTCAGTGATCTTGCCGTAAGGTAAGGATTCATCAGCGGATAATGTAAGTCGCATGTTCGGTCTAATCTTTGCTTCCCTTTCCAAGTTTTTTACAAGTCCTTTAATATCTGTGTCTTTCCCTTCCAAAAGAATTGCACCGGTTTTTGTAAGTGCAACCTGCACCGATTCCGCAACATTCGGGTCGGCGGCTTGGACTTTCGGTAGATTGATGTTTAAACTTTCTTTTTTTAGAAAGTTTGCAGTAACCATAAAAATTACAAGAAGCACAAGAATCACATCCACCATGGGTGTGATGTTGATGCTTCCTATTTCTTCGTCTTGTGAACCAGATGAGCCAGCCATAATTATACCTTTGTCTTATTCATTTGATACGAGAGAAGTTCTTTTTTCAAGATTTCTAAGTTTTGAAGGATAACTTTTGCCTTTCTTGAAAAGTAGTTATTTGCCATAACAACCGGAATTGCTACTGCCAGTCCCGCTGCTGTTGCAAGAAGTGCAGTGGAAATGGAACGCATGACAACTTCAGCACCAGAACTACCTAAAGTACCCAAGCCATAAAAAGCTTTGATTACACCTAACACAGTACCTAATAGTCCAATGAAGGGTGCGTTGTTACCCAGCGTATTCAGAATTGGCAGTCTCTTCTCTAATTCAAGCTTTTCGCTGAGAATTTGTCCTTCAAGACTTTCGTCCAAACCACGGCGTCCCATTTTCAATTGTTTGGTCGCAAAATTTATGAACCGGTAGTATATTGACTCATCAGTTACTTCCGTTTTCCAGTTAATTTCTGGTTCTTCTTGTAAAGATGTTCTAACTTCCGTTAGATAATCTTCGTTTTTTTTACCTAATGTTTTTTTGAAGTAAATCAATCTTTCTGCAAAGACAGCTAGTGCTACAACACTGGCAACTCCCATTGCTAAAAAGATTATTTCCTCACCTAATTCAACATACTCTTGCATTTTTATTCTCCACTCTGTAATGTATTAAATATTAGTAATGATAGGATTTTATCTTCAGTGACTACATTTGAAGTAGCGGATAAACAGGAACGAATGCAGGCTGTTACCACCGGATTTGTATTGCTAGAGTTTAGCAAATCATTTGGAGTTGAAATTGCACACTCATTTGAATTTACCTTGGTTTGCCAATCTCTTACTTGGCATTGGAAAACACAGGTTTGCGCTCTATCTGTCATATCCTTAAAGGCGCTTGTTCGTAATGAATCACATGTCGCCTCTTTTGTTGACTCACTGGTGTTAGTATAAGGAAATCCGTTGGCATTGGCCAGTATTGTGAAACATTCATCCTTTTTCGAAATGGCATCCTTACAAGTTTGCCCAGGATTGTTTGGTGCTACTAAAAGCTGGAGGAGAGCAACTCTTCCATAATCATCATCGTACTTACTGTTCTCAAAATCGCAATTGACGAAGAGTAAAGAGGTAAATATGAAAATTACAATTAGCCAGTTTTTCATTAGAAATGTACCTCCATACCAACGTTGAAGAATGGAATCACTGTTCCACCAGGTAATTCTAAGGTACCAAAAGTATCGCTCTCACTTGGATTGTTGGCAGAAAATGGTCGCGAGTTGTCGAAACCGAAACCATTTTTATTCTTTCTCATATATACGTTTACAATTTCTAAATACCAGTTCAAGTAACCCCATGAGTAATTTTCAAATTTATCCAATCGTATGTCCAGTCTGTGGAAGTCAGTTCCTCGTCTAACGTTACCATACTCTGCACTAAATGGATTGTTTGAATATCTTTCGTTCCAAAATGTAATTCCATTGAGTGGATTCGAAAAACGACCACCATCGTCCCCTATAATAGGCCTAGATGGAACTGATGTTAGATAACTCCACCTGCCCCCTATCTGATACTCCTCGCTGAATCGCCAACCGTAAATCACGTTAGCAACATGCGTTCTATCCCAGGGAGCTAACATTTCTTTTGAATTTGAAAAGAATTGCGCAAGAACCTTTCTCTCTTCGGCACTAAAGCCTGTTGTGTCACCATCATAAATCTGATAGATATTTGAGTTTTGAAAGGATTGAGACCAAGTATAAGATATCCAACCAAACCAATCTTTGGATCCTTGCCTTGCATTTTTACGAATCAATAATTCGTATCCATGTGACCAACCATCTGCACGATTTGAATAATTCAATGGGCGATTCGCCACGACGGGTTGGCTTAACAGCCTTGATTTATCAGGATTCAGTCCAATCGGTGTCGATATATAAGGATCGTTTACGATTGTATCAGTGAATTGGTTTCTGAAAACTTCAATTTTTACCTGCCATACTTGGTCAATTTTTTGCTCTATACCGGCACTTGTCTTTCTGGCTCTCTCAAAACGTAAGTCTGGGTTTCCTGTTTCTCTATTGAACACAGTCGAGACTGGAAATCTTGCAACATCACCACCACTTCCGTAAATCGTAAGTCCTTTTCCAACTTCTGGAAAGGTATATGATATAGTTCCCCTTGGTGTGAATGCACCGTTGCCTGTCACCTGGATGTAGTCATATCGTGCACCTGGTTCAATTAGCAAATTACCAAAATTAAATTTCAAAGTAGTATATGCATTGTAGTAACCAGAAACCCCTCTTATACTTATGGGACGGCTTATAAAGTCAGGGTTAACCGTATTGTACGGATTAGGTGATGGATTTGTAGGATCTCTTAAAGCGACTTCTGTTCCATAGTCTTGAAATGAATTTCGTCTATATTCTGTACCGAAGTCTACCTTTAAGAATTTTGTTGCCGTCCAGAAAGCATCTTGTCTAAGGCCAACGTAACTGCCTCTTCTGTATTGTTTTCCCTGGATCGCACCAATTCCGACATTGTATTCTGCTATCGGATCAAAGTTAATCAGTGTGAGTCTGTTCTGAAATTTATCTCCTGGGATCCAAGAATATCTGAGGGCAGTTGTTCTAAAGCTTTGGCCAAAACTTGCTCTCGCGCCCGCCAAAAGGTCTAAGGAGTCCGCAGTCGGGTCATTTTTAGGTTTGTTGGGAACGTCGATCGCAAAATTATCTTGAGCTGTTAAGTTGTAAAAAGATATTTGATGCTCGTTTGTAAAATTGTGAACATATTTAATTTGAGAATCGTTGTATCTGGGAAGACGGATTCCCTCAGGCAACAGGCCAGAAGCGCCAAGGGTTCGGTCAAGGTATCCGACCTTTCCTGCTATCGCAAGATAACCCTTACCACCGGAAGTTGGAGTCGCCGCATATGCCGTAGTATTCCAAAGTGATACCTGGAATGCACCTTTGGCTTTCTGAACTGAATCTACCGTTTCAATTTCGATGATACCACCAGTCGCATTATTGTAATTAGCTGGATAAGCACCTGAGTATAGATCTATCGATTTAATGAGATCGTTATGAATAACTGATGTTAGTCCATCTAGGTGGAATGGATATAGAATTGGTAAATCATCATAAAGATAGGTATTTGCTTGTGGATCGGCACCTCGCACTATAATACCATTTGCTCCCCCACCAAATCCGATGTTAGGTATAACTCCTGGAAGTGTTTCGATAGCACGCAAAGCCTCACCAAAAGTACCTGGCATCCTCTTGATTTCTTCGTATCTTACCTTCGTTCGTGATGAGACCGTCTTTTCTCTTTCTCCTTCTACAACAATACCGACTTTTGGATTGGATCGTTTTTCGGTGTAGATGGTTCTTGTCTCATCTGCGGATCCTACGGAGATTTTTATCTCTTGGATTCCAGTTTCCCGCAACAAACGAAGTGTATAGTCACCGGGATTTGGAAACTCCAAAATTACATTCCCTTCCGAGTCGGTTTGTGCAATTTTCTTTGTTTCGAAGATGAGAACGGAAAGATTCTTCTCATTCTCGTTCTTTTTGGGATTGATCAACTTGGCTTTGATAGAAACTCCCAGAAGAGGTGATCCGAAAACCAAACTAATGATTCCGATTAGGATAAATTTACTTAATTTGTTGTTTGCTAAGTTCATTGAAGTTCAAGTACCAAGGAAGGTCGCCAGGGTCATTTTCTAGATAGATTAGGGCACAAGGAAGTGGGTAGCCAGAGAAAGGACATCCAGTTCTTGTGATGGATATGGTGCATAGATCTAAGTTACGTCTAATTGGTTCATTCAATATTAAGAAGTACGGTTCAGGAATTGGTGTCCCGCATCTGTCTGCGGCAAACTTAGCTGCAGCATACAACTGACTTTGTGCTTCATTCGTAGGCACTCTGTCTTCCGCTGCACAGGAAATCAGTAGGGACAAACTTATGATCGTTATAAGATAACTTATTTTCATTTTCTTCGGATCTCTGGCTCTTTTACTTCCGCTGGGTCACCAATCACATCGGCTGTAACTCTGACAACGCTAACAAGGCCTAGGGGGAAGTAAGCACGATCTTCCCTTTGAACTTTTATATTGATTAGGGTTTTTCCATTTGGAAACTTTTCCATGATTTGACTCAAAGCAAGTTCTGTGTTTGGTGGGTTGGTCACAGGAAACATACCAAGTAAAAAGAAAGCGGAATCTTCTCCAGTGCCCTTGCCTAAAATTTGATATTCAGACGTTTTCACGAGTGTAGCACCATCGTGTAAGGTAATATCTTTTTTTACCGAAGAACCGAGACATCCAACTGATGTTAGGACTAGAAGTGGCAAAACAAATTTTAAATTTATCACTTTCATTTCTCTCATGATTGTTGGGTCAAACTATCTCTTGGTCCTTGGTGGGGGAGTGATAGTTGCTGGTTGCGTGAATTTTACCAAATCACCTTTGACTGAAAATCGGTATCTTGTCACAGGTCCAAAAACCGATTTATCATTCCAATAACGGATGTTTACAACTGCATCCGCATCTTCGCCTTCCATCAAACTTTCATAAATCGAATCAATCGGAGGTTCGTTCCAAACTTTTCCATATAACACGATGTCTAGTGCAAACCAGGTGAATGTCTTTTCTACAGATTTTGTAGTTTCGTACGTTGTATTGGGAATGGGACGATTGCTCGTTGCAACTCCAACCGAGGAAGATGCACAGTTCAAAAATGTATTAGCAAAAAAAACTACAATTAAAAATCCAATCAATCGATTCATTTCAGATCTCCGCTTCCTTAGTCTGAAGAGAAGGGGAATCAATCAAATATTTATTTGTTGGAATGAATCCTTTCTACATAAATCAGAATGAGTGCTACATAAAAAGGAGTAAACGACAAAAATGATTTTAGAGCTTTAGTAGTTCTTTGAGAACTGGAGCATAAGAGCGACCTACTGGAAGAGTAGTTTCATCCTCATTTTTCAATTGAATGAAATAAGCTCCACCCTTGTCATATCGTAGATTTGCTACAAATTCTAAATTGATGATGAAACCTTTATGAATTCTTACAAATTGAGTTTTGGTGAGCTTTTCTTCGATTTCCTTCAGTAACTTTGGGGTCTCGAAAGCTCGGTCATGTGTATGTATCACAGAAGATTTGTTATTTGCTGATATGAATTGAATTTCTTTTATTGGAACAAAATGAGTAGCAGAATCCGATTGGATTTGGAGGGTATTTAAAGATTCTTTTGCGATTGATTTCGAGTAAATTTCTGAGTTCGAAGATTCCGCTAAATACCGTATTGCTTTATCAACGGATTTGCGAAATCTTTCAAAAGAAAACGGTTTCAATAGATAGTCCAATGCATCCAAATCGAATGCTTCGACAGCATGTTCACTATAAGCAGTTGTAATCACAAAGAAAGTTTTACTTTTTGAAAATCGCTTAAAGATTTCCATTCCTGAAACAGCTGGTAAATTGATGTCGATAAAAACTAAATCGTAGACCTTCTCTGACAACATCGATACAGCCTTTTCCCCATTTTCGGCAATTCCGGAAAGTTTTAGCTCATGACAGTTAACAATATACTCAGTCATAAGCATCCTTGCAGGATACTCGTCTTCCACTATCAAAACACTGTAAACGGGAGAACTAGTCACAAGTGTAAGAAATAAAAGGTTTTTAAAAAATCAATCTTTCTTTTTTTCTTGTCCTTTTATACTTCCTGTATAAAATTTTGTCATGTTCCAAACTCAGGTTGGAAATTTTTTATACAAATTTGATTCGCTAAAAACTGTAATGGCAAAGGCAAGCCCTCATCGCTCTGGTGATGTTTTAGCAGGGGTTGCGGCAGATTCGATGAAAGAGCGAGTCGCAGCTCAAATGGTTTTGAGCGATCTTCCCTTAAAGATTTTTTTGAAAGAGGAATTGATCCCCTCGAAAGATGAAGTTTCGGATCTTATCCAAAAGCAACACAACTACGAGACCTTTTCTGAAATTTCCCACCTAACGGTTGGAGAATTTCGTGAATGGCTTCTTAGCAAAGATGTTACCACAGAACGTTTGACCTATCATAGATATTCTTACACTCCTGAGATGGTTGCCGCAGTTTCAAAAATCATGTCAAACCAGGACTTAATTTTAGTAGCTAAAAAATGTAATGTGGTAACAAAGTTTAGAAATACTTTGGGACTCCCTGGACATCTTTCTGTTAGACTCCAACCGAACCACCCAACTGATGATCCTAAAGGAATACTCGTTAGTATGTTAGATGGATTACTTTTAGGTTCCGGAGATGCCGTCATTGGTATCAATCCTGCTACTGACAATCTGTATGCTGTGGATCGTCTGCTTCGACTCCTGGACGAATTTCGAATCAAATATGAAATTCCCACTCAATCTTGCGTACTCTGCCATGTGACCACATCCATGGAATTGATGAAATTGGGAGCGCCAGTTGATTTGGTGTTTCAGTCCATCGGTGGAACGGAAAAATTAAATTCTAGCTTTGGAATCAATCTTTCCATGTTAAATGAGGCAAATGAAATGGCGATCGCACTGAATCGATCCACCATTGGTAAAAATGTTTTTTATTTTGAAACAGGTCAGGGTTCAGCTCTTTCGGCAGATGCTCATTTTGGAGTCGACGAACAAACCTTAGAAGTGAGAGCTTATGCAGTGGCCCGTGAATATTCACCTCTTTTGGTAAATTCAGTAGTAGGTTTTATTGGTCCTGAATATTTGTACAATGGCAAACAAATCATTCGTGCTGGTTTGGAAGACCATTTTTGTGGAAAGCTTTTGGGTTTGCCAATGGGTGTTGATATTTGTTATACGAACCATGCCGATGCAGATTCGGATGATATGGACAACCTCCTCACACTCTTGGGAGTCGCTGGATGCAATTACATAATGGGGATACCTGGCAGTGATGATATCATGTTGTCTTACCAGAGTACCAGTTTTCATGATGCATTGTATTTAAGGCAAGTTTTGGGGTTAAAACCAGCTCCTGAGTTTGAGGTGTGGCTTGAGAATATGGGGATCATTGATCAAAATCGGTTACCAAGAATAGACTGGAAAACAGACCATCCACTTCTAAAATCTTTAGAAGGCACAAAATGAGTGGAGATTTTAGAAAGAGAGCATCTGGTTATACGCAAGCAAGGGTTGGTCTTACCTACAGTGGTGGTTCCATCTCTACAAAAGATCTATTACGGTTTCGATTTGATCATGCAGAAGCAAAAGACGCAGTTCTGACCGAAATTGACTGGAAAGAAATTCAAAACTCTCTTGAAGGTAAATTAGTACTATTGCATACAAAAGCAAATTCTAGATCAGAGTATCTTCTCAGACCAGATCTTGGAAGAGTTTTGTCCTTTGATTCCAATCAAATTTTGGATTTGTATAAGGGAAAAAAGTTCGATATCTCAATTGCTGTTGCGGACGGATTGTCCTCTCTAGCCGTTCAAAAAAATTTCATTCCATTTTATAGCGAGTTGTGTAGGGCTTTTGAAGGTTCACGTTATTCTATTTCACCAGTTTTTGCTATTTCTCTTGGTCGTGTTGCTTCTGGAGATGAAATTGGAGAAATATTAAATGCAGAAGTTCATATACAAATCATAGGTGAGAGACCAGGTCTTTCGAGTGCAGATAGTCTCGGAATATATATAACATACCAACCTAAAAAATTTACAACTGATGAAAGGCGCAATTGTATTTCAAATGTACGTCCAGAGGGTTACATTTTTAATTTGGCTGCAGAAAAAACCTTTTATCTAGTTGAACAGATGATGTTGCAAAAAGTTTCGGGTGTCCAACTAAAAGATCGTTTGGTGGAATTGCCTGATTCAAAAAATTTCCTTGAGTCCTAATCAAAATCTCTTGGGATGTATTTTGAAGATTGTTCCCAATATTCTTTTTTAAAACTTCTGTGAGTTTTGGTTCACCGTAAATACCCGAATTTCCTCGTGCTTCTGTAACACCATCTGTGAAAAAGAAAAACCTATCTTTGGTTTGAATTTTTTGTTTCCAAATCTGAAATCCGAAATCGGCTCTCCAACCCAAAATCGAACCATCTAAGTTAGGTGATAGTAATTCTTGGTTTTGGATATTTTGAAGAACTTAGTCGGGAGAACTATGTATTTTTGCACTTTCACGGAATTGGAACTTTACCATACTAGAAACAAAAGCTGCGGGAACACCGTGGCCCGCTACATCTGCCAAAATAAGAAGTATTTTGGATGAATCTAACTCCACCCAATCATCCATATCACCACCTACTTGTTTCATCGGTAGGTAGATTGCCTGAATTTGAAAGCCAGAAATTTTTGGACTAAATTTAGGTAGTAGGTGACCTTGTAGCTGTGATGCGAATATTAAGTCCGTTTTCAAATCTAGATTTTTTTGTTCGAGTTCTGTCGTTCCTTCCTTCACTCTATCTTCAAGATTTTTTGTGAGAAGCGAGAGTTCTTTTTCATTCTTAGAATTTCTATGGGAAATCGATACAGCCGAGAGAATCATCAATGACAAAAATCCATATTGGCTCAAATAAATATTTTTGCCTGTCGTTAGATCTATCCCGATATCGATAAAAGCGCCTGCACATAAAACAAGAAACCCTACACAAACAAGATAGGCCTCTACTTGTATTTCTTTTACTTTTTGAATCACTGTCTTTGAAACTAAGAACAAAACAAATAAGAGTAAAAATTTCCAGATTCTAAGTAGAGTGATTCTGTTTTCCATTTCACTATTTGTAACTTGTATAATTGCGATCAAACAGAGTAGGAAGAGAAGAATCGTTTCCTTTGTGCGAACTGGAATTCTGAAGATTGAATAGTTAAACAACATGATGCCAGCCGGTAACATAGTTTGTGCTGCAAAAAAGATTCGGAAATGAAGTAAATCCTCTTATAATACCAGTTAGGTTTGTAAAGCCTTTTTGATTTTCTGCTCCTGTTCCTCCGACTCTATTGCCATTCACAAAAACCTGGTCTACTTCCTGGATTCGATCAAGGTATATGCCGAGTGGTTTTCCCGATTTGGTGCAGAAAAATTGCCAACCCTCTCTCAATTTTGAACTGATTCTGCAGAAACCAAGATAGGATCAGACGAAACTGCCAGAGGCGTGAATAGGGTAAAAAAAAGCAAAAAAACGACGCGCATAGCGAGAGTATAAATGGAGCTGAAAATTTTTAAAATGCAAGTTGAAAAAGAGATTCGAAATGTTAAAATCGATCTGAAATGACAATTACTCAATTGCGGTATGTGGTTGCTTTAGATCAATTTAAGAGTTTTGCAAAGGCCGCCGAACATTGCCTAGTTGCTCAACCTACATTAAGTTTACAGATTCAAAAAGTAGAACAAGAGTTAGGTTTTGATTTATTTGACCGAAAAAAGAATCCAATTGTTACAACCAAACTTGGAAAAGAAGTTGTCAACCAAGCTCGTCATACCTTGAGAGAAGCAGACAAACTTTATGAAATTGCTGGATTGGGTAAAGATGATGCAATAGGGACTTTATCGATAGGCGTTATCCCCACCGTTGGTGCATTCTTAATTCCGAATATCTATCAAAAGCTCCAACAGCAACTACCTAAAGTATCTTTTCGGATTTCAGAATTGCCTACACTTACCATTCTCGAAAAACTGGAATCGGAAGAGTTGGACATAGGAATCCTAGCTACTCCTTTGCGTGTTCCGAACATCATCGAAAACCCATTGTATTATGAACCATTTGTCGCATACTATCCGGAAGGGGAAAGAGAAAAGTCCAAGACAGTTTCTATGAAACATTTGGAGAAATATCCTCTCTTGGTGTTAGGTGAGGATCATTGTTTTAGGCACCAATCTTTAAAAATTTGTAATCGGAATTCTTTGGCAAAGATCGAAAGTGGAAGTGTAGAAACTTTGAAACGAATGGTCGATCTTGGAATCGGAGTAACTCTTCTCCCAAAATTGTCTTTGAACTTTTCTTCTAATCGATTGGTCCCTTTTTTGGCACCTGAGCCTGCGCGAGAAATCAGTACCATCTATAAGAAGGGTTTTTTTAAGAACAAAATCTTAAAAAAACTCAACGAGATTATACTATCCGAAATTCCCACAGAATACCATAAAAAAGAGAATTTTAAAATTATAGGAGTCAGCATTCCGTCTGATTGATTTTATAAATGATTGGATTGATACTATTTATTTTACAAATGATGTAGTTTGGACTATATTCTTCTTAGAGCACAAAGGAGAATACGATGTCAAATATCAACACAGCGATTCCAGAATTTACAGTGGATGCTTTCCACAACGGAGCATTCAAAAAGGTTAGCAAAAAAGATGTCCTAGGAAAATGGTCGGTCTTCGTTTTTTACCCAGCGGATTTTACATTCGTTTGCCCAACTGAGCTTGGGGACGTTGCCGACTATTATGAAGAACTTTCCAAAATGGGTGTAGAGGTGTATGCCGTTTCTACTGACACCCACTTCGTACACAAGGCTTGGCATGAAGCAAGCGAGACAATCAAAAAAATCAAGTTTCCGATGTTAGGCGATCCTGCTGGAAAATTAACACGTGGTTTTGGTGTTATGATTGAAGAAGATGGGCAAGCATTGCGAGGGACTTTCGTTGTTAATCCGGAAGGGATGATCAAAACAGCTGAAATCCATGACCTCGGTATTGGAAGATCTGCAAAAGAGTTGGTTAGAAAGGTCCAAGCGGCTCAATATGTAGCAAAAAACGACGGGGAAGTTTGTCCTGCAAAATGGAAACCAGGTTCTGTAACTTTAAAACCAGGTTTGGATTTAGTAGGTAAAATCTAAAGGTCAATCTCGGGTGGATAGAAAATCCACCCGAAATAAAGGAGGAATGTATGTTAGACGAATCAACTAAAGGCCAAGTAAAAGAATACCTCGGTAGACTCACAAAAGATGTCACAATTGTGCTGTTTGAAGGTAAACATGAAAATAGAAAGGATATCTTGGAGTTTTTGGAAAGCCTAAAAGATTTGAGTGCTAAACTCAAAATAGAGTATTCGAAGCAAGTTTCCACTGGAGTTGATTTTGAGATTTTGTCAGAAGGAAATTCGACAGGAATTCAATTCTACGGCATTCCAATGGGCCATGAATTCACATCATTTATACTCGCAATACTCCAGTCAGGCGGAAGTCCTATCAAATTAGATCAGAGTATGCTGACGGCGATCTCGAGAATCGATGCAGACCTACAATTTGAAACATTTGTCTCACTCGATTGCCACAATTGTCCAGAAGTAGTTCAGACTTTGAATAGCTTTGCATTGGTCAACTCCAAGATTCAAAGTCGGATGGTAGATGGAGCCTTGTATCAGAATTTAGTTAGAGAAAGAAATATCCAAGGTGTACCTGCCGTTTATCTCAATGGAGAACGATTTCTTTCCGGGAAAGCTGAAGCGTCCTTAATTTTTGACAAATTGATGGAAAAATATTCAAATTCCCTTATTGAGCAAAACGAAAGTCAGGTTCTTTCTCCCAATGACAAGGTGATTTATGACGTAACAGTTGTTGGTGGTGGACCCGCTGGTGTAACATCGGCAGTTTATACTGCAAGAAAGGGGTTAAAAACTCTTGTGATTGCAGACCGTTTGGGAGGGCAGGTGAAAGACACCATGGGAATAGAAAATATAATCTCATTGAGTTATACAACAGGTCCCGAACTTACAAATACACTTTCAGACCAACTAACAAGAAATGGAATTGCAAAAAGGGAAAATGTACGTGTTGCAAAAATCCAGAACGACAAAGTCAAAAGGATTCTATTAAATACGGGAGAAGTCATCGAGACGAAAACAATCATCATCTCAACTGGTGCAAAATGGCGGGAATTGAATGTTCCAGGTGAAAAAGATTTTATCGGGAAAGGTGTTGCATATTGTCCGCATTGCGATGGTCCGTTCTTTAAAGACAAAGACATAGCGGTCGTTGGTGGCGGTAACTCAGGTGTCGAGGCTGCACTGGATTTGAGCGGAATCGTAAAATCCGTGACCATCCTTGAGTTTGGAGAAAAATTAAACGCCGACCAAGTTCTTCTGGACAAGATTAAATCTTCTCCAAATATCCAAACGATCACCAAAGCACAGACAACAGAGATCAATACCAACTCTGAAAAGGTCACCGGGATTACATACAAAAATAGGGAATCCAATCAAAACGAAACCATAGCCTTAGATGGAGTTTTTGTTCAAATAGGATTAGTGCCAAACAGTAGTTTTGTGAAGGAGATTGTTCAGACCAATAAATTCGGTGAGATCCTAATCGACGAAAAATGTAGAACCAATGTGGAAGGAATTTTTGCCTGCGGGGACGTTACCAACACGCCGTACAAACAAATTATCATCGCTATGGGGGAGGGAGCAAAGGCAGCAATCAGCGCCTTTGAATATTTGCTCCACGCCGCTTAAAAACTACTGCCGGTCTGTTAGGCAGGAAGAACAGAATGAAATTTTGGGCTTCCTGCCAACTTGTGTGGAAACGATTCAAACTGAAAAAGTAGTCCTCGTTTTTAGCAGGACAGAAATAGAATGTTTGTAAAAAAATCCAAGTTCCTATCTTTAAACTTAAAAAAATCTCAAAAATCCTTAAAATTTTGAAGGATTTGGAAAGAAAAGAATCGCAGAAGGAAGCGTTCTATTATTTACTTTCCGTGTTGGATTGGAGATCTTCTGTGAAAAAAATACTAACGTCGGTACTCATTTTATTTTTTGTAAATTCTTGTGCCCTTTTACCTTACGGGCAAAGTTTGTTACGTTCCATTAAACGCACGTTATTCCCGAGTGATTGCCGAATTGAAGTAAAACTAGATACAACAAATTTGATGTATGTCGATGACCTTTGGGACTATCGCTTCTTTATTTCTGAACAAACAGATCTTTTTGAATTTGCCGATGCAGTGAAATTTTCACCCAAGGTGGAATTTGGCAAGGAAGGATATGGGAGTTGGACAAGTGAACAATTCTCTTTAGACCTTTGGAACATTTTACCCGATACCGAGTATGAAATTCAAGTTTCAAAATTTTATAGTAATAACGATTGTTTTTTGAAGGAACCCGTTAGTTTTAAGATTCCTAAACTCAAGAGAAAGCCCTCATTTTATGTTTACAGAGAGAATGTTTTTGAATCCAATTTAAACAAAGTACTACCAGTT
This sequence comes from Leptospira sp., assembly GCA_027533185.1. Taxonomy (GTDB): domain Bacteria; phylum Spirochaetota; class Leptospiria; order Leptospirales; family Leptospiraceae; genus Leptospira_A. Next base: position 27,901 of record JAPZTS010000008.1, on the reverse strand, counting down.
GGCATATCTAATATTAAAGAATTTAACATTAGATATGCGGAGTTATCGGTAAGTCAAGTTGTTTCTGCTGTTGCATCTTTGGGCAATCGTTATTACGAATTGAAAAATTACCTCAATTGGAAATCAACTACTTGGAAAGCAGGTCAGAAAGTAAATAGTTTGAATAGCCAAGGCATTGACTTAGATTCTTATTTTGGTTCCAAACCAAATACAAAGTCATGGATCGCTTTTGAACTAGGTGCAAATGTAATCGGAGACGAGAATAAAGAAATTTATAAACAAGAATCCTTATTTTTACAATCGACTGATCTTGGTATCACAACCAAATCAGATAATGAATTCCTTTATGTTTGGATCAATTCTTTATCAAAAGCCGAGCCGAAACAAAATGTTTCTGTAACTCTATATGAAAGAGGAGTCAATCGAGGGAACTGTCGTACGGATAAAGATGGATTTTGTCAGCTTCCCGCTATATCAGATAAAAACTCATTTGAAAAGTCTTTGTTAGTAGCAGAAGAAGATTCGGGCGATAAATCTTTTTTACATTTTAATGAAACTCATATTGAAGGCTATAGCGATTATTACCAAAACTCTAATGTCCAAGGTAAAATTTATTTTGATAGAAAATTATATCGTCCTGGTGATCGCGTAGAGATAAAAACCTTTTTGGGAGAACGTCGGAATGGAAGTTTTTACCCGTACTCTGGTAAATCAGTCTCGGTGAAAATCATGGATTCCACAGGAAAAGAATTGTTCAATTCTAGTTCATCTACAACATCCCAGGGTGGACTTTCAACTTCCTTTTCCATACCGAATGATGCGCCTTTAGGTCATTATTCTGTTTCCATTTATACTCCAGGTCAAACATATTCGAGTTCATATGATACATTCCAAGTTGAAGAATTTCGTCCTGTAAACTTTCTCGTTAATTTAAAGTTAGCTGATTCAGTGAGTAAAGATGAAAATATCAAAGGAAATGTTGAAGGAAAATATCTCTTTGGGGCTCCCATGGGTGGTTCAAAGTTAAGTTATTCGGTTTTGAAAAGAAACAGATCAATCTATTTTGATTCCTTTCCTGATTTTAATTTTTCTGAGGGATATAGTGATTATTCTGATGAATACAGTTCAAATAGCTCTGATTATGTTACAGGTAATGAGGCGACATTAGACTCAAAAGGACAATTCACACTTGATATTCCCCTCAAGGCATTAAAAACAAAATATGTTACTGATGGAGAGGATATTGAAACTCAGAAATTATACAATCTCTCGGTAGAAGCATCCGTGTATGATGTAGATGGAAAATCAGTAACCAAGACTCAGTCTATTCCTTATTTTCCAAGTAATCATTTGGTTGGTGTTAAGTGTGATGATCGTTATAAATCATTAGATAGACCATTTGAATTCGAAATTCTTACAGTAAATAAAAATGGTAAGTTGGAGCCAGGAAAGGATGTAAAAGTATATGTAATTTATAATGATTGGGTGTCGGTGTTATCAAAGGGAATTGGAAAGTTTTTCTTTCGTGAAAACCAAGTAAAGAAGAAAATAGTTGAAACTAAAAAACTAACAACAACTAACTCCGCAGTCAAATTCAATTATAAGGCATCGGATCCCGGTAGCTATTCCATATTAGTGATGAATAAAGATCAAGTATACTCTAAGCTTGATTTTTACGCATATGAAAAAGAATCATATTATACTTGGGATTTTCGCGGTGATGATTCCATCGAACTTCGATCCGATAAAACCGAATATAATATAGGGGATAAAGCAAAAGTTCTGATCAAATCACCGTTTCAAAATGCAAGAGCAATTGTTACTGTTGAAAGAGATGGTGTTTATTTTAAAAAATCTTTCGTGATGAAAGGAAATAGTGCTCCGATTGAAATTCCAATTGAAGATAGATATTTACCAAATGTAGATGTAAATGTGGTTCTGCTTTCTGGACGCCAAAGTTTACCTTCAGGAGCTTCTTCTGAAGATATTAAAGAATTCAACGAACAAGACTTAGGTGCTCCAAAAGCAAAAACTGGCTCTGTTCAACTCAAAGTAAATTTAAAATCAAAATCTGCAGAAGTTTTAGTGTCAACGGACAAAACTGAATACCAACCCAGAGAGACTGTCCAATTAAAGATCAAAACCCTACCTGGGTCTGAGGTAACTGTATCCGTAGCGGATAGAGGAGTACTCGATTTGGTTGGTTATAGTTTTGTGAGTCCGGTTTCTGTTTTTTACAATTATTGGAATAATATAGTAAAAACCTTTGAGTTGCGGAGTATGATCATTAAACACTACGCATACGAAAATAAAGGAGATAGTCCCGGAGGCGACTACGGTGAAGAATCAGGTGGTGGATTTGGAATGGATTCTGAGTCTGGAACCAGAAAAGATTTTAAATTCACTGCATTCTGGAATCCAACTCTCATTGCGGATTCAAATGGCGAAGTGAATGTAAGTTTTGTTTTACCCGATAACCTTACTACATTTCGAACCATGGTTGCTATCTCAAATAATGGAAGATATGGAACAAACAATTCCGAGTTTTTAGTCAAGAAGAGTTTGGTTCTCCAGAAGACAGTTGTTAGGTTTATGAGAATTGGCGATAGTCTTGATTTGGGCGGGAGTATCACAAATAACACCTCAAAAAAAGGAAAATTTAAGTATAAAATCGAATCCAAATCCTTATCCAAAAAAGACGAAACAGGCATTTTGGAATTGAACGCTGGTCAAACGAAAGAAGTGCTTACCAATTTTACTTTGAGTGAGAAAGAATACTATAGATTGAAGAAAGAAAGTCCGAAAGGCGATCTCATTCTATCGTACAAATTGTCCGTAGAACCTGAATCTATGGATAGTTTCCCGGGACAAAAGAAAGCGGATTTGTCTGATGCTTTACAAGTAAGTTTCCCAATTAGAGAATTTGATCCGATTACTGCTGTTAGAATTTCAGGTTATACCGATTCTGAATTTAAATCCTCATTAAAATTTCCCAAAAAAGATTCTGTCCTTTTGAATAAAGGCTCACTGGATGTAAGGTTGGCAGGGACTGCCTTAACGGGATTAAAGAATGCCTTCGATTTTTATGAGTCCAATCCTTATTTTTGTATGGAACAAAGAACTTCGGCGTATCTTTTATCGATCAGTGCAGGGTCTCTTCTAAAAGAATTTCTATACAAAGAACCTAAGAAAGACTCTTATGACTTTACTCAAATTGAAAAGTTATTTCTGGATGAAATGGATGACTTCCAGGGAAGTGATGGAAGTTTTTATACTTGGAAATCAAAATACGGAAGATCGGGTTATGCATATTTGACAGCTTATGTAAGTTATGTGATGATATTAGGAAAGGAAAAAGGGAAGCGAGTAAATGTTCGAGCCTTGAATAAGGCTATTTCGTTTCTGGAAAGTTATGTTAAAAACCCCAATGAACCAAAAACTGCCTCTTGGCAGACATTAAGCCTTATCTATGCAGTATTATCAAAGGAAAAGAAGAACGTTTCCCTTTTGGAAAAATCTTTGGTAGATAATTTTAAAGAATTAAATCCAAAATCTCAGGGGGTATTTTTACTCGCATTTGCGGAGCAGAATCTTTTAGACTCAAAAGAGTCAAACTCCACATTTCAAAAACTTTTCAACCAATACCAAGATCAAATCCTTTGGGAAAAAGACTCTATCGCAGTTAAATGGAAGGAAACGGAAGAACATTATTACTCGTACTATAACGTAGCCTCTGTGGTTTCTTATTACTTAAGACTTTTGGTGAAATTAGAACCGAATAATCCTAAAATTCCTGATCTTGTAAACCTGCTCTTAGTAGAAAAGTCGCTGCAATATTGGGGAGATAGTCAAGGTGTTGGCAATTTGGCTTTTGCACTTTCAGAATATAGAAATCGATTTGAAGCTACAGATTCATCAACTGATATTGAGATGTTGTTTGGTGGCGATTCGATTTTGCGAGAGAATTTATCTTCTAATAGTGACTCTATCTTAAAAAAAGAATTCTCATTTGAGACTTTATTTTCAAGCAGTGATCCATCATCAAAACAATTAACAATAAAAAGAACTAGTGAAACTGGTAGAGTTTATTATCAATCAAGGGTTTTATACATACCAGTAAAGGATGAAGTAAAAGAAAAATCTAATGACATAGAAATTTCAAAAACGATCTATAGATTGGATGGACGAAATTCAGATGGAAGCCTATCGTTAAAAGAAGTTACCAATTTGACAAGAGGTTCTTCCTATTTGGTTAAATTGAGTGTATTAGTCGATAGACCAAGACCATTTCTAATGATTGAAGATCCAATACCGAGCAATACTGAAGTTATTAATTCTTCTTTCTTAACTGAGAAGAGTTCAGAAGCAGAAGCAACGGATTCAGATTCTGGATACTACGGAAGTATGGTTGAATACCGTGATGATCGTGTTTTATTTTCACGTGATTATATTGGCAAAGGAAAAACTGAATTTACTTATTTGCTTAGACCAGTTGCAAAAGGTGTGGTTGCTAGCCCTGCGGCAAAAACCTTTTTGATGTATCATCCAAATGTTAATGCAAATACAAGTTCAAAAACTATGAAAGTCGAGTAAAGAATTGTATGTATTTAAGTTATATACGTTTGTTAGTGGATTATTTGCATTAACAAGCGTATTTTGGATTTTTCATCCAGTAAAATTTCAAGATTTCAAGCTAAATATTTCTACGCCAATTTATTCCAATGAAGGATTTTTTTTAGGACAAACAGCAAATCAGAATTCGACTCGCAATGAATGGAAATCTTTAAAAGAATTTCCAAAGTATCTAACTGAGACAGTCATAGCAGCTGAAGATAAAAGATTCTTTGAGCATAAAGGAATGGATCTTTTTGCATTCTTTTCTGTGATCAAATCGTTGGTTTTTCGCGAAGGGTCTATGCGAGGTGCATCGACTATTACGATGCAACTTGCACGAATTCATTTTCCATATCTGAAAAATCAATCCAATTTGGTTAGAAAAATTTTAGAATGTATCATTGCTCTTCGAATTGAATTCTGGCTATCCAAAGAGGAAATTTTAGAGGCATACCTGAATTCTGTTTCTATTCGTTCGAATATCGTCGGATTCCCTTCAGCAGGGAAATTCTACTTTCAAAAAAATATTCGCTTCCTTTCCAAGGAAGAGGGAATAGCTTTAACTGTTCTTTTGCGAGAAAATCACCCTACACAGGAAAAATTTGTATCTCGTTATAATAGCTTAAAGAAAAAAATGCAAACGTCAGGTGTATTAGATTCTGATACAGGATATGAATCTATTGAGTTATATAAATCTGAAGATAAAAAACTAAATTTAATTTTAATTGCACTAGGTTTTCAAACGAATGAGGAGGAGGTTAGTCGCCAAAGTCAGTCCATTGAAACGAAACATTTTTTGACTTGGATTCGTTCCATTTTACCAGGCCAATTGGATGAGTTCACATCGGAATTATCCTCAGAATTTAACTTCCATTTGCATTCGATTGTCAATTCAGAACTAATTGGACTTAGGAAATGGAATGTTGGAAATGCCAGTTTGCTAGTTTTTCAAAGAGATCGGAAAGATAAGGAAGTAATACATCTTGTAGGAATGATTGGCTCCAAAAATTTTTACGAAGATGGTGATGGTCAGGTCAATGGTACATTGGCATATCGAGATGCAGGCAGTACATTAAAACCATTGTTATATGCACTTGGTATAGAGAAAAATTTATTCCAAGCAAATACAATCTTAGAAGATGAAAGAAAAATATACACTGATTCTGATGGAAACAGTTATCTTCCTAGAAATGCGGATTTAGGATTTTGGGGAAAAATGACGTTGGCGGAAGCATTGGCCAACTCTAGAAACATACCTGCCGTAACTGCAGTATCAAAAATTTCCGTTGGTGAATTTTTGCAATTCCTACACTTAGCAGGTTTCGAACATCTGAAGTCTACACCAAAGTTTTACGGGCCTGGTCTATCATTAGGATCTGGTGGGGCTAGCTTATTTCAACTAACTAGAGCATATGCTAGTTTTATTTCTGGAGGTGTTCTTCCAATAGTAGAATTAGGGAAAAATCTAAATAAAAGTATAACTTATGGCACCAAGCAAAAGTTATTTTCTTCGCAGGTAGCAGAAGAGATAAAGTATATTTTAAGTGATCGAAATTTAAGATCTAAAGCCTTCGGAAAAAGGAGTTATCTTGATTTTCCCTATTCGATTGCGATTAAAACCGGTACATCCAAAGATTATAGGAACTCTTGGGCAATCGGATTTAATGAGGAATACATAGTGGGAGCTTGGGTTGGAAATTTTTCTGGCGAAAAAACAATGGATGTATCTGGTTCTTTTGGAGCAGGTAGAATTGTTCAGAATACGTTTAGATTTTTGGTTGGAAAAGACAGAAAACCTACATTAGAATATAAACTAACAACTTTACGCTCAATTTGTAAAATTTCAGGGAAGGAATCTAACGTAAATTGTAATTCTATATCTCTAAGAATCGGTTCAAATCGAAAGATTCTTCCCTGCGATGGTCATGGAAATTTGCAGAGTCGGTTTCTATCTCCCTCGCAAGGACAGATTTTTTTACTCCATCCAGGAATTGAATTATCAAAACAAGAGATTCCGATACGTATTCAAGGTAACTTATCTAATACCAAAGTTGTTTGGAACGAGAAAAAAAAATTAGTTATACCTAACTCGGGTGAGATTCGCCTTCCAATTGTTAGAGGAAAGCATAGATTAGAGCTTATAAAAGATGGTAAAATCGAGTCTACAGTAAATTTTGAAGTGCAATGAAAAGAATTCCATTTATAACGCTTGCTATTATTTTTAGTTTCTTTTTATTTCCAATATCAAATGCTGAATTTTCAATCCCAAATTATTTTCACTTTCGAAACATTTCCTTTGCTATATTTTTCCTATTTATGTTTTTTATTTCTTATTACTTCTCTACAAAGACTTTGCACTTTTTTTCCTATCTAACGTTTTTAATTTTTACGTTAAGTTTATTTTTCCAAAAGACCTTTCAAACAGAATTTAATTTTAAAATAATAATCTATTATTTTACGGAGTTTAGCTATCTAATAGATGATAGTATAGTATTTATAAAAGGTTTGAATATAGGATTTTACATATATATCGCATTTGTATTGGTCATATCAAAATTTGAAGGTATGATTGGATCGAAAAAAATACGTTTAATTTTATCAATTTTTACTCTTATCGTTTTTCAGATTGGTTTTTCAATTTCAGATGTTAGAATAAATTCTCCTTCATTCAAGGGAACTAAGAATATCGACACATCAACTTCCGATAAACAAATTTATCCTATTCCTGAAGCAAATATAGTCATATTTTGTTTGGAAGGCGTGAGTCGCATTTCACTTCAGAATAAAAACTCTAAGTTCTTTTCGGAATCTCCTGTTTCTGGTCATCATTTTTTTATCCCAATGCCACATAGTTCAAAGAGTTTAGAATCGTTTTTTGTAGGTAAAACCAATCTTGAAACTACTCGTCCTGATATAACAAAAAAAATTGAATCATCTTTTCTCTTCGATTTAAAACAAATTGGATACCAAACTTATTTTATCTATACGCAGTCACTTTATTTTGAAGATCTTTTTCTCTTCGTTCCTAACTTTTTTGATTTTGTTTATGGTAAGGAAGATTTGAAAAAATTAGGTGCTGAAGAAATTCCAGGATTCAGTTGGGGGTTGGATGATGACTCTTTACGAAAAATATTTACGAAAGTGAACCTACCTAAATCTAATCCGATGTTTTTATGGATCGGTTTTTCTCAAACACACAGTCCTTATTTTCCTAAGTCTAAACGAGATGAATCGTCAATACAGAATTACAATTTAGCAATACAGGAAAATCTGGATACGATAGATCGGATCATTGAAAGCTGGAATCCACCAAACCAAAAACCAACTTTTTTTATTCTTACGTCAGATCATGGTGAATCCTTTGGGGAAGAAGGTGCGAAAAATCATAACTATTCTCTATTCAACCAAGAGATTGATGTTCCTTTCCATATCTACATTCATCCAGAGAATAAACGTTATTCACCACCTTTAGGTTCCTCCAAGGATTTTGGCGAAAGTATACTTTGGATGGTGACAAACAAAAAAATAGATCCAATGTCAGTTAGGTCAAATTCAACAACAAATTTGGAAACCGAGTTCGTTGCGAATTCGAATTTCTTCCAAGCAGATTATAAACTGAATTTAATTGGTAAAACATGGAATTCTAATGCACAAAGGTTATTAATAGATGGAAAAGAAAAGTATATTTATTTTGCAGATAGAGATTTGCTGTTGTTAATGGATTTAAATGATGAAAATAGAAAGGAAGTTAAAGATCAGAAACTGAAGAAGAAATCCATCGAAAGAATGTTTAAAAATTGATCACAAGATTTTACTTTTAGATTTTTGGCCTTTCTAGATTTCCGATCACTAAAGCCTCAATTGATGAGCGAACGAATATTTTATAATCAATTAAAAATAGACTCAATCCATTTTCTTCAAAGGCTTTTCTCACATTTGCTGAAGGAAAACCATGCGACCAAGAACCAACAGCAATTGCATGACACTGCATTAAAAATAGAAAAGTTCGATCAAAACTATTAAAATGCAATCTGTCGTTTAAGATAGGTATAATCTTTTCTATTTGTGTTTTTAAGTTCGATTTAAAATCTCTAATTGTTTCTATACTCGAATTTTTTTCCAAAATTGTTGGGACAATCGGTAGAAGTTTGATAAATCTAGAATGTTTCTCAATCGAATCAACAAACCATTGCGAGAAGGCACTTAACTCGATTGCTTCATTTGATTTTAAAAAATCCTCTAGATCTTTAAACCATGCTCCATAGTCTTCATTATGAACCCTGAGGCAAAGATCTTCTTTTGTAGGAAAGTAAAGGTACAATGTTCCCTTCGCTATTTTGGACCTTCTTGCAACCTCATCCATTGAGAGTTCCGCCCATTCTTTCTTTTGAAGTAAAAATGCCGCAGCTTGGATTATCGAATCTCTTTTGGAAAGTTTGTCTTTTTCTAGAACGGCTCTCTTTTTTGGGTGTTTTTCCAGTGTTGCTTGGCGACTCATGATTCCAATGTTTCTGGATTTTAAAATTTTACTATAAAAAAACTTGCACCTGACTAGTGGTCATCCATAAATGACTCAAGGTCATTTAAATTGACTGCTAGTCATTTAGAAAGAAGGTTTACATGGAAAGTAAAAAGAATCGAACAGTTTTAATAACGGGTGCAAGTACAGGAATCGGAAAAGCAACAGCTTTGTATTTTCAGGAAAAGGGCTGGAATGTAGCTGCAACGATGCGGACTCCAGAAAAAAACACGGACCTCAAAGGACTGCCAAATCTCAAAACCTATGCTCTGGATGTAACAAACAGAACCTCCATTGAAAATGCAGTAAGTTCCATACTTAAAGATTTTGGCACCATTGACACAATTGTAAATAATGCAGGATATGGGTTGACTGGTCCTTTTGAAGGGGCAAGTGCCGAACAGATTCAAAAGCAATTTGATACCAATGTCTTTGGATTAATGAACGTAACGCGTGCTATATTACCTTACTTTCGTAAACAAAATTTTGGCACAATTATCAACATTGCGTCTATGGGGGGGCGAATTGTTTTTCCATATTACAGTCTTTATCACGGAACAAAATGGGCGGTCGAAGGTTTTAGCGAATCACTTCGTTTTGAGTTAGAGCCTCTGGGAATTCGTGTTAAAATTATTGAACCAGGAGCCATAAAGACTGACTTTTATGATAGATCAAACGATAGTACTATTCGTTCTTCGCCAGAAGAATACCAATCCTTGTATCGGAAGGCCGAGGTCAATATAGCAAAAGCTGAAAAATCAGCAATCCCAGCTATTAAAGTTGCAAAAGTAGTTTTTAAGGCAGCAACACAGAAAAATAAAAAACTCCGTTATGCTGTTGGTCCTGATGCAAAGGCATTGTTATTTTTAAGAAATTTTTTACCAGATTCTTGGTATGCAGGATTGATTCGATTTGCAATATTTCGATAAATGTGTGGAAGATTCGGTTATACCTTGGTTCATTTGAAAGATGGAACTCAGAAATGGGTAAGAATGGTTCAGGAATGGGAAAATTTCAATTTTGCCGAATTGGAAAAATCTTTTTCAGATCATTCGTTAACAGAAATTCATCCTGGAGCAGTAGCACCTATTCTTTTGTATCAGAAGAATAAAAGGCAGCTTTCATTTGCTAGGTGGGGAGTTCACCCAGATTGGTCACCCAAGCTGATATTTAATACCCGATCTGAGAAATTATTTTCATCAAATGTTTGGGAAAAATCTGCTAAATTTCATAGATGCATTGTTCCATGTTCTCATTTCTATGAGTGGAAATCTGAAAATGGTACCAAGGTAAAATATAAAATTTCACCAAAATCAGGTGAATGGTTTTGTTTTGCTGGAATTTGGGGTATAAATGAAGATACGAAAGATTCCCTTCCTTGGTTTAGCATACTTACACAAGAGGGAAACTCCCTTATGAAATCCATACACAATTCCGGCGGGAACCGAGGTCGACAGCCGGTTCATCTAACGGAAAATATATGGAGTTCATGGCTTGATACAACAATTCAACAAGAAAGTATCATTCAGACAATGATACTACAGTATAATAGTGAATTTCTGACAGCAGAGCCAGAAAACAGTGAACCGATGTTATTTTAAAATAGTTTATGAAAGAAGATTTTCAATAAATCCAAAAGTGTAAAGATGATTCTATGATAAAGCAAATCGTTTATCCGACTCTTTTTCTGTTTTTGATTTCTCACAATTTGCTCTTTTCAAAAGGAACCATCTGTGAACCGAAATCAGAAACAAAAAAAATTGAAATCCTTTTGGAAAAAATTGGTAACCTAGATGCCAAATTCCAAAGGAATGGGTCCATGTATTCAGCAAAGGAAGCTGAGAAACATTTAAGATTTAAACTTGAGGAAGCTAAAAAATCTTTTTTCGCACCAGATCCTAAGGAATGGACAGCAATTTTGTTTATCGAGAAAATTGGCTCCAAATCCTTTCTTACTGGTACACCTTATAAAATTATTTTTCCAAATAGATTTGAGATAAACGCATCAGAATGGCTAAAACTTGAATTGAAAAAAATTGAATCTTGTGAATAATCATTTCAATTCAAATCCAGGAAGTAAGCGAAGCCGTATGAAATATTTGATCCTATTTGCCATTTTATTCTCTCAAACTTTTCCCATTTTTTCCCAAAAGCTTATCGATGGATTTTCATTCGCAACGAACTTCGATCAAAGACCAACTTTTAAGGAAAAGCAGGTTTTGTAGTTGAAAACGAAGATAAAGATCAAAAGTACAAAAAGTACTTTTATTTCGGTTGGAATTTGGAAAACAACGAAATAGAAACGATTCAATTTATTGCAGAAATTCCACCAGAAAGTACGAATGCATATGCTCAAAGTTTTCAAATTGGAAGTTCTTCCGACGCATACTTCTTCCTTTTTTCAATTGATGGAGATTTAAAAGACAAGGTATCAGAGGATGTAAAAAACTTAATTTTTAAAGTATCGGGTCTTAGCGTTACAAAAGAATTTGAGTACAATTCCATTTATTTACCGTACAATCCTACCTTACATCCAGAATCAAAAGCGTTAGCAATTGTAGCTTATACAGAAAATTACCAAAACCTAAATCCAAAAGGTTTTTTGTATAAATTAGATACTCAAAACATCGAATCCTTCTCTATACCATCTGTACCGTACGGAATTTGTTTCTCCAAAGACGGTGGATTTTTGTATTTAGCTTCTGCAGATACAGGAGAAATGAGACGATACAATGTCTCGAATCTAAATCAAGTTACGAAAGCTAAGTGGGGAACGCACGGGCATCGTTTGGGATTTTGGAAAGACAGTGAGCTTGTATGGGTTAGGAATTCAGACCTTACTTTTACGAAATATACTTGAGGAGGTAAAAGGCGGGGCGGTCGTGAAAATCCTGACCGCCGATTGATTATTTTATCTTATTTCAAGATTTAAACATTGGCTTCATAGCCAGTATTTTTTGTAATCTTCTGCATATGTTTTAAATAAAATGGGATCCTTTCCTGTAATTGATTTTACGGAATCAAGAACAGGTGAAGCGAAACCTTCTTTAAGAGCACCTGCGATCATTACTAAAAATTTGGAATAGTCTTCAGGCAACCCAACTCCAACGAGTGCCTTATAAAAATCTTCGGGCGAAATATCTACATATTCAATCTTCTTTCCCGTTGCACTGCTGATATACTTTGCGACTTCATCATGATCAATGGCTTCCTTGCCAGTAAGATTAAAGGCCTGATTGGATTTATCTTTTGTAGTGAGTAACACCTTAGCTACAGAAGAAATGTCCCTTGCATCAATGAAACTTGCTTTGGCTTTACCACCAGGAAAATAAATTTTTTGATCGTTCAGTATACCTGATATCCAGAAGGTATTAAAATTTTGATTAAACCAGTTTGGTCGAATGATGTTCCAATCGAGGCCAGATTTTTCTAACAAAATTTCTGTTTTGCGAAGTGGTGCTTCCTCGGGTGCAAATTCAACTCCCATTGCAGTCATTAAAACAACTTTCTGAATCCTACTCACCTTTGCCTTTTCGATCCAAGGTGAAAGGATTTCAAATTGATTCGTTAATCCGGGAGGACTTAGTAAAAAAATCGATTCAACTTTTTCCACTACTTCTAGTCCGAACGTTGGCCGAAGAGGATCCGCCTCGATCCAGGTCAAATGCGCTCGCTTTTGTTGTTTGCTTGGATCTCTTGTTCCAGCAAACACTTCGTGACCAGACTCCAAGAGTTCATTTACTAAGTTTTGGCCAACTGTGCCCGTCGCACCATATACAAATACTTTCATTCTATTCTCCTTTTTCCCATACTGGGAATGGCAAATCACACTCGTAAGTTCTTTGCCGATTGCCTTTATCCTATCATCTATTTGATTATACTGTCCATACCCAAATTACTATTTTTTATATCTAATCGTATAAAAATGTAGACAAAAAATCAATTTTAGTCCATTTTAATTTAATGGACTTACTTTCTGAAATCATTTCGAGTGCCAATTGGAAAAACGATCTTCTCGTCAAAGACCAGATATTCAAATCATTCGGCTATTTTTTCCCTTGTGAAAAAAGTGGAGGCTTTCATATCATTACGCAAGGCTCCTGTTATGCGAGATTTTTAAAAAAGGAAATCCATCTCAAAAAAGGAGATCTGTTGTTTATAACAAGGGGGATCCATCATGAGTTACTATCCGATCCAAAAGCTAAGGTGGTAACAATTGATCGAATGAAGACGGAACTTCACAAACCAAAGAATGCGATTAGCATACAAAGTCCCGTGACTAGCTTTGTTTCGGTGCGCTATGAAATTCCGTCAGGACCCATGCATCCCTTGTTTCATGAATTGCCCGAATATATTTATTTGCCAAGTGAACAACTGGAGAGCCATCATGCCTTAACAAACGTAATCCAAATTCTCTCAAAAGAATTAGAACTCAAACTTGGAGGAGATTTGATTATTCAGAGATTAACGGATATTATGTTGTATTATTTGATTCGAATTTGGCTGTTAGAAAATCCCATACAAAATCCTGGATGGGTGAGTGCCTTTCACGATAAAATCGTTTTGACTGCACTCGAAGTTATGCACAAAAAAATTAACTTTGATTGGAATTTAGATAATCTTTCTAAATCCATTGGAGTTTCTCGTGCTACCTTGGCAAACCGATTTAGAGAAGTGTTGGGTATTCCGCCGATCGAATATTTGTCGAAATTACGAATGGAAAAGGCAAAACAGATGTTTCAAAAGGATAATCTACGATTGGAAGAGATTGCACAAAATGTAGGTTATTCTTCTGCTTTTTCCTTTTCAAAGGCTTACAAACGAATCTATGGGAGTTCACCTTTGAAAGAATGGAAAAAGGTTATATAGCGAAAAAACGACCTACTATCATTTATACATTCGTTAAAACTTGATTTAGAAAAAAATCGGGCAGTTTCATTGGTCTTCCTTTTTTGAAATCAAAAAACAAAGCTAAAAATACGGCTTCACAAACCAAAGCCCCATCAGAAACCCGATACATATTTTGCAGAACTTTTCCTTTGATTTTGTTTCCATCACCAAATCCTGTTTCGATTCGAACTGAATCGGGGTGGGATACAGGTTTATGATAGGTTAGTTCGGCCTTTAAAACAACTGGACCGATACTTTCACTCCGCAATTTAGCAACAGAAAAACCTACATGATCCAATGCCTGCATACGCGCCTCATCGAATAGATATTGATAGGTGCCATTGTTTACATGCCCGTTTGCGTCCATTTGACTCCATAAAATTGGTAAAGTCGTGGTGTGGGATGGTTTGTTCTGATTCATAGGTTGACCTCCAGTTTGTAATCTTATCCCATATTTCTTCTTTGAAATTAATTTGCAAGATATTTTAAGACAGACAGACCGTTCTGTTTAGAAATCTTTAAAAAAAATAGAATTCCGAGTGTTCCTTTGGATCAAAATGTTTTAAGAATAAACAGACAGAAAGTTCTGTATTTATATAGCAATTGACAAATCAAATCTGCCTGGTTTTAATCATATCTGACTATGATTAAAACTTCTCCAAAACTCCGGATTCTAAAGGTATCCAAACAACTCTTTTTTGAGAATGGCTTTTATCATACGGGAATCAACCAAATCATAAAAGAGGCTGATACTGCAAAAGCCTCTTTCTATGATCATTTTCCGTCCAAGGATGATCTAGGAATCCAGGTCATTCGATCCTATGGTCGTGATATTTTAATTTGGTTTCGGCAAATTTTGCGTAAGTCCAAATCGCCAAAACAGTTTGTAAAAATTTTTACGTTAGCAGTACGTGCCCAGATACATTCAAATATCTCTTACTACCAAGGTTGTCCTGTTGCCGTTTTTTCTTGCCAATTTCCGATCGGTAAACAACCGTTTTCTGGTGAATTTCAAATGATTGCAAAAAACTGGGAGATTATTATCGAAAGGAAGTTAGTTCAGTGGAAGGAAGAAAAACTTATAACAAAAACGGTACATCCTAACTTGACTGCAAAAAGAGTGATCAACATCTATGAAGGCGCATTGATCAATTGGCGAATGAGCTTAGACGAATCGTATATTGACCAAATGCAAGAACAGATTAAAGACTTGTTATTACAATGATGTTTTTCAATCGATTAAAATTTGCAGAGAATTGTTTGTAAGTAGATTTTGAATTTTAATTAATGTTTCATTCTTTGGTTCTAAGTTTGGAATGTTCTTATAAATTTCTGCAACTTTGCGAATCTTTTTAATTTCTGGATATAGAACAGAGGTTACTGTCCATTTTCCAGACGATTCCAATATTTTTGAATACTCAAGATAAGACTGGATCTTCCCCTTTTTTTCCATATATCGAATTCGGTTATTACATTTGCAGGGATTGTTTGAACTTGCAAGACTGCATTGTTTTCCCAAGAATTCTTCCATTTGGAATCTAGCGCGTGATAGACGCTTTCTGTACAAATCATTCTCAATATTTAAAATCCAAGCACCTTCATCACTCGATACTCTAAATACCTCTCCCAGTATGTAGGCTATTCTATAGTTTTTTGATAAACACAATAACATAGCATTGGTGCAAGCCATCTGAATATTATAGATCAGAAACGGTAGATTGGAGCTATTTGAATTTTGGTCCTGATTCTGATTGTGTAGGGAGAGTTGTTTTTCTACCTGTCGAAAACGAAGTTGTTTGAGATTGTTTATCTTTTTTTTCGCATTTATGAGATGGTTTGTAGCAATCCTATATATCCAAGTGGAAAGTTTTGCTTCTTTTCGAAAACTTCCCAAATGAGTTATGACTTTAATTAGAATTTCTTGAGTTGCGTCACTGGCATCATCAGGTTCCCAAAGGAACTTAAGTGCTAGAGAAAATATTTTTGGTTGGAAGATTTTGATTAAATCTTCCAATGCTGTTGAATGTCCACTCAAACAGTCATCTAGCAGTTGTTTGTGTGGATCAGTAATCATTTTTCCTTATTGGATACTAAATGCATTAGCAAAGCGAGGCCCGCAGGCAAACCTTGGGTAAACAAAATCGAAAACTTGGCTGTGATCGAACCATAAATTCCCGCCACAATGATACAAACCAAAAAGAAGATAATTGTTTGGTATTTTTGCCTATTGTCTCTAATAAACAACAAAGCCCAAAAGAGTCCTGCCGCCAAAAATCCATTGTACAATCCTTGATTTTTTGCAAGAGTAGCTGTGATACTTGCGGTTTCTGGGGTAAGTTGGAAGGCTTTCATTCCATATTCCGTCTGCCATAAAAACATTTCCAAAACTAAAATGAATACATGCTCTAAAGCGACAAAACCAGTTAGAATAAGAGAGATAAGTTTCATTGAATCCTCCTAAAGATTCTTTACTCAGTTCGGACAACGGCTTTTGCGAATTGTGACCGAGTTTGGAAAAAAAATTCCAAAATAACGCTAAAAACGTTCAAAATCATGCCCAAAAACGTTCAGAACGTTCTGTCGCAAATCCCCTCCCTCGCTTTGTTGGTGACAATCAGATCCCATGAGAGATTATTTCAGAAAAACAGAGAATTGAAAAACATATGAAAAAAATCTACCTTAGCGTAATTGCCTTTTTTATCACAGTAAACTCATTTGGGTGCTTCTTAAATCCAGGATCCTCGGATGATTCTTTGGGAGCAGCCCTTGCTTTAGCTCTTGGAGGGGCCAGTGGGAACGGAGACTCTGCAACTGGAAGCGGAACAACTACATCGACTGACCCAGTGATTCCCGCGGTTGATCCAACCCCAACGCCACCCGCACCAAGCAGTGATGTTTGTGTTTTGGGAACCAATGCATTCTATGTAAATGCGGACTCGGGATCCAATTCGAACGCCGGCACGAAAACAGCACCGGTTCAAACCATCCAAAAAGCGATGGAACTCGCTGAAGCTGGTAAGGCAATTTGTGTTGCAACACGTTCTGGAGGAAATTCGTACGAAGAAGAAACAGCCACTCTGAATGTGAAGTCGGGAGTGAGTATTTACGGCGGGTATTCTGCGGAATGGGTTCGTGACCTAACAAATAATTCAACAAAATGGAAAACAAACCGCATTGGATTGATGTATGCAAACTTAAATGGAGATTCCGAGATTTCTGGTTTTGAAATCACAGCGAAGAATCCTTCCTTACCAAACGAAAGTTCGTATGGAATCCTTGTTACAAGCGGAACGGCTAAACTCACACTAAAAAGAGTAAAAATTCGAGCGGGCTCCGTTCCTGAACAAAAATCAACTGCACCAGGATCTAGCATTGGTATCTTAGTTTCCAGCTTATCGAAGCTAACCATTGAGAACTCGGAAGTCCGTTCTGGTACGGCTGCCTCTGGTTCAGATGGAGGCAACGGGGAAAACGGAGTTGCTGGTGGAAATGGTGTGAATGGGACGAATGGTAGTTGCGATAATGAAACTCTCAATGCGACTGGCGGAGCCGGTGGGTTGCACCCAACTCTGTCGAGCTTAAATGGATATGCGGGCGGAAGAGGTGGAAAAGCCTCGGAAAATGGTTTAGTCGGACTCGGAACATGCGGGGGAACGGGTGGAGCGTGGGGAAATCCTGGATTAACTGGATTAGCGCCTACCTGTTCTGTCGAAAACGGAGCGAACGGGGTTCAAGGTGCTAGATCCGATTCTCAAATCGGTGTGTTCTCGCCGTTTTACCAATCATCGAATGGATATGACGGTGAAGATGGCAGTCATGGTGTACCAGGAAGCGGTGGCGGTGGCGGTGGGGGCCAAAATTGTACTTTTTGTGATTCCGGCGCAGGAAATGGCGGAGGAGGAGGTGGAGCGGCTGGAAGTAGAGGGACCAAAGGAACTGCTGCGAAAGGAGGTGGAAGCTCCTTTGCAATCGTTTTGTTAAACTCGGATACTATAGTGATAGCAAACTCGCGCTTAATTTCAGATTCGGCAGGCATGGGAGGTTTAGGCGGTAATGGCGGTCTTGGAGGAAATGGTGGATTGATTGGCATTGGAGCGTTTACATGCACAGGCGAAGTTGGTCGTGGCGGGAACGGTGCTCCCGGGGGCAAAGGAGGAGATGGGGGAGACGGGAGTGCGGGGAGTGGTGGCTCATCGATTGCACTCTACCTAAAAACGATAGGTTCCTTAACTCTGACCAATAATGAATTTGTATCGGGTGCGGGAGGGCAAGGTGGCAATGCAAGGAATTCCGCCTCTGGCTATGGTGGTCACTCCATGGGAATTTATTCTGAGACGGGAAGTTCCTTTACAACGAGTGGAAACTCATTCACTCTCGGCAGTCTGGGCTTGGCAGGATCGATTACGGGTACGGGTGTTGCTAGCCAAAGCGGTTTGCGAAAAAATGTGAGTTGGGAGTAAGATCTTTACTCCATACTTCATAAAAAATAAGATTCAACAATTCTAACGAGGAGCGCTACGGCTCCTCGTTTGCAGGACGGGTTGAGATTTCTAAATAACCAATGTTTCCCGTATTATTTAAGTATTCATTTTTTGCGGTTACCATCCTTCCAGAGCAAACATCTTGATAATGTTTTACAGCTCTAAGTCTTGTTATACTTGCGGTTGTAGGGCTGTTCGAGTTTGTTTCGTAGAAAAGTGATTGGAAATTACCCGTTTCAGGATTTAATCTAGCGGTAACTGATGGAAATGGATTTACGGAAATGCCTGATGTTACGGTGTCATATCCCGTAAACCGTAAACCATCGAAACTACCGACAGCTTTTGATGTAAAAGAATTCTTTCGATTTTCGAAAGATACGATTGCAGGATCGTTAATTAGACCTGAAGTGTTAGATCCAAGAAAACTATGCCAAAGTAAGTTACTTGTTAGATCAAATTTCATATAGAGTAGACTATCATTGGTTCCACTTAAGAATGGTTGTGCAGGACTTCCAAAACTAGTATTGCTCGCGCCATAAGCAAATATATTGTTTTCGTTCAGCGCCATTTTCAATAAATTAGCCTCCCCGATACCGCTTGAATCTCCATAATATCGTATACTTGTGATGCTAAAATCAAGATTTAATGTTGCTACAAATACACTCGATCCTGAGTTCCCAACAGCTGGGTGACCAGTAAAGCCTGCTATCTCATCATTTGACTTCCCTCCTAAAAAAATATTCGTTCCATTTGAAACTGCTGTAGCTAACGAGATGGAAAAAACATTTGCTGAGTTCCCTGTTAAAAATCGTTGAGAATTGGCAGTTCCATCACCATTTAACGTTGCCCAACCGATTTCAGATTTAGTATTCAAACCTGAAGTTTGGTTCAAAGGTTGTGGCATGTCCGAAAAGCCAGTACTATCTGGAACTCCGACAGAATTTAAAGTTCGATAGAAAATATGAATTCGATCTAGTTTGTCTGAGACTGCGACGAACCCATCACCTGCGTTGAACTCGGATGTTGGTTTATTTAGGTATCGAGACCAAATCCTCTTTCCATCCGGTGCATATCGAACAATATAAGCTGCTGGAGTTGGGTCCGCAATTTTTGAAGTGAGAGAACCTGGTTGAGTATTTCTTACGATTGTAGAAATACCAATATCTCCATTCGAAAAAGTAAATAGAGAAACATATTCAGAGTTTGAAAAATCTCCATTGCTTATTCCTAGATAATCAATCCAATCAATTTGAAAAGTTTTACCATTTATTTTTCCTACAATCACATTTGTAGTCGGAATAGAACCAGAAAAAGGAAAATTAACTCCATCTGTACGATTGTTCCAAACGACTGGTTCTTTTACACTCGCCGTAAAATAGATATCATTACCGTACTTTTTTAAATCATTTACGACGGTAAAATAAAGTCCCGAGCCTAGGGCAACACTCCCCCGTAAATTCGGATCACAAAGGGAATCAAGATAGGCTCGCAGCAAAAACGTTTCCAAAAACGCCTTAGAGAAAGGGTCACCTGGATTATTTAAATTGAGTTTACAATTAAAGTTGAATATACTGATTATTAAAAGTAAATAGATAAAAAAAGACTGCGTACTCTTGAGAGACTTTTTGTTTTGCATGCTAAAATTCCTGAGGAAATATCTTTCTAATTTAGATAAACAAGTAAAAACAAGGAATTTCCACTGGGAAAACCAGGTTATCTTTTGTCTTTTGTCAAAGTTTAGTTACGTTTAGTACATTTCCTAGCAAATTATCAAAAAATTTCGTCAATGGCCCTCTGGTAGATTCCATCGTATTCCTTTTTTCGAAATTTCCAGCTCCAGTTCAGGCTCATAATATTTTGAACAACAAATTCTCTTTCGGTTCCATAATAGAGATCCTTTGCTCTTTCGAGAGCGTAGCCTAAGGATGCAGAGTCACCTGGCTCAAAGACAATTCCAGTTTTAAACTTTAAGTCCAAGGATTCTGATACAGTATCATTCAAACCACCGACTCTAGATACGATGGGGATAGTGCCATAGGTTTGGCTGTACATTTGGTTCAGTCCGCAGGGTTCAAAGAGAGATGGCATCAGAAAAAAATCACTTGCCGCTTCAATTTGGTGGGCAAGCTCTTCATTATAGCCATTGTAAAAATAAAAGGAGTCTAGGTCTCGGTCGGAATGGTAAAAAAATCCATCTTCCAAGTCCTTGTCTCCGGAACCTAACAATACATAGCTGAAAGGGAGATGTTTTCGATAGACATAGGCTTCTAAAAAATGAGAATACCCTTTTTGGTGGGTAAGTCTACCAATCAGCCCAATTAGGGGCTTTTCTAAATCCAAATGGGGTCTACCAATTTTTTGGTAGAGATATTCTTTGTTCTTATGTTTCCCAACCTTCCATGTTTCGATCGAAAAATTAGAATGAATCTTTGCATCAGATTTAGGGTTCCATTCTTCTGTATCAATCCCATTGAGGATGCCTTTGTAATCATTTGCCCTGAATCGCAGATAAGGGCTGAGTCCAAATCCATTTTGATCCAAAAGAGTTTCATTTCTATACCCAGGACTTACGGTTGTTAACTGGTTTGCTGATAGTATACCTGCCTTCATATAATTGCATCTGCCGTTTTGTTCATAGCTAGTTGGAATCAATCGGAAGGGATCTTCCTGCAAAAATCCTGTCATCCAAAAAGGATGGTCCCCTTGGTAGGCAAGATTGTGGATTGTAAAAATGGAAGCAATTGGCTTTACCGAACTTTTTTGCAGTGCTGTAGCAATTGCCGTGTGCCAATCGTGGCAATGTAAGATATCAGCGTTAATAGTTTGGCTCAACACATAACATGCGTAAGAAAAAATTGCAAATCGGTAGTGTTCTTCCTCCTCCCCATAGATTGACAATCGATTTCGAAAACAGGGGGAATCGAAAAAACAAATTTTGACACGGCCATGATTTGCCATACGAAAACTCGAATTGCGGAGAACCTCATGAGTAACCGAATCTTTCCTTTGTTCTGAATTGGGAAGACAGGAAAAACGTTCGCCTGTAAAGAAAATCTCGCCGCCCATCTTGGAAAGATATGGCAATGCGACATAAACTTGATCCGTTACAGCCTGTTCTTTTGTGAGCGAGGCGAGCATGTCTGCCAAACCTCCCATTTTGATATAAGGAAAATATTCTGCGGATGCGTGTAGAATCTTCATTTTCTGTTATTGACACCGACTCGCAACGTAAGAAGCTAGAAAAACACGAAGTGAAATCGAGGAGAGATCCATGTCAGTATCCACTAATCTACGCGGCCTTGCAGAACTAGGCTTAAAACCATCCGAAGTCTTCCATAACTTATCATACGAAGAAATTTACCAGCACGAATTGAATAACAAAGAAGGTGTTACTTCTGACAATGGCACCATGATGGTCGACACGGGAATCTTTACGGGTCGTTCTCCAAAAGACAAGTATTTTGTAGATGAACCTTCTTCCACAAACAATATTTGGTGGGGACCTGTAAACACAAAGGTTTCGGAAGTTATCTTCAATGAACTCTATGCGGAAGTAACCAAATTCCTCGATAACAAAAAATTGTACGTATTCGATGGGCATGCAGGAACCAACGATGACACCCGAATCTCACTCCGTGTTGTTACAGAAAGAGCATGGCAACACCACTTCTGCACCAACATGTTTCTTCGCCCAACGAAAGAGGAACTTGCAAAACTCAATCCTGAGTTTACCATCATCAACGCATCTGGGTACAAAAATGCAAAATACAAAGAGCACGGCTTAAACTCCGAAGTATTTGTAATCTTCCACCTTGCAAAAAAAATCTGTATCATCGGTGGAACTGAATACGGTGGAGAGATGAAAAAAGGTATCTTCTCTGTAATGAATTACTACCTACCACTCAAAAACGTTTTAACAATGCACTGTTCGGCGAACGTTGGTAAAGATGGGGACAGCGCACTTTTCTTTGGACTTTCCGGAACAGGAAAGACTACCCTTTCAACCGATCCAAACCGTAAACTCATCGGTGATGACGAACACGGCTGGGATGACAATGGAATCTTCAATATCGAAGGTGGCTGTTATGCGAAGACAATCAATTTGGATCCTAAAACGGAACCTGAGATTTATGCAGCCATTCGAAGGGATGCACTTTTAGAGAATGTTGTTTATGATGCGGCTACAAAGAAAATAGACTACTCCTCCGCTGCTAAAACGGAAAATACAAGAGTATCCTACCCAATCTTCCATATCGACAACATCCAACCAGGCTCTAAGGCAGGTCATCCAAACACTGTGATCTTCCTCACATACGATGCATATGGAGTTCTTCCTGCGGTTTCCAAACTCTCTATCGAACAAGCGATGTATCACTTCCTTTCTGGTTATACTGCGAAGGTTGCAGGAACAGAGCGCGGAGTCAAAGAACCACAAGCTACTTTCTCTGCATGTTTTGGTCAGGCGTTTATGACCCTTCACCCAACCTACTATGCAAAGTTACTTGGTGAAAAAATGAAGAAACACAAAGTAAATGCATACCTCATCAACACAGGACTGGTTGGTGGAAAGTATGGTGTCGGAAAACGTATGAACCTTCCTGCAACTCGTCAAATCATCAACGAAATCTTAAATGGTAACATTGAAAAGTCGGAGTTTGAAAAACACCCAGTTTTCCAAGTTTCTTTCCCTAAATCTGTAAGTGGTGTTGATTCTCATATCCTCAACCCACGAAACGCTTGGGAAAACAAAGAAGATTACGATAAAACTGCGGCGGACCTTGCGAAACAATTTGTTGAAAACTACAAAAAGTATCTCACTGGTTCAAAAGAGTTTGATTACAGCCAATTCGGACCGATTGCCTAAGCAGTCAAGTACTGGCATTGTTTTTTGAGAACGATTACCGGCTTGCGTATGTTTGTTGGTAATTCGAAAACTCAAAACTGAAAATGTCTGGCGAATAGATCGAAAATCAATAGCCATCCTTGGGAAACCTCGGATGGTTTTTTTATACTTATTTTTTAAAAGGCATTTCACCTAAATAATCTTTTTTACCAATTTCAACTCCATTGTGCCGGAGGATCGCATAGGCAGTTGTGAGGTGGAAATAAAAGTTGGGGATTGCGTGCTGTGTTAGGTATTCAAAACCCGTTAGATATTTACCTTCCCATCGTGGTTGTGTTACTTTGATCTCAGATACGTGCTTAAAATCAGCCTCTTTGTAGGATTCTAAGTATTGGATCACTGATTGGATTCTTGCTTTCAGTTCATTTAAATTCGCTTCAGAATCTTCATGTATAGGTGCCTCTTTGCCCGAAATCCGAGCCACACAAAGTTTTGCTGTATCACATGCAATTTGTATTTGCCTCGTCAGAGGAAATTGGTCCGGGAAAAGTCTTGCCTGTAACAAATTCTCAAAAGGAAACTTTTTTGATTCCGCATGGGCTTCTGCCTTTTCTAAAATTTTAATTAAGTTTCCAAGTCCTTTTTGAAAGGATTGAATAGAGATAGAATGGATTAGAGGTTCAGTCATGTTGCTATTCCATTGGGACAAAGAACTAAAGCAAACTATTAAATCAAAAGATTTTTCTTTTTCTGGCGCTTAGTATATGTTAGTTGACAAACTACCACTTTTTTAAATAGTGGTGGTGTGGGGGAGCCCCGGCGCAGGGAACCTATTTGAAAAATGTTTATAGATACATTGACTCTTGTCTAAAGTTGGCGAACACATCTATATGAAATTGGTTGAGATAAATTATTTTTGACTTTGTTAAACAACTCTTCGAAGATAGAAATCAAATTAAGGAACTGTATTTCTTTTCGAAATTGTCTATGAAAACAGAACTAGAAGACTTTTATACAAAACTAACTTCTATAGAAATTAAGATCGTAGATGAACTCATTTCCATTCTATCAGATTTTCCAACACTCCATCAAAAATTTTCCTACTCGGTTCCCTACTTCTTCCAAAAGAGTCGGGTATGTTTCGTCTGGCCTGCGTCCATCAAATCGGGACCAAAGTCTGGTGTCCAACTCGGATTTTGTAACGGATATTTGTTGGAGGATCGCCTCGGGATATTGGAAAAAAAAGGAAGAAAACAGGTTTATGTTATTACGTATCGAGAGATCGAGGATATCAGGGGAAATATCATTCGGGAATACGTACGGAATGCGTTGGAGGTGGATGACATGAGGCATTGGAAATGATCAATCTACTTCCGAATCCATACCATTATGATTTGTATAGAGAATATCTAAACGAAATCCGTTTTGTTTGGGTTTCTAAGTTTATTTTGTATAGCTTGGGTTGGGCTTGTTTTTTTACTTACGTTATACTTTTGTTTGGTTATGGTGTTCGAGATTCCAAGTATTTTCTGTTGGATGTTTCTGGATTATTGCTTAGATTTTCTGGTATCATTTTAAATAAACAATTTGAAATACCAAAGATTTTTGATCATTTACTG
Organism: Leptospira sp.; assembly: GCA_027533185.1. Lineage (GTDB taxonomy): Bacteria > Spirochaetota > Leptospiria > Leptospirales > Leptospiraceae > Leptospira_A. Next base: position 2,935 of record JAPZTS010000008.1, on the reverse strand, counting down.
GATCCAGATATTTATCTATCAAGGTCTGCGGCAAAAACTATTGTCATGCATCGAAATGAAATCATGGGAAGGTTCCTTACAAATGTATATGGTAGATATTTTCCAAAAGCATTGATGACTTTGCCCCTTGAGGAGATTTCTATTTTTACGAAAAGGCTGAAACAAAAAAAATGGAACTGGAGAAAGATTGGACCTTGGTATTTTACAAGTCTAATTTGTTTTTTGGTTTTTGTTATTAGAATCCTTGTATAAGCACGGTTTTAATTTCCTCAGCCGAGGTCTCACCTTGAAAGGTTTTAAAGATGAACTTTGTATATCGGTAGAACGATGAAAGGCTTTTCAAGGACATGGATTCAAAACAGTATTTTTATTCGCGAATTCTTTAGAACATTCAACGAACTATCGTTTACCTTAGAGGGTCTACTCTGAATGTAAACTTAAATGGATTAACAGGCTTCCCTGATTCCGAAACAAAACCTGACTTAACCTCAATAGTGTAGGTAGTATTTTCAGAAATTCCTATTGGCATTAGAAAAAAAGATTTAGTTTCGAGAGTAATACTACTAAAACTGATTGGTTGAGAGGGAATTAAATTTGCATTTACTAGAGTTTCAAATTCCGAATATTCTAATGACTTTAGATTTTCTGAGAAACTTACGGCAATAAGTGAAGGTGGTCCAATTACGGTAGAGTTATTTCCTGGTGACGTACCAATTACTTCAAAAAAGCTTGGTTTGTTATTTGGGTCATAAGGTATGAATCCGCTGATTTGGTATTGGGGTGGGTCAACTTCGGAAACACTAATAGCACCAGAATCAGGTCCAACTTTCAGTGTAAAACTTACCAAAGGTTCGGATCCATCCACCACTTCGATTTTAGTTGCCCCCAATCCCAAATGAAGAAAGAAACGTCCAGAATTATCTGTAGTTCCAGCCTCATCTAGTCCTGGTTCATTGCTTTCTTTTGAGGTTACCGTAAAGGATTTGTTAGTTTGAGCAGAACCGGAATTGTCCCGAATAACTCCCGATATATGAAATGATTTTTTTCCAGAACCAACAAGACCTAAAATCAAGCCAAAATTTATTAGTCCGACTTTATCCTCCTCCTCCTCCGGTGGATTGAGTAGGGAGTAAACAAAAGGATTATAATAACAATTTTGAAGTCCGATGACGAATAAAAAAAATAGTAAATTGAATTTTCCCGAAAGAGTTTTACCTAACCTTCCGAATGTTTCAATACAAGATTGACTATCAAAGACCTTCATATTTGTAATAATCATTATTTCCTTTTTTGAATCTTCTCCAGGTCTTTTTCTAAAAGTTCCATTTCATACTTTTCTTCAACTTCCCTCAGTTCCTGCTCAACTTTTACTTCCTGGACAGCTTCTTCCTTCAATCTATTTATGCTTTCATCGGATAGAAGACGATAACCGCTTCCTTCGCATACATCTACGTAAATCGTCTTCCGGGTAATGGAGATAAGAAATCCTCCCAAAATTGTGATCGCAAGATCTGTATAAGAAGATGATTGTTTGATTCGTATAGGTCTTGTATCTTTTGGAAGCAAGTCATTCCAATCCGGTTCTTTCCATCGGAATGCACCAAACAGATAGTAATATTCTTTAAATTCGGAATAAGGGGTACACTTCGCATCTAACATGGCAAGAGTTATCGGTGATTGCCTATCAATGGAACCTAAGATAAAACTATTCCGAATACTTGATTCTGTTTGTAAAGTAGCTAACTTTGCGTTTGTGCGAGAAATCGTTTCCGCTTCTTCTATTTCATTTTTTTTCTTTAAGATCTCTTCACGTTTGGCAGTAAGGATTTTTTCTTTATCCTTTTGTCTTTTTTCCTCTTCTTCTTTTCGTATCTTTTCTTCATCAGCTTCGGCTAGGTCACGGTAAATTACTTTGAGCACTGATTTTTTAGGAAGAACGAGATGTTTGCCATCTTGTGTGTCAATTTCAACATGATCTAAATTCTGATTGGTGATGATTCCTCTGATTGTTTTTCCCTGTTTCAATAAAACTGTATGGGCCGGAAAAATGGAATAAAGCGCTGAAGTGAGAATGAATATTAGAGTGAGTTTTAAAATATTTGACATGCTGATGGATCAAAAAATTAGGATATCTACTATTCTCTTGTTTCGGATTGATTTTGCAACTGGTATTTTTTGATCCGTATTTTGAAATATAAAATTTGAGCTCATCCATTTAAAGAAGGCTTGAGCATGACAACGAGTAGTTGAGTATACTATTTATGAGCGAAGAAACAAAATTACATAAAGCTTTAGGGTCGGTACAGCTCTGGGGAATTGCAGTTGGACTTGTCATCTCTGGAGATTATTTTGGTTGGAATTATGGTTGGTCAAAAGCGGGATTTTGGGAATTTACACTAGCGGTTGTTATTGTAGCAATCTTTTATGTGCTATTTGCACTTTGTTTCACCGAACTTTCCGCAAGTATACCACAATCTGGGGGACCTTCGGCTTATGCGAAAAAAGCTTATGGAGATATGTTTGGATTTTTTACGGGATATTTAGTATTGATTGAGTTTATCATTGCTCCGCCAGCAATAGCCTCAGCTCTCGGTGGGTATCTTCATTTTTTATTCCCAGTTATACCTGAGTTTGGTGCCTCTGTTACTATGTTTCTTCTACTTATGTTAATCAATTTAACTGGTATCAAACAAACGGCAAGATTTGAACTCTTTGTTACATTGATTGCAGTATTTGGTTTGTTGTATTATTTGTATTTTGTAACTCCTTTTGTTTCTTTGAATTCCTTACCCAAACTTCCTGATTTACCAGATTTTTCATTTTTCGACAGTTTTCTTTCCATTCCTTTTGCGATATGGTTCTTTTTGGCAGTGGAAGGGGTTGCGCTTGCTTCCGAGGAAGTAAAAGACCCTGGAAGAGATATACCGATTGGATA
>JAPZTS010000036.1:5000-67028 GCA_027533185.1 Leptospira sp. | reverse complement strand
AGTTTCTCCACTTCTCTTTCACTATCATTCGAAATACTTCTTTCCTGTCCTTCAGAGTTGCGAGGATCACATTATTTGTAAGTCCAATGGCTTCGGCATCTTCAAAATTGAGTAACATTTGTGTAGTTGAAGAGTTTGGTGTGCTATAAATTGTAGCAAATGTTAGGGTGAATAGCCAGAAAAAAAATCTTTTTAAAAACACTCACAACTCGCAATTAAGTTACTATAGATGTCTATCGGCTTGGGCTAACCTAGATTTGATTATTAATTGGAGATTGAAAATATTTTTTTAAAAAGTCAAAAACGTAAGAAAAAAACTTGGCATGATTCCACCGACTAACCAGTCGGAGGAATGGTAATTTAGATATTCATTTAGTTGCGGATCAAGAATCGAGTAAATTTGGAGTTTTAAATTCCGTTATTATTGCTCAACACAAATGATAGTTCTCTGTTCATTGCACGTATTTGTAGTGGCTTCAACTAGATTTGTGGTAGATGCTCCGACTACACCTGTGAACCCACTCGCTCCAAAATTAAACGAAGTCCAATTATTGCAATTGTCACCATTTATGAAATTCCCGCCGGCAATTGTGATCCCCGTCCAAAATCGTGGTGTGGCGGAAGAAAGGTTAAAATTCATCTGCATGGCTGTTCCAGAGTCATTGAAAATCCGATTTGCATTTGTGGTGGATCCTGTTGTATTTGCTGAGTCCGTGCTAGGCGAGTAAAAGGTATTTGCCTTCAATACCCAATCGGTATAGGTGAGGGTGCCAGTGGGGTTTCCCAATATTTCCCGCTGTCCCGGAACGGATATCATCGCTTTGTAAACCTTGCCCCGAACTCGGTTAACATCACCATTGCAAATTGCATCTGCACCTGCTATTCCGCCAGCTCCAACTAAACGCCCAGTCATTCTTTGATCGGTCGTATATATATGACAGCGTGTGGTGCAAGGAGCAACTGCGGTCGCTTGAGCCAATAGAAGTAGCAGTATTGTGTCTTCGTTTCCGTCATCCGCTTTTTTACATGCACCGAACGCAACACTAACAAGGCCTATGATTAGAAAAATTTGATTTCTGATTTTCATAGTTGCCAAAATAGCATGGAATTATGAGTGAGCAAATCAAAATTTTACGAATGTGATTTTCAACCTCGATCAAAGAGACATAATTTACGTACGGGGTCGTGGACTCATCGACCTCAACTAACGTAGTTGAATTTCGGACATCAAAAAATACTCATTTAAGGAAAAAAAGTTGATCTCTCGTTAGGTTGGGGAGAAGTATAGTGAATTCACACTCGAAAGGTAGTCTATTATGCGGAAATCACCAAAGTTTAGAGCGTTTATTTCAATATTCTTAATTACAATTTCTCTAAAATCACAAATGGTTGTTCCTGAACTGGATGCCCCTCTTTACGAATCGAATTTCATGCGGGAAGTATACGGGAGGTCTTATTTTTTAGGGAACTTAACCCAATGGAACGAACAAGTCCTCTACTATCAAGATTTGCTACGGGCTTCCTGGGAGGATCAAGTTGACCAAGCAATTTTTGACTACGTAAACGCAATCACAACAGGAGATGCCATCAATGACGTAGAGGCCTATAAGGACTACATGACCCGCGAGCTTGAATCTCAAAAGGTTGCCGCTTTAGCTAGTTGGGAAGAAGCCGCCAACCTTGACCTGCTAGCCAATAGAGAAGATTTTTTAGTTCGGATGACAAGTAGCCAGCTGGATGAATCTTATATCAGCCGAATGGGTATGACGGAATATTATAGACAGCTGAAAAGTTACCAGGAAGCGCAACGACTCCAAAGCGTAATCCAAGCGGCGGCAAATTCTTGGTCGCAAAATTTCAATCAAAACTTCCAACAGGGGATTTCCGATTTTACCACCGCCTTTTCCAGCATAGAGACCAATTACCAAAACTTATTAAACACTATAGATGCCAATGACCAAGCGTTCCAAGCTAACTTAAATGCCATCAATGAGTACAAGTCGCTTGTGAAAGATAGTATTCGTTCTGTTCTTAGTAATTTTGAAGAACAGCTTGCCGAGGTATGTACGGAAAGGTATGGATGTGTTTATCGAAATTCAGATGGATCTTTGAACAATGCAGGAACAATTTTACAAGCGCTAGTCAACCAAATTAAACCCAAGTTAAACGATAATTCCATCAATCCCACTATGGAGTTGACACTTTTCTCTCAACAAGTTCGTGATTTTTTAGTGAGCCAACAAATTGGTGCGGATAGGGAATTCAATCGTTTTAACCCATGGGTAAATTCACTTCAGACAAATCCATTCACTCAATATACATTGGCCAGCGGATTTAGTGGATATGCGTATTCCGATTCTGTTTTGTCAAACTTAGTATCGCAAGTCAGATATGGCGGATTTGATGCTTGGGCTGGAAGTTCAAGTTGGTGGACGGGAGAACGTCCCAACGAACAGCAAATTATTGATCTCGTAAATGCTTTGCAAATTGATCACAACAACAGTGATACTGGCTACACTCAGTTACGTGCGGTGTTGCAAAGGAGTATCGGGCCCGATAAGCAATTAACTCATATCCATCTGGCAAATGCATTTGCGAGAGATAGAGAAGGCTTGAACAACCCTAAGTTTTTTGGAATTCCGATCGCTTTCGTTGAGCGAAGTGGATCGAATGGGAATATGTTAGCTGGCCCCAACAATTTTTCCTTTTTTGGTTTCCCTGGACAAACTGGGTGGAATCAATGGGCGGCGCTTCGCTGCACTCCATATGGATGCTATACTGATCACATGCAGATGGACAGCGTTGCCTTCGCGATTTCATATAGTGTGAGAGACCTCGTCGTTGAATCGCAGGCAAACTATTGGAAGAGCATTGACTCGTCTATGCAAGGTCAAGTGGGAAAATATAATAATGAACTCCTCCCGGCGGTTCAAAATTGGGAAGCTCAAGTTGCCAATTACGACCGTTTTTATATGGAATGGAAAGTCCAGGCAGATGCAGCTCGTGAAAGAGCACGGGTAGACTACGAATCATCGATAGCATCTCTGGAAGCGGAAAAACAAACATGGATTGCAAACTCTCAAAAAGAATTTAGAGAAGGATACCTTCAGTGGGCTGAGTTGAATGCAAACGCACAAACTGGCAAAATATCGCCTGCGGAAATTAGGGCAGAGGTTCGAAATATTTCATCAAACAACAGCTTTGCCAATGTTCGTCCAGTAAACATAAGTAATCTCGTAGATGGTTTTAATGCAAACTTGGAGAATATTTCTAATCAAAGTTTTACATTTACAGATCAGCCAGCGGACGCTTTTTTAAATTCAGCAACAAGATTGCAGGCAGGCGAATCCAGCACAGGGAACTTTACCTTGCTCGGTGCATTTACTCAAAAAACCATAAATACAAGTTTACAGGTTGGTGGTAAAGAATACAGTTCTATTATTCAAAAAACGGCAAATGGAATTTACCAGTATACTCAATTGATATCCGTGAACGATGCCAACAAAGAAATGGCTATCAGAGAACAAGAAAAGCTTCTCAATCAAATGAGCTGGAATATCGAATACTCTTCTCTTGAAATAGGAACCTTGGTAGACGGGCAGTATAAAAACACGGGACTCAAAGATGAAGGGATAATTAATGAGTATCTGAAAGAGTTTAATAATAGTGCTCGTTATCAACTACAGATGGAAAAGTGTCAAAAAGAAAAACCTAATGTTGATTGCTTTTCTGATGTAATTCACAAGGATAGAATCGACGCGCTTAGTCGTTTGGGTTTCGAATACAAAGAAGGAAAGATTGTAAGAAAACTTGACCGCGCGGAGCAAATACGATTAGGTACTTTCAAAGATACTGAAAGTCTTTCGGATGCAGAAAAAGAAGAATACGGTAGCTGTTATGTGAACCCAGCTTTATGCCAAACATCAAATGGGAAAAGCTTGCTTCGAAAGGATTTTAATTATGAGATCAATAAGGTAACAAACGTCGCAACTTTAACACGAGTCATAAATAACGGAGAAATAGTCAGCCGCAATGGTGACAATTTTGTAAATGGAACACAATTGGAATCACGTTCCATCAATCTTGCTCAAGTAAAATCTGTGATGGCACCAACAGGTAAAGATTTGTTCGATGTTTGGGATAAGGCTGATTGGAAAAATATTTCCAAACAATCTTCTGATAAGCTTAAAAACTTCTATGAAGTAGGCTTGGTAGCAGTAGGAAAAAGTGCACAAAATGCAGTTGCTTCTATTCGCAAAGTGGAGTCGTTTAACGAAAAGAAATTTCAAGATAAAGTAGAGAGTATTAAGAGCCAAGAATCTCTGGTTAAAGAACTAGTTATGGCATATCTGTCAGGAGGGATGTCTGGAGTCAAAGGAGCAATTAAGGGAAAAATTGAGGATAAAATCAATTCGGGTTTAGCCGAAGCTTTTATTCGTGCCACAGGTGGTACGATGGAAGATTTGCAAAGAATGTCCGATGCCTTTAGTTTTGTTCGGGGAAGGATGGAACAAAGACGGATTCATGCCCGTGAAAATTATATTTCTGTGAATAATCCGATAGCAAGCTTGGAAACACTTGGTAGAAAAGCAGGTGGAGTAGTTTCGACCATATTGGGTGGCATTAGCGAAATTCCGATATTAGGGCCATTTGTTACTACAGTTACTGGAGTTGGTATGGCCTTAACGAGGGAGATACTCGGCAAGAAGAATTATGAAGCCTCCATGAACAGAATGACGGCTAGGAAAGATCGCATTGTTGAAATCAAAGCAAACGAACGAGCCATGGCAAAAAGTCATATTGACAAAGCGATAGCCGAGGGGAGCGGTATTCCTCTAGATTTAGTGAGCCAGCAAAGCACGGATTTCCTAGGTGCGAGGGATGCCTCCAGAGTTCGTAAGGCCAATAATGCAAGGTGGGGGGTATTAGACCAAGCCGTAGGAGTCGTTGGTGGAATTGTGAAAACTGCCTTTAATGCTTTTGGAATGAAAGACAGAAATTTTGCGTCTGCACTGGCAGATGGGAACAGATTGCTATACGCAGGTAATTTACAGACCACGTATGGACAGAAGGCAGCACTTGCTGGTGCCAATCAGCTATGGGGGATGTCTGGACCAGGGTTATCTTACCAAACAAACGTTATCAAGTTTAAAGATAGCAAAGGGATGTTGAAAGAAGTCCAACAGCAGGCACTTGTGCATGCCTTAGCAAAATCACAAGGTTGGGACAAAGATATCGTGAATTCTGTAGTTCGCAAAGAAGTTGCAAATCGGGACCAAAAGAAAAATGACAAAAAGGTCCAAGAGGAAGCTATCGCTGATACGGCAACCTTAGCTGCTAGTTTTTTACTGCCAGGAGCGATTGCTAAGCTTGCGGCCAAGATTGGGCAGTCGGCTGTCGTCAGTGCTAAAGTTGCTAAAGTAGCAACTGACATTGCGAAATATGCGGACGATTCAGCTAAGGTTTACAAGGCGATTGTTCGAGGTGGAGTTCAGATTGTCAGTGGATCTAGAAATGGTATCGATGGGATTGTCGCAGGTGCGGGCAATGCGGTGCTAGGTTACTTTGGAGCAACGGGAGCATTCGATTTCAATGGGGTGGATTGGGGCGCTCTTCAAGGTAGCGGTCTGGGTCTCGGTGTGTCTTACGATAGAGAACGAGGTTATGGCGGGATGATTGGTCTTGGAAATGAGACAACAAATGTTGGAGTAGGATTTTACCAACGCGGAGCCACAAGTCTTGATGCAAGTTATGGCATTGAAGGTGGCTTTATGGATGGATCACAAATTACTCTATCTCATAGTGGAAAATCCACGCAAGTGGGTGTAAGCTACAATGAAGGCAGGGGAGACAGAAAAGGTGTTAACTACAGCATAAACTACGACATCCAACAAGGTATGTTATCTGGCGGAGTCGGCTATACAGTTCCCGGCGAAGGCAACTGGTTCAATGGTATGGGAATCAATTTAAACCTCGACCGCTTCGGTCTCACGAGCACAGCTCAATACAATGGGATCAACATCGCAACAATGGGACCTGCGGGATTCAGCATGGAAGACATCGACTGGGCTATGTTAAACATCAACGAAGCACAGGATAGACAGAAATTTAATAAAGATAGAGCTTACTTAGAAGCATTAAACATAAAATTAAAGGCTGAAGGAAAGCCTCCAATTTACGACTCTAATACGCCAGACAGCGAAATAGAGAATTTAGCCGATAACGAAAGAACCAAGGAAAAACTGATCGCGAGCGGCAGAGAATCAGCCGAGAGTTTGAAGGGCCTAGATCCAAAGGAAATCGCAGCTAGATTAGAATCCCTCGAACAAGCACAAAACACAGAAAATACGGCGGCGGGTGCAACAGCGGCCACCTCGCTTGCCTTCACCTTACTTGGATTATTTGGGTATAGGAGAGAGGGAGAAGGTGGGGATGTAGGTGAGGGGGATGACTCTTCGTTCATACCAGAAAATCTATCTGAAATCGATTCACGAATTAAAGATGTTTACGATGGAAAATTAAAGGTAGTTAGTGAAGTTACGTTTGATGATGGATCGCGGTACGTCAAACTTTCGGATGGTTCTCTTATCAGCGAATCCAACATACTTTCTTACAAGAATCGAAACACAAATGCACAATTCATTTTGGCTAACGATAAGAATTCAAAAGGAGCGGGAGCAGCCACGATTGCCTACAATAAGAATGACTTTGGCGCTACGAAAGATACGTTACAGGCAAAACAAGATATGGTTGCGAAATTGGGTGAAATAGATCCAGCAACAAAAAATACGCTATCAAAACTGGAAACCGATGTTAGGAGAAATGAAAACTATTCTAAAAATTTATCGGAATTTGGAAAAAGAATTTCTAATGAGAAATATATAGTTCGTTTAATAGACAATCCAGGAGAGCTTGATAAAATTCTGAAAGATCCGTTTATATCGAAAGAAGAGCGCAATTTTTTTAACGGATTGAAACTTGTAATTGAAAGGAACGGTATTCTTCCAAAGAATCAAAGTGATTTAACGGATAATTTTCTGACAGAAGGAAGCAGAGAAACTGCTATTAAAGATGCGTTAAAGGAACTTCAGCCTATTAAAGAATCTGCTATCAAATCGATTGCACTTAAGCAAAAACAGCTCACGGCAGATACGAATGCATTAATTGCAACAGCAAACCAAAAACTCAATGAAGTCATTATAAAGGACAATCAAAAGTACAATGATGACCCATTGAGTCGGGAACAAAGATCCTTGGAACTTAGTAAATCATTGAATAATCCAGCTCAATTCCAGGCCTATATTGATACGCATGTTTCCTCTCGACTAGATATTGCGAATGAGAGAATAGTAAAAAATTCTGAGCGAGCTCAAATCGAGAAAAATCTTAAATCGGCAACTGGGACTGAGAAAAAAGTATTGGAAGGCAAGTTAACTGAGATTAATAAAAGAATTGAGACTTTAGATGAAAATTTGCAATCTTTTAGACTCGGTCGAAAGCTGGGAGAACCTGAGAGCGATTACCTAAATCGGATGAGTGATTCATTTAAAGGTGAAATTGAGGGAATTGGGAATATTGTGAAAGATTTAAAATCTCAGCTAGCAATAGAAACGTCAAAGCCATCTCCAGAGAAAGCAAACATCGATAAACTAAATAGACAGATAAGCGGATTCCAAAGCCGACTGCTTACAGCCGAGAATCAACTGGCAAGAGTCAAGGCATACACCGAAGGAGATTCCGATTTCGTTAGTCATAAGGATGAAAATGGTAAATCCGTAAAAATTGCTCTTCCTGCGATTGACGGAGAATTTTCTCCGCCGATTAAAACTAAAGATGGAACTGTAACTTTAAATTCTCATTACGGATCAGATGGTTACGGTACTTCCCTTTCTAGAGTCGATGAATTTGTTTATGGAAATGATCATAAAGGAATTGATGTAGACGGTAAAATAGGAGACAGTGTCCTATCTATGCTCCCTGGAAAAGTCAAGTCGATCACTTATGGGGTTTCCATTGAAGTCGTAAAATCGGAAGCTTTGCAAAAAGCCGGTATAAGTTTTGATAAAACATCGGGTAATTTTTATGACAAAACAGGAACCTTACTTAAGCATGAAGAAGTTTTGAAAATTGATCCAAAAGTGAATCCAAATTCACCCGAATTAAAAGTGAAAGGCGTGCAGTATGATAGTAAGAATGATACCTATTTTGTGATCAATAGTTCTTCAAATAGTGATCGGGTGATACTAACTGACCAGCAGGTGAATAGTTTAAATATAAAACCAGGTACTGAAATTTCCCCCAATGGAAATTCTCTTGTGATTTCCTCAGAAATCAAATCTGGGCCATTTGCCGGGAAATACGATATTTCTTACAAACACTTAAATGAGGCACCATTCACGGGCTCAAATGAGAATATAGTTCCTATTGCAAAAGGAACCGTGCTTGCACCTGGTCAAAATATTGGAACCTTAGGTGGAACTGGTCGTTCGACTGGCCCACACCTTCATATCGAAATAACAACAACCGAAATGCCAAAAGATGTTCCGAGAGAATATTATGACATACTGGAAAAAGACAAAAATGGGAATGGAACTTTATATAGAATTAATCCTGCTTATTTTATGAAAGAAATGGCTAGCAAAGTAAGTACAGGATATGACGTATGAGAAAATATACATGGAAATTAAAGTTGGCAATGTCAATTAATCTTAAGGCCTTTATAATAGTTTTAATGGTTTTCGTTCAATGTAAGTATTTTGAAAAAGTAGAAAAGCCGGGTTATGGAAATACATGGATGGAAGGACCCAAGGAGGAGTTACTTGAAGGAAATATTTATTATATTCGAAATAATGTAGATACAAACAGCGAATACCTATTTAAAAGACTCAATCTTGATCCACGTGCAATTGCAAAGTTAGGTGTTGTACCTTATATTAGAAAATTGGAAGGCTATTTTAAGAATAAAAGTTATGAAGACGTAAGTTATGAGTTGGATACGAAATTAAGTGAGGCAATTTCAATAAAATTTGGTTTACTAAAGCTGGTAGAAAATGACTACGGAGAAAAGCGAATTGAAAATTACGGTGAAGACGAAATTAAAAAATATGTTGCATTTATCTCATCAAGTTTAGAGAAAAAACAGGGAATTTGTAATCTTTCTAAATTCTTTGAAACTCAGTATAAAAAAATTGAAATTAGAGCCTACCAAGCATTCGATCCATTTCTTGATCCGACGACAAAGGATGTTATAGATTATAACCTCACTTATAGAATTGACTTTGTTCATAATCTGGACCCAAAACTTAGTGAGGACTCAGAAGAGAGGACTCATGCAATTACAATTGCGATGACTTTTAATCCAAATAACAATTCTACATATAGTCAGATATCTCGAGTTATAAATCATTGTCCAATTCCAGAGTTGCAAGATGCAGAAGAGGAATGATAGGGATACATTAAAGAAAGTTTACCTGTTAACCACTTAGGAAAATGAGAAGAGTTATCCTACAACCAAGTCCCAGCAACCAGAAACAATATTCCAGATAATCCGACGGATTCTTCATTATCGGAAGACCCAACAATTGCTTCGGAATTAAGGAAATCTTATGAGCGACTTGTGGTGAATATGGTTTTGCAAGAGAGATCAGTTTCCAGTTTAAAGAAAGATTCTCAAACGTTGGACACTACAATAAAAACCCGAACCAAAGAAATTACAAAGGAAGTGACTTCGCTCGTAAACTCTATCGAAAAACGAGAAAAAGAGGCGTTCGTAGTAAGAGTAGGCATTACAGATCCAAATGGTAAGATCATTACGAAGGAATTAGATATTCGTGATCCTAATCTAACCACAGAAAACAAAAAAATAGCTGAGCAGGCAATATATGAGAGAGAGCAAATTAAAATAGATAGGGAGTTGACCAAAGCCCTCAAAGAATTTGACAGCACTCAGGAAAAGATTTTACAGAACAAAATCTTTGACGAAGCCGTTCGATTGGAACTCAACCAGCTTAGTACTCTCTCTGGGAATGAGATTCGAGCGATTGCATTGGAAAATCCAGGGGCAACTCCAAATCAATTAGAAGATATCCGAAGGCAAAGACTAAAAGAAAAAATCGCAGAAAATTCAGTCAGAATCAACGAACTGAATAGTTTGCAGCTAGAGAACAGAGTGAATGCGTTAAACCAAAACGGTCAATTAAGCCAAGGAAAGGATGGGCCAATTGCGCAAACTGTCAAATCCACTTTTGAATTTTTCCAAAAGATTGATATCGAAGCGGAAATTGCTGATATAAAACCTGAATCCAAAAAGGCGATTGCGAGGGAGGCACTCCTGCATATAAAAGAATACAAATCAGCGGACCAATTTGCCAACGACACACAAAGTGCTCTTTGCAATGTAATTTCTGCTTGGGAAGCGGGAATACTAGCCAATAGAAGTGAAGATAAAGTGAATCGAAACTTTGCAGAGTTTTACAAAGAACAAGTTCTTGCTGGGAATATTAAAAAAGATACTTATGGTAAGGACACCGTCGGTGTATTTTATAATAGCGATAAACCTTATTTAGAGCCAACAAAAATATTGTCGGACAAAATTGACTTTTCCACTGATGATGGGAAAGCTAGTGCTATCAATGAATTGAATTCTACTTCTGCTAGGGTAGCCCAAATCTATCTTGATTATCCTGGCGGGAAAAAAGGGGAGCACTTTGTGATTGCCTATAAAAATGCAGCAGGTGATTGGATCATCAAGGATCACAATGAGAATGGAAAACCAAGTTGGAAGAATGGTGGAAAATTAGTGAAAGCGATAGAAGATGGGAAAATCGCAGATATTAGGTTAGTGGAGTAATTCTATGAAAAATATTATTTTTATCATTTTGGTTTTCTTTGTGTTATCGTTCGCAAATTGCGGTTCACAAGCTTTGGATGATAAATTCACAGTTTATAATCATCATTATTATTTTCACACTCAACTTGAGAACTTAAAAAAATATGGCTTTACTGAAAAAGAAAGATTTCAATACGGAAAATTCGACACAAAAACAGCTAGTTTAACCCTTTATGATTTGAAATCTTGGGAAGCGAAAAAAACTCTCCATTTAAAGCATTATAAAGAAAACGTTTTTTATGTAGAAGGATATGAAAAAATTTTTCTCTTACTTGAGAAAGATTTAGAACTATCCTTCATAAAAGACAAGGATGATGTTAAATCTTATATCGCGGGAGGGTATGGGGAGGATTTAACTTCTCTTGAAGCTTGCAAAGCACATGCAGAAAGAGTGCGAAAGGAAATCGAAGAAGCACAACAATGTGATGGTTGCCAAGGTCCTATGTAAGGCGATTGAGAACCAGACTTTGCGAAATTTTACGTCCAGCAGGTGTTAAAAGGTGAGATTACCGTCGGAACACATGGAGGGAAGCAAGCTGTGTTCTACGGATCTGGCAAAGAGTATTTAGGGAAATCGCATTTAGTTGAAAATGTGATTGGTAAGGATCGGAATGCAGTGATTGCCGAACTGAACAAAGGCCCCAACAAAGTTGCAATTGTGGAAATTGATACCGATGCAACGCCTGACGGAAAGGGAAATCACTTTATAATAGCGTATCAGAATACAAATGGAGATTGGATTATGCAAGATCATACGAGCAAGGAGCCATGGAGAAATGGTGGAAAGTTGGAAAAAGCCTTAGACGAAAATAAAATCACAAGTATAAGGATATTGGATTGATGAAAAGAATTATTGGGATTTTTGTATTTTTTACTTTTTTGGGTTGTTCAAAAAAAGTTGCTCCGGAGTTCAGTCGGTTCAACGGCTACTATTATATGCACAGTTCGTTATTGAAGTTTCAAGATTACGGTTTGAATGACGGTCTTGATTATCAATATATAATTTTCGACCAGGCTAGTTCAAAAATATCTGCTATTAACTGTAGAACTAACAAAATTCTAGACTTTCCCATCGAAGAAAATGGAGCAAATGGGTTTACTGTTGAACTAAGAAAGAAACTTTATTTCACACTGGAAGAAGATAAACGCCCTGATAAAGTTTTTGTATCTATCAATTTTTATAACTTACCAAAGAGTGAGAATGGTAAATTGGTCACTTACGGTTACAGAGAAGAAGATATTAAATCAATTTCAGATATGCAGAAGCGAATTGCTGAAAGGAAAAAAGAAAACGAAATCTTTGAAGAAAACCTTCCTCCGGGGCAAGAATAGTTAAGTAATACTCGGCTATCTGAAAAGGGCCGAGTCCCCCAGGGATGGGATCAACTTGAAGGATTCATTTAGTGAACCCATCTCCCACGCGGCACCGATTGCAGCGGAGAGCGGGATCGGTTAATCGTAAGTAGCAGGCTACATCTAACGCATCCGAGGCGCCCATAAAAATCCTATTCCAATGTTTCTTCGATTCAACATATAATAATTCATAAATTCAAAAATTGGCGAAACTTGGTCAAGGGATTGTATGGCACCTTGAAAAATACAGTCGCCTTTAAGCCTATTGGCTTTCGATAATAAGCAATCTGTCCCGCATAACGGCTGTCTAGGCAGCTTCCACATGAATTCTCATCTTGATTCCTGCTTTTTTGAATTGGTCTTGAAGAGCCAGCTCGACAAAGGTAACTTCGGAATATCCCAATATTTTTGCAAACCTCTTAGCTCTTTCTGGACTTACAGATTTAGCTCCTTTTTCAATTTGGGAAAGGTGAGCCTGTGAAATTCCAAGTTTTTTAGCAAATATTACTTGTGAAATCTCGTCTGACAAGCGAATAGCTTCAAGCGTACTTCCGAAGGAAATTGGTGAACCAATAGTCTTATCTAGAAATTTCAAAGAATTACTTTTTTTCTTAGTAGTCATGCTTGTTTACCTCTTCAACATACACAAATTCAATCTTACCATTTTCTCTAATGGCGTAAATGGCTCGGTAGGCGATATTCAATCTTATTGATCGCTGACCTTTCCTATCACCCAAGAGAGGTTCGTCATGATATCCAGATATTTTTTGCACTTCACTGAGACCCAATCGCTCAACATCATAAATCCAAAGTCGGAGTTTTCTTTGGATGTGATTTGGAAGTTTTAAAATGTCCTTTTCTGCCTTCTTAGATAACTCAACAGAATTGATCACAATCTAATTATAACCCCGTTGGTTATAATTGTCAATCTAAAAGAAATTGAGACAATTCAGGATAGCGCCAAAAAAACGGATCTTGACAAGGTAAAAAAGTGGAAAGAAGATATCAGTAAAATTGAAAAAAGTAGAGATGAGGCAAGGGATGCGATTGAGAACAAGTATACCTCGAGCAAAATCATTGTATTGGATCATTTGGATCGTTCCCAGGATGCGAAAGCGGATAAGGATGCAAAGTTCCACAATCCAAAAGTTTTGGTTGATCAGTATACCCAATCCAATCTAAAATTCATCAATGAATCGTTGTATCCAAGCGGTGCACCAGAATTCTCTACTCAAGAATTACCCGGAAATCCGCCGAGAAAACAGTTGGTTCTAAAGGATGGTGCTGGCTTTGATAGCGGAGACATCATCTTAGGAACACAAGGTGTTAACCAGCATTCCGATTACGGTGAAAAAGTGATTGTTGCTTCTGACCGAAAAGAGGAATTCCTGCTGGTAGTTGGGATTCTGATCTAGGTAAGTAAGTATGTGTATATCCAAGACTCCAATACCAAATGGGAGAGACGGGCAATATGTCCACGAACACCATCAATGCGTATAACAACATCCTCGCTAAGTTTGGTCTGAAAGCGAAAGATTTTACTTCGCAGTTAGGTACGAGTGGATCGTAAATGATTCAACCTACAAAGGTATAACCACTGGTCGTCAATAAAAATGGAATTGACTCCACTTTACTCATGAGTAAAGTGGACTTATGTCCAAAATATTCACCAGGTATCTTTCGGCAAAGATTAAGGAAGATTTAAAGGATAGAATGGTTTTTTTGGGTGGTCCCAGACAAGTAGGAAAAACCACGCTTTCGCAAGCCCTAATTCACAAATACAAAGATGAACACCCTGCATATTTAAATTGGGATGACCCAATCCACCAGAAGAAAATTAAAAATAAAGAATGGCCTAGAACTGAGAAACTCATCGTGCTAGATGAAATTCTTAAATTCAAAAATTGGCGAAACTTGGTCAAGGGATTGTATGACACCTTGAAAAACACACATTCTTTTTTAATAACTGGTTCCGCTAGACTTGATCATTTTTGCAAAGGCGGAGACTCCATGATTGGTCGATATTATTACTATCGACTTCATCCATATACATTAAATGAGGTTGGGAACTCTAAGTCAAATTTACAAAGACTTTTTGACTTTGGTGGGTTTCCTGAAAGCTTTCATAAAAAAGACGAAAAATTTTTAAGGAGATGGCACTTAGAAAGAGTCAATAAATTAATTCGAACGGATTTACGAGATTTAGCAAACGTATCAGATATTGGCAAGATACAATTACTTGCTGAAGAGTTGCCAAGGCGAGTAGGATCACCTCTTTCCTTTAAGTCGTTAGCTGAAGATTTGCAAATCGATTTTAAGACCTGTAAAAGGTGGATTCAGATCTTAGATTCGTTATACTATTCTTTTTTGGTTTCACCTTATGGGTCGCCCAAAATACGAGCAGTGAAAAAAGAACAAAAATTGTATATGTGGGATTTTAGCCAAGTGGAAGAACCAGGTATTCGATTTGAAAATATGGTCGCATGTCAACTGTTAAAGTATTGTCATTACTTGGAAGATGTAGAAGGTTTTAAAATGGAGCTTCGTTATATACGGGACACGGATAAGAGGGAAGTGGACTTCGTTGTTTTAAAAAATCTCAAACCATTATTTGCAGTTGAATGTAAGTTTTCAGATAAGGCACTTTCAAGATCGATTCCCTATTTTGCGGAGCGAACAGAGATTCCAATGTTCTATCAAGTGCATTTAGGCAATATGAATTCTCAAATCTCTGATCGAATTTCGATTCTACCTTTCGAAGAGTTTTGTAAATTGGAACAAATGATCTAAACTTTCGTAAATTTAATAATCGTTTCCACCCCGTCACCCAAAACTCACTTGGATTTTTTCTTTGGGAACCCAATCCAAAAATAGATTTGTTACATAATCTAACATCTCTTTGGTTTCAAGAGATGGGTAGGTGGCAATTTGATTGGAGCGTTCGTATGGATAAAATAGGACTGCAGAGTCCTTTCTCTTTTGTTGCATTTCCTTTAAAAAGTCCAAATTCATTCTAAAACCACCTATACTCAGTTCGGTGATATTTGTGGGATTGAGATGAGACTTAATTTTTTCGGCTAAGTCTTTATAATCTTCTTTCCAAATTTTTGTTCGAAGAATCGGATCCAGGCAGAGCCGCACCTTCCATCCTCTTTCGCTTGCTTCTCGAATGGAATCTAATCTCGCGGATAGGCCAGGAGTTTTGTGTTCGATCTCTTTTGTAATTCGTTCTGGACTCAGAGTCCAGGCAAGGATCGCATTGGGTATCGGGGATTGGTTTTGGATTCCTCGGAAGTTTGCAGATTTAGTTCGGATTTCTATTGTTAGGTTATTTCTTGATCTGGCATATTCCATCCAGGCAGTTGTTGCTGGAAAAAAGGATTCCATCGCCAAGAGATCCGTATCATAGGAAAGGGCCAAATACAGTGATTTGTTTTTTTCCAAAAATGCATCAGTTGCTTGGAAAAAATCTTCCCAATTCACAAATAACACGAGATTTGCGGAAGAAAACATCCCTTGCAAATAACAGTATTCACAATCATAGATACAGTTGAGAGCAAGCGTATTGTAATAAAAATGTTCGTAAGAAAAATTGGGAGAAAACCCACTGCCAGGGTATAAAAAATGATCTGTCTTTTTTGCCAAGATTAGATTGGGTTTGGATTTTTGAAGCGTGAAGTTTTGGTTTTTGCGATTGAATACATCTTTGTAGTGTTTGATGGGAATTACATTCGCATTTTTGAACTTGGAAAGGATGGATTGGGTGCGAGGGTGGGTAAGGATCGAGTCTTCGATATAGATATGAGAAAAGGATCTAAGCATAGAGAAGAGTTTTCCAGCTCTCAAAAATTTGTTTTACCACTCTCTTTTCCATCGGTTCGCTGGTGCTTGGGATTTCCAGATACGGAATTTTTTGGTTGGGATGGGTGAGTAAAAAATAACGAACCGCTCGCTTCAATTCATGAACCATGGATTCTGTAAACTGAAACGTTCTAGATGTTTCTAGGATCGAATTCCAAATTTCTCCTGTTAGCGGGTCTTTCTCCCAATCGGGAAGTTTTTCTTTCCATTCTTCAAGAAGTTTTGGCGTATGATTGCCTAACATAGCTTCAACCGATTCTTCTGTACAAAATGTACCTTCTAAATGATCGGAGACTATCTTTCCAATTTGAATGTTTTCCATTGGAAAATACATTTCCGCCGCAAAAAAAAATCCGGAAGCCTCCATAT
Source organism: Leptospira sp. (assembly GCA_027533185.1). GTDB lineage: Bacteria > Spirochaetota > Leptospiria > Leptospirales > Leptospiraceae > Leptospira_A. Next base: position 50,557 of record JAPZTS010000036.1, on the reverse strand, counting down.
CGATGAGTTTGTAATTTTCTAAAATGTCTCCAGTGGCGGTGGTGAAACCCGATTTGTCTGGACTCCGTGAGATGGGATGGTCAACGGTTAGCAGATTGGATTCGTTTGCAAAAGAAGAAGATTGCCATCTTTCGGGATAGTAGTCTTTTTTTAAGGATTGATCTGTGAGTTTGTTAATCCAAAAAAAATCACCTAACGAAAAGGATTTGGTAGTTGAACCAGCAATTCCCAAATTCCAGATTTTGGATTGGATTCGCTCTTCTTTTGGCAAAGAAAGCGCAAATTCCGCAACCGCGAGTGCCATAGACATTTTACCAATTCCTGTGATGAAAATGGTTGCATCTGGACTTTCAAACCTTCGGAATCTGGAATTTTCCTTTGCGGGTTTGGCATTTGTGATTTGAATCCAGGGTTTTGCTTCGCTCCCTAGAGCAAAAAAGAGGGCTCCCATAGTCTAAGAAAAACAGGAGGGTAACTTGTGCAAAGAAAAGTTTTGAGTTTATTTTTGATTCTAGCTGGTATACCTTTACTTGCTGGAGGTAAAAAAATGTCATTCCATGAATATAAGTCCGTTTCCATCCAAGGGAAAGAGGTTTCCCTTTCAGAGTACAAGGGTCATCCCGTGCTCGTTGTAAATGTTGCATCTAAGTGTGGTTATACGCCACAGTATGAAGGTCTTGAGTCGATCTATAAAAAATACAAAGACAAAGGCTTAAAGATTGTTGGCTTCCCTTCCAATGATTTTGGTGCACAAGAACCTGGAACAGAGGCTCAGATTGCCGATTTTTGTAAATTGAACTACGGTGTTACCTTTGATCTGATGAAAAAAGTAAAGGTCACTGGCAAGGATAAGGATCCAGTTTATGAATTTTTGACAAGCTCTGCAAAAGAGACTGGTGAGGTTGGCTGGAATTTTGAAAAGTTTCTCATCGGAAAGGATGGAAAGGTCGTTGGCCGTTTCAAATCCTCTGTAAAACCAGAAAGCCCTGAACTTACATCAGCGATTGAAAAACTTTTGTAAACCATATCTACGGAAGTTTCTTTTCCTAATTTTCTCTCTTGTGTGGAACGCAACTCTTTTAGCAGAAGACGGTGTTTCCTATAAGATTATTGAGACAAAAACAGGATCGAAACTTTCGTTAGACGAACTTGCAGAAAAGCTCGCAAGCTCCGAACTCATTCTGTTTGGTGAAGAGCATGATGATCTAGTAGGGCATACTGTGAGTCGTGACCTTTATTCCCTACTGGTGTCTAAATCCAAACGGACTTTGAGTCTTGAAATGTTGGAAAGGGACCAACAAACAATCACAGACGAATTTATATTTTATGGACTTGCGGAATCTCAATTTCTAAATTCAACTGTCCACTGGAAAAACTTCAAAGATGACTATTTCCCTCTTGTAAAAATAGCAAGAGATAACAAACTAAAGGTGGTTTGTGCCAATCCACCCCGAAGGTTTGTAAACCAAGTATCCAAATCAGGGATAATCGCCTATCAGAGTTTTCCTCCACATACCAGAGTTTGGGTGCCAGAACCGTCTCTTTTAACTGCGTTTCAGTCTTCGGAATACGTCGCGCGACTTCGGGAGCTCATGAGCGAGCATTCCCACGGAAGTTTGCACTCTACTGAAAACTTTTTCCTAGCCCAATCCGTTTGGGACCAGGGAATGGCGGATGCAATTTCCTGGGAAAGGCATTCGACAGGTTTGCCCATTTTCCACTTAAACGGAAGGTTCCATTCGGACAGGGTAGGGGGGCTTACCTTCCGTTTGCGAAAAATGGGCCATAATCCTGTAGTTCTCTCCAGTTTTCCCGAGGGAAAGGAAAACCCCGAGGAATTTGCAAAAATCGCTGATTTTGTAATTTTGACAAAGAGCCGATAAGAAATATGAGAACCTATGTTGGCTGTAGAACCTTCCCCAAAATATGTATGCCCACACTGCAATAAGGCATCCAAAATCCCTGAGCCCATCCCGAGACAAGGGAAGTTTCAGCTAACATGTGCTCATTGTAAAGAAAAAACAATCTTACGGTTCAACGAATACCAATACGAAATCGAACAAACGATTCCGCAATCCCCAAAGCCGGAACCTGTCATTTTTGGAAACGAAATACCCAAGTCCAAACCAAAACCTCTATTTGAAAGAAAGGTGGTTTTCGAACGAGAGATTGGAAATAAAAATGAGTTAATAAAATCTAAGGGGATTTGGAAAACACTAGAGGATTTAAAGTTCTTTCAATGGAGACGTAAAGCAAACGTTAGTTTGTATTCAAAAAATCTATACCAAACTCAAAACCTCAAGAAACGAGGAAAGAAAAATCTTTCTATTCCAAAGTTTGTATTCACTAGTTTTGTAATCGGATTTTTTCTATTTATTGTTCTCTTTTCGTACTTTGTAGCTGGTGTCTTACAAACAAAAAAAGAAATCCCTGCTTACATCACACAACTTTCCAAAAACCTCCCAACTAAAATTTTGGATCGCAATGGCGAGGTTGTGAGTGAAATCTTTCAAAAACGAACTTCCACTCTTAAACTTTCAGATTATCCAGAAGAAATGATTTCCATTCTTTTGAATATCGAAGATCAAAAATTCTTTTCCCATGGTGGGGTCGACTATTCTGCAATTTTCAGAGCTAGTTTAAAAAACATAATCAATTTGAGTTATAAACAAGGTGCTTCCACCATAACACAACAGTTAGCTCGTATTATTCTTGACGACCGAAGGAAGAGTCTCAATCGGAAGTGGAGAGAGGCGCAACTCGCATTTGCCCTTGAGTCCTATCTATCCAAAGAAGAAATCCTTGAATTGTATATGAATCATGTCTACTTGGGTCATGGTGCCTTTGGATTTGGAGAAGGGATAAAGTTTTATTTCCAAAAAAATCCTAGAGAACTCACAAAGGAAGAGATGGTGTTGCTCGCTTCTTTACCATCAGCTCCCAATAAATTTTCTCCTCTGAAAAATCCAGAAGGTTCCTTCCAAAGAGTTGGTGCCATCCTTGTATCCTTCCGAAATAGAGGTATCTATCCCAATCTAGAAAAGAAACAATTTGTTTCGATCTACCACAAGTTGTCCGTTCGTTCTCCGAATGAAACTGTCTTTGGACAAAGGCAAGATATCGCTCCGTACGTAACAGAACACGTGAGATACGTTCTTTCTCAGCTAGAAGGAGATAAGAATATTTATGAAAATGGTGGTTATACGATTGAAACTACTTTGGATCGGGGTTCGCAAGAGATCATAGGTCCATTGGTAAAGACTTACTTGAGTAAATCTATCAAGTCCGGGAAGATCCAAAAACGAAGGATTCGAAATTTAGCTCCTTCCGGTATAGAATTTGCCATAAAACAAAAATTTGATGATATTTCCATAGTAAATGATCTCTTTCTCGGTCTCGACTTGACAGATTCAGAGAAAGACACTTCGGGAATCCAGGCGGCAATCGTAGGAATCCAACCAAATACAGGTGAGATCTTGTTTTTGCATGGTGGTGAAGGATTTCATAGCAACAACCAATTCAATCGTGTAACTCAGATGAGACGACAAACCGGAAGCACTATAAAAGCAATTTTGTATGCTTCCGCTTTTGATGCAGGTGCGATTCATATGGGTACAAAAATTATGGATGCTCCTCTTTATTATAGAGGTGGCGGAGGAAAGGAATGGTCACCTGAAAACTTAAATGGAAATTTTGAAGGAGAGATTAGTCTTCGCACAGCTCTTGTTAAATCAAAGAATACGGCTGCAGTTCAAATTGCGGAAAAACTTGGTATGTCAAAGATAGACCAATACTTTACTAAGTATTTTTTCCCAAATGAACAAGAAAAAAAATCACGATTTAGACCCGATCTCTCTGTGGCTCTTGGATCTTTAGAAATCTCTCCTTTGGAAATGGCAACGGCATTCTCGGGATTTGTCAACCAAGGTAGTGTAAAGAGGCCGTATTTAATCCAAAGGATTCGCAATGCTCGAGGTGAAGTCCTTTTTGAATCAGGAACGTACGACGAATTTAAACTTAGAACTCCAATAGAAAGACAAGTCATAAAGCCAGACACAGCCGAGGTGATGATATCCCTTTTACAGGATAGTGGGAGGGCGAGTGGAGTCCGTAACGGAAATTATACGGGAAATCTGATCGGGAAAACTGGAACCACAAATGACTATAAAGATGCTTGGTTTGTCGGCGCAAGACCTGATATTAGTCTGGCAGTTTGGGTTGGATATGATGATGCAAAATTTGGAATGGGGCCGAGTGGACTTGGCGGTGCAGTTGCCGCACCTCTTTGGGGTGAAATTTTATCTCAAATCGATAAAAATCACCTAACACCAAAGATAGAATTTCCCTTACCAACACATGCGAAATCTTATAAAATATGTATGCTCAGTGGGAAGGAAGCTTCCGCAAACTGTCCCTCTAAGTCTGAACTCTATGTCACAGACCACCCACCCGAAGAAAAATGTTTGGAAGACCATAAGGCAGTCCCTTCTGAAAACAAAGATTTGATGAAAGGATTGTATTAAAGTGAAAGCTCATTGTCACATAATAAATATTAGTTTTAAATATTGTAGTATTCCTTTCTTAAAATCTTCTAGCGGGCAAATTTTTGATAAGTTTAGGAGTTTCTTTTCCCTGGTAGTTATCTTTTTTCTTACTTTAGCCAATCCCATATTACCAGATAGTTTGTATGAAGAAGCTTATGAGATGGAAACGTCAAACACGCTTTTTGCCATCCCTCTTTACGAAAAAGCGTTAGCAAAGAAACCCTCTGGTAAACTCCAAAAAGCGATTGTTACACGATTATTTTTTCTCTATAAAAAACATGGCAAAATTCTGGATGGATTATTTCTTAATTCCAAATACTCTGGATACATTGCATCATCCGATAAAAGTTGGATCTGGTCGGCTCTTCTTGAGTTTTATAAACCGATTTCTTCGAAAGATCTAAATACCACTTACTTATTGGCCATAAAATCAAATATCGAATCATCGACGGAATTGGAAGATTGGTTAGTCTCGCAAAACCAACCGAAGTTGGTTGAGTTTACTTCGGTAATTTTGATGAAAAGAAAAGAGTTCCGGCTTCTCAAACAGGTCCTTTTGAAAGTTCCAGGGATTTTAATCTCACCAATTTATCTTGGGATCGCCAATCTAAAATTAAAAGACGATTCGTCCAAGGAATATATAAAAAATTTGATAAGCGATGAAACAACTCTTAACAACCATACGGCTGATGTTTTGTATCTAATGGGGATGTACTACCGATCCCTTGAGGATTATAATCTTTCGAGTCGTTACTTCCGAATGAGTGGAAGTTATGGGCCTAAAGAAAGAGCAGTTCTCGAAGCCACAAAATCGATTGCCCTAAGAGGATCTTACAAAGAAATTTGTAGCACATTCACTTTTCCTAAATCAGTCAATGATGAGATTTGGAATTTGCTCTATATGAATTGTCTCCCCAATCGTGAGGAAATGATTTCTCCTTTGCGAAATAGTATCAAAATTCTATCGGAAAAAGAGGGGAACGAGTTTTTAAAGAAACTCTTTTTAGGCGTAACAGAATGAAACCTTTCAATCTCCAGCATCAAATCAAAAATATACTTTATTGTATATTTATCAGTTTTGGATTCATATATCCTCTGTTTGCTGGAATACTATCTTATAACGATGAAATAATTAAGATTCAATATAACTCTCCGACAAAATCAGATATCCAGTTTTGCCTTCAAAAGGAAAATTTTATATTTGGAAAAAATTCGTATCGAGAATGTAAAACATTTTCAGGGAAACTAGACTCCATTTTTGAATCGTACGAAACCAATTTAGATGAGCCTAACGAAACACAGTGGGCGTTTTATGATTATTTAGGAAGGCAAATTTTCCCCGATGTAACGATCGAGGGTAATCCACATCCTTTCGAACTCCAATCCATTGTTCGATCAAAACGAGGTCAAACCAGCCTCCAATTGCTACGAAAAAAGGATAGAGCCTACTTCTTTCTTCGCGTTAGTTGGAACAACATTGTTTGGGAATGAGATTCATTCCATCCTTCCTTCCTCATGGACTAATTCTTCAGCGACTTCCCAAGGGATGGGAACCTCTTTCCATTGTTTTTGGATTCGATAGAATCTACCTCTTTTGACAGCAGGTCCACCTTCTTTCATTGCTCTTTCATGCTCTTTCGCATAAACAAAGTTATCTATAGATTCTTCATCTTTCCACACAGTCATTGTCCATGCTTTGGATCCAAACAATTGTCTTCGTATAGACCCACCCAAGTAACCAGGATTGGATTCTATACTTTCCCGAACGGAAGATACTCGTTTCCAAAAAGTCCATAGATCAGAGATAGAGCCTTTGGTTTCGACCTCGGTCAATGCTACCACAACGACCGTATCCTCTTTGATTTTGTAATCAGAAAGTTTGGATGACTTTTGAAAGGGTGTACCTACCACACAATTGCTAATCGAAGCCATTAGAGCCACAAAGAGAATCCTCCTAACAGTAAAAAACGCTAGCCGGTGCAATTTATTTGACCATACCCGACATGATTTGTTTCATTAGGACGACTCGAATCCCTCTAGGCAAAGTGATTAGCGAATATCCCAAAAATTTGGACAAAAATCCGGGCCGAACTGTTGTTTGGTTACCTAATGCTGACATAGAAACTTTTGCAATACCTTTCGGTGATTGAGCTTGTCCCATTTTCATTCCTGCACGATTTCCAAAACCAGTTTCGACTGGCCCAGGGGCTACACTCAGCACATCAATTCCTTTTGATTTAACCTCGTAGTGTAATGCTTCCGCAAAACTTTGGATAAATGACTTCGTGGCTGAGTAGGTCGCAGAAAATGGAGAGCCTTGAAATCCAACTAAAGAACCAAATAAGATCAATCCAGATTTTTTTCTGCCTGAGAAGATAGATAAGATCTTATGCGTAAGTTGAACCACGGCTCTACAATTTAAATCTACCATATTCAATTCCGATTCCAATGGTAGTTCCGAAAATTGTCCGATGCTACCAAACCCAGCAGCAACAACAGCAAGCCCAACATTCTTACCTTCTAACGATGCAACCAATTTATTAGTATCATTCTCTGAAGAAAGATCTAAACTTAGAACCTCTACCGTAACGCCGTAATTCTCTCTTAGATCTACTTGTATTTTTTCCAGGATTGGTTTTCTTCTTGCAACGAGGATAAGCGAAAATCCATGTTTTGCCAGTTCATAAGCAAAATCCTTTCCTATTCCATCGCTTGCACCTGTCACAACAGCCCACTCGCCATAGTTTTGTTTCCATTTGGAGGAAATATTTTTAGAATTTGTAGATGTTAGATGATTCATAGAATGTTCCTTAATTTGGTTGGTTCAATCGAATTGTGATTTTCTTATTTTCTGTTAAACTGAAAAGTGCTTCTTGAAACTTGGGTGGTCCAAATGTTTGCATAGGCGCATCATTAGAAACTCCCCAAGGTTCTTTGGGAAATCCGACAAATGTTGAATCCATTTTCCCATTACCGTTCAAATCTTCCATTACCGCAACGGCATAACTCTTTTTAGGAAGGCCAGTAAATCTACAAACTGTTTTACCATTTTCTGTTTTTCCGACATCTCCCACCAAACGTTTGTCAGAGTCACTAGGGAATCCGACTTCCGTTTCAAAGACTCCGCATGTAATTTTAGAATTCGGAGATTTCCGATTCAAAATCTCAACCTCTAAATCCAAGGCAAAAATCCCATGAGTTGCGATCAGTAGAGAACCTACTGCGATTTGTTTTAGTACTTTTTCCATTACTTCTCTCCTATTTCTAATTCGAGTTTAGATTGCTATATAGACGATGTCTACATAGTAGATGGTGTCAACATTTATAAAAAACCCCCCATCTTGTCAAATTTTTTTCTATCCAATTTCCTTTTTTCGGTCCAACCCCGACAAATCCCGACGGAAACTGGAGAAATAAGGACAAAAACGAACTATGAAAACTTCTCCCATGTTTACTCCCATTACCCTTCCCAATGGTTCAGAGTTGCCGAACCGTCTCGTAAAGGCTGCAATGGAAGAGAATCTCTCTGACGAAAATCTATTGCCGGATTCCAAACTTTGGAACCTGTACGGGGCATGGTCGCGTGGAGGAGTTGGGCTTATGATCACGGGGAATGTGATGGTCGACAGATTTGCGATGACAGGGCCCGGAGGCGTAGCCTTAGAAAAGGATACAGACCTGGCTCCCTTCCGAACCTGGGCAAATATTGCCAAATCAAATGGTGGAAAGATCTGGGTGCAAATCAACCATCCAGGACGACAAATTCTAGCTAAGTTAGGTGGTGAGGTACTTGCTCCGTCTGCAATTCAAGTAAATTTAGGAAAGCTTTCAAAACTCATGGGTATACCGAAAGAATTGAATGAAGAAAAAATTAAAGAGCTCATACAACGATTTGGAATCACCGCAAAACAAGCAGAAAGTGCAGGTTTCGATGGAGTGGAGATTCATGCGGCACATGGTTATCTTATAAGTCAATTTTTATCACCTCTTACGAACCAAAGAAATGACAATTGGGGCGGAAGTCTAAAAAATCGCTCAAGATTTTTAGTAGAGATCATCCAAGAAGTTCGTAAAAATGTTTCGCCTAAATTTTGTGTCGGAGTAAAGTTAAATTCTTCGGATTTCCAAAAGGGTGGATTTAGTTTTGAGGATGCAAAAGAAGTTGTATCAACAATACAAACATTAGGTGTTGATTTGATTGAACTTTCTGGTGGGAGTTATGAATCTCCTGCCATGCAAGGTGTTACTGGGGACGGCTCAACGCTGGCCCGAGAAGCTTATTTTATCGATTTTGCGCGCGAGATTGTTGCTATTTCAAAAGTTCCCATTTTGGTAACAGGGGGAATCAAAAAAAGAGAAACTGCCGAACTCGTATTAGAATCCGGAATCCCTCTTGTAGGAATGGCCACCGCACTTGCCATTGATCCTGAGCTTCCAAAAAAATGGATGTCAGGCCAACAAACATCTGTTGGATTAAATAAGCCGAATTGGAAATCCAAAACCCTCGCAGGACTTGCAAATATGGCAATGGTCAAATACCAATTGAATCGTATGGCGGAGAATAAAAAAACGGATTTGAATGTTTCGCCTTTTTTTCGTTTGGTGTTCGATCAAATTCGCACAAATAAACTTGTTAAGAGGTATCGCAAATTTATGATGAGCCATAAATGAGCTCTTAATTTTGTAATTTATATTTTATTTCGGGAACCAATTTCAAAATTTCTTACCTAGTGTAAGAGAGAGGATTCCATGCCCCAAACACAAAAACTTTACAAAATATTAGAGAAAGCTGCAATTGATACGAAAATCGGTGTTGAAATTCAGGATTGGATCCTGGAGACTATTGAGGAACGAAGGGATCTTGCCATGAATCAGTTTCAAGAGACAAAACTACTACCCTTGCACACCGAGATGCGTCTAGGTTTTGAAAGTATGAACCAAAGATTTGAAACAATGCAGTCGGATATGGAAAAGGGCTTTGGTTATGTGAACCGACGATTTGAAACAATGCAGTCGGATATGGAAAAGGGCTTTGGTTATGTGAACCAAAGATTTGAAACAATGCAGTCGGATATGGAAAAGGGCTTTGGTTATGTGAACCAACGATTTGAAATAATGCAGTCGGATATGGAGAAGGGCTTTGGTTATGTGAACCAACGATTTGAAATTATCTATAAGCGATTCGAAATGATTGAGGAACATTTTGACATGATAGACAATCGATTTGAAAATCTTGAAGATAAACTGGATAACCGATTCAATTCTTTGGAAAAAAGGCTCGATGCTACAAATTTTACCATTCGAATTTTGGGAGTGCCTATTGTCGGTGCTACTATTGGCGGACTTGGAATCATTTTTTTACAAATTTACGAAAGGTTATTTTTAAACTAGCTCTTTCTGTCCCGATACCAGAGTGCAAATTTCACAAGTAAAATCAGTACGGGCACCTCGATTAAAGGGCCAATCACTCCGACAAATGCAACTCCGCTGCCGATGCCAAATACTCCAATTGCAACTGCTATCGCCAGTTCAAAATTGTTTCCAGTTGCTGTAAATGCAATGGATGCATTTTTTTTATAATCTACACCTAACGTAGTTCCAATAGCCAAACTAATTCCAAACATGAGTAGAAAGTAAATCAATAAAGGTATCGAAACTAAAAAGACATCATATGTTAGTTCGACGATCATACTTCCTTTTATACTAAACATAATAACAATCGTAAAAAGTAGAGAGATCAGAGTGATTGGAGAAATCCATTTTATATACTTGGATTCAAAAAAATCTTCCGATTTGATTTTAGATACAATTGGGCGTGAAACCAAGCCTAAAAAAAAAGGAATTCCCAAATAGATACCAACTGTTTCCGCTATATCATTAATTTGTATATCAACAACTACCGCCTCTAATCCAAAATAGGGTGGTAAAACAGTTATGAAAATATATGCATAAAAACTATAAAAAAACACTTGGAAAATACTATTGAGAGCAACGAGTCCAGCAGCATATTCTCTATCGCCATCAGCAAGATCATTCCAAACGATTACCATAGCGATACAACGGGCAAGCCCAATCAAAATAAGACCTGTCATATACTCTGGATGTGAAGGTAAAAAAAGAATCGCTAGTCCAAACATAAGTAAGGGACCTACGATCCAATTCAAAATTAAAGAAATTGATAAGAGTTTTACATCTAGAAAAACCTTTCCTAAATTTTTGAATTGTACTTTAGCCAGAGGCGGATACATCATAAGTATCAGTCCAATTGCCAATGGGATATTTGTTGTTCCGATGGATAAACTAGAGAACCCTGTTACAAAAGAAGGCAAAAAATTTCCAATACCAATACCCACTCCAATGGCAAGAAAGATCCAAAGCGTTAAATATTGATCTAAAAAAGAAAGTTTTTTCATAGGCTCTGTCTCACTTCCTTCTCTATAAAATTTTTTGCATAGTCTCGGATTTCGTCTCTTGTCTTTGCAAATGCCTCTTTCACTTCTTCATCCGTCCCTTTTAGTTTCGATGGATCCGAAAAATTATGATGGAACCTTTTTGCGTTAGAAGGAATGTATGGACAATTTTCTTTTGCATGGTCACAAACAGTGATCATAAAATCAAAATTGATTCCTTTGTATTCGTCAATATGGTTGGAAGTGTGATGAGAAATGTCGATACCTGCCTCCTTCATAATAGCAATAGCCCTTGGATTTACGCCGTGTGTTTCTATCCCTGCGCTATAAATATTGGCGATAGTACCACCAAACTCTCTAAGCCAACCTTCTGCCATTTGGCTCCTGCAACTATTTCCAGTACACAATACTAATATGTTCTTCTTTTCCATTAACAGCAGTTCTCCGTAGTTTTGTTCTCAAATAATTCTATAAATAAATTGTCCAAATTTTGTTTTGCTCTTTCTAAGTTTTCCCAATCAATACAATAACAGGAGGCATTACCTTCCACTTCGCCAATAATGAGACCAGCTAATTTGAGTTCTTTGAGGTGCTGAGAGACTGTCGCTTGGGATAGAGGCAAGACTTCGACGATTTCTCCGCAAACGCAAGACTTCCTTTTTGCAAGAGTTTCTAATATGGCAATCCTTGCAGGATGGGATAGGAGTTTTGCAAATTCAGCTACTTCCCGTTCCTGAATTCTAAACTCGTCTTTTTTGTTCTGCGCCATTGAATTTTCCTTTCTCAGAATTTTTACGGCCAATGCGGTCTTGAATAGCTGTTAGAATCTTTGCCATTTCGGGTTTTTTTTATATTAGAAAGTATATCGTCGATATACGATCAACATAAATATGCAAAAACCCGGAAAAAATAGAAAAACCCAAACAAACTTTTCGGGTGTATGAGAACTCAAAACTGCATTACAGGGCTCAGTTACCAAATCCCTCCACGCAAGTTTTCTTTAGCAAAGGGATGGTGCTTAGATTTAAGGAATTATAACAGGAGTGTCAGTCGAAGGGGTATCCGGGCGTATTTTCGGTTCGTTCTCTTGGGAAGGTGTAGTCGATTCCCATTCACCAGGTGCAGGTGCTTTATTGCCCTCCACAGAAAACAGCCATTCGTCCCTATTCGGATCTCCTGAGTTAGAGGAGGGCTTGAATGTGTCAATTGGTCGAACTGTGATCGACACATATTGGATAATCCTTTCGTCTTTGACGGGATCAAGATACGCCAAACTGTCATTACGCCATCTCAATCTTGTTCTTGCTTCCCTGCGGAAACTTTTCATCACAAGGTCCAAATCTTTGGCGTATTTAGAAAAGAGTGCACGTGGAGTTTTTGCCTGAATAACAAAATACGAACCACCTTGTTTGTGGAATAAAAACCGATTGGAAATTAAGACCTTATTCTCTGTGTAATGAATGACTACAAAAGACGACTCCTCAAATCCAGATACTTCATTGGTGAGCCTTTTTTCATTCACAACTTTTAAATCGGGATACCGTTTCAGAAATGTATCAATCGTTTCTTCGATGAAACGATCTAAGTCATAATCCTTTGTCCGTTTAACGGAGTCGATCTGGAGGATTGCTTCTCTGTTTGCTTTTGCAAATTGGATTTTTGCTGTTTCTTGGAATCGTTGGACAGATTTTGTCCATCCACGGGGAAACTCAAATGCAAAACCGAGTGAGTCCTCGATCCAAGTACCAGCCACCAAGGGAGAACTGAGTAGTATAGCAAATAGAAGAGTTGGAATCTTGAGTTTCATCAGTTTAAGTATCGGATTGCAGTTGCCTATTTATTGAACCCCTGGATTTCTTTTCGTAAATTCCATTTTGGAAAAATTCCCAATTTTCTCCAGGAATCTTCATCATACAGGACAACTGATTCCAGAATGGGAAGTAGGGGAGAATTGTGGTACGGCCTTTTTTTGACATAATACAGGAATCTAAGCCCCCATTCGAGAAACCTACCCAAGAGACCGTCTACGGCTATGCCAAGAGCCAAAATAGGGATTCGTTTTTCCTCTTTTAAAACTTGGATTACCGAAGAAATGGAATAAGGCTCAGGTTCGGATAAAACATATACTGGATCTAATTTATTATTTGTTAGTGCTTCTTGGATCCATCGTTCCAAAAAAGTCACTACATCATCCACGTGGACAATGGATTTTTTGCGATCCGTTTTTGTTTTGGGAAAAAATCCTCGTTTAGCAAAGGATTCTAGTTTGGAAATAAAACTTTTAGTGCCTTTTCCATAAACACTTGCAAGGCGAATGATTGAAAAAGGAAAGTTTTGGATGTTCTTTGGAGGCAAAAGAATATCTTCTGCCTCCTTTTTAGTTCTAGCATAGATACTAGTACCTTGGCGATCCGAAGTTACATTTAGGTTTGTATCTTTTCCGCCATAAACGGAAACGGAACTAATAAAACCAAATCGTTTGATTTTTTTTATTTTACCAAACTCAAACAAATATTTGGTGGATCGAACATTGATTTGTGAATATTCCTCACTCGTTGCACGGCTACCAGATACAACCGCTGCCATATGTAGTATTAGATCGATCTTTTCTGAAACTTGAAATCCTTCTGGCGAATGGATAGAATTTAAATCGCGCTCGTAAAATTTAAAATTACTATGATACCGAATCTCTTCAGGAAAAGCATCATAGTGTTTTCCTAGACATATGATCTTATAATCGGTTAGAATTTTTGGAAGTAGCCGTTTGCCTATAACACCCGAACCACCAGTAATTAGGATTGTCTTTTTCATTTATAGTGTCACCATTTGGAACCAACCAACAAACGCACCTAATGCTGCGCCTACTAAAATCAAAAGCATTTCATCCTCTTGGAAGGCAGAGCGCAGTATGGATTCAAATTCATTGGGGGGAAGACTTGCCATTCGATCTCCCATCATTTTTTCTAATTCCAAAGCCTCTCCTAAATACTCCTCAAAATGAAACGAACTTTCAATAGCATTTGCCGCCATCGAGGCTGCAATTCTCTCCTTTGCGGATTCAAAATCATTGATCTTTCCAGTCATAAATAGGATAGGTTTTGCTAAAGTAGATACATCATCTACATGTTTAATAATTTCGGATTGGATGATCCCAAAGATTTCGGAAGAGGCTTTTCCAAAAATCAATTCTTGCAATATATTTTTTGGGGTGAGAATTCTTTCACTCACCAATTTTGCATAGAGTCTCGAAACCTCATTTTGTCTTTTTAAGAATAGACCTTGGTAGGTAAATATACCAAAAAACTTTTTTGGGAAAAGGGGGCGAAAGATCATCTCCAATGCTAAGTAGTTTGTTAAATAACCGACAATGATTCCTTGGACGGGTAGTGTCCATAACACAGGATATACGATCATAACAACCATCTGCACTAAGCCAAGTAAAAAGCCAAAATAGAATCCCGAACGTTCGATGAACACAAATTCTGGACCACCAACTTTTTGAAAGATCTCGACTACGAGTCCAACATTATCCCCGGAAAGCTTTTTTAAAACTAATGCCTTTACATCAAAAAGCGAATTGATATCTTTTTGAAGTTTACGAATCACTTTTCGGATGGTGTGTCCACTTTCACGTTTTACTTTATGATAGATTTCTTCTTTTACTAAATCAGGCATCATTTCCCAAAGTTTGGGATCAATGCTGTTAGAGAATTCTTTCATCGTATAACGTATGCTTGACTCCATTGCAGGTAAAAAAACTTTTTCCGCTTTTTTGGGATCCACTTTTGAAAAAACTTCTTGGATATTGAGAAGACGCTCTGTAATTACATCGACAGACTTACTCGCCATTTTATGGGCTTTGCGAGGAATGATACCTTGCCAACCCAAATACGGAGGGATTCCAACAAACCGAAGTGGATAAAAAGTCATCTTGAGAGCGAGCCAATTCGTAATCCAGCCCACAAATCCGTAAGTAAATGGGATGATGAGGAGTTTCCCGTTCCCCAAGTCGAATCCAAATATCTCCATATCTGTCCATAAATGTCTTCCCTGCGGGTAAGTCTAGGGCAAAGCAATTGGACATAGACATGTCAAAAAATGTTCCTTTCTCAAAAAAAATGTTTGCATTCTGTACGGGTTACCCCTACAAATGGGATACTTCTGGGATTCCTTAGGTATTTCCCGAAGTTAATTGAAAGGAATTTTGGCCGAAAAGCCAATAAGCGAATCTGAATTGAGGTGAATCTATGCGCTTGCGAGGAATAGTTTGTTTTCTCGTTCTTTTATGTATGGCCTTTGTGGGATGCTCCCGCAAGAAGAGGTCTATGCCATTTTGGTTCCTATTAGGAACTGGTGGAGCAGTTTCTGATGCCAGTGGAACTGGACTGGGAACTCCACCTGACTCGAACGGTGTCCCTCTCCCCACCCCTAATGATTCTGTCAGTCCAACGGATCCAGGTGGAGTCCCTGGAAACAACGGACAGCAAGAAGTCCCAACCAAAGGACCAGGTCGCATCATCGGAACCATAGTCCCTGTTGTATCGGGTGTTCCTTCGAATGATATTTGCGGACGACCTGGTGCGCCGCTTCCACCTTCTTGTGTTGACCTCAGTCAAATTGTAGTTCGTATAGAGGTTGCCAATGGGAATGGGTCTTCTGTCGTTTCGGAAGTGTATGCAAATCCCGATGGAAGTTTTGAGTTTTTAATCAACGATCTACCAAACAACAATTACAGAGTTCTAATCAACGATGGATTCGGACTCAATTACGCATACCAAGACTTTTCCTTTGTTTTTAATCCAACTCAAGTCGGTTATACGACAGTAGATGTCGGCAATCTCTTCGCGGAAAGAAGATTCTATACGGCAGGACCGACAGAGTTTTCTGGTATTGTCACGACACCTGGTTACAATAACGGTGGTGTTGTGGTGCCGTCAGGCCCTGTCGCAGGTGTTTTGGTAGAGGTTCGCGACCAAGAGGGAAACGTAGTTGGTTCTGATACAACGGATGGAAACGGTTCTTTCCAGATTGTTATCAATCCATTGCCTAATGGGAATTATACGGTAGTTTATATTGGTGCTGATGTGGTAGTTTCGGGACAACCTTTTGGAACCGTAACTGATAGCATTCATGTTACCTTCCCAGGGACAAATCCAAACCAAACTTCACAAATCAATCTTGGTGATACGAGCATTCCTTGGCTTGCGTCTACGATTAGTGATGTTCTCGTTTCCGGCTCTATCCTCAATGGAGCTATCCCTTCGGATTCCTCAACTCTCTTCACTATCAAACTCAAAAACCAACAGGGTGCCATCATCTCATCCGTCACAATTACAGGGAATGGTAGTTTCCAAATTGAAGGTAGCGACTTGCACAATGGTGTTTACACGATTGAAGTAAGTAGTCCGCTATTTTTTACAGTTTCTCAACCCTTTCTATTTACAGCTGCGGCAGATGGGGGACAAAGGCAAATTTCTTTGCCCAACCCAATTGCCATCGTCGCAAAACCTTCGCAAGTTGTAGGATTTGTACAAGATCAGAATGGAAACCACGTAAACGGTGCTGTAATCAATTTTAAACCATCCAATGTGCAAGCGCCTTCTCGAATACTGTATTTAAAAGAGGATCCACTTCTAGGAAATGCCGTAAAACTATGGATCCTTGAAGCTATGAGCGCGGTTGCTGGTCAAAACTGTGCTTTGAATCCCACAGGGGCCATTTGTGCTTGTGCCGTAAATCCTACAGCAGCATGTCTTATTGCGAACCAAGGAACGGGTCCATACTCCTACCAGACCTATGGGAACAAATTGTATGATGTAAATCCTTCCACCTCCGAGGTTTCCTTTCTTGCAGCCAGTGGGGTATGGGCGTATTATATTTCCGCTCCAGGCTTTAAAAACTATTGCGGATCGAATGCTGAGCCGTGTTCTGCAAACCCACTTTCTGTTACACTCAATGGTTCTAGCTTCAACGCAGGAACTGTCGGTATGACGAGCATAACAGGTCGTTCGCAGATAGCAGGAACGATTTCTGTTCGGGACAATGCACCAACAGTCAATTCGACACATACCAACCAAACTGGTTTGTTTGTTGTGCTTTTGGGGAATACGGGACCCGGCGGATCAAATTTGGCACATATCACCACCACCACTGGCGGCTCGTTTGCTTTTAATGGAAATTCCTATGTGGTAACAATTCCAACAACTCTTCCGGCACAGTTTACAAACGATGACTCTGGTCGCGTTGCGTATGCTCTTTACAGCCTTGGTTCTGGAAACGCCACCTTACTTTCCCAGGCGACAACAATTGCAAAGCAAAATGATTCGGCAGCTTCGATTGATGTTATCAATGGAACTGAATACAACTTCAAACAAAGTTCTTACCAATTGATTGTAGTAGATCGTGTCGCTCCTTCCCACCAAGGCAGTTATTTATCTCCTAGTTCACTCCGAGTAGATACATCAGCGACTGCGTCCAATCTCTATGCAACAAATCCAATTACGTTCCAAGTGGCAGGCACGGTAGTCCACTCTCCTAGAGCTCTTGTGACTGGAACTGTTACTGATGCCATATCAACCGGAGTGGTGAGTGGTGCAAATATCACTTTGGGAAGACTCGTAGGTGGTAATTTTACGGCTGATATCAGAAGAGATTGTTTTGGTTCCTTTGATTCCCCAAATTGTTCCGTTCCATCGCTTCGTGTTGCAGGCCAAGACCAGGTTGTGGGAACAGTTGTATCGTCTTCTAACGGATCTTATAGCTTTCCTTTCTTATCACCAGGAAGTTACCAACTTCGGATTGAAAAAAATGGAATTACAACCTACTTTCCCGTGGAAGTTGGTTCTGGTGGTGGAACAGTTACGGTCAATACTCCCATCATCACAAACAACGGTCGTGGCCATCTCTCTGGTTCGGTTCGAACACCGGGAGGCTTTGCGTTTACGGGTACCTATAGTTTAGAAATCGTTGATCCGAATGGTGGTACGATTCGACCAACTGCAGGAGTAATGCCTGCCTCTATCCAATCGGGAGCGACAATCTTTTCAAACGCACCCCAGTATACGATTTTCAATATCAATGCTGGACGTTGGAAGGTTCGATTTGTTTCTGCAGGCTTCAAATCA
The DNA here is from genome assembly GCA_027533185.1 of Leptospira sp. Taxonomy (GTDB): domain Bacteria; phylum Spirochaetota; class Leptospiria; order Leptospirales; family Leptospiraceae; genus Leptospira_A. Next base: position 32,479 of record JAPZTS010000036.1, on the reverse strand, counting down.
GTAGAAGGAATTGTGGATATCCAAGCAGACGTTACTACAAACTTTGATATCATTACATTTGTTCCTGGAACACAAACCAATGGAACCATTTCTGGTCGCGCATTGTCAGCGCTTTACAACACTGGTGTTTGTGACCTAACCGCTCGCATTCGACCCGGCGTAAATGTAAAATCTGGTCCGTATGCAATTGATATTAATGGGGCAACTATTCCAGCCGTGACAACCGCGACTGACGGGTCGTATGCGATTCCTTCTGTTCCACCTGGTAACTACACTTTAGAGGTTTCTGGTAGTGGAAAGAGAGGAAATTGTACATCTAGCGTCGAAGCTTATGCAACAACATACAGAACGGTTGTAGCAGCGGGATCCGAAACACCGGCAAATCAAAATATTTTGGTCTCACCGATTCTTGGTTCCAACGAAATGAGAATTGTCCTAACTTGGGGTGCAAAACCAAAAGACTTAGATTCCCATTTGCAATATGGTACAAGCTCAGGAGATCGAATCGTCTGGAATCGTAGAACTCCTCTTGGTCCAGGAAACGGAAACCTAGACTATGATGTGGTAACAGGATTTGGCCCAGAAACGATCACCTTACAGGGAACCATTTGGAACCAACCCAATCGTTACTATAGCATTTACAATTGGTCAAACGAAGCCCTTATGGGTGTTTCGGGAGCCAATGTACGTGTGTTCAAGGGTTCTGTAGGTGAAGTAAGAAACTACTCTGTTGGTGCTGGCCACTCGAACCGATGGTGGAAAATCTTCTGTATCGAGCAAGACCAAACCATCAAAGATGTGGGAACAGCGGGTTGCAACGCTTCCAACTTCCTAGAAAGGTCTAAATACTAATTGTTTGTCTCTGTTTTATTAAGAAACAGAGACTGAATATTGACCATTCTGTTCGTTTAAAACCAAAGGTAGGTCATACAAGTTGGAAAGGTTCTCCGCAGTGAGAACCTTTTTTTTGTCTCCGAATGCAAGTATTTTTCCTTCTTTTAGCAAGAGCAGTTTTTGAAAACTTTCTGGAATCTCTTCCAAACGATGGGTAATGAGTATCCTAGTCAGGTTTGGGTTTTTCAACTTCATGGACTCGCAGGATAAAAAGAAATCTACCCTTGCTGTTAGGTCGAGAGCTGCAGCTGGTTCATCTAAAATTAAGAGTCGTTTCCCTTTGCCCATTGCCCGAAGTAATAGAATCTTCATCTTTTCTCCAGAAGATAGAGTTTGGAAGGGTTGGTCCTTTTTTGATTCCATTCCAATTTGAGAAAGTAGGGAATTCGCCTCTTCCATTTGGATTTTGGAAATTTCTTTATAGAGTCCAAGTGTTCCGATTAAACCTGTTACAACCATCTCGATTGTAGTTAGTCGTTGCAGTAAAGTTTCTTGGTGGTTGGACTGTACAATCCCAATTTGATTTTGGATCGGAACCATGGGAGTTTCACCGTAGGTTTCTCCGAAAACAGAAATGGAACCAGATGTGGGCCACAAATAACCAAACAGCAGATTGATGAGAGTGGTTTTGCCAGCACCATTTCTCCCTAAAATGACAAGTGAGTCTTTTTCGTTTAGAGAGAAACTCAAATTGTCTAATATCGTAGATTTGTTTTTTACATAAGTAACTGAGTCAAAATTCAGAATGGGTTTTGGTTCCATGGATCCTAATTTATTAACGGATCTTAGTTGCTGTTTGCACTCTTAAACAACAACTCCATTTTCTTAACAGTCTCAGTAAACTTTTCTAAATTGTCCAAATTGAACTTTGCGAGTAAATTTTTGTCGATAGCATAGAATCCTTTTTTCTGTTCTTGGAAGTCGCACATCATATTTGCCATATAAACTATTTCTACGAGATCTCGGAGATCAGCAGGTGCCAAAAATGGTTTGTGGTGGTATTCGATAGCAACACGTAAGTCGGAAGGGAATTCCCATTTTTCTGCTAGGAGTGCGCCGAGTTGTGGGTGGCTAAGTCCAATTGCCATTTCTTCCAAAAGAGTAGAGTTTCCAGAGTCACTTCCTCTTTGATAGGATTCAATTTTTTTGAAAAAAGTTCGGTCTACACTTAAGAGTAGGAATTTACCTATATCGTGTAACAAGGCACTGACGGCAATTATATCTGCCAATTTATTGGTTTGGTTTTGATTTTGTGCAAGATAACGAGCATAATAACTGCAACGGTTGGAGTGATCCCAAACATCCATCATTTTGCCATATTGACCATCCATAATCTTGCGAACACCCGAAACATACAGAAGGTTTCGAAGGTTTTTAAGACCAACAACTTTAACGGCTTGGAGAATTGAACTCACCTGACTTCTATTAGCAAAAAATGCGGAGTTGGAGAGTTTGAGTAGGTCGGCAGATAGTGCCGGATTTCTTTCAATTTCCCCAGAAATCATATTTAGATCAGAATCCGGATTGTTACACAATTGGATGATTTTTGTAAGAGAATGAGGAAGTGGAGGAAGTCCATCGATTTCATCCAAGAGTTTTGTCTTCATTCGGCTGGTAATTTCCACTGGAGTTGTCACATCAGGAACTGAAAGAGTTGCGCGTGTTAGTTTGTCATTTGTAAATATTTTGAACTTTTCAGATCCAATACCAGAATTTTTAAGTAAGAGTTGGATGAGAACAAGACCAAGACCCGCTGATTCTGTGCTGTCCGATACATCCAGAAAGGCATCCGATAGATCGTTATAATTTTTTGCGACTTCTATCCGTTTGTTGACTCGAGCTAATTCTTCTTGGGTAATCGGAGCATTATTTTCCACAGCAAAGTGGATACTCTTTCCATCCACTTTCATTAATAAACTAATGTAGTAATTTCCACCTTCTAAATGCTCCAATTGCTCATTCCATTTCATAATGATATTTTCTTGGAACCCAGCCATACCTTTTGCATAATCTTTTGGATTTTGGATATTTAAGTTGAATCGGGTAAAGTAATCACGTTTTGCATTTGCTTTGTTGGCATTCATCAAAAGTTCTTTGAGGACAGTAAACACAACTTCTACTAAATACAATTTATCCATATATCCCATAACATGGACGAGAAGTGCGTAGATATCTTGGTTTTGTTCTTCTGTTACGAAATAATAATTGATGCGAGATTCTTTTGATGTTTCGAGTTGAGAGATGATTTCTTGAAAATTCAAAGGGTAAACTTCCTGGTTACACTCTTTTATTTGAATTTCGCATATTTGCAAATGATATTTTTTTTTAAATCCTGCTCTAATTTGTCCGGGGCTCTTGTTAGAGTGGTAGGCACAAAAGGAGATATGTATGGAAGCGATGGACCAAATGAATTTGCACCAACTGATGGAGGAAAGATTAGAGAAAATCCTAATCGGTTTGGAAACGCAAAAAAAGCCCATGAAGAAAAAAGCAAACCACGGAGTGATTCCTGCCAACCGTGAAGTAGCTGAATGGAATCTAAGCGAAATCCCTATCCTTTATGGTGCTTAGATCGAACGAAACCAACGTTTGATGGTGGTTTTTGAAACCAGAGATTCCGGATCTTGGAGAGCCCAATTCCAGAACGGATTTAGATCCTGGGGATAACCCGAAAAAGAAAGGATTTCCAGACTTGGTGGTTCGAATTCCGAGTTTTTGATTCTGTTTCCGTCCTTCGTTTCGTTTAGAGTTTCCATTGTAATTGAAAAATTTGTAACCGCATCCTTCCAATCTTCCCAAAACTTCGGTTTGGGGTCCATGGTCTGGAGCATTTCCCAAGCAATTTGGTTTTTTCCCTTTCGTTCTCGTCCATACAATTTACGAAGATACGTTTCGAAACTAAGCTTTCTATGCATTTGGGGCAAAAAATAAGATTCATAGCCTGTGGATTTGCAATGCGATTTGCCAGATTCCGAGAGAAAATCCACCCCCGAAAGCCAAAGCGGGGTGTCCTTTGGTAGGATTGCCTCTGCCATGCCAATTAAGTTGAGGCTTGGGTTTTTGTAAGCCGGCCAGTGCTTATTTTCCATTAAAAAAACAGACTCTAAGATTTGGTCGAGGGGATGGAATGTGTTTACAAGGTATTTTGGATTGGGGAGTTCAAAAAGATATGTTGCTCCACCTAACCATGTAAAGATGGGAATATCCTCTGGGAGTGATTTAAGAAAATGAAAGACAGTTCCTCGCCCACTGTCAAAGGAAAGGATACCATCGGGTCGGATTTGGCTGTCTAGTAAATAACCAAGTGCAGTATCACTGGTAAAAATCTGAATTTGATTTCTATACTTTTTGAGTTGCGAAATTTCTCGTTCTAACTTGGGTGAAGCGCCTACAAAAAATATAGGTTTTGTTGGCTCTAACCATTCCAATTTTTGAAACCATTGAATTGTATGAGAATTCTTAGTTTTTATAAGAGATAGATTTTTACAATAGTTGTTTGTCCAAATCTTTTGAAAGTAATCAATTGTATTCTGGTTTACATTTGATCCCCGCAAAGCATCTGTTATTTTTTTTTGAAGGGATTGGATTTTATCTTTAAAAATTCTTTCGTAACTCGGAAATGTATAAACTTTAACTTTACCTTGATATGTCGAGTTGGCTTCTGATTTAATTTGGCTAAGATTTTCATTTGTCAAGAATTCGCCAAAGACAACGAGAATGTGCCGGCCTTGATCCTTTTTTCTGGTTTCTAACCATTTATCTAGTTGTTTTATAAAAATAGGATCTTCATAGACATCCGCTAAAGGCTCCCATAATACAATTGTTTTGTGGTTATCTAAACAATTTAAAAACAAAGGAGAGTTTAATATATAGAGGGCACCGAGGCCTAGGATGATGGGAAGACTTTCATCGTCAATTTGCGATAGAAATCGATGACTCTCCTTTTCAGGAGAGAGTTTCGAATGTAGAAAGATATTTTTGTCTGGTTCTAAAAAATTAAGAAGGCTTCCATTCTGGTAGATGGGAGTAAGTTGGATGGGAAAATCCTTATCGAAAATGTTTCGAAAATTTAGTCTTCTTCTTCTTCGTCATCGTCCGAATCGTCTTCATCATCGAAGTCGTCATCGTCGTCATCCGAGTCATCATCATCGTCGTCACCAAATTCATTTTCGTAACCATCTTCATCCATAAGTTCTGGCTTACGAGCTTCCTCTTCTGGAATAAAATCTTCATCGATATCTTCTTCTGCATGTGGTGCAAAAGACGTACTGGTCGTTGATGTGACACCCGCAATTTTATCTTTTTCCGCCTGGATTTTATCTCTTTCTTCTTTTGTGAGATATTTCCACTGGATCAAATCGTTGGTGAGGGAATAAAGTGCTTGTACGGTCAGCTTTCTGTTTTTAAGTTTCTTAGGGAGAGTGATTTTTTCGATTTTGTCGATTGTGCTGAAACCAGCCACGCAAGTCTCGTATTTTTTTTCCCGGCAAAGTTCAATTAAAGATACGATGTCAAAGTCTTCTTTCTGCGATTGGCTCATTTTTTGTAGTTCCTAAGGGGCAATGCTGGAATGTTAGACCAGATTCGGGGACTTGGGCTAGATGTCAAGGGAAAGTTTCAAAACGGGCTTTACAGCCAGGTTCTCTGGAGGAGCATGGGAGGCAAGACCTCAATGTACAAGCTTTTTTTTGTTTTTTTAATCCTTCTGAGTTCTAGTTTCTGTGCAAAGGCAAAGACCTCTTATTTCGGAGAGGAATCCTGGTCTGGGCTTGATTTTGACGGAAAAGAAATCGTTTTCCGTGATCTAGATGTTTCGGAAATTGCGATCAATGTTTATTCCCCCGACTGTGTTCCTTGTTACAAAGAAATTCCGAGTCTCAATTTAATAGCAGATGAAATAGAGAACCATCCCAAAAAAGCCTTCTTCCTCGTTGTCGATCCCAAACAAATTCTGCCAGATTCGGATCCAAATATCTCCTTTGCTGAGAGTTATCAATTAGCCAAAGTTAGGATGTTGGAAGAGGTAAAAAATCGGAATATCAAGGCTAAAGTTCTTTTTATGAAGCCGAGCTTCCAGGTGGGAACTAACGCTCTTGTTACAGGCACACCAGAAACCATACTAATGGAAACAAATCCACTTCGTATCTATTATAATTTTATTGGTTCGATTTCTGAAAAATCGAATCCAACTGAGATTAGAAATGAATCTAAATACCAATTCTTTAGACACCAATTTGGATTGAGTTCCCTATGAGAGCAATATTTGTACGTTTCAAAGACTGTGAAGGTCCTGGAATCCTTGAACCCCTATTGCGCGAAAAGGGTTATCGGATCAGTTATCAAAATGCATATGACCGCAGGATTCAAGTATTTCCTGAAATGCATTTGCAATTCGATCTAATCGTATTGTTAGGTGGTCCTCAATCTGTTGCGGACCCGAACGAACAGGAGTTTTTTAAACCATATTACAAATTGGTTCAAAGCATCGCAGCTATGCCTAAAAAAAAATGTATGGGAATCTGCTTAGGTTCCCAGATCATTGCAAAGTCTCTTGGTGGTGATGTGATGGTGGGCGACAAGGGCCCAGAAGTAGGTTTTTCGGAAGTGAAGGTAGTTGATCCTAGTCACCCAGCATTTTCTGGACTGGGCGCAACTTCGGTCATGGCATTTCACCTCCATGAAGATGTTGTAAAACTTCCAACAAATGCAAAATTGCTTTTGGAAGGTTCTATGTATCCCAACCAAATGTTTTCTATTGATAATAGAATTTTTGGATTTCAAACTCATTTGGAACCAACTTTATCTATGTTGCAAGTTTGGTTACAAGTTCACAAAGAATTTATTGCAAAAGGCAATGGTGACTTTAGCGATCTGGAATCCAAACAAAAGCAGATGTTCGGTTCTGCTAATCAGATATTTCGAAATATTATAAATTTATAATGGAATTAACATGTTTCAAAAAATACTAACAATCCTTTTCGGAAGCAAATACGAAAGAGACTTAAAAAGACTTTCGCCCATCGTTACAGAGATCAATTCTTTTGAACCAAAAATGAGAGAGATGGATGATGCCAGTCTTGCAAACCAAACTGCTTATTTTAAAGAAAAATTGGCAAACGGTCAGACTTTGGATGATATTCTTCCGGAGGCATTTGCGACAGTTCGCGAAGTTGCTTATCGAACTTTGGGGATGAGACATTTTGATGTCCAGATGATGGGTGGTATTTCCCTCCATTGGGGAAATATATCTGAAATGAAAACCGGTGAGGGTAAAACTTTGACAAGTACGTTGCCCATTTATTTAAATGCTCTTTCAGGCGATGGAGTTCATGTTGTAACGGTTAATGATTATTTGGCGAAAAGGGATGCGAATTGGATGCGGCCAATTTATGAATTCTTAAAAGTTTCGGTAGGTGTCATCCAACATGATATGGACCATGAGGAGAGAAAAGTAGCTTACAACTCAGATATTACCTATGGTACCAATAACGAGTTTGGTTTTGATTACCTGAGAGACAATATGGTGAGTTATAAAGAACACCGAGTGCAAAGACAACATAACTTTGCAATTGTTGATGAGGTGGATTCGATTTTAGTGGATGAAGCAAGAACTCCTCTAATCATTTCAGGTCCTGCAGAAGAATCTACTGACAAGTATTTAAAGGTCGATAAAATCATCTCAAAACTCAACGAAGGAGAGGACTTTGAAATTGATGAAAAGGCAAGAAACGTAATCTTGACCGAGGCCGGAGTTCACCATGTTGAAAACTTGTTAGGTGTTGAAAATCTCTACCATGCGGAGAATATCGAGCTTGTCCACCACGTACAACAAGCATTGAAAGCACATAAGATTTTTTTCAAAGATAAGGATTATGTGGTTCAAGATGGAGAAGTCATCATCGTTGACGAATTTACAGGCCGCTTGATGAAGGGTAGGCGGTATTCTGATGGCCTCCACCAAGCCTTGGAAGCTAAGGAGTCCGTTCCGATTGCACGGGAGTCTCAAACCTTAGCTTCGATTACATTCCAGAACTATTTTCGAATTTATAAAAAATTAGCAGGTATGACAGGAACTGCCGATACCGAAGCCGAAGAATTCAAAAAAATCTACAATCTAGATGTAATTGTGATCCCTTCCAATCTAAAAATCCAAAGGCAGGATATGCCGGATCGAGTATACAAAACCGAAAGAGAAAAGTTCGACGCCGTTGTAAAAGATATAAAAGAAAAAATGGTAAAAAAACAGCCATGTCTTGTGGGAACCATTTCTATTGAAAAGTCTGAAGTTCTTTCTAAACTACTAACGGCGAACGGAATACCGCATAATGTACTCAATGCGAAACAACATGAAAGAGAATCCGAAATTGTAGCAAATGCAGGAAAACCTGGGGCAGTTACCATAGCTACCAATATGGCAGGTCGAGGGACGGATATCGTTCTCGGTGGGGCTCAAAAGTACAAAGAGGATTTGGAGCGTTTGGATGACTATTGTGAAAAAGAAGGAATTCGCTCGAAAGACGAACTAGAGAAAGTTTATTTTTTTAGGGATCTTGTCATAAAACAGAAATTTGATGAAGCATCCGAATATGTAAATACTCTTGGATCTGATAAAGTAAAAAAAGAATGCCAAAGAATTTTGGATTCTGCAAGAAAGTGGAAGGTCGATCACGACTTAGTGATCGAAGCTGGTGGACTCCATATCATCGGATCGGAGCGTCATGAATCCAGACGGATTGACAATCAGTTGCGTGGTAGGTCTGGACGACAAGGTGATCCGGGATCTTCTAGATTTTATCTATCTCTACAAGATGATTTGATGCGTATCTTTGGTTCTGATCGAATTGCTCGAATTATGGATACACTCAAAATGCCTGAGGGCCAAGAGTTAGAGCATAATATGGTGTCCAATGCAATCGCACGGGCACAAAAACGAGTGGAAGGACATAACTTTGATATTCGTAAGCATCTATTAGAATATGACGATGTAATGAATCGACAAAGAATTTATATATACGGGATTCGAAATGAACTCTTAGATAAAGGCAATATGGAAAAAACGATTTCCGACTTTATTGATGAGGTTGTGGAAAATCAAGTAATTGTCTATTGCGACGGAAACAATCCTTCGGCGTGGGACTTTGATTCTCTAAAGGAATGGTTACTGAGTTTAGGAATTCAGGCAGAGTTTGATTTGGCTGAGTTTAAAAAAGACTCTAATCCACAGTTGAAGATGTATGATGTAGTTTCAAATTATATCAAAGAACTCTATAGTAGTAAGATCCAATCCATCGGCGAAGATGTTTGGAGATCCATTGAACGAAATGTATTTTTGGATATTCTCGACCATAGATGGAAAGACCACCTCTACGCGATGGACCATTTAAAAGAGGGAATATGGACTGTTGGATACGGAGAAAAAAATCCACTCGTAGAATACAAACTACAAGGTTTTAAACTATTTGACCAGTTGGTTGATACTCTAAAGTTAGAAGTGATTTCCTTTCTACTTAGAATAGAAGTGAGCGAATCTGATAAAAAGATGGATGACTCTGCACCAAAAGAGTATAAAAAAATCGGTATGGAAACTCGTTCCGAAGTAGATATGTTCGGAAACGAAAAGCAAAAAGGGAATAAACCGCAAGTAACTACGACAACTAGTTCTGGCGGAGGTTCAGAAAGGAGATCCAGCCGAAGGAAACGTTAATTGAACGAAAACCGACTAGCTAAAGCAGATAGAGATTGATTCTAGAAGAGCAGCAATCTCTATTTTGTGCGGAATCCATTGCTGATATTTGCGATCGACGCTGCGATTCCACCAATTTCCTGACTCACTTGGTTTAGGTCTTCCGAATTGTTGGCGAGGATTTGAGCGCTTCCCGATAGGTTGTTAATTCCTTCCATGATATCTTCAGAGGCGCGCTTTTGTTCTTTACTAGAAAGTTCAATCATGTCGGCCATATCCTTTAAACTACCGATCTCTTCATTTACACTCACTAAACTTGCGGATTGGCCTTGGATTTCTGATTTGAGTCGAGTTACTCCGCTAAGAATCAAACTAGATTGTTCAACGATCAAATGGAGTGCATTCACTGTTTCTGCAACATAATTGGCTCCTGAATTTACACTCGCATTACTCTCTTCAATTCTCTTTTTAATGTCCTTTACCGAGTTTTGGGTTTTATCAGCTAACTTAGATATCTCCTCTGCAACCACGGCAAACCCTCTGCCTGCATCACCTGCTCTCGCGGCTTCGATACTTGCATTGAGAGCTAATAAATTGGTTTGCTCTGAAATTTCTGTAATCAGATCTACAATGCCAACAATATCCTTTGTTACATTACGAATCTTCACCATTGCTTTGTCCGTATTGTCAATCGATTGGTTTCCTGTTTCAGCAAGTTCAGTGGATCGAATGGATTGGTCAGAAAGTTCCTGTATCAATGTATCAATCTTTCCAATGGAGAAGCCTATGTTATCCATCTCTTTTGTTATTTTGTAAATGTTCTTCGTTTCACTAGAAATGGATTCAAACATAATCTCATAACTGGTAGTGATTTCCTCTAGACTTGCCGCAGATTCTTCCGAGGTAGCAGCTAGTTCTGTCGCATGTTCGGAAACGGTAATTGCATCCTTATTTAAAAGAAATGCATTTTTTTCAGCCGATGTGGAGAGGGATTTTAACTGGTTAACGATCGAATTCAGGTTACCTAGAAATTTATTTACAGAGACAGCGATCTTTCCAATTTCATTGTTACCAAAATTTGGAATTTCTTTCGTGAGGTCAGCATCGCCACTGGAGAGCTCTTCTACCTTAGTCAAAACATCGCGAAGCGGAAAGGATATGCTTTTGATGATCCAAGTTGCGAGGACGATTGAGACTAAAAAGACGCAGGCAACAAAAAACAAAGAAAGATATTTTTTTTGTTTTAGACCATCAATTCTAATTTGGACTAGCTCTTCCAAATAAGCCATGGATAGTTTTTGTAAATTTGCTGTGATGGAAGTCCCGGCATGAATGACTTCGAATACTTTGTCTGGATTTTGTGGTTTTTCATCTAAGTTTACATAATCTTTCTTTAGACTTTGAATGTAACCTGCACAGTCCAGTTTGAACTGTTCCTTAGTTTTTTGAACCTGTTCTCGGAATGTTTCATTGAATTCATGTGTCTTGACAAATGATTTGCTGATTTCGTTACATTGGTTTTCAATATCGCTGATTGCTATAATCATTTTAGAAATACCAACGCTTGATAATTGTTTTGTTGTATTTAACTTATATTCATCTCGGAGAATCTTTTTGAGTTCTGCTATATCCTTCCATATATTAGGAATTCGAAATAGTACGATGTCCATCTGGTAATAAGAGTCGACATCTGGGTCGAGAATCAAATTGGAACGGTCTCCAACTTTAATACCAAGTTCTTTTGTGTGTTCTAAAAACTCTAAACTATCGCTTTCATCGAAGACAGTTTTATCTTGGAATTGAATCCATTTTCTATACTCTGGATCCGATTCTAAAATCAACTCTGACTCTAGAATCTTAGGTGCTGAATCTTTCATGAAAGTTTGAATATCTGTGGCGGACTCATTTCCCAATTTGAGTTTTGTTAGCCCCAGTTCGTGGATTTTATAAACATGCTCCAGTGTATGCAAACCGACCATTTCTTTGGCGGAAAATTCGATCTTCTCATTTTGCTCGGCCACTAAAACGTAGAGGATAAATAAAGATGAAATCAGAAAGGGTAAAGGTAGGAAAAATAGCCTCACCAATATTCCCAATCTTTGTAAATAATTTTGCATTTTTTCCCTCACACAAGTAGACGTAATAACACGGAATAGTTTTCACCAGTCAGGAAAAAAAAATACTTTCTTGAGTATTTTCTGCAACCAAAAATGAGATATCCGATTACAAACTTTTTTTGTCACTTTCAATCCGAAAATTTAGTGTTCCTTCTTGCCAAACTACTTAAAAGGCTTTCTGGATTTTTGTGGTATTAGCTGATTGAGTTGATTAGGAGCATTTATGAAAAGTTTCGTTATACTCTCCGCTACCCTTTTTTTATGTCATTGCGGAAGGACGATTGAGATTAAGAACCAAGAAAACCTCTTCGATAATTGTATGAAAACTTTTAACGATCGAGACAAATGTAGAGAATTTCTGAGTACTTCTGCGAAAGATATTCAAACGGAAGAGCAGAAGCGAGAGGAAGAGTTAGCAAAGTTGACATTAGAGCAACTTGCTGGTCTTAAACTGAGAAAAGACATCCAAGATATTTTGCCAGGTAAAAATGGGAACTTCGTAAAGGGCTATCTTGGAGAACCTGATGAAATCAAACGGGGTGGCGAGAGAGAGTATTGGGTTTATAAAAGACCTGTTAGCAAGTATGATGCGGACTCTCCTCCAGATCGTGAGATCATTGTTATCTTTCGCAAATCCTTTGTTGAGAATATTGATTATAGGAAACCCCGATAACGAGCATAAAAATCTATCCCTGGCTGGACATAAATGAAAAGAAAGAGTCAGGAGATAACCTCCTGACTTCGAATGAATTTAAAAAACTAGATAGTCTTTTAAATCTACTTCTGTTTGAGCTGCAGTTGTGAACTTCTTGTTACAGTCAGCGAATGCACCAGCCAGAGCTTGTTGTGCTAATGCATAACGGAACTGAGGCAAGTTACATGGCTGCACTGTGTCGTTAACTTTTTTCAACACACACTCTCTAAGAGCCTTGTAATCGTCCAATGTTTTGCCGTCGAGCTTGGTTGCTGCGCAACCAGTTCCTGCGTTGAAAAACTCTCTGCCAGACACACATGAATTTGCTGCCGTGTATGCTGCTAGGCATTCATTTTGGATAACATTGGCCGAAGCACCACTATTCACAATGTAAAGTAACGCCGTGGGATTTTCATCTTTTTTTGCTCCCGATTTGGTGCAATTTGCTATGCTTAGAAAAGCAAAACTGATCGAAACGAAAATCGCTGCGCTAATTTTAAGGGATTTATTATTCTTTTTCATTTCATTTCTCCTTAGAACTTAGCAACCATACCGATGATGATTCCATTTTGATGCGATGCAGGTCGTCCTGATAAATCTACGAACTGCTGTCCCGGACCCCAATCTCTTCTCAAATCTACCTTCACTTGCAAGTTAGACGTTAAGTCAAACGTTGGTGTAAGAGTAAGCGTTCTGATTTGCCCGTAGTTACTAGTCGCTCTCGTTCCAATAGAATCTTGGAATTTAAGGTCATATCGGTCTACCGGTGTTGTCGCAAAGAGAGGAGGGTTTACAGCAAGAGATCCACCATAACGTTTATCATCCAAATACTCATAACGGAAACCAAGTGCAAACAAATTTGTAAATTGGTATTTTGCTTGAAGTTGGAATGTTTGGTAGATTCGTTTGATTCTATTTTCACGAGATAGGTTTGTGTCATTCGTAAAGCCCGCAGCAGTGAGGCCAGGATCCAATTCAGGAACCAAACCTGGCAAAGCATTGTTCAACTTTGTTCGAGTTACACCACCTGGCTCATAACCGAAAGCCGCAGTATTCGTTTGACCGTTTCTTTCGCCGTATGTATAGTCAAAGATCGTAGTCAATCTATCAGTGGGCTTGAAAATTAAAATCAAGTTTTGAATCATCCAATTGTCAACACGGAAGTTTGATTGTTTAGGGAACGATGCGCCAGAGGTTTGCTCTAGATAGTAAAGAGCATTGTTTTGTCTACCTTTGATGTTATCATTCGCCTGCAACGTATTCCATACCACTTGAAACTTGTCTGGAACTAAGTCATACTTTACCTGGGTTCCGATCGCTCTCGTTGGGTTTGGACCATCTGCATATGCATGCTGTTGCGTGCTAGTTAGACTTGAACCTTGAGCTGCATCACCGTAAGGAGTTATCCCTACGTAACCAAACTGCTGACCATTTCCCGTATAACCAGTTCCTTGCGCACTGTTGTAAAGATAGAAACTTGTAGAGAGTCTATCGTTTACTTGTAAGTTGGCACGAGCACCGGTGTGAATAAAGGGGATTGTGTTGTAGAACACATACCCGATGGTATATGCGATGTTATCTTTCGAGTCAAGTACCTCGAGTCCGATATGAGTCGCCATCTTACCCACATCCACAGTCAGTCCTTTCAATACTGGAAAGAATGCTGAAACGTAAGCTTGTTGCAACAACTGCATATTGTGAATCGAGTTCGTCGTTTGGTAAGGACGCTCTTGGTACATATTGTTCTGACCATTTTGCATGTCCAAACGGAAACCCCAAGGACTGTCTTTATCAGCCAACTTCTCCATCGAAAGTTTAACTGCGTTAACAGCGAATTGTTTATTGTACTGATGGAATGTTCCCGCAGTATCCTGGGTTGCCCCTTGCCGGTTGTTGGTGGTATAGTTGTAGTATACGTCCACATAACCGGAAAAATTTACCAACTCATACCAAGACTTATCCTTTTCTTTTTTTTCCTGTGCGAAAAGGGAAGTCTGGGAAAATAAGGTAGCAACGAATGTCGCCAACAGAGTGTATTTATTTCTCATTTGCCATTTCTCCTATGTCTACTGTCAGTGCAATTTGTGTACCAGGTGCCTGCCTTCTTTTTGAACAAATTTCCAAAATCTCAGTATGCTTGGGTAAAAAAGGAATCAGGAGGGTATTTTTTTCGTATTTTGTCTAAAAAAAAGGCAAAAGGGTTTCGATTTTTTCAAAAAATCCTCAGCTTTGTTTACAGATTGTTTATTTTTTCAGCAGAGTGTTCTAGAAGTATCTGAATTTCGTTCTTTGTTGGATCCTTGAGAACCAAGTCCAAAAGCTGGTTTAAAAGGATACCATACTTTGTTTTGGGAAGGTCAGGGAACTGTTCCGCTAACGTATTTCCTGAAATACAAAGGTCTGTTAGAAGAAGGGGAGGTTTTCCCAGCCAAAGGGATTGGAGTAAGGAAGTTTGTTTGCCAAAGAAGATTTCCATATCTCTCCAGAAACTATTGCCTACTTTCTGGTATGCTGTTTCTGCACCGTGGTGCTTTTTCAGAGGACAAAGGATTTGTTTTTTAAGAATAAAATGCAAATCTATTGGATTCTGATTGCAATCCATTTCCCGTGATAGGTGGATAAACTGATAGAAAAGTATACAATCCTTTTGAATTTGACCTGAGGTTTTTAACTTCCGAAGCCAATCTTCTAATACTTTGAGCCCAACAGTCGGACATAAAATAAAAAAGAAAACAGCTATTTGAAATCCAAGATTCTCCTTGGAAATTCGATCCAAATAGGTCACCGCATCTATTTGCATTGTCTCTTTAAATCGGGAATCCTTCAGAAAAAGTGAAAAAATATCCTCTTCAACTAAGAGTTGCAACATAATGGAAGGTTTACGGCCCCGAAGCGATTTGGTTATCTCATCAAAGAAACGCTCTATGGAAATTTTTTCCGTGATGTGCTTTGTTTTCTGAATCGCATTCCTTGTAGTTGGCTCGATCTCAAACCCAAGAGAACTAGCGAACCTTAGGGCTCGGATCGGCCTCAGTCCATCTTCGCCAAAACGTTGCACTGGATCCCCAATGGTTCTAATCTTTTTATTTTGAATATCAACTAACCCTTGGTGTTCGTCAATGATCTCATAGTTTTTGGGGTCCAAGGCCAAAGCATTCATAGTAAAATCCCGTCTGCGAAGATCTTCCGCCAAAGATTTTCCAAATTCGATCGAATTGGGACGCCTTCCATCTACATAATCTTTGTCGATTCGGTAGGTTGTGATTTCATAGTGAATCTTATCTATAACAATAGTTAGTGTTCCGTGTTTGATTCCGGTTTCTACAACCAAAGGAAATAGCTTTTTTACGTCATCGGGTTTTGCATTTGTAGTAAAGTCATATTCATGTGGAGTGATGCCCATAACTAAATCACGAACGGAACCTCCGACTAAAAAACATTCAAAGCCTGCGCGGGTAACTCTCTCGTAGATAGTTTGTATATGAGAATAAAATGGTTCAGGTATTTGATTTTTAAAATCTATTGGCAAGACTTACACTTGCCTCTGAAAACGATTTCGACCGATTCCATTTCAAATCCATTCAACTGTTTGGCTGAGGGAAGGCCTTTCCATGGATCGTCAATGCATTCAATCTTTCCGCAAAGGTTACATACCAAATGACCATGTGAATCCGCATTTGAACTTTTCCCTTCTCCTTTGAGTTCGAAATACGTCATCCGATCCGTGGAATGCAGAGAGTTCAAAAGATTTTTTTCTTCCAGGTCGGAAAGAGCTCGGTAGATTGTGACACGATCCCAGGACTCATCTTTCGGAAGTTTTTCCATGATCTCTTGGTGGTTGAGGGGTCGCCTAGACTCTTGTAAAATGGAAATGACTTGTTCGCGGTTTTTTGTGACTTTTAAACCGATTTTTTTTAGAATTTGAGAAGGATCCCCAGACATATTTTTGTTATCTCAGAGGGGAATCGGATGTCTATTCCAAAATCACCGTTTGTTTCCAGATTTCTAAATAACGAATCCCCAGTCGCGGACTCAGTCGAAGGAGTTTTTCAATCTTTTCGCCTCTACTCTTTTCGACTAAAACAGATGAGATTCCCATTTGAAGAGGACGGGTAGTAATCGTCTCAATTTCTTCAACTACGGATTGAACAGAAATTGCACATTCGTTTTGTCTTTCTGTTTTTAGGTCCGTCTCTAATTCGCAAAGAGTAGCTGCTTCTAAAAAATCCTTATCCAAATAAAAAACATCAAATCTTTGTTTTGCTGACTTTTGACAAAAACTGAGACTCAGGACTGCCAAAACTGAGATTTTGAGAAAATTCATTTTGGATCTATTTTGTCCTGGGCTAAATTGGCAAGGGCATCCGCTCTCGCATTTTGTTCTCTAGGGATATATTGTATTTCAAAACTTACGAATTTGGTTTTTAGTTTTTCACATTCTATTTTGTAAGTCAAAAGGTCGTTATTTTTAACTTTATATTCACCTTTCATTTGTTTAACGACAAGTTCGGAGTCGAGACGAAATTTTACTTTGTCCATTCCCTTTTTTACTGCCTCTTCCATACCTCTCTTTAGGGCACTCCACTCAGCCACGTTATTGGTTGCAGTTCCAATTTTTTCTGAAAGAAAAAACTCTTCCTCTCCATCACGATTCTGAAAGGAAACTCCAATAGCGGCCGGACCAGGATTCCCCCGTGAGGAACCATCACAGTAAATAAATGTAGTATCTCGATTGGACATTCTAAACTAAGATCACTCTAGAAGAGAAAGGAACCACAAAAAAAGTATATGACCTTATAAATTTTAATAAGAAATTACTGAGGGACAAATTCGTCAAAGTCAAAAATATTGAAAAACTTAGGTACAATTCGCTTGGAAAAAGGATTAGGAGCCTTTCTCATGTTTGAGAACCGGCTTAAAAAATTAAAAAAAGACAGAGAGAAGTGGAGCAAAAAAGAGAATATTTTTTGTTATCGAGTTTATAGCGAAGATATTCCCCAAATACCTGTTATATTAGATTTTTATCCGAAAGGCCTTGTTCTTTTCGATAAGAGTTCACTTCGCCACCAAACAGAAAATGAAAAAGAACAGCGCTTTTTGAAAATCCAAGAAATAGTTTCGTCGATTTATCCAAATACACCAATCTTTTTAAAAAATCGCAAAAAGCAAAAAGGAAAGGAACAGTACATCCCATTATCTCGAGAAAGTGCTACTCACTGGATTTTTGAGTCAGATCTACAATTTAAAGTCAATCTTTCGGATTATTTAGACACTGGGCTGTTTTTAGACCATCGAATCACACGTAGATGGATAAGAGATCGGGTAAAAGATAAAAGTTTTTTAAATTTATTTTGTTACACAGGTGCATTTACCGTCTATGCGGCGAAAGGTGGTGCTAGTTTTTCAACGAGTGTTGATCTATCAAAAACATATTTGGATTGGGCAAATGAAAACCTAAGTAAAAATCAGCTATCAAGTTCGAAGCACCAGTTTATCGAAGCAGATGTACTGTTTTGGTTGGAGCAGGAATCTAAAAAACCAAATCGCACAAAGTATGATATCGTATTTATTGATCCTCCAACTTTTTCCAATAGTAAAAAAATGAATGAAGAATGGGATGTTCAATCCAAACACCGAAACACAGTTTTACTTTTATTGACTCGCTTTTTGAACGAAGGTGGTGAGATATGGTTTTCAACAAACTTTCGTCAGTTTAAGATGGAGGTTCCTGAAACAGAATGGAATGCACGTGGCTATTCTATTGAAGATTTGAGTGAAACTTCCATCCCTGAGGATTTCCGAGACAAAAAAATTCACAGGTTGTATAGAATTTTTCCGAAGTAAAATTCAGTCATCCGAATCAATAAATGGTTCAATTCTTTCCGCAAGGATTCTACGATTTTCGCCAGATTGAAGAGATAATACGCCTCTTAAAATTGCATGTCTTCTATTTGATGCCAACCTGCATCTAACTTTCAGTTGGTTGGAAATGGGCAAAAGAATTAAGTTTGCGAAAGATATACCATAGAATGTAGCGATAAAGGCTGTTGCAATACCTTGACCGAGAGCCTTCGTTCCACCTTCCAAATTTTCGAGCACGCTCACCAAACCAAGTACTGTTCCTATGATACCGATTGTCGGAGAAAATCCTGCAGCTGTTTCAAACACTTTTGCAGTTTTTAATTCTTTTTTTTCCTGTTCCTCGAGAGCTTCTATAAGTATGTCTTCGATTGTACGAGGATCTGATCCGTCCACAATCAACTGTATGCCTTTTTGCAAAAAGGGATCGGCGAGTCGTTTTGCTTCTTCTTCCAAGGAGAGAAGTCCTTCCTTCCTTGCTTTTTCCCAAAATTTAAAAAATGTTACTTTGAGATCGATTTCTTTGTCAGGAACCAGAAACGAACGTAGGCTTGCGATCGCATTGCCTATATGCATCATCTTAAAGGATGCAATAGTTACACCAATGGTTCCACCAACAATCAATAAAAATGCGGGAAGGTGAAAAAACGACCTAAGGGATGCTCCTTCAACCAAAATGGCAACAAACACGGATAATACGGCAGAAATAATTCCTAACAAACTTGATTGCATCATTGAATCCTTGCCTCCTTGGCATCTGGACGCGCAGAGATTCTTCTATAAGAATCTTTTTTTTCTAGGATTTCTGCTTTTAATCTTTCCCAAATAACAGAATCCGGATATTCTTTGAGTTTTGTAGACACAATTGGCTCCACTTCTTTCCAATTTTCTAAGTTGATATAAAGCCTCACTCTTACAAGTTCCATTTCATTTGCCAATTCAATTGAGTTGGAATTTCTATAAAATCTTTCGAGTAAGATCATGTTTTTGAGTGCATTGTTCCAGTCACCTAATGACTCGTACATAGGAATGAGTGAGTTCAGTGCAAACTCTTGAAATTCTATATCCTCGGTTAGGTCTTCCAGAATTGGAATGTAGGTTGCTTCGGGAGTTGTAAACTTTAAACTATTGTATGCAATTCTCAAGAGATCCGATTTTGGTTTTTGGAATTTTCGAGCAAGACTGATTGAGTCTAGGGCCATTTTGTTTTGCCCAATCGTGTGATAGTATTGGGCATAGTTTGCATAAGATTGGTAATAAATCTGTTTGATATCGATTGTATCTTTCCTTAAATCTCCCGAGGAAAACTTTAAAATATTGTCAAATGCGTTTACAATATCTTCCGAATTTGCATTCTCAATTTTTTCGGCAAAGTATTTAAATCTCCAATCTTTGGGGATATTCTCACTAAAGTCGATTCCTCTTTGGTAGTACTCCGGGTAATAAATATCAAAGTTCCAGAAGGACTTTCGTTTCAATAGTGAAAGTGCATTGATGTGCGGAGTTGGATTGTTTTTGTTTCGAGAAAGAATGACAAGAAACGGATGCGATTCTTTTTTGAGTTCTTCAATATACGAAATAATCTGTGTTTGGTTTAACGTGAGTCCAAGAACTACTGTTTTGTTTTTAATTTCAGATCGTTTTGGTAAAAAATTTTGAGATGGAAACGGTAGTATTGTTTTATAGTAAATGAAATTTTCTTCATCAAATTGTATATTTGTAATTTGATAGGGAATCAAATCGTAGATTTCTTTTTTAGAAAATGGTGTGCTCACACGAATGGTTGGTGGCGAGAAGAATACGGTCGAAATAAATATAGCAATAGTAAGCATTAGAATCCTCGGACCTCGAACAATATGTTTTTGTAGGAGGTAAGGATACATAAGAACACAGACAAATAATAATGAGATAAGAGATCTGACTCCCAATGGCAGATTCCAAATATAAAGTAAATAAGAAAGTGAAATATAACTAAAACTTTCTATCATAATATAGATGTATTCTTTGTACGGAGATTTGTTTGGTTTAAAAAATCCTACAATGGATCCGAGAACTATGCATAATGCAGTATAAAAAGAGTTCCAATTGGTTTGATAAACGAAAAAGAAAAAACCTACAAGAAGAGCAAATCTCCCTATCAAAAAAATTGCCTTCGTTTCCCTTTTTAAACCTGGGAGGAGAGATGTGATTCTTCCGAAGAGAACCGAGAAGGAGATCGAGAGAATAAGAGGAATTTTGGGGCCTGGCTGGAAAAATAAATGTAAAGCAACATAGGCGATTAAAAGAGACATTGCAGATCTATAAAACGGTGAGAATAACGGATGTTTACCGATCTTGGATCGGATTTTATAGTATTTACCGGAGTAAGTGGACTTTTGAAAGATATTGGCTACAAAGTAAAAACATAAGAGTAAAAGCAAAATGCCTAAAAGGAATTTGATAGATTGGTTTTGGTTGGGGTCAAAAAAAGAGTAAAATGTAAAGGCCGTAATTCCCAGAGCAAAGCTTAAGAATCTGAAGTCGCGAAGCGATCCTGTGTAGATACCTAACAAAAATGAGCAGACACTTCCACTCAGAAGAACCAGCTCGAATGTAAAGATATAATCGATCAAAAACTCTGTTTGATTTCCATAGAGAAACCAAAAGCTGAAGATTGAAGATAAGATCAGAAGGATTATCGAAAGAGTTTTTGGAATCTGTTGCACATATTTTCTATACACAAACCCCAATCCAAAAAAAGAGAAGAGTATGAATTGTAAAATTGGGTACAAAGTATCCGATTTGTCAATTAAGGTCAGTTCACTGGAAGCAACATATAGAAAAAGAGAAAAGACATAGCCTATCGAAAGGCTCAGACTAAATTCAAGAGAGGGGAATAGGCCTGTTTCCCAAAATCGTTTCCACTGAGAGTCCATATTGTACTAGATTCCATGGATATTGGCCCCATTCCCGATTGCAAACCAAAGAAAAATGGGATTCATTTGGCGGTGCACAAAACTATTGACGAAATCTGGGCTCGGCTTGAAATTGGCATTAAGATGCTTACGTTTTTATCTATCTCATTTTTGGCGCTCTACGGCTTCGATATTTTGATGCTGTTTTACTTTGGACTTCATACCTATTTGATGGTCTATCTCTATCGAAAGAACAAAGAGAACTGTGCTGAAGATGAGGTCTACTTACTTTCCAAAAAAGATAAAAAGTTGCCTGTAGTCACAGTGCAGCTTCCCATGTTTAATGAATATTATGTGGTAGATCGACTTTTGGAATCTGCCTGTGGTTTGGACTATCCAAAAGAAAAACTACAAATCCAGGTGCTTGATGATTCAACGGATGAGACTTTTGATAAAGTGCAGAAGCTCGTTGCGATGTATTCAAAAAAAGGGATCTGGATCGATCACCTCCATCGCACAAACCGTAAAGGTCACAAGGCTGGGGCCTTGGATGAGGGTATGGCGAAGGCTAAGGGCGAATTTATTGCTATATTTGATGCCGACTTCACTCCCGAACCGGATTTTTTACTGCGGACTTTGGGATATTTCCGTTCGCCAGAAATCGGTATGGTTCAAACTCGATGGGGCCATATCAATGAAAATTATAATATCCTAACAAAAGCGCAAAGTTTTGGTATCGACGGTCATTTTATGATCGAACAAGTTGCACGAAATGGATCGCAACTGTGGATGAACTTCAATGGAACGGCCGGAATTTGGCGGAGGTCCTGTATTGAAGATGCAGGCGGTTGGGAACATGACACACTCACAGAAGACTTTGATCTTTCTTACCGTGCGGAACTGAAGGGTTGGAAGTTTCGATACATTAAAGATGTAGTTTGTAAGGCGGAAATCCCTGCGACTATGAATGCATACAAAGCGCAACAGTTCCGTTGGTGCAAGGGATCGATCCAAACTGCAGTTAAATTGATTCCACAGATTTGGAATTCCAAAGAGCCGTGGAAAATTAAAGCAGAAGCGATCACTCATTTGATCAATTATTCTGTTCACCCTCTCATGATTGTTAACATCCTTCTCACCGCTCCACTCCTACTTATGGAATACTGGGCTGGATTTAAAATGGATGATCTTCCGATAGAGATCCTCTTTGGATCTGCAGGAATTCTTTCCATCGGTTCCCTTGGGCCTGTAATTTTTTATGCCTATTCTCAAAGGGAAATCCATAAGAATTGGAAATCAAAACTCATATACCTGCCTGTTCTCGTGATGATTGGAACGGGAATTGCCGTGATGAACACCTACGCGTGGATGGAAGCGGTTTTTGGCATTCAGTCGGGCTTTAAAAGAACTCCAAAACTCCGAATTGAAAAAGAGGGCGAATCGCTCCAGGACAAAATCAAGTATGTGGTTCCTGTGGATTATAGAGCCTTTTTAGAATTTTTTATGGGTGCTTATTGTGTTTTCTGTATCTACCTATCGTTTCTGGTCGGGAAACCGTATGTTGTCGGATTTATGGTTCTCTACGCGATTGGATTTTTCTATGTCTCATTTCTTTCCGTTGCAGAATCCTACTGGAAGTTCCGTCCCGCGACCAAACAAGAGAAAGAGGTTCGTGCCATCGCTTAAAGTCGTGGTACTTACTTGACGTACCGCAATCTTCCAAAAAGCTGTAATTTCAACTTAAGGCTAGGGGTCTTCCATGAGCGAAAAAGTCTACTGTGCGAACTGTCTACACTGTGTGGTGGTGCGCCAATATGAATCAGAACAAGACAAATACATTCTTCGCGTAAAATGTAATAAAAAGAAATGGTCTAAACGTTCTGGTGAGGAAAAACTTTATAAATACTTCACTGTTGCACGGCGTATGCAAACAAACTGTGAGTATTATGAAGAAATGGGAGAGATTTTACCTTATATCAAAAATCTCAAAAAAGAGCTCCCAATCAAAGACGAAATTTATATGGTGAAAGCCGTCTAACAAAGTATTGGCGTGTTGTTTCCAAAATTAGCTCGCGCCTTTACTCGCAAATCGCACAAAGCTGAAAACAAACGGGAGAGGACGATCCAAGGAAACTTTAGGATCCCCCTTCCCGAGGGCAGTCAAATTCCACAAGGATTTCCGAAACGTGTATTCCACGGTGAAGTTCTCTTACATTTTTCAGGAAAAAAAATACTAAGCCCTGTTAACGGTGTTGCAAGTCTTTCCACAGACCAGAGACATTTTGAAATCAAACAGGATGGAACCTGGTCTACGGATTCTCTGTTTCAAACCAAAACTTATGATTGGGATTCGTTACTTTCGGCTTTTGATGAAGGAGCAATCTATTCTTTAGATCTAGAAGGTATTTCACTTAAAGATTATTTTTTATCCTTTTCTAGTGAAGCTGAGATCCAAATCATACTCTCACCCTTTTGCCGTAGCCAACATTTAAATTTTGAAGAATTGATCCAAAATTCTATGGCGGATGCATTTGCACTTTTTAAAGATTTACTGCCAACTCTTTTTCCTAAGGCAGAACTCTCGAATTTTTTTAATAACAAAGATTTGGTGTATTCTCATCCAATGGGGATTCCCGAATTTTTCGTTCATAAAACAAAGGGTGTCTCCGTTTCGTCCGCAAAAAAGAAGATAAATGAATTTAAAATTTTGTATCTAGGTGCCGAAACCGTCTACCATATACTTAGGAAATTGTATTTTGGAGAATCCTTCACCAAACGCCACTTATCTGTATTTTTAGTAGATAGAAAAGGTAGGATGGATACGGTTCCAAGGCAATTTTATCTTACCAATGGCCAATCACTCGCATTTATTCCGAAAAATTTGGATACAAGATACAAGATAGCAAGTTTCCAATCATTTTTTGAATCTGTTGAAACAAGTGACATTGATTCATTGGGATATTTTAATATATATGAACATTTTTCTTTAACATTTTATGAGAGACTGCCTGTTCGAAGGAAAGAATTTATCTGTATTGAATGCGGGGAGTGTAATGTCTATTGTCCTACGCATGCAAATCCTTTGGCATTAGTCCAAGGTAAGAATTACGAATTTTTGAGGGAACAATGTGTATCCTGTGGGATTTGTACCGTCTATTGTCCTTCAGGCATAGACATTCGACACAGAATTCTCAAAGAGAAAAATCTGATTACTGTGAAATCATAGGTTTTTGAATGTTGAAAAATTTATATATACTTTCTGAAGGCAGTTGGGGGATCAAATCCTCCGAAATTTTTGCCGATCTTTTTTACTCACTCTCTCTATTTGCTTTTTTTCTTTTTTTCTTTTTTCAAAACGTAAATATACTTTGGCTTCCTACTTTGATTTTTTTCATTTTAGGAATCATAGTTTATTTTGTTTACCAAAATTTAGAACAGCCTATTTATCCATTAAAACTCTTTTCCAATCTGTTAATAAGTATTCTTGTATCACCTGTTATGTTCTTTTCGCCCTCTTTGGTAGTTCCTTCTGTCCTTTTGGGGTGTATTTCTTTCTATCTTCTAAAAAAGAAGTTTGGCATACAGATTCCGATATTTGTTTGGATTCTTTTATTCTTCTATACTTTTGATTTTTTATTACTATGGATCGGATTCAATGGAAGAGTTCAGGGTGATGCAAACTTCACAATGACATTTTTACCTACATTAGAATCTAGCGGAATTCCGTTCGGATTTCCATGGACTTTAGTGAAAGAAACTGGATCTCTTGGCTTTTCCGCTTTAGAAAGTCTTGGCATATTTGTTTTAGTCGGTGTGTCTTGGTTTAGTTTTCGTAAGTTTCTTCTTATCTTTTACTTTCTTTGTTGGAATCTTCTCTTTTTCTTATGGTTTTATGGAATGGGTTCCGTATTTTTTCCGTGGGGCGTTGCGTTTGCATCCATTGCGTTCTTTTTGCATCTTGCTCCTGGTCGGAATTTTTATGGCTCTTTTTATGGAACTTTACTCAGTTTCTTATTATGTCTACCGATATCTTTTCTTGTAGGTAAAATTGGGATTAGTCCTTTGATGAATGTTATTATTTTTTTCAGTTTGGAAGCACTCGTTTTAAGGGTTTTTCTTGGAAAATAAATTGGTCTCAAAAGAGTGGAGTTAACCCAACTACTATGAATCAACTCCTGGAGATTCTGGATCCTAAAAACATCATTTTTGATTTTGATGCCTCTTCTAAAGAGGATGCCATTCGTAAAATGATATCACATTTGGTTGCTACCCAATCCTTGGAAGCAGGCCACAGTGAGGACATTATATCCTCATTATTAAATCGAGAAAAATCAATGTCGACTGGGATCGGGAGTGGTGTTGCCATTCCACATTGTTCCGTGCATTATGTAGATGAATTGAAGTGTGCAATGGCAATTGCGCCAGAAGGAATTGATTTTGAGGCTTTGGATAATGGTCTTGTTCAAATTTTTATTATGCTAATTGTTCCAAAGAACAAATTCCAAGATCATATAAAGACTCTGGCGTTGATTGCAAAAACTCTAAACATCCCAGAAGAACGAGAAAAGCTTATCAAAGCTAAAAACTTCCAAGAAATCCAGCAAGCTTTCCTGTCAAAAAGTTAGTATAGTGAAGTCGGAACTACTCCGTTTCGTATTATTTTTTGTTTTATTGACGTTGATATCATCAGCTATCACGGATTATGTTACAAAAGATAAACAATATTTATATGCTGATGGCGGAATATCAATTCAAGAAGAAACAAAAAACAATTTGTTCTTGAGATATATTCATTTTTTAGACCGACTCTTCTTCCAATACGGAGGAAAAACGGATTCTGGAGAAATTGTATATTCCCATATACTAGTCAGATTGGGGCCAACATTTCACCTCGCAATTTTTGCTATTGTTTTTGGTACCACATTGTCTTATCTTTTATCTTTGTATTCAATGTATCTTCGATCTAATTTTCTAAAGTCGTTATTGTATTCAAGCAGCAATTTAATTCTATCTACTCCAGTCTTTGTATTCGCTGTTTTACTTCTGGTTTTATTTTTTTACAAACTGCAATGGTTTCCTCCCGGTGGATACGAATCTTGGAATTTTTTGTATATAATTTTACCAGGAGTTACTTTGGGGATAAGAACCTTTGCCAGGTTAACGCTATATTTGTTGCAAGATATTTGGAAGGAGGGTGAGTCTGAGTACGTGACTCTTCTTCAGACACGAAACTATTCATGGAAACATATAGTATTTAAAGAAATCTTTCTAAAAGTATTTCCTCTTTCTCTTGTAATCATCATTTTAGATTTTGGATCCCTGCTGTCAGGTGCGATGGTAGTTGAAGAAATTTTCTTTTTCCCAGGAATTGGAAAGTCTTTGTACTACTCGATTAAGGCGATGGATATAAATCTATTGTCTATACTCCTTGTTTTTTCTGGCATTATCTTTTATACTTTAAATCGATTAGTATTACAATTCCAGATAAAACTCTCGGGAGGAAAATGAGCCGGATTCTGCAATATCCCTTTTCCACGTTCCTTGGATTTCAAAATTTCTTTAGGTTCGTTGTGATTATTTTTATGCTCATTGGAGTTTTATTTTTAGAACCTCCCACTAAAGTTGAACTGGAAAAAAACAATTTACCTATTTTTTCTGAAGAGGCAATTTTGGGAACTGATCGACTCGGTCGAGATAATTTTTCTCTTTTTACTTACGGAATGGTATCAACTATGATACTCGTTGTTCCTGCGCGTGCGCTCACTATACTAGTATCTTTACTGCTCTCGCTATTGGTTGTATTTTTACCAAAGTGGACAGAAATTTTATGGTCTGGGATTTCCAGCGTTTTTTTATCCGTACCTAGTTTGTTAGTTGCGCTTATATGTATTGGTATGTTTCCGGATTTTCGTTTTGTGGTGATACTTTCAATCTTACTTTCTGACTGGGCACTCGCCTTTGAAACTATTTCTGCCAAAATTCGCGAGTTGCAAAAATCTGGGTATTTGGTATCCTCTAAGACGATGGGTGCAACAAATTTACTAATTTTCCGATTGCATTACATTTCTGCTCTATCCACTATACTCAAGTTTTTGTTTGTCAGCGGACTACCTTCCGTAGTGATGACAGTCGCACTGTTTTCTTACTTGGGAGTTGATGTTTCTATGTTTTCGTTTGGACCAGGCCTTGGCGAACAAATCGCTTTTTCAAAAGACTATTTTGACAAAACACCTGCTTCCATTTTACTTCCAATCTTTGGGATATTAATTTTGATTTATATTTTAGGTACGAAAGAGAAGTGAAACATAACCTTCAATCCAACAAATTCATTGCTGGTC
>JAPZTS010000012.1 GCA_027533185.1 Leptospira sp. | reverse complement strand
ATGATAGAAAAAGGACAGAATAATGACATACATCCAATATACAGATTTCAAAAATCATACGAAAGATTATTTTAATCAAATTGAAAAGGGAGAGGAACTGATCATTGTTCGACATGGCATTCCCATCGCCAAGGTTTTGCCGTTTGTTGGTTCAAAACAAAAAGGATGGAAGCGGGAAATCGCAAAAATCAAATTAAATAAAAAATGTAAGACACTTGATCAAATCATTCGGAGAGACAGAGACGTATCATGAATTTGTTTTTTGATACAAGCGCCCTTTTGAAGCATTACATTCAAGAAAAAGGCTCTGAATCGATCGATTCATTGTTTTTAAAGAAATCGAACACGACCATCACTATTTTTCTATTGTTCCTTTGGTTGACTCTTTTAAAAATGCAATGGAAACTATCTATAGATACCAATTAAAAACATTAGATGGGTTACAAATTGGTTCTGCCCTGGCTGTAAAGGAGCAAATCGATAACTTTGTTTGCAGTGATAAAATGTTATCGAATGCAGCCAAGTCAGAAAATTTTCCTGTTCTCGGGTTATAAAACCTAATCCACCTAATTCCCGTATGTTTACGATAGATGGAGGTCAAAACTGTTTTCAATCATTCTATCGGCCATGTTTCTTCACAACATGTATGGTTTTATATTCACTTAGTACATTCCCATTTACCTCTTGGGATTCGTATCCCCCGTCAGTCGCAATTTTAAGTGGAAAAACTGAAATTGTTTTAAATTCGTACGTAGAAAACGAAAGTATCAATAAACACACCAAAAAAGGACACAATGAAAGATATTATGAGTGATTGACGATAGATCACAAATTGAAAACTTGATAACGAAATAATTTAAGCAACATTTAAAAAGAATTTCATTAGTCTAAACATTAGCATGGAGAACCGTCATGAACAAAGTAAGATTTAATATGAAATTTATTTCCACGATCGTCATCTCTTTTCTTATTTTAAATGGAGAAATTATGGCAATTGAAGAACCAAAATTCAAAGTTCTAACAGCGAAAGAGAATTACGAAATACGAGAATATGATCCTATCCTTGTTGCCGAAACAAAAATAAATGGAAGTTTTGACGAGTCTGGTAATTTGGCGTTTCGAATTTTAGCAGATTATATTTTTGGAAATAATGTTTCAAAAGAAAAAATCGAAATGACAGCACCTGTAGCCCAGAAACAGAATTCTGAAAAAATTGAGATGACTGCTCCCGTGAGCCAAGTATCCAGTGACGAGGGTTATTTGGTGCAATTCACGATGCCTTCGAAGTATACGATGGATACAATCCCGAAACCTGTTGATCCGAGAGTTCTCCTAAAAATTATTCCTTCTAAAAAAGTAGCTGTCTTAAGATATTCGGGATTTTGGTCCGAAGAGAAGTATAAGGAAAAACTCGCAATGCTTCGCAAAAATCTCCTTGAGGACAAAATTAAAACAATGGGCGAACCTGTCTTTGCTAGATACAATCCTCCTTTTCAATTGTGGTTTCTTCGAAGAAATGAGATTTGGATTGAGGTGGAATATTCACCAAGCAAAGAGATTAAATAAATTTGATCCTAAATCGTAAAGACATTATTTCATTTGCTATGAATTGATACATACGTATCGTTTGGATTGTATGATTTATTATGCTGTCTTAATTTCAATTCCCTTCGCCGTAGTTTCGGCCTTTTTGATCCATTGGTTTACGATTCGTTCCATTTCCACAAGTTGGGAACGATTAGAAAGAATCCGTGGGGTTTATCTTGGATTTTCGTTTCAAATCTTAATATTTGCCGGATTGTTGTATTTTTTAGGAGGTTCCGTTTTTTTGGCGCCCTTATTTGCCATTGTGTTTTCGCTTTTGGGAGACTGGTTTAATTTGCAATTTCCAGTAGCTCTAAAAAATAACGGCGAACCATTAGTGGGTGGAATTATAAGCTTTGCAATGGCTCAATTATTTTATATCACGGCATTTTTGCAGCTTACTCCAATTAGTTCTTTGTATACCAGTCTGCTTCCTTATTTTATCACCATTGTTCTTTTGCTAGTGCCAGCCGTTATCTTTTATTTTCGAGTTTACAATTCACAAAGACCAAAATCCGTAATGGCTTTAGCTTTTTCATATGGATTGGTTCTTTGTTTTTTTGTATCCCTAACTATCAATGCATATTTGACGTTCGGAGGTTATTGGATATATTTAATGTTAGGTGGCTTTTTCTTTTTACTTTCAGATGCAGTGATGGGGGAAACAACCATTCATGGTGGAAGGCATCCAAAGTGGGAGTTTCAGGTTCCTTGGATCACGTATCTAATCGCCCAAAGTTTATTATTGATTGGTTTATTTTTGCTATCACATTCCATAAAACACTAATGTGCAAACTGTTCTTTAGAGGTGGAAATGAACATATTGTTTGTGATCAGATTGGTTCGTGACTTAATCGAGGGACATTTTCAAAATACAACGTAGCGTGACGACTAATTCCGACTCAAGGTTGTGAATTCCTTTTATGAAATTAGTGACGATAGCAAATTCTTGTTTGAATGGACATTTGATATATATAATTCTCCTCAAATATCCTAATTTTAGAATTTTCCAGTATCTGATAAAATTACAAAAATTTGGGGTCCAAAACTGCGAAAGTCGGAAAAACACTTGCGACCTCCGATTCTTTTTAAAAAATTTTATTAACGAATGTTAAGAATATCCTACAGGGTGATGACACTAAGGAGTCTGATGCAAAAAGCCAATTTCACATTTCGTTCTTCGTTTGCGAAAGCTGTCGTAAGCTTACTCATTCTTTTATATTATAATAGCTGCAAGCCGTTGGGATTGAACAACCCTTGCGATCCAAAATCCGAGAGTTATCTTTCCACACTGCTTTTATCCTCCAGGTCGGAAACTCCCATTCCCTTGTGCGGATTTCGTGTTGGCAATTCTCCAAAACTTTGGGAGGCCCAAGCTTATCTCAAAGCATCCAATGCCGACGCAGGTGATTTCTTCGGAACGTCTGTTGCCATTTCTGGAGATACGATCGTAGTTGGAGCCGCTGGAGAGGCAAGCAATCAGACGACAATTACGAATGGAAGCACTGCAAGTTCAGACAACTCAGCAAGTTTTACAGGAGCGGTGTATGTCTTCCAAAGGTCGGGTTCCATTTGGGTGCAAGAAGCATACCTTAAGGCACCTAACTCAGAATTAGATGATCGATTTGGAGTCTCCGTTGGTATCTCAGGAGATACGATTGTTGTGGGAGCTATTTTTGAAGATAGCAATCAGATTACAATTACGAACGGACCTAACGCGAGTATCAACAATACTTTGTCAAATTCGGGCGCAGCTTACGTTTTCCAAAGGTCCGGATCGTCTTGGACACAACAAGCTTACCTGAAACCAACCAATACGGGCGTAGACGATCAGTTTGGAATTTCTGTTGCCATATCAGGAGATACGATTGCAGTCGGAGCTTTTCTTGAGGATAGCAACCAAACATCCATTACAAATGGTTCGTCTGCCAGTATAGATAATTCAGCTCTCAATGCTGGCGCGGTCTATGTTTTTCAAAGGACGGGCACAGCCTGGGTGGAACAGGCCTATCTTAAAGCATCCAATGCGCAAACAGAGGATCGATTTGGAATTTCTGTTGCCATCTCTGGAGATACGATTGTAGCCGGTGCAAATTTAGAAGATAGCAATCAGACAACTATTACGAACGGAGGCGTCGCAAGTAGCAATAACTCAGCATCCATTTCTGGTGCCGCCTATGTCTTCCAAAGGACAGGTTCCGCTTGGGCTGAACAAGCGTACTTAAAAGCACCCAACGGAGAAGCAAATGATCAATTCGGTGAGGATGTAGCCATCGATGGAGACAGGATTGTAGTGGGAGCCTTTTCTGAATCGAGCAATCAGATCACAATCACCAACGGAACAACAGCCAGTGGAGACAACTCTGCAAATTTAGCAGGTGCCGCCTATGTGTTCCAAAGGACGGGCTCCGCATGGTCCAACCAAGCGTACCTCAAAGCTCCCAACACAGGAGCAGACGATCGGTTTGGCATAGCGCTTGCTATTGAAGGAGATACTATTTTAGTCGGTGCAATTTTTGAGGATAGCAACATGACAACGATCACAAACGGAGCGAGTGCCAGTGAAGATAACTCATCCTCCAATTCGGGCGCAGTTTATGTATTCCAAAAAAGAGGGTCTGACTGGGTACATAATGCCTATCTAAAAGCCCCAAATGCGGACGCGGATGATCGGTTTGGCAATTCGGTTTCAATTTCAGGGGATACGATCATTGTTTCCGCAAATCAAGAAGATAGCAATCAGAATACGATTACCAATGGACCAACTGCCAGTGCAAACAACGCAGCATTGTCTGCTGGTGCCGCATATGTTTTTCTGAGAAAATAATAAATCGTTTAGCCTCATTACAAAACACTGCATGAAACAACCGATTCCATACCAAAAAGAATTCCTTCTCGTTCTCGGCACAACTCTTATATTAAGTATTATATATCTTCTCTTTCTTCGTCCTGTTCAAAACGGAAATCAATTTGCACAAATTTCCAATGAAGTAGACAAAAGAGGACTTTCCCTTTACCACAAAAGAGAAGTGAACCTAACCATTACTAAGCATAAACGAAAGATTCAAACCTGCTATAATGATTACTTAGAGACTAAACCAAAAATCGAAGAAGGCAAAATTCAATTTGATTGGCAGATAGAACCCGATGGTGAAAGCACCAAAGTCGAACTCATACAATCCGATTTCTCATCAGAATTACTCTTGAATTGCATCCAAAAAGAAATTGATTCTTGGCAATTCCCTCCTCCACCTAACAACTCCAGTAACACCTACGCTGAATTTACCTTTGTTTTTAAAAAAGAAAACAATAAATAAAGTCTCCATCCTCCATCAATCAGTTCAAGCGTAGTATTGATTAAAAAAATCTGCAAGATTTGGAGTAAAGGAATTTACGCCTTTAATACTGTATTCGTAAAACGAAACAAAGGCTCAATTTGATTTGGAAATTAGGTATTCTATGTCCCATACTCACCACTCGCACCGTCTGGATTCACATAAAGGGCTTTGTGTCGCGAAGAAGGGCTACCCCATGTCGTATTGGGTTGGGAACTTGGAAAAACTCTTACCAAAGTCCTAAGTGGTTAAATGCACAAGCGATCTTGGCATACGATCAAATCCTAAAAAAAGAAAAATTATTTTTGGAAGTGAGTTGGTAAACCCCTACATACAGAATTTTTTCTAATGTTATTCTGTACAATGGAATTTATTTTTTTTGCAGTTTCATTTTATTGTAATATTTTTCCTGAAGAATTGAGTTGAGTTTCTTAAGGATTTGTATATCTTGCTTAGTGGTTCTGGCATTTAAGCACGCTTTATCATCTATTGAAAAGGAGATTTGGTTTATGAAGGTTTTGATTTACATATTTGGAAAAAAAAGTCAGTTAGGGGTAATTTGCTTCTTAATTTGTTTAAGTTTATTTTTTACAGCATGTTCGAGGCAAAAAGACGATAAACTTCCTTTACTCCTATTAGGTCTTTATTCGAATCCCAATGCGACGCAAACCTGTGAAACCAATCCGGAACGCTGCGAGTTAAGTACTTTTACAAGTGCAGCAGCTCCTAGTTCAAAAACTTGGGCAGCTGTTACTTTTGGTGGGAATCAATTTGTCTCCGTAGCCCAAGATGCTGCCTTAACCAACTCAGTTATGACATCACCGGATGCAAAAACCTGGACCGAGCGTACGGCTGGAGACTCGGAACAATGGCTTGGAGTTGCTTACGGAAATAACATCTTTGTTGCATTGGCAAATTCGGGAACAACGAACCGCGCTATGACTTCCACAGATGGGATTAACTGGACAGCAAGGACACCCCTTTCCACTGGCCAGTATCGTGGAGTGGCATATGGTAACGGTGCATTTGTATTGGTCTCAATCTCTGGATCAGCATCTAATCAAGTTCAATACGCAACATGGGCGATTCGATAGGCAAGCGAATCAATATCCCTAGATTTTGGTGAGGGAGTGGTTCGCGGTCAGTGCGAATATCCTTCCTCCAAGGAAGCCATTTTGAGCACATAGGAACTTGGTAAAAGTTGTATAGCAACCATGTTCTAATATTCAGAACCAATGCCAGATCTTCGCCACAAATTGCCAATTATAGTTAGATAGCCCGCAGGAAAGCAACATAATATATGTTAAATTTTTTTATTTTGATTTCGTATTAAGAATATGAGCATGGGAATCGGATAGAGCATTAAGTACAAATTGGGTATCCACCAGGAAACATCGAACCAACCTTGAATCGCCCAGAAAGAGATTGCCATAAGTCCTGATGCATGTGTCAATGATAAGCTAACAATTGCAAGAAATCGCCAGTATTCATTTTTCCGATTCAAGAGAATAAGCGACGCAATACCTGAAAGCGAAAGAACAAAGTCCAAAGGAAAAAAAGACCAGTTCCAGGAAATTAAGGTGGGGTTTCTGTAATCGGGAAACAAGAGTTCATCGGGAATAAGTTTTAAATATGTAATAAACCAATAAAGAAGAAATCCAATATCTACTAGCAAGAAATTTATTTTTAACAGTTTCATTTAAAATCCTTCCTTTCTTTAACCTTATGGATAGATTACTTGCTTTATTTGCAAAGGTTGCTTTGAAATTTCTTCAAATCGCTCTCGAGTTTCCGAAATTTCAGTTCCCATCCATCGGTCCCACCAAGTGAAATAAAGTCCATAGTTACCATTGAACTTGGAATGGTGAAGATTGTGATGGGTTGATGGTGTTTTATACTTTAACAAAGGAATACGATACCAATTTGCAGGATAGATTTCATAGCCCATGTGTCCGACCACATTAAAAAGCGTACTAAAAATTTGAAAAATGATAAGACTCAAAATATGATTTGGTATCAGAAAAACCAAGACAAAGCTAATGCTGTATTCTACGAAAGATTCTATCGGATGGAAAGAAAAGGAAGTATAAGGTGTCGTATCTATAGATTCGTGATGAACCTTATGGACATATTTGAATATACTTTTATGATGCATAATTCTATGAGTCCAATAGAAATAAGTATCATGCACTAAAAACATTAGAAAAATGGAGAGAAAAAAATACCCGATACCATAATCATTAATTTCAGAATACATCAGAGTGTATCCGGATTTCTCCATATAATAAATACTCACATCGAGGCAAGCAAACATCAAAAGCGTCACCATGGATCGTTTAATCTCATTTCTGATTTGAAGCTCGTTTGCTTTGGGTTTGGACTGAATTCGTCGAGGAAGATAAATCTCAGCATAATATTTCCAGAATAAAAAAAATGCCAAGCCTGCCATACTAAAATACAATGCGAAATAGATACCTAAATCCATTAGCCAAACAATAACTACTTCTAAAATTGATTCCAAAATTGACATCTCTGACTTACAATCATTTGACCACGAAAATGTTTAAAAGTCAAAGTTTCTGGAATTGATCTAGATCAAAAAGATCAACTTCGGATGCGGCTCAGTTTTGTAAATCACCGATATAAAATTCAGGTAAAATCTGTTTTGCAAATTTAGAATGAGGCCTTCCATTTTTTCTATCTTTGGTATTGTAGGCATTACTAGATTCTTTCCCACACCATTTTAATATCACATCTAATCGTGTCGGATGGTCTTTGTTGTAATCCGTAACATCAAAAACTTGATTATCGATGATAATCCAGCAAGATTGTGCTGAATTGTGTTGAATAACTTCTTCCATTCTATAAAATTTACGATGAGATTTTTTATCTGTCTGATCACTGTATAACAAAAAAACAGAGATGGATAAGATAAAGAATGCACTCGTTAGATTATAGATTATTTTCATAGCCGTAAATCAAATTGCTCATAATGTATAGATTGATGAGAAACACCCTTTGAGTAAAGCCAAAGAAATAATTGATTCATCATAAGTGGAGGACCACAGATGAAAAAATCCATTTCCTTTAAACCTATGATTTTTTCTAAATCATGAAACAACGGTTTGAGGTTCTTTTTTGTCTCAATGAGTTCGAATTGGAAATTTGAATTTTGAAGACTAAAGTTTTCGAAGGCATTCACAAATGGTGAATCTTTTTTTTCATTTAGCAAAAGATACATTTTCGTTAAAAAAATAATACGACTTTTATTAATAAGAGATAGAAATGGTGTCACTCCCACTCCCGCAGCTATCCAAATTTCATTTTTAGTAGATTTACCTGAATGAAAATCTCCAAATGGTCCAATTACATTTGTTCTAACGCCAGTTTGTAATTTCAAAATATTTTTTGTGCATTCTCCTAAAGATTTCACAGCAAGCATTAGATTTCCATTTTTTAATGATTGAATGATGGAAAAAGGATGAAACTCTCCGCAACCTTTGAATCCAGGACCTTCATAAAAGGCTACAAATATGTATTGGCCAGGAGAAACCTGGAGTTTTTGTTTCATTGGTTTTAATTCAATTTCTACAATTTCAGAAGATGAATATTTTAATGTTTCAACAATGAATGGTATCGAAATATATTTATGATCGAAGCTAAATAGTCTTAGAAACAAAACTAGGATAGGTGGAAATACCATCAGAGAATAAACAGAGAGAAAACCCTTAACGATAAAAACATGGTAGATACCCAATAGAAATGCGACCGAAAGTATAACGTGAGAATATTTCCAAAGCCTATAAGGCAGCTGCACATTGAATGTAAAAAATAAACCGATCATAAAGAGCACGATCGAAATCCATCCAAGACCTACAAACGATGAATTCTCCCATGGTGAAATTTGGATCCAAGCATTTGATTGATTTTTAAAAAAGCCCTCCCAACCGAGAATGAGTGGATGTAAAAGAATGAAAGCGTAACCGATAGTTGCGAATCGATGATGCCAAAGGTTCATTTTTTCAAGACTTCCGATCCAAACAGCCAACTTGGGAGATTTTAGTATTAAAAGTATAGAAAGAGATAAAAGTAACATACCGAAACATGCAAACGCAAAGCTAACACCATTCCAAAAGTAACTTGTAAAAAAAGGAATCATGTTAATTGAATGTTCCATAAAACTCAGACATACCCATACAACCGAGACCTAAGCGATTTTCTTTTAATTTGCTGATTCCTAATTTGGTGGACTTCTTCATTCTTATAGAGCAACAATTTGAACGGGCTGGTGCAATCGTTTATTCCATTTTCCATATTTTATTCGGTTTTGCTCCCTCTAACAATTTACGTTTTTCAGAATCGCAGAAATATATTTTCATGTGGTTAAGAGTCCAGATCAGCGGATTGTGTGTGTTCAAGGATTCCATGCTTAGCCGAAGCATAAGCTGAAGACTTCCGGATACAGTCAGAAAAAAACATAATTAAAAAAATGATTGCTTGTTTCTCTAATTGTGAATAAAATTAAGTAGTAATAAATACAGTATAATACTTGTTTGATCATTGCATAGGACAAGGGGATTTCCGTACGATTTCTCGGTTGCGATAAAATTAATTTTGTATCCTGACATCTAAGGAGTTGCTCCCGTTGCAAAAGCTCAAAAAAATTTTCGCTTATTCCTATCTTTTTAGAGTTAGTTTTTCCAAATGAAGCGAATCGGTTTCATTGGAAATTATGCTCCTCGCCAATGTGGTATTGCAACCTTTACGACAGATTTATGTGAATCTTTTTCGGTAGAATATCCTGAAATCACTTGTATTGCTATACCAGTCAATGACATTGAATCTGGTTATGCCTACCCGCCTCGTGTGAGATTTGAAATAATTGAGAAAGATATTAATTCTTATTATCGAGCAGCGGATTTTTTAAATATAAACAATGTAGATTTGGTGTCTCTTCAATTCGAATACGGAATCTTTGGAGGAAAAGCTGGAAGTCATGTTTTGGCATTGCTTCGCGATCTTCGTATGCCCATTGTTACAACTCTACACACCATATTACAAACTCCAGACAAAGATCAGAAATCGGTATTAGAACAAATCGTCGCACTTTCAGATCGCGTGGTCGTAATGAGTGAAAATGGTGCAGATATGCTAAAACAAGTTTATAGTATCAATGCAGAAAAGATAGACACAATTCCTCATGGTATTCCAGATGTGCCATTTTTTGACCCGAGTTTTCATAAAGATATTTTCGGAGTAGAAGGTAAAATTGTTTTGATGAGTTTTGGATTAATATCACAAAACAAAGGCCTCGAAAATGTTATTCTTGCATTACCCGAAATTCTTAAACAATTCCCGAATGTAATTTATCTAATTTTAGGTGCAACTCACCCACAGGTCATCAGGAACGAAGGAGAGGCATATCGAACATCCTTACAATTGTTAGCTAAGGAACAAAAAGTAGAAAATAATGTTGTTTTCTTCAACAAATTCATAAGTCAAACAGAACTCATGGAATTTATCGGAGCAACGGATATTTATATTACGCCTTACCTAAAGCCGAATCAAACAGTCTCGGGAACACTTGCATATACCTTAGGTGCGGGAAAGGCAATTATTTCAACACCGTATTGGTACGCGGAAGAAATTTTGGCGGAAGGTCGAGGGATTTTAGTACCGTTTCGAGATTTTAAGAGTTTAGGAAAAGCAGTAATCCAACTTTTGAAAAACGAATCGGATCGGCACGCGATGCGCAAAAAAGCCTATTTATTTGCTAGGAATATGATTTGGACAGAGGTTTCGAAACGTTATATGGAATCTTTTCAAAGAGCAAGAAAAGAAAAGCGGTACTTTTCATCGCAGGGCCTAGCCACAAAATACCGCCAGACAACCACTGCCGAGTTGCCTCGGTTAAATTTAAATCACCTTACGCATATGACGGATGATACAGGTCTGTTACAACATGCATTTTTTACTTTGCCAAATTATAATGAAGGTTATACTACGGATGATAATGCAAGGGCTCTCATCGTGTGCACTCTCATTGAAGAACTCGATAGTGAAATTGTATGCAATTTAGGTTATCGATATTTAGCTTTTTTATGGTATGCTTATAATCAAAAAACGAAACGATTCCGAAATTTTATGGATTATCAAAGAAATTGGCTCGAGGATACGGGTTCAGAAGATAGCCATGGTCGTGCCTTACTCGCACTTGGTACAGTTCTTGGTCGGGCTAGCTCGCCTAAGTTACCAACAATTGCTGGGAGACTTTTTGAAGAAGCATTACCATCCATACTTACTACAAAAAGTCCTCGCGCCTGGGCATTTGGATTATTAGGCATTAGTGAATATTTAAAAAGATTTTCGGGAGATAGACGAGCCGAAAGTGCAAGAGAAGAGTTAACAAGTCGTTTTTCAAAATTATTCGAACAAAATCATACTCCAGATTGGCCCTGGTTTGAGCAGGAGTTAAGTTATTCTAACGCAACAATTCCTCATGCTCTTATAGTTTCTGGTTCTTCGATGATGAATCAAGAATTGATGCAAATTGGTTTCGACTCATTGTATTGGTTGATTGATTTGCAACAGGCGAAAGCCGACGGAGGTCATTTTATACCAATTGGAACCAATGGTTTTTATACTCGAGGAGGTCAGATTGCAAGATTTGACCAACAGCCGGTGGAGGCACAGACAATGATTTCTGCTTGTTTAGACTCATTTCGTATAACTAAAGATATTGTATGGAAAAATGAAGCACAGAAGATTTTCGAATGGTATTTGGGAAGAAATGATTTAAAGATTTCTCTTTTCGATCCTTCAACAGGTGGATGTCGAGACGGACTACATCAGGACAGAGTGAATGAAAATCAGGGTGCAGAATCCACTGTTGCATTTTTACAAAGTAATTTAGAAATGAGACTTGTTGAAAATCATTTGAGATCGCAATCAAATTGAAGCCTCACGCAACAGAAATTTTTCAAAGATTTCCTGAAAATCCAATCTTAAGGCGAGATATATGGCCATATGAAATCAATTCCGTGTTTAATCCTGGCGCTATTTTACTCGGAGACGGCCGTATACTTTTGTTGTGTCGCGTTGAAGACAAGTCCGGAAAATCACATCTAACAAAAGCTATATCTCTTGATGGTTTGCAAAATTGGATAATTGATCAGAATCCAACTATATTACCAAACAATGATCCTCATGACAGTTGGGGTCTGGAAGATCCTAGGATCACGTATTTGGAGGAATTAAATAAATATGCGATTGTTTATACAGCCTATGGAAATTTTGGTCCGTCTATAGCCTTGATTTTAACTAAAGACTTTATTTCCTTTGAAAGAATGGGGACCATATTGGAAGCAGATGATAAGGATGCTGCTTTGTTTTCCAAAAAAATAGGGGGAAGATACGCAATGGTTCATAGGCCTATGAACCATTCTGGATCCCATATGTGGATTTCTTATTCCCATGATTTAATTCATTGGGGAGACAGCAAAATTTTGATGGAAACAAGAGAAGGTAGCACATGGGATTCAAATAAAATAGGTTTATCTACTCCACCGATTGAAACTAAAGAGGGATGGTTGATTATTTATCATGGGGTTCGCAACACAGCTTCCGGAGCATTGTACCGCGTCGGTTTAGCTCTCTTTGATTTAGAAAGTCCAGAGATCTGCATCAAAAGGGGCAAGGATTGGGTATTTGCTCCTGAAACCATCTATGAAAGATTAGGTGATGTGGGCAATGTAGTTTTTCCATGTGGTTACATAATACTTTCAGATCAAGACACGATTCAAATGTATTATGGCGCAGCCGATACGACAATAGGAGTAGCTATTGGGAAAATATCTAATATGTTAGCTTGGTTAGAAGAACATTAATATTTACCACGTAGTAACTTCGTAAGATTTTTTTCGCAAACAAGTTCTAATGTCCAAAATCGAATCCAGATATTCGGGACGGATTGCTCATTAGGGGAAGCCAGTTGGCTTATAGGCGACTTTATTTTATAAAAGTAGGTTGTTTTTGCTCATTTTCGGAATACAGTTGAAAGTATGCCGACCACACCATTTCCTTTTTGGAATTTCGACATTGTTTCTTTGTTCCAAAGATTAGAATCTACTGAGAGTGGACTTTCGAGTTCGCAGATTCCCCTCAAAAGGAAGCGATTCGGAGCCAATCAGTTAAAGAAACAGAAATCAGCCTCAACACTCTCACTTTTTGTCGCTCAATTCAAAAGCCCCATCATCTTGATTTTGTTTTGTGCGACTCTTCTGTCCTTCTATTTGAGTGA
The DNA here is from genome assembly GCA_027533185.1 of Leptospira sp. Lineage (GTDB taxonomy): Bacteria > Spirochaetota > Leptospiria > Leptospirales > Leptospiraceae > Leptospira_A. The sequence goes on along the minus strand of JAPZTS010000012.1, from coordinate 88,889 downwards.
TACTATCGATGCTTTGATCATTCTCGTGATCATTATGGTTAGTGGAATCCTAGGATTTTGGCAGGAGAAGGGAGCCTCTGAAGCCATTCAGAAGCTTCTTTCTATTGTACAGATCAAATGTAATGTTTTGCGAGATGGTATCGAGATAGAAATTTCGATCGAGGATCTCGTTCCGGGTGATGTTGTCATTCTGAATGCAGGAGATATCCTACCAGGTGATGGGATCCTTCTCGAATCAAAAGATCTCTTTGTCGATGAAGCTATGTTATCTGGTGAAACATTTCCTGTGGAGAAATCTGTTTCTATACTTCCAATAGTTACTACTCTCGGTAAGCGCACTAATTCCGTGTGGATGGGGACGCACGTCGTCAGTGGAACTGCAAAGGTTCTTCTGATTCATACGGGATCCTATACGGAGTTTGGTGGAGTCTCTAAACGGCTTCGACTCCGACCAGAGGAAACTGATTTTGAGAGAGGTATCAGAAGATTCGGATACCTTCTAATGCAGGTTACTATTCTACTCGTGATCGGTATTTTTGCGATCAATCTTTATTTGCAAAGACCAGTAATCGAAGCTTTTTTATTTTCCTTAGCATTGGCAGTGGGGCTCACTCCACAACTGCTTCCTGCAATCATAACCATCAACCTTTCGCATGGGGCGAGGCGTATGGCCGAGAAAAAGGTCATCGTTAAGCGTTTGGCTTCGATCGAAAACTTTGGAAGTATGGATATCATTTGTTCGGACAAAACAGGTACTTTAACGGAAGGGGTGGTTCAACTAAAAGTAGCGGTGGGAGTCGAAGGGGAACCGAGTGAAAGAGTTTTTTTATATGCATTTTTAAACTCTTTTTATGAAACAGGTTTCACAAATCCGATCGATGAAGCCATTCGTATATACAAAAAAATTGATGTGAGTGAGTTTCAAAAAACAGATGAAATTCCCTACGATTTCAATCGGAAACGATTGAGCGTTTTAATCAAAAAAGACAATGAACACATAATGCTTACGAAAGGAGCATTTAAGAGTATCCTTTCCATTTGTTCTTCTGTGGAACTTGCTAGTGGAACGTTTGTTCCGCTCCGTGATAAGCTGGATGATTTGATGAGTTTATATGGCGAGTATGGAAAGCAAGGTTTTCGCGTGCTTGGCATTGCTCATAAAAAAATGGCTGGGACTTTGAAGATTCATAAATCGGATGAAGAAGATATGGTATTTTTAGGATTTTTAGTTTTGTTTGATCCGCCCAAACCAGGAATTTCACAAACGATCGAAAGCCTCAAGTCCTTGGGCGTTGAACTGAAAATCATCACAGGCGATAACAAACTTGTGGCACAGAGTATTAGCGAACAGATTGGGATGAAAAACATTGCAATGCTTACAGGCACTGATCTGACTCAGATGAGCGACGAAGCTCTGATGAAAAGAGTTTCGAGAACTACCATCTTTGCCGAAATCGAACCGAATCAAAAAGAACGGATTATTTTATCTTTAAAGAAGGCAGGACATGTTGTGGGCTATATCGGTGACGGAATCAACGACGCATCTGCGATCCTCTCTGCGGATGTGGGAATCTCGGTTGATAGTGCTGTGGACGTTGCCAAGGAAGCTTCGGACATTGTCCTTCTAGAAAAAGATCTGAGTGTGCTTGTGGAAGGTGTAAAAGAGGGAAGGGCAACTTTTGCCAATACCTTAAAGTATGTTCTCATGGCAACATCAGCTAACTTTGGAAATATGTTTAGCATGGCTGGAGTCTCATTGTTTTTACCGTTCTTGCCTCTCTTACCAAAGCAAATTCTTCTCACAAATATGTTAACGGATCTTCCAGAAATGACCATTGCGACGGATAGTGTTGATCAGGAGATGATCCAATATCCGAGAAGATGGGATATCCAAGGGATTCGAAAGTTTATGCTTACATTTGGCATTGTAAGCTCTGTCTTTGACCTTTTAACTTTTGGCTGTCTGCTTTTTCTGCTAGGTGCAGATCAGGAACAGTTTAGAACTGGCTGGTTTTTGGAATCGGTGGTCTCGGCATCAATAATTGTGTTAGTTGTTAGAAGTCGCAAGCCTTTTTTCCATAGCAAACCTGGTAAATATTTGCTCCTTGCAACTTTTTTCATTTTTGTAATAACACTCGCTCTTCCTTTCACTCCCTTTTCTGGGCTACTAGGATTTACTCCACCATCAATGTATACATTGCTCTTGTTGGGTGTGATTATAATTTTCTATATCTTGACCGCAGAAGTCATGAAGAAGATATTTTATCATTACAATCCGAATTTTTGAGGTTCAATCCAGCTGGAACTTCTCTCGCAATTTAGTTCGGAAAGAGTTATATTCGCCTTTTGATGCCAATTTGAGAACCTAACATAGAATGCCTGATTTCAAATGCAAACTCGTCTGCCACAATCGAATCCAGATATTCGGAACAGATTGCTCATCATGGGAATCCAGCTGGATTAAAGGTGACTCTATTGAAAAATTTTTAAAAACTTTATTGTATTCCTCGGCCAGATTTTAATAAACAAGATACGACCAATGTTAGACATCAAAGAAATTTTAATCCGGATTTCAATTGCACTCGATTATGCGAATGGAAGAAAACCAGAATTTACTCTAAAATTGGCTTTGGTTTCTGTCTTCTTGGCAAAATTAGCAAACTGTAGCCAAAGAGAGATTCATTTAGTCTATCTCTCATCATTGTTTAAATCGATAGGATGTACCTCTTATTCTCCTGAAGAAGCCGAAATTTTCTCCGGGGATGATATCAGTTTCAAATCAGCATTTTCAACTGTCGATTCTATCAACAAAATAGAAGCCTTGTTACAGATTAAAAAATTACGTGCTGATTCCAAGTGGGATGAATTGAAAATGAAGTTTCGTTTGATCATCGATGGGAACAATTTGTACAAAAATATCATCGAAGCCCATTGCGATTCAGCAAGAATGCTGATTCAGGAAATCAACTTAGATCCTGAAATCAGTTTGATTATCAATGACACCTACGAAAGGTTTGATGGCAAAGGTACACCGAGTAGAAAGAAGGCAAGTGAGATACACTTTCTTGCCCGTATCATTTCGATTTCTTATTATTTCAACAGTCTCTCAGAAATCACCGATACAAAATCCATTCGCAAACTACTGGAAAAAAACAAAGGCAAAATGTTTGATCCAGTCTTCGTGGATTATCTTCTCAGATTTATAGAGGAACTGTATCTTATGATCCATTCAAATACAATCCACGAGGATTCTTTGTTTATTTCACCAAATATATATGTAGACCAGTTACAATCTGTGGCTATGATGATTTCCTATTTGCCAGATTTTAAGTCAAGATATACTTCTCTTCATTCTAAAAAAGTCTCCGAACTTGCTCTTTATCTTGCGAAAAAATTGAAATTAAATGAGGATGAACAGAACAAAGTGTACATTTCAGCATTAATCATGAATATTGGAATGGTCTGTATACCCACGGGAATTTTGGAAAAAGAAGGAAAGTTAAATCCATCTGAAAGAGAGCGGGTGGAAACGCATACTTTCTTTACTGACCAAATATTGAAAAAGAGTAAACTGTTAGAACCGTATTTAGAATACTGTGTCTCCCATCATGAAAACTTACAAGGCACAGGCTATCATAGACGAACCAAGAATCTAAATATCGGGCAGTCAATACTTTGTTATGCAGATAAAGTGATTGCACTTGGATCTGACAGATCTTTTAGAAAGGCCTATCCGAATGTAGAGATCTTAAAAATTCTTAAACATGAGGTGTTAGTGGGGAATCTGGAAGAAAGAATCTTTCCCTTCGTAGAGGAATACTTGGGTTTCAAACGGAAAACTCCAAACTATGGAGAGAATAAATTCTCATTAACGGAAAGGGAGATCCAAGTCTTAGAACTCATCGCAGAGGGGCATACGAATAAACAAATCGCTGAGTTTTTACAACTATCATCTAGAACGGTGCAACACCATTCCATCCACATCTATGAAAAACTGGGGGTAAAGAGTCGGTCGGCCGCAGTGATGGTTGCATTCAAAGAAAAAATTTTACAACTATAGGCCATTTGGCCCTTGTTTCTAAAGTCTAGATTTAGTATCCTTTTCGTAGATCATTCTCTTTGAGGCGTATATGAAAATTTTACTGAGCATTCTATTGCTTTCCATCCTTTCTTGTTCCTCTGAATCCAAGAAATCAAATACCACAAAGCCACTCACTATCCAATCCAGCAAAACAATTGTTTTTGTACACGGAATGTATATGACCCCGAAAACTTGGGAGCCATGGTTGGCCTTTTTTAAAGAAAAAGGCTTCAAAGTGTACGCTCCCGCCTACCCTCTTCATGATATCGATCCAGAAATCCAAAGAAAAAAATACCCAGATCCGGAGCTTGCGAAGCTAACATTTGCACAAGTAAAAGAACATTACAAAGAGTTCATCCAAACATTGAATGAAAAGCCCATCCTAATTGGACATTCGATGGGAGGACTGGTCGTACAATCTTTATTGAATGATGGTATTGGTTCTTCTGCAATCGCTCTTAGCCCTGCACCTCCCAAAGGAGTTGTTTCCAAAGCCACTGCCATCAAACATGGATTTGGTTTCGTAGCTTCCTCATGGCCTGTGATCAATCCTTTCGCGTCAGATGATTCACCCATTTTTATGGAAGAGGAACATTTCGTCCAAAAATTCTCAAATGGATTGGATGAGGCAGAGGCTAGACAAGCCTACCAACAATTTATCGTACCTGAATCAAGAAGATTACCTCGATCAATCCTAACAGAGGAAGGTGCCATTGATTTTAAAAGAGCAAGGGGTCCTTTGCTTTTAGTGGCCGCAGAGGAAGACCGAGTGATTCCTAATACTCTTGTTCAAGATAACAAAAAAGCATATTTTGAATCAGCAGGTATCACGGGCTTTATCGAATACAAAGGAAAAGGACATTTGCTCCACAGACAAAAAGGTTGGGAAAAGATTGCGAATGATTGTTTAACATGGATTGATGAAAATAGGTGACTTGAATACTGGATGAAAAGGACATTTGCCCCAAAGATTTCCAAACTAAACTAATTCTTGTTTGGTTTGGTGCTTCGGAAAAGAAAAATTCCTTTTGTCGACATCCAAATAGTTTTCAATTTTTATTTGTCTTTACCATCCAGCAAACATCAAATCAGCAAAAGGTTTCAAAAATGCAAAACAACTTGGATAAAACTAGGTTGCTGGTAGAACTTGCAACTCTCGGATGACAGAGATTAAGTGGTCTTTCTTCCAAGGTTTTGTAATCACATAATCAACCCCACCAACCCGTTTCGCTCTTTCTAAGGAGACAGGATCCACTTGTCCGGTAAGTAAAATCTTTTTGATATTGGGGAAATTTAACTCTAGGTGGATCATAAACTCATCCCCCTTCATACCCGGCATCAACCAATCACTCACAACGATAACAATCGAATTGTTTGGGTCGAGAGTGTCGTCTATGATATCAATCGCTTCGGACGCTGACTCCGCAGTTTCATACAGGAAGGAATTGCCAAACGAATTTCGAAGTTGCTCTTTCAGACTTTCGAGAACAGTCACTTCATCATCCACACAGAGAAACATAAACTTTCTTTCGGAATTCAAAGGGGCAACCTCACCTCGAAATTGGTTCCAACCCCAACTTCTGAATGAAACATAATCTCTCCCGAATGCTTTTCAATGATTTTTTTCACAATTCCTAGCCCAAGACCTGTACCTTCACCCCTGCCTTTAGTCGTGAAAAAAGGATCAAAGATCTTAGATTGGACTTCTAGAGGGATTCCCCCTCCCGTATCCTGAATGCTCACGATCACGAAATGAGGATCAGAGTCGATTTGGGTGCGGATGCGGATTTCTCCATTCTCGTCTATAGCCTGGACCGCGTTATGGATTAGGTTTGTCCAGACTTGGCTCAATTCATCCGCATAACCTAGAATGTTTCCTGTCCATTGAAAGTCCTTTATGATCTCGATCCCAGGCTTAATCATACTCTTGTAAATCACAAGAACGGTTTCTATGCTCTCGGAGAGCGAGATATCGGTTTTTTCTCCGGAATTGTCACGATGGGAATAACTTTTTAACGCGAATACAATTTTGGATGCTCTATCTACCGAATTATCTATGTTATGTGCGTTGGAATAAAGCCGCGAGACCTTGTGAAGCAATTCTAAAGAAAAAGACCCATTTACTTCCTGTAACAAGCTGCGCCAAGTTTCAAAAGGAAAAGACATTTCGATATCTAAAATGAGATCTGCTGCATGTTCTGGATTGGGTATATTATGAGCTTGTAGGAGTTCCGCAAATTCCTTTTTCTTTTGGCGCCTTTCCTTGCTTGAAAGATATTTTGTTTTTGATTCGGTGTTTTTTTCGACGATTGTTTTCATGAGACTACGTACAGAGGTAGGTATCTGTTCAAATGGGAAATTAAGTATGAAGGTCATGGCATCTTCAACATTTGAAATTGCTGTACGAATTGTCCCTAGGGGAGTGTTGATCTCATGGGCTACTCCTGCTACCAACTGTCCAAGAGTTGACATTTTTTCGGAATGGATCAATTGTTCTTCCGCTGCCTTTAGTTCCTCTAAGGCGTTTAATAGATCTTGGTTGGATTTAGAAAGATTCAAATTGGACTCGTTGATATCCTGGATCAATGAGGATATCTTTTCTTTTAAGATTCTAAATGCAGATGCTAATCTACCAATTTCATCTTTGGATTCGTAATCTATTTGGACAGACCAGTTTTGGTTTCCAATTTCGTGAGCCACTTTTGTCAATTGGTCTATGGGATTGCTAACTTTATCTTTTATGACTAAGAAAGAAAAAGATAAACTCAAGACTAATAAGGCAATTACAAAAATCATAAGTGAAATTAGATAGATGCTTCTTTTTTCTAACTTCCGAACATTTTCATTTGTTCGGTTTTCCAAAAGTTGAAAAAATTCATCAATAGGTTTCATAATCTCCTTTTTTGATTTATGGTATTCCAAACCATGCATTAGGGAAATTGCATATTCTCGGTTGGGGATACCACGTTTGTTGAATTTGCCTTGGTCGTCCTTGTAGATACCCTTGATTGCATTCATAGCAATGTTTTCGATATTTACCAGCTCATCAGAGTTAAATTGTGCCTTTTTTAGTTTTTGGAATTCTTCATTTGTAAATCCAGCTTCAATCATTCTGGATTGTAGGGATTTTTTTTTGCCAGTATGGGTTTGGATATCATTTGGGCTAATGACAAAATCCCAATAGATTCTTTCATAATTTTCAGGTCTTTCTTTTTCTCCATTTCGAATTGCTAATATTTCGTAAAATATCTTTTCATAAAAATCATTGCCGGTCACCACGTAGGTACGCGCAAATCTTGTTAAATCATCCGAACTTTGCCTCAATTCGTCAGCTAATTTGATAGACTTTAGTCTTGTTTCTTGGCTTTTTGCCAATGAAGATTGAACTTGGAATAGTGTTATCGAAAGACCAGCCAATAATAGTAAAAGAATAATGTTTATAGAGAATATTAAGTAAAATAGTTTTTTAACACTCATGAATCACCTGTTAATCGTAAGGTCAACTGAAACCAAACATACATCATCGTTTAGATCCGAGTCTTCTAAAAAATCCATCAAATCTGAAAATATACCCGCAATGAGAGACTCACTGTCTTCGGTTCGGTGTTGCATCAAAAAATCATGAAGTAATTCTTCATAGAATTTCAAACCTCTTCGGTCTGAACATGCTTCCAAAAGACCATCGGTAAAAAAAAGAATCCTAGAAGCTCCTTTCAGATTAACCTTTTCATTTATATATTGAGCTTGTTTGGATCGCAGTGTTGCTGAACTTAAGACACCCAATGGCTTTCGTTTGTGTTTTAGTTTCAATTCATTTACCGTATCCATATTGAAAACGTAGGGGTAGGGATGGCCTGCATGGGAGCAAACCATATCTCCTGTTTCAAAATCGATTACCGCATAAAGAGCAGTAACAAATCTTCCATCCGAATATGTAAGTATAACATCATTTAGGAGAGAGAGAAGTTCCGATGGGTTGTCTACAACTTCTTCAGGCATCTGGTGAATGGTGCTTTTTATGATTGCGGTTATAAAGGCAGATGCTACCCCGTGTCCTGCGACATCACTAATGAAAATCCCTATTTTATTGGGATTAGGGAGAGTTAGAAAATCGAAAAAATCACCACCTACTTTTTCGAGGGGAAGATAGAGTGTAGAAATGAATTTCTTTGCTCTTCCTGGAGGTAAAAGTGCATTCTGTATCCCAGCCGCTAAGGAGAGGTCTTTTTTCATTAAAAGATTTTGTTGTAAGATTTCTTTTGATTTTCTAGCAAGATCCTTTTCCGTTCGTTTTTTCTCTGTAACATCTACAATGGTGAGTCGAATTAATACATCTTCGCCTGGAGGGGAAACTATTTTTCCCGAAATATAAACATCCAATGAATTTCCATCGTGTTTGTGTAAGGTGAATTCTTGGTTATTCGTTTGTCCGCCCTCTCTGATCCAGGCAAAATCTTTTTCAAATTGTGATTTTTGCGATTCGAGAAGTAGGTTCGAAAATTCTCCGAGTTGTAAAAGCGTCTTTCTTGTAAAACCTAACCAATCTAAGAAGGTAACATTTGCTTTGAGCATCATTCCGTTTTCGTCTAGGTTTACGTAACCAGTCGGAGAGTTGTTGAAAAAATCATCTAGAATTACATTTTGGATGAGGATTTGGTATTTGAGTTGCTCAATTTCTTTCTGGAGAGCTTGGATTTCTCCTGAAGTCTGATCATTTTCATCCGAGGTCATTTCCCTCCAAATCTGGATATTTTTTGAATCCCTCAATTCTTTTCTTGGCGTCGGCCTTAAACTTTTTGAAAAAGAAAATTGAGAATCAGTCTGAAAGAATCTGAAATTCAGTACATTTACCAGCCTTCTACTTTACCTCCCCGTTTTGTAACACATGGACAATTCCCTTGTCTAATCTGCCATGAAATTCCTAAAACAGAATAAAATCCCAACATTACTCCTATTTTTGTCCCTCACTGGAAAAACCCTTGGATCGAAAGAGAGCCTACCAAAAACCGAACAGACCAAAGCAATTACGGCGACTTGGCTTACCATAACAAAAGTCAAAAAACCATGGATTGCTTGGAGGGGACTTGTATCTTCGCGTATGGAAAAATCCATTCCAGAATACCAAGCAATACCCGGTTTGGAAGAAAAATTCTATTCGTTTCGAGAAGGTTCCGATCGTTTTGGGGGGATCTACTTTTGGAGACAGAAATCAGATGCGGAAAGATGGTTTCAGGTGTCTTGGTTTGAACGAATCGAAAAACAATACGGAGAAAAGGGAATTGTTGAATCCTATTCGATAGTCGAAACCTATGTACATCCCAACTTACCTTCTTTAGGCGAGAACGTATATGCAGTTTTATCTTACCGAAACATCGACATTAAGACAGAGTTTAAAAAAGATGAATCGCTGCATTCCTTAATCAGGTTGCAAGATGCGAACAAAAAAACCTGTTTTCTAACCATCTGGAAAGACGAAAAATCAGCTCTCTCTAACTTCAATGAAGCTGATTCAGACGAATTGTATTTCATTCCAGTTTACTTCCGAAAATAAGTAATAGGTATATCAAACACCTTCACGGGTGTGAAGAAAACGGGTTGTTTTTTCGAAATTCCACTGGCGTAGTTTTTGTTTGTTCTTGGAAGGCTTTGTAAAAGGCTGATTTGGATTCATATCCAACTTCCAAACCAATTCGAAGGACGGGCCAGTCGGTACTTAATAAAAATTCTTTGGCTTTCTGAATTCTTTTTTCTCGAATCAATTCCCAAAAAGTTTTTTGGAAGTACCGGCGACATACCTGAGAAATTTCATGAGTAGATGCTCCTACCAATCTGGACAATTGGTCAAGGGACAATTCAGAGTCGTAAACCACGTCCGACTGAGCCAAAACTACTGAAATCTTCTCACCCAAATGAACTAGTTTCTCTTCCTTCAATCGCGACTTTTGGTATTGGCCGACTATGGGTGTATCGGGATTCGCTTCGTCCCTTTCTTCTGTGTATAGTCGAACATACGAGTAAACAATCGTCCAAACACTGAAACCTAAGTTAAAGATCCCTTGCCAAGTTTTAGTTGGCATAAGTAAAAAAACCACGATCCCTGTTAGATGCCAAAGTACCAGGAAAATCTGGAAGTAGAGAAAAACCAATCTTTCGAAGGGTGGAAGAGGAATCGCCTTATAGTCAGATACTCGAAAGAAATAAAGAATAAGAACAAGTGTATTGGAAACGAGTACATAGAGCATCAAGTATTGCGATTCTGACTGCAGGGTTTCCCCTTGGTTCTCATTCAAAAAAAGTATCTTTTCTTCACCGCTTTTAAAGAGAAAAGGTAGAAGATAGAGAAGTAGGAGGACAGTGGGAAGAAAAAAGATCGGAAGCCAGAGCTTTCTCCGCCAGGAGATTTGGTAGTATTCCCAAAGCCCCAAAATATAAAGAGGTGGTGTAACTGTGCCGAGCAAATAACCTAACTTTGTTAGATGTGGAACAGAACGTACGAATTCCGTGGTATAAATGAAATTGCAAAAAAAAGTTACGGCTAATACCAAAAAAAAGAGCACCAAAAACTTCGATTTATAAGCTAAATTCCTACGTTTCCAATAAGAAAGTGCCAAATGGAGGCATTGCAAACAGCCAAATCCCAAAAACGTTGCGAGAATTACCATACTCATTTAAGACAGAGTTCTTTCTTGGTTCAGAGAAAGCTTTTTGGTTTTTTTTAGTTCTTCCCGATGGGGAAGGACGACAAAGACCTCCCAATCGGGCATACTTTTCTAAGAGGTTTGTTTTCGTGTTGCGTTTGCGTTTTTGTATCTCTGTTTTATTTTTTGTGAACTTTAGTTTTGAGCTTTTGGCAAAAGAGACCAATACCAGCTTTTCAAAGGAAGAAGTTGGATTTAACTTTTTCAGAGCTCCGTCTATCGGGGGAGAATACCGTCGTGATCAGTTTTCGGTCCATGCAGGGTATTATCCTACCAATTTTGAGTCTGGTGTCACAACATCATTCTATAAGGTTGGTGTTGGTTATTGGTTTTTACCGAGAGTTCTTTTTGAATCAGCTGATCATCCATCATCTTTTTATACCTATTTTTCATACGGTCGAGGCTTAAACTTGAACTATGAAAACAAAGATGCATTTATGTATGAGTTGGGCTATCGTTTTATGCTTTGGCGTGGCTTGAGCTTTCGATTTGGTGCTATCGGTTTATTTGCGGAAGGTGAGTCTGCCAAACTCAATCCAACTCCTTCCATTGGTTATTCGGTCTTTTTTTAAGAGGTAAGTAGTATGAATGGAAAGAAAATTGCAGGACTTAGTTTTTTTATATCAGCCTTAGGAATCCAAATTCCTTACACGTACTTGATTCAAAACTTTCGATATCCCGATATTCTGCGAGAGAGTCCAGCCTTCATTTTGCAGGAATTTGCAAAAGGTGGTGAGCCCTTAGTGTATGCTTGGTTTTTTTTTGCAATACTAGGCTTACCTCTGTTTTATGGTTATTCCTATTTGGATTCTTGTTTTTCAGAGGATAGGTCTCCTCTCCGTTCTATCGGTTTTTTTCTCGGTTGTTTCGCGCTGGTGGTACAATGGATTGGGCTGATGCGTTGGGTTTTTTTGGTTCCCATTCTTGCAAACTTACACCTGTCTGCACCGCCTGAAAATCAATGGATGATTGAAACAGCCTTTCAGGTTCAACACATCCTCTTTGGAGTTATTTTGGGTGAACATATTGGTCAATTTTTTACTGTGCTCTGGATTTGGATTTATTCCTACGAAATGTGGTCTACAAGAAGATTTGGCTCTTTTTTGCCTTGGTTTGGGGCAATCAGCGGATGTATCTACTTACTTGGCCAAAGTGAACTTTTGTCTCTTGTGACGAGCCTTCCTGAAATCCCAATGACGGGATTTTTGGGAAGTTTGGGTTGGTTGTTTTGGATGATGGGAATCGGATACCGCCTCCTCAGAGAACCAAAGAGTTAATATCAATCTTGTAGTGGATTACAAATGTCTAATCAATATCGTAAATTTATAGAAGATGACTAATGTTAGATGGGCATTGATGTGAATTGTTTAAAAGAAAGGCAAAAAAGCCGAAAGGAATAAAAAATCAATGCAAACGATTGGTTGAGCTAACGAAAAATAATCGTTTGCCTAATTTCTGAATCCAATTAGAATGCTTTCATGGAGATAGTTTTTAGCTCCAAAAACTAAATGCTGTCTCGGATCAAGCAGGTCTGGAAATGACAAAATCAGAAATTTTACTCAATTCGAAAGAAACCAAAGGTTTGAAGGTCACATTTGGGTTTCGAATTTTACTCTTAGTATTCACGGCCGGTGGGCATCTCTTCTCTTACCATTCTATAGATGAAGTCATTCGAGTTGGTATGGTAGCTGGTTTTTTCATTCTGGGCTCCATTTATATGCTCCGTTTGATTTGGCACGGGCAAAATCTTAAATTAGCAGGATACTTAGGTTTAACTGCAGATATCTTTCTCCTTTGCTTTATGCCTTACAATTGGTATCTCTCTGTTGGTTTTATAGACAAAGTAGAGCCATCCTATCTTCTCAAGACTGCGTTGCCTTCTATTACTTTTTCAATCCTTAGCATAAGTGCATTGGCCTTCCGACCTATCTATCCAATTCTTTTAGCTTTGGCTTTTGATATTATTTGGCTCTTTTTTATCTTTATAGTGCTGAATGATCCAAGAACTGTCATTACGGCTAGCTTCATAGAAAATATGTTTTCGGCGGCAGTGATACCTTCTTTCTATATGATGAATATTCTGACTACAACAGCAGTTGGTGGTATCTTAGGATTTCTATGTTATTCATATCGTAACTCAATTCGAGATGCAGTTCATTTAGAAGTGCAAAACAATCAGTTGGAACGCTATTTTTCACCAAACGTATTGAGTCAGATTAAAGAAATCGAATCTGTTTTTCTTGCAAAAAAATCTAAAGTTGTCGTTCTTTTTTCGGACATTCGAAATTTCACTTCAATGAGTGAAAGTAAATCTCCCGAACAAGTTGTCCAGTTTTTACGTGAATACCATTCTCGTATGGTGTCTGTAATTTATGAATATGGAGGAACAATTGATAAGTTCTTAGGAGATGGAATTATGGTAACTTTTGGTACTCCAACAGAACAGCCAGATGATTGTTTGCGTGCAATAAGTTGTGCAATAAAGATGCGGAGTTCTTTACAGGATTTTAATCGTGATCTTAAATTTGAAACCAACCAAGGTATAAAACAAGGTATAGGAATCCACTACGGGGATGCGATTTCTGGTAATATTGGCTCAGAGACACGACTAGAATACACTGTGATTGGTGATACAGTGAATTTAGCATCTAGAATTGAATCCCAATGTAAAGAAATGGGAAAAGAAATTCTTTTTTCAGAATCTGTTTATACAGAAGTCTTAAAACAAATGGAAACATTGGGTATGGAAGAAAAAAAAACCTTTTCGGAAATGCAAAAAGTAGGTACGGTTGCAGTCCGAGGAAAACAAGAACCTGTATCTTTATATACAATTTGAAGAATTGACTCAATTTGAAAAAAGGATTGTTTTTTATTCCGTTTCCCATTGGGAAGAGAATAAGATGTTTGCGTGGATTACCTAAAATTTTTGAAGGAGAACATTTTTTTGAAATCAAACCTTTGTCAAATGGGAAAACAGTTTTATTCAATCGCGAAGAATATAGAGGCATACTTTCCTTGTTGATGAAAAATTTGCCGATGATGAAACATGAAAACCTTCCGATCACACCAGACCAATTTCGGGTTCTTACCCATCTTTGGCAAAACGATGGACGCGGAGTTTAGAATATTCAAACATTTATTTCCTTGCTATGACATCATTTAGCGTGATTTGCAACTATTCTCCCTTTCCGTAATCCGTTTTGTAACACATTAAGGACTCCCTTGTCTAATCTGTCATGAAACTAATAAAGCAGAATAAAAACCCAGCATTATTCCTCTTTTTGTCCCTGGCAGGGGAAGCCCCCAGTTTTTATGAATCTGAATCAGACTTATTGTATTTCATTCCCGTTTACTGAGAGATATAAGTATGGATAAGTCAATCATCATTATAGGAGCAAAGGATCAACTTCGATCCATCGTCGGTAATCGAAGATCCAAAACTTTGGCAAGACTTCGAAAGATATTGCCAACTTCTTTGATCCTTTCATTCCTAGAGAAAAGGCTCAACTTGAAATGAATTTGAATTCCAGTTCAGTAGAGGATCCTGTTGTTTTACGTGGTGCAATGAATGGTGACCAAAAGCAGTTGGAACTTTTACTTTCCAAACATCAGGATTTTATTTATAACATTGCCCTTCGATTGTATTTGAATCCCGATGATGCACTGGATGCGACCCAAGAAGTACTGATCAAAGTATTTACAAAAATCAAAACATTCCAAGGAAACAGCCAATTTCGAACTTGGTTGTATCGAATTGTTGTAAATCACTTTCTGAATTCACCAAAAAAGAAATTTGAATCCATCCAGTATTTGGAACCTTCGTATGAAGAGACAGAATCGGATTTTTCGGAAGACGAAGTAGAGGAAGTGCGCATTCTTTGTGCAACGGCGATGCTTATGTGTCTTTCCAGGGAACAGAGGCTCATCTACATAATTGGTGAGATATTTCACGCCGATCACAAATTAGGTGCTGCAATTTTTTCTACCACACCAGCAAACTACCGAGTTAAGTTACACCGGGCGCGTGAAGATCTAAAAAACTTCGTTTCTGGCAAATGTGGTCTAGTAAATGAAAAGAATCCTTGTCGATGTCCGAAAAAGACCCGACAGATGGTTAAACTTGGTTTGGTTGAAAAAAACAAATTTCGCTTCTTAGCTTCCTATACTTCCAAAGTACAAGATCTGGTGCAAAGAAAACGAACTTCTATTCGAAGCGAAATTGAAATAAAGATGAAGGACCTATTTCAAAATAGTCCATATCAGGTCAGAGAAGAATTGGACAGAATTTTTTTAGACTTTCCAAAACATGTTGAATCAGGAGAGTAAATTAATACGCAAAAATAAAATCTAAGTTTCAATTGTCATTTGAAATAACTGGATGATATCCATACCTTCGGGTAGTTCCAAATGACCTTCGATTGCAAGAGTCGCAATACCATGGACGATGGACCAGGATCCCAATGCCTTAGCATAGGCGGACTCTTTGTTCAATTTATCATTGGCAAAAGCAGAGTATAAAAGTAAAAACGGTTTTTGGGATATATTCCAAATTTCTTTATTTTTATTTTTTAGTTTGTTTTGTTTGATCGAATTGATTTGGCTTAACATGAGTCGATAGAGATCTGGATTTTCAATTGCGAACAAAATGTACTCTACTCCGTATATGTAAGCCAACTCTCTACCTTTTGTACCCGAATTCTTTTTTTGCACTTCTACCATTCGAAAAGCAAGTTCTTCATAGCCTGAGGAGGCAATAGCCTGTATCAATGATTGTTTATCTTTAAAATGAGCGTAAGGAGCCATTTGGCTTACACCAATTTCCCTAGCGAGACCTCTCAAGGATAAAGCATCCAGACCTTGCTTTTTTAGGATTTTTCTTGCTGCAAGGATAAGTGCTCGTTTTAGTTCCCCGTGGTGATAACTCGACTCTTCCTTTTGTAACTTGTTCCGTTTTTGCGTCATATTGCCAATTGGATCTAAGTATCTATTGGTTTTTTAACTCATTCTCTGATCAAGAGAATATTTACGAATAATCCCGGGGAAATAAAAAATCTGAATACTGAAGACAAAAATTAGAAAAAATATCTTGCAATCTTTACGATGTAAAGATTGTATGAGTCAAATGCTTTGGAGAGGTTCGAATGAAAAAGTATGATACAGTGGTGATAGGAGCAGGGAATGCCGGTTTGATGGCAGCCACACGACTTCAAAGGGAAGGGAAGAAAACCCTGCTCCTTGAACGTCACAATATTCCGGGAGGTTGTGCTACTTCTTTCGTTCGAGGAGATTTTGAATTTGAAGTTGCTCTCCACCAATTGAGTGGCGTTGGAACGGAACAAGAACCATTTATAATGCGAACAATTTTTAAAGAACTGGGGGTATTGGATAAAATTGAGCTCGTACAAGATGAATCTCTTTACCGTGTCATTATTCCTGGTTATTTGGATGAGACTTTGCCTGCAGATTGGGAAGAATTGAAATTGCACCTTACCCAATTATATCCAGAGGAAAAGAATTCCATTGAAGCATTTTTGAACATGAGCGAAACTTTGATTCAAGAATACTATTATGTTTTGCCAAGAGTTAGGCTTTCGAATGACCCTTCCAAATTAGAATCGAAATGTCCAAATTTTAAAAAATACGGACTTCGTCCTACAAGAGAAGTTTTAACGGAATTTTTTAAGAATGAAAAATTGATAAATTTAATTTCTCCGTATTGGAGTTATGTTGGAATCCCAACTTCTGAACTAATTTTTTCAGAGTTTATCGGAATGTTGTATTTCTATTGTAAATACAAACCATGGCACATAAAAGGAGGGTCTCAGATGCTCTCAAATGCTCTCCTGGATTCCTTTTTGGAGTCTGGGGGCGAAGTTAAGTTCAACTGTGCCGCTCAAAAAATCTATACAGATCAAAATAGAATACACTCGGTTCAATTGGAAACCGGCGAAGTTGTTGAGTGTGATTTTGTTGTATCAAATGCAAGTCCTTTGATTACATATCATGAGTTACTTCAGGATAAGGTGCCTGATTCTGTCTTAAAAGATTTTAAGTCACGTAGGATGGGTGTATCGGCTGTTTGTTTATACCTTGGTTTAGATGCAACGCCAGAAGAATTAGGATTCACGACTGCTTCTACGTTTGTAATGTCATTATCTGATCTTAATGTAACGGAAGACAGAATGTATACTTTGGATGCACCTGATTGGGGAATGGTAACTTGTTATAATTTTATCGATGATGAGTTAGCCCCGAAAGGAAAAACAGTCGTTACATTAGTCGCGCTCCAGTATGGAGAAGCATGGAAAAACGTGCCTTCCGAAGAATATATCGATACGAAATATGAGTTTGGGGATAAGTTGATTTCTCTAATTGAACAAGCTTACCCAAAAATAAGAAGGTATATTGAGAGAGCGGAAGTCGCAACTCCCCTTACGATGATGCGTTATCTGAATACGCCAGGCGGAGCAATCTATGGATTCAGGCAATCAGTACAAGATGGAAGCTTAATGAGAGAACCTTTGGATGCTATTGAAGGGCTTTATTCAGCAAGTAGTTGGACAAGTATGGGTGGTTTTCAGCCAACATATTTAAACGGTTATTATACGGCTAGGAAAATTCTAAAATCTTTGAAGCATAAGAATTCCGAAATAAAGAGTAATTAATTGAGTTACTGATACTTATAAGAATAAAGAGAGGCAATCAAATGGGAATGGAAAAAATTGATCGAGTGATGAATGAAGTCATAGGTTATGACGAGGCTTTGGTAACGAAAGAAAAGTTAGAACAAACTGGCCACGACTTCTCTGCCCAAAAAGGAAATGTTAAGAATGTTGTAGAAAAACTTCATCCCAAAAGACAACAAATCGTACTAAATGAAATTCGATATGAAACTCCATCAACAAGTACTTTTGTTTTTTCAAAAAAGGGTGGAGGCAATTTACCACCATTTCAAGCAGGCCAATATATCAATTTATTTGTGAATATACAAGGTGTATCAACAGCGAGACCTTATTCCATTTCTTCGTCTCCATTTATTCGTGATAAGTACGAATTGACCATAAAACGAGCAGAAGGTGGTTTTGTCAGTCCATATCTTTTGGACCAAGTAAAACTGGGACAGATTTTTGAGAGTAGTGGACCGATGGGCTCATTTCATCATAATCCACTGTTTCATGGAGATGATCTAGTCTTTCTTGCTGGTGGTTCGGGGATTGCTCCAGCAATGAGTATGTTGAAAGCTTTACGCGCCGTTAAAAAAGACTTTCGGTTTCATGTAATTTATTCCAATAGTTATGAAAATGATGTTATTTTTATAAACGAATTGAGAAATATAGCTGCGAGCGATTCCAGATTCGTATTAACAGAATTTTTGTCAAGGGACGCAGGTCCAGATTATAAAGGGAATCGAGGTAGATTGACAAGAGAAAAATTGGTAAACTTGATTAATGACCCACTAACAAAAATGTATTATATCTGTGGACCGACACCTTTCAATGATAATGCGATAGAGCTTTTGGTATCTTTGGGAGTACGATCTGGCCGTATATTGGTTGATGGAAACGGTCCTCCAAAAAATCCCGAAACGCTGGATGGTTGGCCTTCATCCGTAAAAAAGGGGACTAAGGTAGTCGTTCAAGTTGGTAAAGAAATTCAATTTCTGACAGAAGTCGGCGAACCTTTGCTCAATAGCTTAGAACGAAATGGATTTACAACTGAAAATGCATGTCGTTCCGGCGAGTGTAGCCTCTGTAGGATTCGGCTAGTCTCTGGTAAGGTTTTTTCTCCAGCGGAAGCAAAGATACGAAAGTCAGATAAAAGATTTGGGTATATCCACTCCTGTGTTGCTTTCCCGACAGAAAATATAGAAATCGAGTTATAAAAATTAATCTGGTATTTGTTTTAAGAAACAATCCATCAACCTGGGCAGTCTCCTCTGGCATGCTGTGAACCGCTCTCCAAATGGGGTTGTATTGACCATTTTCGAGCAATGTTAGTTGGGAAGGTCCGTATGTGTTCCCAATTTGTTTGAAATGAATATCATAACCAGAATCACCACTGAAGAAAAATCTTTCCTTAGGACCTATGATTGTCCAAGAAGACCACAGTGTATGGTTTACGTTCCTACCACTACCAACTAATAAAAAGTCAACGGCGACCTGAGGGTGAATATCTTTCCTAAAAGATCCATTTTTGTGACCAGACTGAATAATTAATACTGCTGATTGAAATTTTTGAAGTTTTAGAAATTGATTCAGTTACAAAATGTACAATAGATACAATCTTTTCTAAAGGCTTGGATTCTTCTTTTGAATCCATTCAATTCAAATTGATAAACCAAAACTGTTCATGAGGCATTTTGTCCCTAAGTCACAGGATTTGGAGATCTGATCGCTACAACTTGAAAAAGATTGAAATTGTTTTGTGCAAAAAATTTCACACGAAAGTGAGGCTGCGAGTTTTAAGTCGTTTGAGTTTTTGCCTTTCGAGTCAGCACAGCTCGTTATACTAGCACAAATTTTTGGACAGATTTCGATTCCGTTGATTCCTGCTTTTTCGCCAGTTCGTATTCCAACCTTTTTTAAATTGTGAAAACTGATGACAAAAAGAATAAGTAAGATTAATGGAATTTGTTTCTTCATTGTTCGCTAACCTCATAAAAATGAATTTGTTCTTTGAATTTTAAATTTCGCATATTTTGAATTATCTCTAAGACGTCAGTGAATTTTACTTCAAGATGAGCTTTCCATATATACCATGAGTTTAAATTGACATATTCTTTGTTTGGTGAGTAAAAATTTGAAAGAGAGAGGATCGGTAAACCCTGTTTTTCGCAGATTTCGATAGCAGAACTAGGCGGTGTGTATACTACGATAGTTTTCTGTAACTGGTTTTGATAGTCCATTGCATGCCAAGGATTTTCGCTAACAACACATAACTTTGAAAGATGGAGTGCTTTGATGTCTTGGGCAGGCAAAGGGTTCTGAAACGTTGGTAAGACAAAAAAAGCAATAATAGGCATAAATAGGATAGAAAATATAAATTGGTTCTCGAATCTGAATCGAAAGAACAAAGAGCAGACTAGATAGGTAGATAAAATGCCCGTTATAATCAGAAGCTGCCATTCAGAGTTCAAAAATGCAATTAGAGCAATCGAGATAAAAATGAGAATATATACCAAACTGATCCAGAATTGTTCAAAGTAGGAGCGAAACTTGTTCTCAGAAAATGCAAGTGATAACCCCAAAAAAAAGATAGGTATAAACGGAGCGACATAGTAACTATCCTTCCGATTGGGCAATAGATGTAACAAAGTCAATGCAAGTAAAAAATAGGCGATTACGCGAAAGATCCTCTTTTCCTTGGAAAAAATCTTAGACTTGCTTGCGTAAAAGATAAAAAAGAAAAGCATTGGAGTGAAGGGAAGCAAATATAAAAGCCATCCCCCAAAAATTCGAAGTATCGATTGGTTTTCACTAAAAAACTTTCCAAGATTTTCATTGAATAAAAAAAACTTTATTAAAAGCGATCCTTCCTTTGAGTACTGGGAAATAAAATACATCCACATGATCGGGATTACAAAAGAAAGTGGAAATAGTAGTATATGCGTATATTTTAAAAAACTCTTCCAGTTTATATAGAATCGTTTTTTACGAATTCTAAGAAAATCGACCGCTAGGAACGAAACTGGGAGTAGAAGAGCATAAAAAACAATCAAAGGTCCTTTTATAAAATAGGAAATATTTAGAGAAATTATGGCTAAGGTAAGATAGATTGGTTTCTTCTCCTTTTGAAATCGTAAGTATAAGTAAACAAAGAGTAGAAGAAAAAATGTTAACATTTGTTCCATCATCAGTAGCCTTGAGAATTTCCAGGCAGCAAAGGTCGACGCATACGCAAGCGAGATGGTGAATGCGTAACGAGTAGATTTGCCAAAATTCAGAACCCCAAAATACAATAACAAAGTTGTGAAGAGACCAAAGAACAGGCTCACAATTCGTTCAGAAGTATAGGAGATTCCAAGAAACAAATCCGAGGCTATTCCTGCCCAAAAAAGAGCAGGAGGTTTGTATGCATTTGCCAAACCCGTTAACTGCGGAATCAGAAGACTATTTTTTTCGATGGATTCGCGCACCGTTCGAATGTGCATGATTTCATCACCTTGGGGGAACACTCCTTGCGGAACTTCAATACTTGGGAAAACAAAGATCAAAAAATAGAGAAGTATAAAGATTGGATATAGGATCTTCATAATTTCCATATAAGGAAAATATTGACTAACTGGTCATTAAATATTCATTCGAGTAAAAAAAATATTTAGAAAAATATTTCTGAAATCTTCAATCAAAACTAGGTTGGTTGAGTCTAACGGATCATTTTCAATTTAAACATTCGAAAATTTAATTGAATCTAGCTTTGGGTAATAAATTTTCGATCTAGTTACAATACTGCAACAATGGAATCGAATCGAGTGTTTTCTTATGAGATCTTAAAATCCGAGCGCAAACGTGCAAATGCGCTTTTCTGGCTCTTTTTGAGTGGATCAATTGCTTTACTATTTCAAGTTTTATTCATCCGAGAGGATCTTTTAAATAAAAATATAGAGCCATTTCCATTTTGGGTTCCACCGACTTACTTTGTTTTTAATACGATCTATGCATACATTCTTGTAAAATTTTTAGATTACAATCTACGTGAAGGTAAATTTCCTCATTTGGTCGTCCGTTATCTCGGTGCATTTGTTGAAAGTAGCATTCCTTCCGTACTTTTACTCTATTTAGGAAGTAATTTGGAAACTCCTATTTTAGCACTGAATTCACCTCCGGAACTTGCATACTTTTTTTTCATCGTATTATCTACCTTACGATTAGATATGGGTTTAGCAATTTTTATAGGATTTGTTTCTTGGGCAGAGTATTTGGGAATTGTTTATTTTTTATTAGGACAAACAAATCCAGAAGCTGTGGATCCGATGTTTTTTTCTTTTCCGATTTATTTCGGTAAGGCGAATATCTTTTTAGTAGGTGGCTTTTTGGCAGCCTTTGTTTCAAAACAAATTCGCAATAGTTTTATAAACAGTTTGGCTGCAGAAACAGAAAAAAATCAGATCCGGGTCCTGTTTGGACAACATGTATCTCCAGAGGTAGTAAACACCTTGTTACACCAAAGAGATGATTGGAATGGAGAAGAAAAGAATGTATGTATCTTATTTTTTGATATACGTGATTTTACTAAATTTGCTGAATCACAAAAACCAACGGATCTGATCCAATTCCTGAATAGACTTTTTCAAGATATTATAGTTTGTATCAACGTAAATGGTGGCATAGTAAATAAATTTCTTGGTGATGGGTTTATGGCAGTTTTTGGAGCTCCGATTTCAAATGGGTCAGATATCCACTCTTGCACGAAAGCCGCCATGGAAATTCGTAAATGTATTCATGATCTCATAGAAAAGGGCGAAATTCCTTCGATTAAGTTTGGTATGGGTATACATAGTGGAGAAGTAGTAACAGGAACAGTCGGATCCATAGACCGAAAGGAATATACTGTCATTGGTGATGTTGTTAACCTCGCTAGCCGATTGGAACAGTTGACAAAAGAATATGGATGTGATGTTATTCTATCAGAACCTGTTGCTTCCGCACTTGAGCCTTCTTTAGTTGAATTGTTAGGTGAGACTCGTGTGAAAGGAAAGGAAAAACTCGTTCGAGTATATGCTTTAAAATAACAAAAGAAGGATAAACTTACTTATGACGCCAGAACGTATTTTTAAAATCGCCAATGCAATTGCGCTCCCTCCTTGGATTTTGATGATGGTATTTCCGCATTGGTCTTATACAAAGCTCGTAATCGATAGTTATACGTTTCCGATTCTATTTGCCGTGCTCTACACAATTTTTATTGCTATGAGTTTTGGAAAAACAAAAGGCAACTTTGGTAGTTTGGAAGGGGTGGGCTCGTTATTTAGAAATAAAAATGCACTTCTGGCCGGATGGTTGCACTATCTAGCATTCGATCTACTAGTTGGCATGTATGAGTGGCGAGACGCTTTAGCGATCAATCTGCCTCAATATCTGTTAATACCAGCCCTTTTCTTTACTCTGATGTTTGGGCCTTTTGGTTTTTTTCTCTATTTAGGGATTCGATTGATATATCTTTAGTCCTTCTTCTTCGATTCTTTCTTTTTAGTAAGGAGCTTAATGTAAAATTTCACAGATTGGTGAAGAACGTCCTTGGTCAGTGCGTAAGGGAAATCGTTATTTCTCGACATTGTGTACAAGGACGAAATTCCATGGTTATAAGCCCAAGAGGTCAGATTTAACAATTCAAGATCTTTTGAATCAATAAAACCTTCGTCTGCTGCCTGTTTAGTAATCTTTCCAAAAAATTCTTTTACTCTTAAACTTTGGTCCCATTTGAAGTCTGAAGTATGAATATGACTGTCAGGTCGAATTGATAGCATCAAATAGAGATATTCTGGTTGTTCAATAGAAAAATCTACTGACACGCGAATTGCCTCCTCGAGTCTTTTTAAGGGATTGGGGATTCGTTTTGTTTCCTCCAAACGTTCGAAAAGTTTCTCAAAACCTTCCAGATAAAGGGTATATAGAATCTCCTCTTTGCTTTTGAAATAAAAATAGATAAGAGTAGGGCTAAACTCAATCTTTTCCCCAATTTTACGCGTGGACACGTTTGCAAAACCTTCGGAAACGAAGAGTTTCATTGCGGTATCGAGAATCATTCGTCGTTTTTCCTCTTTCTCCCTCTGCTTTCGGTCTTTGATCGCCATAGTTTTTTATGACAACTTTCAAAAAAAAATCAAGTTCTTTCTTGACAAACATCGGACAATAAAAAATCGATGATATAAAATTTATCACTGCTCAAAATATGAGCGGTGATTTGAAGGTAAGGTTTCATGAAACAATATTTAGAATGGGTCGTCCGTTGGAACAAATGGGTGTTTGGTTTTTGTGTTTTAGTTACACTGTTTTTGAGCTTTCAGATACGGAATCTAACGATTGAGTTGGACCCAGACAAAAATCTTCCCCAAGATCATCCTTTCATTACTGCTTCAAACACCATAAAGAAGGTATTTGGTTCCAATTTTGTTCTCGTTGTAGGAATAACTGCAAAAGAAGGAGATATCTATCAAAAGCATATTATAGAAAAGATTCAAAGTCTGACAAAAGATTTGAACCGTATTCCTGGGATCAATTCGGGAAGTTCCATTGGCCTTGCCTCAAAAAAAGCTAAAGATATAAAAGGAAATTCTTTAGGTCTTTCCGTAAAACCGATTATAGATGGAAGCTTGGACTATGATTTAAAGGAAAACCAAAATAAGTTAAAAGCAGCGATTGCGACCAATCCCATTTATTCCCAAGTACTCGTTTCGGCAGATCAGAAAACAACAACAATCAACTTAGAAATTGATCCAAATACAAAGCAGTTTGACCCAATCGTTTCTCAAATTGAAGAAATTTTAAATAATAATACATCTGATTCCGTTGAATATAACTTTGGTGGACTTCCCTATTTTTTAGCCTGGCTAGAAAGATATTCATCTCGAATGGGATTTTTTTTTCCAATAGCAATTCTCATTATAGGTATTTTGCATTATGAGGCTTTTCGTACTCATCAAGGACTCATTCTTCCTCTATTAACAGCAATCTTTGCAGTAATTTGGGGTTTGGGCATGATAAGTCTTACTGGAATTCCACTCGATGTTTTCAATGCAACTACGCCCATCTTGATTTTAGCAGTTTCTGCCGGTCATGCAGTACAAATTCTTAAAAGATATTATGAAGAGTATCAAGAAATAAGAAAAGATAAATTGATTTCTCCTTTAGAAGCAAACAAAAGGGCAGTTGTTCAATCCCTAACAAAAGTGGGACCCGTAATGATCGTCGCTTGTACCGTTGCCTGTTTCGGATTTCTTTCGCTTCTTTTTTTTCGTATAACGACTATTCGAACCTTCGGTGTTTTTTCTGCTTTAGGAATTTTTAGTGCACTTTTGATTGAAATTACATTCATTCCGTCATTACGATCTTTACTTCCACCACCAAGGGAAGATGAAGTTCACAAAGAAGCAGATGAACGAATTTGGGATCGGATTATCCAAAAATGTATAGATATCATTCTTTATACGGAAAGAAAGAAAATTTATTCGATTGCAATTGGCATCCTCATAATCGGATTTTTTTTGAGTAGATATGTAAATGTTGAAAATACTGCGGAAGGAACTATTGCTAAAGATCGACCTGCTATCATTCAGGACAAATATTTAAATCAAAAACTGTCAGGCACAAACACTATGAATATTCTCGTGGAAGGCGATGAGGATAGTATCAAAGAGCCGGCGGTTCTAAATTTTTTAAAAGAATTACAGATATTAACCGAAGAAAATGAACATGTAGGTAAATCAATTTCAATCGTAGATTTGATACAGCAGATAAATCAAGCAATGAATAATGGTGATCTGCTATATTATAAAATTCCTGATAATAAAGAGTTAATTTCCCAATACTTACTCTTATATTCTATTTCTGGAGATCCTGGCGATTTTGATAGCTATGTAAATTATGACTATAGCAAAGCAAATATAACAGTTTTTATGAGAACTGATAGCAGTTCGATTACAAACGATTTGGTAAATAAAATTAAATCATTTGTAACCGAAAAAGCACCTAGGTCGATTCATGTCTCGATCGGAGGTAGTAATGCAACAAGTGCTGCGTTAAATGAAGTGATGGTTGAAGGGAAGTTATTGAATATATTTCAAATACTTGGTGTTGTGATTTGTATCACAGGAATTGTCTTTCGATCTTGGATTGCAGGTTTTCTGGCAGTCATTCCTCTGGTTTTTTCTTTAGCATTGAATTTCGGTACCATGGGTCTTTTTGGCGTCCCACTAAACATCACAACATCTCTCATATCTGCTTTAGTTGTGGGAGTGGGAGCAGATTTTTCGATCTATCTTCTTTTTAGAATCAAAGAAGAGTTGATTAAAAATAATGAAGAGCATACTGCAATTCGATCTGCTATGAAGTCGGCGGGCAAAGCAATTCTATTTGTAGCAACTGCTTTAGCGGGTGGATATGCTATACTTATTTTTTCCTTTGGTTTTTATACTCATATTTATCTAGGTATATTTATTCCACTAGCAATGGTTACTAGTTCATTTTCCGCATTACTAGTGCTCACAGTTCTTGTGAAAGACTTAAAACCAAAATTCATTTATACAAAATCAACTTAAACAAAATAAGCTAGAACACAAAAGGAGAGTTTTATGCGTCAAGATCTAAAAAAACAAAGTAAAGGAGCTCAGATGTTAGGAGCATCCTTGTGGTTTTCGATTGTTATAGGGAATTTAAACGCCCAAGAGAAAATCGATTTGAACAAAATAGTAGAAAAGAGCAGCCAAACGATAAAGGTATCTGGGTCTGTTAGTGAGTCTACTTTCATTCTAATCGATAAGAGTGGGCAAGAACGAAAAAGGAAAACAATTTCCTATACTAGATTGTCATCGAATGGTGTAGATAATATAAGAACTACAAAGTTTCTGTCTCCAGCCGATGCCAAAGGAACAGGTATCTTAATAGCCGAGAACCAAAGTGGAGATGATGATATCTCTCTTTATTTACCTGCCTTAAAAAAGATAAGAAAAATTGCCGCAGGTGGAAAAAAAGACAGCTTTGTTGGTACAGATTTTTCATATTCAGATATAGTTGGATTTAGAACGGATGATTGGATTTATAAAAGTTTAGGTGAAACAAACGTACAAGGAAAAGTTTGTTATCTCATCGAAGCAACAGCCAAAACAGAAAAAGTTAGCCAAAGTACTGGTTATACGAAAAGAATATTAAAGATTCAGAAAGACAACTTACTGGCATTAGCAGGAGAGTCATACGATGAGAATGGCGATTTATTAAAAAAATTTTCATTCAGCGAATATGAGCAAGTTGAACCTAGCAAAAATCGATGGTGGTCGATGAAAGCAGAAATTCAAAATGTTCAAACTGGTCATAAGACAATAATTCTTACTGAAAATTTCAAGTTAGATACAAGTTTAGAAGACAAGTATTTCTCGGCACGCTTTCTGGAAAAAGATTAAGGATTCGATTGTTCGTATGAATATTCGAAACTCTGCATTTTATCTTGTTTGTTGGTTCTCTATCTTGCTTGGAAGAGGAGCGTTGGCTGAAGACCGGAGCTTGACGACAAGTGGCTCACTTCGTTGGGGTGGTTGGTCATCCAATCGCAAATTGGATAACCAAACGGATATTGGGGTACCTAGCGTTTGGTTGAACTCTAAATGGGAGTTTTCTGAAAATTCGAAAATAGTGATGAATGGCTGGGCAAGAAAGGAAGGGCTTGCCCCAGCTCCACAAACTAGTGCTATGTTTCGTGAGGCCTATCTTCAATCCAATTGGGGAGATTGGGAGTTTTCCATTGGGAGGAAGCTCTTTCTTTGGGGTCGAGCGGATGGAATCAATCCAACGGATAATCTATCCCCAAGAAATTTTACTTTGCTGGTTCCTGATGATTCGGACCAAAGAAAAGGTACGTATTCTGCTTCCATAAAATTATATAAAGGTGATCATTCCTTTCAAATCATTTCAATTCCTTATTTTGTCGGCAACACAGTTCCCATACCAGACCAAGGATTTCCTTTTAGTACGAAAGTTCAAACTGTATCTGGGATTCAAAATTCTTTTGCGGTAAAGTGGGAAAAAATTGGCGGAAATTGGGATTGGTCCTTATCGTATTACCAGGGTTATGACTTAAATCCAGACTTAGGGATTCGGACCTTACCAAGGAGTATTTTGAACCAATCGTATCCTAACCCAATAGATCTCTATCCCGACTTTACGATCGCTAATTCAAAACTGGCTGAAGGTTACTCTCTACAAACAAAGGCAAATTATAACAGAATACATGTATATGGAGGTGATATATCTACCGTTATTGGAAAATATTCACTTAGGGGTGAAACCGCTTTTGTTCAGACTGTGGATACAAATGGAAAAAATCTTTTTGTCAAGAATCCCAACTGGCAAACTGTAGTTGGGGGTGATCGCAAT
This sequence comes from Leptospira sp., assembly GCA_027533185.1. Classification (GTDB taxonomy): domain Bacteria; phylum Spirochaetota; class Leptospiria; order Leptospirales; family Leptospiraceae; genus Leptospira_A. The sequence goes on along the minus strand of JAPZTS010000012.1, from coordinate 61,026 downwards.
TTTTTAGAATATCTAAATATTAACATTCAATACATCTATAAACGAACTTTCTTTTTGCAAGATCCAAATCTGATTTCGGATCCATATGAGAGGGCCATAACAAATATTGGTCAGACCATTTCGAATCAACTCGTAGAACATTTACATGGAGGCTCTCTTCGGATTTCTTACAAATGGTTCCATGAGACACTGGAAGGAGAAATTACCTACGTTAATTACTTCAATCGTGGAGATTCATTGATTCGTCCAAAATTGAAATATGCGATCAATGATTCCACCTATTGGATATTTGGTGGTGATTTTTTTTCTGGACCAAAAGAAGGTTCATTCTTCGGGTTTCAGCGAAGGAATACAGGTGTATTTACCGAGGTTCAATGGTTTTTTTGAAGCACAAAAAAGATTGATTTATCAAAAATCTATCGAATACTTTCTGTATGTGGAAGTGGAAAGAGAAAAAAAAGGGGAGGTTACTCATTTCCCTATGGGTGTTTTTACTTTTTTTTTCCCTGAACTTTCTGTACCAACGAATTGTCGACAATGAGTCCACTTGTGGCGGATTGGGTGTTCAAGAATCACATTGCCCATATGCTTTTTTGGACCACATACAGGGTTATGCCGACCATGAAGCAGGAGAAGAAGGGGAGCATACTGAACATGTTTGCTTGACCTGTCCTTGTAATGCTGCTATCTTTTTTTCTGACAATATCTATCTTTCAAAAATCTTTGCCCGTGTAAATACAATCTACCTTCGATACTTCCCGGCGAGTCAAGTTTGGGAGGAGCATCCAAAAAACCTATTTCGACCTCCTAAGTTTGTAAGATCATTTTCCTAAGATTTAAGCAAACCAAGGGGGCTCTATGCTTAGAGTGCAAACCGTACATTTCCATATTCGTTTATATTGTATCTTAATTTTTTTTACTTCTTTAGTACCCTTGTATCCGGAGGAGAACCATACACGTACGGCCTTCTGCCAGAATAAGACCTTTTTACCTGAGCTAAGCAATTGTTTGGCGGTCCATACACCAGAAGTGCGAATGGAAGAAATCAAACTAAAGGAAATTTCTGGTCGGAAACGGATTGCATCCTATCTCTTTCCATCCAATCCTTCCATAAATGGTTACCTTAGTTCCCGCGAAGGAGGACCTGGGTTTTTACCAGGCTCCGGAATTCAGACTGCGGGAAACTTTCAAGTTCTCGTGAACCAGGAAATTTTTACCAATGGCAAACGGGAAATTTTGCAACAAATTGCCGATGAGGAATTTCGTATCCAAGTTTTGCGTTTGGAATCAATCCGAAGAGCAGTGGAATATGATATCATAAAGAAAATCGTTAGGTTTCGCTTTTTACAATGGGAAGAAAAAAACAGTTTAGACACCTTACATTTGGTCCAAGAAATCAAACACATTTCCAAAGCTCGCGTAAAAGAAGGTCTCTCGCCAGGAATTGAAGAATCACTGGCGGAAGCAGAAGAGATCCGGATCTATAAACTTTGGATACAAATCCACCGTCTCTATCAAAATGCACAATCCGAACTGGAAATCTTATTTGGTGGCATACTTCCTAAATTTCCCGATGGAGATCAAAATTGGAAATTGCCTGTTGCCTTCCCAAAGGAAAAGGACGAACTCCTATTCTTTGCATTGAAACGAAGACCAGAAATCCAGATTTCTCAAGAGGAAATTGCGTTGGGAATATTACACCAAACGCAAATTAGGCGAGATCGTGTTCCAAATCTCACTTTAGGAGCTTTTGCCCAGAATGATGGATTCAACGAACGGGTTGTAGGTGGGATGATTACTATGCCTGTTTTGATATGGAGAGATTTTTCAGGTGAGATCGAAGTCAGTAAGGCAAAAGTAGAAACTCTAAGAGAAAAACAAGAGTTTACAGCACGAATGGTCAAAAGAGAATCTCTCGTTGCGCTTACAAATTTTCTAACTCTGGCCGAAGAACTAAAATTATACGATGAAAAGAAAATGGATCGTGCAGATTCCGATATCAAAAATCTCCAAGAAGCTATTCGCTCGGGAAAAATTCGCCTCATTGATGCGATCAACCAACAGAGAATTTTATTGCAAACAAAACTGCACTATATCAATACAAAATCCGAATATGAACTTTCAGAACTTGAGTTATACCGAGTACTCGGTTATGACTCCCAAGAATTGGTACCAAAACAATGAAACTTTCTTTTAAACAGATCTCTATTTTGCTCTTTCTGATTGCAATCGTGTATTACATTTGGAATCGCTCTGACAAACCGATCCAAAGCGAGGAACCCCATTCAGTATCCGAAGTTCAACTTTCGGAAAAGGAAATTATAATCCTGGGAATCCGATTGGATACAGCTAACAAACAACGTTTTTGGGATTCAGTTGAAATCATGGGAGAAACAGAAGCTCCTCCGGATTCTATGGCCGATGTTAACACTCGGGTTCCAGGCCGGATTACGCGTGTATTTTTTGTAGAGGGAGACAAAATTCAAAAGGGACAAAAACTCGTGCAGATTGAATCCCCAGAAATGGCAAAATTGAAATCTAGTTTTCTAGTTGCTAGGTCCAAACACAAAGCTGCCGAAGAAAACTTAAAACGAATTCAAAACTTGGTGAATATGAATTTGGCCGCAAAACAAGAATATATTGATGCTGAATCACAATTTCGAGTTCTAGAATCCGAAAAGAATGCTGCAGAAGAAAACTTAAGGGTCAATGGAATCTCTATTGATGGAACTAACTCAGGGAACTTAACTGTCTTCGCACCTAGGTCGGGAATTGCCCTATCTCGGAACGCCATACCTGGATCCTTAGTTCAAGGGAACCATATTCTAACTACATTAGCTGATCTAAATACCCTTTGGTTCCAAGGAAAAATCTTTGAAAAGGATCTTTCTTTGGTATCTGAAGGCAAAATCGCGGAGATCCGCCTAACTGCTTTTCCGGATTTTCCTTTCGAAGCCAAGGTTGACCATATTGGAGAACGAGTAGATCCCAACACTCGGACTGTACATGCACGTTTGGTCTTTCCGAATGCTCATCGAAAAGCAAAGATTGGACTCTTCGGTAAGGCTCTAATCCGTATTGAAGAAAAAGAACGCATTCTATTACCCGATTCTGCAGTTGTTAATCACCAGAACAAACAGTACGTTTTTTTGACTTCAAAAAAAAATACTTTCCATTTCTCAGAAGTAAAAACTGGAATCCGAAAAGAAGCAAAGGTCGAAATTTTAGAAGGAGTTTCCGAAGGGCAGTCTTTTGTGAGTGAGGGTGCCTTTCGATTGAAGGCAATCTTGTTTAAGTCAACATTTGGAGAAGAGTAATGGAATTTCTAACCCAGATCATTCGATTCTCCCTTGCGCATAAGGCCATCGTTCTTTTGTTTACATTTTTACTAATTTGTTTTGGACTTTATTCAACCTACAAGTTGAAGGTTGATGCAGTACCAGATATAACCAACGTCCAAGTTCAAGTTGTAACCACTTCACCATCTCTGTCTGCTCTCGAAATTGAACTATATATTAGTCTACCTGTAGAACGTGCAATTACGGGAATTCCCAATTTGGTCGAAGTGAGATCTGTGTCACGATATGGCTTTTCATTGGTGACTGCTGTGTTTACTGAGGGAAGTGACCTTTTCAAATGCCGGCAGTTGGTAAGCGAAAAATTAAACGAAGCCCAAGAAGGAATTCCCGCTTCCTTTGGCAAACCTACCTTAGCTCCTATCACAACGGGACTTGGAGAAGTTTATCAATTTACCTTAGAAAGTGAGAACCATAGCCATCTAGAACTCACAACCTATCTCAATTGGAATATCAATCCCATTCTAAAGACTGTTCCGGGAATCGTTGAAGTCAATAGCTTTGGAGGATTTAATAAACAATACCAAATTCTCGTGAATCCGCAAAAAGCAACGTCGGTCGGTGTTTCTTTGTCAGATATTATCAAAGCTATTGAGTCTAACAACCGCTCTACTGGGAGTGGATATCTCGAAAAATCGGAAGAACAATGGATTGTAGGAAGCAATGGTCTCCTACAAACACCCAAAGACTTTTCCCAAATTCGGGTTGGGACCGCAAGTGATGGATTGCCCATTTTTTTAAATACGATGGCAACTATCGAAGAGGGATACCGTTTGCGAAAAGGAGCAGCAACCTCCAATGGGAAATCAGAAGTAGTTGGAGCCGTGACTTTAATGCTCCTTGGTGAAAACTCGCTCCAAGTAACTAAGGCCGTCCAAGAGAAGGTTATCGAAATCCAAAAAACCCTTCCCATGGGCATGCAGATAAAACCCTACTATGATCGTTCGATCATGGTAAAAAATACCTTACGAACTATTCTTTGGAATCTACTCGAGGGTGCGATTTTAGTTATCTTAATTCTTTTTTTAATGTTAGGTGATTTTCGTTCTGGGATCGTTATTGCAATGGTTATACCCTTAGCCATGTTATTTGCCATACTTTGTATGTTTTTACGAGATTTGCCTGCCAATCTTATGTCAATGGGAGCCATTGACTTTGGACTTATTGTGGATGGGGCAGTGATTCTGGTAGATAACGCGCACAGACACCTACGAGAAGTTAAATTGAGATCAAAAGTCGAAATTACCCAAGAAGAAATAGATGAAACTATTCTCCTTTCTGCCATTGAAGTTCGAAAAGCGACTATCTTTGGTGAGATCATCATTGCCCTTGTTTACCTCCCGATCCTCACTTTAGATGGAACGGAAGGAAAGATGTTTATACCGATGGCAACCACCGTACTTTTTATTCTATTCGGTTCCTTCATTCTAACTTTAACAACTATCCCAGTGCTTACATCCCTTTTCTTAAAGCCTTCCTTGTCAACGGAGGAAGAAACTAAAATATTCCGAAAGATACACGATTGGTATGAGCCTAAATTAGGCGAAGTTTTAAGAAATCCCAAACCTATCTTCTGGAGCTCTGGTCTCATACTTGCCGTTACTGTTCTCTTGATTTGGAATATGGGAGGCGAATTTCTCCCCAAATTAGATGAAGGAAATATGCTTGTCGAAGTGAGTCGTTTGCCTTCGACTACGCTGACGGAGTCTTTACAATCTTCCCTCAGGATGGAGAAAGCACTCTTAGAAACGATTCCAGAAATCCAAAATATTGTCTCTCGGACTGGCTCTCCAGAACTTGCCATTGAACCCATGGGTGTTGAAAAGTCGGATATGTATTTAGGTCTTAAACCAAGATCCGAGTGGACACTCTCCAAAGAAGAGTTGGAATCCAAAATTGAATCGATTCTGAAATCTGCTGCACCAGAGATCGCCTTCGGACTCTCCCAACCAATTGAAATGAGAAACAATGAAATTATGGCTGGGATTCGTGCCGATGTAGGTATCAAAATCTTTGGCGAAGATCTCTCGATTCTCAAAGAACTCGCAGAACAGGTGTCAGATTTAATTGGAAAGGAAGCGGGTGTTGCGAACCTTAGAATTGAACAGATTTCGGGGTTAGAATACCTAAGGATTCGGCCGGACCGCGAACGGCTAGCTCGTTTCCAAATCAGTATTGATGAATTCAATCAAGTAGTGGAGTCTTTGTCCTCGGGAGTTTATGCTGGAATCGTTTATGAAGGAATGAAACGTTTTCCTATCCATGTCAAAACAGAAACCAAACCAGATTTGAATCAGATTCGAAGCATTCCTATCACAACTCAAAAAAATAATTTTGTTCCCTTAGGTGAGTTAGCCTCCGTTCAATTGGAGGAAGGTCCCGTACAAATCTACCATCAAAACCAAAATCGTTATGCTTTAGTTCAGTTTAATATACGTGAAAGAGATATGGTAAATACAGTACAAAGTGTTCAAAATATTCTAAACGATAAGCTAAGGCTTCCTCCTGGTTATCATTATAGTTTGGGAGGAGAATTTCAAAAATTCGCATCTGCCATGAAAACGTTACAAATTGTGGTTCCGATTACTTTGTTTGTGATTATCTGTTTATTATACTTTGCATTCTCAGATCTGGCAATGGCAGGATTGATTTTTTTAAACATTCCTTTTGCGATCACTGGAGGAGTTTTTCTTTTGTATCTCCGGGGCTTGCATTTTAGTATTTCGGCTGGTATAGGCTTTATCGCACTTTTTGGGGTAGCTGTGTTAAACGGACTTGTACTTGTTAGTTTTATGTTAGATTTGGAAAAAGATGGGAGATCCTCGGCTGATGCGGTTAGAAAGGCTAGTCTCTCAAGGTTACGTCCTGTTTTAACCACGGCCCTCCTTGCATCCATTGGCTTTGTGCCTATGGCTCTTAGTACTTCGCCGGGTGCAGAGGTACAAAGGCCTTTAGCCACTGTGGTTATCGGTGGACTTTTTACTTGTAGCCTGCTTACCTTATTTGTCTTACCAGCAGTTTATCTTTGGTTTCGAAAAAAGAAGTTAACATAAGATAATTGACTTATTCGGAAGTAACAAAAAGAGATATTGACCATTAAAAGCTCTGGCTTCCAATTATTCTTATGATAAAGCAAGAAACAGGAACAATCAAAACAAAGTTTGGCACTATCGTCTACAGTAAGCTAGGTGTTGGGAAACGGATCTTTCTTTTACATGCAGCAGGACACGATCGTAAGGACTTTTTGTCCATCCAAGTTTCTTTTGCAAAATATGGAGAGGTTTGGACCTTCGATTGGCCAGGGCATGGAGAATCTACTTGGGAATATCCAGAACCGATCTCAAGTGTATTCTTTCCTCAAATACTAACAGAGATACTGGAAAAAACACGTACCGAAGAGGTCCTTCTCTTGGGCAATTCCATTGGTGGTTATGCGGCCATCCAAGTAGCACTTGATCAACCTTCCAAGGTAACTGGGCTTATTTTAGTTGACTCTGCAGGAATCAGTCAATTGGATCTATTTTCCAAGTTTTTTATCAAGTTAAAATCAGAAGCTTGGTTTACCTATTTGTTTTGGAATCTATTTCCCAAGTTTTATCTAAAAAAACGGAATGGAGATACTAAGCGTATCCTAGAAGAGATCGCAAAACAGAGGTCAAACTCTAATTCGATCCAAACCAATGCGCTGATATGGAAAAGTTTTTTAGACCCAAGGCTAAATCTATCCGCTAGACTCTCGTCCCTAAAGATACCCGTCTTGTTGGTCTGGGGAAAGTATGATCCCGTCATTCCCGTCTCTTTAGGATATCAGTTTCAATACTCAATTCACAATTCGGAATTGCAAATTTTACCTACGGGACATCTTCCCTTTGCCGAAGAGCCAAAACTCTTTTTGAAAACAGTCGAAACATTTTTTGCAAAAATTCACTAGCCATTCGTTTGGCATCCAAGAAATACTTTCCGAAGGGTAACCTTTGGACCTTTCAAAAGAATTAGAATTTCTCCACCAAGTATGTAACGCAGTGGTTCCAATTTCCAAATCTGTTTGGAATTCTTTGCCTAATTCCTTTTTTACACGTAGAATCTTAGGAGCAGGCGAATTCTTTCTGCGAGAAGGCAAAGAAGCAAGAGAACTCGCCATTCTGGTATCAGGCGTAATGAAAGAAAGCTACCAAACGTCAAAGGGTGACGAATACGTGAAATCCTATGTGTTTCCAGGAGAATTCACAGGTTCTTATTATGATCTACTCTCGCAAAAACCCTCCACCTGTTCGATCCGTACTCTCCAAGAAGTTACATTGTATGCCGCTCCCTTTTCCCAATTTATAGAACTGAGCCAAAGAGAGCTGATTTGGAAGGAATTCCGACTTAGGCTCGTAGAATCTTTATTTTGTAAAAAGGCCAAACGAGAATTCGAACTCTTGACCATGGATGCAAAAGACCGTTACCTAGTGCTCACAAAAGAAAAACCAGAATTGGAATCTTTTTTGACTCAAAAGCAGCTCGCGTCCTATCTTCGAATTACTCCAGTTAGTCTGAGTAGAATTAAAAATTCACTCAAGAAAAATTAATGCAGTTACAAGTATAATTTTCCATCGGATACGTTATACTTTTGACGTGTTGGTGCTAGGAGTCAATCTGTCCAAGAAAAATCTGTTCCCAAGAGCTGGTTCACAGCCTCAATAAATCGTTCGGGTGCCCAGGGTTTGGAGAGGATGATACTATTTTTATCAGATTTATAAACGGACAGAATGTTCTCTTTAGTGGCAAACCCAGTGACAACGATCACTGGAAGATCCGGGTAGATTTTTTTAATCGTTTCTACCAGTTTATCTCCTGATAGATAAGGCATTTTTATATCCGATATCAATAGATCTGGTTTGTATTTTTTGAGATAGTCAACGGCGACTTCAGGATCTTGGAAATCAGTAATTACCAATCGAATGTTTTCCTTTTTTCTGTTCACAAAGGTCAATTCTCGTTTCATAGATGAAGAAATAGTTTTGACATCGTCTACCATAACGATTTTGTAAACTTTTTCATCTAAGTCCATTTTATTTACTTTTGATTCAATATCGGACATCAACTCATCAATGTTTGTTGAGGACATGATTTTAACCCTCCTTTATGGGTAAATAAACTTCAAACGTTGTACCTTCACAGCGAACACTTTCTACCTGTATATTTCCTTTGTGTTTTCGAATGATATCCATACTGATCGAAAGACCCAATCCAGTTCCTTCACCCGTTTCTTTCGTTGAAAAAAAAGGATCAAAGATTCTGGACAAGATTTCTTTGGGAATACCGATCCCATTATCTTTTACTCGAAGCCTTACAACTTGTTCACCGAGTTCTTGGGCAATCAGATCTGTATAAATTTCAATTTTTCCTGGTTTTTCGCTTTGAGTTTCTGGAAAGAGTCCTAGTTTTTTCTTTTCTTCGATTGCATGACCGGCATTTACTAATAGGTTTATCAATACTTGTCCTATCTCTTGTGGTCTACATTCAATTTTTGGTAATTTATCATTTAACTTTAATTCAACGACACAATCGTACTTGATATTGTGATGACTCAGATTCATTGCTTGTTTTATGATGTCGTTGAGACTGCAGGCAACAAAATTCTCCTCTTTGTCAACATGAGCAAAACTTTTGATATTTTTTACAATTTCAACAACACGACCCGCTCCATCTATGGACTCATCCAACATATCTTTTGTGTCTTTTAATATCTCAGATAGATCTGAGGAATCGTATTTGTTGAGTAAACTTTGGATTTGCGGAATATTTTGAAACGAAGAGAGGGTGGTTCTAACATTTTCTATAAAAGCAACTAGGTCTTTCTGGTTTCGTTTCATCATTTCCAAATTACTAGAAATAAAAGCCATAGGATTGTTGATTTCATGGGCCACGCCGGCAGCCAATTGACCAATAGTCGCTAATTTTTCGGTTTGAAGGAGTTGTTTCTCTGTTTCTTTTGTACGTGTAACATCTGTAATATTAACCAAAGTGGCAACATTACCATTGAAAATGATTTCAACAGCCCAATAACTAAACCATTTTTTTTGCCCATTGGTTAAGAGAGTATATTTTTCAATATTGTTTTGGTCTGGAGTCATCTTGTTATTACTTAGTTGACTCATAAATTCTTCGGGATCCTCTCCACTCAAAAAACCTAAAACATCTGAAATCGATTTTGTTTTTAAATCTGCCTTCGACTGCGCAAGTAAGATTTCAGCACTCCGATTGAAGAATATGATTTTACCTTCCTGTAAGATCAGAATTCCGTTAGAAGAACATTCCACAATAGATTGTAAGTTCCATTCACTTGCAAGGAGGAGTTCCTCCGTTCTCTTTCGGAGTAAAATATTCAAAAGTTCTGTTCCTAATAGTTGGATTTCTTTTGAATCCGTTTCCTCATACTCGGCACGTTTTTGTCCCACAATCACAGTGAAGCTGTATTGTTCCTTCCGTTCAAAATGGACCTCCAAAGTTTGCATCTTTTTCATCTCAGAATTGGTGATTGCGAAGGGTAGGTAGCTTACTTGTGATTGAGATCGTTTTATTTTTACACCTAAATCCTGTACGTTGCCGCTGGAAGACGCCATTCTAATAATTGCCCATTCGCTACTGGTTAGTTGGATTATGTATTCTAAAGCAATTCTCAGCAAAGAATCTACAGTTTCTTCTGATTGTTTTTGTCCGAGTAAGAGAACTGCTTCTGTACGTATTTCCGTTTTTTTTCGTTCGGTGATATCTAAGTGGGTTCCGACAACTCGAACAGGCAAATCGTTTTCATCTCTTTCGACCACCTTTCCCCGACTCCAAATCCAAATGGATTTACCAGTTCTTGAGAACATTTTAATTTCCATATCATGCGATTCGATAGAGCCATTTAGATAGTTTTCAAATAACGCACGCACACGCTCCCTGTCCTCCCAGTGAACCAGGGTTTCCCAATGGGTAAAATTCTGCGGAAACTGATCCGGTTCAAATCCTAAGATTCTCGCATATTCGGGGCTGAAGTAAGCCTGCCCGTGCCTGAGGGAAAAGTCCCAAACGCCGGATCGACCACTTTCCAATGCCAATTTCAAACGGGCCTCTTCCTCTCGGTTCTCGGAAATGGGAATGGTTTCCAAATTCAAAAGAAAGAGGACTCTTTGATCTTCAGGAATGGGTTTGGATAGAATTTGAAAGCTACCAGGAATTTTGGAAAGAATGACGGGAAAGGAAGAGAGATTGGTCGAACGAAGAAGGGTGGAGCGAATTTCTTCAGCGACTTCTTCCTTCCAAATAAGGGAAACCAAATCTGCCCCGAGAAGTTCCGGATACTCTCTTTCAAAAAGATGACAGGCTGCCTGATTGCAACGTTGGATCCGAAGGTCGGCAGTTAACACAAAGGAAGGCAAAGGATTGCCATCCCAGGCAGTCTCTAACTCCAATTTAGCGGCAAGAATCGTATCAATGGCCTGAACCAGTTCCATACTCTACCCCCCAAAGGGTAGACGATTCTTTTTGGGATTTCCCTAGAAATTTCAAAAAAAACGCAAGAATTGGTAAAAAAATAGAAAGAGCCAAGATGAAATGCAATCGCCATTTCAGGAGTTCGAGTTTTACTTGGGCGGGAACCAAATCCGATTTATGTTTGATCAATTGAAGGAACGATTTGACCTCGATGCTCGGCTATCCCAAAAGGATTGGTCTTTGCTTGTGCAGCACGTGAAATATGTGGAGCTTCAAAAGAATCAGATCCTACTTCGGCCTGGTGAAATTGCAAATTATTGCATCTTTCTTATGGAAGGTATCCTCAGAATCTGCAACCACCACGAGGGAAGAGAATATACTCGAAACATTTTTACAGCCGGAGACTTTTTCACAGAAAGTGGAAGTTTTTTTAGCAACCAGTCCTTCGGTTTCCAAATGGATGCTCTTGAGGATTCGAAGGTCTTTCTCCTTTATAAATCAGACATTCAATTTTTAGAGACCCAATCCATAGAATTTGCAATCTTCTTTCGCAAACAAATCGAACGTGCTCTTATCTTTTTAACCAAAAAAGTGTTGGAAAATCAAAAGACTGCCTTGGAACGGTTTTTAGAATTTCGAAAGTTGCGAGCTTCCCTTTTAGGGCGAGTTCCTCAGTATATATTGGCATCCTATTTGAACCTTACACCAGAAGCCTACAGCAGAATTCAAAAACAAGCTCAAGATATTGATCTAGATCAAGAAAAAGCTCCAAGTCCTTAATCAGGATCATTTTCTTCCGATTCGGAATCCTGTATTCTGAATGCTAAGAGGGATTATGAAAAATCAAAAAATATTTTTATTAGTAGTTTGTTTGTTCGCTAAAAATTTGTTAGCTGAAGAAAAGAAATGGGCCGTTGAAACGGAACTGATTCAACCTTTTATTCCGACGATTCACATCGGTCGGATCCAAGCGACTCGGACGATTTGGGGAGATTGGAATTCTGCGCATGGAGAACTGAAAATTGGAGCTTTTATCAGACCGAGAGTGAAACACGATGTTGTTGATGTTATAGATGAATATGCTGCTTCGTTCGGTTACCGTCATTACTTCAACGAGAATTGGAACATTGAAGCCAATTATTATATTGGATATGTTTGGGCTGATAATAATAAATGGAACAGAAGATATATCGGGCCTTATGCTTTCCTATCCGATAGTCCAGAAATTAGAGCCTATGCATACAAACAAGTAGAGAGGGATTACGAAGGAAGAGTTCAGTTTGCCGAAGCATTGGTTGGATACAGATTTTTTTTAAATGAAGAAAAAACAGTGTACATGATTCCTCAATTCGGGGTACTTCATGGATTGCATGGTTCTGGAATCATCGGACCAAGAGATGGTAAAACGGAAACATTTTTAGAAGGAAATCTCATCATTGGAACTCGTTTATAAAAGGATAGGTATTCTCATATGAACCAAATCAATCGAAACCAATTTTTATCCCAAGCCGGTATCACAATATCGGCCGTTATGTTTCTGAAACATTGTTCCTCCTTTTTTCCTCGGCAATTGGAAAAAAAAGAAACGGAGACCAAAGACCGAAAGGAGATTTTTAAGGAACCAATCTTAAACGCCATTCTTTTTGGAATTACGGCACCAAATCCACACAATACGCAAGCATGGAAGTTTAAAATTCTAAACCCAGAAGAAATGCTATTGTATGTAGACGAATCACGTATCCTCCCCGTTACGGATCCTAGCACACGCCAAATCCATATTGGACAGGGAACATTTATAGAGTGTTTGTCGATCGCTGCAAGTTCGCTTGGATTTGAGACTAAAATAAAACTGTTTCCCGAAGGACCGTATCCATCTAAAGAGATAGGTAAAAAGCCGGTCGCAAAAATAAAATTGATGTCCAAAACTAGCTCACTCCAAGCGGATTCTCTATTTCCATTTTTGGACAAAAGGCATACGGTACGAACGGCATACAATGGTGATTTTCTCAAACAAGAAGAATTAGATAAGATCCTCGATGGTTCGAATCCAAAATACTCTGAAATTTTTACTTTTTTGAAGGAAGACGAAATTAAGGATATCATCCGTCAGGCGATGGATGCGATGAAAGTTGAAACCTTGAATCTAAGAACCGCGGATGAGTCCCGAATTTGGTTTCGATTCAACGATAAAGAGATTCAAGCCAAACGAGATGGAATAGCCTTACCAGACCAAGGTGTTACGGGATTCCAAAGATGGATGTTAGAAACTCTGTTTATGGGACCTGAGCCCGAAAAATTTCATAACAAAACAGGCGTTAATCAATTCCTTGCAAATTATGAAAAAAAGATACAATCTGCAAAAGGAATTGTTATGTGGAAAACCAAAACAAATGGAATGGAAGATTGGGTTAATGTTGGGCGAGATTACGTTCGTTTCCAGCTCGCAGCAGAGAGGGATGGATATGTAATGCACCCATTGAGTCAAATTTTACAAGAATACGGTGAAATGGACACACTCCGTGAATCCTTTCAAAAACAAATGGGAATTGGTAGACAGGAAAAAATTCAGATGATTGCAAGGATTGGAAGGAGTGATTATAATTATTTTACTCCAAGAAGAGAATTAAAGACCATGTTAATTTAATTTGATAAAGGCTACCTTTGAATAGAAATAGTCTATCTTGACTACAAATGAAATCTTCTATTCTTTTTTGTTAGCACGGGCCTCTCGAAACGAATATACGATTGATCTTAAAGTATCTAGATTACCTTGTTTGACACTCCAGGCTGAAACCTCATAATAAGCAGCTGGAGTTTCAAAATCTCCGTTTACGAGTGAAACCCACATAGGGTTTGGTCCAGGAGTTTCTCCTTCATGATCGAGTATTGAGGCACGAAGGCCGTTTATAGATGTTAGTTTCGCCTTCGGCAAACCACCCCCAAATACATCATTAAAATTTCCAATATTGGTTTGTGCTGCTTCTTCGAAATCAGGCTTAATGCCTGTTCTGAGAAGATCCTCTTTGGTTGTTTCAGTCACAAAAGTATAGATCATCTTGATTGGGTCCTTAAATTGAAGAATAGCTCTGTGGTTGAGTCCTTCTGTCGGATGCATGGAACTTGGAATCGTCAATTCATAACCAACAAGGTTTATGATTTGGTTTTCTTCTTTGGGAGAACAATAGGTAACTCCAAAGAGGATTGAGAAAATAACTATACGACTCTTATTCATTTCTTTCTGGTAAGCTTTAGTATCTTATCTATTTCTTTCCTTTTTGCGGGGTCTTTGCATAAGGCAACAGTTTCGTATGTCGATACCGATAGGTTATTTGGGAACTTTTGAATATAATCTATATCTGCGCCCTTGTTTATCAAGATATCGACTGCTTCTGTTTTACACAGCGAAATAGTAATCATAAGTAGTGATGGATGTTCTCCTGTATTGAACGAATTTGGATTTGCTCCGATATCCAGCAAGGTTTTTAACGAGATCATCTTGTTATAGTTTATTGCTGTTAAAAGGGCTGTCGTATGGAATTCATCAGGATTTTTTTCAAAGACGGTATCTTTTTCTAATGCTCCTTCTTCGATGGATCTTTGTATACCGGAAACATCTTCTGTTTGTACAGAAGAAAGTAGGTTCTTTCTTGCTCTCTTTTTAGTAGTTTCGCTCGTAGAAGCACATTGAAAAACGAATAGAATTGAAATAAGTATTAGCCGATACATAGAATGTTTTATTACCTCTGAATAAAAATAAATATTAAAAAGAAAAGAATGATTACTCGCGACTGGTTTATGGAATTAATTTTTCAATTTTTTGTTTTGAGCAAGTTTTATATACTGCCTTTTCTAAGCACAATGAATTCTTATCCTTCAATTTAGCTTTCGATTCTTCATGTAAATCCGTATCTGATTGAATGGAAAGAAATGAAATCTTTCCTCCTTCCACATCATAGACTTCAAAAATGATAATGCCAGTTTCCTTTTTCCAAAGTAGAATTCTTTGAGCTGGATTTCGAAGTGTTGGCATTTGGAACAAAGATTCCAATTCTTTTCCCTGATTGGAAAAAGTTTCATCCAAATTCAAAATATCTTTTTTGACTCGTATCGCTCCCAATCGATTGTCTGGTTGAAAAACGAATAGATACATCATTTCTGACCCGTTACAAACGGAACCTGTGCGCAGGTGCCGGCAGGAAAGATTTGCTTGAGTAGCCTTTTGCAGAGTTTCTTCCTTCCCTTCACCTAAGGTGTACTCGTAATAGGAAATCGGAGGTTCTTCTGATTTTAGTTCAAATTGTATCCCGGAAAGTAAGATCGATATTAAAAGTACGGAAAAAGAACGCACCATTTTGCTCCTCAGTATATTCTATGTTGGAGGAGATCTCTCATAAAATCAAGACAATTACAAAAATAGAAAAAACTTACTATCATTGTCTCATTTTATTATTGACTATTTTCCATATACCTCTCTGGTCCAAAGAACATCTGAATTTGGGCAAAATCGCAAATTCGATCCAAAAACTTAAGAGCAAAGAGGTTAGGATGGAATTTGAAAGGAGATGAATATGAATCCAAATATAAAAACCGCAGGGATCATCCAAGTCGGTATCATTACCGAAAAGCTTTTAGAATCGAAGGAGTTTTTCCAGAAATGGCTAGGCTGGCAGGTGAAGTTTGAATCCGAATGGTTTCTTCTTCTGTCACATCCCGAAAAAGAAGACAGAGAGATTGCCTTTATGTTGCCTAACCAAGCAGTTGTAAGAAAGTCTTATTTCCAAAGGCCATATGGTGGAGAGGGAATATGGCTCATCATAGAATCAGAGGATATTGAGTCACTCTATGAAAATTTTGTACATGCGGGAGCTCCCATTGATCTTCCGATTACAAAAGAAGAGTGGGGTGATATCCATTTTACTATGGTTGATCCGAACGGTATCGGTCTTGACTTTGTTCAAGTAAGAGGCTAAAATTTGTTGGTTTGTTATCCAAGAAAGACAAAATCCTGTATCCAATTTGGGGAAAAATAGAAAATGATCTTTCAAGAGAATTTGCTTTAAATGAATTAGCCTTTTTCTCTACCTATTCCCCTTGGCATTTTCACCGAATGTTCTACCAATTTCAGTCGGAAAATGTCAAGGATTATGTTAGGCGACTCCGATTAGAAAAAGCCGCGTTTGAAATAAAAACAACATCCTTTCCCTTATTAGAGATTGCGCTTGAATCAGGATATACCAGCCAAGAGGCGTTTACAAAGGCCTTCCGAAAGAATTTAGGAATCACACCTGCAGCCTATAGAAAGAAGTTTCAAATCCAAAAAAGCGAAATCATCGGCCTTAAGGCTTTGGCAAAGTTTGGTATTGAATCAAAAGATATTTCTATAAAACAGATTTCATCCTTCAATCTATTGTACAAAAGACATATCGGGCCTTACGAATTGATGCCAGGCTTTCCAAAAGATAGATCATTTCTTAGTTCTTTTGACGACTGGTTCGGAAAAAATAAAAAATCACATAACGAAGAGAAATGGATTGGAATATCTCAAGATGATCCTGATATCACAGATCCAAATAAGATTCGGTTTGATATTGGGATTCCAATACCTTATCGAACAGAAATTCCGGAAGGTCTTGGATTACAAACTGTCCAAGGTTGTGAGAGACTTCAGATACGAGTGCGTTTGGAATATGAAAAATTGCCAGAAGTTTATTCTGTTATAATCAATGAGTTTTTTCCAAAGTTTCATCGACGGCTTGCAAACCTGGCTCCCTTTGAAGTATATTTGAAACGAGATCCGAAAAAAATTCCCATTACCGATCTATACTTTGCCTTACGGGAATGACCGTTGCTTAAACTAAATGGTAAATGATTCGATTATGGCTTAATTTTTAATTTATCTTTTGTAACGGCGCCTTTTTTCTCCAAATATTTTTGTATTTTATATTTCCCAACTATGTACGCAGCATGTGTTGCCTTGTTGTACGGAGTGTAGCTATCGTATAATTTTGGGTGAGTAATAATGGCTCCATACGCCAAAAGCAAATCTATTGTTTTTTCACCTTTCTCATCATTGGATACATTACGAGCTACATGTTCTAAGAGATGTATGTCGTTCTCAATTGCATTTGGATTCGCTTTGAACTTAAGCAATAATTCTAAAAGTTCGAATTCAGTTGGAGTTAAAAAAATAGGTGAATATTGCATTAACGTATCTGATGCGCCTTGGTTGGGATTGGCACCTGCCTCTAAAAGGGCTTTAGTAGAACTATAATCTTTGTTCGATAATGCTATAAAAAGTAAGCTTGTTTTTCTTTGATTTGCTTGTTTGTACTCTTGGTTGGGGTCGCAAATCTTTTGTCTAAAGAAAATTTGAATCAGTTCAATTTGTTTGCCTGAAGTATCCTCAATCAAACATAAACATACGGGCTTTTTGATATCCTTGCTGAAATTTACATTCGCCTTAATGTTGCGTGCAATTAGTTCCCTTATGATGGTTTCACTTTTTTGTGCATAAGGAGATTCCATTAAATAAGTTAGAACCGATTTTCCATCATGATCCATTTCATTTACATTTGCTCCCGCATTCAAAAGTTTATAATATATATCAAGCATATCACGATCATCTTTGTAAATCGTGTTCCCGTCATTATCTAGTTCCGAATTTTGAATGAACTTTTCCATAAAAAACATTAGCGCTGTTTTTTTGGAATCAGGTATTTTAAGATTCACATTGGCTTTTTTATTTAATAAAATCTCTACCAGATTTGGTTTCATAGTTTCAATAGCTTTCATTAAAATTGAAATATTTAGATTGGAATCAATTTGGTTTGGATTAGCGCCTGAGTCCAAGGCCTTCTTGAATTCTATTTCATCTTCCCAACTGATAGCTTCGAAAAGATCTATCGATTCTGCACTCAATGAAACATGAAACTGAGAAAGAAAAAACAGAATGCAGATCCCGAACTTAGAAATATGAGTTTTCAATTTAAATCCAAATCCTTGATATTAAAATTTTAGAGGAATATTTTTAAAGTCAGGCCAAGTCCCAAACCAAATGAAGTGATAGCCTGAAAAAATAAGGATAAGCAATCCCGATATGATTGCAAAGATAGCTGTCTTGCGAAAGCCGATTAGATTGCCCATTTGAACTGCGAACTTTAATACTAGTTTTGTTAGTTTATCAATTACAGAAAATAAAAATAAAAAGAGGATCAAAACAACGGACATTCCGATCAGTGTTGCAATCATTCTATGGTGGCCAGATGAAATAGACAATACTTTTGCATTGATGATTGAAATGACCAAGTCAACGGTCAAAATGCATAGGATCCGAAAGTAATAGTTTAAAATTGTATGGAAAAGATTTGATTTACCTGAGCTCATGGGTGATTAGATTACTATGGAAATAAATTTATCAACGAATTTTTTTAAAACTATTGAGCTCTATAAGAGTTTGCCAGGGTCAAGGTCGCTTCCCGAAGGTAGGTATGAGGTATCCTGGGTCGGACCTAACTGGTTTCAATCTCTTGCAAAAAATGGATTGGGTGTATTGGGTTTTAAAAATTGGGTTGGGAAAGAATTTTCTGGAAGTGAATTTGCAATAAATATTTTTTCTGATGAAAACGGCGGCAATGGATTCAATAAATTCCCAATGGAAGTAGCTCTCTCCCAGTCTCAGGTGGATTCCAAAGCATGCATTCGAGTGAGTTACCCGAAGACGACACCTTTTCCGTGGCCACTGGTCGTGGATGAATTCCGTGTTTTGAACGCAAACACATTAGTGGGTTTAAGTTATACAAAAGGTTTATCCGTCTTTCCTCTTCCGTTCTATTTGATTCAAAAATAGGCAACAGATTTAATTAAAAAATTTTAGAGTCAATAGAAATGAAACCATCAAGAACTTTACAAATCTCTTTGAGTCTTTTAACAGTTTTTATTTTTGCATGTTCGCTCGCTTCGGTTCGTGAAGGTGAAAATAAGATACAAAAAGATTTTGAAAGTACATTTCGTTCTGCCAAACACAGTCAAGATGCTAGTTTCCTAGTTCAATCCGATAGGTTGAATCTAAGGATAAAACGAAGTTTAGGTATATCGGAAGATGGAAAAAAAGTATCCTCTAAAGATGGAGATCCTCCCTTTCATATCGCTAGTATTGGTAAACTTTTTACAACTGTTCTTATCTATCAGATGGTTGAGAGTAAACGAATTTCTTTGGATGAACCCATTGCCAATAGTTTAGGAAATGACCTACTAAAAGATCTATTTGTTTATGAAGGTATCGACTACTCCGCGAAAGTGACTGTAAAACATCTACTTTCGCATACTTCGGGAATAGAGGATTATTTTGAATCAAAGGACCAAAATAAGAAAGCTGTATTATTTGAAATTACAGAAAACCCTAACAAATTCTGGACACCCATAGACCTTTTAAATTTCACCCGAATCAATCAGAAAGCGGTGGCTCCTCCTGGGAAAAAATTTCACTATTCCGATACGGGATACATACTTCTTGGATTGTTATTGGAAAAAAAATACAAGCAACCGTTTGAATCGATTCTAAAGGAAAGAATTCTTACTCCTCTCGCAATGGATCATACCTATATGCATTTACGATCTCTTCCAAAAAACAAATCGAATTTACCTCTTTCTAAAATGATGTTAGGTGAAGCAGATGTAACAAATTTTAAGAGTATATCTTGTGACTGGGCAGGAGGAGGGATTGTTTCTACCACCGAAGATCTTTTGTTGTTTCAGAAAGCATTGGTTGGTGGTAAACTCATTTCGAAAGAAACCTTGGCTTCTCTACCAGGAAACTATTTATTTATGGATGGGATTCTATACGGAAATGGTATGATGACGGTAGACTTTTCAAAGATGTCGATTTTTATACCATCCACTCCTCTTTTATATGGCCATTCGGGGGTATTGGGAACCTTAATGTTTTACTCTCCAGAATACGACGCCCATATCATTGTCAATCTGGGGAGTACAGAGGATGTAGGTGATAGTTTTGAGTTATTATTTTGGATCATGGACTCCCTTAAGGAAATCCATGAAATTCAAAAAAAGGAAACCAACTCCAACACTATTCGATAATACGTTTGAAAGAAAAAAAAATCGGACGTGCGTTCATTTAGTTCGGAAAGTATCGTTTTCTTTCATTCTCAGATGGAAATAAAAATGCAAGGATGGCTAGTAAAACAATAGATACATAGACATTTGTGATTGAATTGTTTAAAAAAAAGAAGGTTACGTTTGTTAGAATGTTACTTTCTAAAACGGACCATTGGATCATTTTGAGTAAAAAGTAACGGGAATCAAGTCCTGTTTCCACTTTATGATTGCTTGCCATAATTTTAGGTATGAAGAGTGCCATACTTGCTCCAACAAACCCTACTCCTAAACCAATCAATTCCAAATTAGGAATGGGACTCAGAGTCCTATTTTGGAGGACAGTTAGGAGTATTCCTAAGAAAACAATTGGCCCTAATAATAAAGCCGCGTAAATCAATCGTAAGTTTAAAATGCCATTGGTTGGATTCATAAATCCAATTCTAAATTAAATGTAGCTGATTTCAAGTTCTAGTCTGTTTTTTTCCAATTTTTTACGTAAGTTTTGCATTCAAAGAAATAAAAATTTCTTTACAACATTCCGACAAAGAAACCTCAATAAATTCAAATCAGCTAATATGGTAGACGATTCGACTGGTATTCAAAAACTACAAATCCAAGTAACAAAAACAATACTCCTCTCATCAGGATTTTTAATCCTCATGATTTTGTTTAACGATTTGTATTTAAAACTTTATAATATCGCATTATTAAAAATTCCAGTTTTAATAATATTTTCTTTAGCCTACTTAAAATTGAAGCGATCTGGATTCAAAGAGAGATATACTCATTTTGTAAACATACCCATGTTATTCTTTTTTATTTTGAATTACATAGGGAATCAAGGTACGAATGGACCGACATTTTATGGAGTACTCACATTATTTGTAGTATACCCCATTCTCCTCGGCGATCGACTGAAATGGGCGTATACGATTCTTACAATTCTTGTTATGGCTCTCCTTCTTTATTTTGGAATCGATGAAAGTAATTTAACGAATCCAGAATATAAAGATCGATTTACTCAGTTCGAAGACCATCTTTTTACCTTTGTCTCTGTAGCAATTTTTCTTGTCATTTTGATCACCCTCGTGTTGGATTTTTATAAAAGACAGAATCGGGAACTGGTCCAAACTGGGGAGGTATTAAAAAAACAAATCCTAATCATTGAGTCAGAGAAACATATGAAGGAAACATTGCTTCGTATTTTGGCACATGATGTAAAAAATCCGGTAAATAATTTAAGTCAGCTGATTGAACTCTATCAGGATGATTTCATTGAACGGGAAGAACTTAAAAATATAATGGAAGGTATGAAGTCTCGAATCGTCGATTTAAAATCTACGATTGAAAATGTGCTTTTCAATGCGGAATCTGGATTGAATTCACCAAGTATTGAAAAAAAAGAGTTAGATTCTGTTCTGGATTTTACTCAAAATATTATAGCAGATATTGGATATAAGTTTAGCAATAGAAACCAACGAATTCTTGTCGATGAATCCGGTTTGATTGAAACTCCGTTTCGCATCCAAAAACATCTAAAGGAAATATCTATTATATTAAAGAATCTAATAGATAATGCATCCAAATACTCTCCAAATGGATCGGAGATCAAACTTAGATTGATCGGCAATTCAAAAAAGTTCCTATGGGAAATTGAAGACCAAGGTTCTGGAATAGACGCGATGATCCGAGATCAATTGTTTCAAACTAAAATAGAATCAAAAAATGGTTCCGGAGTTGGTTTGTTCCTTTGTAAATCCATTGCTGATAGTATCGGCGCAGAGATTCGCTATATTTCCAAAAACCAGGGAAGTATTTTTCAGCTCTATATCAGTAATTTTTAATATTTATAGATGAAAGAATGAAACTTTGTTCTGTAAACGTAAGTTACTCTCTTCTAGATCCTTCATTCGTCCTCTAAGGAGAGATGTGTCACGACTCAGATCTTCTGCTTCACCAGACATGGAAGTTATACCTTGTTGTATCGAACGCAAAGCCTCACTGTTTTCTTCTGTAGCCTGTCGAATTTCTAAAAAACGATCCGTAATTTCTAAAATTTGTGATTCAATCAGCTGGTTTACTTCTACAGAGAAACGAACTTGTTTTGATACATTTTCGACTTGGTCCCTGTTATTATTGGTTCCACCATGAATGGTTTCCAATGACTTCAGGTTGTCTTCGATATTTTGTGCTCCGGAAGAAATTGACTCGTTTAAAGCCATAATGATCACCTCTATCTTTTTCACCGAGGTGGCTGAGTTTTGTGCCAGGGTCGCGATATTTTCTGCTACAACAGCAAAACCTCTTCCAGACTCGCCAGCTCGCGCTGCTTCGATTGCTGCATTTAATGAAAGTAAGTTGGTTCTACCTGAGATTTCATAAATCATTCGAAGGACTTGGTTGATTTCTTTAGAATGGTTTTGGATTTCCATTATTTGATTTTGCAATCGGTGCATAAGAGAAGAACCTTGTTTTGCGTGCGTTTCCAAAAGATTTGCGTTTTCATTCAGTTTTTGGATCAGTTCATCAATTTGATTCGCTATTTTACTCGATCTAAGGATATCATTTTTGATGTTTTGAATATTTTTCTCCGAAGTAGAGATAGCTTGTTTCACAGAATCTGTTTGGCTTAGAATTTCTTCGGAAGCGGCAGATATTTCTTCTGACCCAGATGCAATGGAAAGTGAAGTTTTTGCAAAATTTTCAGACAATCCAAAACTTTCTTCACTGATGGTATGGGTTTCTTTTACATTGCCAGTAAGTTGCGTAATCAATTCTTTGTATATCTTGGAAAGTGAAGCAAAGGATTGGGAGAGCTTTGCAATTTCATCTTCACCGGGAGATGCGGTCCATTCCAATAGTTTTCCGGATTCAGATTCTTTCATCGCAGAAGAAATACCTTTAAGTTCATTGCTAAATCGACTTGTAATCAGATAGGATAACAACACCGCGAGGGTCATGCTAATTAGAGACAAGGAAAGAAAGAAGGTCAAAAATCTTCGGTTGGAATCTCTGTCTTCTGTTACCTCCGTGAGCAAACGGTCACACTCCATTAAGATTTCGTTTTGCAAAAGATTCATTTTCACTGAAGAATTCGACCACCATTCTGTTTGCGATATGGAAGGCAGTGTATCTCGTATATTCATTAAAAACTGAACGATCTCTCCATATTTCCCTTCAAAATATTTTGGTTCAAACTCACTTATCTGTTTTGCAAGTGGAGAATTTTTAAAAAGACTCACAATCAATTGCATTTTGGAAATGGCATCGATGCATGCGTTGTATCTCTCTTTGGTAAACTCTTTCTTAGTCAAAGATACATTCAGATTGGATCTCAGTTGTCCCGCCGAATCCTTCCAAACTAAAAATTGATGTACTAACCGAATGCGGTCGGAATAATCTGATTCTCCCGCAGCGTTATTCAATTCGGCAAGGAAAAGTAAGTCATTTAAAATTTTCGTATACGAAGCTTGGATTTGTTCTGGGTTTCTGGCAGAGTTGTCTAGCTGTTTACGTTCATTCAACCAATTGGATCGAAGTCTTTGGAGTTCTTTCATTTTTTCAGGAAAGGCTACTTGTGATTCACTAACTAAAACCATCCATTCTTTGTCTGCTATACTTCTTTGTTCCTCAACTTCTCGTTTGATCGAGTCATCCCGATTCACTGCATATAAATTGCTTTTCCCACGTTCTTTTTGAGCTTCATGCAGAACAATGGCCGTCGATTTTGCAAATTTCACAATCGAAACTACCGATTCGGAGATTTTGAGCTGTCGGTAGAGTTGGGAAATAGAAAAGATAAAAAAAACTGATAATGGAATCCCTAACGAGAGGAAAACAACTGAGAATTGAGTGCTGAGCTTGAATCTTGCGAATACATTTTTTGAATTACTTACGAATCTATTTTTTTCTTTTTTTGTTCCAAACATATATTCCCATAGACGAAAGATAATTGAATTTGGAAATTCTATTTTTGGGATTGCATAGGAATGTCGTAAGACTTAAACTTCCCTTTACGTACTAATCCCAGAAAATAATTTTTTAACTTCATGTGCGGAGACAGAAAGGATGGTGGTCCAGTGAACCAAACTTGGTATTTAGATTTATTGGAAGTAAATAATGATTTAGATTTGGTCTTTGAAAGAGAAGTAGATTTGCCTGTTTCCGCGCTTTGGAAATCTTGGACCGACCCAGAAGAAATTCTTTATTGGTTTACTCCGAAACCATGGCAAACCACTGGATGTCGTATTGATCTTAGAGTGGGTGGTGAGTTTTACACACAAATGAAATCTCCTGAGGGGACTATCGTAGATAACTTTGGATGTTTTTTACTTGTCATTCCGGAAACTCTACTTGTTTTCACAGATACAATGTTAGTCGGTCTTCGTCCTTCTGGAAACGATTTTAGTACGATCTTTTTACATTTTTCTCCTATTGATGTAAATCGATCAAAATATCGTGCTATTGTTAAACATAAAGATATTGAGACTAGAAAGAAACATGAAGCGATGGGATTTCAGAAAGGCTGGGGAATGGCACTTGAGCAATTGGTCTCTCGGTATAAGGAAAAATAGGTAAATTATTGGAAACGGCTCTCGGAATCTTCGTAATCTGTTGTATGAGTGTTTTGAGTCCTTTTTCTGGAGTTACCGATGGTGAACTGCATGGATGTGCTCCTTTCCCAATTGTATATCCTCATAAAGTTGGAAATACAATTATATCCACAAAGTAGATCCACTTGAGTTTACCGGAGAAAGGAGTCTCGCCTTTCAAAAACTAAAGGCTTTTATCGATCATTATAAAAATTGAAACCTATTCTTGTCAATCTTCCATAATTTAGTAAAGTAGTTTAATTATTGTTTGTATTTTTAAAAAATTTTCTTTCAGTAACTCTGTAAAATATTTTTTAAAATTGTAAAATCCAAGGGTTTTTGCAGATATCTGTTTGTAAATCCCCTATCTTCCGCTTTCTTTAAATCATCCTCACTTAATGAACTAGTTAGTATATAAATTGTTGAATATTGCGATCCAGGTAATTTATTGAATTCGTCTAGAAAAAGCCATCCATCCCAAATAGGCATATTCAAATCTAAAAAGATAAGATCAGGAAAGGATTTATTATTCTCAAATCGACGATTCATTTCTTCATAGGCCAACTTGCCATTTTCATAAAATGAGATCAGACCCGTTTATCCAAATTTTTTTAAAAATTTTTCGATTAGAAAAATTTGAATTTTATCATCCTCAACTAAACAAATTTCATTCATATGATTCATTTGGAATACTTACAGTAAACTTAGATCCTTCTCCAATTTCACTCTGAACTTCGATACTACCACCCAACGCTTCCACTTGGATTTGAGTAATATAAAGCCCAAGACCTTTTGAGTCAGGAGAGTCATGGAATTTTTTGTACATCTTAAAAAGATCTGCTCCATTTCGAATCAGATCAATTCCCGAACCATTATCTTCAACGATTACCTTCGTTAAATACTTATCCATTTCAGAAGAAATTTTAACCCAAGAATTTTCGATATTTTTATGATATCTTACCGCATTTCCTATAATATGAGATAGGATGGATTTCAAATAAACAGATTCAGAGAAAACTGGATTATTTTTGGGAACAAGATTTTGGATAACAACTTTCTTATTTGGTACGCCAGTCAATACTTTTTGAATCGATTGCTCTACTAACTCAAATAAATCTATTTTCGTTTTAAGTAGTTGGTTTGCTGATTTGAGTTCTAATACAGTATTTAGATCACGGATTGTTTCTTCTAAATTTTGAGATGCACTCAGAAGCATTTGGGTTATTTCATGTTGAAAGAGTTCTGGCTCCGTTTCTTTAGCTACCTGCAATAATCCCAACATGTTTGCTGAATGGATTCTTAAATTGTGTGATACAATAAATGTAAAGTTTTGTATATTCTGATTTAAATAACGTTCTTTTTCTAAAAGATTTTTTATACGTTCTTGCGATTGAATCAGATCAGAGACATCGAGAGCCGATGCGGCTATAAATTCTGGTTTTTGGTGTTCATCGTTTATTAAAAGAGCAGTCATAAGCATAGGAAATTCTTTACCATTTTTGTGAGAGTGCCAAACGAGACTCGATTCAAATTTACCTTTAGATTTTAATGTTTCAAGTTCTAAGTTAAGTTGATTGATTTGTTTTTCGGAATGAAAGATCGAATGGTTTTTCCCAATTAACTCTTTCGGTGCATATCCATGCACTGTAGCATAAAATTGATTTACATAAGTAATTTTCCCCGATATGTCCGTAATTACCTTACCATACTGAGAATGATCAGCTATCTTTTTGAATTTCGCAAGTTCCTCATTGATATCCTTCCTCATTCGTAGGTTTATTAAAATATTAGAAAAAATAGATAATAAATTTTCATCTTCTTCGCGGTAGTTATGATTTTTCCTAACCCAATCGAATCCAACAAATCCTAAACATAATGAATCTTTCATTAGGGGATACGAAATCAAACTTTGGATACCTTGATTCCTAAGCAAATTTAAGTTCTCTTCCCGTTCCGCAAAAAGATTGATATCTTCAATGCTTACCACTTCACCTTTTAGATGCTTTTGAGACCATGGATCCGTTTTTTTGATATGTACATTTTGCAAATTAGAAATGTGGGAAGTAATTCCCTCAGCACACCACTCGTATCTATTTGTACTAACTTCCTGTTCCCAATCGTAGTCGAAAATATATGCCCTATCAGCCCCAACAAATTCTCCCAATTCCTTCAGGGATAATTCAATACTTTGGTTGATTCTGTCGTTTGAAATATTTATGAATTTAGAGCTAATCTTAATCAGGATGGATTGAATTTCAGAATACTTCCGTATCTTCTTTTCTGCGATATTTTTTTCGTTTAGAATTTGATTTAAAATTTTATTTTGAGCTTCAAGGTCAAGGATTCGAATCTTTAATTGATTTCTCATATGATCTAGAGATTCCGTTAGGCGAATCGCTTCTATTACGTCAAAATTTGGCATTTCAATATCTAAATGTCCTTTTTGGATTTGATTTGCCGTATGAGAAACATTGGAACAAATATGCATAATTTTTTTGCTCAGTATTCGAGAGAGAAACCAAACGACTAAGAATAATAAAATTCCAAATCCAGTTGAAAGTAAAAAAGAGCGAAAGAGTAATTCGTTTAATTCTTTTAATTGAATGCTTGCCCCAATGATATATAGACGTTTTTTTTTATCCAATTTTGATATAAGAATCATCCTTCCTTCTCCCCATTCGTTATGAAACGTTGAGAAAACTGGTTCTTCTTGCTTCTGCTTTGCTGGTAAAAATGCATTAGGGTCGGAATGAACATCAAAGAATTTAGCGTAATTAGAATTTTTATCGTCAAAATTGGAGTTAGTTGCCGAAGTGAAGACGATTTGATCCTCAATAGAAAGTACGCTCCAAAGATATTGTAGTCCCAGTTTTTTGCAGAGTTGGTTGTTTAATTCAACTTGTTTTTGATACTCTTCCTTGGAATAGGAATCTGCATTTTCAATATGATTGTGGTAATTTGGTCCAAGGATCTCCTGATAAAATGTAGCAGCGTAATAAAGACGGTCATCCGTATTTTTGATGATATTCACTCTAGAAAAATAGGCAAAAAGAAATCCTGTCGTGATGGCAAATAGAACACAAATTGTCCCCAAAATTTGAGTAATAAGATCATCCATTGATCTGGGCTTTTTACTTTTTTTGTAATAATTTGAAATTATATTTGGTATGACCATGTAATAGACATTGTGACGAAATGTACTTTTAGAAAGTTACTGCAACGCAATCAAATTAAGAATTATTTCTGAAAATTGCAAACCTTTATTTTTCTTAGGCTTTGGTCCTCTAATGCAATACAGGAGAATACTAAAAAAGAACGAGGTTTTGTAAAACAAGTGTATTTGAATTGGTGTATATTCTGGAAAAGAATTGAACATAGAACCGAACAAAATACAGCTCTTCCATTGAAATTTAAATTAAAGAGTTTAGAGAAAATTGAAACCGTGTATGAACGATTCGAACTTAACTGATTTTGATAGATTTAAGCACAGGCACTAGGGAATCAAAAGTTAATGGTTTTGCAATTACGGAATCCATACCGGACAGTAGACATGCCTTTACATCATCTTCCATCGCTGACGCCGTGAGTGCGATGATTTTTGTTCTTTTATTGCCAACTTCAAGCTTTCGAATTTCTTTAGTTGCTTGGAAACCGTCCATGACAGGCATATGACAGTCCATTAAAATTAGATCAAACTGTTCCTCTAGGAAAGTCGCAACAGCCTCTTCGCCATTGGATTTTGGTTTTACCAAACATCCGCATTTTTTCAGCATTCCTAACGCAACTACTTGATTGACATGGTTGTCTTCCACCAGGAGAACTTTTAATGGAATTTTCGGAAGTTCTCCTGTTAAAGTTTTCTCTTGTTTGATCTCACGAGTTATTTCTTGAAAGGGGAGTAAAACTTCAAAGACACTCCCTTCGCCAAGCGAACTTTTTGCAGTAATTTTTCCACCTAACAAATTGGCTAATCTTTGGGAGATTGCGAGTCCCAAGCCACTCCCACCATACCGTCTAGTAAAGGAAACATCTGCTTGTTGGAACGGCACAAAGATTCTCTCCAGGATTTCTTCAGACATTCCTATGCCAGTATCAATGATACGAATAATCATAAAATTATTTTGAACTGCGCCGAGAACTGAAACTTTTCCCGTTTCGGTAAATTTGATCGCGTTAATAATTACATTTGTTAGAATTTGTTTGCAACGTATCGGGTCAGTTAGACTAAAACAATCTAATTTTGGCGATATTTCTGATTTTAATTCGAGTTGTTTGCTTTTTGCAATAGGTGTCAATAGCGAGATGATATCTTGAATGAGTAAAAAAATATTGGTTGGTAGCAATTCTAAATCTAACTTCACACTTTCTAATTTAGAATAATCTAAAATATCATTAATTAGAGAAACCATTTGTTTTCCGCTTCTGTGAACTAATTCTAGTTGTTCTCTGTAGGGTTTTATCCCAGGTTCTAACAAAAGTAGTTCCGTAATTCCTAATACTCCATTCATAGGAGTACGTAATTCATGGGACATGTTTGCCAAAAACATAGTCCTTGCCAAAGTAGCCTCTTCGGCACGGAAGAGAGCTTCTCTTCGGAGATAATAAAAAATTGCAGTTATGCAGAATACGGCAGGCAAAAAAGAAACAGATCGAAGTAAGGAAATGGTGCTTTCCACGACCTCTCCTGATAATAGTGGGAAAAGTTCGATTAGGTAGAAACCAAAACCAAGAATTCCAGTAAATAAAAATCCATAGAGAGCATGTCTAAATCCACCGTAGAGCAGACGGAGTAGGGGAAATATACTTAGCCAAATTATGAGAGGCCAATCCACCCTTTGTTCAAAGGCGCGACATCCTAAAAAATGTGTTCCAGTTAACAATTCTAAGATGATCATTGCAATGTTTGCATTCAATTCTAGTTTAATTGCCAAAAGGAGTAAAAACATGCTTAGACCAAATATTAAAGTTACATAGCCTGAATGGTGTTTTAAAAAGATTACTAGGATTAGTCCTGTAATAAATGCGGTTGTCATTGCTATAAAGGTTATAGCGGCTACCATTCTTAATTCGAATGAGATTCGTCTTTTTTCAGATTTTTTAGGCAAAAGCCAATCTATAGAATCTATAAAAAAACTAGCCCTCATGACAAAAGTATAACAATACAGGTAGCATTTTCCAATCCAAAAATTAGGCTTCAGTCAAAAAACAGGAATTTTCTTGACTAAAAACATAAGAAAACGATCCGTTTGCAATTTGTTGACTTACTTCGATTTTTTCTTCCAACGACAGTAAATTACCCAAAAAACGAAGACCAAACAAAATAAACCGACAAAAAAAGGAAAAACCAATGTAGTCAGATTTTTAACTTCCAAAGCCAAGATTGAGATAAAATTTCTCACAAAAAATAAAAAGTAAAAGGAGAGACTATCAGCGTACGGATCTTCGGATGCCTTTCTAAAACTTGGCATGAATCCCAACACATCCATAACAGTTAAAAGTATCACGGAGTAGAGGGGGTCCGCGAGCAAACACCAGATCGGAACACTAACGAGTGTGAGGATTAAAATGAACCAGTCGAAAGGTTTTAGAATTGTGGATTTACGGTGTTGCCAGCAATAGATGGCTACTACCAAGGTCAAAACCCCAGGTACGCCAGTTGGGTAAGATCCTAGGCCACCGTTTTCTGACCACTGGGCAACAAACACGATACAGGTGGTAAGTCCCCAAATCAACCAGGAAAAATAATGTGGCTTTAGTGTTCCTTTCCAGATTTTCCAAATGTAGGGAGCGTATCCCCAGAGTGTAAGTAGAACAGCAATAGAGCTCCAAATGACCAAGTAATCTATTCTTTCCATTGAAATTTACTTCCGATTGGCCATTCTAAATGCATTTAATACCACAGAGATAGAACTAAATGCCATGGCCACTCCACTAAGTCAAGGAGCTAAAAGCCCTGAAGCTGCAAGGGGAATACCTAGTAAATTTTAACCGAGTGCCCAAACAAAGTTTTGTCTGATATTTATAACGGTGTCCTTTCCGATGCGGATCAGAGGTCTACTATTCTTTAAATATCACCCCTTACGAGGACGACCTCTGCGGTGTTTATAGCAATGTCCGCACACGTACCCATCGCAATTCCCACAGCTGCTGTTGTGAGAGCTGGAGCATCATTGATACTATCGCCTGTTAACATGGATTCTTCTGCAAAACTTATCCCATCAATGACGATTCCATCTACCGGAAAGCGTTCTAAGGCCTTGACCAAAACATGGTGACCCTGTTTTAAATAGTCAATGGGAACATCTGTCCAATCGCCATTTAATTTTTGCTTTAGTTAGATGTTCGATCCATTTCCCAACTAAAATGAATGTGATGAGAACTGATGAGGTTTCAAAATACAAATCATTCCCAAAAATGCTATACCCATAGGCAGCACTTGTTACAATCACAACCAGAACATCCATATTTACCTTTCCATTCTTCAAAGCCCTGAAAGCCGATTGAAAAAAAGGGAATCCTATTATAAATTGAACTGGAGTTGCCAGACACATTTGAACCCATTTGTTCATCAGAAGATTCGGCATTGGTAAAGAGGATAAAATTTGAAAATGAGTTACCATACTGTAGAATAAGGGCAGGGAAAAAATTAAAGAGATGATAAATCTAATTTTCAGTAATCGCATCTGGTCTTTATGTTTTTTTCTACTTCTGATTGTTTGTTTGAATCTTTTTCCGATGCTTGGTATCTAAGAATTTCCACTTTTTCTATTATTGATTCTATTTGAATCGAATCGAATCAGTAGTTCGTAAAAAAATAGATTCCGTGGCAAAGTTTACTCTAACATCCGTCACACCTTCCATTTTAGAAAGGCCCTTCCCGATTCGAAGAGCGCAGTTTGCACAAGTCAGTCCAAAAAGATCTAAGTTATATACTATAATTTTTTTTTATTTCCAGGTGAGTAGCCAAACTCTTCTAGTTCATTGCGAAAATTATTTATTTCATCTTCTGATAAAGACTTATCCACGGATACTGTCTTATAATCTAAATTCATGACAAGAGAAACAATAAATTCCAAAAATCGATCCATTTTCATAGGCAAAGTTTAAACTAGATAAATTCTATCTGGCTATAACATTCCTTTCCTTTTTACAAGCTTCTTTATGACTCGAATCTCGACTCAGTAATCATTGTAGCATCAAATTCTTCTCTTTACTCTAATCTAATACGATTGCCAGTCTGTAGTTATAGAGTTTTAAAAATCAGAATTAGGATTCCAAAGTTCATCTCCACAAGGGCTTAGGGAAATTAAACCAGTAGAAGAATCCGCACAATCAAATATAGCACTTGGTTACTATTCTGTATCCAATCCTTCCGCGTCGAAATGCAAACGAGCTGAGAGGATCGTTTGCTTCAGGTTTACGATTGATTTAATACTTCATTTTTTTTGGGAACCATTTTATTTGAGCCGTCATGTTCTCGGCCAATGTGATATTCAAATGGTATCTGTATCAACTAAACAGTAAGGATTTTAGGTATTTCTCTAATACTACATATGAAACTATTCATAAATTTGAATAGAGAAATATATTTATTAATATATGTGAAACATTCATCCTAAACTTCGAATAGGATTTATCATTTGAAGTTCAAAAACAAGAAGAAAATCTCCCAAAAAACTACTCCCCATTCTGATAAAAACTAACAGCCCCAAGGCAAGTTGCCTAGTTTTTGGGCAATTTGATGGTTCTGCGAAATTAAGGAAACAGGAAACACGAATAAAAGTACAGGAAGTATGATACAGGTAACAAAATACACGAATAGAAAATCGTGCAATATATGCGGAAATTATGATTAACGATGATTCTAATTCTGGAAACTGAAATTTTTTCGAGTTGGCATGGATATTGCTATTATGATTGTCAGAGGTAACTTAGAATGAAGATGCGAATCGCTAGTCTTTTATCTGTCTCTTTATTTCTCGCTGGGAGTCTTTTTGCCCAAGAGAAAAAGGAAACAAAACTTCCGTATACGGCCACTCTGACGATCAACTCAGACTCTTTCTTTGGTCTGACTCCGATGGCACAAGTTGGCATACCAATTAACGATAAAGTGAGTATCACAGGATATACAATTCTCTGGAGTGGAATCCGAAATGGTGGAGCTGGAAACTTTGGCCACTGGACCGAGTTTGGTGTGGGTTTGAATTTCACTCTTTTGGAGGGAGCATTGAACGTGAACCCTCAAATTGGTATCCTAAACGGAAACCTGCTTTCTAGAGGAAACTTTGGAAATGGAAACCCTGTATTCAATGAAGGTGTTGTTCCAAACATCACAATGTTCTATGATAAGGATAAATTTGAAGCAGAGTTGTATGGTGGGTATTATATTGGTACAAAGTCCCAAACGAATCCTCGAACAACCCCGGGCGGTGTAACCTTTCACGGATCCGTGGATCCAACCATTGAGAATTTAGCAGCAACAACAGAAGGTGCTGCTGCTCTAAAATCGATCAACGCGGTTCCTGCTATGTTCCCTAATAAAAACGCTAACTTGAACTACACCCATTTTTGGGCTTTCCCAGGTTACAGATTCACGGAATGGCTAAGTGCTGGTCTTCACTGGGAAGAATTGCGAGTGCGCCCTTCTGGTGGAAATGGGGATACTGATGCAACTGTTTACAAATGGACAGGTCTCTATGTAAAATTTAAAGTAGGATCCGGATCGCTTCGATTCTCCGCAGGGGATTCCGTGGCAAACGTTGCAGGACCCACGAACGCCCAGTTGATTGGTTTTGCTAGTAACCCGGCAACTTTCACCACCTACTTGAACACTCCACAACAAGCAGGGGACATGAACGGTACTTATTACCGAGTTACATACTCCCAAACTTTCTAGGTTTCTATTGTTATAAATTGCTATTTCTCCTTACGGCTTCTTCGGAGGCCGTTTTTTTATGATCCAATCTTTATAAAGGTTTCTTGAAAAACTGTGTGTGAAACAGGTTTGGTGATTCCAGCCAAAACGAAGTCTCTGGTATCACAGGAACACAACTTCGTAATTATGTAGCGGCGTTACGAACTGCATCTCCTGGTCTTTCCACCGAACAGGCGATCAACCAAGCCATGGGCAAGTGGTTTGCTTCCGATAGAGCAGGAAGCTCTATGAATGGAACATACTACCGAGTATCTTACACAATGGAGTTCTAGAGGTTCGGATCACAAAACATTCGGGCAATTTCCTCGAGCGGAAATTGTCCGTTCCATTTAAGGAAAGATATCGAAATGCAATGGTGCTTCTTTTTTACCATAGGATTCATACAAACGAATAGCTGGCGTGTCTTCCTTGTCTGCTTGAACAAAGATAACCCAAACATTGATTTCTTTTGCCAGTTCTTTTAAATATTGGATCAATGACTTTGCAATTCCGCGCCTTCGAAAGGGCTCTGCAACGGCTAAGTCATAGATATAAATTTCATTCCTCTCTTGTTCATATTTCTCCAAAACATAGGCAACGAGTCCCCCGAGTACCTTTCCATCTTCTATTGCAGCTAGGGCAATGAAATCTTGTTTCAAAAGTAGATTCTTTAAATAAAGATCGTTTGGCTTTCTGGTAAGATGTGTCTCTGGGTCTTCAAACGCATCAGAAAATACTTCATTCAGTTGGCGTAAATGGTGCAAGTCAGTGCTTTTTAGTCTAAGCAATTTCATAGATTCAATCCTTAAGAATGCAGAGAACAATTATCCAGTCTTCGCCGCTTTAAGTCTAAATCAATTTGGAGAAACAGTTCAAATTTTTTTTCGAAATTTGAAAGGATTTCTTCCACTAAAAATGCAAAAAATAAAAAATCAAACTAGACAAAGGTTGGAAAGAATCGAGTCTTAATGCACAATCGTAAAAGAGGGATTCCCATGCTTCGCAAACTAGTTTTAGTCATT
The DNA here is from genome assembly GCA_027533185.1 of Leptospira sp. Lineage (GTDB taxonomy): Bacteria > Spirochaetota > Leptospiria > Leptospirales > Leptospiraceae > Leptospira_A. The sequence goes on along the minus strand of JAPZTS010000012.1, from coordinate 26,564 downwards.
CTGTTTCTACTCTCAATGGGTGCCATTTTTTCAAAAGAAGCCAACCCCAAACAAATAAAGATCTCCATCCAGGAAGATGGAGTGAGCGTTGCGAACCAAAAACTGAATCCGAGTTTAAAGATTGAAGACTATGAACCCATTTTTGGAACCTATGATGTTAAGGAAAATCGCGAAGATGGAGTCTACTATACTTGGGACAAACTTGGTATTAAAGTTCGTGAAGATCGAAATACTTTAACAATCAACCAATTGTCTATTTATCTAGTAGTCTCCCGAGCAAGTGATACTAAAAAACCATTTTCTGGTGTTGTAAATGTATTTGGTAAGGATATAAATGCGAAGGTAACGCCTGCTAAATTTCCAAACGACATTATATGCCAACAAATCTTTTGCACATTTAAATCGGAAGTGGCAAACGTTAATGTAAATCTAACAGAAGACAAAAGAAATTTTAAACTCATTTTAGCTAAGATCGAATAGTTATTTTCCGCAACGGAAAAGATCAAAACTCTGCCTTACAATTGGCTGTAAGTTTGCAAAATTCGAGCCCAGATTCGACAAATCGAGATTGTTTGTAAATAAAATTACTATGGATTGTATGCCTTAATCAAGAATCATAACATCAGGAAAATATGTGGCTAAAAAAACCAAGTCAATTTATCCTTTTCTGAAAAGCGAAAACAAGTGAGATTCACTCTTCTATTTTTAATCTGTTTTATTTTTTCCTCGTGGTTTGCGTTCTCCAGTTCACTCGCGAACGATTTTAGCGACCTAGAAGAAACAAGAGTTAAAGTATACGGATCCGAAAAAGATAAAAAATACCGTTTGGATGGTTTTTTTATTGAATGGGAGAATTGGCCGAGAAACAATCCTACCCACAACCATTTTCATTTCTTTTGGTTTGCAAACACAACCGATTATCCCAAGTTCAAAAAAACACAGGTTTTCCCCTTTTTTAATAAGATTGAAAGTAAGGTGGACCCGAGGATATCCAAAAACTATTTTATTTTATACAATTATAATGTGGACAAGGAGGGAAATCAGACCGAGTCATTTTTCCCCCTTTATACTTCAGGCAAATCAAAAAATAACTCGAGTTATCTAGGTGTATTTCCTTTCTTTTATTCAAGTAGGGATGAATTTGAAACAAATATTCGATCGACTTTGGTCCTACCCGGATACTACCAACAAAAGACCACAAACCGAGATTTGAAATCATCGGAAAGCCTAACCTATTCCCCCCTCCACTATTCTAGGGAAGATGCCGAGACGAAACACCAAAATATATTTTGGTTCTTTGATAGAGATACGAACAAAAAAACGAGTCAAGTGGACAGGACCTGGATTTTGCCCATTTTTTATTGGAAAAGAAATGACTACTTAACCGTCTTTCCTTTATATTTTAATAGAATCTCAAAGGTTGAAGACACAGAGAATTGGTTTGGGTTAGTTCCTCCTATATACAGGAGTTATTCGCCAAACCACTCTACTTTTTATTTTATAAATTACTACTACTCTAAAGAAAATCTTAATACCACACAAGACAAGTTCATCGGTTTTTTTCCATTCTATTTTTATAGTGACAATTCACTGGGAGAGACTGGTCATATGATTCCTATACTCTATTTTTATAAAAAAGAGAAGGATCGGTCCACTCATAAAAATATACTTCTTTTGTATGACCAAGGTAATTCGGAGTTAGGATCTTTGGATCGACTTTGGTTATCTCCAATCCTTTATTACAAAAAACAAGATTACTTATATTTTATCCCTTTTTATTTTCGCAACACTAAAAATGATGAAAATACTAGCGAGGAAGATAAGGCATCACATTCTTGGTTTGGAATCATTCCACCATTTTATAGAAGTTATTCGCCAAATCATTCGACTTTTTATCTGTTAAACTTTTATAGAAATCGAACCGAGAGCAGTGATAAAATCGAAAAATCGACGATTTTATTCCCTCTCTATTGGAATACGGAAAATAATCAAAATGAATCCTTAACTCTGGTTCCTCTTATTTATTTCAATGGCATAAGTCGGGATAAACGTTCCCATACCAACACATTCATGTTCTTTGATACAGAAAGAGATAAGGATGGAAACTTAAATCGAATTTGGGTTTTCCCATTCTATTTCTACAAAAAAAGTTCTTACCATTATTTTTTTCCATTCTATTTTAGCAATGACGAGAAGTTGGACAACAAGGAGAACACCTCGTTCGGTCCTATCTATTATTTTCATAAAAATGATACGATTGATGAAAGGTTATTATTCATTTATTATGGACTAGATGAAAAAACCAAAGCGGGTATGCTTAGTCGTAGAAATATTTTTCCAATTTACTACTCCTGGTCTAAAAAGTTTAAAAAGACAGATGGTTTTTTGGGTAATGAAGACGGATATTCAGTTTTCCCTCTTATCTATCGAAACAGAACTCAAGATGATATATATACCAATATTTTGGGTTTTGTTAGTTGGACAAAAAACAGTAGTAATGAATTGATTCAAAACAATATCTTTCCATTTCGATTTTATGAAAAAAATGTTCATTCGATTTGGTTTCCATTTAGTTTTCAATTCGGTAACACGGAAGATAATTCTGAGTCGGGTTCCAAATGGGGTTTGGGATTTTACTCCAGTTGGTCACCGGAAGCAAATCAACTTTGGATTCTAAACTACTATTCCAAAACAGACATTAAGAAAGAAGAACATTCTACGACTTTTTTTCCATTGTATCATTCTTGGAAAGGTGAAACTTCAAAGGGGACTTTGTTTTTCCCGATTTACTTTGATGGAGATTTCGCAGACGAAACTGATAAAGAAAAATATAATAATGTAAATTTTAATATACTAGGAATTGCATCGCAATCCACAAAAGGTATATTTGAACCTTCTTTTTCTGTTGATGGAGGGAAAATTTCAAAATACTACTATTTAGATACGGATATTTCGTGGCTTTATTATGGATTTCGTATCTCAAATCGTACGAGCACCAAGTTGATTGAGAATATTTTGCCGAATGCAAAATCAGAAGCTGTTCTGAGTGGAATTAAAAATAGGTCCGATTCGGCCAAGATTACCTCGCAACGAAATTTCACTAGAGAAGATTCTTATAATTTTTTTGGAGTCAATTTTTTGTTTGGAGTTTTTGGATACGAAGCTGCAGATACGAAACGTCACATTCGTTTGCTTCCCTTAGCATGGTTTACTTACGATACAGAAGTTGATGAAAATATCTATGCAGGTCCCCTTCCTCTACCCTTTGTTTGGTATTCATCGAGCGATTTGAAGTATAGAGTTATTTTTCCTATTTATGGTTACCAAAATTCTCCTGATGCCAAACGGCACTCTTATGGTTTGTTTTTATATCTAAAAGAGGATTTGGTAGAAAATTCTGTCCACGAGCGTTCTATTCTTTGGCCATTCGTGAATTGGCATTCATCAGAGATGAAAACGGGCTCTCGGATTCTTCCGATCTATTGGAAGAGAATCAAATTGGATGACGATGGATCTGTATCCGATTCCTTGGTGATTCCTCCTTTGTTAACATATATTAATAAAACGGAATATCCTCAGAATATAACAATGAATACTTGGATATCGCCATTTTTTTTACGTTTTGACGACGTTTACTCCCTTGGAAGAAAGACAACGGGAATGACGACGATTCCATTCTATTATAACTCCTTAGTAAAAACAAAAGACGTTGAAGATCGAAATTTTTTAGTTTTCCCATTTTATTTTGATAAAAAAGAATTTAAAAAAGAAGAGTTGGTATACCACTCTCATTTTTATTTTCCGATCCTTCCGATACTCGTTTTTGACAAACCAATCTCAAGAGAGAACACAATCGCCTCAAGACATATAATATCTCCTTTGTTTTTTTCTACCGCCGTCCGAGTGGATACGGGGGAAATTTACAGGGAATCATTTTTACCCATTCCCTTTTTATACATGGAAACTGATTTGAAAAAAAATACCGACTTTACTAGTTTGTTACTCTTATTTCAAAGAGCAAATAATCCGGACAAAATATCCTACCGTTTCCTTCCTTTTTTCCAATATTCAAAAGAAAAGAGAATACAAAATCGAGAATCTTACGTTGCTAACTGGGCATTCCCATTTTTTTTGAATGTAAGATCAAGATATCTAGATGATTCTGCAAATTTAAGAGATTCCCATATCTTTGGCTCAATTTTATTCTCATCGATTGTTAATCATGAGAAAGACATTAAGTTAGTTCCGTTGATATACTATTCGAGTGATACTTATGAAGAATCATTTCGCAGTTATCTTTTATTTACGAATTATACGCTCAGAGAAGATTTTGAATCATTAAATGTGTTTCCACTCTTTCATAAATCGAAAGAAGAATTTGCGTCTGGTTTGGGTACAAAAAATAAAGAATGGCTAATTCCTTTTTATTATTATGCAAATCAAATATATGGAAATGGCAGAACGGCCGAATCTGATATTTACAGTTTATTGTATACTCATAATCAAAAGTATTCTAAAGAAGGGCGGTTAGAAGATAGTAGATTGGTTTTGCCATTATTACTCTATGCCAAGGAAGAACGGGATTCCTTCTACGAATGGTCCTGGCTTTTTTTCATCCAATCCAAAACAGACAAGTTTAAATCTAGTTTTAATATTGCACCTATCTTCCATTCCTCCAAGAGAGAAGAACCAACAATGAAAGAATCAATGGATTGGTTTTTTCCTTTTTACTATATATCTAATTATCATTTGGAACCTAAAGATCTTCCCGAAGAAACTATCAAACCGAATTCAAACACTAAGTCTACGGTAAGAACAAAACCTGATGTTATTCAAAGACAAAAACGGGAAGATCGTTATCGCTTTTTGACTCTATTATTTCATTACTCAAATGTTTTACTATCGGAAGAGACGAATGATAGAAGAACAACAATTTCGATTCCCATTTTACCTTTGATTTATAGGGAGTCGAGCAAGGATGCCTCGCACATAAATTTATTCTTTTTCTTTGATCAAAAGGTTCGCTACAATCGAACGGAGAGATTTTTCTTATTTCCGTTTTATTATGGTAACAAAAATCCGGAATCGGAAACATCCGTTTCCTACTACCATTTTTTCCCATTTTATTTTTCTGGTGTTGATAAAATGGAATATACGGCTTTCATTACGGGTCTCTACATCAACAATAATTCAAAAGAATCCTATCAAAATCTATTATTTCTCGGAGAGAGAGAAACGAAAGAAACAGACAAAAGTTCAGAGTGGAATTTTTTACTTCGATCTATACATTATAAAACTTCACCCGAAATGGTTAACCTAAGACTTCTTTATGGCATTGGTGAACTCGATTTACGAAAGAATCGTACCCAAATGAATTTTGCCTGGTTAGGTTATGAGAATGATGAAATTCATTCTGATTTAAATCTATTGCCAATTTATTATGATTCGAAATTGAAAAATCGAGTGGATTCTACTAAATGGATCACACCCATACTTTACTATTCAGAGGAATCGAATCGTAAAAAATTAGAACATTCCGCCTTAGGACTGTTTTATTTTAATTCTGAAAATTTAGAAACTAAGGAATCTCTTGAAAATATTCTCTTTGGAATCATCTATTATAAAACCGTAAAACCAAAAGAAAGAGGGTATACGGGAAGAGGGTCTCTTTGGGGAGCACTTTGGGAATACAATACAGAAGAGGAAACGAATTATTCCAAATTTTCAATTTTAAAAATTTTGTATTCTAGACGCGAGGACGGAGAAGGTGTCCGTCACCGAATCTTATTGTTTGAATTTTAAGGATTGGTTTTTTGTGCCTCTCGTTCTGACCTTGAGCGAATTACATTTAGGATATTATTTTGAATGTCCCGCATTAAAAAATCACTCCAAAGTTCTGCATAAAAATTGAAGCGAGTAGAAAGCCTGTATCTGCTGAATAGATGTAAAATAACCTTATTTTTGCCTAGAGTTTCTATTTTGTATTCCCCTAAAAGTGTATCAAAATACCGTCCTCCGACAACTACATGGCTATCTAGAGTTGTAAGTGGTGTATTCTTGGGTTCCGCTTGAATTTTAAATGTTAACTTTTGTTCCGGCACCCAATGGGTAATTGTTTCTAAAAACATAAGCCCTTTTTCAAACTTAGCCTCGCGGATACCACCGACTCCTTCAAACGAAAGGGTAGCTTCAACGGGTCTCGGAAACCCCATCAGATAAAAAATACTATTTTGATCCTCTGTAATTTTGGGAATTCTCGTGATTTGGCTCCAAACTATTTTTGGGGAGGCATTTATTAGTATAGAAGTATCAACTTGTTTAGTAAGAATCGGTAATTCTATTCTTTCTTCAATTCCACTCATTACAAAAGGTGTAAAAAGTAATAAACCCAAAATGGATGAATTGAGTTTATTGGAATTAAAGTTTGAATCAACAAGCCCCATAAACACACCACCTAATGATGCTAAGGGAAAGTAAATCGGTATTGCCATCAAAAGACAAATCGTTCCTTCCAGACCCGTGATCAGTGCAAAAAATAGACATATCATTGCTGTGACCCAAGGAAAAAAGATTCGGTATCCCCATAAACTTTTCAGAGGAGGCTCGGCGAAGTAGATAGTAATGGCACCCAAACAAAATGGTAATACGAAGACAAATCCAAGACTCATGATTCCAAAAAAATCATTCAAGGCCTCTATCCTTATAGCAAATTGCGCAAGTATACCGTAGGAAACGCCAAGTCCAACTCCTATAAAAATTGCCTTTTTATTAACTTTTGGTTTCATTGATTGCCTTTTTTCTGAAGTGATTTTCGAAATTCGCTCGGGGTTATACCCTGATACTTTTTAAAGGAGTCATTAAATACGGATTTGGAAGTAAATCCGCAATCGAGTGCAATATCTAAAATGGAACGTTCTGGTTCATGGATTAGCTTTTGAACAGCATCCTTCACGCGGTATTCTTTTACAATATCTGCAAAAGAAGTACCTAAAATTTGATTTAACAATTCCGACGTTTGGTGGATACTGAGTCGCAAGTGGAGAGATAGATCAGAGAGCCTTAGTTCTTCCTCTCTGTGAATCTTTTCATCCTCAAAAAGTCGTTTTAAACGATCAATTTTGTCTTCGGTATTTACTGTACTAAGAGTCGACTTTTTCGGGGAGGTTTCTGTTTCTTTTATGGATTGAATCAAGTCGGTTTCAAAATATGAAATTTGATCTTTGAAAAGTGTTTCGTCTGTTTGGATTTCTTCTAATTTTTCCGTTATTGTTTTGGAAACAAAATATGCGTTAGCTGGTAAAAATATTGCAAGAAAAATTAAGTAAAGAGTTCCATCAGAAGAATTAAACGAACCGTAAGAAAAAATATTGAGAATCTCTAATAGCAGTAATGATAATAAACTCAGAATAAACCATGGAGATTGTTTTAAGGAATCTTCATTTTTTACAATGGCTAAAATTAAAGTCAATAGTGTTATGCTAGTATAGAAGAATGTAAAACCAAAGGAAATATAGATCCGAGGCACGGGAAAAAAAACAAATGCGGTCAATACTACGCAAGAAAACAAAACCAGTTTGTAATACAAATATGTTTTTGGAAACTTTAGTTCAATTTGTAAGTACTTTGTTACCCAAGCAGTCCCGATCCATGTCAGAAAACCCACAGAAATTTTCTTAAAAAGGGAGAGTTCAAACTTAGTTTCCGGGAATAAATAAAGGTTTGCCATCCCTGATCCGAAAAAAAACACAAAGAGAATTCCAATTTGAAATCCAAGATTTAAGAAGATCCAAATTTGTTTTTTTAAAAAACTGAGATAAGCTAATCGTGATACAAAAGCTAAAATAAAAATGATAAATCCAAAAACTAAACCTGTGATTTTTGTGACACGGTCCAAAAGTTCTGAAGTTGTTAGTACTTGAATTTCCGTTTCAATGAAATTTTTGGATTGGATCTGAATATCAATTGGATGGTTTCCTAGGTCCTCTGGAATAGGAAAAATTGGGAAAATCTGCGGTACAGGCCATTTTGAAATTGGTATGCTATAACCTGCTTCCTTACAAGGTTCGAGTCCAAAACAAACTCGCACGAAATCCAAGTGGCTCCATAAAAATACAAGATATTTTTGTTCTGCTTTGCTTGATTCTGTTGGAGTCTTTATTTGGAATCGATACGCTTCTTCAGTAAAGCCGGGCCGAAACATAAAAGATCTTTCGGAAATTTTGAGTAGGTGCTCTGGTTTTTCAATATTTAAGACGGAAATCGAATCCGCAAAGGCTGGATTTAGAATACTTATATTTATGAAAAAAAATACCAGAATAAATATTCGTGTATTAAAAATTTTATAATTAACTAAAAAATCTTTCAAAAGGGTAGACCTAACTTATAAGTTAGGACGAAGGTCCGATTTAAGTCTGCTAAAATTATTCCTAGATTGAGAAAAAGCAAAACAAACAAGTGAGGGAAAAATGGAATTTGCATCAACTCTGATATCGAATTTACAAACACCGATGTTCCTGGCATTCTTTTTGGGGATATTTGCAACACTGATCAAAAGTGATTTAAAATTTCCAGATGGAATGTATGTAGGACTAACAATCTATTTACTTTTGGCGATTGGAATGAAAGGGGGAGTTAAACTCAGTCAAACGCCTTTGGAGACGTTCTATAAACCTGCTTCCGCAGCGATCTATCTCTGTATCATGATCCCTGTCGTTGCCTACTTCATCCTTACAAAAATCGGAAAATACGATTCGATCAATTCTGCGGCGATTGCAGCACACTATGGTTCTGTTTCGGCAGTAACCTTCAGTGAGGCGTTAGCGTTTTTGGACACTTTACAGATTTCCTATGAAGGTTTTATGCCAAGTCTTCTTGCGATTATGGAAATTCCAGCTATCCTTGTTGCATTGTTTTTGGTAAAGGCGAAGACAAAATCGGATGACGGTTCCTGGAAAAAAATTCTCCATGAATTGTTTGCGGGCAAAGGAACGGTGCTTCTCATTGGAGGATTGCTTATAGGGATCATTTCTGGAAAAAAAGGTGAGACTCAGTTTGCTCCTCTCTTTGACGTTCCTTTCCGAGGTGTATTGATTCTCTTTCTCTTAGAGGTTGGACTTGTCACAGGGAGAAGGCTTTCTGACTTAAAAAAAGCCGGTCCGTTTTTGGTCCTGTTTGGAATCTTCTTCCCGATTATGAATGCTGTGATAGGTATTCTACTTGGTAAATTGGCTGGACTTAGTTTAGGTGGATCTGTAATTCTAGGGACTTTGAGTGGAAGTGCTTCTTATATCGCTGCACCTTCTGCCGTACGAATTGCACTTCCAGAAGCAAGTCCTGCTTACTATTTGACTGCCTCACTGGCAATCACATTCCCATTCCACCTTTCTCTCGGGATACCTATGTATCTTGTTATCGCTAAAAATATTTACGGAGTCTAAAGATGAAGTTAGAAAAAGCAAAACTAGTAACAATTATAGCGGATGAAGCAATAGAATCCAAAATCATTGAAGAGCTCCATGCAGTGGCTGTTAAAGGATTTACAGTTACCGAGGCAAGGGGTGAAGGTTTGAACCAAAATCACAACTCGTCTTGGGAAGGAAAAAATATTCGTATCGAGACATTGGCTTCAGAATCGAAGGCAAATCGGATCATTGAAATTATGGCAGATAAATACTTAGAAAAGTATGCCATGATCTTGTTCTGCTCAGATGTCCAGGTATTTAGAAAAGACAGATTCCAATAGAATCTTTTTTTAGAATCTACGGGGTCCATGTTTAGAATCTGTAACCTTACCTTAGGTGAGGTTGCAGATGAAATTGAATCAAAATATAACCAGGGATTTTATCCCTTTCCTTATAATCGCATTTGGACTTTTACTAAATTGTTCCAAACACAAAAATCAGAACTCTTTAACTGAATGGATTCTACTTTTAAATCCGTTCCCATCTACTGGTTCTGAATTCGTTCAGGATGGTTTAGATGTTGAGAATCCTCCGCCTGATTCTATCCAGGAAAGTACATTCGACATCTATTCGGGATTCCCTGTTGTATGGAAGACTGGTCAACATTTTGAACTCTATGGACGAAATTTGCAAGCTTCAAATGTGGAATCCATCTTCGGACCGGACGGAAGTAAGTTTTTTTCTTTTGATGATGTCTCGGAAAATACAATTTTAGGAACGGTGGTTAGTTGTCCTAATGCCTTCGATTGGGATTCCAAAGTCCGATTCCCTAACAACAACCAATCGGAAATTGTATGTTTGGATTCTTTGCCAGTAAACTACCGTGTCTTAAAAAAAGAAATGGGAGTTCCTTTTGAAAAAACACCATTATTGATGGTCCACCATTCTCATGAATTCTTTTTCTCCTTTCTAAAGTTAGGTGAAACTGAATATCGGATTTTGGAATCTTTGCCTCTAGGATTGTCTTTGGATCAAAAAACAGGGGAACTCTCTGGTAGCGCGAGGGAGGGAACGGAAAATACAATTCGAGAATATACTCTTCAGCTAAGGCTGAAAGATAGACCAGACATTTTAGTTGAAGGAAAAATTCGGTTATTAATTGTTACTTCCGAGGAAAAACTGAATCGGACCTGTCGTCCGTTACAAAGAACCTCTACTTGCAATTTCTCTTCTCCATACCATTGTGATAATGCTCCAGGTTGTAGACCATCTCTTTTCAATTGCCTGATGGATGACGGATGCGGCTTCCAAACATCGGATTAGTATCCGATATAATAATACTCAAACCAAAGGATGTACATCTATTTTTTTCTAATACATTTGGAACCAAAACTCAAAATCCCCACCTATCTCCCTATAAGTGAGGCAAAAGATGCGATTTTGGTTTCCAAGTATGTTAAGAATTTTTTTGACGTTAGGCTTAGTTGGATGTCTTATTTCCTGTAATCCTAAAGACAATAATTTAGAGGAAGACAAGAATAGAGATTTGTTTCTTCTTTCGGTATTGTTTTCCAAATCCGCGAAGATAGATTCGATTTCACCTGAGTTTGTATTCGAAAATTCTAAAATAGTAATTACAGGCTCAGGTTTTATTCGATCGGGGATTCAAAAGATACTGATCGATTCCAAATTCGAAGTAATTCCTGATTCGATCACTGAAACTGAAATTAGAGCAAGAATTCCTAGCGGATTGCCTTGGAGCGGTCTGATTCCAGTGACTCTACCTGGAACAAATACCCAGGAAGTAAAAAGGATACATTTTGAGAAAAATCTTAATTATACCAAAGGCTTTTTGGCTTTAGAAAGCAATGTAACCAATGCATCTAACTCAGTAACATTCCGATCAGGTCCCAAAAAAGAAAATTTGGACCAATTGAGCTTTGGCTCCGATTCCGCTTTGCCTCAAGGACTAGTTTTGAATCCATCTAACGGACATATTTCGGGAATTGCGACCGCTACTACTCCAGGAATTGTATCTTTTCCTATCCATGCTATCCATTCGTCTAATCCGGAAGTCAAACTTAAGGGAACAGTCAATCTACTCGTTGTTTCTGGAGTCGATAAAACAAATAGAACTTGTAATGCATTCGGAATTGCTCCCGGGTGCAGTGCAGCTTTTTCCTATTCTTGTCCAATTTCGGATACTTGTTTTCGATTTACTTCGGACTGTTCTGATAATTTGAAATGTGGGTTTTGATCTCTTTCTCTTAAAATAACACCATTCAATCCTTTTAATTTCAAAAAATGGGCAGATTCAATTTTCTCCCATTTTGATACTTACAACGCAGGAAGGTGAGGCAAAAAGAAATGAGTAAAAATTTCAATTTGTTTCCAGTTTTTCCTGGACTAGTCCACCAAAAATTCTAATACTTTAGATAGAACCTTTTGAGTTTGTCTTTTTATACAAAAATAGTAAGAGATTATCGATGAAATCTATTTTGAATTTGATAAATGTATTCTTTTTTACCCATTACTTTGAATCCAAGTCCATTCGGATTTTGACTACTAGTCTTTGTTTCGTTTTATCATTTCAATTTCCTAATTTTGAACTCAATACAAATCCTAAAGAAAACAAACTAAAGATTCTCTTCGGTTCTTGTCTACACCAAGATCGTCCGTCTCCGATCTTGGAAACTGTAGCGAAGGAAACGCCAGATTACTTTTTCCTTTTAGGTGATAATATTTATTTTGATACAGAAAATGCGGAAGAGAAGAGATCTGCCTATGTAAAACTAGATGAAAATCCTTTTTGGAAAGCGCTTACAAATATTTCAAAGATTCGTTCTACTTGGGATGACCATGATTTTGGTATTAACGATAGTGGAGGAGAATATTCTGATAAAGTAAAATCTAGAGAGCTTTATGTAGAGTATCTTGCCAAACACCACCCAAAAAATATTCAGTTAGGGAAACAAAACAAAGAAGGAATTTATTTTTCGGAAGGAATTGTTTGGAAAGGAAAGTCGATCGGATTTGTATTTTTGGATACACGGTTTTTTAGGAGCCCTCTAAAAAGGACTATTGCTTCCTATTTCCTACGTCGTAAACACTACCGCGAAAATGAAGATCCTCAGGCAACCATTCTCGGTGAGGATCAATGGGTTTGGCTAAAAGACGTTTTGGAAAAAAAATACGACTTGCTTCTGTTAGTTTCAAGTATTCAGGTTTTGGCAACTGGACATCCTTTTGAAAAATGGCAAAATTTTCCTAAAGAAAGGGAAAGACTTTTTGAGCTTCTAGAAAGTTCAAATGCAAAGGAAGTCCTGATCCTTTCAGGAGATCGGCATATTGCAGAGATTTACCAATTGCAGATAGGTAAAAAAACTTTGACAGAAATTACTTCCAGTTCTCTGAATCTACCACTAAAGCACCTCCCTTTAGAATATAGCTCAGAATTTAAGATCGGAAAATCATTTGATTTAGAAAATTTTGGTCGAGTTACTCTGACGGAGTCTGACGAGGGTGTTGGATTTGTTGCAGAAATTTTAGATCAGAATGCAAACGTGGTATTATCCGTTTCCAATCCAAAGGCAGAGAAACGGGAGTAAATTCAATGTTTCTGTCTTCACGAAAAAAATCGGAAACGTTCGGTTGGCTTTTTTTAGAGTTAGATTTCCAAATAGAATTCTACTTGATCTAACTGAGTTAGATCGGCAATCTCAGTGACACTAGTGGTTAATGAATAGATGAAAGCGAAAGATAAAATTCTGGAGAGTTCTTTTAACCTTTTTCGGGAAAAAGGTTTCCAAGCAACTGGAATTGCGGAAATTTTAGAAAGAGCTGGTGCATATAAAAAAACCCTTTATGATCACTTTCGATCCAAGGATGAGATCGGTTTTGAATACTTAAACTTTTTATCAAACCAACAAAGAATTGTTATGTTAAAAGTTTTAAATAAGTCATCGGACTTTTCCGATTTTATCGAAAAATGGGTAAATTTTATTGTGAGAGACCAAAGAAATACTTCTCGCAAGGACTGTCCAATTGCCCTTTTTTCTGGTGAAATCTCCCACCTAAATCAGTTTGACCGGTGGAGGAATTTAGCAATCCAACAAGTACTCGAGACTATCGAGACATGCATTCAAAAATTTCGATCTGATTTAAAATCGGAAGATGTCAAGTCTTTGAGTTACGAGCTTTACATGAGTTATTTAGGTGGACTTCGACTTTATGCCTTAACGAAGGATAGAAAGGTAATCGATCGAATGAAGGCACAAATGAAATCTGCTATCGAAAGAGTTAAATAAATTAGTATGATTCTTCTTTCGGCTTATTTGGAATTTCTTGAACAAACAACCATACAATTCCGTTTTTTAATTTTACAAGACCCAGATAACCATAGTAAAAGGGAATTCCCAATGGTCCAGGTTGGTATTCCTTTTGAATATTTGGTTCCCATTTTTTTCGCACATAAACAGTAATACTAGAAAATGCTACCACACTGGAAAGATATTTGATCCTTCCTTCTAATCTTTCAATATTCTCTGAAACTTTGTTCAGCTCGGATTCAACTTTGAGAGTTTCTTCTACAGTTTTGGCTGTTTTTAATATTTCAAGAAGCCTGATTCTCATCTTACTTGCGTTATCTAAGCGAATTTCTGTATCCAAATACTCTTCTGTGACATCTTTCGCAGATACTTCTTCTGTGTAGTTTTCCGAATTTTTTTTAAGATTAAGCAAAAAAGGTTTTAGTTTCTCCGCAGGTACTTTGAGTTGCAAGGTTCCATTGGAGGAGTATTGAAGCGAGTATCCTCCAAAACTTTCTGCTAATTGGATGATCTCTGTTACCTTAGGTTCGATGTTCTTAGATTGCAGATTCACTGTAACGTTGTAAACCATCATTCTTTTGATTTGTCTTTCGTTAGTGATTTCCACTCCACCGACTGCTGGAGGAGAAGCCGGCATATATGGTTTAGGAGAGGATTGTTTGGCCTGAACATCGTATGGACTCTCTCCCAATCGACTCGAGTCTTCTACGCTTTGTTGTGCAGAAGAACAGAAGATTAGACTGAGAAGAATCAAAAAGATACCTAAATAAGAGAATTTCATTCTAAAAACTCTAAGACTATTGTTTATAGATTCAATTCTTTATTTTCCTAATGTTGTTTCTAAAAACCTTCCATAACCCTTTTCTTTTCCGAGTGCTTTTACTGGCTTTCCTTGGTCAACAGCAAGTTTTCCTGAGATAAATACTTTTTTGATCGTGTCATCATTTCGCCTTACCCATCTCTGGAAGTTTTCCATAAAAGGCATGGGTGCCTCTACATCTTTAGCAAGGCTATCATCTAGTTTTGAAGGATCAATGAGCACTAGGTCAGCTGGTTTCCCTTTTTTTAGATAACCAATTTCTAGACCAAACCAATCGGCTATTTCACCTGTTAGTCGGTATACTGCTCGTTCCAAACTCATAAAAGGTCTCTTTTCTAGATGGGAATCATTTACAAGTTTCAACATTCGAAGTGGAAAATTATAGTGGGCCATTCCTCGCAAATGAGCACCGGCATCAGAAAAACCGATTAGTATATCGGGGTAGGATACAATCTTACGTAAAGGTTCCTTTCGATGATTTGCCATAACTGTATACCATCGAATTTTATTTCCATGATCTGCAATTAAATCCAGAAATGCGGTTACAGAATGAACTCCTCTTTCCTTTGCTATTTGATCAATGGATTTTCCGATTAGATTTGCGTCGGGTGCGTCTACAATTTTAGTTTCTTTAAAATTTCTATGAAAAACTCTCGGCAAGAAC
This sequence comes from Leptospira sp., assembly GCA_027533185.1. Lineage (GTDB taxonomy): Bacteria > Spirochaetota > Leptospiria > Leptospirales > Leptospiraceae > Leptospira_A. Next base: position 11,351 of record JAPZTS010000012.1, on the reverse strand, counting down.
CAATTCGTCCATTGTCGTTTAAAAAAAGATCGGTATTTTGGGTCTTTTACCAATGTTTTCCGTTCCAATTCATCCTCTATGTGATTGGCCTTTGCACCCGCAGCAAATTCTTCGAAGACCACAACATCCATTCCGTCAGCATACAAATCAAATGGTTCAGGTAGTGCCTGGAATCGAAAATCGGACTTAAAAATTTTATTCGTCAGTCTACCAATCCAATGGAGAAGTTTATATAGATTCGGATCAAACTTAACATCCATTAAAGATATGATCGTAGTTTTTAATGGTTTTCGAAAGAAACCAAAGGCTTCCCATAAAAACATAAGTAGATTGATTTTTGTTGAAACGTTGGGAACACCTTGGAATACCTTACCACGATTTCGAAGTGTTTTGTTCAAAAATTGATATTCACTCCAAGGAGCAAAGGTGGAAGGAAGAGGTCTAGACCGAAATCTAGATCCATCCATCTTATCCCAAACTAAGGTGTTAATAGACAACCCAAGGAATCCAGCATCCAAAGCCTCTTCCAAATGAGATTGCATTTGGTTTAACTCCTGTTTAGTTGCCTTTTCTCCTTTTGTGAGCGCTCTTTCTAAGCCGAGGACATGAGTCCTGATTGCAGAATGACCTGCAAACGAAGTTACATTCGGACCAAGAGGTAGAGAATTTAGGTGGTCTTTGTATTCTTTTGCAGAATTCCAAGTCTTTTTGGATTTGAGGATTTCTAAAACATTTTTTCGAGGGATTGCTTCCACACGGCTGAACATATCTGCTAAATCTGTTGGGTCACCTAACGAAAGACTTAGACTACAACTACCCAGCGTTATTGTTGTTACACCATGACGCACGGATTCGGAGAGATCGGGCGCCACTTCAATTTCAGCATCGTAGTGTGTGTGGAAGTCAATAAAACCCGGAGTACACCATAAACCTGTCGCGTCTACAACTTCATCCGCCGGCCTGGGAGCAATCGACACTCCCATCTCTTCGATTTTTCCATCTACAATGCGAATATCACCCACAAACGATGGATTTTGAGACCCATCAAAAATGCGAGCCTGTTTGATCAAAGTGCTAGACATATGTCCTCCGAGAAACCCTGTGGAATTATGACAGATTGACATAAGTTTGTCAACGGTTTCGAAGGACTAAGGTCAGAGATTCTTTGGACAGAAATTCCAATTGTTCAGGAAATCAAATAACAATCAGTTGTTGTTTTGCCCAAGATACTAACTCCGATTCGGTGATCTCACGATTCCCTTCCTTCGTAGAAATGGATTTTGCTTGTTCGAACAAAACCTGGACCAAACCTTGTGTAACTTCCAATCCTTTTGATTCCAAAATGAACTGAATCGCTTTGTGTCCTGATTGGTTCGTAAAGGAAATGGTTTCCGAATCGTTTCGACCAACAAACTCAGGTGAAAAAGTTCGGTAAGCACCTTTTTGCATACTTTTAGTTTTTGCCACTCCGTCCTGGTGGATTCCCGATCGATGCGAGAAGATATCCGCGCCGATTATCGGAGTTTTTTCTCCAATAGGAATTCCTGTTAATTCGGAAATCCGTTTTGCAGTAGGATAGATACGATCAAAACGAATCCCGATCGATTCACCATTTTGATGTAATGCGAGGGCGGTTTCATACAAGTTCGTATTTCCAGCCCTTTCGCCAAGACCATTCAATGCCACTTCGATTTGAGTTGCTCCCACATACGCACACTCCACAGAAGTTGCAGTTGCCATACCTAAATCGTTGTGTGTATGAACAGAAACGGTCACCTGATTTCCAATTCGGTCAGCTACTTTTTTTACCATATCTACAAACAAAAAAGGACGATATCTTTCCACAGTATTGGGAAGGTTTATGATATCGGCACCTGATTGAATCGAGGCCAAAAAACATTCGGTGGCAAAATCAAAATTTTCGAAGGCATCCCCGAAATGCTCTCCTGAAAATTGTACCTCACCTCTGGTTCCTACAATGGATCGTGCGAAAGCAACTGTATCAACGATTCGTGTTAACACTTGTTCTTCTGACATATGGAGCACATGTTTTATGGAAAAGGCGCTAACAGGGAAAACTATATGAAGTCTTGGTGTGTCGGCATAGGACAAGGCTTCCCAAGTTCTTTCAATTTCTGATCTATTGGCGCGAGACAGTGCGGCAATGGGAAGTCCCCTAGGAGCCCGTTTGGCCAATGTCTTTGTTGCTTCAAATTCAGTTTGGTTGGACGATGGAAACCCAACCTCAATTCCATCCACCTGCAACTCAATCAGTAGATCAAAAACTTCTTTCTTTTGGTCTAAGTCCCAGGGTTTTTTAAGGGCCTGGTTTCCATCCCGTAAGGTAACATCTTGTATTTTGATTTTTTTTCCTTGTTCCATTTTTCCCTCCACCGAACGGCCTACATTTGGGAAGGGGCCAAGGTATAAAAAAAGCCCACATCCCATCTGGGAGTAGGCTTTGTGCAAAGTCTTATCTCCCTCGAACTATAAGAGCACGAGGAGGAGTAGAAGAGCAATGCTGTTCATTGAAATATTCATTCTTACTTATTAGACGACTTAAAACTACATATCCTGTCAATTTTTATTTTCTTACTTTGTTATTTTTTTAACCGATTTTAATTTTTGAGAGGAGTCGGTAGACCAATTCTCCCGAGAACACCAGACTTGCTGTAATGGCACATCCCATTGGAACGAGAAGAGTGAATGGAATCTTAAACATCTGACCCGTCGCAACTGTTACAAAAATAGAGAAGAGTAAGAGAAAGGAGAAAATCCAGGAATTTAAGCTGAGTTTTCTTTGGGATTGGGCTAAAAAGAAGACAAAAATTGTAGGTCCTAAAGTAAAACTAAAGATCGTTAAACCAACCTCGAGAATTCCTTTTTCCCAATCCTTTGCCAGGAAAAACGGAAGGAGACTCGAGAGAAAAAGCAGAATTCCAAAAAATAAGGAGATACCTCTTGGTCTGAACATTTTGTCCAAATTCCAGTCTCTTGCCCAAGTAAGAGAGAGGGAATTGATCGTAGAGGAGAGTGTCGACATGGCACTTGCCAAAATAGCTGAAACGAGGAGTCCCAAGATGGGAGTTGGCACATAATCGATGATAAACTGGCTAAATGCCTTATCTGCTGAAGGAAGATTCTCTTTATAAAAGTAAAACAATAGAGAACCAATAGTTAAAAATAAAACAAATTGAAAGAATACAAGAATACCACTCCCAATTAACACCTTTCTTGCAGAATCCAGATTTTTTGTTGCAATGACTCTTTGGACTAACATCAGATCGGTTCCATGAGATCCAATGGAGATGAAAGCACCTCCTAGAATCGCAGATAGGAAAAAGTAATTTGGATCAGAATTGGAATCAAATCCAAAATGAAAGACTTGGAATTTGTTTTGGGCTGATAGATTTTGCAAAATAGCGGATATACTCTCGCCGCTTTCAAATAAGAATTGAAAGAGTAAATATAGGGCAAAAAATCCACCCGTAATATATACAAGCCATTGTAAAACATCTGTAAAAACGATTGCTCGAAAACCTCCGATCACGGAGTAAACAATAGTTACTACACTCAAAATAAATAATGATAACATCCCTGTCCATTCCGGATCCATTGACAATCCCATTTTTTGGAGTAAAAAAGAAATGGGAAGAGCACTTACATATAGCCTAATACCGTCGCCGAGAAGTCTCGAAATTGTAAATATAAATGATATAGTACGTTGTGTAACTATTCCAAAGTTTTTATTTAAATATTCATAGATAGAAATTCCGTTACCTGAAAAATAAAAAGGTAATAAAAAGTAAGCTACAACTGTCCTTCCTAAAATATATCCGATAGCTATTTCTAAAAATCTAAAATCTGTTTTTATCGAGAGAGAAGGAATGGATAAAAAAGTTAAACTAGATGTTTCTGTTGCAACCAGAGAAATCATTAAAAAAGACCAGTGGATTTCCTTTTTTGCCAGATAGAAGTCTGACTCAGACTGATTGGATTTAGAGAATTTCAGTCCCAAAAGAAATACTATTAAAAAATAAAAACAGATTATTGTTAAATCAATGATCATAAAATCCTGTTATGCGACGATATTTAATTCTGGATACACTGTAAAAAGCCTCAAAAGATCCGATCTTGTTACGATCCCAATGGGTCTAAGTTCTTCATCTACGACGGGCATACAACCAATACGCTCTTGGATGAGAGTTTTAGCAACCAGACGGATTTCGGAGGAAGGCTTGCATACGAGGACAGGTTGTATCATAACCTGTCTCAATTCGATACTTTCGCTTCCTTTTATGAGATTCTGTAGGATATCCCGCTCGGATAGGAATCCGATTAGTTTTTTGGATGGGTCTGTGATGGGAAGGTGTCGAATTTCCCTCGTGTTAAGTTCCTTCCTTGCTTCGCCTAGCGTTCTATTTTCTTCTAGGGTAAATACAGGCCCCGTCATGATCTGGTGGATAAAAAACACCGAGCTCTCCAATTTTTTTGAATTTTCATAGCTCTCTTGTGCTCTGGATGGGAACCGATTTCCCGAACTCTCTCGACCTTCCTCGGTTTGGGATTCCACAGAATGAGCTCTTCTCGTTCGATCAATGGAAAGAATGCGTGGCTCTCGTACGGAGGGAGGTCTCGGTGTTATTCTTCCATCCTGAATCCAAAAAAACATATTTATGGCTACCTTCCCGAAAAGTTTGTCAAAAAAAAGAAAATACTTGCAAAAAACGAACAGTGGTTTTTTATCACATGTATTTGTTTTCTAAATCCATGCAGAAAAGGCAAGTCCATGAACCTAAAACCGAAACTTCTCTACGATGCTCTAAAAACTACAGCAGAAATTTTTCCAAATAAAATAAGCTTCCGTAAGCGAATAAAAGGTTCCGAATTCCCAGGGATCAGCTTTTCCGAACTGAAGTTGTTTGTCGACCAATTGACTGTTGGCCTCATCGATTTGGGAGTCGAGGTTGGAGATCGAATAGGTTTTTTTTGTGACGCATCGGTGAATTGGTTGCGGACGGATCTATCAATCTTAAGTGCAGGAGCTGTCGTTGTCCCTCGTGGCACAGACATTGTAAAAGAAGAAATTCTTTATATCTTAGGTCATTCCGAATCTAAGTTTTTAATGGTTCAGAGGAAGAAGGACAAAGATAGGGTATTACCTTTGCTTGGAGAATTACCAAACCTTCGTGAAATTTTCGTTTTAGAAACGGATCTAGGTGATTTGTACGAGGGGGATGATTCTGTTTTCAATCTTGCAAAAAGAGGACAGAATGTACTCAAAGAAAAAGGAGATTCCGTTCTCCAGAAACGATTGTCAGAGGTAGATCCAGATTCCTTAGCGACACTTATTTATACTTCTGGTACTACAGGCAATCCCAAAGGTGTGATGCTCTCTCAAAATGGTTGGATTACCGCTATTGAGAATACAACTTCAAGACTTGATATGAATTCCACTGACAATGCAGTTAGTCTGCTTCCTCCTTGGCATGCATTTGAAAGGGCGATTGAATACGCTGGAGTTTACCTTGGTATTGATTTTTTAGTCTCGAATATGAATTCCCTTAAAGATGATCTAAGAGATTTTAAGCCGACTATCTTTCCTTCGGTACCTAGAATATGGGAATCAGTATTTAATGGAATCATGACGAAAGTAAGTAAAGAAGGAGGGTTCAAAGAGAAGTTATTTCATTTCTTTTTGAAAGTTGGATCTCTATGGGCAAAGTATGTTGCTATTTTTAAAGGTTACGATTTTCAAGTTTTAAAGCCCAATCTTATTATTTCCTTGGCGAGAAGATTGGGTGCTCTTTTGGTATTAGTGCTACTTTCTCCTCTCAAACTTCTATCTGTTAAGATATTTTCAGCTATCCACAAAGCACTTGGTGGTAGAATTCGAGTATGTATCTCAGCCGGGTCCGCATTACCAAGTGTAGTTGATGGATTCCTGTCAGCTATCGGACTCAAAGTATTAGAAGGATACGGAATGACTGAAACTTCCGCAGTGGTTTCCATACGTTCCAATTCAAAACCAACAAAAGGTACGGTCGGAATACCAATTGATGGATACCAAATCCGATTGAAAGACGACCGTGGTGGAATTGTTACAAAACCAGGAGAAAAGGGAACTCTGTGGATTAAGTCAGCTCAGATTCTAAAAGGTTACTACAAAAGACCAGAACTCAACCAAACTGTTTTTGATGCGGATGGATTTTTTGATACTGGTGACTTGATGCAGATTTCATTTAGAAATGAATTGATATTTGCAGGTCGATCAAAAGATACGATTGCCCTAATCGGTGGAGAAAACGTAGAACCAATTCCGATTGAAGACAGATTACTTACCTCACCTTATATTGATCAAGTGATGGTAGTGGGTCATGATAAAAAAACATTGGGTGCACTTATCGTTCCAAACTTTGATGCGGTTGAAGCAAAATTAGAGGGAATTTCAAAAGAATCTACGCATTTATGGAATCAAAATTCCAAAGTTCGTGATCTCTACAAATCAGAAATCGCAAAACTCATTTCGAAAGAAAATGGTTTCAAAGGTTTTGAAATGATACCTGCAAACAATTTTTATGTTTTGAGTCGACCATTTGATCCAGATACGGAAATGACAAGAACCCTAAAGATGAAGCGAAATATAATCGCCGAAGTCTTCAAAAAAGAAATAGAAGGAATTTATTTATGATCCACCCAAAACTCAATCCTTATCTTTCGGAAGACGAAAGAGAGTTTTATAATACAGTATTTACATTTTCAGAAGAAGAAATTTTTCCGAGTTCAGAAGAGAGGGATGAAAAAGAAATCTGGTCGGAAGAAATTTGGACCAAGTTTCGAAAAGCAGGTTTGACAGGTCTCTCGATTCCTATTGAGTATGGTGGTCAAGGGGCTAGTTGTCTTTTATGTTCAATAGCAACAGATGCCTTTGCTTCCGGATCATTGGATGGTGGTCTTGGTCTTTCTTGGGCAGCTCATATGATCATTGGAACTATGCCCATTGTTTTCCAAGGAACAGAGGCCCAAAAGAGTCAATACCTACCAAAACTAGCTTCAGGTGAGTGGATTGCAGGTTTTGCTTTAACAGAACCTGCCTCAGGCTCAGATGCAGCGGCTCTTCTAACCAAGGCAGAAGAAACGGAGCTTGGTTGGAAAATCAATGGGACAAAAATTTATATAACAAATGGCCCCGTAGGACAAGTGTTTGTTGTCATGGCACGGACATCCGAAAAAGGAAGAGGGCCTATGGGAATATCTGCCTTTATCGTGGAAAGTAATACAAAAGGTTTCCAAGTAAGTAAGGTTTTAAAAAAGTTAGGCCATCATACATCGATGACAGCAGAACTTGTTTTTGAGGATATGATTATTCCCAAAGAAAATCTCCTGGGTCCAATTAATACTGGTTTTATGAGAATCGGTAAAGAAACCCTGGAATGGGAAAGAACCGTATTTGTTGCAGGTCTTGCTGGTGCCATGGAGTACTGTTTTCGAAAAGGGATGCGGTATGTAAGGGAACGAGTTCAATTTGGTAAACCGATTGGAGAATTCTATGCGATGCAAGAGATACTGGTCAAAAATTGGGTCTATATGCAATCGGGGCGCCGTCTCATCTACTGGGTTGCAGAAAGGAAGGATGCTGGTATACCTTCACCTTTAGAAAGTAGTTTAGGTAAATTAATTTCATCTGAGCTCTCAGAAGATGTAGCAAAAGAATCGGTTCAACTTTTTGCCGGTTATGGTTATATGAAGGAGTACATTGTAGAACGATTTTATCGAGATGTTAAGTTGGGTACGATCGGAGGTGGAACTAGTGAAATCCAAAGGTCAATTATCACCGCTCTTTATCCTGGCCGAGAAAAATTTACATTGGAGTTTAAAAAATGGGACAGTTCAGAAAATCCTTCGGACGTAATCCTCAATCTTTTTTTCGAATCCATACTGAAAGTAGAAGAAAAAACTCAAAGAAAAAAATCCCAATCTTTGGAGTTTGCTTTTGCGGATCTACTCTCTGTGTTTATTATCCTTTCTTTAACCGCAGAAGATTCCAGGAAGGAATCAGAATATTATTCAAAAAAAGAAAAGAATATGGACCGCGAATTGCTAACATACTACCTATGTGGGAAGTATCTGGTTTCCATATCTAGACTCTCCCCCTTTTTAGAAAAGGAACTCAATTCCATTTGGTCCGAATTTCAAAAGATTTCTGCGCAGATTGAAGAAAAGGTCCAAAATCGATTTCGCCAGCTCCAGGAGTTTTCATAATCTATGCGATTTGCACCTGCTGGCAGAATTGCGATCTTTTATCTGTTGTTTGGCTATGTTTGGATTTATTTTTCTGACAAGGCCTTAGGAATTTTGCTAAATAGTTCAGACGAAATGCGATACACCCAAAACTATAAAGGTTGGTTCTTTGTTTCAGTTAGTGCAATCATCATCTACTTTTTGCTACAGAGAGAACTGAGAATTCAAAAACAAGTTCTGCAGGAAAAAGCTGAATCTGATCTTTTGTATCGAACTATTTTTGAGCGTATTGATAATGCAGTTATCGTATTCAATTTGGGAACTTGGAAAGTTGAATTTTTGAATCAGAGGTATTCGTCCTTACTCGGCGAATCAGTAGAGAATCTTAAAGAAAATTCGGATTTAATTCTCCAAGCGGTTCATCCTGAAGATCGAGATCGGATGCTCAAGATTTGGTCAGAAAATTTAAAAGAAAATAAATCTGGGATTTCATATAGATTTTTGACACGAAATGGAGAAATAAAATGGGTATTGGAAACTAGACTCTTTATACCTGCTTTAGATGAGAGGGGTGGTCGTTCTGTTGCCGTAGTCTCTGATATTACGGAAATTATGGAAAGTAAATCAAAGTTAGAGGGTACTTTAAAAGAAAATAAAATCCTCCTCACGGAAATTCACCATCGAGTAAAGAATAATTTAGCAGTGATTATATCCTTTCTGCAATTACAAGCGGACTCTGTTTCAAAAGACATGAAGCAAATACTTGAACAAAGTATGGCAAGAATCAAAGCGATTGCTTTGGTTCACGAAAAATTGTACAGTTCTAGAAATCTATCTGCCCTTAGTGCGGATGACTATATTGGAAATCTTGTTGAGAATATTAAACTCATGTATATGAGAATGGATATTCAATTTGAAATGAATATCGAACCAGTAGAAATGGATCTTGTTAATGCGATTCCTATGGGTTTGATTGTAACAGAAATGATGACAAATTCCTTTCGGCATGCATTTAATATTCCGATGGAAAGTCCTAAAATCGAAATCAATTTAAAACTCCATAATTCTGATTTTGTAGACTTAATGTACTCGGACACAGGCTGTGGATTTCCAAAAGAAGTCGATCCCCATAAATTAGAATCAGTCGGTCTATCGGTTATTTTTTCACTCTCCAAACAGTTGAAAGGTGAAGAAGTTGAGTTTAAATCCGTACCGGGAAAGGGAGTATTTTATCATTTCCGATTTCCAATCACAATCCTAAAGGAAAATTGACATGTATACAAAAGGAAAAAGTTATTCAGAGATTCAAATAGGAGAGAAAGCCTCATTTAGCAAAACAATAACAGAAACGGATGTATATTTGTATGCCGGCTTATCAGGTGACTTCAATCCACTTCATGTGGATGAAGAGTATGCGAAAACTACAGATTTTGGAACACGTATTGCGCACGGTGGCCTCGCTGCATCTTTACTTGCGCCAGTGCTAGGTATGAAGTTACCGGGACTTGGTACAGTCGCCCTTGAAACTATGACAAAGTTTCGGAAACCTGTCTTTTTTGGTGATACGATCAAATGCGAAGTAGAAGTAATAGAAAAACTCCCTAGAATCAAAGCAGTAAAAATGAAGATTGTATGGACGAATCAAAAAAATGAGGTGGTTAGTAAAGGAGAGACAATCGTTATTCCCCCTGGCTAAGGAATTGACCCAACATTCCAATCTCATCTTCTACAAACTCGCGAACTTCTAGCAACTCATCCTCTTCGACAATTTCCTCTAGTATCTCTTCGCTATTTTCATCAACACCTAACCTCATTACTATGTATCCTGGAATGTCCGATTCAGGGTCATCTATTTCCACATTTATAAATTGGTATTCGTTTTCGTTTGAAGGAAGGAAAACTAAATAATCGCTAGAGCCGAGGGAAAAGGAGTAAAAAACTTCCCATTGGTAGTTGTTTCCATTTTCATCGACAAGATCAATTTCTTCTGTGGATCTGTTAGGTAAAAAATCGTCACTTTGAAATCCTAATTCTTTAAGATCCATTATTTGAAAAAATCCTTTTCAAAGGCTAAACTATGTTTTTTCTTAAAATTACATTCTTTACAGGAAGGTACGAGATTCGCCTTCACTGATTTACCGCCACGTATAAGAGGTATTAGGTGGTCCATTGTCAATTCTTCAACCTTAAATTTGTTACCACAATAATGACAAATTCCCGAACTTCTCTTGTTTTTCCACCAAGCAGTGGCTTTTAGTTCTTTTGCTTTTTTTCTTTCTCGGCTGATTTCCTCGTCGCTGACGGTTGAGAAAAAAGGTTCTTCATTGGATTCCACTCCTTTACTCAAACGAAGAGAAAAATCCTTGTCAAGAAAAGAAATTGGTTCTGAAAAATCAGGGTATTATAATTCTGGAATCATGGCAAACGGTGTACGGCTCGGATATCTGGACAACCTGAGAAGTTTTGCACTCCTTCTTGGGATACTTTTTCATGTTAGCATCGTTTATTCGGAAGAGATCAAGTATGCAATCCAGAACAACGAAAGAAGTTACATATTGAGTTATTTTTGTTATTTCATACATGGTTTTCGTATGCCATTGTTCTTTATGATCGCCGGTTTTTTTTCTGCTCTAGTATTTGAAAGAAAAGGAGGATTTGAATTTATAAAGGCAAGATTCGCTCGAGTCGTTCTTCCCATGTTATTTGGTCTAATTTTTCTATCGCCAATCCAATACTATTTAGTGCAAAAGATCAAAAAACCTGAATTGGAGGTAATTAAGTTTGTTTTAGATTTTTTTTCGGTCGAGAAATTTGAACATTCACATATTTGGTTTTTGGTAAATCTTTCAGTGTATAGTTTTTTATTTTATCTTCTACCAAAATCAATTTTTAAAAAAATTCCTGGGACTCAAGGTAAGAATAACTTTAGCTTTTTGATATTCTTTTTTATTATTAGTTTGATCCTCTTATCAATTTTCCATTACTTCTATCCGAAAGGTGAGTCCTTTTTAGGTGTTTCAAAACTTACTTTCGTATACCAACTCCTTTTCTTTTTTCTAGGAATATGTTCCTATTACAAAAACCTAATATTTGAAAAAACTCCGTCTAAA
>JAPZTS010000028.1 GCA_027533185.1 Leptospira sp. | reverse complement strand
CGGTTCTTATTTTTATCCAGATAGTTTTCTTATTCCTGCTACCTGAAATCATATTACCAAAATTAGGTGATTTAGGTTATCTGGGTGATTCAGATAGTTTTCTTCGAACACAGGTTTTTCCAAATGATGCATATTGGAAAGCGTACGGATTCATTTTAGCTTGGCCTCTTAGCATGGGTGTATTGTACGATGGTGGTTTGACCAATTTTTGGTTCATTTACGGTATTAGTTTCAGTTTTGGTCTAATTCCTATTTTAGTAAAACGGTATGGAAAAGGTGCCTACTGTGGTTGGATTTGTTCCTGTGGCGGTCTTGCAGAAACTCTAGGGGATGAACATAGGCAGAAAATGCCCCATACAAACTTTCTCTATAAAATTGAACATTCTGGACAGTATATATTAGCCATCGCATTTCTTCTCACCTTGCTTAAGTTAATAGGCGTTTTTGGTAAAGGATATTTTCCGGAATTGGTTAACCTAGAGTATGTAAGTGATTCTGTGAAGTGGATCTACGATTTAATTGTTGATATTGGTTTAGCAGGAGTGATAGGCGTTGGACTTTATTTCATGTTTTCTGGTAGAGTTTGGTGCCGTGCGTTTTGTCCTTTGGCAGCTTTGATGCATATCTATGCAAAATTTTCAAACTTTCGTATTTTTTCGGATAAAAAGAAATGTATATCTTGTAATATCTGCACGAAAAATTGCCATCAAGGTATAGACGTAATGGGATTCGCTAACAAAGGTATTCCAATGGACAGTGTGCAATGTGTTAGATGTTCTGCCTGTGTGTCTTTGTGCCCAACCAATGTTTTGAGTTTCGGTCAAGTGAAGGATGGTAAAGTCAGTTTTGATTCTTTAGATGCTTTCCACAGGAAAATCTAAATTCGAATTTTGTTTTTTCCAGTAGACATTGAAAATAGGTTTTTCCCATTTAGGGAGACCTATCTTTTCTTTTTTAAGTTCATCTCCTGTTTGTTTTAGGATGTTTACATGTTCTTTTAAAAACTTCCACTGTATCTCTTCTTTCTGAGAAGAATTTTTTAACTCATGTATCGATCTGAAAACATCAGCTTGAACTGGCTTGATTGCAGGACTAAGAATTGAATGTACTGATGTATAATCGTGAGTTGCCCTTCTTGCGATTGCTTCATGCAACCACCAAAGGCATTCGTCGTAGGTCTCCATTGGCAAAAGTGATCTATTCTCGATAAAATTTTTTGTTCCAAACCAAAATGGTTTGAAAATACTCAAACAAGGGGTGGAAGTCCCTGTGAAAAGGATTTGAAGCGGTTGTTGGCTGTTATCTGATGTATCCCATTCTACAACAAGACTCCCGTTGGTCTGGTTTGGCGTTGTAATCCCCGTGGCATGAAGGCAAATAGATTTCATCGATGATTTTGAAGGCTCAAAGTCGGTGTCTTCAAATTCAGGATGGGACTTCAAAATCTCTATCATATCTGCTGATTCAAATTTTCCTTTGGATAGTTTTTTTTGAACGGCAAAAGAACTAAAGCTGGCTCTTCTTTCCTCTCCATAGCTTAATTTTGTGTAAAACCAATCTGAGAAACTTTTTTTAAAGGAAAAATTATCCGAAGTTTGACTAAGTCGTTTTTGGATTCTATCTTCAAGAAATTTGGACGAAAGATCGTAATCGGATTCTATGGTGAGTCCATTTGATATGGCCGTAAAATTTGTAACCTTTTTTGCAACCCAAAACGTATCAGCTGTCTCTAAAAGGTAACCGTCTGTTCGGTCTGCGATAAGAAAACTATTGTGATAAAAGAAATTTATATTCTTAAAACCTCCATTTGCATCTTGGCCAAATTCTTCCAATAGTTCTGTTATGATATATAGCGCCTGTACTGCGGACTTGGCCCTCTCTAGCGCCAGCCGAATTAGGTCCATTCCCGAAAGACCTGAATTATTTCTCTTCATAGGCAAATTCGTAAAAACAGCCTCATTGCCAATTGCGACTCCGAATTCATTCACCCCCATTTCTGCACCCCATATATGAAAAGGTTTGCATAGGAAAACTTCGTGTGTTGTTTCAACTTGGGGGATTTCTATATAAGTAGTATTTAATTTTGAATTAGAGGGATGTTGCATCCTTGGTATGTGTAGAATTGAATGAGCTTCGTTTGGCTCCCTATTTGAGTTCTTTGCAAAGATTCTTTTTTTAGTTGAAGTGAAGTTCTCTGTAGCAAGGGCAGTATCGCACATACGATTGAAACATGAATGAAAAATTATCCAAATGCAAATCCAATTTCTATTGGCGCAACGGATTCTGTTGCTTCCAGCTAAAATTTTAAGATACGAATGGGATTGGAATATACAAAACTTTTGATTTTTTTAAACTTGGGACTTGTTCTATGATAGAATTGCTGTTTCCTAAAAAATACTCGGCGTTATGCCTAAAATCCAGTTTCTTCGGTTTTTTCGCGCACGCTGGATTTGTCCGAGGTCTTCAAGAAATTGGCTTTAAGCCAGGGATGGTAACTGGATCGAGCTCAGGTGCAATGGTTGGCGCCTTATACGCTACTGGAAAGGACATGTCGGAGTTTGAAACACTTCTACTAAATCTGAAAAAAAAAGATTTTTGGGAAGGGAACTCTTTAACGATTCTGCGACGACTCATTCAAAAAGGATGGAATGGATACAGTGGAGTTTTAACAGGAAATGCTACTCGCAAACTCTTATCGCCGTATTTAGGTAACAAAAGATTCTCCGACTTACCGATTCAATTGGGTATCGCTGTTTCAAACTTATCTAAGAACAAGCGCGAGTTAGTAGTCGATGGCAATGTGCTGGACGCTGTTATGGCATCCATTGCCTTTCCTTTTTTATATGAAGTTCAAGAAATGAGGGGCGATGAGTTTTTAGATGGAGGAATTGGCGACAGCGAACCTATCAAAGAAATGATTTTAGATCCTCACATAGATAGAATCATTATTCATGAAATAAATAACAATCGTCCTGTAAGTAAGAATGCCATAAAACGGGCATTTGATGCTTCGGTAAATATTATTGAATCTGAAACAGAAGATTTAAAAACCCTTCTGGCAAAAGAAAAAGGGAAAAAACTGATACGATTGCAAACGACTACACCCTACCTTTCCCCAGATGATTTTTCTGCAGGTAAATTTGCTTTGGCAGAAGGTAGAGGGACTGCTTACCGGCACAGTGCCGAAATCTTGGGAAGTTTAGAACTACCGATGTTTCCCTTCGGCTAATACGAACTACCCGCACCGCCACCACCAGATCTTCCTCCACCAAAGGATCCACCGCCAAACGAGCTACCGCCGCTCCCACTGCTACTACTTGTATTTTTTTCCAATTTGGGGGTTGTAATTCTTTTTACTTGTGTGTGACTGCAGTGTGCACATAGGTACGTATGGAGTTCTTCACCTCCTCTATTGTAATCGGCGACCCTAAGTACTTGGATATCAGTTCTTAGATGAGTTCGGTAATGACATTTTGGACATTTATCAACCGTTTTTTCTCCAGAATATTCTTCGACATGAATATCATTGCATTTGTTACAAAGCCAAACATCGTAGTCTCGTGACTTGATTCTTTCTTCGACTCTTTGTCCAGATGTTAGATGCTTATCATCATCGGATTCGGATAATCGGTATTTCGTAGAGCCACATTTAGAACATTTCCTCGGTTTGACTCGAAGACGATGGAGAATAGAAACATTCCAAAAGATGAGACCAATTAAAAGAGGTAGAACTGGAAGTATAGAAAACAAAGTCTCTGTCTCGTTTATCTCACTATATACCAAAACACCCGTTCCTGCAGTTATTCCAAAGTAACTAGGAATAACTCCTATATACAGACAAAGATTATAAGTTATCTTACTTCCATACGAAAATATATTTAAAAATTCTCCGAATAATATCCCAAAAAAATATAAAAGAATAAAACTGAAAGAAATACTGTATTTTAGAATACTCTGAATAGGTGATTTTATGAATTGCATCAGAAAATTAGGGTTTTGATTCGAATTTTCCTGTGACTCGATAGTAGAATCTAACCCGTCGACATATTGGTAATCGAATTCAAAGGGAGCCAGAAGGTCAGCGACCGAAATCTTGGGATTACGAACTCCTCTTTCAAGTGCTAAGACTCCAAGATATATCCCCATAGAAAAATTTTCAGATCGAAATTGAGGAATCACCACTTCGTCTAGAATTCTTTTATTCTTATTATCTGTTAGTATCCCTTCCAAGCCATAACCCATTTCGATTTCGAGTCGCCTCTGGTCGATCACATGTAAAAGTAAGATTCCATTATCTGTATCTTTTTTACCTATTTTCCAAGTCTCAAAGAGAGACGTCGCAAATTCCCTGGGAGATTTGTTTCCAATGCTCGGAAGAATGACAACGGCTATTTCTATACCTGTTTCAGCCTCCAGCCGAGATAGAACACGATTGATTTCGTGGATGGCCCCGGATTGACTTAGATAGCCTGCCTGATCACTGACCCATCCTCCCTCAGACCGAGGATTTGGAACCTCGGTTGCAAAAAGGAGCAGGGAGGAAAGCGCAGCGGAAAGATACAAAAGAATCCGAAAAATCATTCCCGACAGAATACTCGATTTTCCAAACTATGGGAATTGAGTTTTTTTTAATTTTTCTAGATCTGCGTTACTTTATTGTATATCTGAACGAATATTGGCAGTCTAATATATGGAGTGCTAAAACGGGAGGCAGTATGAAACAATTTGATTCCATCGTCCAGGGATCCTTGGATATCGCACAAACAGAAGCAATTCGTAGGAAGAATACAGAACTTACGCCCTATCATTTGGCTTGGGGCTTTTTCGCAAACCCCGGCTCGTATTCAGGAAAAACCCTCTCAAAGTACAAGGGAAAGGTAGAAGAATTTCTGCAAAAACTTCCAAAGGCTGAAGGAGATGTTCCCTTTGATTCTCTTAAGACCTCTCCAAAACTTTCTAAATGGTTTACGATGGCGTCTTCCCGAGCTACCGAAAACGGAAGAGAGGAATTGAAGGAAGCAGATTTTTTAAAGTTCCTTCCTGAAATCCTTCCGGAATTGAAAATCAATTACGAAGATTTGCAAGTAAAGGAAACGGATAACGAAGTTCCCGATTTCCTAGTCAATTTGAATGATCTCGCATCCGAAGGAAAGTTAGATCCTGTTATCGGCAGGAGCAAAGAAATCCGATCTGTTATGGAAATTCTAGGTCGCAGAAGTAAAAACAATCCAGTATTAGTTGGTAGTGCTGGAGTAGGAAAAACTGCGATCGTCGAGGGATTGGCGGACCAAATCGTAAAGGGTAGAGTTCCTGATGTTTTAAAAGGGAAAACAATTTATTCCCTAGATATGGGACAACTCATGGCTGGGACTAAATATCGAGGAGAGTTTGAGGAGAAACTTACTTCTTTGCTTCGTTATATTAAAGGTCAAGCTGGAGAAGCGATTCTTTTTATAGATGAAATCCACCAATTGGTTGGTGCAGGTAAAACAGATGGTGCTATCGACGCTGCAAATTTACTCAAACCTGCTTTGGCACGAGGAGACTTACACTGCATTGGTGCAACAACCCAGGATGAATTCCAAAAATATATATTAGGTGACCAAGCGTTGGAGAGAAGATTCCGTGCTGTTCCTGTCTATGAGCCGAGCAAAGAAGATGCGATCGAAATTCTGATGGGAATCCGTGACAAACATGAGATCCACCATGGAATAAAAATATCAGATGAAGCAGTATATGCAGCTGTTTTCTTGAGCGACCAATACATCACGGATAAAAATCTCCCAGATAAAGCAATCGATTTGGTAGATGAAGCAGCTTCTGCTTTAAAACTTTCAGCCGAAGCAATGCCTACTGAACTCGTAGAACTCGAAAGTGATATTCGTTCGAAGAAGATTTATGCCCAAGTGGAAAAAAAGAACGAGGACATATTAAGGGAGATTGAGACTTTAGAGAAGAAATTTTCGGAGGGGAAAGCTATTTGGGAAAAGGAAGTAAGTTCACTCAAACAAATTGCATCTATTAAAAATAAAATAGAACGCGTAAAGTTTGATTTAGAAAATGCACAAACTAAAGCGGATTATACAGAAGCATCCAGATTAAAGTATGCAATTTTACCCGAATTGGAAAAAGAACTAATGGGTTTTCAAAACAATTGGATTTTAGAAAGGAACCATATTGCGGCTGTTATTTCAAGACAAACAGGAATTCCAGTAGAGAAAATTCTGAAAACCAAACAAGAACACTTATTACGTTTGGAAGATGATCTTAATTCCGTTGTTTTTGGTCAGAAAGAATCAATAAAGGAAATCGCAGAAACCCTTCTTACTTCCTACGCTGGAATCTCCTCGGAATCGAGGCCACTCGGATCTTTTTTGCTCAAAGGGCCAACCGGTGTCGGAAAAACGGAAACAGCGAAAGCGATTGCAAAATTCCTTTTTGACCAAGAGTCAAATATTGTTCGGTTGGATCTAAGTGAATATTCGGAAAAACACAGTGTCGCCAAGTTGATCGGTGCACCAGCAGGTTATGTGGGTTATGAAGAAGGAGGAATTCTAACAGAAGCTATCCGAAGAAAACCATACAGCGTTGTTCTTTTTGATGAAGTTGAGAAGGCACATCCTGACTTTTCCGATATCCTACTCCAAATTTTGGATGAGGGTAGACTTACAGATAATCGTGGTCGTACAATCAACTTTAAGAACACAATTGTGATTCTTACAACAAATTCAAAAAACATCGAATCAGATTTTAAACCAGAAGTTCTTGGAAGATTAGATGCAATCCTCACATACAAATCATTAGATGCATCCATCATGGAGAAATTGATTGAGAAACAAGTTAAACTTCTAAATGAAAGGTTAAAAGTTAAAGGAATTGTTCTAAACCTTTCTGAAAGTACGGAGCGTTTGTTAACAGAACAAGGTTTTGATCCAAAATTTGGAGCAAGGCCACTCGGTGCGGTGTTCAATCGAATCGTCAATCGACCGCTTGCGATTCAAATTCTATCAGGTTCTATCGGCGAAGGGACTTACAAGGCAGATTGGGAGGGAGATCAAATCATTTTTGTAAAATTAACGGAGCCTTCATTAATGAATAGCTAATTGGGAAAAAAATATCTTATTTTTGGGTCTCATAAGAAAGATCTACTTAGGAGACTCAGATTTTTGTTACGGCAAAATACAGATTTCTTTTTTTTTGATTACGTCTAAGTAACAATGACAAAACTCAATATCGATTCTACTTTGATTACTAATCAATCCATACCAGTCCCAGTTCTTGGCCTTGGAGTTTGGAAGTCTAAACCTAACGAATGCTACCAAGCAGTACTTTCTGCACTAGAATTTGGGTACAGACATATCGATACAGCAGCAATTTATGGAAACGAATCTGACGTGGGCAGAGCAATTAAAGACAGTTCAATCCCAAGAAATCAAATATTTTTAGTCACCAAACTTTGGAATGCCGACCAAGGTTATGATTCTAGTTTCATTGCTTTGGACAGGTCTTTGGAAAAATTGGGAACTGACTACGTAGATATGTATCTGATACATTTCCCTGTTACTGGGAAAAGATTGGCATCCTGGAAGGCTTTGGGGGAAATTCAAAAATCTGGAAAAGCAAGATCTATCGGTGTCAGTAATTTTATGGTAAACCATTTAGAGGAGCTCATAAAGGAATCGGGAACCGTTCCTGCAATGAACCAAGTGGAATATCACCCATTTTTGCAAGACCAATCTTTGAAGGAATATTGCAAAAAACAGAATATACTGTTGGAAGCATATAGTCCTTTGGCACATGGATCTAAATTGGAAGACCCGAGACTTTCGGAACTGGCTAAAAAATACAACAAATCTAATGCTCAAATTTTGATCCGATGGTCGCTTGAATCTGGCAATGTTGTGATTCCAAAATCAAAATCGAAAGAAAGGATAAAGGAGAATGCCTTGGTATTCGATTTTGAATTGGAAGAATCGGATAAATCCTTGATCGATTCTTGGAGTGAAAACTTTCGTACTTGTTGGGATCCTAGCTCCGTTGTCTAAAGACGGCAGATAGGGAAATAGCCTCGTGGACTATTTTTTTTGAAAGATTAAGACCGCAGATTGTTTGTTATCTTTTGTTCCAAGTACACCGTATCCGAAGGGGAAGGGAAGTGGAGCATTGTTGGTTTCGTCGCTGAGTTCTTTCAGTTCTTTTTGAGCTTCTGGGGTTACAGCTCCTGAAAGATTCCAGGATTTTTCATATCGTCCTAAAATCTTACGTGCCCAAGTTTCTTTTGGGAAAAATCGTATAGGGAATCCGGATTCATCTTGAACGACCAGATCCGTATCTTTTAAAATTAAATCGCGAAACAAAGATCTTCTTTCTCCATGGAATAGATATTCGGCGGACTTTGTAAATACAGCTTTTGGTCCTAAACTTCCAAAGTATTCTGTAATTCCATCCCCAGCGACGCCTTCTTTTCCTGTAAGAAAAATTTTAAAGTACGTTAGTTTTTGTGTTCGCTTGAGTTTCGGATCATATAGATGAAGCTGAAATCCTTTGTATGTAATGTCTGGTCCTTTGATTGTCTCTTCGTTGGAGTCAATAATCGTCTTTCCCATACGAGTTAAAAAAGCAACAAACACTGGATATGCGCCATTTAATTCTCGTTTTTTCGTTTCTTCCTTCATTTTTCGATACGTAAAATAATTTCGGCCAGCCAAATGTTCCGAAAGGCTAAGGATTCCTCTTCGAAAGGTTTGTTTTTCTCTCTCTGTCAGATTGGAATAATTTGAGGGGTAACCAGGATCTTCTAATCCAAAAAGTATATAGTTATCTGCAGATGGAAAAAACGAGAATAGATTTAATACATCGATTCCACTGAATGGATAAACGACTGTCCTTGGCAAAAACTCAATTTGGTTTTGACTGAGATGGCTTTGGATTTGAGCTTTTGTGGAAAGAAGTTTATCCCAAGATCGATCCATAGATTGTTTGTATTCGATATCTTCGTCAGTCATTCCCGCCCATTCTTGGTGGATACCAAACTCTGCCGTTTGAATTTTGGCGACAGATGTATGGGAGGCACAAGAACTGAACTTGAATATAAAAAGAACTATTACGGGAACTAGAGAGCAGGGAAAGGATTTAAATGATTTCATATTTCGATAGGTAGTCACAGACAACTGAATTACGAATTTTTAGAAACCACTTCAAATGACAAAGAAAATAAAAAAAAACCGGCATTGGAGTTTCCCCCAAAGCCGGTCAATAGTTCCTAAAAAGAAAGCCGTTTAGTATCTGTTATTCGCCGACTGCAATCTCCCCTTCCGTGGAAAAACTGACAGGTTTTGATTTTGTCTCTTTTTCCCTTTCAACTGGTTTTACTTCCCGAGTTTGTATTTTTGCCTGGGTGTCCACGAGTGGAAGGCTATTCAAATCTCGGATTTGGTTTTCAATTTTGAGTGCGATCTCCGGATTCTCCAAGAAGAAGTTTCGAACTTGTTCTTTCCCTTGCCCAATTTTCTCATTATTGTAAGAGTACCACGACCCAGCTTTGCCAAGGATGTCGTGTTTTACTGCCAGATCAATGAGGGAGCTCTCTCGGTTGATTCCATTGGAATACATGATATCAAATTCTGCCTGGCGGAAAGGAGGTGCACATTTGTTTTTTACGACCTTTACGCGCACTCGGTTTCCTATTGGTTCTTCCTTATCTTTGAGTGTCTCAATCCTTCGGATATCGAGACGTATTGAGGCATAGAACTTAAGTGCATTTCCACCTGTAGTTGTTTCAGGGCTCCCGAACATAACCCCAATCTTCATTCGGATTTGGTTGATAAAGATAACGGTGGTGCTCGACTTGGAAATTGTTCCTGTGAGTTTACGAAGGGCTTGTGACATGAGCCTAGCCTGGAGACCCATATGGGAGTCCCCCATATCACCCTCGATTTCAGCTTTAGGCACCAATGCAGCGACGGAGTCAATGACGATCAAATCAATCGCATTGGAACGGACTAGGGATTCACAAATCTCAAGAGCTTCCTCCCCATTGTCAGGCTGAGCAACTAGGAGGTCGTCCACATTGACACCCAATTTTTTTGCATAGGAAGGGTCTAGCGCATGTTCTGCGTCGATAAAAGCAGCGATTCCGCCTTTCTTTTGTGTTTCTGCAATTGCAGAAAGAGTAAGTGTTGTTTTACCAGAAGATTCAGGCCCATAGATCTCTACAATCCGTCCGGAAGGAAATCCACCAATCCCCAAGGCAATATCCAAATCCAAAGAACCAGTGGAAACTACGTTCATCTCCGACATACGCGTGTCAGCACCTAATCTCATGATCGAACCCTTTCCGAATTGTTTTTCAATTTGGCCGAGGGCTTGGTCTATGGCTGCCTTTCTTTGGTCTGCCTCTTTATCTTGCGCCTTTTCAGATTTTTCTTTTTTCATGAATACGATCTATCTCCTAAATTACGGTGGTCTGAAAGACTAGGTGCGGAATTTGGGGCATGGGCCCAAAAAAAACCAAAAATCCCCTCTGCCATAAGGTTTTGATCCCTCTCTGGCTCTTCCACTCTTTTTCTCAACCGAATATACCTTATTATGTCAGATACCCTGGACAAATCCAGAAAACTTCGGGGAAAAAAGCCGAATTATGTCTTTTTTTCTCAAAGACAATACTAAACAGGGAGTAAGTACTTGTATAGTAATTTTTTCGAGCTTGCGATCAAAAACTTATGCCGATATTTCCTCTGTATGACAAGCTCTGTTCTCGAAGTGCAAATACCCTCTCATTTTCCTCCGCCAATGGCAGAACTCTTTCGCGAGTTCAGAACCTATTTGAAAATTGAAAAAAACTACTCCGAACATACGTTATTCGCTTATCTTAGAGATTTAAAATTTTTCTGTGAGTTTTGTTTGAAAGAAGAAATAGATATTCTCACGGTAGATGTGTTAGATGTTCGAGCATACTTTGCAGATTTAAAGGCGACTAAAAAACAAGATAAAAGGACTCAAAGCCGAAAGTTGTCTTCATTACGAACGTTTTATAAATTTTTATTTCGTGAAGAAAAAGTGGAAAAGAATCCTATTCTTCAGGTGAGTTTTCCAAAAACGAAAAAGAAGCTTCCTAAAAATTTTACTCAAATCGAAACAGAGGATATCCTTTGTTTTGATGAAGAGGAGAAATCGCCTGAACTTGGAAAGCGAGATAGAGCTATCGTGGAAGTATTGTATAGCACTGGTTTACGTGTGTTTGAATTAGTATGTGCCAAAATGAGTGATCTAAGTGAAGATCTAACATCTCTTAAAGTTATGGGTAAAAGACGGAAAGAAAGATATGTATTTTTGGGAGATGAAGCAAAAAAAGCACTCGGAGAGTATCTTGAAGAAAGAGGAAATAAATCCGCTCCAGAAATTTTTTTGAACCAAAGAGGAACAAAGCTTACGACACGGGGAATACGATATATTTTAGCTGAGAGACGGTCTGTTATGGGAATGGAAAAAGCAATCACTCCACATAAGTTTCGTCATACGTTTGCTACCGACTTACTCAATGCAGGTGCCGATATCCGTGCCGTTCAAGAGCTACTTGGTCATGCATCTTTATCTTCAACTCAGGTCTATCTAAGTGTGTCTCGAGATAGACTTAAGGAAGTATACAGAAATGCCCATCCCCATGCCAAAAAATAATTAAGATTCAAAAACATCATCTAAATACTTCCAGCCGAAGGGAAGTGTTGTGGTAAGAAGGGCCAAAAAAAGTTTTCCAAATGAGTACCTTTTTTCTCGGCAATAGAAGAGGATCGATCCTACTAAAAATAAGAATAGGACTCCATGCACCATCCCAAGGATTTTTACTGCAAGGGGTATTCCCCAAATGTATTTAAGAGGCATTGCAAAACAGAGTAAAAATAGAAACGAAAGACCTTCAATGTAACTGAATAGATGGAGACGAGGAAGCGATATTTTCATTTCTATTTAGACATCGATCCCTCAAAAAAAAGAGTTACAAACCGCAGAATTCTGTATCCTTTCCTTTATGTCTAAACTGTCGTTTTTTGTAACCCTCTGTTATGGAATTCCGATTCTCCTACCCATTTACCCTATCGGACTCTTTATTTCCTACCTCTTAAAAATCACAAAGTTTGATGATGCTTCAGATCGAATCAATAACCTTTTGGCGTATCTTTGGTATCGAATTTTTTTTATACTAGCTCGAAGAAAGTTAGTTTTGGATTTAGAAAAATGGAAGCCAGAAAATAAAAATCGGTTTCTGATTTGCAACCATACAAACTCCCTCGAAGTTCCTCTGGTAGTAGCTCTTCCTTTCCTAAGTGGATCTAAAGATGTACATCTATCCTATTTGGGAGGTGATATCATCCAAAGATACAAGATCATTCCGCTCATGATGCATGCACGAATTGTTGAGGCAGTTATCTATTCAGAAAAAAAACCCAATTTCCGCAATTTTAAAACAGATGTTCTTAGAGTTTTAAAAAAGAGATCGATTTTTTTATATCCGGAGGGAGAACGCACATACACGGAAGAGATTCGACCCTTCCAAACTGGAGTCCTCAAAATTGCCTACAAGTTTCAGATTGATTTAGATGTATTTGTTGTAAGTGGTCTTATGGGTTTTTCAGATGAATCGATTTATTCGGAAATGGCAAAGGACAAGAAAGTATACTTTAGTTTTTGTGGCACTGTATCTGCTAAAGACCATATCGACTTTGAAACTTATTTAAACCATGCACAGAAACTTATGAAAGATAAAAAAAAAGAGTTAGAAATGTTACACAATTCTTCGTTCAATGGAAAGTCTTTTTGATTTTTTTATTTGAAGCAATTCGACAAGACGTTTCAAGAAAAAAAGAATAAGAAGAATTAAAATCCAAGCCGGGATGGATTTGAGGAGCTTTTCCCCTCC
The DNA here is from genome assembly GCA_027533185.1 of Leptospira sp. Taxonomy (GTDB): domain Bacteria; phylum Spirochaetota; class Leptospiria; order Leptospirales; family Leptospiraceae; genus Leptospira_A. Next base: position 245 of record JAPZTS010000028.1, on the reverse strand, counting down.
AAAGGTTTTTTGCAAAACTGAGTCAAAATGGTTGATAAAGTATTTGTCTAGCTTAACAACGTAAACCCAGCCTGCATGGATTCCAATGGACAGATAAAGAGATTTTGAATATTCGAATGCGTTAGTCAATATCACACCAATTAAAAATAACCCAAAAAATTCTGGAACTAAAACCTGCCATTCGGTACTGGGACGCACAAAATGAGTGATCGCAAAAAAAGCACTGGAAAGAATTACTGCTTTTG
>JAPZTS010000025.1 GCA_027533185.1 Leptospira sp. | reverse complement strand
GTATGACTCTGCAACTAACCTTTGAATCTGACCGAATTCCAAAAGTTTTTTACCAAAGGCTTCCCTATGACGAATTGTATAATCGCACATGATATCAATACACCGCCGTGCAATCCCTAAGGATTGCGCGGCCAAGGTAACTCGTTCGATTTCCAAATTGCGCATCATATGTGTGATGGCTCCATTCTCTTCACCCAAAAGATTTTCCTCTGGGACTTCCATATCCTCAAAAACAAGTTGGGTTGTAGGAGAGGATCTCATACCCATTTTTTCTTCTTTTTTACCTACCGAAAAACCTTTGTAAGATGATTCAATGACAAAAGAAGTCATCCTTTTTGGCTGTTTGTCTAACTTTGTATATAATACAAATACTTGGCCAATCGAACCATTGGTGATATATTGTTTTACTCCATTGATGATGTAACGATCCCCTTTCTTCACGGCATTCGTGGACATACCGAGTACGTCAGTCCCTGCACCTGGTTCCGTCATTCCCATCCCACCGATCCATTCACCAGTTATTACCTTTTCTAAGTATTTTTTTCTTTGGATCGAATCAGAACTGTAGTAAAAATTATTAACAAAAAGAACTTCATGGGCGAGATACGAAAGAGTAAATCCTGGATCGAACCTGGACATCTCTTCATGTATAATGACCGATGCCAAAGGGTCTAAACCCTGTCCTCCATCGGTCTCAGGAACCGTGATTCCAAAAAGGCCCAATTCCGAACCCAAACGTTTGAAGAGTTCAAAATTAAAGCTCTCCCCTTCATCATGGTATTTTGCTTGTTCATCCATCTCACGTTCCGCGAAACTCGCAACGGACTCTCTCAGTGCCAGGTGGTTTTCTGTCGGATTGAATAGGTCAATATACTTTTTGGAAGCTGCAGTCGGATTCATATTCCTGAATTTTGTTCAAATTTAGAACTTTGTAAATGAAAAAACCCGTAACTCTTAAGATTTCTTAAAGAGCTAGATACAAACTCGATGCTAATTGTACAGCGCAGACGGGGGCCCAAATGCGTTCTTTTTTGCTAGGAGTGATTGTGTTTAAAATTGTTCCTAAGATAAAGAAAACAACAACAAACCAAATTGCCTTCGAGGCAAAACCCTGGAACTCGGGGTAGATTTCTCCCGAATGAACTCCAACAATCAGATTCAAAAAACAGAGTAAAAGAATATTCACGATTGCCACAATACGCATGCTAAGTGGCTGCCTCCCTGGAAACTTGCCACCCATGGACAAAGCCCCCCAAGGCATACCGATCGCCAATCCCATCTGAAATAAAACAACTATCAGATTCAAAGATGAAAAAATGAATAACGCTACAAAATCTGTCATAACTCTCATTCAATACTTACAAATTCGACGTTCCCTTTCAAATCTTTTCCTATTGAAATAAATAGGTCTCCAACCGTATTTTGACACAGATATTACAATTGAATCTTAGCCTTGGTCGAGTTGCCTGAAATAACATGAATTAAATCCTTTCCCGATTCAGTGAACCGTTCAATCCCCTAGGGATTCCCGCAAAGTAGATGGGTCAAAAAATTAGTAAAACTCCTAAGTAAACAGAACTTAGGTGAGAAGATAAACAGATTTCGATTAAATACTTTACACTGATCCCAAATGAGACAATAGTTGAGCCAGATATACGTGTTTTCCCTAGGGAATGCAGGATTTTAGCGATGAGTACAAACGAAAATATAAACGTTTCCAAAGACAAATTAGCCAAATTTGAGCTTACAGAGGAGTCGCTGAATAGCTTTCGCAAAAATCAAAATATTCCAATTAACTTATATAACAAAGACGGCCAAATTTTAATTCATAAGAAAAAAAATCCTACCGAGGCGGATTTTGGCAAACTCCTAAAATTTGAGATGCAGGGTGTTTATTTTCTTATATCCGAGTTAAACAAAGGTAAGTCCGTAGCCAAGAAAGCAGAAGAAGAGATATCTGGAAAAAATACAAAACTTTTCGACATCGAAAGAACAACTAAATTTGCGCAACAATCGGCAGCCCTCATTGAAGATCTCCGCCAAACAAGCTTTAAATCAGATCAAGCTGTTTTCGTTCAAAATTCTGTAAATGAGATTCTCACTGATTTTTCGAGTAATCCCGACTTTGAATCCGGGATATTTAATATCCTAGAAATTTTGAGTGTGGCTGGGGTATCGCTCGAATCTGAATTAATGACCAAACGAACGATTGTCGCTATGGGAATGAAAGTCCGGACCAAAAAAATAGTAAATGATGGCCAAGAGATTTCCAACAAAAAAGACCACCTAAACATCATGATGGCGAGTTACCTATCGGATGTAGGTTATACAAGAATTGATGATAGAAAAAACCAACCAGTTCTTTCGAAGGAAGACTATTTTTCAATCCAACAACATCCTATCATCAGTTACTTAATGACACTTACAGCACCCGAAATTGATACGGCTGTTCGCACTTTAATTTTAAACCACCATAGACCGTATCGCGGAGTTGGAGTAAATAATAACTTCCCTGACGAACGTTTGATGTTCAAAAAACTTATGTCCGTTCGTGACAAATATAGTAAAGAAGTTGGGCGGGAGCGAATTATCCAAGATATAGAGCAACAGCTTCACTTACAAGAGAACAGTGTAACTTCTGCAAGTTTCGAAGAAGATATCGCTATACTTTCTTTGGCCTCCGAATATGCATCGCTTACTTCCAATCAGCCTTGGCGTCCTGCATTCAAGTCCTCAACTGCTCTGAAGATGATTCTAAATGACTCATTCTTTTCTTATAGCAACAAAAATATCCGCCACCTCCTCGACTACGTTGGTAGCTCACTTACAAACAACGAAAATATCATCAATTACGGAGACTTCGTAATCACAGCCAGTGTGGACTCTGAAAAAAGAACTCATTTTGATATTTGCCTGGTTTTAGATGTTGGCAGATACCAAACTAGACCCAAACTCCAACGAATCTGCACAATCAAACCGATTTTCAAAAAACAAAACAAGTTTAAGATCGCAGATTTTGACCTGGAGCAAATACGTCCGGATCGAAGAAAAGCAATCATGGACCTCTCTCAACATTCCGGCTCTACTCGAGTAATTTATGTAATTGACGAAGAACTGAATCCATCTTTATACGATGCCGTATACAAAATGAATTTGGCCGCCTAGTAGACGCTAGTTTTAATTTCACATTTTATAACTAAACAAAGTTATCGTTTGAGCCTTACCTGATAGAGATATACCGCCATGCTCTACCCAGTCGCTACTTCCTCCTATTTCCTTCCAAACGGAGTCAGAAATGAGGAGAGGAGTCTTTAATTCCTTACAAGCGGTCTCTATGCGAGAGGCTGTATTTACTGTATCACCTATCACGGTAAATTCCATTCGATCCTCAGTTCCTATACTTCCAAAAAAAACTTCACCTGAATGAATCCCTATTCCGATTTGAATGGGTGGCTGACCTTTCTCCTTACGCTCAGCATTAAAATCGGCCAACTCCAATAACATTTCTTTAGCAGCAAGAACAGCATTTTTTGAATCTTCTCCTGGACGTTCACTAACAACGGGAGTTCCAAATGTCGCCATCACTGCATCTCCAATAAACTTGTCCAAACTTCCTTGAAATTTAAATATAGCTCGCACCATTCTTCGCCTAAACTCCGTTAAAAATTGAGATAAATCCTCGGGATCCATTGACTCAGAAAAATGAGTGAAATTGCGAATATCGGAGAATAAGATTGTTACTTTTTGTCTTTTACCCTTTGTTAGCAAATCTGGATCTGAAATGATTTCTGAAACCAAATCGGGAGAAAAGTATCGAGAGAGAGTTGTTTTTTGCGATTCACTAGAAGCAAATTTTTGCAACATAGAAAGGCTACGATAGATTCCGTAACCCAAGGCAATCGCAAGAGTAAAGAACACAAGGGGTTTTGTGACTGCCAAATCGCTTACGATGATTTTCTCTGTTAAAACATACTCATACCAATCATTGGTGAGACCAGTTACATTTTGAAGGCTGATAAAGAAGAACAAATAGTAAAAGAAAAGAAAGCATAAAAAAGAAAAGGCCACGAGAGAGATTCTGTATTGAAATATAGCCAAGGACAGAGGCAGAAGATAAAAGACAATCAATGGGTTTTTGATTAAAAAATTAACATTGCCACCCCCTTTAACAAAGTACCAGTTCACAATGGTCATCGATACCAACAAGTTGTCCCAAAAAATACTTACAAAATCATACCGAGTTTTCCAATGTGAGGTTTTCTTTTTTAGAATAAATTCGTGAATCAATGTATTTCCTAAATACAAACCAAGTGCGACAAAATTGATATAATATCCGATTACTGTTTCGATATTATTGAGATTGGCAAGTGCACTCATCAATAATGAGAACCAAATCACATACCGAAATCGAACAGAAATGAGAGCACCCCGACTTTCTTCCGAAGCAACAAGGCCTGCCATTTGTTTGGGAATATTGTCTTTTACACAAAGGATATCAGAAATTTGTTTTTTAACTTCACGAAACATTAGGTAATGAAATTTCATCTCTTTAGGAAAATTTCCAAGTATTTTTCTGTCTCTTCCCTTGTGCCTATCGTTCCTCTTAAATTTTTTCTCGTCCGTTTGGGAATCCGAATTATTTTGGGTGAATGCTTTTCCTTTTTTTACATCTATCCATCACTTTGGGAGGTTTTGCTTTCTTTTGGTTTCGATTCCGCAACCAGCCCGAGTTATCCGAACTTTCTCTCCTACAAATTTTAGAAAAATCTCCCAAACGCCTAAGGGAAGTTGCTTATGGCGTATTCTTTTTTAGTTTTCTCTCTTTCCTACTACTTCCTTTGAGCCTAGGCTTTAGTGTTTATCTCCACACGGACGCCAATGTTTTAGTTGTAGTTGTATGGATCGTTTGGACCTACAATTGGTGCAAATACACGTTCTGGAGAGAATAAAATACTAGCTCTTTAGACCAAGTCTCATTTTCTGGTCTAAGGTAATCCAGGAAAACGGGGTTAAGGAATGAAAATTGTTGTTCTTGTAAAGCAGGTTCCGGACACGGAAACAAGTATCAAGGTCGGTGACAAATCGATCAACGAAGCGGGCGTAAAATGGATCATCTCTCCCTATGATGAATTCGCAATCGAAGAGGGAATCCGGATCCGTGAAAAGAGCGGTGGTGAAGTTGTAGCAGTGTCACTTGGACCTGACCGTGTTGTGGAAGCGCTTAGAACCGCTTTTGCAATGGGAGTGGATCGGGCGATTCACGTTAAGGTTGATGACTATGTAACTTTTGACTCAACATATACATCTGAGCTATTAGCCAATTTAATCAAATCTGAAAATGCCGATTTAGTAATCGGAGGAAGACAGTCCATCGACACAGACAGCTCTCAAGTGGTTCTACAAATCGCAGAAAGACTCAATGTTCCTCATATTGCGATGGCACTCAAACTTGAGTTTGCTGGTAACAAAGTAACGGCAACACGTGAGGTGGAAGGTGGAACGGAAGTTGTTGAAACAACCACACCACTCGCAGTAACTGCACAAAAAGGTCTCAATGAACCAAGATATCCAAGCTTAAAAGGTATCATGTCTGCTAAGAAAAAACCAGTGGATGTAAAAAAACCGGAAGAACTTGGTGGAACTGCTTCAAAACTAGAAGTGGTGTCTCTTGAGCCACCTCCTCCACGTATTGCGGGAAGAAAACTAGAAGCAGGAGATGCACAAGGTTTTGCATCACAACTTGTAAAAGCACTTCGCGAAGAAGCGAAAGTCATCTAAGGAGCAAATCATGGCAGATGTTTTAGTAGTTGGTGAATTAAAAAACGGCGAACTTAAAAAAATCTCAAAAGAACTCACTTCCGCTGGTCGTAGAATTGCGGATGCAATTGGTGGAAAGGTTCATACTGTAATCATTGCAGAGTCGGTCGACGGTTTTGCAGGAGACCTCAAAGCAGTTGGTGCAGATACGATTATCGCAGCAAACCTTGGAGATTTCAATCCAGAAGCATATGCAAATGGAATCAACGCAATCATCCAAGAAAAGAAACCGGCTGTGGTTCTTATGCCCCACTCCTCGCAAGGAAAGGAATACTCTCCACGTGTTGCGATCAAAGCTGGTGCAGGAATCGTTGCGGATGCGGTGGCTCTGTCTGTAGACGGTGGAAAGGTTGTGGCAAAAAAACCAATCTACTCTGGTAAAGCGTATGCAAACTTAAAAGTGGCATCCGAAATCCAAATGTTTACTGTCCGCGCAAACTCTCAAGAAGTGACTCCGAAGGAAGGTGCCGGTACTGTTGAAAAATCATCCGCAGGCGCTGGCGATGTCCGATCCAAATCTCTCTCCAAAGATCTTTCTGGTGGAAACAAAGTTCAGCTAGCAGATGCTTCGATCATTGTATCCGGCGGACGAGGAATCAAGGGACCAGAAAACTGGCCGATGCTCCAAGACTTAGCAGATACTTTGGGAGCAGCACTTGGTGCTTCTCGAGCAACAGTAGATGCGGGATGGATTTCGCACTCTCACCAAGTAGGTCAGACTGGTAAAACTGTCTCTCCAAACTGTTACATTGCGTGCGGTATTTCTGGAGCTATCCAGCACTTAGCTGGTATGGGATCTTCAAAATATATCGTTGCTATCAATAAGGATGGAGATGCTCCTATCTTTAAAGTTGCAACGTATGGTGTTGTAGCAGACCTTTTCGAAGTAGTGCCTGCACTCACTTCTGAATTCAAAAAAGTGTTAGGCTAATCCCTGACACTCTGACAAAGTTTTTGCGAAACCTATTTGCAAATTTTGTCTGTTTCGGACTTCTGTCTTGGGGATTTTCTCTCCAAGCGGAAGACGGAAATGCCAGACTGAGTGCAGTCATTGGCAAATTAAATTCACTTGAAAGCTTTCGTGCAACCATCACAATCAACGGAAGTATGACAGGTGTTCTTTCGTATAAAAATCCATACCAATTGCATGTGCGATTCAATGACGGCAGAATCCTTTCTTCCAATGGGAAAGTACTATGGTTTTACAATCCGGACTCATCGATTGCAGGCAAACAAGATCTCAAGGGTGTTAGTGGAGGGATTGGAGGACTTTTATCTGGTTATGAATCTGTTACTGTCTCAGGAAAAACGTTTCGGTTATTATCACCTTCAAAACGTTATACGGAGATTATCTTAGTGGTATCAGATAATGACCTTCCTCGAGTTATAAAAATGAAAAAGTCTGATGAAGAGATCACAGAAGTTACTTTTTCAGGCATTGCTACAAATATAGGTCTTGGGACAGGACTTTTTAATTTCCAACCGCCCACTAGTTCACAAATCGTCGAAAATCCTCTAAACCAAAAGGAGTGAGCCTATGACACCTGTCTCTCGCACAGAAGCCCATAGAGTTTTCGCAGATTTGTACCGCAAATCAAGAAGCCCAGACCACCAACAGTTGATAGACGAAGCAATCTTAAAATCGAATGATGTTTTTATTCGGATCGACCTCATCAGAAAAGTCGATGAAGACTACGCAAATAAACATAAAGAAAAAAAAACAGCAGAAGACCGAGATAGAGGAGAGCCGGAAGGGAACAGAAATCCATCTAACAGGAATGAGAACCGGCAACCACCAAAGGAAAACAAACCCAAACGAAATTCTGACCTCGTTAGTGTTGATTCGGCAAAACAAAAACAGACAGTCAAAAAGAAGCCTCAAGAATCAGGTGGCGGAGGCTTTTTAGCAGGTTTGTTTGGTGGAGGCGCGGCAACCAGTTCAATCAGCAAATTCGCCAAGGAAACGGGAGCTATTGAAATAGGGCTATTTGGAAGAAATCCAACGATCTCCACAGCAGTTGAAAAAATATTCCGTGGTGTCAAGGAAGAGATATTAGTTCCAACCATCCAAGCACTCCGAGTAGCGGAACAACAAGGATGGCGAATATGGTCTCCTTTGGCTTACAATGTTATCAATAATTTTAATAAATTCTACAACGCATTTGCAACATTAGATGGATTAGTCGCCGATAAAATCTCTGCGGATATCTTTTTAGATCGATCTTTAAAAATGCAGATGTTTTATGTTCGATTTTTACAGAGAGAAGATTCGAGAGATATCATACTCACACACCTTCCAGAAATTGTAAAACAGGATGAAAAATTAGCGAACAAGCTTAACAAAATTATGGAAGGAATCAGTTATGCTCTCGCACTCGAATCAGGAAAACCAAAACTAACAGACGCTATAACTGCTTTCTATATTGTATCAAAGAAGAAGATGTTCTCTTGGCAAGAGATTGTTGCGGATCTTCGTGTTCCGGCAATACAAGAGCATAAATTCCAAGCAGCAAGGGAAATCCAAAAGGAAGTGGAAATCACTGTTGCTAAAATTTCAGACGATATCAACAGTCGACTCTTCAAAAAGGAAGAATTGCAAAATCTTAGATCTCGTTATTTCTTAATTGATGATAAGGGTAAAATCAGTTTCGATTTTTTAAATCATGTTGTGGATGACTTTATGGCCCACCACCTGCCTGAGTCTGCAAAAAGCCAAACAGTTAAAAATTCATACAAATCTCAACCACATAGACTTGTTTATCTTCTTCTGAGAGATTTGCAAACTGTATATGTAAACATGATAGAAGGTTATGTTCGTTTGGGAGATAAAAACCAAAACCAAGAAATTCTCCTAGTTCAAACCGGCTTGTTTAAAAAAGAAATTGATCAATTAAACACTTTAGTTAGAAACCTTGACAATTTTAACAAAAAGTTTCCAAGTTTTGCCTATAGTTTCCAACAATATAATACGGATTACAGCACAGGAGCGACTGATCAAATTACTCGAACGCTTCTGACAACCTTACAAGGCGCCTCCGAATTCTTCGGAAATTTTGCTAATAAATTAAATATGGTAGTTGAAAGCCATCTGATGGCAAAAAGTTCCGAATCAAAAGGAAAATCCTCTGAACAAATCACAGCAACCAAGGATAAAATTATAGAAGAAGTGAAACTTATGGCTCGCTTTATTCCACACTACGAGAAGGCAGTGGTTGCAAAAGAAAGAATCAATGGTATGAGTGTGGAGAATGTATTTATTCAATTTACCAAATACCTCTACAATTACGCTGTAATATTCAAAGATCCCAATACAACTATCAAGTTGACTGCCCATCGTAAAATTGAGCAGGAATTGATTAAACTTAATTCGGAATATGAACGTCTTACATATTCAAAATTCAATGGTGGCGAAGGAATACCGAATGTTTCAGAAGAGGGTTCGGGCATAGACTCCGAGGAATGATGAGAATACTAACGGGCCTTCAACCTAGCGGCAAACTTCATTTAGGAAACTACTTTGGAGCCATTCGCAAAATTTTAGACTATCAAAGCTCAAGTGATCTTTTTTTATTCATAGCAAATCTGCATGCTCTTACAACCTATTCAAATAAAAAAAATTTAGAAGAATATAGTTTAGAATGTGCTATCGATTTACTCGCCTTAGGTGTTGATCCACAAAAGACTGTCTTTTGGATTCAAAGTGATGTTCCTCAAGTGACAGAATTGACATGGTATCTATCTCAATGCATTACGGTTCCCCAACTCCAACTCGCACACAGTTTTAAAGACAAAGTGAACAAAGGTTTTACGCCCGGTGCTGGGTTATTCACCTATCCAATTTTGATGGCAAGTGATATCCTACTTTTTTCGGCGGAAAAAGTTCCTGTGGGAAAGGACCAAAAACAACATTTAGAGTTTGCTCGCGATATTGCAGAAAGATTCAATGCACTATTTGGTCCCCTACTCCATCTGCCTGAGCCTGATATTGAAGAGCGGACTGCGATTGTTCCAGGCATCGATGGTGCTAAAATGTCGAAATCATACGGGAATACGATCGACTTTTTTGGAACAGAAAAGGAAATTAAAAAACAGGTAATGGCTATCCAGTCGGATTCCAAATCAATCGAAGAGCCAAAAGATCCAAATTCTAGTTTTATCTTTCAAATCCATAGCTTGTTTTTAACAGAATCGGAAAAGGAAACGCTCAAAGAAAAATATGAAAAAGGCGGAGTTGGGTATGGAGATCTAAAAAAGGATCTTCTTTCCAAAGTTTTAGATCATTTTTCTCCATTCCGCGAAAAGAGAAGTCAGCTCACACAAAATCTTGATTATGTAAGAGATGTTTTGCGAGCTGGAAAAAGCAAAGCAACTGAAATTGCCGAAACAAAGTTAAACGAAATTAGAAAATCAATCGGTTTAAAACTTTTTTAAAAAAGAATCAAATCTAAGGCACCAATTTTGTTTTTTTGTAAATCCTGTATCTATGGGTCCAGGTTTTTTTCCAAAATCAAGAGGTGCTTGGTTCTGTTTTGGAGTTCATATTTCAGGTATTTTTTTCAAAATTTTCAAAGATAATAAAGGTTTTGAAGTTTATTCTTCTGTAGGTATAATCTTCCTTCTCATAGCAATCATACTTCAACCTATAAAACTATCAAAACATTTGGAAACTATCTCCATCCAAGTTTTAGTCGGTTTTCTGGTTTTTACGCTAATACCAAAACTTGATATTGGATTTCGAAAAAAAAACATCAATCCTGGATTTAAATCCTATGTTGAACTTGCGGTAAATAGAATTCCCCTTACTAAACTTGAATCGCTAGTTGTGAAAGGATTTGTTTTTGGTTCAATTGCATCCCTCCCTTACTCCTGGAAACAAAGAACAAAACGTACGGGACTTTTGCATCTTTTTGCTGCTTCGGGTCTTCATTTAGGTATATTTGTGGGTTCATTTTATTTTCTATTTTCAAAAATATTCCAACGAATTCCAATTGTACCGCTTCTGGCTTCTATTGGCTTTGGTTTTTTCTACCTGTATCTTTTGGACTTTCCAGTTTCTTTTCTAAGAGCTTTTATTTTTGCCGTCTACACCATGTTTGGTTCTTATTTTCATAGGAAAATTTTCTCTTTAGATTTGATTTTATATGCTTCGGCAAATATTTTACTTTTTCAATTCTCAGATTTTTTAAGCATCGGTTATTGTCTTTCTTTTGCGGCTGTTTGGGGCATCTTTTTTATAAAACCCAAACTTGATCTTTTGGTGTTTCCCAAATCAAAAATTTTTATTAAGGAGAACCTTCATATCACTTTATCCTGTAGTATAAGTACGTTTCCCTTTTTAGTCTTTTTTTTTAAATCCTATGCCTTCGGTGGAATTATCATTAATTTTTTTTTAGTTCCTCTTTCTTGTCTCTTGTTACCGATTGTTTACGGATCTCTCTTTCTGGGTTTTTGTTTTTCCTTTCTTTCGACCAGTCTAGATCTTTCCTGGTTATGGCTTCCCATTCAATTTCTACTTTCTTTATTTTTAGGAAGTATTCCAATATTTGAGTCTATCTTTCCGTATTTCCGAGAGTGGAAAGAAATCCCATACAACACAATATTTCTATTCCTCTTGTTCTATACTTTAGTTTTCTATTCGATTCGCTTTGTAGAGAAGAATGTATTTAGATTTGTTTTGTATTTTTTTATTTTCTTTAGTTTTGTTCTGATTTACCTCGATCTAAAGTCTTATCAGGCTCCCATTTTCAACAGCATGTTTCAACGGGGATTGGCATATATCCAAAGGGATTCAAAGCTATGGATTTACGGAAATTGTTTTAAAAGAATCCATCTGGATTATAGAGATACTTTACATTTGGAAGAAGTTTTTATAGAATCGGAATCCTGTTTAAGAGATGCATTATCTTTAAAGAATATCCAACCACATATCAAAATCCAACTATACCATACAAATGCAAAACTCTGGGGATTGGATTCTGAAAAAAGTCCCATAGAAAAAAGATTCTCTCTGGGCTGGAATTTCAAACAGGACTTCGCCATTCTTCGATTTGATGGTAAAAAAGAAAAGATTCCCCAGTTTTTTCAAACGCTTTCCTGGTTAGAAAAAAGGAATACACATAAAACCCTGGGGATTATTGTTTTAGATTTTCCCAAGTGGAAACAGAAAGAGGAATGGGAATGGAAAAAATACCAAAATCTACTTGGGATATCATCTCGATTCCAAATACTTACCCTAGAGGAAATAATTGAAGGCCCCCTTTTCAACGAAATCGGAAATCGAAGCTTACCTTAGCTCACAAGGAATCCGTGCCCAAAAAAAATTTGGTCAGAACTTTCTTGTAGATCAAAATATTGTAAATTTTATAGTAGAATCAGGCGCCAAACACCTAACAGAAAAAAATTCAGAAATAGCTGAAATTGGTATAGGTCTTGGTTCTCTAACATATCCTCTTCTTTCTCTCAAAAAAAAGACTTTTCTTTTTGAAATTGATAATGCCTATGTTCATCTTGCAAAAGAGAGAATCCTCAACACTTTCTCAAATGTAACCCTTTTTGAGGGCGATGCTTTAGAAAATCTCCACAGAATACAAACGAACCCAGTATTTATTTTCGGAAATCTTCCCTACCACCTAACATCAGAAATTCTTATTTTTATAGTATCTAATTTTGAAAACTGGATAGGCGGAATTTTTATGGTTCAGAAGGAATTTGCGGACCGACTCACATCAGAAATATCAAGCATCTCCGTTTTTTTGAATGGTTTAACTACTACAAAACACCTAAAAGTCGTTCACAAAAACTGTTTTTATCCGATTCCCAAAATTCATTCAAGTCTTATCCAGATTATTCCCATACAACCCAAGGAAAGGCTGATTCAAACAAAAGATGAAATTCTCCTCTGGTCGAGGTTGCTACGTGCCATTTTTTGGGGGAAACGAAAACAGATCCAGGTATCTCTAAGAGAGTCACCGTTTTCGCAGGATTCGGATTTTCAATTGGCAGTCCAGTCGGCTCTAGAGAAATCAGGAATCAACCCCAAGAGTCGGCCCGAAGAATTGAACCAGGAACAATTCTTGACACTGGGTCAACATTTGCTTGACGATTTGTCAAAATGATGTCAATCTTCCCAAACTATGTTTGAGAATTTTACACCTCCCAAATTTGTAACGTTTGCTATTCCCGTTTTTTTCCTTTTGATAGGAATTGAAGTATGGATCGGAAATCGGAAAAATAAAGCACTCTACCGTTTGAATGATTCCATTGCGGACCTGAGCACAGGAATACTCAGCCAATTGTGGGGTCTATTCCAAAAGGGCCTGGGTTTATTTGCCTATTTTTATATCTACGAGCATTTTCGATTTTTTGAATTTGCGATGAACAACCCATGGGCATGGGTCCTCTGCATCATCGGGCAAGATTTTTGTTACTACTGGTCTCATAGGTTGGCCCATGAAGTGAATATCCTTTGGGCAGGTCATGTCATCCACCACCATAGCGAGGAATACAATTTGGTAGTGGCTCTCCGGCAAACCGGGCTTGGTGGGCTGATTTCTTGGATCTTTTATGTACCTCTTGCCCTCATCGGCTTTCATCCTTGGATGTATCTTGCTTCCGGCCAGATCAATTTGATCTACCAATTTTGGGTGCATACAAAGGCAGTCGGCAAACTGGGAAGGGTTGCAGAATTTATCCTCTCCACTCCTTCCCACCATAGAGTCCACCATGCCATCAATCCAAAGTATATTGATAGAAACCACGGAGGGATTTTTATCCTTTGGGACAGAATGTTCGGAACCTTCCAGGTAGAAGAGGAAGAATGTGTTTATGGAACAGTCAAACCCTTACGTAGTTTTAACCCAGTCTATGCAAATTTTCACTACTATTGGGAGCTCTTTCGGCAATCCCTTTCCGCGAAGCGGTGGAGGGACAAAGTTCTTGTCTTTTTTATGAGACCCGGTTGGATACCCGGTGATGGAAAAAAACCATCAGGATACCTCCCGATCCCGGAAGTGAACCCAAAGAGCTTTGTAAAGTACGACCCTAGACCCAATGCTGAAGTTCGTGCGTATACGACAGCTTGGTTTGTAGGAGTTCTTTTGCTATCCTTCGGTTTTCTCCTCTTTGTAACAAAGTTTAGCCTGTTCTCACAGGTCTTAATTGCCATTTGGGTGACAGCATCCTTGGTTTCCATAAACGCGATGATCGAAGGAAAGACTTTTGCACAATTTTTGGAGGTGGGAAGACTCTTATTCGGTTTCGTCTTACTTGGTTACTTTGAAATGGGCTTCGGCCTCTACATAGTCGGAATTGTTTTCCTTGCCATGTCCGCCGTTCATTTCTATAAAAATAGCCGGAAAAACTCCTTTCACCTCGCCCATTAAGAAAATAAATTTTTTCCAACCAACTGGACATAGGTTTCGTGCCGATTGTCCAGTGCCCCCCACATCTTTCCCTAAAAAAGTGTGGATTATGTCGCATATATGGCTTTTTCATGGCCTAAACGGTGGCTTGAATTTCTTGACCCAGGAGAGGGTCGTGAGATTTTGGCAGTGCACCATAAATATGAGGCGAAATACAATGAATCGAAAAAGAAGCTACTATCTCATTTTAGGATTGATCCTCTTCGTAGTCACCTTCTCGGCTTTTGCGTCCTACCAAAAACAAAAGAATGGACCTATCTTTCTCGACAACCACGTCTTCCAGCGATACAATAATGAATGGGGAGTTTGGGTAGATCTCAAACTGGAAAAAAAATCGCTCATTGAAAAATGTGCAGAATTTGGAGTCCTAGAGGCTGAGGTTCTTACTTTAAATGGTCTTACCGAGAAGGACCTCCCAAAACTCAAACGTTCTGTTTTTATACCCTATTCTGCAGAATACATCAAAAATTTAGAAAAGGAAGGCCATTACCGCGAGGCTGTAGAATCTCCTATTGACCAATTTATCTGGCCTGTTCTACCCAATAACAAAGGAAGGATTACATCTCGGATTGGTCGGCGTTGGAACACTCTGCATACGGGAGTCGACATTGCAGTTCCGAAGAATTCCTTAGTGCTTGCAGCGGCAGATGGACTCGTAGAAGAAGCAGGGCGCAGCGGAGATTACGGAAACACGATAAAAATCTACCACCACAACATGAATCAGTTCCGAACTGTCTATGGTCACAACCAAGAGTTACTTGTGAAGGCAGGAGATCTCGTCCGGAAAGGCCAAGTGATTGCTTTTTCGGGCAATACAGGAAAGTCCACTGGACCTCATATTCATTTTGAAGTGAGATACCACAACGTCTATCTGAATCCTGAAAATTTCCTTACTTCCTTCGATGAAGGTGTGACAACGAGTCTGATTGGATTTAACGACTAACAACAAAGTGGTAGAATTTCCTAAAAGAAGTTGGACTGATGAAATCCATCAGCTCCTCTCTAATCTGATTCCGAAAGGCCCAGGCCTTGCTTGTTTCGATTTTGATAACACTCTGATTCGAAATGATTTTGGTGAAAAAATCATGGACCAGATTATAGCCGAAGGTCTTTCCTATTTACCGAATGATCTTTCCTTTTACTTCCGAGACAAAGAAACTTGGAAAGATCAGAAAAAACTTTCGATTTCAGAAAAAGAACATTTGGTCTGGGAGGAATACTCATACCAGCTGAAGGAATTTGGAATAGAAAAAGGTTACCGTTGGACTAGTTTTTTGTTCCAAGGTCTCACTGAACAAGAGTTTCATGAGGTAACACTCAGAGCTTGGAAAAAAGTGAACCATCCCGACCGAGACGCAGGAGTATTTCCTCAACCTGAGATGAAAGACCTAATCGCCTTCTTAAATTACTACAAGTGGGATGTATATATTGTAACTGCCTCTCCAGAACCAGGAATTGTTGCTATTGCCGATAAATTTCCTGTAACAAAGGATCGAGTGATCGGAATGAGGCAAGAATTAGATAACAACAATCGATACTCAGCAAAACTCATCGAACCTTACACCTATGGTGAAGGTAAAGTAAAAGCAATCGAATCAAGAATTGGGCGCTATCCAGACATTGCATTTGGAGATTCTTTCAACGACTATCCTATGTTACAGAAAGCAACCAAATTTGGTGTGGGCATTGATAGAGGAAATCCAGAATTTGTAGAAGCCTGTGTCCAGAAGGGAATCAAAGTCCAACCCTATTTTCTCTTCCAAAAATGAGCTTTCTCTATTTAGTTTCGAATTCTATTGGGAACGATCTAGACCTTCCGCCAAGAACCAAACAGTTGCTAGAGTCCGCAGATTGGATCTTGGGGGAAGAATTCAGGACCACATCCACCCTATTAAAAAAATTAGGAATAAATAAAGATTTTGACCTGATCAATGAACATTCGACCAAAAAAGAAATGGAAGAAATTGCATCAAAACTCCGGTCAAAAAAACAAACCTGTTTGATCTCAGATTCGGGAAGTCCTGGACTCGAAGATCCTGGCAAATGGCTTGTCCCTTTAGCCTGGGAAGTGGGAGTTGTCGTACGCTCTGCACCAGGTCCAACGGCACTCATTTCAGCTCTTACAGCTTCGGGATTTGCAACATCTCCATTTTCATTTCTAGGGTTTTTGCCGAAGGAAGAAAAAGATCGCGAGTTAAAACTAAAACAATATCTAGCGCTTGGCTCCACCCTCGCTTTTTACGAAACACCCTATCGAACAAAACATGTTTTGGAGACATTAGCAAAAATAGGTCCAGGAGATCGGCGCGTTTTTTTAAACCTTGGCATTTCTACGGATTCGGAGGTCTCCTACCGAGGTTTTGCAAAAGACCTTTCGCAAAAATCGAACGGAATACCCAAACTCCCTCCCGTTTTTGTAATCGAGGAGAAAAAAGAATTCCGAAAGCGTTAGAAACTTGACGGATCCTCTGTTATATTGGAATCTACCCCTATGGTATCGAAACTCCAATCCCAAGAAGATGCAAATGATCCGTCGATCGGAGAATCTGGTGATTACATAACAGATGTAGTCAAAGAAAACCTAAAACTCATCCGACACACCAAAGGGTTCTCCCTGGACAAACTGGCAAATCGCTGTGGCGTAAGCAGAGCGATGCTCTCTCAGATCGAACAGGGAAAATCGGTGCCGACAATTTCAGTACTCTGGAAAATTGCAAACGGCCTCAGTGTTCCATTCTCTGAACTTCTCAAGGAAAAAAATCAAGATGGCATCCATCTTTTAAAAGCCGAAAATTCTAAAGTTTTATATTCCAATTCTAAGGTATTCGCAAGTCGGGCTCTCTTTCCATTTTTAGGAAACCGCAAAACAGAGTTTTATGAACTTGTTCTAAGACCTGGTGGACATGAAGTAGCAGAACCCCACAAAGCAGGTACGATAGAGAATTTAGTTGTAGTATCCGGTAAACTTAGGTTACGCGTTGGAGAAAAAGTTGTAGAACTAGAACCGAAAGACTCTGTTTACTTTAAAGCCGATGTCTCTCATGAATATTCAAATCCAACCGATGGAGAAACCCTGATGTATCTCGTCATGGACTATTCGGATGAAATAGGTTAATCTTTGGAATACAAAGAACTCAAAGTAAACCTACCAAAATCACTATCTGATGAGTTCTATGTGTTACTCGATGAGTTGCAATGTGCAGGCTATTATGAAATCTTATTCGATGGAGAGGCGCCTAAGGAAGAAAACCAAGGTCTTATTCGAGACAACACAAATATTAGAATATATCTTCAATCAGATGAACTCGAGAAAGAACTAAAAATTCGGATATTCTTAAAAATACACGCAAATGGTTCCTCCTTTGTCGAATCCAGACTTATCGAAACTCGAGACTACGAAGAAGCATATAAAGAATACTATAAACCATTTCCTATTGGCAAAAATCTTTGGGTGATCCCAACTTGGGAAAAAGAGGAACCAAAAACCCTGGACCTGTATAAAAATTCCGGAGTTCCGATATTTATCAATCCCGGCGTCGCCTTTGGAACCGGGCACCATGAGACCACAAAACTTATATTAGAGTATTTAGATGAATTGTATTTCGATAAGAAGATTGTTATCGAGTCAGCTTGCGATATCGGAACTGGCTCTGGAATCCTTTCGATAGGACTCGCAAAGCTCGGAGTGAAAAGAATCTTTGCCCTTGACATTGATCCCAATGCTGTAAAGGCAGCATGGTCGAATTGGCTTGAAAATGATTTCCCTAAGTCCATCCAATTTCGAGTAGAAGAGTCTGGGATCGAAAATCCAAATCTTGTGGACAGAACTTATGATCTAGCGATTGCAAATATAACATTTGCTGTTCTATCGCAGAACATACATCATCTAGCATCCGTAAATACCAAACGATTTATTTTTTCAGGGATTGTAAGCGATAAAAAAAACCAATTTGTAGATCTATTGAATACATACATCCCAGGAACTCTCAACCATTCCAAAGAATGGAATGAATGGTGGATTTTGGATTGGTCAAAGAAAGTTACTGGTTGAGATACTTAATCAGACTGACTTGGTTTCCCTTCTCATTGTATTCAATCCTTTGAAACACTGATTTTGCCATCAGAATACCACGGCCATGTTGCGCATTATCTTCGTTCAATTTTTCTAAGGATCTCTCGAGATGTTTTTTATGGTCAAATCCCTTACCCTCATCTGTGACCCTGTAGGCCACATAATCTTTATTAAATGTGTATTCGATTTTGACTTTTTTATCTCGGTAACGAGGGTCTTCCTGTCTTTTCTGTAAAAATTCTAAATAATTACCTTCGATTAGAGCCTTGGATTTTTCTTCAAAACTGATGTTTAGATTTCCGTGTTCAACGGCATTGATGATAATCTCACGAATTGAGGATCGAACCTCCGTTTGTTCGATTGAATTTAGATACTTCGCAAGTTGGAAAGTGATTTTTTGAGATACCAATTCCGCATTCCGGAGGTAGTTGTTCATCGCAAGTTCGACTTTTTCTGAATCAATCAATTGGATGATTGTATCTTCTATTTCTGGAGACAGGGTAGCGATTACTTCCCTAGTCTCATCAAACACCACATATTGGAGTCGGCATAACATTTCTTTTGGTTCTTTAACATACTTTTGAGCAAAAGCTGTCTTAAAATTGATTATGCTTCCTGTCATTTTGAGGTCTGTGATTTTGTCATTCACAAGGATTGTATTCAAATCAGATTGGTGTCCTTTACCTTTATATAACAAATCTGTAAGTTTTTTACCTTTAACATCATCTAAACGAAACCCAAGAATTTTCGAGAGAGCACGGTTTCCATTGATAACAGAAAATTCTTCATCTAACATGAGTATCACTTCTTCGGAACCTTGAAAAATTTCACGGAATCTTTTTTCGGATTCTTCAATTTTTGTTTTTGCATGAGATAGATCTCTTACACTTTCCTTAAGGCTTCGTGACAGGTAGTTGATTCGATCTGCTAAACCTAAAGAAAGTAAAATCACTTCTAGAGCGGTCCCAATTTGAATTGTCCATCGAGTGATATGATTGTCTGGCAACACTCCAAGACTTTTTAAAGAGTATAAAATCACACCTAACAGAAAGAACGACCAAGCTATCAAATAGTAACGAGATGTTCGTATCTTTTTAATGAATGCAATAACGCCACTAAAAATCATGATGAATGCTGATGGGACTGTCAGTCCTATGGAAAGAATCATTCCAAATCTATAGGAAAAAAAGAAAGTAGATACACCAACTAGTCCCATGAAGTATGCAAAATACATCATAAACTGAAATAACTTTGCGGCATTTTTTCGTAGAAAAAGGAAATTTGTAGCAAAGACAAGACCAGTAAAACTAGAAAAACAGATAAAAAAAGGCAATGAGTAATTTGCCCACCAGACCCAATTTGGCCAAAGGTATTGAAAGGCAAGACCATTGTTCACAAAATGGAACATGGAAATCGAGCTTATAAAAAATACATACAAAAGATAACTTTTATCTCGTGTAAAAATATAAATGAACAAATTGTATGCTGCCATCACAAACATGATTCCGTAAAACAGCCCAAAAATGATCTGTTCTTTATTCATCTTTTGAATCATCTCTTTGTTTGTATACACCTGGATACTGAGTGGGATCGTGGATTCCGATTGAAGCCGAATATAATATGTGGAAGTAGAATTTGGATTTTCTTCGAGTGGAAAAATGATATTTCGATAGTCGCGATTCCTCTCATCAAATGGAAAACTATCACCAAGAAGTGTTTTGGTTGATTTGGGAATATTTTTTCCGTAAATCTCAACCTCATCGATCAGCGGAAAATTGTATTCTAAAAACCAATCCAATTTTTCAGATCGAGGGTTTTGAACATCAAGTTTGAACCAAAACCTGGACTTGGAAAATCCAAAATTAGGAGACGAGACTTGTTTGAAAGCCGAGTCCTTTGCTCCACTCAATACCTCGTCCATGGGAAAGTTTAAGTTTGGGTCTTCTAAAACTTGTAAATTTTGCCAAATGGACTCACCACCCATAGATTCTTTCAGAACCAAGGGAGGAGCAGAGAACAGGGAAGATAGAGGTAGAAGGAAACAAGAAACAAAAATAGGGCAAACTAAACGCTTCAAACAGATTCTCCAATTTCGCATAAAAAGACAAAATCATTGGATCGAAGTACCTTATTTTTTCTAGCGTTTTTTGTTTCTCCTGACATTTTAGGGGAAAGAACCTATGAAACGAAAAGATTTTCTAAAAACCTTAGCTCTCTCCTCTGTCTTTGGCGGAATCACTATACCAAAGTCAGGATTCGGACAAACTTCGACCGCCTCAGACTCTTCCAGCGCAAAAGTAGCAAAAAAAAAGGCCATAGTACTCGGAGGAGGTCTGGCTGGATTGTACAGTGCCTATCTTTTGAAGACAACTGGCTACGAAGTAACCATAGTAGAACGCGGGGAGAGACTTGGCGGAAGAATCTTTACATATGAAAATTCTGAATTGGGTATCAAGCAAGACTTAGGTGGTGAATGGATCGGAGAGGGTCAGGGGGATATCAAAAGTCTTATCAAACAATTAGGTCTCGAACTAAAAAACAGTCGGAACTCTGATCAGTTTTCAATCTCTCCGCAAGGCAAATCGGGGATTGCTATCTCTTCGGCTTCTGCAGAAACCTTGAACAAAGTTATCGAACTCCACAAATCTCTTAATTCGTCT
Organism: Leptospira sp.; assembly: GCA_027533185.1. Classification (GTDB taxonomy): domain Bacteria; phylum Spirochaetota; class Leptospiria; order Leptospirales; family Leptospiraceae; genus Leptospira_A. The sequence continues at coordinate 1,330 of JAPZTS010000025.1, read as the reverse complement.
CAAAAACAAGGATTGGATAAAATTAATTTTGCTTCCTATGCCAGATACCAGGGTATCTCTGAAGATGAAATTCGGACAATCAGTGATGTCTATCGAAGTCTTTTGGGCGATGATTTAAATAAAATTTCCAGTGAATCGGTATTAGATGATCTATCTACTCCACAGTCAGCTCTTAGACCCAAATATGTGATCGCCGGGGGAGCCTCCGGTTTAATTGAGGGATTAACAAAGCGTTTGTCAGGTGAAGAAATTATTTTAAATGATATGGCGATCAAGGTTTCTCAACAAAAAACACAAGTAATTGTGGATTTAAGTTCGGGAAAACAAATCAAAGCGAATATTCTTATTTGTTCTCTTCCTACACATGCCGTTTTAGAAATCAAATGGACTCCCACTCTTCCAAAGGATTTAGTCTATTCAGCACTCAGAATGCAGACAGGAAAAATTTCAAAAAATCTTATCTTCTGCAAACCCAATGACAGTGTAGGTCAATTTTACCGAGTGACCCAAACTCCGGGCGAAACTTTTTATATTGGAGATGAATCATCTGGATCTCAGATAACAGCTGTCACATCTTTAAGCACGGGAGATCGCGCTGGACTTTTCGAAAAAGGGTCACTCAGTCAAAAATCTTCACTCCTAAAACTATCGATGGAGGAAATGAATGGTTTCGAATTGTGGAATGAATCCCCCTTCCAGTTTTATTCATTCTTAAAAACAACAGGAAAGTCTGGTTTTGTATCGTTATTTCCTCCTGGAAGTTTCGGCATCAAGGAAATATGGGCAGAACCTTTTGAACGGGTATTCTTTGCCGGTGAACACCTTGCACTTCATACAGGGTCCATGGATTCGGCTGTGTCTTCCGCTATACAAGCTATCTCAAGAACGTAAGGGTTTTAAGCCAAAAGGGATCCGCAGGAAATTCCATCTTCGGATCAGGCCTTCATATATAATAAAACAGAAAAAAACCACAAAGAACAGGTGTAAAATCATCTTAAGTTCAATTGATTCCTCTCGTTGGAAGAAAAAGAATGCAAAAGATAAGGATAAAGGATGGTGCAGTAGGTATATAGGAAGGCTTGCTTCTATTAAATAATCACCCAAGTTTGATTTTTTACTAAAATAGATTGAAAACAATTGGATGCATATTATGGACCAAAGTACTGCGCCAAGGACCCATAGTCCAAGATGTAATGTTCTCCAAAAAAAAGACACATATCTATAGGGAATCCACAATTGGTCATGAACTTCCAAATCTTTAAATGCAAAAAAAATAAATATGGCCCACACTACGAGACTCAAAAGTGGAAGTCCAAATTTAGACGGAGTT
>JAPZTS010000014.1 GCA_027533185.1 Leptospira sp. | reverse complement strand
AGACCAAATTCTAAAATTTGGTCTTGTTTCATTTTGTTCTTTCTGTTTAATTTTGTCTTTTATTGTTTGGTGGAATGGATAAGATATTTCCCAAATTGAAAAACTAAAATCTTTAAATCTTACTATAAAATCTGGAATATTCTCTTTTTCTTCTCTTATAATTTTTGTATAAGAAGTATTTGATTTTATCTTCCCTTCATTTATTTTTATTTTAGACTGTTTTTGAATTATTGATTCTTGTTTGAGTAATATTTGGAATAGAGCAAAAAACAAAGATATGGTCATCGATAAAAGTAATGTCTTTGTAAAAGTATTCATATCTTTCCTAAGGATTTATAAAATTCAAAATAGGACTTAAGTTCACGACCCAAAATAGAACGAACCAACTGGTTCAAAAGTTGATCTGATTGACTCGATACTGCGAGCGGTACTGGTCCCATGTTCGAAAATTTCCTAGTTAACATTGTTGCAAAAAGTTTCAATAGTGGCAAATGATCTTTCTGTAAGCTATGACAATCTCCGCACAAAAATTCCCGTGATTCGACAGAAAAAAAGGCCTTCATTTTGCTAAGAATTTCCTCTCCACAACTATGGCAGTGGAATTCGGAGGGAAAGTGTCCCATATGAGTTAAGGCTCTGATTTTTAAAAAGGGTAGGATTTCAAATTGAAATCCTAACTTTTCTGAATGCTCAAAACTACCCGATAAAAGTTGGAAAAGAAACGGATGCGACTCTGCTTCAGGATATATGGAATGGATGAATTCACAAGCATAGACGATAAAGTTTGAGGTGGGATAACTTCCTTTTAGTGTATCGAAGCGATTTATTAACTGAAATTCCTTGACTGATTTCCAGTCTTTGTTCGGTTGATTGTAAAAATCTAATTCTATATAAGAGCCAAGTTCAGTTGCTGCAATTGGCCTCCTTTTCGATTTTCGAATTCCTTTAAAAATAAAATTTTGTCTGGGAAACTGTTCCCCTGCTAAACTGATAACACGATCGGTTTCATTGATATCTTGGGAATAAACGACTACTCCCCTCTCACGACAAATTGCCATCAGGAAAAGATCAATTCCAAACAATCATCTTCTTTCTTTCTCATCAAAATAGCATCCTCTTCATTCGATTCATGGTCATAACCAAACAAGTGCAATATTCCATGTACAAGTAGACGATAAAATTCGTCTAAAATACTATGTCCGATTTCCTCTGCTTGGATACGACAAAGATCAACAGAGATCACAATCTCACCTAAAATTTGAAAAGGCAATCGATCTTCAGGATTAAAGATAGGAAAGGATAAAACATCAGTTGTTTTTTTCTTTCCTCTTCTTTCAAAATTTATCTGCTCCATTTGTTCATCATTCGTAAGGAGAATCGAGACCTCTGTCCCAAACAAAAAATCAGGTGAAATAAATTGAATAACTTTTTCTAAATTCTTTTCAGCTTTTGGAATCGAAATCTCTGGAAAATCAACCTCCGAATTCCAATGAATTCCAATTTGAAGATTAGAATTCATTTTTTGAATTTAGATTTACCTTCTACTTCAAGGGCTTTTGTTTCTTCTGGTTTCGGATATTTGGGTCTTTGGTGAAGACTTGATAATAGAACTTCTTTAAAACTTGCCTTTATAATCTCCAAATCACCAATAGTTAGACCACTTTCATCCAGTTGGTTCTCAGCTAACTTTGAGTTTATTATTTTTCGTATCAATTCATCCAAACTTTCAGGAGATACCTCTTCGAGGGAACGAGAGGCCGCCTCTAAAGAATCCGCTATCATTACAATGCCCGTTTCTTTGGACTGAGGTTTCGGACCTGGGTATTGAAAATCTTTCTTATTGATCTTCTTCCGTGCGGAGGCAGAAATATTTTGTAGTGCTTTGTGGTAGAAAAAAGCCATCGTGGAAGTTCCATGGTGTTCTGGAATAAAATTGATGATTTCCCTTGGCAATCTCGCTTTTTTGGCCATTTCAATACCATCTAATACGTGATCGATTACAGTTTTTGCAGCAAGAGCGGGGTTGTCCTTATCGATATGTTCAGGTTTTGGAATCAAATGTTGGTTTTCGACAAAAAAGCCTGCATTCGGAATCTTTCCAATGTCATGAAAATAGACACCCACACGAACAAGTAAGCGATCTAAGTCTAAATTTTGAGCAGCTCTTTCAGATAGTGCAGCAACCATAAATGTATGTGTATAGGTAGATGGAGCTTTTGTCAGTAACTGTTGTAAGAGAGGATGCCCTGTGTCAGCAAGCTCAATTAACTTAAAACGTGTTGGAATGTTAAAAATGTATTCATAAATAGGAAGAAGAAACTGAACAGCCGTAGTACTTACAAAACCATTTATAAAACAGACAATTACAACTTTAAAAAAATTGGATTTTATAACGGTATTATAAAACCCTCCTTCGAAATTGCCAAAAAACTCTCTGCCATCAAAAAGATATCCAGCAGTGGATATAAGTATTTGAACAAAACTTATAAGGAGACCGGCTTTTAAAAAATCAATTCTCTTGAGCAGTCTTCTTCCATAAACAGAACTAACAACAGATACTGTAAAGGCCAACATAAAAGAAGTAGGACTATATCTAGATGCAAAAAAAACAGCAAAGGACAAGAAAAAACCTATTGCAATTGCAAGCTGTTCGTCATAAACGAAACCTAACAACAAACATACCATTCCGATAGGAACAAACAAACCAAAGTAGTAAACACTCGAAAATTCATTTTCGTTAATATAAAAAATCTTTGAGACGAAGTAGATTACGAAAACTACAATCCAAAGAGTTAAAAAGATAATGAGATTGCTGGAAAGGTCATTTAATCTTTTGGGTCGATATCGGATTAAATAAAAACCTACAATTGTTATAAAAACAGCCTGAGATATGAATATGGAAATAATAGATGCGAGGTTAGCGCGAGTGGCATAAAGGTTCATCATATCCAGACGAAGTTTTACATTCGGAGTGATCACTTCTCCCGCACGCACAATGATCTCATTTGCTTGGATCCGGCTCTTCTGAGTTGGTACGGAGCTCGATACTCTATTTTTGTCTGCTTCGGTTTCCTCCGCATTAAAAGTACAAGCTGGATAGGAATAAATATAATACAGCCCGATTCGAGATACTGCCTTCAAGAGTGTCTCCGAAACGTTCGGCAATTTTTCGAGAGCCAACTTTTGTAAAGTGGAAAGAACCGGACCTTCTTTATAGATTTGCGACCGAGGTATTACTAAACTTCCTTCAATTACAATGACCTTTTCTTGGGTTCCAAGATTCCGTATCCGCGCTCCAGCTTTGTCCAATTGTTTCTCGAATGGCAGTTCTTCTTTTACGATGCAGTATTTAGAAAATATCAGGTTCGTATATTGTTGTATAAATGTTTTTAGTTTCTCTTTCTTTTGGTAATCCAGAATGGATTGAAGTTCCTCTGTCGTTCGGTTTCGCCACCTTGGTATACGATCCCGAATTGTCCCTGGTGTCGCCTTACCTTCGCTAACTAATTGTTTAAGCGTATCAATGTCTTCGGAAAGGTTTACATCAATCCCTGAAGAAAGGACACTATAATCCTTATCAAAATGGAAAGGCACCTGTGCTTCAGCTTTTTGTTTTTCCAATTCAGTCTTTTCAAAATCGTTGTAAGAAAATTCTTTAACAGACTGGATTGTTTCAGGAGCAATTTTTCCTTCAGAAAACTCTCCATCCAGATCCGTATTTACCTTAGTTTGTCCAAAAAAAGGCACAGCTAAATTGTAGGTAACGAATAACAAAGTTACCACCACAAGTATCATCTGAATATTGCGAACAACAGAAACAGGTCTAACTCTCGTTAGAAAGTCAGTAAGTTGGGCCATAGACGATTCGACTATATCTTTCATACTTTTTTCTGAAACAAGCTCTCATTTTCCTCGAATCGTCTTACTATGGATTCGACGATAGGGTGGCGTGTTATATCTTCTCTTCCGAAAAAAATTGTGTCAATCCCTTTCAATCCACGTAAAGTATGCACAGTCTTTTCAAGACCACTCTTCCCGTGGGCCAAATCGATCTGAGTTGCATCTCCCGAAATTGCCATTTTTGAATTTTTTCCAAATCGAGTGAGAAACATCTTAAGCTGTGGTAGAGTACAATTTTGTGCTTCATCCAAAATAATGAAAGAATGCGCCAGAGTTCGACCGCGCATAAAAGCTATCGGAGCAATTTCGATCTTTCCTACCTGTAGGTATTCCGTCGTTTTCTCAAAACCGATACATTCATGTAAGGCATCATAAATGGGTCTGAGATACGGATTCACTTTTTGGGTAAGGTCTCCAGGTAAAAATCCAAGGTTCTCACCAGCTTCAACTGCAGGTCTTGTTAAAATCAGTCGATCCACTTCGCCAGTCTGCATCATTCGACAAGCAGTCGCTATAGATAGAAATGTTTTTCCGGTTCCCGCGGGACCCATTGCAATTGTTATAAAGTTTTTTTTTAGGCTCTCAATATAGTTTTCTTGATTTTCGGTTCTAGGAAAAATCGGTTTGCCTTTAAACGTTACGAATATCTTCTCTTTGGGGGACCAGGAAACTTCTTTGGACTCAAAATCAGAGGAACCAGGAGTCGGCCAACCCAAGTTAGGTTCTTTCATATGATTTATGAGGTATTCAATATCAAAAAAGGAAAAATCGGTTTTGTCTGGGCGTTTTTTATAATTTTCTTCGACCTTAGCAAATGTTTCTAGGGCGACTCGTACCTGTTCCGCAGAACCTTGAACAATAAGGGACTTTCCTCGTGGAATCAGTTTTACATGAAAACGACTTTCCCACATCGGAATTTTGCTGTCGCTTATCCCACAGACTGTTTGATACAGTGACTCGTCTACGAATGTAAAACTTTCATCCATTAGATTTAAATGGTTACCACTCTTAATTTTAACTCTTCCAATTGTTTGTTTTCCACCACTCCAGGTGCCTCACTTAGAAGACAGGTTCCCTTCTGAGTTTTAGGGAATGCAATCACATCTCGTATCGAGGTTCCTTGGGTGAGTATCATCATGATTCTATCCACACCAAAAGCTATTCCCCCGTGTGGAGGAGCGCCAAACTCGAGAGCTTCTAGCAAAAATCCAAACTTTGACTTCGCTTCTTCTTCTTTGATTCCAATCGCTTCGAGAACTAACTTTTGAATTTCAGAATTGTGAATACGGATACTGCCGCCACCAATCTCCGTTCCATTTAAAACTAAATCGTAAGCCTTTGCACCTATAGTTGACAGATCAACTTCCTTTCCCGCTTTCCAATCTTTTAACTTTTGCCAATCTTCTTCTTTTGGTGAAGTAAATGGATGGTGTAAAAAAGTCCAAGATTTTGTTGTTTCGTCAACTTCAAACATTGGAAAGTCAATCACCCAATGGAAACTATAATCTACCTTAGGCGGATCATACTTTTCAGATAATTTGAGTCGCAATGCGCCTAGGGATGCATTGACGATTTTTGAGGAGTCGGCACCAAAGAAGACCATATCTCCCTCTTTCGAACCAACAGCTTTTGATATTTTTTCCAGGGTTTCAGGGGTGAATCGTTTGGTAATTGTTGATTCCAAACCATTTGCACCGTGTTTCATGTAAGCAAGGCCTTTAGCTCGGAAATCTCGACTCACCCACTGTGTGAGTTCCTCAATTTCCTTTCGGCTGATGGCGGAACCACCAGGGACTGCAATTGCCTTCACAACTCCGCCAGATGAGATAGCACCAGTAAAAACTTGAAAATCACAATCTTTAACTAAGTCTGAAACATTTACGAGTTTCATACCAAAACGAATGTCGGGTTTGTCACTGCCGTATTCTTCCATCGCAACTTGATATGGCATTGTCGGAAAGGAACTGGATAGTTCTAAATTGAATACCTTCTTTAAGGCAAACTTCCACATAGCTTCAATTTCACGACGGATGTCTTCTTCACTAACAAATGAGAACTCCATATCTAATTGAGTAAACTCAGGTTGCCTATCAGCACGTAAGTCTTCGTCACGAAAACATTTTACGATCTGAAAGTATTTTTCCATTCCACCAACCATTAGAATCTGTTTAAAAAGTTGGGGAGATTGAGGAAGGGCATAAAACTCACCTTGGTTGAGGCGAGAGGGAACAAGAAAATCTCTTGCACCTTCTGGGGTTGACTTGTTCAAAATAGGAGTTTCGATTTCTAAAAAGCCCTTTGAGTCTAAATATTCTCTTAAAGCAAATGTTAGCTTGTGCCTAAGCACAAGGCGATTTTTCAACTCTTCGCGTCGCATATCCAAATAGCGATATGTAAGCCGAACCTCTTCTCCAGATGGATCAAACTCATCCAACGTAAAAGGTGGAGTTTTGGATGGATTTAATATCTCCATTTCTTCAATAATTAGTTCATATTTTCCCGTCTTCATTTTTGGATTTACTGATTCGGGATCTCGGTTCGCCAATTTACCTTTGACCGCAATTACATACTCGGAACGGACTTTTTCTGCTTTTGAAAATACATCTCCAAGGATTTCTTTTCGTGCAACAACTTGGAGGATACCAGATCTATCCCTAAGATCGATAAAAATCACACCACCTTGGTCTCTAAATCGAAATGCCCATCCTGCTAAAAATAATGACTTCCCAACTAACTCATCCGATACGGACTCTGCCGCAATTCTATTTTTAAACTCTTCTTTTACCCAGTTATTCACGATTATCCTCTATATTGGAACATTATCAAAGCGACTGATCTTCGGATTAAACATCAAAGGAAAATCCACTGTCGCCCCTGCTCTGTTTTTTGCGATGATGATTTCAGCCATACCCCTTTTGTTAGGGTCTAGCTCTTCAGGAGGTTTCACCATTTCCTCCCTGTAAATAAAACAGACAATATCAGCATCTTGCTCAATGGCACCTGACTCTCGCAAGTCGGAAAGCTGAGGTCTTTGGTCTTTCGTTCTTGACTCAATAGACCTATTCATCTGAGAGAGGGCGATTACGGGACAGCCCACTTCTCTTGCCATCTGCTTCAATCCCCTCGAAATGTTCGCAACTTCTTGTTGTCTCCCACCCATAGCAGCTTTCGGGTCATTCATAAGCTGAAGGTAGTCAACAATTACAAGACCTACCTCCTCTGTTGTTCGAAGCTGTCGTAACCTTGCTGAAAATTCTTGGATCGTCAGATACCCAGAGTCATCGATGTACAAACTTGCAGATGTTATATTGGCAATGGAATCTCGTAGAGTACTCATTTGGGCAGGAGTTAAAGTTCCCGCCTTCAAGGCATACGAATCAATACGTGCATCGGCACTTATCAGCTTTAAAAGAAGTTCTAGTCGACTCATTTCGAGTGAGAATATAACAACTGTCTTTTTCTCTTTTAGAGCGGCATTTGCAGCAATATTCAATGCAAATGTTGTTTTACCATTTCCAGGTCTTGCTGCAAGAATCATTAGCTCGTGAGATTTTAATCCTGTCGTAGCTTGGTCAAGGCCTGTAAAATGTGTTTTAAGCCCGTTGATTCCAGAACCACCTGCTTGGCTATTCGCAACTACTTTTTGGATGTATTCTATTAGTGAATTTGCATCGTCTTTAACTTTTCGTAAACCCTTAGATCTCTCCTGTCTTGAGATATCCATAAGGGATTGTTCCACCAAACTAAAGACTGAATCGTTTTCACCTGGTTCAATCTTTACTTTGTCGATTGCTTGGTTTAGTGCCTCAACGTATTTGCGCCGATCCGAAATTCGTTTGACTCGTTTGATGTAATAATCCAGTGGCTGGAAGGGAACGCTATCCTTGTAAAGGGAAGTGATGTATTCTAGATCGCGAGTTTCATCACGGAACAACCGTTTTTCGCGCATCTGATTTGTAACGGTGACCAAATCCAAGGAAATTCCTTCCTGAATCAGATCATCCATAGCTTCAAAAATTCTTCTGTGGGAATCTAAATAAAAGTCTTCCGGGCTTAGACCAAGGTCTTCTTGCCCGGCCACCCCTCTCATGAGTAAGTAACCGATTAAGTTCTTCTCAGACTCTATCTCCTGGAGGGGGTTAGAATTCATCGAAAAAACGAGGACGAGTTTTAAGCTTCGCCGACGACTTTAACAATAATATTTGGAGTTACACCTTCCGCCAAACGAACCTTCAATTTAAATTCACCTAGGTTCTTCAAAGGTTCCCCAAGATCTATCTTACGTTTATCAAGCTCAATGCCTGACTTTTTGATAGCAAGAGCAATATCACTTGTGGTTACAGATCCAAATAGTTTGTCGTTCTCTCCAACTTTAACCTTGATCTCATAAGTTTTTCCATCTATAGAAGTCGCAAGGTCCTTCATTACCTTTACACGCTTCTCTCTTTTGAGATCGGCCAATTTTTTTTGGTGGATAGCTGCTTTTGTGTTTCCGTCATTTGCCCGAACTGCAAATCGGCGAGGGATTAGAAAATTCCTCGCATAACCATCTGCTACTTCTTTTACATCGCCGGCATCACCAAGATTCAGAACATCTTTTTGTAAAATAACTTTCATTTGGTGGTCTCCTACAGAACTTTAAAAGGAAGTAATCCGATAGAACGAGATTTTCTAATCTCTCTTGCTAACACTCTTTGGTGTTTTGCACAAGTTCCTGTAATTCTCCTAGGAATGATTTTTCCTCGGTTGGTTACAAAACGCTCTAAGATATCAACTCGTTTGTAATCTAGACCTGCAAGTAAGGCTTTGTCTGCACAAAACTTACAAACCTTCTTTTTATACTTTGCATTTTTACGACCGAATTTGCCTTCTCCGTCTTTTCCACGGAAACCACCTTTTTCGTCGTCATCCATCCCGTCTAAACTGTCTCGGGAATCCATTCTTGTATCGTCGTTTGTCATTTCACTCATAAGTTTACCTATCAAAAAGGAATATCATCGTCTCCAGCTGGGTAGTCATCATAACCACCGCTCATGCCAGAATCATAACCACTGTTACTCTCAGATCGTTCGTTGGAAGAACTACCACCACTTCCACCTAGAAGTTGCGCAGATTCTACATAGATGCGAATCTTTGAGGCTTTTTTGCCCTCAGGAGTCTCCCAAGACTGTTGCTGTAATCTACCTTCAATTGCTACTTGTTTGCCTTTTCCAGCATATTGTTTCAGAATGTCCGCAAGTTTTCCCCATGCCACACAGTCAAAATAATGAGTTTCCTCTTTTTTATCCCCACCCGACATATAGGTTCTGTTGTTGGCAACAGAAAAGTTAACCACAGAACTTCCGTTAACCGACTTAAATTCCGGATCACGGGTCATTCTTCCAATAAGTAGAATTCTGTTTAGATCGTTAGCCATTAGCCTTGATCACAAGAGCCTTAAGAACGTTTACATTTAGTTTGAACTCGTGTTCCACTTTAGAAACGTCTGTTGGATTGCCAGTACATTTGAATAATATAAAATGGCCGTTCTCATCTTGGCCAATTGGATGCCAAAGTTTTTTGGATCCCCAATCTTCTTCGTTTTGAATCGTGAAAGAATATTTGGAAAGGAGGTCTTTTACTGCAGACTTGGTCTCCTCTACGTTTCCTTCACGAAGAATGCTCGTGATTTCGTAGTTTCTCATATTTCTCCTATGGGTATACTGGCATAGAAACAACTTGCCAGTAGAAGAATTTAATAGTTTCCACTAGGGTTTTGGGAGAGGGGGCATCGGTCAATGGAATTTCTTCTTGGAGCCAAGGCTTGGTTCCATTTCCATGGAGATTCGGCGGATTTATGGGTGAAAAGTCAAATTTTCCAGAAATTTGGGGGCTAGGGCTCGGCATATTCTTAGGACTTTATGCTCTTTTTCTCTACCAGATTACCCCGAGAGAAGCCGTTTTGGACACCCATTCTGGTTTTGAATCTCCCCTTCTCGCACTGGAAATGTCCGAAACGCCCAAACAAGTCCAGGATATTATTGGCCTACCTGACACTATCGAATACTTTCATTTGACCAATGAGTATCGCACCTTGCATTATTTTGATTTTGGATTTATTCTCTGTTATATGGCATTCTTAACGTATACTGGACATTATGCGGGAAGGAAGGTTCGTACAATATTTCTTAAAATTTTTATGGGTATGATCTTGGTCCTTGTTGTTGGAGGATTCGCCGACCTGATTGAAAATATTCTAATTCTTAACCTACTTGATGCCAAAGGTCCAGAAGAGATGACTGCATCACTTGAGTATTTGAAATCAACTTCCCAGCTTAAGTGGTTTTGCCTGTTTGCCTATGCGGTGGTAGTATCGGTTTATTTTTGGTTGTATGAATCTGGATGGATCTTAAAAACATCAGCATTTTTTCTTGCCTCTGGTTTTTTTATCCAACTCTTTTCGATTTTTCGAACCAATCTTCTTGAGATCAGTTTTCCTATGTTTCTTATCGGATTAAGTCTCGCATGGTTGCATTATGGATTCAGCCTTGCATTTGGATCTTCCTCCAAAAAAACATAACCCCTTCCACCCGATACAATCAGATTCGTCCCCAGTTGTTTACATAGGACTGCGTATTCTTTCAAAAAATTCTCAGCCTCATTCGGACCCAATGGATAAAAATAATGAAGCCCGTCCCCTGATTGGTGTTTCCCGAAAACCGGTATCACTTCTACCGCTATCAATTTTTCTTTCGCGAAGTGTAATACAGCTGTTATGTTGTGTTTTAAATATTGATTTTTACTTCCAAATAAAAAATTTCCAAGCGAGTAAATAACAACCCCATTGGAAAAAACCTCAATACCTTGGGGGACGTGCGGGTGGTGGCCAAGAATTACCTTATAACCCGCGCCGACCAAATACTTTGCAGCTTTCCGTTGTTCTTCTGTCGGATACGGGCTGTATTCAACTCCCCAATGCACGGATAGAATATTTGTTTGGTTGGATTTTGATTTTTGGATGAGTTTTTCGGCTGTGCCAACTCGAAAGTATGCTGCTCCTGGTGTTTTTAAGCTCGAAAACAATCGTGTTTCTCCAGTATCGGAGAAGGAAAAAACACGATACTCAACACCATCCTTTGGAATCACTATCGGCTTAAGGGATTCTGCTTGATTTAAACCAGCACCTGAATGGCTGATTTTAAATTCATCTAAGAGATCTAAGGTATCCTTTAAACCCTCTTCACCGAAATCCATGGTGTGATTATTCCCTAGAAATACAGCATCAATCCCCAGAAATTTGAGTAGATTTAAATCATTTCTTTCACCGTAAAATACATAAGATTTAATTGAATCGGCGTTTGGAGTTTTTTTGAGAATGGGCGTCTCAAGGTTTAACATTCGATAGTCGAAATTTTGCAAAAAAAATGAAAAACTACGAAACGCAAACAACGGATCTTCCGCCTTCATAGAATCGCGGACTCCCCAATTGAACATTACATCTCCTGCCACCCATATCTTATAGGTATTCGGGAAACGGTATCCTGTTCCAGACTCGGTTTTGAAACGATACAGTTCTGAAACGGGAAGGTTTACTTCTACTTCTATCGGCTCTGGAGTCCGATCGGGAAGAATATCAGAATAAATGCAAATTAAAAAGCTAAATAAGATCCAACGTAACAAATTCATCAGAATCGGAAGGTATTAATCCCAGGTTCCAGTTTTGTAGTTTTTTTCATTTGGATTTGGATTAGAACATTTTCCTTTTCTGTATCTAAACTGATTACCTTCGTTATTATCTCTTTAGGTGGGAAAAAACTGGAGGTTGAATTTTTCACAAGCGCTATCGCCTTCAAACCTCGTTTAACACTGCTTAATTCCAATCTTTCCATACTTCCATTTTGGAAAAAATATTCGTAAATGCCATCTGGCTTTTCTAAAAGGACCCGAGATTCTGAAATCAAAAATTTAGATTTTGGATTCTGAATTTCATCGATATAACTTCCCGTTAAATATTGATAGATTACAGGGAAAGGAATTGCGATATTTTTTTTGGTGTTCGGATCTTGTATGATCAAATCACCCATCGGAAAATTGGAAATATCTTTGGAACTGGATGATTTGATTTGTATCTGCGTTGGGTTTGAAATGAGCTCTGTAAAAATAAGTCCAAAGAAGGTATCCATAAGTTGGATTTTCACAAGTTTTCCTTCGTTTGAATAAAAGACTTTTCCATCCAGATATACAGTGTCAGGCTTTGGAACAAAGGTTTGAATCTTCATCGAAAAATCAGATTTAAAACTTTGAAACTCTGGTGCTGTTTTTACGATTTCAGAGATTATCTTTTTGGAACCTGGGTCTTTGGCTGTCTTATAGGTTTTGTTATCTTTTCCAATAAAATCAACATCCTCAATGGTTTCGGTCGAATTGCATTGGATTGAATAAAATATTAGAAAGATATAAGTAATTCTTAGGATTTTCATTTAGAAATTTCCTGTTTTAATTTTTTTATTTTTGCTTCAATGAGTTTTTTATCTTCCGACTTGGTTTTTTCTAGTGCCATATTAAAGAATACCAAAGCATTTACAGGATCTTTTTTTGCGATATAAACATCACCTAAATGGTCATAGATGACGGGATCTTCGATATCCCTTTCTATAGCAAGCGAGGCTGCAAAATTCAAATGCAAAAGGCTCTCATCTAGATTTTTTTTCCGAAACTGAACCCATCCAATACTATCTTGAAACGCTGCGTTGTCCGGTTCAATTTGAATTGCCGAATTTAAAAGGGACAGGGCTTCCTCCGGTTTCATATTTTTTTCTGCGTACATATAGCCCAGATAGTTCATCGCATTACCTGCGCTTGGATTGAGGCGAATTGTTTCATTCAGATCTTTTTCTGCCGCTTCGAAGTTTTTTAATTTGTCACTCGCCATTGCTCTGTAAAAAATATAATTTGCGTTATTTGGTTCAAGACCTACCGCTTGATTAAAATCAGAATAACTTTCCTTATATTGTTCAATCTGATAGTATGCAAGACCTCTTAAATAAAGATATGATGGATTTACTGATTTAGAAATCAGAGAATTGAGTATTTCGATAGAGTCTTTTTCCCTATGAATTTTCGGAAGAACATAGAGGTAACTCAGCCGAAAGAAATTTTTATCTTTCTTTTGCGGGTCTGTTTGAGAATCTATTGCCAACTTTTGAGCCAATATTGCATGATTAGGTTTCGCCATCATCTCTTCACAAAATGAAATCTGCTCCCATATAGCACTAACTTCTGTGAGATACTTAGGATCGTCTTGAATTAATAAAAGTGCATCCAAAAGTAGTTTTTTTGCGACTAAATACTGTCGGTATTCATAAGCATATCTACCAGCTTCTTTTGTGTTCGCTAAAAACTCTTCCTTGTTTTCCTTTGAGGTAAGCTCAAGTAACACAAGTTTAGGACTTAACCTTTGCGGGTTCTTTTGAATAAAATTTATTACTTCTTCCTTTAAACCCTTACGCTCAAAACTTAGATGTCTGTCCAAGATTTTTATTATTCCCTCTTTCGGAATTTTATTTTCTCTCCTTAATACTTCCAAATAAGTTCGAGCCAAACTTCGATTTGATACGAAGGACACCTCAAGTAACATATGCGAGGCATCAATATCACGTGGATTTCTCCGGCGTATTTCTTCCAAATAGGTTCTACATTTTCCAAAGTCTCCTAAAACAAAATAGATCTGAGCAATCCGAAATAGAACCTCCATATCATTGGGAGCGGCACTTGTATACTCCTCATAATGTTTAATTGAAATTTTAGGAAAATCTAATTTATAATTTAGTTCACCTAACGTTCGGTTTACCAAGTTTTTGTATTTAGAATTTGTATCTCTTCTTTGGATTGCAAACGAAAGTGCTGTATAATAAAGTAAGGATCGATTCCAAATCTTTTGCTCCGTGTATAGGCTACCAAGTAAATATAAAAAATCAAAATCATTCGGAAACCGAGCCAATTCAGATTCAAGATGTTCCGCTGCAAGTTTCAATTGGCCTTGTCGAATCCGAATCCTTGTCTGGAGTAGGATCAAATCTCTCGGAGTCGGATTTGTTTTGGATTTTGCTACTTCGGACCAATCAAAGGCTTGGGTTAAATCGCCTAACTCTAGATAATTCAGGCTTTGTAGTTCAGCGCTGAATTTTGTTGGGCCCTTCCCCAGTGTCTGTAAACAAAGATGGTAGGTTTCAACTAACTCTTTTGATCGTAAATACGCATCTTTTGCCTCTTCCGATCGTCTTTGTTGGCTTGCAGTAAATCCTTCTACCTGGATCCGAATGGCTTTGGAGAGGTAAAACTCGGGCGGAATTTCGCCGCTCTTTTCCCCACAAAGGCTTTTTGTTTCTGTATCGGTTGTGGGTTTCGTTTGCGCAATGGATCCGTTTAAGGTTGCCAAAAGTAGGAATAGAAAAACTCTTGTGGGAAAATACTGTTTAATTGCTTGAAACATCAGGTGAATCCGGCAAAGTTCCGGTACAGGGCAAAGCTTGAACCAGATCTTCCGTGAAAACTTAAAATACATATTGGCTGTTCTCTTTGTCTGGGCAATCACTTTCCCGTGGATTCTCCAAAACAAAGACACAATCTTAGCCAGACTGACTTTAGCTTACAATTCCCTGTATGGAAGCCCCAATCCTAGGATCGCAAACCAACTGATTGCCAAAGGTGATGCGATTCTTGAAGGGAGAAAGTCAGGCGATTCCGATTTTATTAAGAAGATTACCCAATTCTTTAGTTCAGAAGAAAACCCAAAAAATGTCTCCCTGCCTTTGGACCTACTCCTTATGGAAAAGTCCTGCCTTTACTTTAGGACAAAAGAGCATGTGGAAGATCATTTTTTAGAACTGTCTTGGAGGGAAAAGGCTACGGAATGGGGTTCTCCGCTGTTTTTACGGATGGCTCCTCAAGGAGAAATCTTACTTGGTCCAAATCCGAGAGACTACTGGAATTCCCATATTGAAGCCGTACTCACTGCATTAGATTATTACAAAAGAGCCTTGCGATTTTCAGGACCTGCCCTGATCGCCCCTAAAAAAATCGAATCTGTTGCCTGGGCAAGTTGCCGACCGAGTGAAATCCTTTTAGCCTACAAAACTCATATGCTAGAGTCCGAGAATTATGTTTTGAATAAGCTAAAAGAAAGTTTTTCTATTCCGAGCGGCCTATCAGAACTCCAAACAAGAATCATTGTTCTTTCTGCCATCAAACGGGGCGAATATGAGGAAGTGTCAGCAAATGATTACTTAGAATCTTTGCAAAGACAGATTTTACTGACAGGAATGAAATCCTTTTCCCCTAAGGAGATGGATGATATCTATGAACGGATCCTTTATTTTGTGGGTTCAAACGAGAGAGAATACCTCAAGTTTAAATACAGAAGGGGTGAGTTGTATTTGATGCTAGGGAAGGAAAACCCAATTTATTTTAAGAAAGCAGCCATAGAATTCAATGAAGCTTCTCGTATCGAACTTGCAAAAGAAGATGAAGATTTAAATCTTCCCTTGTTGCTTGTCCATGAATTTGAATGTAAACTCCGTGAAATCCAAAGTTACGTAGGCATGAAGGATTATACAAGGAGCCTCAGTCTTGTTGATAAATTGAAACCAAAACTTAGAAATATCGACGAACGAAGTGTAGGTGGTACAAAAGAAGGGATCTTGAAAGATTTTCAGAAGACAACACGTACAATTCTCCGTAAACTTGGCCGATTTGAAGAAGCAGATGAAATCCCATTCTCAGAATAAAGTTTACTACTTCGACTACAACGCAACACATCCACCAATAGCTGAGATTCTAAAGCTAAATCTGGAAGACTATCTTTCCGAATACTACAATCCATCTGGTAGCACTCGTTACTCTCTTCGAAACCAAGGAAAAATAGAAAAAGTTAGAAAACAAATTGCCGAACTAACTACAAAGTCCGAATCAGATTTTGTATTTTCTTCAACAGGAACAGAAGCCAACTACCTTCTTGTAGAAGCACTTAGAAAAAACTTCCCGCAGTTTAGCGCAGCTTACGTTAGTCCATTCGAACACTCTAGTATGTACGATGCGTTAGACGATAAAGGAATTCAGAAAATTGTCTTACAAACGGATAAATCGGGGCTCATCGATCTCGCAGATCTAGAACACAAACTAAAAAAAGAGGCTTTACCAGTCATTTGCCTCTATGCAGGCAATGAAACGGGAGTGATTCAGCCGATAGAACAGATCTCAAGTTTAGCAAAAGAGTTTAAAACAATTGTCCTAAGTGATCTCATGCAAGCAGTTGGAAAAATCCCAGTGCCTTTTTCGCAATTGGATGGATTTAGTTTTTCTGGTCATAAAATAGGTGGAGGACTAGGGACATCTGTTACCTATATTTCAAATCTTGGAAAATCGGTGCATCTGTTTGGTGGGGGAAATCAAGAAAATGGTCATAGAGCAGGCACAGAGAACGTAACTTCCATTCTTTCCTTAGGACAAGCATTGCACTACCAACTCGATAAACTGGAAGAAAAAAACAAACGATTACTTCGCTATCGAAGTAGGATTGAAACTAGTCTTGAGAACTTAGATTGCGAAATTATTGCAAAAAACTCTCCCAGACTACCGAATACAAGTTTTGTGAAACTTCCAATCTCGAACGTCGATTTTTTTCTATTGGGTTTGGAAGAGAGTGGGATATTGATTTCGACTGGGAGCTCTTGCAAATCAAGAGCGAGAGAAGCAAGCGCCTCTTTACTTCGGATGGGGTTTACGGAAGAAGAGGCTCTTAGGTGCGTTCGTATATCCACAGGTTATTATACTACGGAAGAAGAAGTAGAGTTTTTGTTAGAAAAGATGGAATTCCTCCTAAAGTCTTTTTCGGAGTAAAATGATCATTCGAGTGATTCAAAAATCCAGTGAAAAACAAACTGGCCAAGTTTTTTGGGAAAAAGAAAAAGAGAAAAACTCTTCTGAAATTGTATCACCATTTAGTGATAAGCTAATGTATGATTTTTGGAAGGATTGGAATTCTCTTCTCTTCCGAGTCCTAAATAATACACCCAATAGGAATGAATTTTTAGAAAAAATCCATACTAAATCTAATACATTTGAACAATTATTATTTGGTGAGAATAACTCACCATTAAAAGATATCTCACACAAGGAACCCGTTTATATTTATACAGATTCAATTTATGCGAACCTACCCTTCGAAATCTTAAAAGCTGATGGAAAGTTTTTATTTGAAAGGAAAAATTTCATTCGAGGAATTCGTTCAGAGACTCAATTACTACATAAACCAGATAACAAACTTAAAAAATTTTTACTCGTATCAAACTCATTTGACCCATCAATTGAATCTTCCGTAAAAGAAGAAGTCCAAACGGTAAAACAAGTGTTGGAAAATAAATTTGAAGTTAAGGTTCTGAAAGATGCTATGATAACTGAACTTAGATTTATTGAAGAAGTAACTCGCTCCGCCTACATTCACTATGTTGGTCACTCTGATAGTTTAGGAATTCCACTGGTCACAAATAATAAAATAAGTTCTGAAAGTTTGTATAAGCGGAATTTTTCGAATTTAAAAATTGTTTTTTTAAATAGTTGTGAATCGGCTTCCGGAAATTCATTTTCTGTCTCTTTGGCAGAATCTTTTTTTAAGGCAGGCTGTGGAGATGTTATCGGTTTTTTGAATCCTGTTCATTCTTCCGTTGCAAAGGAAGTTGGAGTTCTTTTTTGGAACAAATACAAAAAGGTTTCAAATCCAAATAAAATATTGTATCAGATAAAGAAGGACTTTTATCAAAAAGACAGTTTGTACATATTAACAGCGATTAGCCTAGTACACTTCCAATCTCGTTCAAAAAAAGAATCATCGATTGTTCCGCAAGGAATAGTATATCTTGTAGTCTTTTTATTTGGTATCCTATTACTTCTATTTGAGAAGAACAAACCCATTGATTCCAAAATGGGAGAGGAAATCGATTTTGAATCAAAAAATACAAAAGTCCAAGAACGGACCAAATCGAAAGAAGTTTATAAACAAAACGATACAATAGACCCCTTGCGACTGAGGATTCGAGGAATCCAGAGCCCAAATTTCCAAAAATCTGTGCTTCGTTTTTTGGAAGAGGAACATCCCATTTTAGATGCAACACAAAGACGAGAACTTTTGGAAGAGATCTTTCAAAGTTCGGAAAACGAGGATGTTCTCTACTTAAATTTTAAGAATCGAGTTGGAAGATGAGACAGACGATATTCCTATTTTTCCTCTCGAACGTCTTACTTGCCGATGGCCTCTTCCAAAAGAAAACCTATGTACAAGACTTGGAAGAATTTGAACTAAAACCGAAATACAAATCGGAGGCATACCAATCTGGTGAATCTTGGCCTCGGATTTTAGATGATGGAACGACAAAAGAGGAATACGAATTTTATGCAAAAAAATGCCCTGCCTCCGAAATAAAAGACGCAGCCCAAATCTTGTATTTGCTTTCTCCATTCGATTCCGTATTTGTCCTAAAACATTGCTCTGAAGTTCCCGAATCCCTAAGGGGAGGTTTGGAGAAATCCACAAAACAGAAGATTTATGATCTCAGTTTTCTGCCTATCTACGAAAAGATTCCGACTGTTGAACTACCAGAACACTCTATCCTTAATGACAGCTTTGAAATTTGGAAACGAACTGTTTATAGATATTCTAATTTTTATAAAAATGACTTGTTGTTTTTGGAAACAGAAAGACAATTTTCAAATCAATTGATACGAGTTTTGTATTCTGAAAGTTCTCTATCTCAAAAACTGCTTTCGATAAAAAAGATAACAGAAGATATGCGAAATCACAATTTAGCTAAATTACAAATGTATTTATATTCCAATCAAAATCCTGTTTTAGCCAAAAGTCTTGATGAGGAGAATTCCTTTTTGCACAAGTACTATAAGTCAAATATCTATTCCTTTTTGGAAGAAGGTGAAATTTCCAATCAAGACAAAAAAAAGCTGAAGGATTTTGAATCTTGCTTAGAGGCAGTAAAGAAGGATGCTAACCAAAGATTGTTGTTATTTTATGGATATTTTTCGGATTATGAAAGGTTCCTTTCTATGCCTATTGCCAATTCGAATCCAAAAGCTGTCCAACAATGGAATTTTGTGAAAAGAAATGTCTTACGCTCTCACCATTTTTCAGGTAGAACCACTGAATTGTCTGATACTTGTTCTATAATTCAATCAGGACAATAGTATGCCTGAAACGATACGCGAAATGATCGATTTGTGTTTGGTGGGAAATGGACCTGCCTGGACAAGATTTGTTTCTAAATTTCATAGATTGATTTCGGGGACCTGTGCGAGATTTGTTCCCAATTCGGAAGTCAATGATACAGCCCAACTCGTCTATTTAAAGATTACAGAAAACAATTACCAGCTCTTACGCAAATTCCAAGGAGACCATCTAGGAGCTTTTATAATCTATTTAAATGAAATTGCAAAGAATGTTAGCATGTCAAAAACCCGCTCTCTTCGACGGAAAGATTTTCGGGAAGGTCTTCCTTTAGATCTAAGCATTGATATCTTGGACGAAAGACCTGGTCATGATGAAATCTATTTTGAAATAGAGGAGAAACAAGAGTTTTATGATCTACTCGAGGGATTAGACGAACCGAGTCGAGAAATCCTCATATTACGCACAAAAGGTTATAAATTCAAAGAAATTGCAGAAATTTTAAAAGAACCGCTAGGAACCGTTCTCGCTCGGGCAAATCGAGCGAAGGAAAAACTAAAAAAATTCGTCGGAAATGAAATAAAGTCTTAGGAATTGGCAATATACTAATGAAACCATTTGATCCAAGTGATTTTATGCAAAAGATAAAACTCAAAGAAGCAGAATACCTGATGGCGACAGGCCCCGAACTTTCTCCAACAGAAGTAAAAAATCTCTTGGACCAGGTCCTACCAAAGCCATCGGGAGCAGTCCAGGTCCTATTGCAAGTGTTAGAAGATCGTTTGAAAGTGGTTACAAGCGATCTTGAAAACCTGGACGTTTTTCCGACTCCCCTCCTAACCCGGGACTCGGGACCCCTGAGAAAGGGATTCACCCTCCACCGAAGCCAAAACGGGCTCGATATACAATTTGTTTTTTCCGAATCTACGGAAGGATTGTTTCTTTCACTGAAAGTGAACCCGCACAAAGGCCTATCCGCGGAGCTAGTCTCGGATGGGATTGCTTTAGAAACCTTGGAAAGGCTAGATCTCCGATCCATGTTTGATACACCAATTCAAATGGATTTTGCGCCAGAAATTCGTATCTTGGCTGGGGACGAAATTCGAGCGAATTTTCACTTTTTGTTAAAATCTTAGTTTTTTTTGGGAGATTTGCAATAAATCGAAATCGGGAAGATACATATTAGACGAAGAGGTGCCTTAATCTAGTAAGAAGCCACTTTCTTTTCCAAACGATTCGATTTTAAAACCCGACTTATGTCGGGTTCTTTTTTTAAGCATTCACACGGAAATAAATCACATCTCCATCCTGGACTATATATTCCTTACCTTCGATTTTTAATTTGCCTTCATCTTTAACTTTAACGGGATCGTTGGTCCTGTGAAGATCTTCATACCGCATAACTTCTGCTCGTATATATCCTTTTTCAAAGTCAGAATGGATTACCGAAGCAGCTACTGGCCCAGAACTTCCTTGTTTTGTAGTCCATGCACGAACTTCTTCAACGCCAGCAGTAAAAAAAGTAACAAGTCCGAGAAGTTTGTAAGATGCTCGGATCATCCGAGATAGTCCCGATTCCTTCTCTCCGATTTCTTCTAGAAATGCCAACTGGTCGTCCTTCTCCAATCCTGAGATTTCTTCCTCAAAACGACCGCATAAAACTACAACAGGCGCATTTTCTTTTTGAGCAAACTCTTTAATTTTTTGAACATGTACATTGTTTGCATTTTTAACATCGGAATCTAAAATATTTGCTACATATAGTACTGGTTTGATGGTAATTAAATTAAACTTTTTGGCAATTTTTACTTCTTCATCAGTTAGCGTTACAGTGGACGCACGGAATCCTTTTTTAAGAGCATCCAAGATTTTATCCATAACAGACAGTATTTCCTGTGCTTCTTTATTTCCAGTTTTTGCAGTTTTGGAGACTCTCTGTTGTTGCTTCTCTAGACTATCTAAATCGGCCAATATCAATTCATAGTTGATGACTGTTATATCTTCGATTGGATCAACTTTACCGTGAACATGTGTTATATTTTCATCCTCAAATGCTCTTACCACATGGCAGATTGCATCCACCTCTCGAATATGGGATAAAAACTGATTTCCCAAACCCTCCCCCTGGCTTGCACCTTTCACAAGTCCTGCAATATCAACAAATTCAATCATAGTTGGTACAGTACGTTTGGGTTTGTAGATTTCGCTTAGGCGACTTAGTCTTTCATCTGGAACTTCGACTACACCAGTATTGGGTTCGATTGTACAAAACGGATAGTTTGCAGCTTGGGCTCCTGCCTTTGTCAGAGCGTTAAAAATTGTCGACTTACCCACATTTGGAAGTCCTACGATACCACAGTTTAATGCCATAAGGATAGAATTTAAAAACTCCTAACACCGACAAGGAAAATTGCCTTCTACTGGAAGCCAGTCTCGAAGTAAACGGTGAGTAGATAACCGGTTGTTAATAGAAATAACAAAAGATATTTTATGAAATATATCTTTCCGATACGTTTCCAATTGAAGCGGTCATCCAATTTTAAGGTATTGAGTATCCATTCTCGACTTACCTTTTCGGGCAAGTTAGGAGGGTTACTGAGATTTGCCCAAACCAATTCTTGATGGTCTCTCGATAAATCTAAAAAGGTTCCCCGAACATCTATTTTTTTAACGTTCAGTAAAATCTCTGGAATTTCGAAATATTTAAAGAGAATAAGACCAGAAGCAGTCGTATAAATTGCAAGGTAGTTGATCAGAACAATGAGCGGATTTGCCATATATCCAGAAGTAAAAAGTAAATATAAATATATACTGACATACGAGATGGAAAGCAATCGTGAAAACACACTGATTCGCTTTTGAAACCTTTTCTCGATTAAATATTTCTCATACACTGAATTCATATTTTTGCTTTCCGTATGAGTCGACGGTCAAATAGACTAGGCAATGGGTCGGTAATTTTGATTAAGGTAGAATTCCACTCAAACTGAAAACTACAAGCATGTAAGAACATTCGTTCTTCCTTTGAATCGAGATCTCCATAAACAATATCCCCTAAAATTGGGAATCCAAGTGCACTTAAACTAATTCTAATTTGGTGGCGTCTTCCTGTAACTAAATCCGCTTGTCCCAAATAAATCCCATCTCCTTTCTTTAAAACTCGAAAGTCCGTTATTGCTTTTTTTCCACCACTACGAACAATGGAACATTTTTTATTTCCATCTTTTAAAAAACACTCAAATCGAGTTTGATCCCAATCGGGAATCCCTTTTGCTAAAAATAAATATGATTTTTTTGCGAAAGAAAGTATAACATCCAATAATTGATTATTGGCTTGGGGTTTCCCAAGCATTACAATTCCGCTTGTCCCCAAATCCAATCGATTGACACATCTTAACACTGGAGTTTTCAAATGTTCACTGATCAGACGAGTTAAATCTGGTCTTTTTGGATCTTTCGTTTCATGTACTGGTAGACCAGCTGGTTTGCTAACAAGATAAAAAATCTCATTTTCATAGAGAATTTTTGAAAGAAAGCCACCACGAAGTTCGATTTCAGTCGATGGATAACTCACAGTATAACCCACCTAAACTTCGTATGTTGATCACACCTGAATCAAACAATAGATATTGCCCTTTGATACCTACCAATGTATCATGGATAGGGCTTTCATTAGTCAGTTTTAAAGATTTGATTTTGGAAGGATATCTTGTTATTGGGTAATGGATACTTACGGGTTCCGCATTTTGTAAAATTGTCCATTGGACTGACCCTTTTGGATTTTCTTCGTAAACAAAATTTTGAGTTTCTAAATGCCTAACAAATTTATCCTTCTCTTTTTTTAAATCGAGAGGAATCGGATCTGCTGAAACCATCTTTTGCCAGGAGGTTTTGTCTGGAAGAAATTTCGAAAGATACGACTCGATGATTCCTGCGTCTCGCCTTGAGCCAACTTCTAATACCCCGATACCAAAACTCGCTCCTTGGTCTACCCATCGATTTGATATAGGATTTTCTTTTGTGATACCAACTTTTATCCCACTTGAATTGGCGAAATAAACAGTATGTTTTTTAAAACAATGTTCCTCACCCCAAATTGGCTCGCGACACGTTCCTTTGTGGTGGTGGCAAGTCTCTGGTTTCATAATACAAAGATCATTTTTTGCCAAACGAGAAAAACAAACAAAACAATAACCTTGGTTAAACGATTTCTTTGTTTTTTTGGAACATTCCATACATCGAATCTCATCGTTCGTAGAAAGCCGAATCTTTTTGCCAATCCATTCATTTAAAGAATTAGAGGAGCGTCTTTCAATCTGAGTATTCGTTGCATCCTGGTATTCTGCATATACCCAATTGTACAAAACTGGATTCAGGTTTTTATGATCCATCATCCGAACGTAACCACACAACTTTATCATTTTAAAAATTGTACTCGTAAACAGTTTCGGGAAAGTTATCAAGTCCAAGTTTAACAAAAATCAAAGAGCTAAGTAATAGTTTTTTAGAATCCTGTTTCCATTTAAAAATCACAATTTGGTCTTGGAATTTATAATGCGAAATATAGTCATTTGTTGAATAAAATGCTAAAATTTCCTTTTCTCCACGACTAACTCTTGCCACTCGGCCATTCATAAATGGGGATTTTGATTTGGCCTCAGAAAAGCTATCTTGTAATTCTTGCATTTCTATCTCACCATCTGCGAATTGCGAATCCATTGTCGAAGCAGTGGTAGAGAGGGAATCCGAGATTTCTGGAAATTCCAATAAATGACATCCAAAAAAACCTGGTAAACTAGGAAACTTATGAGGGCAGTCCATAGGTGAAACGAATCTCGCTTCACGGAACTGGTAGTTATGAAGTAAGGTTGAACGAATTGTAGCATATGCCACAGATTTTAAAAGTTTGGGGACTTTATTTTTAGGAATCAGTATTGGCTCACGGTCAGATCCAAAAACGGAACTGATGCAGACACCTGAGATAAAACAAAATAACCAAATTCGATTTAGAAATAAATTTCGAAAGTAATTCATTTCAATACATCAAGTATGGTGCAATTTTTTTCTTTTCTTCAAGCTCAACAGGTTCAAAACCTTTGCGAAATTCTTGGTAAGAAATCCCTGCGTCGATCGACTTACGAAAGTTATCATTTCCCCAGAGTTGGTCTACCCAATGGTTGGTATTCCCTTTATTCCACTTAAAATCATTTGGATACGTTTCTTTAAGTCCTTTTATGAGTTCATAGGCAAGCAAAATCGGGTCATACTCGGGGCGAACTAAATTCATCCGAAGGCCAGTACAAATCTTACCCTTATAAGGTCCATAAAGAGGTTTGAAGTATACTGTTGTGAAATAATATGCTTGTTTATCAAGTTGGGAAAGTCGCTCAGCCAATTCTTCGGGATTGTTCATCCAAGTTGCCCCGAAGTAAACAAAAGGAGCTTGGGTTCCGCGACCGACGGAAACATTCACTCCTTCTAATAATACCAAGGAAAGATAGTTCCTCGCAGAATCAACCATGGGCAGATTCGGAGATGGTGTTGTCCAAGGTATTCCTGTCTCTTCAAAGTATACGCCACGTTTGTATCCCAAAACTGGCACAACTTCGAGTTGAACTGATCCTTTCGCATACTCTTTGTTATAGTATTTGGCAGCTTCACCCATTGTCATACCTGTAATTAAAAGGGATGGAAATTCTCCTGCAAAATTGATATTTTTAGAACTCATTTTTTCACCAAGAGGCGGTAGGTGCATAGCAGTATGGATATGATCTAAAACAATCAGTTTTGTTTTTAATCCCTTCAGACCATCCATAAGTCGTTTGAGTACGCTCAAGTACGTATAACAGCGCATACCGACATCTTGTACATCAAAAACAACGACGTCGACTTCTATCAAAAGGTCTCTGAGCTCAGAATCCTTAATCTTGTAAATATGATACAAAGGTCTTTGGAAGGTTGAATCCATGGTAACAGGCGTTTGGCTAAAATCTTCTTCCAAACCCAAGAACCCATGCTCAAGACCGATCAGATGTTCCAATTTGATATTGTATTTTTCCAACATCTGGCTGATCTTTGTGGGATTTGTTCCGATTCCAGAGGGATTCGTTGCCAACATCAATTTTTTGCCACTCAGTCCCGGCAGAATCTTTTCATAGAATGTATCCTGCGATGCTGTAATTTTTGAATTGGATGGGTGGACACGGAACTGTGGAACCGTATTTCCTTGGCAGGCAAGGGCAAGAAAGATTAAAGAAAACCTAAAAAAGTATTTGGTCATGTAAGTATACATTTCTATAATATATCAAATCTTCAAGGAGAAATGCTCTTACATGACAAATCGATACTTTTCCCTAACCTTTCTCGGGTTTTTCCTATTGTTTACCGCCAATTGTGGCAGCTCTCTCAAAGCAGAAAAAGTACCAGGAGTTCCAGAGAATGTAGTGACTGCCATGGGTGAGGCACCGATTTACCAAGGTGACTTAGCACTTGCACGGAACAAAGCTCTCAAAGATGCAAAACTCAATGCGATTCGAAAACTTGTAGGGGAACAAATTACAGAAAAATCAGGTGTCTCAGATGGACAATCACTCGGCTCCAAACTGTATGGCAAAACGGACTCTTTTGTAAAAAAATACGATATCCTAAGTGAGGAAAAATGGAAGCTGGATACCCAAGATATGATCCGGCTCAACGTGCGTTGCGAAGTGGAAGCAACCAAACTTTCTACTGCAGTAGATGCATTACTCGATGATGTTGGGAATCCTCGGATTGCTGTTCTGATTCAATCCACAATCAACGGAAAGTCTTATCCGATCGGATCTGCAACGAATATTGCGGAAGCAGAAATGATTGAAAGACTCCGCGCTAAAGGAAACAAGGTTGTGGATAGCTCACAATTAACTGCCCTACTCAAAAAAAATCCAGCATTAGCAAAACTTGATATGAATTCTGTAGAAGAAGGTAGTCCACTACTCAGCCTCGCACAAGAGTCTGGAGCTGAAGTTCTTATTATCGGAAAAGTTGTCACAACAGACCAAAAACCTGTTGTTCTTCCTGGCGGAAAAAAGACTGATTTTTTAAGTTCTGCTGCGACAGGTCCCTACCGTATTATTCAACTATGGGGCGATGGAAAAATTTTTGGTTCGGGATCACTCGAAGGTCGTGGCGCTGATATTACTCAAGAAGTTTCCCGAGAACAAGCAACAAAAGATTGGGCAAAACTTGCATCGGACAAGGCTGGAAAACAAATTAAGGATGAGTGGTTTAAACTAACAGAACAAAATACGGTAATCTTTCGATTCAAGGGGCTTGCGCTAGAAGATGCAATCAATTTCAAAAATGATCTGATCGAGTATACATCTGTAAAACAAGTGAATGATCGCAAAACAGATATAAACGGTTCAGAATGGGAATTAACATATCCAGGAAAAGAATCGATGTTTGCTGAGGAACTTATGTATAAAAAAGATTCTAGTTTCCGATTCTTAGGATCCAAAGTATTGAATATAACGGGATCTAAAAGAGGAGTAGTAGAAGCAGAATTTAAAGGTCGATAGAAAATCCTATGATGCCAACGCATAAAAGTTGGCATCTTTTCCTACCGTTCTAAATCACTCCAAGAATTTTCTAAACTTATTTTATTTTCTTCTGTATCGACTACCATAAGTCTTTCCAATTCCGCATTTCGTTTTTTTGCTAAACTTACGTACGTTATGTTATCTTTTCTATAGCCAAAAAGTTCTAGGAATGTATCGTCATCATGTTTCAAGAATACATCCTCGGCTCTTTTAGCTTGGTATGCCCTTATTCCAAGATTGATCAGTAGGTCTTTACCAAGCTTTATTGCTGTCTCCCGAGTCTCACGGTAGATTTGATCTGCACCGGCTTCCAGCAGTTCATAGGCCTCTTCTCGATCTCCCGCCCTCACCATGATCTTTACATGCGGAAAATTATGTTTGACAGACTCTACGAGTTGTTTGTTTTTTTCGATACTGTCCAGCGCACACACAACTATTTTAGCCGATTCAATTCCTGCTGATACCAAAAGTTCGGTTCGAGTCGCATCACCGAAGTAGACCTTAAAACCAAATCGAGATAACATCTGGATTCGATCCGCATCGTGATCTAAAATAGTAATTCCTATTCCATTTACACAAAGGAAACGCCCTAACATATTTCCAAATTTGCCAAATCCGCAAATGATCACTGGATTTTTATCATTGTGAATTTCAGAAGAACCAACATCGAAACTCGATTTTTCAAATCTTGGCAGAATTAGTTTTTCATAGATCAAAAGAAGAATGGGGGTGAATGCCATACTCATTGCAACGGATGCGACCATTAGATTTACAAGGTTTGCAGGAAGAATGTGAAGATTTTCCGCATAACCGAATAGAACGAACGAAAATTCACCCACTTGGGAAACTGCAATTGCAAAGTATAAATTTTGATCTAATGGAATTTTAAACAGGATACCTAAACCAAAAAGAACCAAAGCTTTTAACAGAACGATTCCAAAAACATACGAAAATAATTGGATTGGATCCTGAAAGACCAATGACACATCCATAGATGCACCAACACTTAGAAAAAAGAGACCTAGTAGCAACCCTTTAAACGGTTCGATATTACTCTCCAATTCATGTCTAAATTCGCTACTTGCAAGTACCACTCCTGCAAGAAATGTCCCTAAGGCGGCTGAAAGTCCAATCGCACCCATTAACAAAGATATTGCGATTACTAAAAGTAAACTTGCACCAGTAAAAATTTCTCGATTGCCCGTTTTTGCCAAAAAGCGAAAAAGAGGCCCCAATCCATATCTTCCTATTCCAATAATTGAAACAATCACTCCAAGAACGATCAGGCCTTGGACAAATCCAGGGAATTCAGATATCAGAGAAGAATGGTCTCCCCCGCCTACAGAGCTTCCCTCCGAAAGTAATGGAAAGATCGCAAGTATAGGGATTACAGCGATATCTTGAAATAACAACACAGAAAAAGATGCCTGACCAGAAAGTGATTTCATCAAACCTTTCTCTTTTAATGTCTGTAAGACGATTGCAGTAGAAGATAGAGACAATATTAATCCCATTGCAATAGAGGCAGAACTAGAATACTGGAATAAATAAGAAATAACCGCAACAAAAACGGTTGTTATGAGTATTTGAAGACCACCCAAACCAAGTAACCAAAACTTCAACCGCCAGAGAAGGTCTAGTTCCAATTCTAGGCCAATCACAAATAACATCATTACCACGCCAAATTCGGCAAAATGCAATAAATCCTTGCCTTCGGTTCCTACAAATCCAAAGGAGAAGGGACCAATCACAATTCCTGCCAAGAGATAACCCAATACGGAACCAAGTCCGAGACGACTAACGATAGGAACAACAACAATGGCACTTGTGAGATAGACTAAACATTGGATAAAAAAATTTGCATCATGCATGACTTGATTCCAAAATTGAAAAAATAAATTTACGAAAGGAATTAGAAAATTCAGCCAACTGCTTTTCTCCTAACTGAAACGTACCTTGGACCAAAAAAGGATCCCTATAAATCATCCCACAGAGTTCCGCTGTTCTACGAAAAGGCAAAAGAAAATCATTCACTGTATGTTTATGGAAACCTTCTTTACTATATGCAGTATCTTGGCCACCAGTTGTGATACATTGGATCCAAGTCTTACCAACCAACTGGTTTCCAGTCTTTCCATAAGCCCAACCCTCTTCTAATACGTCATCAATCCATTGTTTCATGAGAGGGGGACAGCTGTACCAATAAAATGGGTGTTGAAACATAACGTAATCATGGTCCAAGAGGAGAGATTGTTCCTTTTTGATATCGATAAAAAAATCAGGATAAGTCTCATAGAGATCGTGTTTTGTAATCTCTTTGCTTTCCGGAATTGCATCCCAAAGTATTTGATTGGCCTTTGAAGTTTCAAATTTTGGATGGATTAGAATAACGAGTACTTTAGGCATTCTCATCCGATGATATTGTTTTCCAATCAGAAGAAAAGAAATTAATTTCGAATGGATAAAATTCAATTGAAAGGAAAAAGTTACTTATATTGAATACTTCCCTACTTATCTCACTCTTCTTTGCAACTTTAGCCTCCGAAGATCTGACTTGCATAACGGGTGGAATTCTATTTTCACAAAACAGAGGATCTTTTTGGGAAATCTACCTTGTTATATCACTTGGAATATTTTTAGGTGATCTCGGCCTATACGGATTGGGTATTTTATCTCGTAATGGTCTACTCCGTTTTAATAAAATTCAAAAATTGATCCAGAGATGGGAAACGACCGATACAATACAGAAGATAAAATACCATTCCAATTTTGCCATTTTTCTATCTCGATTTTTTCCGGGTACTCGACTACCCATCTACCTACTGAGCGGATTTTTAAAAATACCTTTTCTTTCTTTCTTTTTTATCAGTTTTATTGCAGTCTCGATTTGGACCTTGATTGTAGTTTATCTGAGCTCAATTTTGCATGAAAAAATTTTAAATACGTTCCAATCTCTAAATCCGATCCTTTCCGTATCGATCTCCATTTTATCTTTCTATTTATTGATCCGAGGTTTAAGTTGGTTAGGTTCAAAAGAAAAACGAAACCAATTTTGGATTGGAATTCAAAAGATTCCTAGGTTAGAATTTTGGCCGAGTTTTATCTTCTATCTTCCACTCGTCCCATATCTAATTTATCTATCCATTCGATTTCGCGGGATTCGTTATATAACAACTGTCAATCCCGCCATCATTGCGTCGGGAATCGCAGGTGAATCTAAATCTGAAATTCTCAGGTTACTCCCTGAAGAACAAATTGCAAAATGGATTCTTATCAATCCCGAAGAAATCCATCTAGATAAAAAAATTAAAGATTTTATTTTAAAAAAGAAAGTTAAATTTCCTTTTGTTCTAAAACCAGATAAAGGCGAACGAGGATTTGCCGTACAAAAAGTACACTCAATCGATGAAGTATTAAGAATTGTAAAAAGAAACAACTTCGAGTGGATTCTCCAAGAATTTATTCCAGGTTCCGAAATTGGTTTGTTTTATATTCGAAATCCAAAGGATTCCCTGGGAAGAATTTTTTCGATCACAAAAAAAACCTTTCCTAAAATTACTGGCGATGGTTTTTCCACAGTAAAAACTCTCATACAATCACATCCGAGATTCAAGTTCCAAAGCAACACCCATTTTCGGAACAATCAAAATCGACTATCCGAAATAGTAAAAGCCAACGAATCCATTTCTATCGGAGAGATTGGTAACCATGTATTGGGCTGTCTTTTTACTGATGGAAGTGACCTAATTACTAAAGAACTTAGCCTGAAAATAAATAAAATCATGGCTAAAACAGAAGGGATCTATTTTGGCAGATTTGATATTCGATTCACTTCGGATATCGATCTCAAAATAGGCAAAAAGTTTAAGATCATTGAATTGAACGGAGCAACCAGTGAATCTACAAATTTGTATGACCCAAACTTTAAAATTTGGGAAAGCTATCGAATCTTATTTCGCCAATGGAAGGAATTGTACGAAATTGGTCATGAAAACTATTTGGAAGGAGCTCCATTATTTCCCTATCTCCGTTTGATAGAGATTATAAAAAACCATCTTACTTATAAAAAGTCTTTTTCTAAAGCCGAGAAATCAATGGATTCATTTTCCTAATTTTAAACTAGATCAAAAGCTACCTTGCACTAGACCTTCTCTCTATAAAAGGAATTTTTAAAAAATCACAATAAACCAAATATAAAGAAGCGAGTAGTACAAGGAAGGCTAAACCAAAAAGAAGGCCACCATCATCCTGAACGACGATTCCCAAAAAAACAAAATGCGATAAAATGGCGCCAAACATCAAATTGATGGCTATACCAGCACCAAGCCAGACATATTTGGGAAATACAATAAGTACAATTGCAATCGACTCAAATACTGCGGTTAAATATCTTCCCCAAGGTTCCATACCTAAAGTTTGGAATATAAATACAGATTCGTCTGCTCCTGAGTATTTAAAAAACAAAGTTTGTCCCAAGATCACGATAGCTAAGACTCGTGCAGTTTGGTATAGATACATATTGTAATACTTCATTCGTAACTCTCTTTAATAATTTCCTTTATTTTTTCTTTTTGAGTCCAAGGTATAAAATGATTTTCGCCTTCTAGGATAATTTTTCTCAAAAATAGATTTTCACTTTTTGGATTCCATTCTGTAGTATGAGAGATAGGTACAAGCCAATCTCCATCGCCATGAACTAAAATGATTTTTCCAGTCATTTGCTCAGATGCGGATTTCAATTTGAAATTCAATTTTTCTAAATCGGATTTTAAGGTTATCATTTCATCATTACTATGTTGGATTTCTTTAGATACAAAAAATTGGAAAAATCGATTTTGCAAGATTTTATTGTAAAATTGAACCTCTTCAAATTGGGGAAGAAGAGGCGATGCGAGTAGAATACAAGATTTTGAACTACTTCTATCTCTCTCAAAAAGAAGCAAAGCAATCGGTCCACCGTAAGAGTGGCCAATATAGGTTTTAGAATTTAGATTTAGATTTTCTGTTTTGTAAATCCATTCCAAAGTTTCTGATATAGCATTCGATTGCTGGAAAATATCCGCTACTGAACTTGTTTTTTCAGAATCACCATAACCCAAACGGTCAACCAAGATGATGCAGTATGTTTCATTTAATTTTGAGTCAGAAAGATAATCAAAAAAATCACGATGGTTACCCGGTGACCCATGAACAAATACTAAAGATTTATTTTTTGAATGACAATCATTCGTAACATATGCTAAATCCCCGAAGGAAGTTTTTGCTTTATTGTATTTGAGGTAGAACAAAGATTCATTGTCTTTTTTCGCACAAAAAAATACAAAAAGGATCACGACAAAGGAAAATTTAAAATAAAAGTTCTGCAGCATACATTCGTTTGAATTGTTGGTTGGGTCTGAGACTATTGATTGGATCGGCATACTCGGGAAGAAATCCTTTCACCAAATACATAGGAATGTCTCCTTTGTTTTTAGCTGATATCAGACCTCGAGACTCACACAAAAAAATGTCCTTAACCAAGTCATAGGTATCTTGAGATATATTTACCTCTCCCACAACACCTGAACTTTCTAGCCGACTTGCTGTATTAACTGTGTCTCCCCAAACGTCATAGGCAAATTTGTTATTTCCTACCACACCTGCAACCAA
Source organism: Leptospira sp. (assembly GCA_027533185.1). GTDB lineage: Bacteria > Spirochaetota > Leptospiria > Leptospirales > Leptospiraceae > Leptospira_A. Next base: position 143,584 of record JAPZTS010000014.1, on the reverse strand, counting down.
AGGTCCCACATGGATTCCAAGACGGATTTGCCAAAACTCCTTGCCATGGAGGTTATGAATCTCTCTTTGTTCATTCATATAAGCTTGAAAACCTAGTCCGCATAACACAGAATCGATTGCATGTGTTTTATTCTCGATAGGTATCCCTCCAACAGCCATGTAGGCATCACCGATCGTTTTAATTTTTTCCATACGGTATTCGATACAAATTTCATCAAATTTTTTGAATACTCGATCCAATTCACCAACCAATGTTTCCGGATCCATAGCCTCCGCAATTTTAGTAAAGGATGCCATGTCACAAAAAAGTACAGAAGTTTCTTCAAATCTTTTGGGAGATACAGAATCATTCTGCTTTAACTCATCAGCAATAGATTTGGGAAGAATATTTAAAAGAAGAGTTTCGGACTTTTTTCGTTCAATATTTAAATTGCGCGAAAGTATGAAGATTAAGATACCAGTTAGAATCTGAACGAAAACATAATTTCCCCCAACATCCATGTATCGATCCATCTCATTGGCGTATCCGACCACCCAGTCTTTGTGATTGTATTCCAAGTAAAAAAGTGCTACCGAAAAGAACAAATAGACTGAATAAATTAAATATATATTATGATTTTTTAATAAAATTAAGGCTATAACAAGTGCTGGAATAAAATAGTAGTGATTCCCCCCGAGAGAACCCCCATTATAAAACCACATTGCTGATAGATAAATCAAAATCGTCAGATTGAATGGCCAATACAAAATAAAGTATATACTTTTTACGCGAGATAAATAGTACATAAAAAGCATGGTGAGGCCTGAGATTAGATTCAAAGCAAGCAGAACTTTGAAATTTTCTAAATAAACAACACCAAATACTCCGACGATATTTAAGGTTCCATTTACGAGAGCTATTGTATTGAAAAGTCTATGCTCTAGTGAATGGAATTTGGGATTTCCAAATAGGAAGTAGGCAATCTTAATCATGGATCCGTAAATTCCTCATTTGAAATATTTTTTCCCTCTAGCGGAAGAATTGTCGCTTTGACATCCAACAAAGGACCCAACTCATAGATGTTCTTGTATCCATAAGCCTTTAACGAAGTGTATGTCGAGAGATTGAGCGAGGCTGCAGGTGCTTTGGCTGCGAAAGCATCTGGACTCCCCTCAAAATTATTATTACAATAGATTAGTATATTAGTAGTTTTTTCTGGTATAACTTCTGCTAAACTTTTTTCTGTAAACTCTGTGAAGGGAAGATTCTTCGCACCCTTAATATGAAGCAACTGGTATCTAACCTCGCTTCTCGCATCTAAAAGAATGTTTCCAGGTTCTTCCATAAGTTTTAAAAATTCTTTCTCTACCAGCCGATGGGATTCCCTTTCCGAAGATGATTGGTTTACAATTTTCTGAAATTCATTGAAATCAATTAGAGGATTTTGTATCCGTTCTTTTTGCTTTCGTGTATTTGATTTTTCTGAAACTGATACCTTAGAAAGAGATTGTTTTTTTGCCGATTTTTTGCTTTTATATTGATTCCCTTGGGGTTCTGTTGAAAGTTCTGAGAGAACAAAAAAAATGAGTGATAAAATAATCAATGATTTCATAGAAACAATGGCTCCATAAATTGATTCTCAAAATTCTGACCGATTTCTAGAATCTTACAATCCAAAAAATTCATACCGAATCTAAAGCTTCTTGCATAATTTCAAAGACTGCTGCGTTCCTTTTTCCCTTGTAAACGAGACGAATCGACTGGTTTGTATCAACCAAAAAAGTCGCTGCCTGTGAAAATTGATTGGGTCGGATCCGCACACCAAAATGATCAATAAGTTCGTAACTTGGATCTGCAGCAAAAATAAATCCAACATGATTGTAACTTAACCATCGCTTAATGGTTATCAATTTCTCACTAGAAACGACGATTACGGTTCCTGTCTTATTTTTTAAACTTTCTACCCAGAGGTTCAAATTTTTGAGATGGATATTGCAAAAAGGACACCATGTTCCACGAATAAAAACCAAAAGTAGTGGCCCATCTTTTAAAAATTCAGTAATAGATTTGAACTCACCTGTCGATAGCTGGAGTGTAATATTTTTTACAGATTCATCAATACCGATTGTCTCAATTTTTTTAGAGACTCCAGGGTCAATTTGCATCATAAACCATTCTTTAATTGCTAACATAATCCTAACTTTTTCTAAGTTTTTGCAAGATCTCTTTCATAATGAAGTGTAGCATTAGCTACTCCAAATCCTTCTTCCAACTTTATATGGGAGAATTCATTCAGTATACCTATCTTTAAAATTGCTAGATGGTGTACTGTATGCTCATTGCAGTAAGAAATCTCTCTAAAGAGAGAGGTTTGCAAATCAATCATTGAATTTGGAATAGGTGAGCTTACTTGAAGTTTTATTTCTTTATCTTCCAAGATTTCCGCCATTTCCAAAGTAAGTAAATTTAGAAACTCTTTTGCAAAATGAATGTCTGACTCAACACGAAGGGACCGATTTCTTGCATCGTAATTGATTTCTCCTTTTTTGGAACCCAAGACAAGCTCTTGGTAAAACTCGAGGACATGCCTAACATGCTGAGATATGGATTTATTTTCTAAAACACGAAGTGATTTTTTGTATTCAACTTCAGAGAGCTGATCTAAAACTGTGCGAATTGAATTTAAGTTAGTTTGAGTTTGAAGTTGGAGATTCAAGAAATTTACCTTTATTGGATTGCTGTTTGTTCGATTCTGAATGAAGCCCACTTCCAACTCTGAATTGAGAAGGAGATTCATTGGTATATTTTTTAAATAATTTAGTGAATTGGCTAATATCTTCAAAACCCAAATCATCGGAAATTTCAGTGATTGATTTGAGTGAAAAGAGTAACAATCGTTTTGCTTCTAAAATGATACGATTGTGAATGGTTACAAGTGGAGGATTTAGTTTTGCGATTCGAAATACTTCTGATAGTTTTTTAGGATTTACTCCGATCAAAAATGCATACTCTTGAACGGATTTCTTTTTCCTAAAATTTGCATCAACAAGAAGGTTAAATTGGCGAATGGTTTCAATTTCCTGGTAACTTCCATTTATTTTTTGAATTCGACTTTTCCCTATTCTCGTTAGTAGGATGATCATTACTTTTAATAAACTTACGAGCATTTCACCCTGCATAGGATCTTTCAAAACAAATTCTTTCAAAAATAGATCTGATAATTTGCGAAACGCATCATCTTCCTCTTTATTCAATTGGAGGATTGGAAAGGACTGTGCTCCATAAAATAGAATTCCATTACATGAAACCTCATGATCATGATCTCTCAAACAATAAAATTCTCTATTGAATGATATGCAAGTGAGAGGTTGTTCTTTTTCTTGGAGTTTTATAAAATTGAGTGCTGTGATTGTACAAAAGGATGATTTTGGTAAACTTACAATTCGGTCGTCACAAAAAAAATGGATGGGAGATTCCGTTGGGTTCCATAAAATATGATTTGAAGATGGATCTGCAAAAGCAGAAGACTGATTTTTAAATAGATCATCGGTGAAGTTAAAAAAAGAACCCGTTTTTGGTTCGGAAAGTTGAAAGTTCCTTGATCGCATCTGCTTTCTTAAATCGGCCTTCAAAAACAACTCACGATGGTTAAGTATAGCACACGTAGTCAAATTACCATAGCCACAGGTTTCCTTTTTATTTGTCAATATTTCCGAATTTCTAATTTCCCGGTAACTTTGTGGCTCTGGATTTTTTTGGACTTGCCAATCACATTTCGACCTCTGATATAGAGAATCATATGGGAAAATTAAAAGCAGTTATCAAAACAAGTCGCGGCGATATTCATATTGAATTTTTTGAAGATAAAACTCCAAACACAGTGGCAAATTTTATAAATCTCGCCAAAAGGAAATTTTACGACGGTCTGAAGTTCCATCGAGTGATTGCCGATTTTATGATCCAAGGCGGTTGTCCTTTAGGAACAGGGACGGGTGGCCCAGGATACAAATTCCGAGACGAATTTGATTCTAGTCTCAAGCACAACAAACCAGGAATCCTTTCCATGGCGAATGCCGGACCAGGAACGAACGGAAGTCAATTTTTTATCACCCACGTCCCCACTCCTTGGTTGGATGGAAAACACACTGTCTTTGGTGCAGTCGTTTCGGACGCGGATCAGAAAGTAGTCAATTCGATCGCTCAGGGTGACAAAATTGAATCCATTTCTATCATAGGAGATGAAGCAGAACTTTTTGCTGTCGCCAAACCATACCTGGACGAATGGAATCAAATTTTAGGATAAATATTTTTACTTGAAAAGGCAATGCTCAGTTGCAGTCTCAGTTCTATGAAAAAGAACAAAAAACAAGAACTGAACCAAGTGGTTTTTGTAAAGGTTGCATCCCGAATTCTCTTTTCAGGAAAACCAACAAAGATCAAACCTTCTAAAAAAATCTACTCCCGAAAGAATCAAAAAGAGGATTCGGGAGTAGAGCCTTCTACATTTCAACTCATTGCTTAACTTAATTTTAATCCCCACCCAGTTTTTAAAACTCTATCCCTTTTTTATATAGAGAATTCCTTTAGGCAATTTCTGATTCCGCTTGATTTCTCTTTTTTTTAAATTATAATTCAATCTAAATAAGAATGGATGCAAAGGATTTATTTCAATTGTATGATGATGCAAAAAATGCAAAAAAAGAAAATAAATTAGAATTAGCATATTCTAAAATGTCGAAATACCTAGAGAATGTAGATAAAAGTTTTACTCATGAACCAAGATGCTTTTTAGCTGAAATCGATTTTACATTAGGACGAGTGGAATCGGCACTCAATCACTATTATCATTACAAATGAAAAATACGGACAATAAAAACTGTGCCCTCATTCTTGGAGCCACTTCCGATATTGGCCGGGAGATAGCAGAAGAACTTTCATCCAAAAATTTTGATTTGATACTGACTGGCCAAAACAAAGATTTACTATCTCAAATCCATTCCGATTTGCTTCGAACAACAAAACAAGACATCAAAATCCAAACACATTTACTTGATATAACAGAAACAGATGGTCTCACTTCTTTCGTTCTCTCTTTAGATCCTTTACCAAATATTGTTTTTTGTTGCATTGGTTATTATAAAGACCAGAAGATAGCACGAGTCAAACCTGAAGAATTTACAAAAACGATCCAGATCAATTTCACTGGAATAGCGACTTTTTTAAATTTATTAACCATCCGGATGGAGGAGATTCGTTCAGGAAAGATTGTAGTGATAAGTTCCGTGGCAGGGGTTCGAGGTAGGCAGCTCAATTATATCTATGGCAGCGCAAAAGCAGGACTCACCACTTACTTGAGTGGGCTTAGAAATCTTTTGCACAAAAAAAATATTCGCATAACTACCGTATTGCTTGGCCCAGTCTTTACCAAAATGTCAGCTGGACACAATTTGATGCCCTGGATCACATTACAGCCGAAGGTGGCTGCCAAAAAAATCGTCCAAGCGGGACTTAAAGGAAAGGATGAAGTCTATATACACTGGATTTGGCAGTTTATCATGGCAGCCATTCGTATGATTCCGGAAGGAATCTTCAAACGACTGCCACCATTTTAACTAAAATCCAATAAAATTCACTTCTTCCAGTTTACATTCATTGCCTTGAAGGACGGCAGCGGTTGTTGAATCAACCGTTTGAGGAACGGCCGATGCTGGTTTATTACAGTTAGAAACTTCGCGTAGACCAGAAAATGCGGAACTGGTGAAAGAAGATTGAATGAGTGAAATATTTGTTACACCTTCTTTACATTTTTCAAAGGAATCTTTTGTATAGTATTTATCATCTTCTATGCCAGAGACGGAATCGAGTAGATCAGGAGCCAAGATGGCTGCGAAAAAAGAAGTTGTTGTTGTAGTGGGAATCGTCGCACTAGCGAGTTGTTGGATACGAATATAGGCTGCGTTTGTGCAACGAATCGCCAGGCATTCCGAAGCAGAAACCGATACGGATGCCGTTGTAAAAATTGAAATGCCCGTACCAATTGCCCCAGCGCATATACCAGAAGAGGTGTATGTGCAAGTAGCAGAACTTAAAGTATTTGCTGTTTGAAGAATTCTAACACTAAAGATAGTTGTCGTGCTAGAGTTTGCGTTAGACCGAAAATGGAGCGTCCCACCTGTGGAACTTAGATCCACATATGCATTCTGTCCAGGAAGTGTGAAATTCGCTGCCGTAGAGGCATTATTAGATCCAATGATTGCTGTCGATTCAGTCGGACATACAAAACTACTGCTTGCACCAGAGGAAAGCAAAAGTGGGAAATTGATAATCCCTAGATTTCCTACCAAATCTCTTATCTCTTTTTTTGCATCTTTTCCCTGGATGCCATTTGGAGAGTAAATGTTGGAACAACTTGCAACAACGAGCAGGTAAATAAGTATAAGTATTTTTTTCATATTGCCTTTTTATTTTTGATGATGAAACAAAAATGCCCTTAGGTTCGTATTTACGTCAAGTGATTCTAGAATGAATCCAATTTAAAGATAATAGTGGTTTTACGGACAAAATTCTATATTTTAAACATGAGAATTATTTTCCAATTGTTGGTTTATTTCAAGACCTAATCTGTCGAACTCAGTCGCGATCCCTTTCCTCTCCATCATAAATTCACTTAATCTCTCGAAGTTTTCGCGAGATGATGTGATGCATATTGGATTCGATCTGAAATTTGTTAGAGAAATTCCCATGGGCTACCTCATGCGAAATAGTCGAAATTTCCAAGATGGTGTTTAATAAAGATTTTTTCCCGATTTTACAAGAAAACAAACCAACGAATATACCTGCAATGATACATAGAATGGTAAAAATGAGTTCCAAAACATCGGAAAGAAAACTAACAAAAAAGCCTCTCTCCAAAGTTTCCTTTAGAAAGAGGCCAATGTTTTTTAGGCAACTCTTGCCTACGCGATCTATTGGTTGGTCAACAGCCGCAATACAGAATTTGGCCTAAGGCTGGCTTGCGCAAGCATTGCCGTACCGCTTTGCACGAGAATTTGTTTCGTCGTAAGCGCTACCAGCTCCTCTGCCATATCTGCGTCCCTAATCCTTGATTCGGATGCTTGCATATTCTCATATGCTCCCATGAGACCTTTCGCAGTACTTTCGAGCCTATTTTGGTAGGCTCCCATGTCTGCTCTTTGTTTCATGATCTGATTCAAGGCGAAGTCCGCAAGAGCGATCGCAGCATCTGCTTTTCCCGGTGTCGAAAGTGAAATGGGTTTTTTCCCATCACTAGACATCTTCAAAGCTTTTGCCGTCATAGTTCCAATGTAGAAACGCTCACGTTGGTTTGCGTTTGCTCCCATTTGAAACCACATCGACGCTTTTGTCGACTTTCGAGCAAAATCACCCTCAAACAGTTTCATTTTATTGAACTCTGCTTGTGAAGCAATTCGATCGATCTCATCCACCAGCGCAGATACTTCTACCTGCACGAGTTGCCTATCTTCAGGGGTGTAGATCCCATTCGAAGTCTGGATGGCAAGGGTTCGGATTCTCTGGATGATTTCAGCAGACTGTCCGAGGTATCCCTCAGCTGTCTGGATGAAACTTAGTCCATCTTCCGTGTTCCTTTCCGCCTGACGTAAACCACGAATTTGAGTTCGTAGTTTTTCCGAAACGGCAAGTCCTGAGGCATCATCACCAGCGAGGTTGATCCTCTCGCCAGTTGAGAGATTTCTCATGGACTTGTCTACTTCCCACTGTGTAAACTTGAGAGCACGATGTGATTGAATCGCACTCATGTTGTGATTGATAATCATTGGCTTACACTCCTTTGTGTATTGCCAGAGTACGGTATATATTTCGTACTCAGGCCGGACAATCCCTGTCCGGTGTCAAGGATGAGCTTTCTTTTTGCCACCTGGCAGGGGAAAGCCGGCCGATTATCAATTTACAAATCTAAAGTTACACAGCCCACTTCATCTAACTAATATTAGCGAAGTAGTGATAGAACTCCTTGTGGACGGACGTTCGCCTGAGCTAACATTGCTGTTCCAGATTGAACTAAAATCTGGTTCTTTGTGAAAGCCACAGTTTCTTCTGCCATATCCGCATCCCGAATTCTTGATTCGGAAGCCTGTGTGTTCTCGTAAGCGTTCATAAGCCCTTTTGCAGCATGCTCAAGACGATTAAAATAAGCACCCAAGTTTGCTCTTTGTTTGCTGATCTTAGTCAAAGCAGCATCCAAAGTTCCAATTGCATCATTCGCACCATCAGAAGTTGAGAGTGTAAGTAATCCACCACCTTGACCTTTGAGATTTAATGCCTTTGCAGTCATAGTTGCAATAAACACTCGTTCTCTTTGGTGTTGGTTAGGACCCAAATGAAACCACATAGAAAGTGTTCTTGATCCACGAGCGAAGTCACCTTGCAAAAGATTCATTTTATTGAATTCTGCTTGAGAGGCTACTCTATCCACTTCGTCTATCAACTGAGATACTTCCACCTGAATCATTTGTCTATCTTCAGCCGTATAAATACCGTTAGATGATTGAATTGCTAGAGTACGAATCCTTTGGATGATGTCGTTTGACTCTTGCAAAAACCCTTCCGTTGTTTGGATCAGGCTCATACCATCTTCGGTGTTTCTTTCGGCTTGTCTCAGACCATTGATCTGTGTCCTCATCTTTTCAGAAACAGCGAGTCCTGATGCGTCGTCACCTGCTCGGTTGATCCGCATCCCAGAAGAAAGTTTCTCCATATTTTTGGAGACTTCCTCGTTTTGAAACTTGAGCACACGATGCGTGTTGATCGCGGCTAAATTGTGATTTATGATCATCGGTTTCCTCCTTGAAACATGATCTGGCAAAAGAGGGAATCCCTTCCCTCTTTGGTTTTTTGTGTCTGGCTTTCAGGCCCTAATGTGCCTAAAATCTCTATTTATTCCCTTTGAATGTCGGTGGTTGGATGGAAGAAATTAATTTAAAGAAAATAGGTCATTTTTGCCAATTTTCGTAATTAATTGTATATTTTTGGAGTTTTTCGCCAACTTTAGCGATTTATTTTTTTTAAAAAAAATGCAAATTTTTCCTATTTGGATGATCGTCGTATTTCGATTTTCCTTGAGTATTTTTTAAAAAATTGGCAAATCCCAGGGTTTTCCCCAAACTTTTTTCGAATCCGTAGAAGCCAAACAAAAAAATATGACTTTTGTTTTAGAAAAGACCACCTAATTCTTGTTCCCTTTGCAACCTATGCGTTCGAGAATCTTCGTATTCATTTTGGTAAAACGATCGAAAATGGATATCTTTAGTGAGGCTTCGATCTTTGTTTGGTAATATACGTATGGAGAGACAAGAAGGATTGTTTTATAAGCTCAATCTGAAAATCGTTTACACCATCAGTCTTCTATTTCATATTCTTTCCTTTCAAATCTACGCCCAGCAAAAGAACATTACAAACCCAAAACAAAAATCACAAGAAATTAAAACGGTAATAGAAAGCGACCCGATAGAGGAAGAAGAAAAGGAAAAATCGAGTGTAACGATAGATGTAAGCCACGAAATTGTGAATGACTATGTTTGGAGAGGCCAAAGTTTTACTGGAGATTTTCTTTCCAGGAGGGATAACCTTCCGTATTCGAGTTTCGCACAGGCCTATACCTATGTTCCAATTGCCCGCGTAACACATACTAGTGGTTTCTATTTTGAACTTGAAGCAAATCTAGCAATGAAAGGCAGAGCCGATCGCGACTCCGACCAAAGATTGCAAGCCTTTCCAGGAGGTGGACAGATTGATAGCAATCGGTTTATCAATCGATATGTATCAGAAAACTATTTGCCCGATGCCCAAGGAAATTCCCTTTTTTACGACCGCACTAACAATGTTTATAGCGACAAATGCAACCTAAGCCTTCCCGAAAATCCTTTCACGAATCGATGTGCCGTAGATCCGACAAAGATCAGACCCTATGCTGAAAAAAATGGAATGGCTAGAACAGATGGATTATTTACTACTTTCGCGTATGAAATGGATGCAGGTAAATTTGGTACGTTCACGGCAGGAACCTGGTGGTATTTTAAAAAAGATAGATCCAGTAAATACACTTGGAATGAATTTTTTATATGGTGGGAATTGCCTTGGTTTAAAGAACTTTTAAATCCGACTCTTCAGACTTTTACGCAAACATCTTACGATGTGGGCGGTGGATATGGGAACCAGTATACATCTTTCTCTCTGTCTCATACTTTTTTCTCTGACAAACCAGTTTCGCTAGAATGGACTTCCAGTGCGGGATATGTATATGTGAATAATAATGTATCCAAAAAATCCGGTGTGAACGATATCACGACCAACTTCAAATTTCTATGGAAGGATTATTTTTTATCTTTCAATCATGCCTACCGACCTGATATCGATTTGTATGATAACAATCGAAATTTCTTCACAACCTCAGATACAACTGGTTTGGTTACGAATCTTTCGGAACGCGATGGAAGAACGGCTGATCCTTCCAAGTTATATGGAGCCTCAAATGATTTTGTTTATACGGCAATCAACCAAGCAAACATAGGCGAGGCGGTAAAAGTTTTTGCAAGAGACCAATACCAGAGCCAAATGATTCCGCGGCATCTGTTCTGGATTGGCATTGGTGTGAACCAAACTTTTTAAAGATCCCGTTACTTAATACAAGATTATCGAATTCACAATCTTTTTAATTTCTTCGAATTTTCCGTTTTTTTCATCGGATCGATAGCCGGCACCAATGAGGAAGAATTGTCCATTGTGTGGTAAAATCCAGAGAGCAGAAGAAGTATCAAAAGAAACATCATCATCAACTTTCAAAGTATAGGAGAAACGAGCATATCCCGCTTGCTGGCCATTAATTTTGATTAGTTTAGGCTCCTCAATGATTTTAAAATTAGAGAATTTAGTTTCCATAAATGATAACAGTGCTTTCACAATCAATTCTGGCTTTGACAAGTCAAGATTACCAGCTGGTTTGATGTTTATTTTTAAGGAAGGATTCAGATCATCATGTGGCTCTTTATATTTGGTAATTGCGAAGAATGGGATTTTCGCATGTTTTTTAATGAGTTCATTGAAATCTTCGTCGAGAGTTTTGATTTGATTCAATTGTTCCGCATAGTTTTCAACGGTGATATCAAACCAGTCGTCAGGCTTTTCAATTGAAAATTTGAAAGTTTTAAATTCAGCCGTTTTTGTGTTTTTTGCTAACAATTGCGTACTGACGAGTGTAATTAATAATAGAATGGAAATTGTATTCTTTTTCATTTTAATCCTTTTTATCTAAATTCAAGAGACTTGGCCCAATTCACGTAAAAGACAACTTGCTTCGTATCCGACCTGAACCCTCCTGCAACTTCACCTCGGTAACAAACCAAACGTGCACAAAGACCCAAAACGTAACGGAAATTCGATGTTATACGCAGTAAACGAATAGTCCAATCTAAAATATCCAAGCTACGCTCGTCAATAAATTTTGAATCGAGACTAATTTTATCAATCACATGTCATTACATATACAGAACGTCCACTAAACTCGGCATTTATATCATCCGTCTAGTTATCCTTTCGAAAATTTTCTAGGATACCTTTGATCTGCTTTTTGACTGGTTGATCTTGTTTTCCGCTTTCAAAGAAAACCAAACATTGATTGGAAGGGATGATCCAAAATCCATCAACCGCGATTGTTTTTCCTTTGAAAGTCCAAAGATACAGTTGATCCACCTACAGCAACCTTTTGATCCGGAAATAAAACCAAAAGAGACTTTTCTTGAAGGTAGGATTTGAGAGAGTAGTCTTTGTTTTCTAACAGCATTGCTTCATAATCTTTTGGATTGCGAGATTGTTCCAACTCGGTTTTCCCCACAGGATCGCAACCGAAGAAAAGAAATAGGGCCAAGGCAAAAACCCGAAAGTAGATCCATTTCATTGTTCTACTCTTTCTTACGATTTTTCAAGGAACGCATTACATAAAGCATATCTATCAATTAGATTTCAACGCATTGGATGAAAACATACCGACTTAATAGGATTTTGAGGATTTACTTTGAAACTGCCTAATCTGTTTTTAGGTCTCACTCCCAAGAGTAATCAATATATTTATCACCTACTCTTTCACAAACTCTTTGGGTATAGTCTCCCATCCATTTTTACGAGTAAATTCACCGGTAAACCGGTGTTCTATCCGATTGTATGGATGCATATTCGCAAGTATGGTTTGGTTTAATACAGCGAAAGTAGACTGAAGTGCCGCAAGCCTTCTCATATGCAGTACATCGTCCGATTCCAATTGAGTGATCTCGTTTCCACCAGAGTAATACGTATCCGTATCTGTAGGAGAGTTTGTAGTTTCCTCATCTCCGTCACCTGTGGAAGTTTGGATTTTCGGCAATCTGTATGCTTCCATAACCGATTCGAGTCTCGCCACATTCCAATCAAACACCAAAGTCTTGGATCCTTCCCTAAACCAAACCTGGCGGAGGGCAAATCGAATATCCAATTGTTTTTTGGGAGAAAAAATTCCAGCTTTCTCCTTTCCCTCTTTCGACAAATCAAAATAAGGTGGCTCTGATATTTCGCCTACGAGTTGGTAAAGAAAATCTTTTTTGTCATCTTCAATCAGAAGTTTTCTACTAACAGCTAGACTCTCACCTTCTCCATTCGAAATATAGACTGTTACCAAACTACGTCTATCATAAGAAGGAAAAGAGTAGATCTCAAATGGAATTAACAAGCGGAATGGGTTTTGTTCTGCTAACATAAAAAAACTAAAAAACAGAAGGAGGCAAAACCAGGAAAAAAATTGAAACAAAAACTTGGGAGTGATTTGATTCTCTCCCACTGCAAGTTTATAGAATTGATTGGCCCAAACCTTACAGTGGTTACCAAACTCGATTGCTAAACTTTTAATCTTTTGCATTTGCGTATTCATGAATTCCTTTAATCACACTTCGGGCAATTTTCTTCTGAAAGTCTTTGTTTTGAAGGAGTTTACTCTCCTCCAAATTTGTCAGATACCCCATTTCGACGAGTACAGCAGGCATAAGGCTTCCTCGCAAGACGGAAAAATCTGCTTTTTTGACCCCTCTGGATAGGATGGATGGTGATAGACCCTTTTCATACTGGTTTGCAACCGACTCTGCAAATTTTTTAGATCTACGTTGGGTTACACTTGATAAGAGTTGTGATTGAATGGCTGCAACATTGTTACTGATTGGTTTTCCGAAATATTTGTTTTCGATCAGAGCCGTTTCACGTGCAGACTCCGTACTTGGACTTTGTGAAAGGTAGTATACTTCGAAGCCTGACGCTTTTTCACTTAGTGAGGCGTTGCAATGTAAAGATAAAAAAATAACATCTCTAGTATCTAACAGAAGTTTGTTTGCCTCCTTCGAGCGATCTTCTAATTCTATAAAAACATCTGTCTTACGTGTCATAAGAACACGTATCTCTGGATAGTATTTACGAAGGTATAGATACACATATTTTGCAACGGCAAGGCTGATATCCTTTTCCTTGATTCCTTGTGGATCAGATGTCCCGGGGTCTTTGCCTCCATGACCAGGGTCTATAACGATTGCTTTGACATTTATATTTTTTTTTGGAATAGGATCCGTAGAAACCAATACTAAGAGTTCATCCTCTTTAAATCGATAACGAACATCGTAGGAAATCAGGTTTATAAAAATGGATTCAACTAAGTCGATTGGTAGGTAGACCTCTTCTCCTTTTTTTACAACAGCTTTTGGAATTTTGAAAATCTTTTCATCCAATGTGTAAAAACTTGCACCTAATCGAAAGTTAATGCTACCTTGCGGAGTGTAAATGGATCCGACTGCAGTGGTTTTTCTTAACTTTGTATTTAGTTCTGGAAAGATTGACTTTAGATCGGAAAAAGCGATATAGTTTCCTTTGCCGTAGATCGGGAGTTTTACGGTTTCAGAAAAGATTGCATTCGTAAAAAATACGAAAGTTAAGAATATTAATCTTTTTTGAATAAGGAAACGATTCTTTGCCAAATCGATTTTTTCTTCTTTTGTAGTTGGTAATCTTTGTCTTTATCAAATAGATTTCTTCGAGAAGATTGTTTTCCAGAGTGCTGTGTTTGCTTTTGGTGTTTGTCTTCTTTTCTGAAATGTTTTTTCGAATTGGAGTCGCCCGGTTTTCCATGGTGGTGTTTGTACTCATGGTGGCTCATCTTTGCAGCAGGATGGTGATCCTTATCTTTTGCAGGACTCCCATCTTCTCTCTGGCGATGCGTTTGTTCTCTATGAGGCCTTTTATCTCTTTTGTCACGACCTTGTTTTTTCCCACGCGGTCCTCTTTGGTCTCCACGATCTCGGTCCGTGTATTTTTTTTCTCCGGGAATCGATTCGTCTTCTAAAACAGGGGTAAACTCACCCTCTGGAAATACCAAATAAGCCTCATTCAACTCACCGATTGGTATCTTTGAATTCAAATACTTTTCGATCCTTTCTAACTCCGTGTAATCGGACTCGGAACAAAGAGCAATGGAACTTCCCTTTCGTCCCGCACGAGCAGTCCTTCCAATTCGATGCACATAGTTTTCAGCATCCTGGGGAAGATCGTAGTTATAAACAATATCAATGTTTTCGATATCAATACCACGAGACGCTACATCCGTAGCAATTAGGTATTTGTATTTACCTGCTTTAAAATCGCGTAAAAGGCGAATCCGTTTTTTTTGATCCAATTCAGAAGAAAGACCCGTTGCAGTAATTCCATACTTACGAAGTGTTTGGACAAGTTTTGGAATATTCATCTTGTAATTTGTAAAAATAATACCCAATCCTTCGATTGGATAATTTAACAATGAATTCACGAGATAGGGAATTTTTTCGTCACGACCAAGATGGAGTAAGGTCTGGTCAATTCGTTCCGTAATTACTTTTTCTGGATTGATATGTACTTCGATGGGGTCGTTTAAGTATTTGCTGGCAAGTCGAACCACTTCATAGCTAAGAGTAGCACTAAAGAGTAAAGATTGTTTTCTATTTTTGCATTTATGGAAAATATATTTAAGGTCTTGGACAAACCCCATATCGAACATTCTGTCCGCCTCATCTAAAATCACAACCTGTATGTTGTCTAAAGACAATCCATGATTTTTTACAAAATCTATCAAACGGCCGGGAGTAGCAACGATGAGGCAAGCCTTGTTGCCAAGAGCTTCTACCTGGGATTTATAGTCTGTTCCCCCAATTATGGTAGCGACTCCAAAATCTGTAAATTCAAGTAACTTTTTCGCTTCTTCAGCAATTTGTATCGTAAGTTCTCTAGTTGGAGCAAGAACTAATCCATAAGGAAGATTCACCTCTTCAGTGCTTGAGAGTAACCGATGCAAGGTGGGAAGTAAAAACGCCATTGTTTTCCCAGTTCCTGTTTGGGCAAGACCCGTGAGGTCAGATCCTTCCATTGCGAAGGGAATGGATTTTGCCTGGATGGGAGTTAGGTCTGTATAACCGATTTTATCAAGTGCTTGTTTGAGGGATTCGTGAAAGGGTAATTCGTTAAACTTCATATTTTTTTTGGGCAGCCACTTCTATTGTGTCGCCGTAGCAGGCTATCTTTGAATAGATTCGATACAACCACCCTGGAAGTCGTCCAAGAAAGGACTTGTCCCGATGCGGGTGATACGACATAGGTCTTACATACTTCAACTCGAAGCCAAGGATTGACAAGAGTTTTTTCAAAGACCGGACATCGTAGTCAAAAAAGTGGTCCTCCGGGTGTGTCCGAAACCACTCGGTAGGATTTGTAGTAAAACTCGGACCAAAACTAGATGGGAGTGCCAAAAACAAAATTCCGCCGGGTTTTATCCAGGAGCTAAGCCGGGTCCAAATCGCATCGATTTCTGCGATATGCTCAACCACAAAAAATGCCGAGAGCAAATCAAATTCGGAATTCCAAAGCCCGACGGGAATATCCAAAACGGACTTTTGTTCTACATCCAGACCTAGCTGGATTGCCGAATAGTCCACCTCCCGCTTCGAGAGTTCCAGACCCTTCGTTTGGAATCCGAGTTTTTTTGCTTCATCTAAAAAGAATCCAGCGGCAGAGCCAATCTCTAGGAGTTTTTTTGATTTGGAAGTTGATAATATCTTTTGTATAACTCTGAGACGTCTAATCGCCATATTCCTGAGGTTTACTTCATCTTCATAGTATGTCTTTTTGTATTGAGATTTGTATTCCTCCATAAAATAGCTATCTCCATACATCCTATGTTTTGCGAGTTTGTATCGCAAAACAGATGTATTCTGACAGATATCATACTCCTTTGGATAAAGAGTATGAGGAACAAAATTGAATAGACTCAAAAATAATTTCTCTTTTTAGATTCTAGAGATTTTTCATATCCCGCCCGCGCGGCGCGTTTGTTTTCGTATGCTTCCGTTAGACTAGGATTGAGATCGATGGCTGTTTGGAACGAAGTCAGTGCTTTCTTAAATTCACCATTTTTAAAGTAACAAACACCTAAATAGTTATGCGCCTTAGATGCAAGGCTTGGTGTTACATCCGATCTAGTAACTACAGTCAATTCATCAATGGCCTTTTCGCGGTCCACAAGGGATCCCGAGTCGATTAATATTTTTGCAAGAACGAGCTTGGATTCCATGTCTTCTGGATCCATGTGAGCAGCTCGGAATGCCTCTTCTTTTGCTCGGTTGCTAAGCGACCCATTACCACCATTCGCATAAGAAAGAGCCAACTTTCTATGTGCCAATTTTATCTCTTTTGGATCTTTCGCATTTTCCAAGACATACAGTAACATCTTTTCTGCGGCAGTATAATTCTGCGTTTGGATATAGATGTCCGCAAGTTTGAGTCTTGGTTCCATCAATTCTTTTTTCCATGAGATTGCCTCTTCATATTCTGCAATCGCCTCTGTATACAAACGATTCTCTAAATAGTAATCAGCTATGGCAAGTCTTGATGGAATATGGTTGGGATCTAATGCACTGGATTTTCGAAGTTCCGTAATTGCCATCGTAGGTTTTCCCGCATGGAGGTATGTTAGTCCCAAATTGTATCTTGCGGATTGGTTTTTGGGGTTGAGTGATATTGCTGATTCAAATGCGGAAATCGCTTCCCCGTATCTTTCCATTTCATCCAAAACAATTCCCAAATTTACAAATGCGGTTTCCGAATACGTATCGCCAGGCGTTAGTCGGATGATGCGGCTAAAAAGCGTTTCGGCATCAACAAGCTCACCTCTTTTATAATGTAGCTCCGATAGAGCAAACAGTGAATCCACATCCGTGGGCTTTAACGAAATTGCTTTTTTAAAAGCTGTGATTGCCATATCGCTACGTCCCATCGAAATAAAGGCTTCGCCAATGTAACGATAGATTTCAGGTTCATTCGCGTTGGAATCCAAGGCCTTTTGAAAGTATTTTGCTGCCTCTTCTGGATTTTTTTTCTTTAGATAGACTAGACCTAGATTGTAATAGGATTTTGCATCACCCGTTTTCAATCGAATCACTTCACGAAAGTAAAACTCGGCACGGTCGTAATCTTCCCTCTGGTAGAATATTCCTGCTAGGTGGCCATAAGAAAGAAGGGCAGGATTCGAATTAGGAGAGATTTGAATGACTTTTTGGAATTCAGAAATTGCTTCTGCCACATTCCCCTGTTTGAGATAACTGATCGCCAAATTGTATGTAAGAGTCGGATCATTCGGAGAAATCGACTGTCCTTCCTTATATGCTTCAATGGCTCTTTCAGGATCGCCTATCGATTGGTAAAGATTTCCGTTAAGTACTGCGATCCTTGGATCATTGGGAGCAATTTCTTTGGCACGTATTGCGGCCCGGCGTGCTTCTTCAAATTTTCCAGAGTGTTTAAATGCTAAAGCAAGATTGTAATAGGCAAAGTAGTTTTTGGAATTGTATTGGATTGCCTTCTCCAATCTTTCAATCGAATTTACATAACGACCCGCCTCATCAAACATCACTCCAAGTACCGTCAGAGCAATCGACTTTTCCTCGTCTGTTCCAGGTGAGTTTAGAAACTCTTCACAAGTTGCAAAAGCTTTATTCACATAACGCTCATAGTATGAATTTAAACAATTTGCAAGTTTGGGATTGATAGAATCGGGTGGAAGATAAGGACGATCAACAAGAAGCTCCAACGATTTTTTATCGACAGGTGCATCTAGCAGCTTTTGTGCGATAGTATCTGGTCTAGATTGGTATTGTCTATAGTAATAGTATCCACCTGCCAGGAATCCACAAATCAGTACAATCAAAAAGGACCAAAATAGAAAAGATAAAACCGGCCGTCTTACTTCCGTTTCTGATTCATAGTTACTTTCTTTTCCTAAGTTGCGGAGGTATGGGTCTTCTTGGTAGTAACTTGGTTGGGAATTCTTTTCTTCTATGCGAAATCTATTTTTTTGGATAGGGTCCATTGGTTCCTTACTTTGTTTGTTTCGCGGCGATCTCCTTTTTGTAGAAGGCGTCCAATAATCCGTTGATAAAATTTGCTGATTCCTCAGTCTCAAATTCTTTTGTCAATTCAACCGCCTCACTGATCACCACAGGAGCCGCAAGGAAAGGTTCCTTTTGCAAGCTCAAGATCGAAAGCCTGAGGATACAACGATTGACAACGGATATCCGCGAAAGTTCCCAATTCTCCGAGTACTTCTTAATTAAAGTATCGATCGGTTTCTTATTTTCGACCACTCCTTTCACAAGAAAGATCGCATATTCCTTTTCTTCTTTGGTGATTTTTTTATCGTACCAATCAAATTTTATGGCACGATCGGGATCTGTTCCCACCAGATCGATTTGGTAGAGGCACATCAGTGCCAAACTCCTTCCTCTATGTCTGGAACTCATCCGATCTGGGTGAAAAGATTTGCCATTTCGATTGCTGTGGTTGCCGCCTCATATCCTTTGTTTCCAGCTTTCGTGCCAGCTCTTTCGATTGCTTGTTCAATGGTCTCCGTCGTAATGACCCCAAAGATTACAGGTACGGTTCCATCGGCAAGAGAACCAATTTTAGCAGACTCACCAGCCACGAGATCGTAGTGGCTTGTTGCTCCTCGGATCACAGCACCAAGACAAACGATAGATGAAAACTGAAACTTTTTGGATTGGAGAACTCTCTTCACTGTTTGTGGGAGTTCGTAGGCGCCGGGAACGTAGATCACTGTTACATCTTCTTCAGCAACGCCATGTTGGCGGTAAGCATCCTTTGCCCCTTTGAGAAGGCTTTCCGTTATAAACTCGTTAAACTTGGAAACGATGACACAATGCTTTTGCCCATTCCCAATTCTAGAACCTTCTAACCTTTTTTCACTCATGTGCCCAAGATTCCAAAGCTAGTTTATTTCGCAAGACGAATGACGAGGGTAATCTTTCCCTCGGGATTTTCAACGACTTCAAACCCATCTTTTTCCAATGCCTTTTTGGCACGAAAAAGACTTAAGGATACAACGTTGTTTTTTTCAACTGGAAAAGATTTTGGTTCCATGGAGATTCCCCGCTTTTACAAGGATCGGAATCGGATTATGCCAATCTTAAATGCCAATGACTTTACAAGTGCGATTTGATTTCCACTTATGTCATATAGGAAACAAAATGAAAAAAAAGAAGTCATCCCGTAAGCCAAAAAAAAGAAAACGGATCGTTTACTCGGAAAAGGATTTTATAGTAAAACCCTCCTCTGTTCCGGGAATCGGAATGGGACTTTTCACCAAACAAACGCTATACAAAGGTGATACTGTCGGATTTTATGCAGGAAAAATTATCACTGATGACGAAGCCGAATCACCGAAGTACATCGATTCAAAATACCTGCTTTGGATTTGTAAGGATTGGTGGATTTATGGTGAAGGGAAACTTTCCAATTACACAAGATATATCAACCACTCCGATAAACCGAATGCGGAGCTCGTAACTTCTGTAAGATGGAAAACTGCGAGATTTCGTGTATTGAAGTCAATACCTGAGGGTAGTGAAATCTTTTTTGATTATGGAAAAGATTATTGGGACAATGTGGACTTCAAACCAAAATAGGTTTAAAGGAGTCCAGACTCTTTGTTGACGTTATTAGAATCCAAACTTTGTGTTTCTTGGGATTCCATATTTTCTAGGTAACGAATTACTGAATCGTCCACGCGAAAAACACCTGCTTTGGACTCACGGTGGGAAAAACCGCAGTAGATAAAATTGGCAGAAAAAAAGGCAAAAGCCAAAACTAAGGGAAATCGAAAGGATACCATCAAAAAACCCTCCAAACAACCCCAGAGTGACAAAATGCACTCCCGTGGCAAGATAATTTTAGAATCATTCTAAAAGTAATTTCAGAAAAAATCCTGAGGCCGAATGTCAGGAAAAATCGAATTTTCTCTTTCGATGGATTCCAAAAGAAGAAGATTTACCTCCCCCGATTCCAACATTTTGTCCAAAGTTAAAAACAAGTTAGAATGAACATTCGTTCGGCGGACGGCATAGTCTACCATTGTTTCCGTCTTCATAATAAATGCCCAATCCGAGCTCTGTAACAGCAAAAGTTCCCGACCCATTTGTTTTAAGATACGAATTTGCTGATCTGTTCCCTCTTTGTAAGTATACACCCGTTGGTTCATAATGATGGAAAGGCTATGTATCAGAGGATAGATCCACTCATTGGTACGATTTAACCATACTTCACCATATCCATTTTCCCCCCAACTGGACATTTTCATTTGGACAGATTGGATCCTAGGGAGAGACCTTGCGGCATCCATAGGATGAGATAACTGGATTGTGTTTTGGTCAAAGTGGATTTTCTTAAACAAAAATTCGATAAACTGAGGACCTTCGTACCACCAGTGACCATACAACTCCGCATCGTAGGGAGAAACAATGACCGCCTGCTGTTTGTTTTGTGAATAAAGATGTTCTACTTGACGAATCCGGTTTCTTAAAAAATCTTCTGCGTGGTTTGCTGCAGCTTCCATAGCCCAGTCGGGATGGTAGTAATCTTTATCCGAAGTTTTCCCCGTGATTCGAAAGTACTTCATTCCTGTATTAATTCGTATTCCATTGGAATGAAGAAAGGGCTCAATTTCTTCCCAAGGGAGATCGTGCCCAATATCTCGATAGTATTCGCGGTAACGAAAGTCACCGGGATAACCATCCAAAGAGCTCCAGACCTGTTTACTCGACTCTGGGTCCCTTCCAAATGCAAAAACTCCATGGCCAACTTCTACTGGCGCATAACAACTGTATTTTGGTCTCGGACTAGAATGAGTGATCCCATGTGTATCTACAAAAAAATAACGAAATCCTTCTTTTTCCAGATCGTTCTCGAGACCAGGGAAATAACCGCATTCGGAGAGCCAGATTCCTTTTGGATCTCGCCCCCAAATTCTACGGAAGGTCCTTCGACCATTTTTCAGTTGGGATCGTATGATACTTGGCTCGGATTGGTAGTATGGCAAAAACCCATGAGTCGCTGGGCTTGTCATAATCTCCAAGTTTTCGGATTCTACAAAGGGAAGAAAGAGTTTGGTAATATCTCCCTGTTCTTCCTCAAACAACTCAAGAGTATCTTCAAAATGTTCTAAATACCGTTTGGATAAATAGTTTAGGTGAGGATCCGACTTAGTTCGTCTGGTTTCGTATTTCGCTAAGTTGATTAAATTTTGGATGTATACTCGAAATTGATTTTGTAAGTATGGATCAACTAACATCGAACTGAGAGTCGGTGTAAACGACATCGTAATCTTAAATGGAACAGATTCTCTTTTTAAATTTCTAAACACTCGGACAAGAGGTATATAGGTTTCTAGAATCGCTTCATTCAGCCAATTCTCTTCTATAAAAGGAGTTGGGTAACCTGGGTGTTTTACAAAGGGCAGATGTGCATGTAGAACAAAAACCAAATGGCCTTTTAGCAGCGGATTCATTTTGAGTTTGCCTTTGAATGTGAACTGGGAAGTTCTCCTAAAAACGTTTTTTCCAGGTTGTTTTGGTTTGGAGCTACACCAGTTTGTTCATCCATTAAAAGATTTCCCCAAGTATCAACTGTTACAAGACCGGATTGTATCCAATTTGGATGGATCCATTGTCGATCAAACGTAAGGGACTCAATGGAAGGAGGAAGATCTCCGTCTTTTGTGTGCAGGATTTGTTTGGAAAATCCAGCACTTCGGGCAAAGAGACTTGCTTCGATCTCAAAGATCGGATAGGGAAACTTACAATAGTAAGATTCTGTAAATGGTAAAAGTTCGTACCAAACTTCTTCCCAATCCCCGCGAGCCGTTTGGTATCGGATCTTTAAAGAAAACTGGACGGGATCTGATCCGCCATCACCCTCAGTTTTGGGAAAGGTGTTCGGATCCAATTTCCAAAACACATAGATTTCCTTGGGAGACCTGACAAGGATTTTGATCAAATCCATATCCGGTAGTGTTGGATGTTCATTGAATTTAGAATGGTTGTAAATTAGTAGAGAGCGATTGGCAGAGTCATTCTCGTTGATTCGATTTCCCATTCCTGTTCCTTTGGCAGGAGATACTTCCTTGGCGAAAGAAACTTTCGATGGCTTGGCAGTTACGGATTTTTTAGGAGTTTTCGGTGTTTTTTCTTTTGATACGGATGAATCACCAAGAACGGTCGCTTTTTTTTTCGGAGCTTTTTTATTTGAATCCGTCTCGCGTGGCATAACTTCAAACTAAGGAGTGAGAAAGACCAGTCTTCAATTCTTTTTTATTTGACTCTGAACTTTTTTCCGAAGTAAGGTTGGAGAAACCTTTTTTGGAAACATTATGAAAATCAGTTACACTTGGAAACACCTAGACCGATCCGAAGCCGCAGAAACGTATGCGAATGAAAAACTAGAACGTATTACAAAGTATGTTCAAAAAATCGTTTCTTGTGAAGTTTCTTTTGAATCCATTCATGGAGTGATCCATGCCAATTTAAATTTAAATGCAGATGGCATTCACTTCAATGCACATAACGAAGAAAAAGATGTCTATGTTTGTATCGATGGACTTGAAAATAAGATTCTTTCTCAAGTGAGCAAACACCACGACAAAAAAAGCCACCATTAAGATAGATGATCCAAAAGTCGGAAGAAGCTCTCTCCTTACTCTTGTCAGGTGAGTTTGAAAAAGCGAAAGCCATATACTCTGTGCTTTTGGATCGAGATCCCTTAGATCCAGAGTCCACCAGTGGTTACTATATAGCAAGCTTCTGGGACCATAGACTTGACTTAATTCTAGGAACTAGAGAGGGTAAGGAACGTGGAAAACTCATCCTATCCCTCTTCTCCGATTTTGAGCTAGAAATGAACAAACGAAAGTATTTGGAAACCCCTACCTTTCGGGCAGCTCAGGAATGTATCCTTTCAGAAGCGAAAGATCATTTAAAACTTGCCTACCAATGGGAAGGGGCAAACGCACTGGATCGGGATTTACTCAGGGAACTCACAGCTTGCCTACTCAAACTCCAAGACTACAAAATGGCCCTAGAAATCCTTACGTATGCTGGTGAAAAACAAACGCCTGTTTTGGATTTTTACCTGGCGGAGACCTATTGTATGTTAGGTCGAGAACGGGAAGGGATCGAACTGTACCGGTTGAGTTTTTTAAATGATCCTCAAAACCTTTCCTTTTCGTATCTACGGTTCCGACCCATTTTAGATCTTATAGCGAAAGCAAAAACTCTTTCCGACAGAGAAGAAGACTGGAAGGAGATAATCCCTGTTCTTGCTTGGAGGGAGGGATTGTTCCGTCTACCCGGCAAAAAAGATGGGGCAACAATAGATAGATGGGTTTCAGAACTTACACGGTTGTTGGATTCTAAAAAACGGAATGGAGAAAACTTTCGCCTGTCAGCGCGGATCGAACAATTCGCGCTCGCGATAATAAACTGTGCAGATGACATCCGATCAAGGGATGCCATCACACTCGCAAAAGAATTGATTTAATCTTCGATGGAATTGATTAAATAACGGATCTCAGAAGCTGCTTGACCACGACCTGTTTTTTCGTAGTACAGTTCCAGCTCTCTCAGACCATAAACAGAGTTAGGAGCCGATTTCAAACGGTCAACTAATACACGTTTTTGGTAAGATTCACTCAGATCGATGCTTGTTGGTTCGTTAAGATAGGAAGTATTTTCCTCAATAACCACACCAGCTGAATCAGATACAATATTCGTTTGTTGGTTGTAGCGACCAAACACAACAAATACCAAACTCATTACCATAATAGCCGAAAGTGAATACTGAACGGAACGATTTTCCATCCATTCTCTCAAATACTCGCGAAGCCCGACTGACTGTTGTTTGTCCAAAGGGACTGCTTCCAAAAGATTGAGCAGACGTTTGTCAAAATCCGCTGACATTCTTGGTAGAATGGTCTCTTCCTTCCTTCGAACTTCCTGGAATAGATTGCAAATTTTATTTTCAAGAACTACTGTTTCCGGTTCATCGGAAAAGAGAGATGGGTATTGGGCTCTGAGCCAGTTTTTTAGATTCATAAGTAACTTCATTTTTCGAAGAATCCCTCCCCTTTATCATCTTTTAGGATGAGATGCTTCAAAAACTCCTTCGCTTTAAAAAGTCGACTTTTAACGGTTCCCACATTACATTCCATAATTTCCGCAATTTCGTTGTAAGAAAGATTCTCAAAATAGCGGAGTTCTAAAACTTGTTTGTAGGATTCTTCTAAAAGCCCAATCTTTTCCATTAGATACCGCGACTCTTCTGAAAGTTCTAATTTTTTTTCATACCCTTCCCTGGAATCGATAAACTGGTTGTCACCCGAATCGTCCATAGGCTTTTCCTTGCCACGTTTTTTCTTAGCAAGAAGGTCCTTGGACTTGTTTACTACAATCCTGTAGAGCCAGGTGTAAACCCCAGCCTCGGCACGAAAATTTTGAATGGATTTGTAACCAGAAATCAGCGCGTCCTGGACGATATCTTCTGCATCGTCCCCATCTTTGACCATGGAAACGGCCTTGCGGTAGAGCCTCTCCCGAAAGGGAGAAACCAGGGTCATATAAGCAGTTGGGTCTCCCGCCTTAATTTTTTGGAGGAGGATTTTTTCCTTCTCACGGAGGGTCATGTTTTTGCCTTCAAGAGGGCGTGGCATCTCTCCAAGGATTTTTTATCCTGGATTTTCATCAATGTTTTTCGAGTTTCCCAAATCCTCTCAAACCAGAGAGAATACTTTGGCTGGATCAAATCCTTCTTAGGTGAGACGAAGCTTATATCCTGTGAAACATCTTTTCTAAATCTTTTTTTGTAAGTTTGATGAGGGTTGGTCTTCCGTGTGGGCAAAGCGATGGATTTTCGCAGTAGGAAAGGCGGACCAGCAACTCTCCCAAAATGGGATCGGATACCTGGTCTCCTTTTTTGATGGCAGAACGGCAGGCAACACATTTTGCCATTTCATCGTAGAGGGGAAGCCCTTCCAAATTTCCTTCTTTCTTTCGTTCCCAAAAATCAAGTAAGATGGGAATTTCAGATCCAGGTTCAATAAAGTTAGGAACTTCACGAATGAGAATGGTCCCGCCAGAAAAGGATTCCAAAAGCACTCCCAAACTTTCAAATACCTCTCGTTCCGATAGGATCTCTTCGGCTTCTTCCTTTGTCAGCTCCCACCGAATCGGTGTTAGTAGAGATTGGACTTTATAGGCTTTGTTTTTTAAATCTCGCAATACTTCTTCGTATCGAATCCTTTCGTGGGCTGTATGCTGGTCTATGATATAGAGACCATCCTCCGCTTCCGCAAGAATAAAGGTCTCAAATAGAATTCCAAAATGTTTTTTGGGTACGAATTCTTTGTGAGTTTTTGCCAAATCTGTAAGTGTTTCCAAGTTTGTACCTGCACCTACCCCTTCCAAAGAAAATCCTTCGCGTTTGCGCACATCACTTCCGGAAAGAAGGAAACTGAACATATTGCCTTCCATTTCCGGTGTAAGTCCGACCACATTCGAATTCCTATCTCCGTGGTAGGGAATGGGCATAGACAACCTTCGCCTCATCTCTAGAAATTCCACAGGCGTTGAGGATCGAAGTACTTCCGTTATTCCTTGGAATAGAATTCCTGTTACAGTTTCTTCGGACAAAAAGCGAACTTCCTTCTTTTGCGGGTGGACATTGACATCTAAAAAATGGAGAGGGAGATCAAAGAACAAAAAGGCATAGGGAAAGGCTCCGCTGGGGAGGAGTTCCCCATAACAGCGTTTTAGAATTTGACTTGAGAATTTAAGCTCCACCGAACGGTTGTTTACAAAAAAGAATTGGCCTGTGCGATTGGATTTAAAAAAATCTGGGTGGCTGATCCATCCACTGAGAATGATTCCATTCCTTTCATACCGGAGAGGCAAAAGATGGTCTCTTAAATTTTCTCCGAAAACACTGAGAACGCGTTCTAGTCCTTCTTCTTTCGGTACGTTTAAAATTTCTTTTCCATTTTGCAGATACCGAAAGGATACATGGGGTTCACCAATACTCAGTGTCATCAACCTAGATCGGTTCTTTCGATCCTCAGAACCTTCCGTTTTTAAAAACTTCCGCCGAACAGGCGTATTGTAAAAGAGATCTCGGATCTCAATCTTTGTGCCTTGGAAAAAGGGAATCTCTTCCTCTTTCCAAACCTTCCCATCTTCAATATGGATGCGGTGGGCAACCCTCATTCCTTCGGTGCCGGATTCGATAGTCATCCTCGATACAGAAGCGATGGATGCGAGTGCCTCACCCCGAAATCCGAAGGTTCTTAGGTTTTCTAGATCTAGGAAGTTTTTAATTTTAGAAGTAGCATACCTTTGGATGGCGAGAGGAAGATCCTCCCTTTCGATTCCCGATCCGTCATCAAATACGAGAATTCGTTCAAGCCCCGCTCCCTCTGTTGCCACTTCGATCCGCTTGGCACCTGCATCCAGGGAATTTTCCACAAGTTCTTTGAGGATGGAATGAGTGGATTCGATCACCTCACCCGCAGCAATTTGGTTGACGAGCTCCGGAGTGAGGGTTTGGATTTTGCCCATACGGGCAAGGCTAGTAGAGGAAACCTAGGCTTCTAGAAAAATTTAGTGGGTTTTGCACGCCGAACAGGTTCCGGTTACGATGATGTCGACATGTTTGACTTGGAAACCCAAGGATTGGAATTTTGCATCCCCTTGGATTTCAAATTGACCGACATCGATCACCTTTCCGCAGTCCTTACAAATCAAGTGGGAGTGGTCTTCCACCATTCCATCGTAACGAACCGATTCGGATTCCATATTCAATTTGTGAACCAATCCTTTTTCGACTAGATACTCCAAAGAATTGTAAACAGTAGCAAAACTGATCTTTTCTGACTTTCCTTTGACCGATTCAAAGACCATCTTTGCTGTGGGATGGTCGTATCTTCCTTTTAGGTCTTGTAAAATCAATTCACGGTGTTTTGTAAGCGCTTTCATGCGAGTTTCGTCCTTACTAAGGATCAAATTTGAAATTATTCGTGGGTCAATTGGAATTTGGATTTTAGTATCATTCTAGAAATTGATATTTGTCAATAGGACTGATTATGCCAATTACGAAAGACGAATTCAAACAAGCACTCTCTCTCTGGGCCAGTGGTGTCACTGCCATAACCTACCAATCCAAAAGCAAATCGGGAGGGGTTACTGTTTCTAGTTTTTCCTCTCTTTCCTTGGATCCTCCTTTAGTTTTATTTTGCCTACAATCGGGTAGTGGAGCAAAGGATGCGATACTAGAAGCGGACTGTTTTGCTGTGAATATTCTATCTTCCAAACAAAAACAAATTTCCGCTGATTTTGCATCTGGTTCCTTGGACAAAGCGGTGGTTTTAGAGAATTTAAAACCCATCCAATTGAAAACGGGAGCACCCCTCCTCCCCGATTGTTTGGTTTCATTGGATTGTAAATTGGAATCCGTAGTGGAAAAAGGGGACCACTGCATAGTCATCGGACTTGTGGAAGCGCAAATAACAAAAGAAGATGCACCACTCCTCTACTTTCACCGCAACTATCGGGAGTTAACGTAAAGGACAAATCATGGAAAAAGATAAAGTCAGTTTGGAAGATGCAAAGGAACACGGACTTACAGAAACCGAATTTGTAGAAATCCAAAAGATTTTGGGAAGGATCCCAAACTCTACAGAACTCGGAATTTTTTCCGCGATGTGGTCCGAACACTGCTCTTACAAAAATTCCATCCTCAAACTAAAGACACTTCCAACTAAGTCAGACAAACTCCTTGCGGGTGCGGGTGAAGAAAATGCAGGTGCAATGGATATCGGAGATGGCCTTGCCGTTGTCTTCAAAATCGAATCCCACAACCACCCAACCGCAGTGGAACCCTACCAAGGGGCGGCAACAGGTGTCGGTGGAATTATGCGTGATATCTTTACTATGGGTGCAAGGCCTATTACATCACTCAACTCACTGAGATTTGGTGATCCAAAAGAACCAAGAAACAAATACCTTCTCACAAGAGCCGTAAAAGGGATTGGAGACTATGGAAATTCATTAGGAATTGCTGTTGGGGGAGGAGAACTCTTTATACACCCCATATTTACAAAAAACCCACTGGTCAACGCGATGACAGTAGGAATCGCCAAACACGATGAAATGGCTTCTGCCTCCACCAAAGGCAAGGTTGGTAATAAAGTTTTTATCGTAGGAGCAACCACAGGAAGAGACGGTATCCATGGTGCCAGTTTTGCATCCAAGGACTTAAGTAAGGAATCCGAAGAAAAAAGATCCGCTGTACAAGTTGGGGATCCTTTTATGGAAAAACTTTTGATGGAGGCTTCCCTCGAAGCGATTCAGAAAAAGCTCCTAGTGGGAATCCAAGATATGGGTGCCGCAGGGATTAGCTGTGCCACGTCAGAAATGAGTGCCAAAGGCAAAACTGGAATGGATGTGGACCTCGATAAGGTTCCTCTCCGCGAAACCGAAATGAACGCATATGAAATCATGTTGTCTGAATCGCAAGAGAGGATGCTTGTAGTTCCGGAACAAGGCAAGGAAGAGGAACTGATTTCCATCTTCCACAAATGGGGATTAAACGCGGTTGAAATTGGTGTTGTGACCTCAGACGAACTCATCACCATCCGAAAAGATGGAAAAATTAAGGCTCAAATTCCGGCAGAGTCATTAGTCCTCGGTGGAGGTGCCCCAAGGTATGTTCGGGAAGAAAAAAGACCCGCTTACTTGGATGAGGTGGAACAATTTTCTGTAGAATCCATTACGGATCTAAAGGATTCGGAGATTGTAAGTAAACTTACCACCCTACTCGGCAATTTAAACTTATCTTCAAGAAGACCACTTTACGAACAGTATGATACCGAAGTTGGACTTGTTAAAGTAGTTCCTCCTGGTGAAGATGGTGGCCTTGTACGAATTCCTGGAACCAAAAAAGGAATCGCGGTCGCAACTGATTGTAACTCTCGTTATACCTACCTCAACCCCTATTTAGGCGCTCAGATTGCCGTGTGTGAGTCAGCAAGAAATGTGGCCGCAACGGGAGCAGAGCCCTATGGAGTTACAAACAACCTAAATTTTGGAAATCCCTATATCCCAGAAAACTACTATGTATTTAGTGAATGTGTAAGAGGACTTGGGGACGCTTGTAGGTTTTTAGATCTCCCTGTAACAGGAGGAAATGTTTCCTTTTACAACGAATCTCCAGAAGGACCTGTATTTCCAACACCTACCATTGGTATGGTGGGAGTGATTGATGATGTGGCAAAGGGACTAAACACGTACAGCAAAAGCCCTGGTAACAAACTAGCGCTTGTAGGTTCATTCAAACCCACGATTGCGGCGACAGAATATCTCCATCAGTTTTTAGGCAAGGATACGGGCAAAATTCCTGAGATCTCACTCGACTTGGAAAAAAAGACCATCGAGACTTTAATCAAACTTAGAAAGAAAGGGCTACTATCATCGGCAAAAGACCTTTCCTTAGGTGGACTTCTAGTTGCTTGTGCAAAAATCGTAATTTCCGGAATTTATGGACTCAAACTAGATCTCACTTCTCTCCAGGCAAAGACAAAACGCCTCGATGAACTTTTGTTTGGTGAAACAGGTGCCAGTTTTTTAATTGGTTATTCACCTGAAAATGAGCCAGCGATCCAAAAGGCATTCCAAGATTTTGGATTGGAGTTTTTTCAGTTGGGTGAGTTTACAAATTCCCATGCAGACCTCCAAGTTACTGGTCCAGGGTTTCAGGTAGCAGTTGCAAAATCGGATTTAGAGAATCCCTTCGAAAAAGGACTCAAAGTCTATTTTGAGTAAAGTTGTTTCACTCGCTTTTGTTTTTTTGGTCTTTGTGCAGTGCGCGGGCATTGCTCATAGATCCGAATACCAATATTCTGTAAGAGCCTGGGCGGATGGAGACCTCAAAAAAGCATCTGAAGATTTACCTCGTACGGAAAAAAAAGGATTCATTGCCACTTTAGAAAAAGCGCATATTCAATTTTTCTTAGAAAACAAAGAATATAAGGATTTAGAAAATCTTGTTGAAAAAAGTAAAAGCCGACTTCGTTTCAGTGCAAGAGAGTCTTTAAAGTCATTTTTCTACTTAGAAACAGAAGAAGGATACTATGCGTCCGAAGCAGAAATCATCTATATGCATATTCTCTTGGGAATGTACTATGTAAGAGCTGGTGACTTTGAAAAAGGAAACGTACAAGCACGGTATGCAGGAAACCTTCTTTCTGGAGAGTGGAGTGCAGAAGGTCAATTTGATGATCCCAATCTCAGACTTCTGCTTGCGGCTCTATGGACGAGTCTCGGAGAATGGGAAGAGGCAAAGGTTGACTTACGAAAAATTCTCCAACTCAAACCCAATAATACATATATCAAACAGTTGCTAAACCAACCAAAACCACCGAAAGAACTTTTCCTTGTATTTGGAGGTCCAGGTGCAGAGCCAATGATGAATCCAACTGTCAACCTAAATCTGATCAGAGGGCTAAGGAATTTAGATTTTGCCTTCAAAGGAAACAAATCTAAACTATCTATTTCAAGCTCAAACGAAAAACCAATGGATCTCCATTTAGAATCGGATACAAAGACCTGGTATGATAGGCATATCATTCGAGACAATGCTATGTCCGAACTGATTGAAGATTCTAAATACTTCCAGCGGGTGACGGGAATAGCTCTGAAGGAAGGTACGAAGAGTACGGCAAGAATTGGTGCAGCTTTGATTGTAACCACAGTGATTTCTGCTGTTGGGGCGGGAGTTGTCTATGTAGGGGCGGAGGCAAGTTCTGGAGATATTGCTGCTCTCGGTATTGCCATCATCATAGTAGGGCTTCAAACGGGGGGAAAAATGGCAGATGAAGCAATCCGAGATGCTGAAAAGAATGTAAAGAGGAATTTAGATATTTCAGGAACCTACCGCTATGTTCGTTATTTACCAGAATATCTTTGGATTGGTTACTCCACAAAACAGGAGTTAGAAGAACCAAAGATCAATCTTCCCAATCCCGAAGCACCAAAAATTCTAACCAAACCACAAGGTAAAATCAAAGTCCGTTATGGATTTGTCCCTGATAGACAAAACAAGTAGATCTAAAATCCGTATCCTTCGACACGACTCGTTTTTAAAAAGTTACTTTGTTCTGACCATACGATTTGGTTCGTTTCAAGACTTATAAGAAATAAAGTTACCGTTATATATTGGATTTTTTTTCCTCTTTCAAAATTTACAACTTCGTTGATTTCGCCTTTGATCCGGTGAGACGGAGACTTAAATTTTCCTATCGCCAAACGAGTCTCAGGAGAGACCATTCCCGTTTTCCCAAACCCAATTTCTTTGACTGAATCTTCTCTTTCTCCCGTATCCACAAATGGAACTTTCTTTTTTGTAAGTTGGGTCAATATTTCATTGGAAAGAATTTTAGTGTCAATATGTTCGGAAGTAGAATTTTGAATGGATTTCCATTCAAAGTAACCTTGTTTTAATTCCAATTGGTAGTAGTCACCAAGCGAGGCACTCATCAATTTTACTGTCTCTCGGATTTCAAGGGGCCCCCACTGTTTGGTCCCTTCTGATTTTAATGGATTTTGGTAGCTGACAGTCGAACAGAGATTTACAAATAAGAAGGAAGTACCGATTACAATACGTAGGAAGAGATAATAGAAAAAGGATACATTTTTTGCCATCTGCGTAAACCATATACAGACGGCAAAATTATTGCAATGAATTAAGGAAAACCGATTCCCAAACAATTTCTAAATTTGACTAGAGTTTCTAGATACTCCAATTGAACCGTTTCGTATCGATCTTTTTCTTCGGAATAGAGTGTTTCTGAATCGATCCAAATATTTATATTTATTTTTCCTTCTTTCATACGAATGTATTCTTTGTTGGAAGCTGATTTGGCTCTTTGGACAAGCCCAACCCTCGTATCCATTTCATTTCGTTTGACGCGAATTTGGGAATTCAGATCTTCTTTCTCCAATTCTAAAAGTTTGATGAGGTCATTCCATTCCGTCCGCGTTGATCGGATTTCCGATTCAATTTCCTCTTCTCTGTTCTTTCTAAGTCCTCCATCAAAAGGATTGACAG
Organism: Leptospira sp.; assembly: GCA_027533185.1. Taxonomy (GTDB): domain Bacteria; phylum Spirochaetota; class Leptospiria; order Leptospirales; family Leptospiraceae; genus Leptospira_A. The sequence goes on along the minus strand of JAPZTS010000014.1, from coordinate 111,021 downwards.
TTAAGCCGACAGAAACTTGAGCCCAATTATCTGTCGTGAATTGGTTGTTGTTTAGGTAATAGACTCCCGCTTTTCCTGTTAGTTTGGGGAGTGCCTCATATTGAATACCTTTCTTTTTCTCTTCAAGAGCTTGGATCTTTTTTTTCAAAGCTATGATCTCTAGTCTTTCCTGATCTTTGTCTTCTAAATTTGAGACGAATAGATCATTGACTCCTGGCAATGTGTCCACTTTGACTTTTTCTTCCAACCCTAGCAACCTTCCTAAATTGAGTAAGGCGATCTGCTCCTTTTCCTCTAGATCCGCAATTCCAATTTTGGTTTGAATGATTGTTTGATCGATTCGGAATAGTTCCGATTCGGAAACTTGACCCAAAAAGAAGAGTCGTTTTAACTCGGATTGACGTTTGGTTAGATTTGATTTAAGTAGATCAAGATTTTGAATTTTAGTACGAATTTTGAATACAGTGATATAAGCAAGTAGCGACTCTGCTTGTGCAGTCTCGACGGCTCTTTTTGATGCAAGTTTACTTGCCTCTTCCGAAAAAGATAATGCTTTCTCAACTGCAAACCATACGCTTGGATCGAATAAGGTTTGTTGGATTTCTACTCCTCCTGTCCAGTAGGATTTGTGAATTCCAGGAACGATCGGAATTGCAGCATTCGGAAACAATGTTCTATCTCTTTGTATCTGCTCCACTGATACTCCCAGTTTAGGATAATAAGTAGCCTTTGTAACATAATCCTTTTCTAGAGCTTTTCTTTTGTACTCTTCATAGGCAAGTTTTACTCGTGGAGACTCCGAAGCCAGCTGGATAACATCAGACCACGTAATTGTCCTTGTCGCTTCTTTTTCTTCTGCCTGCAATGGAATCATAAAGATAAAAAAACCCAAGATGGCTATTTTTAGTTTAGAATTTTTTTGTTTTGCAGACTTTTCTCTGTATAACAGATAGTATGCGGAAGGGATTACAAATAGAGTCAATAAGGTCGAAACCAAAAGCCCAAAGATCATTGTGTATGCGAAAGGTGGCCAAAGTGTTGCATCCGTGACCGCCAAAGGCAGTAAACCAGCGATTGTCGTAAGAGTTGTTAGAAGAATCGGACGTATCCGTTTTTGTAGAGAGTAAATGATTGAGTTTTCTAAACTCTCGCCTGCGCTTAAGGATGATCCGATATAATCTAAAATCAGAATTCCATTATTTACCACGATTCCCACAAGAGCAAAAATTCCAAGTAATGACAAAAATCCAAAAGGTTTTCCGGAAACACCTAGTCCTATGACCACACCTATTATGCAAAGAGGGACTGTTAATAAAATGATGCCGACTTTTTTCCAAGTTCCAAACTCCAAAAGTAAAAATCCCACAAGTAGAACAATACCCAAAGGAGCTACAGCCAAGAGAGAACGATTGGCTTCACCCGACTCCGAATTTTCTCCACCCCACTCTATTTGAACTGTTTTCGGGTAATTTTTAGTTTGGATGAGTTTAGATACTTCGTTTGCAACCTGTTCAGCTGTAAATCCATCTTTCACTTCCGAAAATATACTAAACCCTGTTTTGCGGTCTTTACGATAGATCATGGAAGGTGCAAATGACATTTCCATCTGACTCACTCGTTCCAATGGAATTGAATTGGTCCTTGTGGCTATAAAATCTGAGTCGGCTAAAGTCTTTGGATTGACTTTGTCTACTTCAACGGTGCGTATAACAATCGGAATACCCCTCTCCCCAGCCAAGAAGGAACTCACATTGATCCCTTGGGTTTGAGCAAGTATGGATAAAGATAAATCGGATCGGGTAGTTCTATATCGACTTAAAGAAGCATCGTCAGCCAATATTTGTAAGGAGGGAGTTCCTACACCTAAATTGGAACGAATTACACGAAGACCTGGAATTTTATGCATCCCTAAAATCAATTCATCATGTACTTTCTTTCTCTCAGATTCGGATTCAGAAAAAAATCGAATTTCAATCGGCGCTTTAGTCGGCGGACCTTGTTTGAGTTCTGAAACAACGATATTACCCTCTAAAAGTTCTGAATCAAAATAGGTTTCCAAATCTTTTTTGATTGCTAGATTTTCTTTTAAACTATTTGTCTTTACAATAAATTGAGCGATGTGAGGACTATTTGGCGACTGTTCTACATTATAATAAAATAATGGAGTTGTTTGCCCAAGAAAAACACTGACAGACTTGATTCTTGGATCTAAAAACAAATGAGATTCAATTTTTGTAGCGACTTCCTTCGTTTTATCGATATTTGTTCCTTCAGGCAAACGTAAATCGATGAGTAGCTGGTCCCGATCGGCATCTGGAAAAAACTTTTTGGGCAGTTTTCCGAGACCAATAACACTTATCACAAGCAAAACAAAAGAAGTCAAAAGAACCAAACGACTATTTGCGGGAACCCATGTTCCAATTTTAAAGGAAATTTGTTCCAAACGAGATTCTGTCTTTTTTAACTTTGGTTTCAAAAAGTAAAAACCAAGGATTGGTGTCACAAAAACGGCAAATACAAAGCTGATCGCAAGAGTTAGCATATTGATAGTCGGGATTGCTCTCGTAAAATCCGCAGGACCTCCTGAGGAACCTAACATCGGAATAAATGCAGCAAGCGTGGTTCCAGTAGCAGAAAACAAAGGGAAGGCCAAATTTGAAATGGAAGATTTGGCTGCCGTCAGAGAGTCTACACCAGCGTCCAATTTTTCTTGGATACTCTCAAGAACTACGATCACGTTATCAATGAGGAGTCCCAAAGCCATTACAAAAGCAGCAATTGATATCTGGTGCAAAACTCCACCAAACATACCGTAAACGCCTAAACTGGTTATTGCAATCATCGGGACAAGGAGGCTCGATAATAGACCCAACCGAAATCCCATCATAGAAACAAGAACCAGAGCAACAATACCAACACCGGAAATTAGGTTTCCACCCAATTCACGTAAACGAAGTTTTACATAATTTGGTTGTGAATTGATTATTTCTACTTTTATACTTGGGTGTGCGTTTTGCCAAATAGTTACCGCTTCAGCTACTTGTTCACCAAACTCTACTAAGTTTATATTTTTTTTCGGAACGATTCCGTAACCAATTACGTCCTCTCCATTCCATCTCATCAAAGAATTTGGTGGATTTTTTTGTTTTTTTTGGATTTTGGCAAATCCACCTAACGGCTCTACCATTCCAGAACTAAGTGGGATAGGTAAATCTTGAATGGAAGTAAGATTTTCAAACCAGGCATCCGTTTTGATAATTGCTTTTTTCCCATCGAATGGGAAAGTACCTGGAGGGATATTGTGGTTGGCAAAACCGATCCAATCCATAAGAAACTTTAAACTCAAACCCCGCGATTCCAGATCTGATTTTTTCACAAAAATCACAACTTCTTCCTCTGGATCCGCAATTCGATTCACTTTAGATACCGAGGAAATTTGCATAATAGATTCCCGTAGAGATTCCGTATTTTCCTTTAAATACACGGAGTCTCCACCAGATACAGAAATGAGGATTGCATCTTGGTCTAAGACCCTTCGGTTCAAACTCCAGGTTAAAATTCCTGAAGGAAATTTTATTTGTAAGAGGGCATCCTCACACCTCTTCCAAGAACTATTTATGGATTCATCTGAACTCAAAGTATCCAGAAGTTGGATTTCTGCCACCATCACTTCAGGTCGAATCCTGATTTCTAGTTTTTTGATTTCGGGAACTTCCGCTAATGCCTCTTCAACGGGGATAGCTAAAAGTTTTTTAACATCAGAGACTGATGCTCCCGGATAAATTATCTTTACAACTCCATTTCTTTCCTTCAGTCTTGGATCTTCTTCCCTAGGCATAATAAAAAACTGCAGTATTCCTAAAAACAAAAAGAAAATAGCAAATGTTAGTATCAAACTTTTCTTCTCGATAATAAAATTGGATAGTTTCATATTTTTACCTTTACTTGGGACATGGGAACAGACTCACTCAATCGAGACTTTAATAGTATGTCACCTGCCTGGAGTTCACCTGAGATCAAAATTCGATTGTTTTTGATCCCTAGAATAGAAATAGGAATATGATAGGAGACACCATCGATAACTTTTACAACGTAAGTTTCTTCACCTAATGGAGAATAGATGGCTTCAGGTGAGACCATATATCCTTTTTTCCCTTTTACTGAGTAATATACTTCTAGTTCAGAGGAATCGATCCATCCAACAGGAAATTGGAACTTTGCGGACACCTCGTCCTTAAAGTATGTAAGAGGAACATATATCTCACGAGCATTGACAAAGGGTAATTTGACCAAAACTCGGTAGGGTTTTGACTTTAGTATTTCAAGTTTTGCAGATTCAGAGAACTCGAGAGAAAACGAACCAGGGTTTCTTTCCTTTTTGACTCTAGCTCGGGTTTTGATTTCCTCGACAAAGAAGCTATCTGCGAGTATTTCTCCTTCAGCCAAAATGGTAATTTCTGGTTTTTCGGGGATTTTAGTGCAGAAAAAAAATAGCAAAAGAAAGATAAGAGTGAATTTCATAAACGACCTCAATAAGTAGACAATGGCTACTTTTTTCAGTATCTGTCAACGAAAAAAAGTAGACAATGTCTATATTTTGGGAAATTTTTTATTTATGCAAAAAAAGAAGAAGGAAAAAACAGGCTACCACCACGGAAATCTTAGAGAAGCCATTTTGGATGCATCCTTAGATTGGATCAAAAAAAATGGGGTGGATTCTCTGAGTCTTCGGGAGATTGCAAAAAAACTCGGTGTGACCCACTCAGCGCCCAACAAACACTTCCCAAAAAAGGAGGTACTTTTAGCGACCCTCATTGAACAGGGATTTATCGAATTTAAAGCGTATTTGGAATCAAGTGGGGTCGAGATGGAAACCAAACCCAAAGAAGCATTCATTCAAATGGGATTGGGTTATATCCGATTCGCTAACAGAAATCCTGAAATCTATCGATTGATGTTTTCCCATACGATTGTCAATTTTATGGAATATCCTGGAATGCTAAAGGCAGGACAGGAAGCGTTCGACGTTCTACACGATTCCGTTCGCCTTCTCCAAGCCAAAAATGTGGTCCGGTCAGGAAATAGCTTAGAGATTGCTTATATGATCTGGTCCTTTACACATGGTTTTGTTCTCCTTAGCCAAGATGGAAAACTGAAGGGCGTACAAACGGAAATAGATATCCAAAACAAATCGGAAGAAGATCTCATGAAGTCTCTTTTTCTCATGATGGGAGAAGGCATCACAAAATAAGCTTTCTATTTTTCTTGACATTCCCTTTCTGCAAGGCTTTTATATAAGAGATAGTTTTTATGGGTGGATTTCACTCTGGGAGTTTTGTGGGCAAATTTATTTTCAAACTGGTTTCACTGATCGTCGTACTTGCATTAGGTGTTGCAGCTTACACCTGGTTTACACTTAGCTGGAGTTATTCGGAAGGAGAACGGGCAGGTTATATACAAAAACTTTCAAAAAAAGGTTGGATCTGCAAAACTTGGGAAGGAGAGATTGCTCTCATTACTATGCCTGGAACGGTTTCAGAAAAGTTTTACTTTAGTGTTCGCGATGATGCAGTTGCTAAACAAATCAATGAATCGATTGGACGGAGAATTGTTTTAGAATATGAAGAACATGTCGGTGTACCTTTCAGTTGTTTTGCGGAAACACGTTATTTCATCACGGGCGTGAAAGAAATAGAGGAAGTTCCTAATTTGTAATGTTTGTTTTTTTGGACACTTAAAGAATCGATGCGTTTTTTTGTAACCCTTTCCTTTTTTAGCCTGAGTCTTTTTTCCCAATCTTTGTTTCTATCCACAAAAGAAATTGGGAAAAAAGCTTTTGTTCCAAGCTCTCGCTTAAAAGAGAAAGTTTCTGCGATTTCGAATCGACCCATTGGGACTGAGCTAAATGAGTTCTCTGGTATCTTTGATAAGGATTTTTTCGAGCTTTCAAACGGATTTATTTCTTATGGGCCCGACGTATCCTATATGCACTATCGTTTGGTTTTTGACCAGAAGGAAAACTGGGTGGAAACTCAAGAGCTTTTTCATTCGGATGTTTTGCCCGAAGACGTATACTACCAAATCTTTCCCAAAATGAAATTGGCTGCGAAAAAAAAATTTGAAGTGAATGATTATAGTTCTTACATCAAAATCACAAACAGCACAGGGTTTTGGTATGAATTGGATGCGGTTGCTTTACCCAAAAAGAAAAAAGTCACTCTTGTTTTTGACAAAAACCTAAAACTAAGGAAGTCTCTTCCTAGATAAATCCTAATTTTCTTTTCGCATAACGAATGCCTAACTATGTCCCATTTCGAAACTGAATTTTAAAGAACAGAGAGATTTTTCACTTTACATATTTTTACTACTCATATATATAGTATACATGAGCTTGACCAAGTTTTTGGATTCTACCACCGATCTCTACCACCCCATCCGCCATTGGAACCAAAAGGATCTATCCCTCCTCACAGGCGAAAAGGGCCAGTACAAATTGGCGCTCCGATGGCAGGTCGCATTTGTGCAAGCTGGTTATAAAGTTTTCAATTTGGATTGTGCGGTTCGTTTCAATCCCTTCCTGATCACTGCAGAGACAAGATTACAAAATATACCACCTGAGCCTTTTTTAGAAGAGATCCTTATCCAGAGGGCGTTTACCCCCTACCAAATTTTGGATTCACTCATTGCCCTACTTCAAAATCCAAAACCAGATACGATTTACTTTCTTTTAGCTCCCTGCAAACAGTTCTTAGATGGTGATGTAAAGGACGATGAAGGACTCTTCCTTTTACACAAAATGCTGCATGTATTAGAGAGTTTTCCCAAACGACAAATCCCTCTACTGGTTGTGGAGTCTTGGAGCTACCGGCACAAAAATTTTCAAAAGTTTTTTCCCAAACTCTTAGGTTCTGCGAACAATCTTTGGGAACTACAAACCGAAGATGGGCTCAGCCGCATCAAAACAAGAAAGATCGCCCTTGCAGGCTAAAGTATGGGAAGAACAATTGCTCCGTATTCTAGACAAATCCTACAAATAGAAGACAGTCTATCTGAGTTTAGGCGGTCTCTTCGCAAAGTAGATCAGGAAATTTTTGATGGTTTGATCCGAAACGCAAAGATGCAGGTACAAACAGGTGTAATGGCAGCATCTCCCTATCCGATTGATTCGATGTTACTTACCATGATGATCGAACTCAAAAAAGAAATCATCGAATTACAGAAAAAATTGGAAAAACAAACCATGCCGTAAAATGAAAACCTTCCGTGGATTTCTATTTGATATCTACCATACTGACAAACGAATCTACCTTTGGGTCAAAGCCAAGGATGGGGAGAATAAATTATTCTTTGATTCCTACCACCCCACCATCTATGCTAAGGCCGATCCAGAAATTCTAACCAAACTTGTGCGAAGGCTCTATGACCTAGATGCATTGGCAGAGGTTCCAAGTTTCACAGAAAAAAAACTCTTCTACCAAAATCAAAAAGTCCAAGTCCTAAAATTGGTGCTCTCTAGACCCAATGTACTTCCCAAAATTACAAATTCTCTCTACCAACTCTATGGAAAGTACGATATCTACCATTCGGATATCGAAGTAACAACAAGTTATATGGTAGAAAAAAATATCTTCCCACTTTGCGAGCTAGAAGTGATTTATGAAACATTAGAATCAGGACTTTCTCAGATTTTTTTTATCAAGCCAGAGTCCAAAGCATTTGATCTGGAATACAATTTACCAAATTTTAAAATTGCGAGCCTCCAGTTTTCCAAAAGCCATCGGATTCCTTTTTTAGAAAATTCACTCATCATTGAAACTAATATAGGAAAATGGGAGCTAGCAGGAAAAAACCCCAAACAATTGTTAATTGATCTAAACTTGATCTTAAGAGAATCCGATCCCGATATCGTACTTTCTTCGTACGGAGACCAAGTAATCCTACCCAATTTATTTATGATTTCCCAGAAATATAAAATTCCATTGGAGTTTGATCGAGACAAAACAAGTACGATCCGAAGGGTTATCAAAACAGAAGGGACTAGTTTTAATACCTATGGAACCATTGTCTTTCGAGCCCCTTCCTATCCTTTTTTTGGAAGATGGCATATCGATTCTAGAAATAGTTTTGTTTTTAAAGAAGCCGAACTTTTGGGAATCATTGAACTGGCTCGTATCTCAAGGCTTCCCATCCAAAAAATGGCAAGAGCCTCAACAGGCAAAGCACTGACCTACATCGAAGTAGATGTAGCACTTCGGATGGACTATCTTGTTCCCTGGCAAAAAAGTGCAGTCGAACTACCTAAGTCCGCCTTACAACTATTAATTTCTGATAGAGGTGGACTGATCTACCAACCTGATATCAGCCAAGGGATTGTTTTGGAAAACGTAGCACAACTCGACTTTTCACAGATGTATCCGAGTATTATGGTGATCCACAATATTTCTCCAGAAACAATCAATTGCCTCTGTTGTAAAGATGAGCCAAATACACCAATGGTTCCTGGCATCGGTTATAAAATTTGCATAAAACGAAGGGGGATTGTATCCGAAGCTCTTTCCCATATTTTAGACAGAAGAGCTTATTATAAATTTCGAAAATCAGAAACTACGGGTAGCCAAAAAATTGCCTACAATTCCAAACAATCAAGCCTCAAGTGGATGTTGGTAACTTCCTTTGGTTACCTTGGTTATAGAAATGCTAAATTTGGAAAACTCGAAAGCCATGAATCTGTTACCGCCTTTGGAAGAGAAAAGTTACTGACTGCCAAAGAAATCGCCGAAGAAGAAGGGTATGTTCTTGTACACGCAATTACAGACAGTATCTTTATCAAACGTCCCGATTCCCAAGCTTTGAACGAAACGGAACTTCGAAACCTTTGTAAAAAAATCCAAACGAAAAGTCTCGTCCAAATGGATATAGAGGGGATTTATTCTTGGCTCGTATTTCCTCCCTCAACTACCGACAAACAAATGCCAGTAGCCAATCGTTACATGGGAAAATTTTTAGATGGAAGTTTTAAGTCTCGGGGGATAGCATCCAGAAGAAAAGACATTCCAAAATACATACGAGAATCCCAATCACTATTTATCCAATGGATGTGCCAGTTCACAAATATAAAGGATATGCAATTGCACGAATCTCAAATTTTGAATATATATGAGACATTAGATGAAAAACTCAAAACAGGGGAAGTTCCTTGGAAGGATTTGCTCATCCAAAGATCCACATCACAAGACCCAGAAGAATACGAAGTGGATGGAGCCACCTCACTATCGCTATATGAATTGAAAGAAATGGGAATTCGGGTCCAGGCAGGCGAAAAGATAAAGTACCTAGTCGCCAATAGAAAATCTGACAAAAAAAGTGAACGTTACATCACGGAAGAACGAATCCAAAATGAAATTTTAAAGTCTAAAAATCAATTCAAAGTCATCTACGATACAAATTACTACCGTGAACTTCTTCTAAAATCTTTTGAAGAAATTTGGGGCGGGTTTTCCAGTTTTTCAAATTTTAAACAATTAATAGATAGCCAACTGCAGTTGTGGTGAACAGTAACAATCATTTCATGTAATTGTAACAAAAATCACCCTAAATTCTATTGCAAAACTCTAGATTCAAATGTTCGCTCAGTAAAAATCATAGAGAGCGGACCACTTGGAAATCAATATTTTTCATATACTTATCATTTTGATGTTTATTTTCGCGATAAGCGACTTGGTTGTCGGGGTTGCCAATGACGCTGTAAACTTTACCAATTCTGCCGTTGGATCAAAGGTAAGTTCGAGGGCCGTGATTCTCATAGTTGCCTGCTTCGGTATCCTCTTGGGTTCCATGAGCTCTACTGGAATGATGGAAGTTGCTCGGAAAGGAATATTTAAACCTGAGTTATTCAGTTTAGAAAATTTATTATTTATATTTTTAAGTGTGATGATCACAGATATTCTACTTTTAGATTTTTACAATACGTTTGGTTTGCCCACATCGACAACAGTTTCTCTCGTATTTGAGTTGTTTGGTGCGAGCCTTATGATGGCCTATTTAAACAAACCAGCCGGAGTCGATGCATTTGATTACATCAATTCACAGAGTGCCATTAAAATCATCTCTGGGATTTTTTTAAGCATACTGATTGCGTTCATTGCTGGAATCGTAACACAAGGAATCAGTAGAATCATCTTCACTTTCAATCTAAAAGAATCGATGAAATACTTTGGAGGTTTTTTTGCTTCAATTTCTACAACAATAGTTTTATTTTTTATACTGATATCCGCTTTAAAAGATTCAACATTCGCAGGAGTGGATGCGTCAGTTTATGTTCAATCCAATTTATTATTGATCTTCGCCATTACAACAGCCCTGCTTTGGATTGTTTTTCAGACAGCTATTTTATTAGGTTATGATATTTTTAAGTTCATCATTCTTTTTGGAACTTTTGCACTCGCCATGGCATTTGCGGGAAACGACCTCGTCAATTTTGTTGGTGTGCCGATAGCAGGATTTAATACGATACAGCTGATTCTAGAAACCGGTAACCCACAGAGTTTAGGCATAGGGCTAACGGGCAAGGTACAAATCCCTAGCCTCTTTCTATTTATTGCAGCAATCGTGATGATACTAACGCTCCTTCTCTCCAAAAAAGCACATACAGTGACTAAAACGGAAATTTCTCTTGCCAGTGAAAAAAATGAATATGAGGCATTTTCATCCAACGAAATTGGGAGAAGGCTTGTTGGAATCTTTTTAGATTTTTGGTCATTGCTTAAGGAAACTCTTCCAGAATCCTTTAAAAACGCGGTAAAAACCCGTTACAAACGCACATCCAACTCCACTTTAGAAGATAGAGCCTTTGATTCATTGAGAGCAAGTGTAAACATAACAACAGCTAGTCTCATTATTATGACTGGATCCCTCTGGAAGTTGCCACTTTCTACTACATTTGTGACGTTTATGGTTGCCATGGGAAGTTCGCTTGCAGACCGAGCCTGGTCTAGACAAAGTTCTGTAAGTCGTGTGAGTGGGGTTTTGACCGTTATAGCTGGATGGCTTCTAACCGCGATGATTACCTCAATCATAAGCGCAATTGTAGTCAGCAGTTTTTATTTTGTAGGTTTCTACGCTCTTTTGATTTTATTACCAATCATCCTCTTTTTTATCTATACTTTCTCCAAAATCCACCACAGTAGAGAAAAAGAAGCAAAAGAAACTCTTGAAAAAATTGAACTTATAAGAACGAATCCAGATAGCTCCATTCGTAATATGTTAACCACTATGTCCGAAAGTCTACTAGAAGCGGGCAAATCTTTAGATCGGATCTTGGATGCCCATACATCTGGCAAAAGAAAATACTTAAAAGGAACTAAAAAGGTATTAAATAAACTCAGCATTCAATATGCAAAATATATGAGTAGAATTGCTGAAATTGATGAAAGCGAACTCACTGAAAAAGCTTGGATGAGTGCATTTAGTTTAGAAAGCTGTTTACATAGCTTCCGTCGTATCATTAATAATATTATAACTATTAGAAATTCGGTTGCGTTCAAACTAGAAAACTTTTTTTCCGCTCTCACAAAGGAAGAAGAGGAGGATTTAGTTGAATTAAAAAAATCGATTTTTGAGCTCTTTTCAGAATTGGAAAAACTCTCAGTCAAAAAGAAATCTAAAATTACTTCTACCAAACTCTATCAAAAACGTCTCGCAAATTTAAAATACAATATTCATAAAAACCAAATTCGCAGAGTAAAAAAAGGAAAGTCTCACTTGAATACTTTGGTTCCTTATTTGACAATAGCAGAAGAAATGATGGATTTAAATAACAACTTAATCGATCTACATGAAAACTTAGAAAAAACCCTTTCGATAGGAACAGTTAAAAATAAAAAACCGAAAGTTTAAGTAAAGTTCATTTATGAGAAAATGAAAGCCTAAACTCAAAAGCGACCAAACTAAGTACTATGAATTTTTCTCCGAAAAAGTATAGGGATCCATAGATTGTTAGCTGGTTCCAATATACCGTCATAAGATACAACGATATTAAACAATAGATCGTGTTGAAGATGGCTACCAAAAATAAAAAGATAGGCCTTTCCCAAAATCCAAAAGCAAAGATTGACAGAGAAAAAATAGCAAGAAAAAAGGCAAAAAAACCCAATTGAAAGACGATTTCCTGAGGCATGCCAAAAAACAGTTCCAATGGTGCGACGAGAAATGTTAGCATTAAAAAAGATACCAAGGCACCCAGGCCATCAACGAGAAAGATTTTTTTCCGATCGTTCAAAGATAACATAACCTATTTGTTTTCTCATAGAAACTAAAGTCAACTGTTTCCATTTATTATTAGAATTTCGATTATAAACAAATAGTCCGAACGGTCTACTTTTTTCTTTATTTTTCTTTCCATGAAATGAATACGTAAGAGAAATGGCTTATGAGTTTCCCTTTTCAAAAAACCCTTACAACTAGATATTATGATCTCGACTGGAATCGTCATGTAACAAGTAGAACGTATGAAAGATTCGGATATGATGCGAGAATGGAAATTCTAGCAGAGATTGGTTATCCTATCCAAAAATGCCTTACCGAGGGAATTGTTTATGAGCCAAAATCCAGTTTTGTTCGTTTTTTAAGCCAACAATTCGCTGGTGCTGATATAAACGTCACCACCGAACTCGATATAGACGAGAACGGATTGTTTTTATGGAAACAAGAACTCTTTGGCGGAGATGGGAAAAAAGCCTGTGAATTGGAATCAACATCGCTTCTCAAACAAAAAGGAAATATTCTAAAGCCAGAAGTTGCTGAGAAAAAAACCTTCAATGAGTCTCTAGCTCTTAAACCTTTTTCCATTCATAAAAAACCAGAATCTCAGCACACACTAAACCATACGTATACCATACCATTTAGTGATATGAATTGCTTTTGGAATCTAACACAGGAAGCAATTTGGAAAATTTTTGAGGAAGGTCGATTTCTATTCTTTAAGGAAATCGTAGATTTTTCTTTGATTCAAGAAACCGATTCCACTACTTTTTTTATGGGTGGAGAAATCCAAGTTTACGAGTTACCCGAACCAGGAAGCAATATAACGATACAAAGCTGGATTGAATCCGTGGAGAAAATTCGTTTTTACTTCCGTCAGGATCTTGTAGATAGTAAGGGGAAGGTATTAGCAAGTATGAAGGATGAACAGCTGTTCGTTGCCCTTTCGAGTTCTAGGCCAAGAAAGGCGCCACCAGAATTTTTAAATAAAGTAATCGCATTTATCGAAACAGATTCGTAAAAGACTGACCTTCCATCGAAGTTTTGGATGCTCAATTATGGAAAGAATTAGAGTGCCTCCATTTGTTTTATTTCTTCCTCCGTCAGTTCCCGGTAATTGCCTACTCTGAGATTGGGATCGAGTTCAATTGCTCCCATCCGAACTCGTTTTAGGTAGACAACCTCCATTCCTAAAGATACGAACATCCTACGAATTTGACGATACTTTCCCTCTCTAAGCCATACCTTAACAAAAGACTTATCCCCATTGATAGAGTCTAGCTCCAATTTGGCGGGAAGCGTTTTATATCCATCGTCTAGAGTCACACCAGTTTCAAACGCATCTATTTCCTCTTTGCCAACAACACCGTGAATCTCAGCATAGTATTCTTTTGTTACCAAATGTTTGGGAGATGTGTACTTATGTGCCAATGGCCCATTCGTTGTAAATAAGAGTAGGCCCTCCGTTTCTTTGTCCAACCTTCCAATAGGAAATAGGTTCATATTCTGGTGTCGGAAGGAAAGGTATTCCATAACGGTTTTCTCTTTGGGGTCTTCTGTTGCAGTAATACAATCCGGAGCCTTATTCATCATGAAGTAATAGAATTTCCTTCGTATTAAAATCTCAGTTTCATACTGAACAGAATCTTCCAAATTTACTTTGGTTTTTGGATCTTTTGTCAAAATTCCATTCACCAAGACTTTACCTTGTTTGATGGCGATCTTTACATCGCTCCGTGAGCCTATTCCTAAATTCGAAAGAACCTTATCCAACCTTTCTGTTTCCATAAATCTAGTATCTGATGGATAGTATTGAATAAATTCTAGTAAAATTCATTTTTTGGTATCCACATTCCCAAATCTTTTAAGTGTAAAAGAAAGATGTTTCAATCCCTCCGACAAATTTACAAATCGTCTAAAACTGCTTTTTTACTATCTCTCGAGAGTTCCAAAATTCTTACGTGGATCATTTGTTTTTTAACGATTACAAATGGGATTTTTCCATCTGCACTTGTTTGGATTGGAAAACTTATCATTGATGAAATTCTAATAGGAGAATTCAAAGAATTTGATTTCCATTCACTAACAACCGCTAAACCTTTTATTCTTGTCTATTTAGAAGCTGGACTTACCTTCCTTTACTTCGGATCTCAAAAACTATATTCTGTTGCCTATGCACTTCTGCGGATTCGATTGGGCCAGGCTGTAAACGTTAAAATTCTAACAAAGGCAACCGAACTCGAACTCACTCATTTCGAAGATTCCGAAACCTATGACAAAATGACACAGGCAAGAACCGAAGCTTCCTCGAAACCACTTTCCATGGTGACTCGCTTCTTTACTGTGATCCAGTCTTCGATTACAATCGTTAGTTTTTTTGGATTACTCTTCCACCTCTCACCATTCGCATCTATTGCTTTAATTTTTGCGGCAATTCCGTCCTTTGTAGCAGAAACAAAATTTTCCAACCATAGCTTCCGCCTCTTTCGATGGAAATCTAAGGAAACTAGAGAGCAAGTCTATTTGGAGAGTCTGATCGCAAGGGAAGATAATGCGAAAGAAACCATCCTATACGATTTAGGAAAAATTTTTCTAGAGAGATACAAATCCAATTTCAATCGGATCTATAAAGAAGATAAACAGCTAACCATACAAAAAGGAATATGGAGTTTTATTTTTGGAATCTTAAGTCAGTTGGCTTTTTACGGCTCCTATGTTTGGATCGTATCTCTTGCCATTCAAAAAAAAATAAGTTTGGGTGAGATGACGATGTATATAGTTATCTTCCGACAAGGTCAAACTACATTTACTAGCCTACTCTCGGCATTTGGTGGAATTTATGAAGACCATCTTTATATTGAAAACTTAAATTCCTTTTTAGAAATTCCTTTGATAAAACAATCTGGTCAAACTCGTTTTGGTAAAAGAAGGGATGGAATCCTTTTTGAGAATGTTTCTTTCCAATATCCAGGTAACAACGATTACTCTTTAAAAAATATAAATTTCCATTTAAAATCTGGAGAAAAACTTGCAATCGTCGGTAAGAATGGTTCCGGAAAAACCACTCTAATCAAACTCCTAACCAAATTGTACACACCAACGGAAGGCAATATCTACCTAGATGGAGTGAATTTAAGAGACTGGGACGAAACCACACTCCGCAACAAAATTGGTGTTATCTTCCAGAATTTTGTCCAATATCAATTTATGGTTGGCGAAAATATCGGACTCGGGGATGCAAAAGATGCAATGAACGAATCCAGGTGGGGTGAAGCGTCTCAGTTGGGTATGGCCTATGAATTTATCCAAGATCTGGAAAATCGCTTCTACACAAGACTCGGGAAATGGTTCAAAGATGGTCGCGAACTTTCTGGTGGCCAGTGGCAGAAGTTAGCACTTTCTCGAGCTTTTATGCGAAAGGATGCTGAGATTTTGATTCTGGATGAGCCAACTTCTGCCATCGATGCAGAGGCAGAAATGAAGGTTTTCGAACATTTCCGAGAACATACGGAAGGTAAGACGGTGATTCTGATTTCCCATCGATTTTCTACAGTGCGAATGGCGGATCTGATCTTGGTATTAGGCGGGGGAGAAGTTTTAGAATGGGGCTCCCACAACCAACTATTAGAAAAAAAAGGTAGATACGAAAAGCTCTTTCGTTTACAACAGGCAGGTTACCAATAGGAATAAATTGATTCAGTAATCAGGTCAAACATGGAAGAAACCTATTCAAACCAAGGAATGCGGAAGTTAAAAAATCTAATTGAAGCCTTTGGACTTAGGTCCAAAGAAATTGGAACCGTTGCTTCCTCCATACAGCAAGTTGCCAAACAAACCAATTTACTCGCATTAAATGCGGCAATCGAAGCAGCCAGAGCTGGCGAACACGGTCGTGGATTTGAAATTGTAGCAAACGAAGTAACAAAACTATCTTTCCAGACAAGCGAGGCTACAAAAAAAATCACAGAAATCCTCTCTCGTATCAATACAGAAACTGCAACTGCCAGTAGCGAAGTTTTAGAGATGGAAAAACAGTCCATCTTAGAGTTTGCAGAATTATGGACGGATTCCATCGCTAAAAACTTGGAATCCAAATTTTATATCATGGCAACCTCACTCTATGGCTTAAAATTTTTAATTCAGAGTTTGATCCAGGCGAACACAGGAATGAAACGAGAACACCTGTTACTTATTTTGCAAGAATATTTAACCCAAAACGAACAACAATTAGCCTATGCAATTTGTTGCGAACCAAACGTTATCGACGAAAAGGATGAATTCTATCAAAATAAAGAAGGGCATTCTCCAACCGGACGTTTTGTACCCTATTGTCACAGACATGCTGGCAGAATTTCTATTGAACCCTTACAAGGATTTGATGTTCCCGGTGAAAACGATTGGTACATTCTTCCCAGAGATTTAGGAGAGGATGTTATGATGGAACCGTATGACTATCCTATTGAGGGAAAGACAGTAAAGATGACTAGCTTTATGACGAATCTTTTTATTCAATCAAAGTTCTCCGGAATCTTAGGTGCAGACTTTTCACTTGAACAACTCCAGAAAGAACTTTCGCCAAAGAGGATTTTTGGAACAGGAACAACCGCTCTAATCAGCTACGAAGGCAACTATGCTTCCCATCCTGAGAAGGACTTACTTGGAAAACCAGCGGACCATCTATCTCTAGAGGCAAAAAAAGCAATCCAAACTGGTCAATCTTTCGTGTACGTTAATGAAGCCGAAACCGCCTTTATTTTGAAACCTGTCCAGATTGGGAATAGCAAACGGTTTTGGAGTATCCTCGTAGAATTTAATATTCTATCCTCTTTTAAAAAATAACTGTCTAAACTACAATGGAAGACAGTATCCTTAGTAGCCTAGAAGAACAATTGACTGCCTTATATTCTGAAAAAGAATATTTGGAAAAAGAATTAGGAACTTCAGTTCCTGAACAAATCTACGCTGAATTTACAAAATTAGAAGAATCCTTGGTTCAGTTGTATGAATTCAAAGAATTCTACAGAAAGATCGATTCAAGTAAGATTTCAATAGAATCCCTTTCTTCCGTTTTCCTCTCTAAAGAAAGATTTACAGGTATTTGATATGAGTGAAGAACTTGTCCAAAAATTGGCAAAACAAGGCGAAGCATTTGCAAAATCAGAAATGCGATTTATACCCGATGACCTCTTACAAAAAATTCTCAGAAAGACTCCCGAAGAGCTAGATCTTTTGGACTTTGGAGTGATCTCTTTGGATGACAAGGGAATCATTAAAACCTTCAACGAATATGAGGGAAAAAAGGCTGGTGTAGATGCGAAATCGACGATCGGCAAAAACTTTTTTACAGAAGTCGCACCTTGCACAAACAACCAAATTTTTTATGGAGCTTTTAAACAAGGTGTAGATGAGAGAAAGATGGATATGATTTTTCCTTATACCTTTACGTATAAGATGAAACCAACGCCTGTAAAAATCCATCTCTACAGAGGACCTGCAAGACCAACCAATTGGATATTTGTAAAATGGAATTAACATTAATTGAAGAAGCAATAACGAACGAACAGTTTACCAATGATGTAAACGAAAACTTTGAAGATTGGAAAGTTAATTTTTCCGTCTCCGATTCAGATTATCAAGACCAAAAAATTTGGTTCCATCATCTAATCCAAACTTTTTTAGACCTTCTTCGGGATGTCGAAGATGACGAAGAATTAAGCGTTCTTGTTTTTTCCAAGTATGTGGAATTGAAATGCCTTTGGAAGCAGTTAAACGCGCAGGTACAGTATCAAAATTTTAAAAAGGGTCTGGCGGATTCCAATTTAGTTCTCAAAGCATCCCTTGTCACATATATATTAATTGCGATTGAACCTTTGCTACACGAAGACGACCTAGCAGAAATCCAATCCTTTTTGACAAAGCCCATCCGCGAAATCATGTATACCAAAACGCCAAACCCAACGGGACCTGATCAAGATTTCTCAGATGCGGATCAACTCTCAGAACAAATCGATTCACTTTATTATGATAAAGAATATCTATTTAAAAGATTAGGAACTTGCGAGCCAGAAGAAGTTGTTTCTATCATAAAAAACATGAGAGAGCAGGTGAACAACCTACAGGACGAGATGGTGGACTCCTGTGTGATCGGCAAATCGATTCAATTTTACGGAAAACGAAAGATCACGGTCCACAAAAACTAAACGAGTTGCCCAACCGCGGAACAATAAAAAACCTGTTCCGTAGTGATGGATATTAACCAGGTTTTGACGTATCTACAGGAGCTTCTAGACCAACCTCAAAAATTAGTAACTTTAGGTGAGGAAGAACGCCTCCGGTTGCAAATCCTATGTGGAAGGATTTCAAGACCGAATAAAAATGAAGTCCTTCTTCGAAACCGTACAGTTCGCCTAGAAAAACGAAACCAGATTCGATCGCTCGAAAGAAAAAAAACATCAGAAACAGAAATCAGAAAAGCAAGGGAAGCAACAGTTTTTACTGCTCCCAAACAGATTCCCGATCTCACGAATAGATGGGATTGGGAAAAAGCAGAAATTTTACCAAGACCTAAGAGCTGTTATATCTGCAAAACCCCTTATACAAAATTGCATTTTTTTTACGATTCTATGTGTAAGGAATGTGCCGAACTAAATTATGAAAAGCGATACCAAAGAGCAGACTTGACTGGTATGGTAGCGGTGATTACGGGCTCTCGTCTAAAAATCGGATACCATACAGCACTGATGATGCTACGATCGGGTGCGAAAGTGATCGCCACAACTCGATTCCCGATTGATTCAGCAATCCGATTTTCTAAAGAAGAAGACTTCCATGAATGGAAACAACGCCTGCAAGTTTTTGGGCTCGACTTACGGCACACTCCTTCTGTGGAAATCTTTTGCAAATATCTTGAAACCCATTTGGATCGACTTGACATACTTATCAATAATGCTGCACAAACTGTCCGAAGGCCTCCTGGATTTTATAGTCATTTGCTAAAAGTGGAAACATCTGCTTGGACTGAACTAACACCAGACGTTCGATCTATTTTGAGTTTTTATGAACATTGTAAAAACGATCTTAACCAAACCTCGAGTTCCGATACAAATGTTATGAAAGATACAGCGATAGCTCTGGCTGTCAGTTGGAACCACAAAACTCCTGGAGTTGGAATTCGATCATCTGCAGCACTATCTCAAATTCCCTACTCTCACGACAACTCCAACGAATTGGAAACTGTATTTCCAGAAGGCAAATTGGATGCAGATCTACAACAAGTGGATCTTCGGAAAACGAATAGTTGGCGATTGAAATTGGGCGAAATTAACACATCGGAAATGTTAGAAGTACAACTTGTAAATGCAGTTGCTCCGTTTGTATTGTGTAACCGTTTGGTTTCGATTATGCGAAGAGATAATACCGGCAAAAAACATATCATTAACGTATCCGCAATGGAAGGAAAGTTTCATAGATTTAAGAAGGAAGACAGACATCCCCATACGAATATGGCCAAAGCGGCTCTCAATATGTTGACACACACTTCGGCTAGTGACTTTGCAAAAGACGGTATTTTTATGAATGCAGTCGATACAGGATGGGTAACAGATGAGGACCCAATGGAATTGTCCTTAAAGAAGCAAAATCTCCATGATTTTCAACCACCTTTAGATATAGTTGATGGAGCAGCCAGAGTGATTGATCCTTTGTTTCATGGAATACTAACAGGGCAGCATCTCTATGGCAAATTTTTAAAAGACTACAAACCAATTGACTGGTAGTACATTGTTTAAGGAGATTCAAATTGAATTTTGGAATTGGACTTGAATAAAAAAAATTTTCTCTCATTTTTTTTTATTTGTACATGTACGAGTACGATTATTTCTTTTTTTATTTTTTTTGAAACTCAGGTATTATCTTTTTTTTGGGAAATCCGTTCCTTTGTTTGTGAGGAACATGATGATTGCCTTAGAAAAAAAACAAAACACTTACCAAGTAAATGCAACAAGCCTAGACGTATTTTATGTGCCTGTTTTAGAAGAAGAATTGGAACGACTCTTTCAATCCGGGGAAAATCCATTATTCATCGATTTTAGTCAGGTAGAGGAAGTCTCCTCTGCGGTACTCGGTCTACTTCTACACAAAAGGATACGTTTTCAAAAAGCTGGAAAGGACCTACTCCTAATCCACGTCCAACCGCAAATTCAAAAAATCTTAAGAATTCTGCACTTAGAAAAATATCTGATGCAGATGCAAAACGTTTGAGTGGATACCTATTTTACTCTTTTCAGGAGTAGACCCGAATACGAACCCAATTCATTTCTAAGCAGATCCACGTTACCAAATTGGTAGAGGACCGAGTGTTTACCTAAATCTTTTAAGAAGCAACTCTCTTTGCCAAAATTTAAATAGATCGTAATTTCTTCCTCTTTCCATTTTCTCACGTAGGCAAGTAAGGATTTAGATTCTTCTGGTAAAAGATCGAGTTTTCCAAATTGAAGGGCCTTTTCTTTTTTTCGGATTTGGATTAATTTTTGATAGTGTTTCCAAAGGGAATCTTCATCTGATTTTTGATAGGCGACAGTTTGTTCTTTATTGTATTTTCCAACTCCCAACCAAGACTCACCTACTGAAAAACTGGCATTTTTACCTTCATCCCATAACATCGGAAGTCGGCAATTGTCTCGATTGATATAAATTCCTAAAAAGTCCGACAAAAATTTGGGAACTAAGGAATTCATCTTAGCAATGGGATCCTTTCCTGCTTGTATCGAAATATCACCTTCTGGTCGACCAATTTCTTCGCCGTAGTAGATAACGGGAACACCACGCGCCGTCAATTGAAAGCAAGATAAAATTTTAGCTTTTTTTGCATCTCCTTTAATTCTGTCGATGTATCGTCTTTGGTCGTGATTGCCAAATACATAGACGGGTTGGTATGGTTCTGAAAACTCCCTCTCGTTTTTTTCGAGAAGAGTTCTAAAGAAATTTGCA
This sequence comes from Leptospira sp., assembly GCA_027533185.1. GTDB lineage: Bacteria > Spirochaetota > Leptospiria > Leptospirales > Leptospiraceae > Leptospira_A. Next base: position 89,775 of record JAPZTS010000014.1, on the reverse strand, counting down.
TAAAATTCAAAATGAATCAGTTCAAATTGAAAAACAAGATTGAGTCCATCAGCTCTTTCACCTAAAAACGATTTTAAAATCGAATCATTTCCACTCACTTCACCAATGACAAAAGGTTTTTGTTTGAATTTTGAAAGTAGATTTCGGACTTCTTTTGCCAGTGCAAAAGACTCAGGTAAATTTAAATTGTGTATCTTTTTTTGAAAAAACGCCTCATCGTGGTTATCTGGCGTAGGAAAAAATCGTGTTGATGCTGGATTGTCTAAAAAGTTCTTATCCTTAAAAATGGAATTAAAAATATCCAAACGAAATCCATCAACGCCTTTTTTTAGCCAAAATTCCAATACCTTAAACATGGCTTTTTTAACTTCCGGATTTCGATAGTTAAGATCCGGCTGAAAACTCAAAAAATTGGAATAGTAGTATTCTCCAGTATTTGAATCCAAGTTCCAACCTGAACTTCCCACCATAGACTTCCAGTTATTAGGTGGTTTTCCATCTTTAGCTGGCTTCCAAATGTAAAAATCTCGTTTGGGATTTGTTTTCGAAGAACTGGATTCTTTGAACCAAGGGTGTTCCTTTGAAGTGTGGTTCATGACCATATCCAAAACAACTTTCATCTTTCGCTTATGGATTTCTCGAATTAGTTTGTCACAATCCTTCATTGTGCCAAATCTTGGATCGATTTCCAAATAGTCAGAAATATCATAACCAAAATCCATCCCAGGGCTCTTAAAAAAGGGAGAAAACCAAATCGTTTCCACCCCGAGCTCTGATAAATAATCCAATTTTCCAATGATACCAGGCAAGTCGCCAATCCCGTCTCCATTCGAATCTGAAAACGACCAAGGATAAATTTGATAGATAACTGTCCCTTTCCACCATTCTGATTTTGATTCCATGACTTTTCTAAATTCCTGAGTATATTTTGTTTTACGTATGATTTGTACCGAGAATCCTATTCTAAGAACCGAAAAGGAACCAAATGGATAAAGAAAGAATCAAACTCTCAGGCTTTAATAACCTTACAAAAGTATTAAGCTTCAATCTTTATGATTTCTGTATCTCGCTTAGCGACGAAGAAAAATCTCAATACGTAAGTTATATTCATGAAAAGTACAACGCATCCAAAATCACAGAAATTTCCAAAGAAATCGTAAAAAAAATAGAAGCAAATATCCTCTCTGTTTCTGCGCAGGATTACGATCCGGTTGGGGCATCCGCGATGATTTTAATGAGCGATGTGAAAGGGGGGGGGAGCCCAATTCCGTCCACTCAAGTTTCCATGCACTTAGACAAATCTCATATCACAGTTCATACCTATCCAGATGCGGCAGATCCTGATGGGATTTGTAGCTTTCGGGTGGACATCGATATCTCTACTTGCGGAGAGATCATTCCTTTGGATTCAATCAATTATTTGTTTGAAGCGTTTGAATGTGACGTCGTATACATAGATTACGTGGTAAGAGGATACACGAGGCTCGCTGATGGAAAAAAAATCTATAATGACCATCACTTCAATTCAATACTTGATTTTGTGCATCCTAACATTAAAAGAAACTATACCTACCTTTCCGATATCAACATGCCACAAGACAATACTTGGCAAACCAAAATGATGATCAAAGAACTTGGTCCAGAAAACTATGTTTTAAACCCCGAAGACATCAACCACCCGGATATTCCAGAGAAGATGAAACTTCTCCGAGAAGAAATGAAAGAAGTCTATCATATGATTCATTAAATTATAGAGAGGATACTATGAGTAAGGTATTTAAAATAGATGGTGCAAAATTTCCTGACGTACAGACGCTAAAAGATTCACTATGGCCTCTCTACGAAGGTAAAATGTCGAAAGAAGAGTTTGAGACATACGTCAAGGAAAATGTCAAAGAAGAAGGATGAACGAGTTGGACGGATCCTTTGATTCTAATTTGGATCAAACTGCGATTCCATTAACTTCCAATCCCACAAGCCAAAATGTTTGGCTTGAACTGCCAAAAAGTACTGCGAGTTATTCGATCACTTCACAGGCAATTCTGGAAGAACTTCGAGTAAGACATAGACGGCTCGAGATGTACGGGAGTGCGGAGATTAACCCTTCCACCTTACTCACAATAGATGAAATACCATCTGTTTTACAAAAACTGGTCCAAATAACAGAAAACCATCGGACACCCAATGCAATCTCTGAGGCCTTACGGGAGCTTTCCGGTCTAAGTCCTAATTTTACAGAAAAAGTTGTCTATTTTTATCCTTTTTTCCTAAAATCAGATGAGAAGATTTTATTGAAAGTAGCAATGGTTGCTCCTCAGGTCCATGAGAAAACTGATGTTTCTGCATACCGTAGGGCATGTATTAAATACAATTTAGATTTAGTCGAATCTCTTCTTCAGAAGAGATCGAGTCGAGAAGTTGTTTTAGACCCTATCCATCCAGGCAAAATCCTATTAGGAAAAAATGATTCTGGAAAAGTTTTCCTTTATCCAGCTAACTTTAGTTACGAGTCAGAGGTTGAAGGAATGTTACGAAAGGCAATGGAACCATTCCGCCCAATACCAGTTTCTGACTTTCTCAAAGACCTAATCGCTTACGGAAAAGAAACAGCACGTTTAGTTGAAATAATCCCTGGATACCACATCATTTTGCCTCAAGGTACCCACCAGCCAGAATATGCCCGCCACTTAGCTGTGCAGTTAGATGCCCTTTTTCAATTTAGTTTCCCTTACTTGAAACAAATTGCGGAAAAAGAAAAGTATCAAAATTTTTTGGAAAAATGGGAAAACTACAAATGGAAGTTTCCGTCCGAAACCGAAACCCTCATCCAAAATGGTCCAACTCTAAGTAAAAGTCTTATCGAACTCATTCAAGAATTTCCATTTGAAAAATTTCCTAATGCGGAAATACAAAAATTTGCAAAAACTGTTCATGAGAGTATTCTAATCCTTCATAAACTTGAGGAACGAATCAAAACTCAAAAACAGGATGGAACCGAAACTCTCATCGAAGAATGGATAGAAAGTCTGAAATCAAAAATTAGAGAAAATTCAGAAAAAACTCTAACACTTACCAAGATTGATTTAAACCAAGAAGTTAAGTCCCTTGACCTAAAGCTTGAATCTCAAAAAATAAATGCTATCAATCGTTTGGTTTCCACTCTAGAGCAAGAGTTTGGTTGTATGGAGTTAAAGGAAAATGAAATTCATGTTGTGTTTGCACTAGACCAAAGATTGTATTCCAAAATCGCAAAACAGACCTTTGAACTTTCTAAGTATGATACCAATTACCGCAACGAGCTTCCAATCTTAGATATGATCAGAGTTAAACTCAAAGATCGATCAGATCCTTTGTTTGATATTTCTGAAAAAATAAATGCTGGCTCTAATAATCCCTCCACGAAAGAAATCAAAACCAAACAAAAAAAAATTGGTTTGTTTGGAAAGATCTCAAAAAAAATAAATTTAGCTTATGCACTACTGCTATCCATCAGCCTAGTAAGTTTTGCAACGGTGACTTCCATTGTATTAAGTCAACCCAAACTCATTTTTTATGGTGTGCCAGTTGGGATTTTAATCGGCGTTGTCTTCGGTTACATCTTTCGGATTGAAGATCCAAAACCAAGACGTACAGACTCTCCTGAATCCGAATTACCTGAAAAACCAAACGAGATTGCAAAGATTGCGGAAAGATTTATCTACCCTAAAAAATTTAATAGTATCAACGAAAAAGTCTACGATTCAAAAAGACTGAAATACCGAATTGAAGAATCTTTGAATGATATCTGTTTTGAGTTAAAACAAGATCCAGAAAAAATAGATAAAAACAAAATGATTGCAGAAATCGAATTTGTTATCCACCAAATCTCGATAATTATAAGAATTCCTGAGGCTTTAATCGTCAAAGGCAGGTCTAAAGAATTGATAGTAAACCGCTCCGATTTTAGAACTGTGCTTTTTAGAACACAGTTAGCTGATTATTATAGAAAGGAAGTAGGTCTTTACAAAAATGACCGTGACCAACTTGATTATTTGCAATTTATCATCAGAGAATTGGAATTCGGATACAACAAATATATCAAATCTTAAACTTGGGCTAATATGAAGTTTTTTTCAATCCTCTTAATTGCTATCCTAACCTTCTCTTGTGCGAAAGAATCTATCGATATCGAATCTTGGATCCAGTCCAACAAAACAGAAAAGATACTGAACCTATCGAAAAAAGAATTGGGAACACTTCCTCCTACCATTCAAAATTTAGAATCTGTCGAAGAACTGACTCTTCAATACAACTCCCTCACCTCTCTCCCAAAAGAAATGGGAGGTTTGAAAAATTTGCGAATTCTAAATGTTTTTGGAAACCCGATTGGCGAGTTACCTGAGGAATTTAAAAATTTAAAAAAATTGGAAGTACTACTTCTTGGTCGAACCGAAATCCAAACCGTACCGAGGTTTTTACCGGAACTAACAGCCCTAAAAACCCTCGCTCTCGATGAAACCAAACTGATGTTAACGGACGATGATGTTGAAATCCTTTCAAAAATTCCAAACCTAAAAATCCTCGATATTACTCTTCTCCGCGAGTTCAAAGTCCTTCCAAAAAACATAGGGAAACTAAAGCATTTAAAAGGAATTTACATGCAAAAAATCCCACTGGAAAAGGAAGACGTGAGACGTCTCAGAGACGAATTGCCGGGCGTCAAAGTTAAACTCTAATTTTTACGTTTTCTCTTTCCGCCCGATTTTAGACATTGGCTTAGTATGGCCAAAACGGAAAAAGAAAATCCCTATTCAAACACGGTACTTCTACCAAAAACCGAATTCCCGATGAAGGCAGACCTCGCGAGTCGGGAGCCAGCTCAGATTTTAGAATGGAAATCAAATAAAACATTCGAAAAGATGAAGGAAATTAGAAAGGATAAGCCAAAATTTATCCTGCATGATGGCCCGCCGTATGCGAATGGAAATTTCCACACAGGTCACTCTCTCAATAAAATACTCAAAGATATTATAATTAAATCAAAATCGATGTTGGGATTTTCAGCTGATATGATCCCTGGATGGGACTGTCACGGTCTTCCGATAGAAGTTCAAGTATTGAAAAACCTGGGAAAGGAAGCAAGAAATACAAGCCCAAGTGAGCTCCGAAAAAAATGCCGTGAGTATGCGGGAGAATATGTTGGGAAACAGAGCGAAGACCTTACCCGATTTCTTTGTTTTTTCGATCCATCTAACATCTATCTAACGATGGATCCAAAATTTGAAGCTAGAATCGTTGAAGTGTTTGGAGACCTATTTTCAAAAGGCTACATATACAAAGGAAAAAAGCCAGTTTATTGGTGCATTGATTTAGCAACAGCACATGCAGAAGCAGAAATCGAATACCAAAACCATGTATCTCCTAGCATTTATGTAAAGTTCCCAATAAAAGGACAAACTGATTCTTATTGTTTGATTTGGACCACTACTCCTTGGACCCTGCCAGCCAATCTCGCTATTTGCTTCAATGAAGATTTAGAATATTCTTATTTCAAATCAAATGAACATGGAACACTCATTTTAGCGGATGGGTTAAAAGAAGCAGTCGAAGCCAAAACTGGGATTCAACTTACAAAAATAAAATCTGTGTCGACAAGTGAACTTAAAACCCTCACCTTCCTACATCCATTTTTAGAGAGAGAGTCAATACCTCTTTTTGGCAGTCATGTTACTTTAGATGCAGGAACAGGTTGTGTTCACACAGCACCTGGCCATGGAACTGACGACTATCGTGTTGGAACATTAGCAGGACTCCCCCCACTCTCTCCGGTGGACGATTACGGACGTTATACGGAAGAATTTCCGATGATGAAAGGTATAAAGATTTGGGATGCAAATCCAAAGATTATAGAACTTTTGACAGAAAAGAATTTGATGTTCCACCATTCTGAATTCACACATTCCTATCCGCATAGTTGGAGGAGCAAAAAACCTTTGATTTTTCGAGCTACTCCCCAGTGGTTTTTTTCAATCGATCACAACAATTTACGTAAAGATGCTCTAGAGGCAATTGAAAAGGTAAACTGGATTCCCGATTGGGGAATCACGAGAATTCGATCCATGGTGGAATCGAGACCAGACTGGTGTTTATCAAGACAAAGGAACTGGGGAGTTCCGATCCCTTCGTTTACATGCAAATCCTGTGGAGAAACGCATTTAGACGATGCAACAATCAAACATTTTATCGAGATTGTAAAACAAGAAGGCATTGAAGTTTGGTATGAAAAAGACGCAAAAGATCTTTTGCCACCAAACACAAGTTGCAAATCTTGTGGTAGTACGGACCTAAAGCAGGACAAAGATATTTTAGACGTTTGGTTCGATTCGGGTGTATCTAGTTTTTCTGTCTACGGCGATTCCATTGGGAAAGAACCAGCCGACCTATATCTGGAAGGGAGTGACCAACACCGTGGTTGGTTTCAATCAAGCCTTTGGCCATCTATGGCAATCAGAAAAGTTCCCCCTTACAAATCAGTTCTCACCCATGGATACGTGTTGGATGAGAAAGGTCATGCGATGTCTAAATCTCTCGGAAACGTGATCAACCCCACAACTGATATCATAAAGATTTACGGTGCGGACGTTCTTCGGTTGTGGGTTTCAACTCAAGATTTTAAGGACGATGTGAAAATTGGGAAAGACTCAGTTAAAATTGTCTCTGAAACTTATAGAAAGATTCGCAATACATTCCGTTACCTTTTGGGAAATTCCAATTTGGTATCAAAATCATGGAACCTACAAAAAGCAGATATAGAGCCGATTGATCGATTCTATTTGCATAAGTTAAATGAATTGAATATTGAAGTACAAAAACTTTATAATTCATACCAATTTCATTCCGTTTATCAAAAGTTACTTCTATTCTGTACAGTGGATCTATCTCAAGACTATTTTGAGATCATTCGGGACAGGATGTACTGTGATTCTAAAGAATCGAAAACGCGTAAATCGTCGGAGTATACTCTTTCTTTGATTTTAGAAAATCTAGCCAAACTATTTGCTCCTATTCTTAGTTTTACAGCGGAAGAAGTTTGGAAAGAGTTTGGTCATAAAGATTCTATATTTCTATCAGATTTTTCTGACTTACGAGAATGGTCAGATCATAAACTGGCCTCCGAATTCCTCAATCTCCTTCAATTAAAAGAGCTTGTCCAAAAGGCTCTGGAAGAAGCCCGGAAATTAGGTAGGATTGGAAAATCTTTAGAGGCAGATCTGGTTCTAGAACCATCGTTTAAAGAAAAAATCGCTCCTTTTTCCGAAGAAGATTTGTCTTTATATTTTGTTGTCTCGAGTGTCGAAATTTCGGAGATAAAACAAACGCATACAATTTATTCTGAGCTTTCATCGGATTTAGGTAAATTGTATACCGTAAAACCAACGTCATATGAATGTCCACGTTGCTGGCGGTATCTGTCTCCATCAGAAAATTCTCTATGCAAACGATGTGCTGAGGTTGTAAAATGAATTTGAACTTAGAAATCGGAAATCTCCCTTGGGATTTTTATCCTTTTTTCCTTCTTTTTTTTGTGGCGGGGGTCTGCCATTTTTTAACACCAAAATTTTTTCTGAGAATCATTCCACCTCAGATTCCTTACCCAAAATTAGCTAACTGGGGAAGCGGACTGATCGAAATTTTTTTGAGCATCCTCTTAGTGTTTACCGAAACTAGAAGTTTTGCGGCTTGGGGAATCTTTCTCTTATTACTCGCAGTGTGGCCGGCAAACATCTACCACTACACGATTCATAACAAAAAATTTGATCCACCGAAATGGATTTTGTTACTCCGTATCCCTTTACAAATTCCGCTACTTCTTTGGGCGTATCGCTTTACTTAGTTTTTTTCAGTTTTCTTAAAAGTTTTCCAGTGAAGATCTCTGCTTCTGGTAGATGAATGATTGTTGCAATCGCAAAATAAATCAGAATAGCAGGAACAATTGAAATAACCAAGCTTAAACGACTCAGTGCCGCATGTCCTATTTGAAATTCTTCTTTGCCAAAGGAGAATAAAATAGGTTTTAACACAAGTTCACCAAACATGAGCCAAACACTGAGACCGATGAGTGGAAACAAAATTTGAATTCCCCGTCTTACTAATTGCTGAAAAGGGATTTGAACCCCGTGTTTTCGTAGAAAAAACAATAAGATACTGGTCGTACCCATTGCAGCGATCGCGGAAGAGAGCGCGATTGCTCCATGTTTTAAAGAAAACATCAAACTAATACTCAATCCTACACTCAATAAAAATGCTACAAGTTGTACTCGTAACGGCGTTTTTGTATCCAAAAATGCATAGTAGGAAGAGATTAATACCTTATTCATGCTATAAAACGGAATTGCAAAAGAATAAAAAACTAACGGCAGAAAGGCTGTTTTCGTAGCTAATTGATCCCACCTGCCTCCAAAGTAGATCGAATCCAAAACAGTTTCACCCAATAAAATTAATCCCATGGATGCTGGCAGAGTGAGGAAAAAAGCAAATACCAAAACATCAGTTATCTCTTTGTTAACGTTGGTTTTATCGCCTTCTCGTAAATCTCTTAAAAGGGATGGAAGTATTGTTGTGGCCAACGCTACCCCGATAATCCCTGTCGGAAGTTGAACAAGCCTCTGCGAGTAATCCAAACTTACCACAGCACCAAGACCTGGATTTTGGTTTTGGATGTAGTTAGCTAAAAAGATATCAACTAGTAGTCCAATTTGATAAAAACTGCCTCCTAACGCGGCGGGCAACATCAGTTTAAAAATCTTACGTATGGCAGGATGGTGTAAATTTAATTTTAAAATCGGTCCATAACCCAATTTGTAAACATAGAAACCTTGGACCACAAGTTGCAAAACTCCACCAACAACAATTCCGTATGCAAGATAAAAAACTTTATTCTCTATAGAATCTGAAAACGGAAATACAAATAGAAACACAAAGATATAACTAAAGTTTAAGATAATAGGAGACAAAGAAGGAACAAAATACTTATGTTGCGAATTTGATATCGACATAAAGATCGAAGAAAGGCTGGCAGTCATAATGAGAAAAAACAAAACTAAAGATAACTGGACAACCAGTTCACCGTATTCCTGAGTTCCTCCAACTAACAGAGGTAAAAAATCGGATGCAAAAAGCCAAAATAAAGCTACAAACAAAGAAAGGCAAAAAAACAAAAAGCTAATGACTGATCCTGCCATCACCCGGGCCTCAACTACACTCTGCTTTTGGTATTCGGAAAAAATGGGCATAAAGGATTGGCTAAGTGTTCCTTCAGCAAGTAGATTTCGAAACATGTTGGGGAGTCTATAAGCCACACTGAAAGCAGAAGCAACCATACCTGTTCCAAAGCTAACCGCCATAAAGTGATCTCGAATCAAACCTAAGATTCTGGATAGGAAAGTATAAAACGAGAGCGCAAGAGATCTCCTGGTGGCGGAGGATTTTTGATCGGAGTTTGGATCAGTCATACGACCAGTAATTTTTAAGTTTTTAATTTTTCAAGGAAACGAAGAACACCAGATGGCCCCATTTCAAATTCCGTATTACATTGTGGGCATTTATGAAATCCTATCTTTGTAATTCTAAGCCTCGCGTTGCAAGACTCACAAATAATCATTTTTTCTGGGATATCCTTTTGTTTGGATTTTGATTGTATAAATTTGGGTAAAGAAACAGGTTGCACCTCTTCCTTTGTATTTTCTTTAAAGAAGGCAAATCGTTTTTCCAACTCCTCCTGAAGGCTATCCCGTATTTCCATTCGGAGTTCACTTATTTTCTCTTCCAATACTTTTTCCACTAGATTTGGATTGGGAATATTTTCTATGTTTTGTGTTTTTTGAGAGTCTGAATCATCTAACGACTCCAATGTGGATACAGGATCTTTTGCAATTTCTTCATCTTGTTTTACCACATTTCCCGAATAGTAGAAGCGTATTTGTTTCGATTCCTTGGAATTTGGCGCCACATCCTTTACTTCTTCACTTTTTGAAAGAACGGAAGGCTTTGTTTTTTGTAGAAAATTTTCTGCAGACGAGATTGTTGGAAATACGGGAAGAGAAGTAAAAAGACCAATCAGCCGCAGAACTGATTCGACTTCCTTTTTGATTCCATACAAAGCATACACAAGTCCTTGTTTCCTTATTTGTTTGTGTATTTTTACTAATACTGATATTCCTGATGATGTGATAAAATCTACAGATGAAAAGTTGATAAGAAAACTTTTAAATCCTTTATCTACTTGAGTTTCAAAGAAGCGGAGCAAATCATCTGCGTTTGCACCGTCCAAACCACCTTTCAGTTGTATCGAAAATACTTTGTTATCCATGATTCTATCCTAAGTAGATGGCATCGAAAATTTTTGATTGGTTTGTTTCGTCTTGAAGAGGAACTACGGAAACTATTTGAATCTCAGATTCTTCTGACGAGGGTTCACCACCGACATGTTCCGCAGATGGAACGACCGAATGGAGTGTTTTCACCTCCAAAATGGGAAGTTCGTCCTCTGATAATTTAGGGTTCATTGTTGAATGGTTTCCTTTGGATTCATATAAAACTTGAAACAGAAAGAAAATTGCAGTCAAAAAGAGGGAAATGATGAGTGAAATAAAACTGTAATTGATCACCATCCATTCAATCAGTTTCAATTGGTTCAAAAACAGGAGACTCATGTTTCCTCTTTCATAGGTCAAAATAACAAGACCAGTTACATCTAGGCTATCTGCATTATATAGAGGAGTTGATATACGAACTGTATTTTTTTGGGCAAGTGGAAGGTATTTTAAAACCCACTCCAAAGAAGCATGAATATCAGGCTTTACTAAAGAAACTTGGTTCTCTGCTTCCTCTGGACTCGTCCATTCCCACTTTTTCATACGTATTCCCTTTTTAAAGAAATCAGAATTAAAAAGTTTGGTATCGGGCGATTTCGGTGTATTCAATCCATTTGTGTATTCAGGTTTGGTTGAAACGAGAAGCAATGCTTCTTTAGAATATAATGAAATATCAATAATCTTAAATTGTTCTGGATCCGAATTGGTTTTTTCGATATATCTATTGAATAGTTTGTCCAATTCCACAAAACCCTCTTTTTGAAGACGAAGTTCGGAAGACTTAGCAAGAGCCAATATCAGATCTCTTGATCTATGATCCGACAGAATGGACTCTTGTTTGAGGGCATTTTGAAGAGATTCGTAAAAAGAAAAAACTACCGCAGTCATCGCTATCGTTTCTATCACTAAAAAAAACAAAAGAAAGTGGATGGTGTTTTTTAAGAAATTCATATGTCCCCTTCTATTCCTTTCGGCGAAAGGGAAGGAATCTAAGCCATTATTTTTGAAGTTTCTCCAAAAAACTCTCATGAAATTCCCTAACAAAGAGCTCTTTTTCTAGGGAAAAATTCTGTATTTTTCCTAACTTATCTAAGGTGGTCATATTTTCCGATTTTCCACCACATGGATGAATCCACAAAAAACTAGAAAGGTCGTTAACCGCATTGAGAGCAAATCCAAAGCTTGTAAAATATGATTTTGCAGAGATCCCGAGAGAGACTAATTTTTGAATCGGATTGTTTTTGAGATAGAGACCGGGCGCTTTCGGATTTGTTACTAAATCGACTCCCCATACCTTTGCAATGGAACCCAATAAACTTTCATTCAATACATCCAAAAAATCACCTAGACCGATGGCACGCCTTTCCAGATCGATATGCAAATAGCCAACTATCTGACCAGGTTCATGTGCCGTAAAATCACCACCACGTTTGAGATGGAAAATTCCAATTCCTTTTTGCAAAAGTTCTTCTTCAGGGACCAAAAGATTTTCCGCTTTCGCACCGATGCCTGCCGTTAAACATGGCATGTGGTCTAAAAAAATTAGAGACTCTTTTCTTTTGGTTCGAGCTCTTTCTTGAAATTTTAGATACTTAGGATAGGATTGTGGGTAGTTTAGCAAAAACGTAGGAAGATGATGGAGAAACTTTTGCATGCAATTTTATGGATCCTGGAGAAATCTCCGAATGGAAGAACTCGATTGGATTTGGCAAAACTCCTTTATTTTTCTGATGGAGTCTATTTCCAAAAACATGCGGAAATGATCACCAGATCAAGATACATCCATCTTGAAGACTCACCATATCCCGTCAATTTGAACGAGGCACTTCTGTTCCTCCGCGAAAAAGGACATATAGAAGCCTTCCCTAAAGTTTCTGGGAACGGAATCCAAGGATTTAGCATTCAGTTTATAAAACCCTCGGAAGGTTTGGTTCTCTCTCGGGAAGAAAAAAGAGTTATGATGAAGGTCGTCGAAGCCTTCCGTGGGCGAGTTGTGGATGAAAACCGCCACTATCCCAATCTTTATGAAAATTATGTTGTAACCCCGCTCTTTGATGAAATCCCGTTCAATATAGAGAGGATCAATACAAAGATCCATGTTTTTGTCCGCAAAAGCCTGCTGAATCTTTCAGGCAAAGTGTTTCGAGTATTATTTGAGAGGTCTCCGGAATGAGGATCACAGTCTGCAAAGGGAAAATCCATAGAGCCATCGTCACAGAGGCAGAACTCCATTATGAGGGAAGTCTCACAGTAGACCAAGACCTAATGGACTTGGCTGGGATGCGTCCCTACGAGCAGGTATCTGTTGTCAATGTAAACAATGGTGCGAGATTCGAGACCTATTTGATTGTGGGTGAACGAGGTTCTGGCACAATCTGTCTGAACGGGGCAGCCGCTAGGCTCGGAATGAAGGGTGACAAAGTCATCATCATTACCTATGGACAGGTGGAAGAATCGGAGCTACCGGCGGACTTCAAACCCAAGGTCGTTTTCGTCGATGAAACAAATCGACCGAAAAATCCCTAAAACCACTCATTTTTCTCTACCAAACCTACGATACTTACTACATAAACCCATTGGTAGTCGGAATATGAACAAAACAATCTTAGCATTTTCATTCATCCTCTTTAGCTTTGTGCTTTCTGCACAAGATGGGGGAACACCAGGTGGCACCGAAAAACCAAAAGACCAAGGTGCTACCTCCGACAGTAGAGATCTCTACCCTCTTTCCAGCTACGATCCACGCATCCGACTTAAAAACGTAAGCTTTGTTAGACGACATGCTGACACAGGTAAGGGTGAGTTTTTGGATGTACAGGTTGAATTGGAATCACGTGTTCAAGAACCTCATGAATATGCAATCTATGTGCTTGCAGCGTATGAAGGTGATAGAACCAACCCAGAAGAACGAAAGCTCATCCCGTATCCAAAGTGGAGAAAAAATGATCCAGAGAAAGAGGACCGCACTTTATACTTTACGAATGTAATGCCTACTCCAATCACAGCGAAGGAAGTTTGGGGTGATGAGATCTATAATAAAAAAAGACAACAGATGGAGAAAAGGCATTTTCAAGGATTTGAAGCTGAGATGCCAGAGCCAACATTTACTGAAGTAGTTGATTATCTTTGCAAAAACAAAACCAAGGCACTTCCATTTACTCTTTACGGAGAGCTAGGACCAGAAAAGGACAAAGCAGTGATTTATAACTATGTTGCGCAAACTGCGGAAGAGAAAAAAAAGTATGTTCATGAAACTCTTCCGAAACATACGTTTACAATTTATAACAACAAGTACCGCGCAACGATTACGAGCCACCACTACACCCAGTACAGGCCAAACTTCTTTACCTTTAACAAAGTTGCAGTGCTCGTCTTTGATACAAAAAAACAAACCAACAGTTTGCTCTTTAGGAAGTTTCTAGATATTAAGGATCTAAAAATTACCTACTAAATAGAATTGAAAGTCTGAGTTAATCAGCATAGCCTTCACGGATTCGTGAGGGCTTTTTTATATATTTCTAAGTATAGATTTGATTAGTGGCTAGCACCGATGGTATTGTTTTCTTTGAAAGGAACACTGGACCGAACTCTCCACTCTTCTTCTGGAACATTCAACCGAACCCAGCCATTTGCATAATCCCAACGCCCATCCATCTCCATCAAATCGAAAAATAGAGAGTCGTTCATATAACGATAACTGTCCAAGAGATCCAGGAAATCCCGAGATTCTGTCCTTTCATAGCGCATACCACTCTAAATTCTACGATCCCATCCTCTGGTCGAACATTTTCTATCCTGGGACCCGATTTAAAAAATCGACAAAAGAGGATTAAAATGCCGAGAATGTTACTAGTATGGCAATCACAAAGGAAAAAAAGGCGGATTTTAACGACAAACTCGCTGATTTTAAAAACTACCTTGAAGAACTCAAAAAAGAAGCAAATATCTTCAAAGTTCAGGCAAAAAAGAGTAAGGATATGGAGCCTTATTTTAATATCTCCCTCGCCATCAATTCCATAAAATCCATTAACACTTGTATTGTGATTAATGAACTCTCCACAGCAATTTTAGAAATCAATAATAATAACTACTTAGAAACCGCAAGAAAAGAAATCTACAACTGTATCTCGTACATCGAAAAGACTGTGGGAAATAATGTGGATGGATCACTTTCCGAAAACAAAGAGATGTTAGCAAAGATAGAACGGCTGAACCCTACCCAGAGGCTAAACCTCATTAAGGGACTGCGAGAGTGTATTAAAAAAACCGTTACAGCCTTTGGAACCAATTCAAAATGGAAATGGAGCTGGCCTGACATTCACTTCCGACTGGCTGCTTGTTCTAAAAATCTCTTTGATTTTATCGCCTACGAAAAAGAGCAGGATCTGGACAATCCGTTCTACTATATCCGAAAGGAGCATTTCAACCTGATCATCGAACTTGCCAACCAAGCGGCCCAGGATTATAGATCTAAATTTGAAATGTCGACCCAAGATTCCACAGATTTGAAACATTCTGTGGAAATGTTGGAAATGAACCGCAAAATATTCCAAATTACGGGCGAAACCGAAGATTTGGAGAAAACAAAAACTCTGATCGAATCCTTCCAACAGAAGATCAACGACCTCGAATCAGATGACAAAAAGAAAAAAAAGAAACAATAATCGACGATTTTTGCACCTATTCTCAGTCTAGTAGAAGGAAAGGGCTTAGCTTTTCAAAAAGGAGATTACGGAATGGCACTTACAGAGATCAACGACGCCAATTTCAAGCAGGAAACTTCTGCGGGAATGGTCCTAGTCGATTGTTGGGCGGAGTGGTGTGGGCCTTGCAGAATGGTGGCACCAGTATTAGATGAACTTTCACAAGAAATGAATGATGTGAAGATTAAAAAATTGAATGTAGATTTCAACCAGAAGACGGCCCAGGAATTAGGAATCCAATCAATTCCTACCCTACTTCTATATAAAGATGGAGTTTTAGTGGATAAAGCAATTGGTGCTTTACCAAAACCGCAGATCAAAAAATTTATAGAAAATCACAAGTAGGAAATAAATTATCCCCTCATGGTAAGTTCTGAACCAAACGGTTTTACCTCTCTACCCAGGGGGGGATATCTAGTAGATACTTCGGAAGGTTACATCCAATTTGGATCCCCTCCTGAAACCATCAAAGATACAATGGGTCTTGAAAAAAAGACTCCTTTAGTTTTTGTCCTACCTAATAAGTTCTTCCACGTAGAAAAAGGAATCTCTGTTGCAGAGCTTGAATTTCCTATCTATTTCAACTTTTTCTTCCGAGGTGGAAAAAAGACCTTTATCGTCTGCACACCAGAACAAAAAGAGCAGCTAACTATCGTTCTTGGAGAGTCTCTAATGGGACCTCAAGAATTGAATCTCGCATCTGAATTTATCGATGGGGAGCTGACCTACGGGTTTCCTGACATCAAGGCAGAAATGGCATATTTCCGTAGCTATAAATCTATGGATGATGTTGTCGAGTTTGTCGTTTTTGACGAAACAAAAAAAGCAAAGTTTGGTACGATTACAATCGAGCAACTTCCATCTAACGAGTTTTTGGTGGTCGATGGTAACAAAAAGACAAAAATCCCGGGCGAAGTTGATTTCCACGTAAAGTTTGATATAGGGAAACGATTGGAAGAACCCTTTCAACCACCGCTTATTGGAATCACATGCCTTGGTCCCTCACACGGATTTGATCCGGAGGACAATACATCTGGCTTTATCATTTGGTTGAATGGCCAAGGGATTATGGTCGACCCACCTGTAAATTCGACAGAGTGGTTAAGAGAATCAAATGTTAATCCAAAACTCATCAACTCCATCATCCTAACGCACTGCCATGCGGACCACGATGCAGGCACCTTTCAAAAGATATTAGAAGAATCAAAAATTACCATTTATGCCACAGCAACGGTAATGGAATCCTTTCTCAAAAAATATTGTAGTCTTACAAAAATTCCGAGGAAAGAAATTACAGACCTATTTGACTTTATTCCTGTTGTTATCGGAAAACCCACGATCATTAATGGTGGAGAATTTTATTTCCATTATGCGATTCATTCCATTCCTTCTGTTGGATTTGAATTCTTCTTCCAAGACCAATCGTTTTATTATACTTCCGACCACTTAAATGACCCGGATGCCTTCGAGGACATGAGAAAAAAAGGAGTTCTTCCCGAATCGAGATACCAATTTATCAAAGATTTTCCATGGGATAGAAAGATCATCTACCATGAGGCAGGTGTCCCTCCTCTACACACTAAGATCAGTTATTTGGCGTCCCTTCCCGAAGAAGTGCAAAAACGCATAACTGTTTATCATATCGCATCCAAAGATATGCCACCAGGAACTCATCTAACTCTCGCTAAGTTTGGAATCGAAAACACACTTTATCCTGAGATCACACCCCCAAAACACCTTGAGGCCTTTAAACTTTTAGAAATACTTTCTCAGATCGATATATTCTCTGGATTTCCGATCGAAAAGGCAAAAGAGTTTTTACAAATCACAAAAGAAGAAAAATTCAAACGAGGCGAACAGATCATAAAAAAGGGAACCCATGGCGATCGCTTTTTTATCATCGCTTCGGGGAATGTTCGATTCGAAGGGTTATCCACTGATAATACCGCAATCAAACGCTACGGAACTTACGAGTACTTTGGAGAGGCTTCTTTGATTCTGGATACCGTCCGCCAGGCGGACGTATACGCCGAGACGGAAGTAACCGCCATAACTATAGACAAAACCCGATTCTTCCAGTTCATCCGTGGAAGCAAACTCCATGAAAACTTAATCAAACTCAATAGTATCCGAGAGACCAATACCTGGAAAACCCTCACTGAATCTCAGACCTTCCGAGGTCTCACAAGTTACCAGGTTACCCAGCTCGAACTCATTCTGAAACTCGAGACAGTCAAACAGGAAGAGGTTCTTGTGGAAGAGGGGAAAACCTTTGACCGGTCCTTTATTGTAAGATCGGGAACTGTAGTCGTGATGCAAGGACACCGCACGATCCGGGAATTAGGTCCTGGGGATTTTGTCGGAGAAATTTATTCCCTAACAAAGAATCTCCCAGCCAATTTTACCTTTGTCGCCTGGCCAGGAACCGAACTCTATGTTTTAGCCCAAAATGATGCCATCCAATACATCAAAAAAAATCCGGGCGTTTATATGAAGCTGAACACTGTTTATAATTGACCTCATTTCGCCATTTTTGTAACATTTCTAATATTAGGAGTCACAAAACATGGAGCGAATCCTCCCCTTTACGGAAGAACACCATCAATTTCGCGAAATGGCGCGAAAATTCTTTGAAACCGAAGTTAAACCACATCATGAAGAGTGGGAAAAAGCACATATTGTCCCAAAAGAACTTTGGAGAAAGGCGGGAGAATACGGGCTCCTCTGCCCAGATGTTCCCACAGAATACGGCGGTAGTGGTGCAGACTTTTTGTACAATATCATCATCATTGAAGAATCTTCAAGGGTCGGAAATAGCGGATTTTTTATTTCTCTCCACAACGATGTGATCGCGCCTTATATCACAAGTTATGCGAATGAAGAACAAAAGAAAAGATGGCTTCCTCGATGTATTTCTGGGGAATCTATTTTAGCAGTCGCCATGACAGAACCAGGTGCTGGATCGGATTTGAAAAGTATCCGAACAAGTGCTGTCGATAAGGGGGATCATTTTGTAGTTAATGGTCAAAAAACTTTTATTTCCAATGGCCAGTTATCGGATCTCATCATAACAGCTGTAAAACATGACAATGGGACTATCTCCCTTGTGATGGTTGAAGAAGGCATGAAAGGTTTTGAAAGAGGCCGTAACCTAGACAAAATTGGATTAAAAGCCCAAGACACATCCGAACTCTATTTCAATGATGTAATCGTGCCCAAAACAAACCTAATTGGAAAACAAGGACAAGGTTTCCGATATCTTATGCAAAAACTAGCAAAAGAAAGATTGGTTCTTGCCGTTGCCGCAGTTGAGGCGACAAGACTTGTTCAAACTATCACCTTACAATATATCAAAGAACGAAAAGCGTTTGGTCAAAAGATTGGAAGTTTCCAAAATACGAAATTCAAAATGGCCGAGATGGCGACAGAATTGGAAATGGCACAGGTGTTCTGTGATAAAGTTGTGATGGAAATCATGAACGATCAAAACGTAACCGCGGAAGCATCGATGGCAAAATGGTATACAACTGAAATGCAAAAACGCCACACAGACGAATGTTTGCAATTCTTCGGTGGCTATGGCTATATGATGGAGTATCCCATTGCACGAGCGTATCTCGATGCAAGGATTCAAACCATCTATGCGGGAACAACCGAGATCATGAAAGAAATCATTGGACGAAGTTTGGGCCTCTAATTCGAGCTGATACTTACATCCAATTGATTCGAAAGCCAAGCATTTCAATTAGGAAAACCACGAAGGAAAGGTTTATACCAGACTTCGTGGTTTTTTTGTACTGTTTGTACGGAATCAGATTATTTCAGGTCTCTGCCTAGGCGGGTCATACGATTGACATAGACTTGTAAATCTTGTTTGCCTTTCGGTCCAATTTCAGTAAATTGAACTCCGTAAACCCCCTCTGCTTTTGATTTTTTTCCAATCTGTTTGATGATCCCTCGGGCCATAAAATCAGCTAAGTCCCCTGGAAGAGCCACGAGAATCTGAATTTTCTCATGGAGGTCCCATTCTGTAAAATGGTTGGGAGCTACAACTCCTATCCCGCCTAAACTGATATCATTTGCATACAAAATATCCAAAAGAGTTGTTCCCATCAAATGGACTTCAACAGGTTCCGTTTCCAAAGGTTTGACACGGATGAATTTTCGTTTTTCGTTTGCAGTGGGCACAACCTGAGATTCCAAGAGAATTAAAGTTTGTAAACTGCGAATTTTTGGGGTTTCCGATAGGACTAAAGAAAGCGTAGACCTTTCTCCGATAGGGTATACAATGGGGTTTCGGATGAAAGATTTAGGAAAATACGGCCTCCTGCTTTTTCTTATGAGCCTGCCTCTTCGAATTCTCAGGGCAGAAGTGACTTGCACGGGAGATGCCTGTTCTCTCTTACCTACATCCATTCGCACCCAACTCAGCCAAGTCGACCAAGCCTTCAAACTCCAGTATACAGATGTTGTGATGGCGACCATGGCAGAATCCGCGATCATAACAAATATCAATTCCTCACTTATGGGTCCAGGTATTGTAAATCGATTCCAAGTAGGTATCGGTGCATCCGTTGCGGGTCAAAGAAAAGAAGATATAAATGTGATCTACCAAGACCTGAACTTTCGAAGCCTTCCCAATGTGGGAGCATCCGTTGCCCCTAATATTCTACTTGCGGTCAACTTAGGCTGGTTACTCGGAGGTGGACCCTCGGACACGGAGCCAGAATTAAAAACATTTTTACATCGATTTAATCTCTACCTCCATGGATTCAAATTTAATTTTGCACAAGGTGATGTTCAAAAAGCCGTAGAGGCACAAAATAAAAACGTGGACCTTGGCGGAGATATAACGACTGGAGGATTCACTTTACGATTTCATGTATTTGAAAACTATTCAGACGGAATTGGAATTTTCGAATTTTCTGGAATTTCAATGGGTCTTGGCCTCCACTACCAAAGACAAAATATTGAAATTCGTTATGATGATAACAAAACCCAAACAATTAGTTTAGGTCCAGCGATTGGAACATGGGGTGGAGCAACAGTGTTTAATTATAATAGCACGATCACAAGTGTTCCAATAGATATCCGAACTGGCTTTCGAATGTTTTACTTTTTTACAATCTTTGCGGGAGGTGGAACATCACTTAACTTTGGAACAACGAACCTATCTCTCTCGAGGTCTGGTCCTCTCACTCTTGCCTTAGATTCATCAGCGGTCGCCTCCACCCTCGGAACAACGATAGCATCTCAAATTCCAGCTGGCGCCATAGGCCAAACCCGAAATGGAACTTTAACCTTAGATTTAGAAGGAAAGGCGCAAGCTCCCAATACGACAAACTTTCTCATCGCAGGCGTTGAAATCAATGCTCTCATCGCCAAAATTACGGCAGAGGCAATTGTCGCCCAAAAAGTCCAGTCGGTTATGCTCGGCGTAAAAATCGCATTTTAAGTCGCCTGTATTTGCCCAATTTGGCATCATTCTTGCTCTCTCATCATTCAGTTGCTCGTTTCGTGGTGTTCCTTCTTCCTTCCACGAATATTTGCATAAATTTTACGCATTTTGCCTATTTGGAGAGAAGTTATGAACGCATCAACCCTGAGAGATACCCAAAAGCCCGTGTTGCATGTGTCCTGCGTGCCAAGAAAGGATACTACTCTCCTAAAAATTTCTGTTTCTCAGGATGACCTGGGCATCCTATTTCGCGTAACTTCCGTGCTTTACAACCATGGTTGGGACATTCTGGAAGCAGTTGCCGAAACATCGCATGAGGGACATGTCCAAGATCTTTTTGTAATTCGGAGTTGGGATGGAGCTGACATGACGGAGCCCTTACTTTCCCAGATTCGGAAGGACCTCTATGGCCTGTTTTATGAAAGAAAGCCTGTTGAGGCTTATTTACGTGAAAACAACAAAGGAGAAATCCTTGCTCGAAAGATTGGCGATCCAGAGGCTTCCTTAAAACTCTACAACCCAATCTCTTCCGATTTTACAGTTATGGACCTTCGTTTGCGAGATACACCAGGAATTCTATTTCAAATCACGGAAGCTTTATTCCATTTGGGCATCGATATCATTAGTTTTACTGCAAACAGTGGTGAAGGAAGGATTCGAGACAGTTTTTTACTCCGAACATCCCTCACGGGAGAGAAGTTAGACGAAAAGACTATGTTTCCTCTTCTTCGATCCAGACTAGAGTCCTTTCTGTAATCAGTGGTTCAACTTCAATTCAATTACTAAATTCAATTCTCACGGATTCGGTGGAGAAGGTACGTAAACCCAAGAAGAAGACAAAGAGAGATAAAAAAACTAAGTCCTGGTCCTTTTTGAAAGTAGAACAGGGCAAATACGATCGGAGATAGCGCACGTCCTAAAGATCCAAAACTTCGAAAGAGTCCTAGAGAACGACCGAATTCCTCTTTTCCGCTGACGAGAGATGCCAAGGAAGATAGTCCTGGGTTTACCAAGGCACTGCCAAAGGCTAAAAAGAATAGTGAAAAAAACAATCCGAGCAAATGACCGCCAAACCAAAGTAAACTAAGTAGTCCGAAGACAACAAAAGTTCCTCCGAGCAATACGATCTTTTTTTCCTTCCACCGCCCAGATAACCGACGTACAACTCCACCTTGCACCAGAATAATGACCATTCCAATGTATAAAAATGTGAAACCTATTTGTTTTGGACTAAAGGAATAGTAGTCGGATAAGAAAAAGTTCACAACAAATTCGAAACCGGAAAAACTAAAAACAAATAAAAGATTTAGAAGGGAGACTTGTAGGAGATTTTGATTCTTAATTTTGCGTATGGATAAAAGCGGATGGATTTCTCGTTCCGATTTTTGTTTTGGACTTTCTTTTTTCAAAAGTAAAAAAACTAAAATAAAGGTGAGAGTCGAAGTAATTACTGCAAACAGGGCTGAGGTGGGGAAAACTACTAGAACACCGGTCTCATAGAAGGAATCTAAAAAAGTCCAGGTCGAACTGATTCCTCCGAGTAAAGGCCCCAAAACAAAACCGAGTCCGATACCGGCACCCAGTAGCCCCATTCCAGCTGCCCGAGTTTTGTCATCCGTTTCATCCGCCATTGCGGCCGATGCAACTGATAGATTTCCTCCCATGAGGCCCGTTATTACACGAGAGAGAACAAATAGCCAAAACTCTGAAGAAAAAAACCAAAGGATATATCCAAGAATATTACCGAAGGTAGTAAATAATAGCACTGATCTCCTACCATAATCATCCGATAACCTACCCCAAAGAGGAGCTGCTAAAAATTGCAAAAAACTATACAAACTCCCTAAAATACCACCAAACAGTACAAAGGTATATTTCTCGTTCTCTCCAAGGGAAAGGAACTGAGCCAAATAATAAAAAATAGAAAATAAGGTATCATTTCCTTTTGCTAAAAATACTTCGATCGTACGTGGAAATAATGGGAAAAGTAAAGAAAAACCCATCATATCCATAAAGACGATGAGAAATAGAATTAATTTTTTCGAATGACTTAGATCTTTCACATCATCCAACTTCTG
Organism: Leptospira sp.; assembly: GCA_027533185.1. Lineage (GTDB taxonomy): Bacteria > Spirochaetota > Leptospiria > Leptospirales > Leptospiraceae > Leptospira_A. The sequence goes on along the minus strand of JAPZTS010000014.1, from coordinate 67,184 downwards.
AAATGTACAGAAAAAAAGCCACAGAAAACTCTATGGCTTTTTCAATAGTGATTTTGCTAAGGTAGATTTATTTTGTTTTTACTTTATCAATCAAAACTTTCAATTCATCCAAAGCTTGTTTTACCTTTTCTTTTACATCAGCAGGGATTGCTGTATCAATTTGCTGGTAGATTGATTGGTAATTTGTTTGGAGCTTTGCAACGATTTCTTCGTAACTTGAATTTGTTTTACCAATTGCATCCTGTGCATCAGCAATAGTTTTGCTGAGAAGGTCTCTGATCTTTTGAGATTCAGCAGATTTGTCCAACTCACCTTTTGCTTTCAACTCAGAATATACTTTTTCCAAATCTGTAACAGCAGTTCTAAGCTTTTCTTCGCCGGAACGAAAGAGAGCAATGCCTGCGTTTACAATATCCATAACCAATTTTTCCATACAACTTTCCTGTCGGGATATCACCCTAGTTTTTACGTAGCCCTAGTCTAAAATTTGAGTGGGGTGATTACAATTAAAAAATAAAAGTCCACAGAAGTTTCTGTGTGACATAATTCAGATACTAACTGTTTTCGATTAACTTTTTGATCTGATCCCGAATCTTTGCTGCTGTTTCGTAATCTTCAGTTTTGAGAGCATTTTCCAAAGTCTCTTCTAATATTTGCAGGTTGGACTTAGGTAGAGCTTGGATTTTCCTTTCAGAAGAAATACTTTCTGCCTTAAATTCGTCTTCTTTCATGATGATGCCCGCTTCATCTAACACAGATTTTGCGAGATAAATTGGAGCATTCGCACGGAGAGCTAGAGCAATGGAATCGGAAGGACGCGCGTCCAAAGTGATGATTTCCTCATCTTTTCGGAGCTGGATTTTTGCGTAAAACGTACTATCTTGGATCTCGTCGATAGTAATTTTCAGAACAGTAGCACCGAGGGCAGTAAGCATATACAACATTAAATCGTGTGTCATCGGCCTTGGCGGTTTGGTCCCATCGATCACTGTAGTGATGGAGTGAGTCTCTAAGGGACCGATAAAAATAGGGACAACTCGACTGTCGTTAGTTTCCTTTGGCTTTAAAAAAACAGCAAAACCAACGTTCGTAAGGCTGATATCGGATATTTTTACTTCATAAAATTCCACATGACACCTGCCAAAATTTTGAGTGGGCCCAGAAGGGCTCGAACCTTCGACCCGCAGATTATGAGTCTGCTGCTCTAACCAACTGAGCTATAGGCCCCTCGCCATCCAGTCTTTTGGAGAAAAAGGCAGAGACAAGCAGAAAACAAAATTAAGGTCGAGAGATCGAGAGAAAGCTACCACTTCCAAAATAGGAACCCAATTCGGCATTAGATTTTTTCCACTGAACCCAAACCCAAATCGGAGTATCTTTTTCTTTGGAAATCCATACCTGGTTGTGCAGAAGGTTTTGGTTTCGAATTTGGTCAGCCTCGTAAACCAAAAAGGTCGCATTTTGGAGGGTTATTTCTTGCTTTTGAAATTCTTTTGGCCTAGTAAAGACCATCTTTTCCCATTTTGCATCATCGATTGAACCCAAGGAAAAGGGAAGAACTCGCACGACTACAAAAAACTCATCTTCCCGCGCAGGATAAATCGTAAGTTTTGGATTTTGACCGCCCTCTTCTTTATAGACGGCGGGTTTAGGAAATACGAACTTCCAAGAATTCCATTCCAAATTTGTATTTTCCTTTAAAAGTGTTTGTGAGTGCAAACCCAAACTAGGAAGTAGAAGGAACAGAACTAAGAACATGATTACCAGTAAACAAAGGAATCTTCCACCTTGGCAAGTCCGAAACAATCACTTTGGAATCTATATCCACTACCCCTATTGTTTCCAAAAATGTGACTACTGTGATTTTTATTCAGAGGGTATTGGGAAGGACCCTGCAAAAAATGAACAAGAGTTATTTGATGGCTTTATAAGAGAAATCATAGATAAAAAACAAATCTCAAATGATTTAAACAATAGAACTTGTGATACTGTTTTTTTTGGAGGAGGTACACCTTCTAAAGCAAGTGTTCATTCATTTGAACGAATTCTTAAGACTATCCGAAATGAATTTAGATTAGAATCAGAGGTCGAAATATCCATTGAAGTGAACCCAGAAGATTTAGATTCGAAACTTTTGTTAGACTATGCTTCTATTGGAATCAATAGAGTCAATATTGGCGTACAAACAACCAAAGAAGAAGGCTTAAATTTTTTAGGTCGTCATTATGATAAAGTTAAGTACAAATCACTTCCCGAAGTCTTAAACAATTCTCCGATCCAACGGGTTGGAATTGATTTGATGTATGGAATTCCTGGAGTTTCTATTGAAGATTTTTACTTCGATTTGAATACTTTTTTATCAATCAAACTTCCACATCTGAGTTTGTATTCTCTAACCCTTGAAAAGGGTACCCAGTATTCGAGAAATGTAAAAGATTTGAAAAAAACCCCTCCGAAGGAAGAGGAACAGATCAAAATTTTAGAGGAACTCCCAAACTATCTTAAATCGTTCGGATATGAATGGTACGAAGTGTCCAATTACTGTCTACCCGGTTTTGAATCCCAACACAATCTCAAATATTGGACCTATGAACCCTACCTTGGGATTGGTCCAGGAGCTCACGGATTCTTAGATGGAAAGAGATATGGAAATCCTAGAAATACAAACCTCTATATCCGTGATCCAATAAAAGTAAAATGGGAAAACGCGGACCCAAATTCGGAATTAGCACTGACTCTCTTCCGGTTGTTTTCTCCTTTTTTATACATGGATTTTTTAGAGTCATACGTGAGTCCGAAAAATCGTGAAGAGTATTTAAACAAAATATATAGCTGGGAAAAACGGGGACTTTGTCAGATAAAAAATTCAGTCTTCCAATGGAAAAATAAAGCATTACTTACGTTAGATGACCTTATTTTAGAACTAATCTCTGGTTCATAATTCCCATAGCTTTTGGGATTATTTTCGGAAAAAAGATTGCCCCGATACCCCTACCGAAAAATACTGTTCGTATCCCGGGCCTGTAGCTCAGTTGGTTAGAGCACTCGCTTGATAAGCGAGGGGTCACAAGTTCAAGTCTTGTCAGGCCCATTAGCAAAAACGGGGCGTTAGCTCAGCTGGGAGAGCATCTGATTTGCATTCAGAAGGTCATCGGTTCGATCCCGATACGCTCCAAATTCCCGTTTCCTACCTACTAGAATGAAAAATTTCTTGCTATCTCTGTTGGATCGATTTCCATTTAGAGTGCTATGCTCGTAAAAGATATTCTCAAAGACAAACCAGTAACCTTACTTGCCATCGATGAAGGGAAGTCGGTTTTAGAAGCTACACAGTTGATGGTTGAGGCAAAAGTTGGTTCCATCATCGTCACAAACAATGGGAAATTATCGGGAATCTTTACGGAGAGAGATTTGATGCGAGTAGTTGCAAAAGAACATGCTAACGTTGGGAATGTCCCACTAAAATCGGTGATGACCTCTCAGCTAACGGTTGCAAGTCCTTCTGATAATATTGATGCTATTTTGAATACGATGGTCACTAAAAAGTTCCGTCATATGCCAGTTTTGGATGGAGATAATATTGTTGGTCTCATCTCAATCGGTGATGCGATAAAAACCAAACTTACAAAAACCCAAGCGGAGATGTCGATCCTAAGGGAATACATGTATGGCTCTCAATAGATAAACGAGTTTACTGTCCGTTTGTCTTCAAAGTTTTTGGTAGATTCGATCAATCGCGCGTTCTAAAACCGCTTCTAAATTTTTTGTGTCTTCGCGGTTGTATGAAACTAAGGTTTCTAGAGCCTCAAGGTCATTGTCTCTTTGGTATTTCTGCCAGAGTATTGGTGCATCTCGACCTTCCATGCCTACCAAGTGGCTTGGTCTAGTTAGACCAAGTAGTTCTTCCGATTTTTTTAATCCGCCCTTAATTCCCAGGGAATGCAGAAGGTTCATCAAATCCAAGTGAGGATTTTCAAATTTAACTTGGAATTCTCTCTCTAAAAATGGTATGTCAAATCTCTTTCCATTGTACGTAACAAGGATCCAATCTTTATGGATTTCTTCGAATAGAAATTCTAAATTTTTTCCTCTCTCGTATGTTCTGATTTCCGAATTTTGAAAGATACTAACGACTGTTGCCACCGAATAGGCGCTAATTCCTGTGGTCTCAATATCTAAAAAACAAAACTTATTCGAATACTCGGACCACAATCGCCACAATTCAATAGACGGGAGTGTTTTAGAAAAAAAATCATAATCCTTACTGTCATACGCTCTTTTGAGCTCCAAATATCGAGTTTCTACCAAACCTACCGCTTCTTTGGTAAAGGATGGATCCGATTTTACGTAAAGGAGATAGTCTTCCCAAGTTCTTAAACCTTTTGTATATAGGGACTTTTCTCTATTTTCGCCAATCCCAAAAAACAATTGTAAACTGGATCTTAAAGGACTGAAGAGCATTCCAACCACCTTTCTAGTCCTTGGGCAAATCGTTTTTCCGTCTCGCCAAACCCAATTCTTAAAAATCCTTCACACTCAAAATTGGCACCAGGCAACACAAATACTCCCGTTTTTTCGTACAATTTGTCTGCATACGTTTCCGACGAGATTCCATTTTCTATGCCAACCCAACCAACGAGCCCTCCCATTGGTTTCAAAAAGGTTTTGATATTTGGCAGTTCCTGGAATAGGTTTTCAAACAAATTTAAATTATTCCTAACGCGCGTTTGTATTTTAGGTAAAAAATTTTTACGGTTAGCTAGAAGTCCGCGAGCGATCGTTTCACTTATCGGAGAGACTGTATGCGTTAGATAGTCTTTAAAAGATCTTGCTCTCTCGATGAATTTTTCATCGGCGACCAACCACCCGATTCGAAGTCCAGTGACACCAAAACATTTTGTAAAAGAACCAGTTCCATAAAATCCTGACTGGATATCTACGCCTGTTTCACCTAACATACCTGAATTCGGCAAAAAACGGTAATGTTCATCAAAAAGAACTTTAGAGCCAGTTTGGGCTAATTTTTTTTTTGTCTTATCTAGTTCGCCTTCGGCAAAACTCTGACCAGTTGGATTGTGAGGGTGGTTGATGATATGGAGAGTTGCCCGAATCCCCTCCCACATCGATTTGCGAAGAGGTCCATCTACAGGAATTGGTTCAATGGAGGCACCTAGGGCATTCGGAATCTCATAAAGTGCCTGGAAAGCAGGCCAAAGTACGGAAACGGTATCTTTTTCTTTTACAAGAAGATGGAATGCTAGAAACAGAGCTTCTCCCGTTCCAGTCGTCACAAGAACTTGGTCGGGACCGACACCCGGATAGAGTGAAGCAATTTCTTTTCTGAGCGAAAGACTGCCTCGGTTTGGCGAATCTGCCAAAGAGATTCTATCCAAATCACTCCAATTCAAGCCCGCATGGTCCAAGGTTTCGGTAAGGTTGAAGGCAGATAGCCCACTCTCGCCCGCATTGCAGATGGCATCCATTCGATACCTTTCCAATCGATCCTCTATGAAAAATTCCCTTGGTTCCAATTTTGATTTCCAGACAAGTTCGCTTCTACAGGATAGTAGGATAGCTATGTTGAAACCAGAAGACTACATCCTCTCATGGACGAAATCACCTTTTTCCCCTGAAATCCAATCGGAGGCAAAAATTGCTTATGAGGAATGGAAACAAGGAAAGACATCAGAACTTGTAGATTCCTATTCCATTCCCCTCAGTTTTGGAACCGGAGGGATCCGAGGCAAACTTGGTAACGGAGTTGGGAAGCTCAATTTGTATACCATAGGTCGCGCTGCTCTTGGATTTTTATCTTATCTCGCTGAAACTAACAAGAACCCATCGATTGTCATCGCCTATGATTCCCGAAGGATGTCCAAAGAATTTGCAGAGATCTCTGCTGGAATTGGAGCCAAGTTAGGTGTTACAGTCTACTTATTCCCCAAAGTAACACCAACGCCAATTCTTTCGTATGCAATTCGTTATTATGGTGCACAAGGTGGAATTGTGATTACTGCATCTCACAATCCTCCAGAATACAATGGCTTCAAGGCTTACCTTTCCGATGGCGGCCAACTTGTTCCACCAGATGATAGTTTGATTATCAAAAAAATATCAAATATCAATGATTGGAATTTAATACCAAATATCAAAAAAACAGATAAAGATTATAAAAAGTTCGTTAAACCAGTAAGTGATGTTGTCTTCAAGACCTACCTAAAGGATTTAAAATCATCTGGTCTCCTAGGAAAAACGAAACCAAAGGTAAAGAATCATCTAAAAATCATTTATTCTCCGTTACACGGAACAGGTGGAGAGTATATGGCTAAGATGTTCCAATACTTTGGATACAAATCCGTGTTTTTGGTTCCAGAACAGAAAAAACCAAATGGGGAATTTCCAACTGTCAAGTATCCGAATCCAGAGGAAAAGGAAGCACTTGCACTCTCAGAAACGTATGCAAAGAAGAGAAAGGCTCCTGTTTTTTTAGCTACCGATCCCGATGCTGATAGGCTGGGTGTAGGTGTTTTAAAAGGTGACGGCGAATATGAGTATTTAAATGGAAATCAAATCGGCTCGATTATGGCTGCATATCTTTGCGAAAAAAAGGGAAAGTCCAAAAAGAAAACTTACCACTTAGTCAAAACAATAGTTACTACAGACCTACAAGAGTCCATCGCCAAAAAAAATAACATTAAAATTAGCAATGTATTAACTGGTTTTAAGTACATCGCCGAGGAGATGAAAGCGATTGAGAAAAAAAAGGATCATGTGTTTCTCTTTGGTGGGGAAGAATCGTATGGATACCTTCCCGTACCTCTTGTCCGAGACAAGGATTCGCTTTCCAGTGCACTTCTCTTTATCGAAATCCTTGCAGAAAAAACAGATATTCTTGGTTATCTAAATCAAATTTATCTTAACTATGGTTTGTATCGGGAAAGTTTGTATTCATTAACTTTAGAGGGAAGCACGGGGCAAACAAAAATCAAAGACTCTATTGAGGCACTTAGGAACTCCAGTCTTATTGGAAAGATTTTAGGTGGTAGAAAGGTTGTAGGAGTTTTGGATTTCGAAAGACAAAATGCATCTGGAAAATCAAAATCAGGGATTTTTAAGGGAATGCCAAAATCCAACGTAATCCAAGTGGAATTGGAAGGGAATGCAAAACTTACAATCCGTCCGTCTGGAACCGAACCTAAAGTAAAAATCTACTCATCGTTTGCTTCCTTAAAAAAACCAAAGAAAGTAGAGGATATTCCGATTTTGTGGGAAAAACTCGGGGAAGATATTAACACCGCGGAAAAAGAATTTTTAAAACTAGCAGGTCTAGTATGACAGAGAATACAAAAACAAAATTTGAAGAAATTAAGACGCTTTCCGATAAATATGTATTAAACACATACAATCGTTATCCGATCGCATTTACATACGGTGTTGGCGAAACTCTTTTCGACCAAGACAATAAAGAATACATTGATTTTTTGAGTGGAATTGCAGTAAGCAACTTAGGTCATGGGGAAGCGGATCTGATTGAAGCCCTCCGAAACCAAGCAGACAAACTCATACATTCTTCGAATCTCTATTATTCGGAAGAGCAAGGTAAACTAGCGGAAGTTATTATCGAAAATAGTATACCAGGAAAGGTCTTTTTCTGTAACTCAGGAACGGAAGCAAATGAAGCGGCGTTCAAACTTATGAGAAGGCATGGAATTGCCAAAAATCAAGACCGGCCTATCATTTTAGCTCTCCAAGGTAGTTTTCACGGAAGGACCTTTTCTGCGATGACTATGACCGGGAACACATCTATCCGCGAAGGATTCGGTGAGTTGGCTCCAGATATTCATTTTATTGAACCAAATAATGAAGAATCATTGATTTCAGCATTTGAGCAATATGGTGAACAAATTTCCGGTCTTATCATGGAACTCATATTAGGTGAAGGTGGGATCAAACCACTCTCACAATCTTTCGTAAATTTAGCTCGAAAATTAACGGAAGAAGCAAACGCACTATTGGTATTTGATGAAATCCAGACAGGAATGGGAAGAACAGGAAAGTTATTTTGTTTTGAGCATTATGGTCTATACCCTGATGCTTTCACTTTGGCTAAAGCTCTCGGATCAGGATTTCCCATCGGTGCCCTTGTTGTGGGTGTAGAACATGAATCAGTTTTAGGACGAGGTATGCATGGATCTACCTTTGGAGGAAACCATCTGGCATGTGCAATTGCATATGAGACATTTCGAATAATTCTATCTAGAAACTTACTACAACATGTATCGGAGCTATCCGAACAAATGTTTGGAAGCCTCAAACGAATTATGACAGAGACTGGAAAAATCAAGGAAGTACGAGGCCGAGGATTACATATCGGAGTTGAACTCTATTCCGAATCGAGACCAGTAGTCGAAGAGTGTTTACGGAGAGGTCTCATAGTAAATAGTACTGCAACAACTGTTATACGAATTATGCCTCCGCTCGTCACGAGTATGGAAAAGGCTTCCAGTGGATTAGATATATTAGAATCAGTTTTAAAGGAAATGAAATGAAAAAAGTAGCGGTTCTTTCTGGGGATGGAATTGGCCCTGAGGTAATGGAAGTAGCACTCAGTGTTGTAAAAAAGGCTCTTGGAGACAAGGAAAAAGATTTTACGTTTGAACACGCTTTAGTTGGTGGGGCGGCAATCGATGCAACGGGCCACCCGCTTCCACCCGAAACTCTGAAACTTTGTGAATCATCGAATGCAATTTTTTTTGGCTCTGTGGGTGGACCAAAATGGGAATCCCTTCCACCTGACCGCCAACCAGAACGTGGCGCCCTCCTCCCACTGCGAAAACATTTTGATCTATTTGCTAACTTAAGACCTGCGATTATCTACCCCGAACTAAAAAAAGCAAGTCCCATCCGCGGCGACATTATTGGTGATGGTTTGGATATTCTAATCTTACGTGAGTTAACTTCCGGAATTTACTTTGGAAAACCAAAAGGACGAGAAGGATCAGGAGCAGAAGAGTTTGCTTATGATACGATGAGATACTCCCGTCGTGAAATTGAAAGGATTGCTAGAACCGCCTTTACTGCTGCCCGCAAGAGAAATAAAAAAGTTACGAGCATTGATAAAGCAAATGTTCTGACAACATCCGTCCTTTGGAGAGAAGTTGTTGTGGAACTTCACAAAAAAGAATTCTCTGATTGCTCCCTAGACCATCTATACGTAGACAATGCGGCTATGCAACTTATCGTAAAGCCAAAACAATTTGATGTAATGCTCTGCGAAAATATGTTTGGAGATATCCTTTCCGATGAAGCATCTATCATAACGGGATCCATCGGGATGTTACCTTCTGCATCTCTCTCTGAATCTGGTTTTGGACTTTACGAACCATCTGGTGGCTCAGCGCCCGATATTGCAGGTAAAGGTATTGCAAACCCGATCGCACAGATTCTTTCGGGAGCATTGATGCTTCGTTATTCTTTTTCTATGGAAGATGAGGCAGTCAAAATTGAATCTGCGATTCGAACTGTTCTAAAAAAGGGACTTCGTACGGGAGACATAGCCGAAGAAGGATCCACCGTGCTTGGGACTAAAGAAATTGGTGTTGAAATCGAAAAGGCATTGGGTTAGGGTATTAAAAGATGCAAGCTGGAATCGGACCAACAGGAAGGCCTTATCAGATTTTAATCGCGGAAAACTCAAAATTCCAGTCGAAACAACTCCAACAAATTTTGGAGTCGGAAGGATTTAAGATTATTGGCATTGCAGAGACAGGGAAAGAACTCCTAAAGCTATATAAAGAATACCGCCAACAGATCGATCTCGTTACCATTGAGATCTTTTTACCAGAAGTTGATGGTTATGCGGCATTTTGGGATATGAAAGAAATGGGAGTATTACCTAGGATTCTCTTTATTTCTGAAGAAAATACACCTTCTGTTGTAAAGACCCTTCTTGAAAATGGTGCCATGGACTATATTATCAAGCCAATCAAACGGGAAAAGGTATTAGAGAAGATCAAAGAGACTCTTCTCAAGATTCCCAAAGTATAAAGTTTAAGTTTCGCCCAGCTTCTTTGGCTCTATGGCTAAAGAAGTTTGGTGTTTGAAAAACTTCCCAATGTTCATTTTGAATTTTAATTTCTACTCCCATAGCCTTAATACTCTCTTCGATAGCAGCACCTGTATCGAGTAAAAAACTCTCCTCGGATTTTGATGTCCCTTCTATGACGTCCGGTCCAAGTTTTAAAAATTTCTCGGCAACATCCCATTTCACTTCGTAATTTGTTTTTTGAATGTAAGGACCTAATACAATTTTGCAATCCATAGGATCCACATCATAATCCGATAAAGAATTCAGTAGGGATTCGGTAATACCAAAAAAAGTTCCTTTCCAGCCAGAATGCAAAACAGACACAAATGGGGTTCGAGTTGAATAAACGAAGACAGGTACACAATCCGCTGTTCTAATCACCAAACATTCATTTTCTTTTTTTGAAATCAAACCATCACCTACATTGTTCCCATCTGTATCGATATCCTCTGTTTTCCATATTCTTTTACCATGTTCCTGATTTAGAGAAAAAACTTTGGTATCTTTAAATAAAGCTTTCTTAATCTTTTTTTCTGCATAGGCATGCCAGTCTATCGCATTACTAGGATAAGTTGCATCTTCAAGAGTAAGAATCTTCTTCTGATAATCCTTTCCGAGTGTACCAAAAATGACGTTCCCATAATTGGTTTCAATTTTACGATAAAATGGGATCATAAAAATGTATACTCCGCATCAATTGAAAGGTTTCTCTTCCTCAACTCTTCGAAAACTATCTTACAATCCCATAATGGTTTTTTGCAAACACCATTCGAAATTGAGGAATCCATTCGAAGCACATAGATGGGAATAGGAAAGCCCCTCCAATTGTAGGTAATGATCGGAAAATTTCTTTCTGGAAATCTATTAGCCCAAATCAGGTGAATTTTACGTGCTTTTAAATCTTCCATTTCCAATCGGCCATTGTGGCCAATCCTTTCTGTAATTATCTTATCCTGTTTTGCAAACTGAGAATCGGTAAGACCAACTTCGGCTTCAAATGCATAGCTAGGTCTTAAGTTAAAAACAAAATGAGCCTGAGCCCCAAAAAATGCCATACGAACATCTGGAATAGGATCTCCATAACCAGAAAGATCTATTAACTTATTTTCGTAAAATTCTCTTTCCTCGCCAATGCCATTCCAATCAGCAATTTTTTTACCATTAGACAACAACGGATTGATATAAACTGCTGTTGATAGAACATAGAATAGAACAACAAGTATCCGATTCTTTTCATACATTCTGAAAAATCCAGTGTTCTTTGATTCAAAATGTAGGTTTTCGTCCCATTTCAAAATTTCATTATAGAATAAGTAAGAAAGGTAAGGGAGTATTGGTATAAGAAAACGTATCCCCATAAAATCTCCGCCTACATACAAAATATATCCTAAATAAAGCAGTACACCAAAATTCATAATCCAATCTTTAGTTTTTTTGAATATCGAAATGAAAAGTAGACCTACAGAATATACAAATATAAATGAATATAGAGGATAAGATTTGAAAAAATAGATTATATACTTGAAACCTTGGATGATATTGCTTCCATGGTTAGCTTTTGCATAAAAGGTATTTGGGACAAATTCTCCAAAATAATTGTACCTAAACACAATAAATAAAATTAAAAGAAGCGAAAAAGATAAATTTTCTAACTTCATCCACTTTTTAAAAGAAGAAACAAAATAAAGCCCAAAGAAGAGAAACCCTTCTGGTCTTGTCAAACAAGCTAAGAAAAATGCAAAGCCTCTGACCTTTGGAGATATCAGTCCAATACTCACAAAAAGAACAAACGACATTGTCTCCAAACCTGAAGTTGCAAAAATCCAATTATGTCGAAATAGGGTAATATGAATCAAAAATACAGGAAGAACTTTAGCAAAGTTAAGCTTGTTTTCTACAACAAATAGAAAATATAACAAACTTACATAAGATATAAGACCAAGCAAAATAGAAAAATAAGTTGGTTTTATATCAAATGCAAAACCTAAACTCAGCAAAATGGTCCAAAGAAAATTTGAAAAACCTTCCACGTATTCGTTTGGATTAAAAACCAAAGTTCCCGTTTCATATAAATTTCGTGAATAGACAAAACTTATAAAAGCGTCATCACAAATCCAGCGCAGGGCAAAGGCTTGCCAAATTGCAAAAATACACACAAAGAGAGAAAGAATGTAAAACAGAGTCAAATTGCGTTTTTCTACCATGGAATAATCTTTTTACTTTTTTCTACTTCTACTTATACTTCTACTTATACTTCTACATAAACCTTATAATGAAAGGCCAAATTATTGAAAAAAAACTTCAATGATTCAAATCAAACAGAAGTCAATCCAGTTCAAAAGAACGGATAAACTCCTCTATTATATTTATATGGTCCATTTCGGGAGTTGGATTTTCTAATGACGGTTCATAGAGATAATCGTCAAATAAATGGAAATCAAAAATTTTAAGTTCAAAATCTGGCAATGTAATGATTATATTCTCCGTATGTACATCAAAAATTAGTTTTTCTTCTTCTGCAAAGTATTTAGTTACTTCAATCACCCGATTGAAGTCTACGGCAATTTTTTTTAATTTTGACTTTGATATAACACCAAATCTATGTGAGTTGAAGTTTAACTTCCATTTAGGAAAAAAAGTATCAAGCAAAACATTTTGATCTAATTTTTCATTTTTTACAGTAAATTCTTTTAAATGTTTACCTGGCAAAAGAGGTTGTTGGTCACATGGAGTCAGAGTTATATTTGGTATGCCCAAAGGATTTTTCCTTACTCGTATGCCCATAAAAAATCTTGTCGGAACTACCAAATCAGGTATGAGTGATTTTAACTTCCAATAATGCATTCGTTCCAAACCCAAACGTTTGAATTTAAAATCTATTTCGTCTTGTTTACTCTCCCTCCGGGTTTTAGACTTTAAAAACTCCATAAGTTCAATTTCTTCCTTTTTAAGGAATCGAGTTAGATCTCTTCCCACTTCTTTAAACAAAGAGCCAAAAAGAGAATCAGACGGAAGTTTGGATTTACCTACCTTAACTACTTGATTCCATGGAAGTTTATAAACAAACTTGTAAGAACCTCGCCCAATGTATCCTTCGTTTGAAATTGGCAAAAAATTATCTAAAAATTCTCTCTCATAACGATGCGTTATGCGAAAGACATGAGAAACGGGAAAAAGTTTTTCATAGAAATTTCGAAATGGTCCAGACTTTCTGAGTACTTCATCGACCGGAAGGTCTTCGAGTGGAATCGGGTTCTCTTCTTTTTCTGGGTCAAAAAAAAGTTCTTTATCTAGACCCTTTTCTAATAGCTCTAGAAACTGGGGAATTTTTCCCCAGTTCGGATATTGGTTCCAAACTTTCGATATTTTATCTTTAATAGTTTGTATAGGACCAAATTTTTTAGCCAATTTATTTATCCAGGCGTATTATCTTTTGATATTCATCAAAGGTTTCTTTTTTAGAAATAGCATTTGTTAGCCTCTTATCCATATCTTCATCATACCACCAATAATCACTAGAGAAACTTTCATCTCCATACTTACCCAAAGGTAGAGATGGATGCTTGTATTTTTGCCAATAGAGTAACCTTATACTAGGTAAATGCCATAGTAAAACGTATGGGTACTCTTTATAAACTATCTGATCAAGTTCCTTTAAAATTTGATTTCTGGTATTCAAAGAAAATTCGGATTTTTGTTTTTGTATAAGTTTATCGACCGAAGGAATTTTAAGTCCCGGTAGATTTGGTTGACCTGGTTCGTCAGCATATTTGGAATACCATTGCGATTCAGGATCTTTAAAAACTCCAGAACCCCAGGCCGCCCATGTCATATCAAAATCATATTTGTCAACACGTTCACTCCATGAAGCTAGATCCATGGTATCAATTGATGCACGAATCCCTACTTCTTTAGCTTTTTCTAAAAAGACTGTAAAATATTTTTCAGTCTTTTTATCACGATCTAAGATCGTAAACTGAAATAGTTTTCCATTTTTTTCTAAGATTCCATCCTTGTTAGGAACCCAACCTGCTTCTTTTAGGAGGGCTCTTGCCTTATTCATATTAAAATCGGAAGGAGGATTTGGACTTTTATTTGAACCGAGATAAAAATCGGGGTAGTAACTATTCGTTGGGTCATATTCACCATACGCTAATTTGTCGATCATTAGTTTGCGATCCACGAGGAGTGTCATTGCTTCCCTTACCCGTTTGTCCGAGAATATTTCTCTTCTGGTGTTCATCGCCCAACCCTGGAAACCTACCGGCTTTTCATTGAAAATTCTCTGTTTCGCAATCCAATTTTTGTCAAAAGCCTCTCCCTTAGCTTCTTCAACCCAAACAAAAGCGGAATAAACTGGATAGATGTCGATATCACCTTTTTTAAAGGCCTGGAGAGCAACTGCTTCTTCATTGTAAACTTTATAGATAATCGTATCAAAATTGTAACGACCTTGATTGAACGGATAAGCTCTTTGCCACCAGTCACCTCTCCGTTCTAATTTTATAAATCGATTCTTCTTTACGTCCGAAATTTTATAAGGACCAGATACAATGGGGAACTCCATATTTTCTTTGTTAAAGTCCTTCCCTTCAAACTGATGTTTGGGTAAAATAAAGATCGAAGATGCAACATCATTAAAATTATTCCAATGAACTTCTTTAGCTTCGAAACTAACAGTCAATTCATCTTCCTTAACTGGCTTTAAAAATCTTGAAAGCGAAACCCGAAATACGGCGGTGTTGTTTTTCGGATTCATAATCGTGTCATAAGTAAAAATTACATCGTCAGCAGTGACTGGTTTCCCATCGGACCAGCGAGCATTTGGGTCCAAATAGAAGGTAAACTTTTTTTTGTCGGCAGAAATCTTCCATTCCCGAGCTAGGTGAGGAATGGTTTCCAAACTGAAGGGGTGATAGGAACAGAGTGGTTCATAGAGACTTGTGAAAATTCTTGCCGTTGTTGTGAATTGTTCCAAATAGTAGTTCAAAGATCTTGGGAATTGGTGAGAGTAGATTCTTATAATTCCGCCTTTTTTTGCTTCAAGGCTTGCAGCTGGATTTTTTTGCCTAAGGCTCTGGGGAATGGAATTTGGGTCTCCTTCCCATGGCAAATCGACAACCTTACTATTTGTCTCGCGACCCGATTCCTCGGAACAGCTCAGTCCTAAAAAAAAGAAAACACATAATAAAAAACACAAAAAAACAATCTTGCGCATGCTGAAACCTTTGTTTACTATTTGATACTCACGATGAAATACCAGTTCCATCAAATCCTTTTGTACGAGATTGGCTCAAGGCTTTTTTGTAATAAAAATAAATGTTCTTTGTCAGAAATTCCATGTCTCTTGGAGGGTGATCCAGTATTTCAAAAGGCTGATGAAGTATGGCTCATGGGAGTTTGGAAAAATAGCCCATCATCTCAAAGAATCGCACGCAGTATTCCTTTTCTACGACCTGAGTTTCAATTGGCAAGTGAGGATCTAAAAGAAATCGATATTTATGGCTCTCCTTACTCCATCTATGAATATGTTCTAGATGATTTGCTTGGGGAACAAGAAGATCTAATACTCTCAAAACAAAGATTAAATGCTCTAGGTAAAAAATTAATCTTAGACTTTGTTCCCAATCATATGTCGATCGATTCACTTTGGATTGAAAGAGATCCAAACTTATTTCTAGAAGCAAACGAAAGCACAGAACCTCAAAACCAATTCAATCATTCGAATGGACGTTCCTATTGTCATGGACGTGATCCTTACTTCAATGGTTGGACAGATACGATCCAATGGGATTTTTCAAACCCAAAAGTTGAAACTATACATATAGAAATTCTATCTGCAATAGCGAAAGTGGCCGATGGCGTTCGTTGTGATATGGCTATGCTTCTTTTGCCAGATGTATTTAAAAAAACACACGGCAAAGATTCCAAATATAGTTGGAGTCGTGTTATCAAAACGATTAAATCATCTTTCCCTAATTTTAAATTCTATGCAGAAGTATATTGGAATAGAGAAAAAGATCTTTTAGATTTAGGTTTTGATGCAACTTACAATAAAAACCTTTACGATTCAATGGTGGAAAATCAATTTTTGTCAATCTACGATCAGATGAAAAATATAGGAGCCAACCAAACAAGTATACCGAATGAGATACGGTTTTTAGAAAACCATGATGAAAAAAGAGCAAAAGCTACTTTTTCTTCAAAGACACCTATATATTTTAGTATACTCTGTTTTTCTGAAGCTGTTCATCTATTTCACTACGGCCAAAGTTTTGGATTCTCAAAAAAAATACCAGTGCAGATGATATCTGTAGATGAAGATAAAATAGATACCGAGCTTTTTGAATTCTACAAAAGAACCTTTCATATTCTAAACAATAGAATTGGAATGGTTTTTATTCAAAAACTGTCCTACACCGAATTCAATTCTAAAGAATTGTTAGCTCTGCAAATCAAAAGCGATTCACAAAAAGAAATCTTTATCTTTAATCCGAATTCTTGCGAAGTTTCGGGGTTTTTATATTTGGATGAAGTTATCGAATCAGAAGAAATCCATGAAATCATTGAAGACAAACGTTATAAGCAAGATCCCTTGATTCGAAAAAAATCTCAGCTTTATTTTAAACTTTATACTGGTAGCGCACAATGGATTGTAATATAAAGCGGTTTATTTTTTCACTCTTTCTGCAAAAATTACGCCTTGGATCATTCTAAGGTTTTCGAGTATTTCTTTCAATTGATCTAAATGATCAACTTCTAACATAAATTTTGCGGTTAAAGTTCCGTTGGGGTGAGAAGATGCCCCAGCTTCTAGAATATTTGTCTCTGTGCTAGAAATAGACTCTACCATTGACAAATAAATACCCTGAACATCTTTTGCTCGTACCTCAATCTGTAGTGGAATCGGTTCACCTGGACCTTCCCAACGAACTGGTATTGTTTTCATCCACTCCAATTGTTTCGAAGCAGTTGTACAATCTTTCTTGTGAACACTCACACCCCTACCTCTCGTAATAAAACCAATGATCTCATCACCAGGAATTGGCATACAACAGGAGGCAACTCGAACCGGTACATCATTCCAACCCGCGACCGATATCCCAAATTCTTTTTGTTCCTCTTTGCCTGGATTTGCTTTCGAGATAGGTTTTTTGATTTTTACCTTTTTGATTTCTTTGATTGTATTTTCATCAACGACAGGAGCAACAGAGTCAATAACAGATGCAATTGTCTCTTTCTGAGTATCTTCTTGAAGCTTACGGAAATAGGCTCTTAGTTTTTGCCTAGCTCCAGACGTTTTAACAATACGAAGCCAAATCGGAGACGGTTTAGAATTTTTCTCTATTATAATTTCGACTTGATCGCCAGATTTTAATTCGGTTCGAAGAGTAACCATACGCCCGTTAATCTTGCCACCTCTTGCATGCAGACCAATATCAGTATGAATACGGAAGGCATAATCCAAAACGGTTGCACCTTTCGGCATCTCTACAATTTCACCTTTAGGGGTAAAAACGAAAACTTCATCTTCATGAAGGTCGTACTGCAATTCCTCCATAAATTCTTTAGAATCCAGACTTGGATCTTGCCAAGATTTTAGAATCTCCAACCATTTCATTCGGAATGCGTTTTCTACTCCTTGTTGGAGGATAGCATTTGTTCGATTCAAAGATGCGGATTCTTTATATGCCCAATGAGCAGCAACTCCGTTTTCTGCTATTGCATTCATTTCTTT
Source organism: Leptospira sp. (assembly GCA_027533185.1). GTDB lineage: Bacteria > Spirochaetota > Leptospiria > Leptospirales > Leptospiraceae > Leptospira_A. Next base: position 49,359 of record JAPZTS010000014.1, on the reverse strand, counting down.
TGTTCTAATCTGAACTTCCATCGGCCGTCCGTCAGGTCCGAAAACCGTAGTGTGTAAAGATTGATACAAATTGGTTTTGGGAGTTGCTATATAGTCTTTAAATCGCCCTGGTATCGGAGTCCAAAGTGTATGCACAATTCCTAATACACCGTAACAATCTTTAATCTCATTGGTAATAATGCGAACGGCTCTTAAGTCGAAAATTTCGGAAAAAGATTTTTCCTTTGTCACCATCTTACGATAGATAGAATAAAAATGTTTTGCTCGACCATCTATTCGAGCATCAATATTGATTTCTGCAAGTCTCTGTTTTAAAATAATTTTTATCTTTTCAATGTACTCATCCCGTTCCGATTTTTTTGCAGATACTCGTTTTTTAATTTCTTGGTATTCATCTGGATGGAGGGATTGAAAGGCTAAATCTTCCAATTCAAATTTCACCTTATATACACCAAGCCTACCAGCTATAGGAGCATAGAGAGAAAGAACCTCTTTAGCGATTCTTTTTTGTTTTTCATCAGGCTGGTATTTTAAAGTCCTAACATTGTGAGTTTTGTCTGCAAGTTTGATGAGCATAACTCGCACATCTTTGATTGTCGCAAGCAACATCTTACGAATGTTTTCAGCGGCTTCGGTCTCTTTTGACTGTGATTTGATTTCAGAAATTTTTGTTACACCTTCAACTAGGTTAGCGATATCTTCCCCAAACTCTTTGGCCATATCCTCCTTTGAGTAATGTGTATCCTCGACTACATCATGAAGGAGTCCGGCAGCAATAGCTCTTTCATCTAACCCGAGTTCATCCAAGATGGAAGCAACATTCATAGGATGAATAATGTATGGTTCCCCCGAAAGTCTCTTTTGACCTTCATGCATTTTGTCAGCGAGATCATAGGCTCTGACAATGAGGCCCGTTTTTTCGACTCCTAACCTGGAACTGACCGCATCGAATAGTTCATTTTTATTCTTAATATCCTGATACAATCCCATTTAATTCGCCTACTTTTATAGAATGTCTAAACTTATATCCAAAAACCGAACTGTATGAGTGAGGTAACCCATACTTACACCTATATTCTTGAATCTTGATAGATATTCCAATTTATCTGGCGTGATTCCACCAGAGCATTCAATTCGAATTTTTGAATCTGCCTTACGAATGTATTCAACTGCCCTCTCGGTATCTGCATTCGAAAAGTTATCTAACAAAATTATGTCTGGTTTTGAAAGGATCGCATCTTTCAGTTGGTCTAGGGAATCAATTTCTAACTCAATTTTTTTATCCGGATTTTTTGACCTAACAAGAGCTACAGCTGTATTAATATCTCCAGCTTTTGCTATATGGTTGTCTTTCAACATTGCCATATCGGAGAGATTGATTCTATGATTTGCTCCCCCACCAGTATAGACAGCGTACTTTGCCAGTTTTCGATATCCAGGAAGAGTCTTTCGTGTGTCCAAAATCAATAAATCTGGATACTTTGAAGACACCGACCAGGCGTTCGTTGCAATCCCTGATAGATACTGTATAAAATTTAATAGGATTCTTTCTATTTTAAGTAAGTCGGCTAAACTACCAGCAAACGTTCCAATCACTTGATTGGATTCTATCTTAGTGCCTTCAGCCAAAATTTGGTTCCAAATTAAGTTTGCATTTGTTCTTCGAATTAAACAATTCACGACTTGCGTACCACAGAGAACACCAGAATCTTTGGAATACAACCGCGCTTGGCAAGCATCCTCTTTTGAAAATAGTGCATCCGTAGTGATATCCCCTTGTGGAAGGTCTTCCAACAAGGCTAGGTCAACCAATGTGTTAAAATCTGAGTCTTCCAGTTGGTAGATGGGACTTGTATAGGCTCTATCCATATCTATCCTCTAGACAAAAAAAAAGCTGCCCCTAGGACAGCCTTTTCTTTTCCACCAAACAGGTGTTTAATTTTTTGGAGCAGATCCAATGTTTCCTGTTTTTGGAGGAATGTTGAGTTTCTGTTTTGGAAAGATCAAGTTTTTGTTTCGAATCGACTTTTTGTTTGCTTCGAAGATTCTTGGCCAAAGTTTTGCATCCGAATAAATTTCTTCTTTTTCAGCAATTCTCCAAAGACAATCGGTCGGATTGGACTTTTCAACTGTGTATCGCTTCCAACCACCAGAAAGCTCTTCGATTTGACCACCAGAGGTTTTGTTGTCTTTCCCCTCTTTCTCAGCAGAAGATTCTTCCGATCCCTCGACTCCATCTGTCGCTTTTCTACTGCTTACAGAGGTTGTGTTCGAAACGCCTTTTAAACTTTCCACCTGATCAATTGAGATCTCAGCTAAACGAATTGCCTCTTCCGACTGACTGACCGACTCTTGATACTTTTCTTGTTGTAAAAGAGAAGTTGATGCTTGGAGAGATTCATTCGAAGCACCCAAATTTTCTTGGGTACTCGCATAGGCCTCCTTCTTTGTTTTTAAAAGGGAATTCGCATTCAGTTCGGCAAATCTGGAGTTTGCATCCTCAACAACGTCTCTCGCTTGGCTATTTCGATTTTTTGCATAGTCTTTGCTTACGTCTGCAAGAAGTCCTGCAGAAACCGCTTTTGAGGAATTTATCTTCTCACTGGCAGACTTGATCCGACCCGCATCCAAATCTTCTTTAGCGGATTGGATCTTTGCCTTCTCTGCTTCGACAGCTGGATTGGTTCCTTTGGTGTAGACAGAAGCTTTTTCGTATTCTGCTTCGAGTTCATCTGCCATACTTCGGAGTGAGCCAGCTTTTTCTTGTGATGACGTTTTGGAAACTGCCGCAAGCTCAGATGCTTCTTTAAATTTTAAATGGGCATCTTCATATTCTTGAAGTGCAATTTCTCTCTTTAAAGCCTTCGCCTCATCGTCCTTCTCTTGCTTTAAGTAACTCGCAAGACTTGCATCTGCCTGAGACAATTTTGTCTCCGCAACGTTCTTAGCATCATTTGCTTTCTGAAAAGACTCTGGAGAGAATTCAGCCGCATTTGCCTGATCTGCTTGGTCAATAGCATCAATAGCCATCTCGCGCGAGATAGCCGTAAGTTTGGGAAGAGTTTTTTCGAGTGCGTCATACGCCTTAGATACCGCATAATTTGCGTTCTTTCGAGATTCTTTTGCCTTTTCTTCCGCAGCCAGTTCGTTTGCCGTCACTAGACTCTTTTTTGCTTCCGCATATTCGTCCGGCGCATACTCTTCTGCGGACAAACGTTCCGCCCGCTCTACCTGCGCTTTAGCTAAGGCTAATTCTTTCACTGGCAATTCTTCGGCACAATTGATTAGCCCGAAAGATACAATTCCAAAGAATAAGACTGTAGTCTTTATCCTACTGAACATAAAATACTCCTTTTGTTTGGGGTAAAAAAGGGAGAAGCGACAAGCGCTTTCCCCATTTATTTAAAAGCTGCTGTAGCTTCGTCTTCGCTGTCGAAAATTTCAAAAAAAGAGGTTAGTTTTGTAAGTTCGAATACTTTCCGTACAGAACCTGCCACGTTGATGATCTTTAGCCCACCTTGATACTTTTTTAAGTTGGAGAGACTTGAAATCAACGCTCCGATCCCAGAGGAATCAATGTAGGAAACTTTCTCAAGGTTGATGACGATGCAATATTTCTGTTCTTCGATCAATTTTGCGATAACATCCTTGATCTCTGGCGCGTTATAAAGGTCGATTTCCCCGTTAATATCGAGGACTACGATTTTATCTTTTTCCCTTCTAGTGATTTCCATGTGTGTCTAGAGACTCCTCAGTGAAGCTACAATCGATGTAGAAATGACGGTACAATTGCATTCAAAAATTTCGGGTACGTCAACCTAATAATTTTTACTACCAAACAAATTTTTCCAATGCATTGAAAAGGAATCAAATTCGCCCTTCTCGATCGAATTTCGCAATTTTTGCATAAACTCTTTCATGAAATATAAGTTATGATAGGTGGATAGGCTAAATGCAGTCAATTCCTTGACTTTGTGGAGGTGCCTAAGATAGCCCAAACTATATGTTTTACAGACCTTACAGCCACATTCAGGGTCTATCGGATTCTCACTCAAGCGGTGTGTTTCGTTTCTAAGGTTGAGTTTGCCATAAGAAGTAAAAACTTGACCATTTCTCGCATTGCGCGTCGGCAAAACACAATCAAACATATCAATTCCGTTTCGAACTCCATCGAGAATGTCCACAACCGTACCAACACCCATCAAGTATCTGGGACGAGAAGAATCTAAGTAAGGAGCCATCGATTCTAAAATACGAATGTATTCTGGTCTAGGCTCACCTACACTGAGTCCCCCGATTGCAATTCCCGGAAATGGTATTTCTTGCAAAAAATCCAAACTTCGTTTGCGGAGCGATTCATTCACACCACCCTGAACGATTGGGAATAGGTTTTGACCATTTGGATTTTTTTGCCAAACTTCCCAACTCTCCTTTGCCCATCTATGTGTTCTATCAAGTGCGAGCTCCAATCGCGCAAGGTTACTTCCAAAGGGTGCGCAGTCATCTAGAACCATCATAATATCGGAGCCAATAGATCTCTGGACACCAATGACAGAAGCCGGTGTGAATTTGTGGTAACTGCCATCAATATGAGATTGGAAACGAACACCGTCCTCTTCGAACTTAAAAAGTGATGCAAGGCTAAACACCTGAAATCCACCTGAGTCTGTAAGAAGCGCACGACCATAGGACATAAAGGACTTAAGACCATGAAAAGAATCCAAGACATCTGTACCAGGTTTCAGGTAGAGGTGATAAGTATTGGCGAGAATCAACTGATATTCCAATTCCAGAATATCTTCGGAATTCAGTGATTTGACACTCCCACGGGTGCCAACTGGCATAAAGATCGGAGTTTCAATTGTTTGGCCTCCCACTTCGAGGATACCAGTTCTTGCATACGTAGATTTATCTCGGGAGCGTTCTGTAAAACGAAGGGACACTATTTCTTTTTGTTGAATTCACAGTCGGGGAAGCGATTGCAATTTCCAAAAATATTCAAACTATGACCAGTAATCAAAAATCCATTGTCTGTGGCCGCTTTGTTTTGCAACTCTTCAATCCGATTGTCGACAAATTCAACGATCCTTCCACACTGCATACAGATGATATGGTCATGGTGTTGGTGGCCAATGATATGTTCGTAATATTTGTAATCCTTTCCAAAGTCATGTTCTTCTAATAAACCAGCCTCAACCATGATCGCAAGAATTCGATAGATGGTAGCCTTTGAAATTCGGTCTTTGTTGTCTTTTAACTCATCTAAAAGACCTTCCGCCGTGAAGTGATTGTGTGATGAAAATATCTTTTGAGCAACTAACAGGCGTTGATTGGTAATTTTCAATCCTTTTTCTCGGAGGTAATCCTCGAATGCCTTCATTTCTTGTTTTGTATCTTCTGATTCTTGCATTTCTTGTGACAAAACAAAGCCCCCTTTACTTGATAATCAATTCCATCAATTTGCGCCTGTAAGCGAATAGTACCAAGACCTTTCCGCCTCTTCAGCTATTCGTAGAGCCATAATCCGAAGCAATCGGTTCTGTGCTTCTAATTCGGACTCCCGATACCCGAGTTGAGTCGAATAATAGACTCGTCCAGGAATTTCATTTCTTTCCATCTGAAGTTTTTTTCCAGAGGCGGACTCGACAAGTTCAATTCTTGTTACGACAAATAATTCTGTTGTTAAATGTTGGTCAGCCAAATCCATCAAGTCCCCCACTTGTTGGTAGTGGACAATCTCAGCATAGAGACGGTATTTTGCTAAATTCTTCTCTCTCGTTGTAATAAATCGCCCGCGCCTCTCAACCTCTTCTTGGACGAGCTGGGTGAGCCTCGTGTGCATGCCTGGAGAATAGGTATTGTTGCGCACGTTTTGGATGTACAGAATTCGATCGGAATCGGGTACTGGAACACCATCGATCTTGGGAGGACGACCTGGCTCTCTGCCCCAAAAGCTACACTGGAGGGCAACCAAAACGAAAAGTATTGGAAGAATTCTGGCCATCGATTGTCTCTACCAAAATCGCCTGGTTTCTCATTCTGTCAAGGAAAGGGGTGACAATTTAATCGAATCTAGGTTCTTTCCCCTTATGAGGTCCTTTTTCCTTCGAATCGGATTCTGTTTATTGGCTGGAACCGCCGCGACCTTTGGTTTGCGATCGGAAGTCCCTGAAATTCCCCCAGAAGAAGTCGGTTTTCCTCTCCCCTACTTGTCTCCCATAACTGGCACATTCGCAGAAATCAGAAACCACAACCTCCATCTGGGCTCCGACTTTAAATCCTATGGATTGAACGGGCATGATATACTAGCAACTTTTGATGGTTATGTGGATGAAATTAGTTATTCCAAAACTGGTTATGGTCTTTCCTTAAATTTTTACAACCCAAAGTATAAAATTAAATCTAAATATGCCCACTTACACTCGTTCCAAGGCACCTTATATGAATTAGAGCTTTTACGAAAAGCCCTTCTCCTTATGGGTGATCCCAATGGATTTCAACTCAAACTTCCTGAAAAAATGTTCCAAGCAAACAAAGGCATACCCATTGGGAAAACAGGAGAGACGGGTTCAGGTATCTCCCATCTGCACTTGGAATTTCGAACGGATAAAGGTATTGTAAATCCACTCTACTTTCCCGAACTCCATCAAAAAGATATAACCCCACCTACCATTCTATCTCTCATTATCGAGTCGGAAAATTTGCCTCAACCACTTCAGTTCTTGGCTAAAGAAAAGTCCTCGGGTAAGTATGAGTTGTATTATGAATCGGGGGAACGTTTCGAAACTCTCCCAATCACAGGGAAGGTTAAAATTCGAGTTGGCGGATATGATATCATTCGATCGCGAAACAAAAATAACATATATGGTCTCGATCTAATCGTAAATCAAAAGTTAGAATTTACCCGAAATTTTGCATTTATTCCTTACAGTCAAAGTACTCAAAAACATCAATTTTATGATGTAAATCGATCTTCTCTAGCACCTCCAAGTTACATCTATCATGTATATGAACAACCAAAAGACTTCAAAGAGGAAGGCTTTTCCATAGATATGAATAAATTTCTTTTAGGTGATAAGGTAAATCTTGAGGTAAGACTACGCGATGCTTCTAAGAATTTTTCAAATGTATCTTTTGCATTCATTCACGAATCCAACACCACAAAAATGGAACTCCCTTCCTATAAAAACAAAGGATTTAAATATGAATCCCTAGATAAAAATCTTTCCATTGATCTCTCAAAAAATGAAGTATCCGGTAACGGACGTATTACGATAGAAGAAGTAAAAAACGAAAACCTTAGCTTCACTCTTCCAAAAACGTTACCGCTTAAAGGCAAAATATACCAAATCATTGGCTCCAACTTTAGCTGGAAAGGGGAAGGTTCTGGTGAGTTTAAAACAAATTTTCCCACCACAAATAAAGAGTCTTTATACTTTTATGACACATCGATCCGTAGACTTGCATCTTTATCTCAGAAGAGAAAATCAAACGGATTCAGTTTTAAAATCTCAAAATTCGGATATCTATTCGTACTTTCAGACGAAAGTCCACCGACTATTTTTCCGATGACCAGTCTTGCGCGGCACATTGAACTTCCAGGAGTTCGAAACCAGTGCATCGAAGATCGGTTTTATGGCTTGGGTGATACAGGCAGTGGTTTTAAAACAAACGTTGAATTGCTTTTAGATGGGCAGAGCTACCCCTATGAATACGATCCTGATAGAAAAGCCATTCGGGTGAGCATACCAAAGAGTCTTTCAAAAGAAAAGCCCTACCTTCTTTTGGAAGTTAGGGCTTTTGATTTTGCTGGAAATGCATCAGAGCCGTATTTGGATCTGATTGCAACAAGCGGTTGGTTAAAAGAGGATTACGCCTCTTGTCCTGTCATCGAATAACGAGAAATATCTAGAACCTCATATACAGTCTCTGTCGAGCCGAATACTAGTGTTGCTTCGTTACCGATGTTTTTGCCAAGTAAAGACTTAGCGAGAGGAGACTGGTAAGAAATGATATTCTTTTCCGTGTCCGCATCCCAAGCACCTAAGATCGAGTAGGTTACAGATTCCCCAGTTTGTTTGTTTTTTAACTTCACTGTAGTACCAATCCCAACTTTCTCTGTTTTGATATCGCTGAGATCCAGAATTCTTGCGCTTTTCAGTTCTGCTTCCAAACGTTTGATAGCAGCCTGCAATTGGGCCTGTTTTTCCATAGCCGCTTTGTATTCTGCATTTTCTCGTAAGTCTCCTTTTTCTTGAGCCTCACCGATATCGCGAGAGTTCTCGGCCATCTCCACGTTTACGAGATGTTCAAACTCTTGTTTCTTCGCGTTAAATGCTTTGCGTGTGACCAATACAACGTCTTGGGGAAGATTTGCAAGCGGATCGTCATCAGCGTCTTCTTCCGAGTCATATTCATCCCAAACAATATTAGGTTTAAGCTCATTGATTAAAGCCAATAGTTGGTCTTTTTCCAAATCCGTAACATAAGGAACTTCCTTGAAAAGTGCAAAAAGTTTTCTTACATACTCATCATCTGCATTCTTTAAGATTTCTTTTAGAAGGGTTGTGTCTTTACCAAACAAAATATCCATCGCTTGGTTTTTGAGTTTGGTCCCCTTATCTTCAATTTTCGCAAGTGGCTTTAAGATTCGGAAAACGCGTAACACTAAGTCTTCTTCACTTACGTTCATCCATTCGTATTTCCAAGCATGAGACAGAATGGATTTAGCAACCCAAAGGAATACTTCTGGGTTTTCCTTGGATTTATTACTTACCGTTTCAATAAATAGGTTGAGTTCGGCATATTTTTCATCCGATACCAAGTTTTGAAAGACGGATCGGTTTACCTTTACCGGGACTTCAAAAAGAAGACCGATCAGGATATTGATTGCCTCCGGGTGGTGTGCCCGAATCAAATCTTTAAATCCTTTTTTGATATCCGTGTTTTCGAGAGACTTAGAAATTTTTAAAGCTTCCTCTTTTGGAAGAGCTTGAATCAATGCCTTGAGTTCAGGTTCTCTGAGTTTGTGTGAAAATTCTTCACCTGGCCATGCCTTACTTGCTTCTTCTAAGTAAAGGTAAGCAGACAATTTACGAATTGTATCTTTTGCAAGTTCTTCTTCATTGTAGTGTGTAATAAAAAATTCACCTGCTTCCGCAGCCTCATCGGAATCACGCACTGCTTCCATTGCGATTTCTAATTTTTTGTTCACATCTGTAATTGCTTGGAATTTCTGAATCAAAGTCTCTGAGTGGGTGATCGGTTTTTCATGGTAGACCACTTCATCTTTTTTCTTTGGATTCATTCCAATATTAGCTTCTTTTTTGAGAACAGTCTTTACCTTCGCCCACCACTTCGACCATTCATCTGCCTTTAGAAATCTTCCAATCAGTTCGTTTTTCATGTCGGCTGTCGTCATACGGTTGTCATATGACTTAAGCAACTGCACTAAAAACTCAGCTAGATTTTCCACAAACATAGTTTGAACTGCGCCTGCATCTTCAAAATGTTGTACCCATATATGATCTTTTTTTAGGGGCTTTAAGGATGTGATCGCCATTTGGATAGAAAGTTTGTGCTCTTTCTTTTGTTCAAAATCCACATAGATAGAATCACCCGTCTGAGAAATGGAAGTGATCTTTCCCACACCCCAATTTCTATGCATAACATAATTACCAGTGTCAAATACGATGTTTCTTTCAAAATTTGTGATACAAAGTTTTACCGGCTTACGGTTATTACCTAGCTCACTCATTTTGAGGAAATCCTCTAGGAGAGAGTGATTCACATACTTTTGTTTATACGAACGAATCAGCTCATTTCTTGCTTTTTGGGAAGCAGGTTCGTGTTCCAATATCTTTTTTAAGAAATAGATCACTCGGTCCCACTCTTCCATTGATTTAAATGGCTCAACAAGAGGATAGAGTAAACCGACTAAGCGGGTTTTTTCTCTTTGGCCAAGTAGGATCCTTTCGATTTTATCAAAGAAGGTGATATCTTCGTAATTGTTTTGAACCAGGTTTCCCCAAATCTCTTCCATCTGAGTGTATTCGCGGTTTTTTGCGAAGATCTCTGCTGCAAGTTTGAGATAAGAAATCGCCTTAGGACGATCCTCTTCCATAATCGTAAGGGCGTATTTTTTTGCGATCTCTGGGTTCTTTCGGTCAAGTTTTGCAAGTTTTTCTAAAACGACTTTAAGTTCTTTATTCTTTTTGAGTTTATCAAGAGCTTCCGCTTTCACACGTAAGGCGAGGCGGTGGTCACCAAACTTCAAGATTGCGTCGGTGATATACTCTATGATGGTCCACTTGGAATGAGCTTTAAACGCTTCTAAAATGTTTTTAACGAGGTTAGCATCGCCCATTGCATCTTCCATAAAGGAAAGAATCATAAGCATATACTTTGCCGTGATGGATTCCGGATGCTCTTTAAAATGTTCTTCGATTTTTTGTTTTGCCTCGGCGAGCCTTCCTTCTTGTTTGTAGGCTTCAATGATATCATCGAAGATTTTAAACTTTGAAACAGGAATGGTGCCTGCGTCCGCACGAACGTAGATTTCCTCATTGAATAGAGGAGTTAATTTGTCATTTTCAGCAATTTTGTTAGTTTTGTCTTCGGTAATAGTCTCAGGCATGAGAAGAATCTCCCTCTTCATAGTTCCAATAAAGGGTTGTCAATGTTCATAGGTCGTTGTTACGGTAAATTTAGCGAGAATTCCGCAAAAAGAACAGTCCTAAGTACTAGAATTCTCCTTCCACTCCTTTCTGTAAAGAACAAAAAACCCAGCTTTCCAGCTGGGTACTTCATTTCAAATACCTGCCTAGAGTGAGGGAGACAGTTATTTTGGATTGGTTCCTGCTGCTCCACAATCCCGAACCTTTGCACCTGTCGCAATGGCTCCTGATTTTTGTAGCATTTGTTCCAACTTGATTTTGTTTTTGCAGTCTTCTTCATCAAAGTCGATACTTGCACCATCAAAATGTACTTCAAAGGTATCTGCAAGGACTCTTAGCTCATCAAAGAAAAGGTAAACCATTTCTGACCCAGTGTTTGGGTGGGAGCGAACCTTAAACTGCTTAAATACTAGGTTTCGCGTTGCAGGGAAAGCAGCTGCCTCTTGTGGGATGCCTGGAGGGATGGAGATTTGGAGAGGTCTCCAGCCAACAAAGTCAAGGGATCCGAATTGAAAGATATGGCTATTCCCGTTATAGTCTTCCAACCAACCTTCTAGGTCGTATTCATTTCCTCGACCAAGCACCCATACAGAGATAGCTTTTACATTCCCTGGGGCTTCGATTCCATAAATTTTATCCAATTGTTTTTGGTTGTTTGCACCAATGTATGGTCTTGCACGAGTCACTTCGTATTCTGGTGCTCTTGGAGGACGGATCGTAACTACATTGTGTCCAGGGAAAGTAAATTGAAATTTGACCGCAAGAAGTTTGGCATTGCCTGCTTCTACGTTTTTCACGTCACCTGGTTTTCCTGGAACAAGTTTCACTTCACGTAGAACGAGTGGAGATTTTTGAGGGTCGTTGAGAACAGGTGTGTATTTATTGTTCTCATCGTATTTCATATCGCCAGTGCCGTCTTTATTTACACCATCTTTATCTGTGAACACTTCCCAACCGAATGGAGCGGAAGCCACAGGGTTGTCCCAAGACTCAATTGTAATAGCCTTGAGTTCCATGGAAGCAATATCACTACCGTTTGGCGTCGAAACTCCATTGGTAATTTTGTATTGAGCCTCAGCTACACCGATAAGGAAAAATCCAGTGATAGTTGTTAGAGTTAGGAGGAGAAATTTTTTGCTTTTCATATCAGATATATCCTCTCTTACCAATTGTCCTTAATTTCAGATCCAGGGTATTTTGCTTCAGATCTGTCTGTTCTAACTTGTAGATCATCCACATAGAAGTAAAAGTCACCTGCAACTTCATGGACATCAGAAAGAACAAAAAGAGAAACAAAGTGTAGGTTTTTGTCAAGAAGAGCAAAACGTGTGCTTTGTGGGATAAATCCTGGAATCGTAGCCGTCATCTTTCTCCAGCCAAAAAAATCCATCTTCCCTAGTCTTACGTTGTGAGTTCTGTCTTTATAATCTCTAAATTTTGCGAATAAGGTATGTCTGTATTTTCTACCAAGCACCCAAACGGAAATTTGTCGAACTTTACCTTTAATGATAAATTCGTGTGGAGGATACAATTCCACGCGATCGATTCCTTTGGAAACAAAATGAGTTTTCACACCTAAAATGTGATTTTTTTCAACTTTGTCACCGCCATCATCTGGGACTAGTTTTTCATCAAATACATCTTTTATGAGACCTCTTTGGACTAGCTTTAATGTTCTAGTCTCCCCAAGAGGCGTAGTTGCCTTTACTCTCCAGTCCTCTGCTTCTTCAAAATCATCCAAAATGATTTTGCGAAGAGGACTATCCTCATCATTGGCATTCGCCACTCCGCCATTTGCACCGCCACCAGGTTCGGCCTGTGCATACAACATTCCTATTGAAAGGAAGAGGCCTAACATCAGTTTGGTCATCCCTATTTTCCCCATGAAACTCACTCCTAAAAGGCTCCCAACTCTGGGTCTTTCGTACTATCATTATCGGACATTTGGCTTTTAAACTTATTCAAGATTTCGATCATTCGATCAATTCCTTCTGCAGGAAGAAAAATCGACGATTTTTTGCTATTCGACCACTCCGACACCTTCAGGTAGAATCCGGCCTGGTTTTTCTTTAAATCCACCAAGAAAGTCTTATTCTGTGTTACGATCTTCTCGGTTAGGATCTCGGGGTCCACCATGCATTCCTTCTCCCTGCCTACTGAATAGTATCGGAATCCCAATCCCATTCCTTAGCTTGTTTAAGAAGAAACGAAGGAATGGAAAAGGTTTTTTCTATCTTTGTTTGGAAAATTTAAAAGGATTTGAAATTCTGTCGCATAAAACCATGAGTTTTATGCAAATCTTCGGCGGAGTTCTCTTGCATAGGCCAAATCATTCGTTAATTTTCGAAGGCGTTTTATATAATAGTGGGTTACTTCTTTGTAGAATTTTAACTCCATCTCTCTGTTTTTTGAGAACATATCGTTCAAATCAGAGTATTTGAGTTCGTAGAGTTCTGAGTTTTCCAATGCTTCCACTTTTGCAGAGCGTTTGTCACCGTCAAAAAATGGCAATTCGCCAAAATGATCCCCTTCTCCCAAATTGATCAGGTTTACATCATCTCCCTGGCTTGTTGCAGTAGAAATTTGCAGAGTTCCGTATTTCACAATAAACATCGATCCTGCTTCTTCTCCGATATCATAGAGTACATGTCTAGGAGGCAAGTGGACGTCCTGTATTTTTTCTGCAATGTGTAGCAATTCGTCTTGGTTTAACTTTTGGAAGAGATATATTTTTTTGAGACTCTCTACTTTTGGATTCATAATTCTCCTAGGATTTACGTTTCAATTTGGCGCCAATTCTCAATTTTGCAAGAGAAAATTGGGTAGGAATGGAAGAACTAAAAATTATGACAAATCACAAGGGAAAGTACTATGAAAATGTAGATAAAAAAATAGATATAGCTAGATTGGGTATGTTTCGATCGCAGGAATTTAAGGGGATAGTTTGATGAACTCCAAAAAAAAAGTCATATTAGTGGAAGACCATGCCGTGACACGAGTCGGAGTTAAACATGTGGTCAATTCGTCCGATGATTTTGAAGTGGTCGGCGAAGCAGAAGAATCCTCACAAATTGGCCCACTTCTCTCTAAAACCAATCCTGATTTTGTCCTATTGGACCTGCGAGTGCCAGGCGAAAATGTGCTGAATATGATCAAAGATTGGAAGAAAGAGTATCCCAATCTCAAGGTTGTTACTTTGACCATGTTAGATGAACAGCCAGTCGTCCATTCGGCAATTGAGGCCGGTGTTGACGGATACCTCTTGAAATCAGATGACCTTAGTAGTCTTACGAAAAATCTAAACGAAATCCTTAATGGAAAAACCGTTTACAGCAAAAATTTGAAACTCAGCTTCAATCGAAAGCCAACAGACGGGAAGGTTGCCAATAAAAAGGAAAAACAAATTCTCCTCCTTCTTGGTCATGGAAAAACCTACCAAGAAATTGGAGATGAGATTGGTCTCTCCAAAAGAACGGTTGAGTATCATGTGGGCAGACTGAAAGACAGATTCAATGCAAAGACCGTCGCGGAACTCATTGGCCGAGCAAAAGAAAACATGTTGATCTAAATATAGTGTTTCGTCCGTGCAGATCGTAAATCTATAACTGCAAGTATTCTACAACTAGTTTCTTCAACTTTTCATCCGGCTCTGTTTTTGTAACAAAGGCATCGCACCCAATTTCAAGGGCTTCCTTCTCCAATTTTTTCCCGTTAGATGGATTTGTGTGTGAACTAGAAACTAATATAGACCGAATTTCCATCCTTTCTTCTTCGCTATACAATTCTTTTAAAAACTCAATGCCGGTTTTTTCGGGCATGGATTGGTCTACAATAATGAGATCTGGTTTTAGTTTTCCAATGGATGTGAGTGCGTGTTCTGGGAATTCTTCCTCCCATATGATCACCTCAAAATCTTTCAGAATGTTACGAATTTGTTTTCGGTAACCTGGGTTATCATCTAACACAAGTATAATTTTTTCGTAATTCGGTAGTACAAATTCGACAGACGTTCCCTTTGAATCTTCAGAGATTAGTTCCAACTTGGCACCGTGTCTTTCTGCCACTTCCTTACAAAAGGCAAGACCAACTCCTGCTCCCATTTCATCCCTAGTTCCCTTTCGGATGTACAAAAAACCCTCTTCTAAAACATGTTTTGACCAATACTCAGGCATCCCAATTCCATTGTCCTTGATGCGCAGACACCAGTTGCGGTTCTGTTCGAGTAGAGAGATTTCGATCATTCCACCTTCTTTGGTAAACTTAAGCGCATTTGTCATCAAATTCCAAATCAAATGTTCAATCAAATTTGGATCACCGATCCCGACGGAGGATTCAACGATATTTGACACTAATTGAATTTTTTTGCTTTGGATTTGAGACTCAGCTTTTTCGAGCAGGTTTTGAACGAGTAAATGAAAATCAAACAGTTGGTAGTCGGGAAATACGGCTGCGTTTTGAAACCTTGAGTATTTGATCAATTCCTCAACCATACTCAATATATTTTTTAATCCCACACTTGCTTCACCTAATACCTGCTTTGTTTTTTCAGGACTTAAGGTAGGCGGTGATTCCGTGAGCAAATTAACCACAGAACTAATGCCGAACAAGGGGGATCGAATATCGTGCGAAACGATAGAGATGAATTTGTCCTTTAACTCGCCCGATTTTTCAGCCTTTTCTTTTTCTTTTCGCAGTTCTATTGTTTTCCAATCCACTTCCTTTTGTAGATTCAGGGTTAGATATTCGGCTGTTTCCCAAGCCTTTGAATTTTGGCTCGATATCACAATCGAAAGGCATAGTGAAAATACACTGAATCCGATATCGGTAAGCAATGGGAGATCCCAACGTTTGAAAAATACAACAGAATCATAAATAGTTGTTAATAGAACAATTCCTGTTCCAAACAAAATAACTCCTGCCTCGTATCTGGATTCCTTTTGAGTAACACCACGAATTGCAGCATAAATCGTGACACAAAGAATAAATGCCATATAAACTTGGTTGAAGACCAAGAGTTTTGTGTAAAACGAATAAGGTGTAACACAAGTAACGACAAAAGACAAAATAACAGGTATTAATAACAACCTTGTGAACTTTTGTTGAAGATAAATAGGATACGTCTCAAAAAAGAATTTTAAACTGAAGAACATGATTCCCACAAAAGAGAGGTATTCCAATCGTATCTGTAGCATTTCCATAAAATCGGAAGGAACAAACCAATCTCGCGAAAATCTTTCAAACAATAAAATCCGTAGAAGCCAACACAAACAGAGCATCGCAAAAAAGAGGGCCTGCCTTTGTTTGGGTCTGTGTACAAATAGAAAGAAATGCGAAACAACTAAGATCGCAAAGAACCCTAAAAAAAATGTTTTTTTTCTCTCTTTGAATCTAAGATACACTAAGGTTTTTTGGCTACTTCCCAAAATCGGGGAATAGTAAGGACCACCTCGGGAATAGAGATAGTTGGAGACTTGTAAATACAAAACTGAGGATGGAGTTCCTCGGAAGGTTCGAGCTGTTTCTTCGTAGTAGCCAACAGACCCGTCCGCCGATTTTGAAACCTTTCCTCCCTCTCCAAGAAGTACCAAACCTCTCTCTTTGTTCAAGTGGAAGATTCTATAGGCAGAAGATGCTTCTCTCAAATAGATCATCAAGTTTTCGGGAAAGTCCAATTTCAATTTGAGTTTGTAAGTCACAAAGCCATGTGCTGGTAAACCTTGGTTCACCCAATAACCTGGAATTTTTAGGGGAACTCCGACTTTGTTTTCGAGTGCCAAAAACTCCAATTCTGTTTCAGGAAGTTCTCCTGGGTAAGCAAGCCAGTCACCAGCCAAGGGAAACGGTTCCAGGCTGCCAGGGGAAATAAAACTTAGGTCTAAAATCCCATTCTCAAGTGTACGCGGTGCGCCCAAACTGGGAAAAATCTCTTCTTTGCATTGGGTTAGAGGCATCCAGATAAGAAATAGAATGAGAATAAAAATTCGATTCAAGGGCCCAAACCTCATACAAATTCAACAGACAAACTAGGAAGATAGAAAAAATAAAAATCAATTCCTTGGGAAGTGGTTTTTTATATTTAATGGGTTTTTGAACATATAACAAACGTTCTAAGAAAAAGGAAATCCTATTGACGGATCAGACTTTCCCAAGAAGCCTATATTCTTTAAGAGGAAGACATGGCAAAAAAGAAATCGGAAGAGTTTGTAAATACGATAACGGACGGATATCCAGAAAAAAATGCGCTCTACATCGGAGGAGGATTATTGGAAGGAAAGCCATTTCCTGAAGCCAAAGTTCAAATTCCTCTTTCAACACTCAACCGTCACGGACTCATTGCAGGTGCAACCGGTACAGGGAAAACAAAAACCCTACAACTCTTAACAGAATCTCTATCCGATGCAGGTGTTCCGGTAGTTCTCATGGACATTAAGGGCGATCTATCTGGCTTAGCCAAACCAGGTACTTCCAATGAAAAGATTGAAGAAAGAACGAAATCATTGGGAGTGGAGTGGAATCCCGAGTCCTACCCTGTAGAATTTTTGTCACTTTCATCAGAGCCTGGTGCCAAATTGCGATCTACAATCTCAGAATTTGGACCAATCTTAATTTCAAGGATACTTGGACTTAACGATACACAATCCGGTGTCATTTCCTTGGTATTCAAATATTGTGATGATATGGGTCTCCCCATCCTAGACTTAAAAGATTTTAAAAAAGCTCTACAATATATAAATAGTGATGAAGGGAAGATTGCTATCGAAAAGGATTATGGTTCTGTTTCCTCTCAGTCGATTTCAACGATTCTAAGAAAACTCATCGAGTTAGAAAGCCAAGGGGCTGATGACTTTTTTGGGGAACCGTCCTTTGATGTTATGGATCTTGTCCAAGCTAAAAAAGGGAAGGGACAGGTTTCCATCATCCGACTCACAGATATTCAAACAAAACCCCATCTTTTTTCCACGTTTATGTTGTCCTTACTCACAGAAGTATACGCCAATTTTCCTGAGGAAGGAGACCTTGAAAAACCAAAGTTAGTGCTTTTTATTGATGAGGCACATCTCGTCTTTAGTGAGGCATCCAATGATTTAATGAAACAATTAGAAGCCATGGTTCGCCTGATACGATCCAAAGGGGTGGGCATTATTTTTTGCACCCAATCTCCGACGGATATACCCAAAGAAGTGTTAGCACAACTTGGACTTAAAGTACAACATGCACTCCGTGCCTTTACAGCAAACGATCGAAAGGCAATCAAACAAGCCTCCGAAAACTACCCTTCCACTGATTTTTACGATACGAAGGAAGCAATCACCGAACTGGGAATCGGTGAAGCCTTTGTAACAGCACTCAGTCCCAAAGGAAATCCTACACCTCTCGTTTGGACCCTTCTCTCCCCGCCAAGGTCTCGAATGGGAATCCTAACGGATGCGGAACTCAAATCTTTGATAGAATCCTCCGATTTGGTTAAAAAGTATGAAAAGACCTTGGATCGGGAAAGTGCCTACGAACTTCTGACCAAACAGATGGAATCTATTGCTGATGCAGCAGAGGAAGAAGAACCAAAAGAATCTACAAGGAAATCCAAGAGAGAAAAAGAAGACCCAAGTCTTGTCGAAACCATTTCCAAAAATCCTCTAGCCCGCGAGGTGGGCAGAACCGTGGCCAGAGAGGTTACAAGAGGTCTTCTGGGAATGCTCGGTGTTTCCACAAAAAAGACCACCCGGAAGAAAAAAACGGGAATTTTCGGTTTCTAATCGCTGTTCTTAAAAATTAGCACTCTCGAACCGAAAGTGCTTGCATTTTTTTCTCCCTAAGTCTTTAGTGGTACTGTAGATTAGCACTCTAGTGTAGATGGTGCTAACACGGAATCCATTTAAAACAAGAAAATAGGAGACGAAACCGCATGGCATCGATTAAACCATTGGGCGACAGAGTTGTCGTAGAACCAAAAAGCGAATCTGAAGAAAAAATTGGATCCATCATTGTTCCAGACACTGCGAAGGAAAAGCCACAAGAAGGCAAAATCATCGCTGTTGGGCAAGGAAAGTATGAGGATGGAAAACTCGTTCCACTCGAAGTAAAAGTGGGCGATACTGTTCTCTACGGAAAGTATTCCGGCACAGAAATCAAACAAGGCGGAAAGGATTATCTAATCATCCGTGAAAGCGACATCCTCGGAGTCGTAGCTTAATAATCTTACAGGAGAGAATCATATGGCTAAAACAATAGAATTCGATGAACACGCAAGACGTAAACTACTCAGCGGAGTAAACAAACTTGCAAACGCTGTAAAGGTAACTCTAGGACCAAAAGGCCGCAACGTAGTTATCGACAAAAAATTTGGATCCCCTACCATTACTAAAGATGGTGTAACAGTTGCTAAAGAAATCGAACTCGAAGATGCAATTGAAAACATGGGCGCTCAGATGGTTAAAGAAGTTTCCACAAAGACCAACGATATCGCTGGTGATGGAACAACGACTGCAACCATCCTTGCTCAAGCAATCATCAACGAAGGTTTAAAGAACGTAACTGCTGGCGCAAACCCTATGGCACTCAAACACGGGATTGATAAAGCCGTTGTTGTTGCAGTGGAAGAAATCAAAAAACATTCCATTAAAATCAATAGCAAAGCAGAATACGCAAACGTTGCAACAATCTCTGCAAACAACGATCCTGAAATCGGAAACCTTATTGCACAAGCTTTTGACAAAGTAGGTAAAGAAGGTGTGATCACTGTGGATGAAGCAAAGTCAATCGAAACTACGCTTGACATTGTAGAAGGTATGCAATTTGACCGAGGATACATTTCACCTTATATGGTGACTGATCCTGAAGCAATGATTGCGACTTTTAATGACCCATTTATCTTAATTTATGATAAAAAGATCGCGTCTATGAAAGACCTTCTACCAGTTCTCGAAAAAATTGCTCAAGCTGGTAGACCTCTAGTTATCATCTCAGAAGAAGTAGAAGGTGAAGCTCTTGCAACAATCGTTGTAAACACTCTACGCAAGACAATCCAGTGTGTAGCGGTAAAAGCTCCTGGTTTTGGCGATAGAAGAAAAGCGATGTTAGAAGATATCGCAATCTTAACTGGTGGACAAGTGATTTCTGAAGACCTCGGAATGAAATTGGAAAACGCTGATGTGAAGATGTTAGGTCGCGCTAAAAAAATTGTAGTGGATAAAGAAAACACTACAATCATTGAAGGCGCCGGAGCTTCTAAAGATATCCAAGGCCGAGTGAACCAAATCAAAAAACAAATCGAAGATAC
The DNA here is from genome assembly GCA_027533185.1 of Leptospira sp. Lineage (GTDB taxonomy): Bacteria > Spirochaetota > Leptospiria > Leptospirales > Leptospiraceae > Leptospira_A. Next base: position 29,406 of record JAPZTS010000014.1, on the reverse strand, counting down.
AACTTCTGATTACGACAGAGAAAAACTCCAAGAGCGACTTGCAAAACTTGCAGGTGGTGTTGCAGTGATTCATGTTGGTGCAGCTACTGAAGTTGAAATGAAAGAGAAAAAAGCTCGTGTCGAGGATGCTCTTTCAGCGACTCGTGCCGCTGTCGAAGAAGGTATAGTTCCTGGTGGTGGACTCACTCTACTCCGTGCACAAACAGCTGTGAAAGCATTAAAACTTTCTGGTGATGAGCAGACAGGAGCCAACATCATCCTGCGTGCATTAGAAGAGCCAATCCGAATGATCACAACAAACGCAGGTTTGGAAGGATCTGTAATCGTTGAGCAAGCTCGTGCAAAAACTGGAAATGAAGGTTTTAACGCACTTACTATGGTTTGGGAAGACTTAATCAAAGCTGGTGTTGTTGACCCTGCTAAAGTAGTGCGTTCTGCACTCCAAAATGCAGCTTCTATCGGTGCGATGATTCTCACTACAGAAGTAACAATTACGGACAAACCAGAACCTAAAGACGCTGGTGGTGGAATGCCAGGCGGAATGGGTGGTATGGGCGGAATGGGAGGCATGGGTGGTATGATGTAATTCGAGAAATCGAATCATCAAACAGCTCATCCTTACAGATGAAAGTCCAGAAAAGCTCGGGAGAAAAATCCCGGGCTTTTTTTATTTTCTGAAAAAAGTTATCTCCCCGCCCGCCGATGTTAGCTGATCATCCAAAATTTATAATTTTAGATCTAGAGTGATTAAATCCATAGAGTTCTGAATCGCACCATACAGCATACTGCAGCATATGGCAATCTACCCATATGGATGTATCAGCTAGGATCCTATTACTTTCCTTCTAGATGGTAATCTCGCAACGTTTGGAACGGCACCTTTTGCTTTTATTAAAGTCAATTTAGCTTCTCTTTCCCGGAGAACACGTAATCCCTAGTGGATCAAAGTAGTCTTTTCTTGTATTCCAGTTGCGACCTTTGCCCTAGCGATTAAATCTAAATCTATGTTTAAAGTCGTTTTCATACAAACTAGTCTACCACAAACATACAGATTTGCCAACATCTGAAGGACGACTACAATATCTCAACATGAATCAGAGTTACATCGTCGTGGGGGTGGCCAACCATCTCCGTAAATTCATGAAACTTGGAGATCAAATAAGAGATCGGATCTCTTGGATTTTTTTGGATACCTGTGAAAAAACAATCCATCAAATTCTGAATTCCAAACTCCTCACCTTTCGCATTCTCTTCCTCTGTAAGCCCATCCGTATAAAATAAGAATCGATCACCTGATTCAAAGACGTATTCTTCTTCAAAAAATACAAGCTCTGGCAAGATACCGAGTGGTTTTCCCTTTGGCTTGATTTCGACTAACTTAGCTTCTTTGGACTTCCAATGTAAAAAGGATGGATGGCCCGCATTGGATATAACAAATTTTTGTTTCTCTCTATCGATGCAGATATAAGTTGCAGTTGTAAATCTTCCAAAGGATTTTTTTACCAAATCATTATTCATTGCAGAAAGTAAAAAAGATGGATTTGCCCAATGTTTATAATTTTGGAAGAAGGCAAATTTAGAAAGTGAGGCAATAATAGAGGCACCCAAACCATGCCCAACAACATCCGCAATAAGTATTCCATACTTGTTTCCACCTAATGCCTGGAAGTCGTAAAAATCACCACCTACTTCGTGGCTTGGTTGGTAGTAGACATCTATTTTAGTATTTTCCCATTTTGGTTCTCAGGGCGGGAGGATAGCATTTTGAATTCTTGCTGCGGTTTGAATCTCTTTTTGAAGGCTGTTAAATTTGATTTCCGATTCACGAAAGAGATTTTCTCCATAAATTGTCAAAGACAAAACAAAAAGGAAAAATCCCCAAGGAGAAACTCGAATCGTAGTCTCGAAAACAGAAAGAGAAGACAGGATATCATGTCCATTAAAAAGAAGAAGGAGACTTGAACCAACAATTAGTATCCAGGCTTTTGGTTTCCGCAAAACATATTCGCGTATGGATACAATTACCTGCAATACCATTGCAGGAAAACAAATCCAAAAAAACATTACAATAGCATTGATAACACTTATATTTTCTGTAAGAGTAAGACCGAGCACAATCACGCTAAAAACCAAATGGAATTGCCACAACATCCGAATGATATTCCATCTTCCAATACCAAACAATTTATCAAAAAAATAGAGACAGGTAATTGGAATCAGGAAAAGGCTAATTATAAAAATATAAAAATTTAGTGTTATGTTATCAAAATAATAATAACCAAAAAAACCAACTTGTGATAAAAAATGAATACCTGAAATGATTGAGAAACCCGTAAAGGCAATCAGAGGTTTTTTCTTCCGACGGACAAAGAGATATAAAGAAAAAAAACCTAAAATCAGAAAAAAAAAGCCCAATGAAGCGAAAGATTGGTATCTATTCGAAAGTGATCTATAATTTGTAATTGCATCACCATATAACGGAGGTTCTGTAAACCCCAATGGGAGATTTCCCAATTCAAAAAATATCACATAGATATATTGACCATTGCAATGTTCAGGCAGACTCAAAATGGGAAAAAATTTGGTGTTATACTTATAACTCTCTATCTCACGAGGAATTGTATTGAGATTAGAATCAGCTTGCGATCCTCGATAGAATTGAGTACCCAAAACGTGACCATTGCAAACAATATCAAAGGTTGAGACTAGTCCCCGCAAATATAAGGTTGGATTTTGAAAATTATCTCTTTTTATCCATTTTTTTCGTAGTACCAAAAATGGCTTTGGTGGACTCTCCAAACTGATGTTTGGAATCCTATACGAAGAGTATTCAAAAGAAAGATCTTCTAAAGAAGTGGAAAATTCAGAGAGCTCTTGGTCATCAAGATATCGGTACTCCCATCCTTGCCGCCATTCCTCCAAGTGTGAGAAATCGAAGAAAAACTTTAAAAGTAGGATTGTAGCTAAGAGACCCGCAAAAATCAAAAAACTCTTTTTCATTCTTCATTCCTAAAGTCCTGTTCAAGGAGGTATTTTTCCCTGACTCTTCTTGCCTTATCTTTTTTCTTCTTTTGTATTTTTAGAATCTGACGATTCGGAATGGATGGAAGAAGCTTTGATTCTAGAATTTTACAGAGTAAGTCCCGAGCTTTATACCGATTCAAACCTTGAGTTCGGTAGATAGAACATTTCACTTGTTCACCAGAGATCTTGTGAACCAATAGAACTGCAGTCGATACCTTGTTCACGTTTTGACCACCTTTCCCTCCGGATCGAATGAATGTTTCCGTTAGGTCTGATTCACGGATGCCTAAACTTTCCATTCTTTTGCGAAGCAAAGCATTCTTTTCTACGGACACGGGAAAACTCAAGGGCATTTGATTTTCAGCGAAAGAAATACCTAGTCAAGAAATTTTTTTCTAGCGAAGAGATGAGGATTCTATTTCTAAAATGCGTTTTCTAAGATCTGAGGCCGTTTCATAATTTTCAATCTGGATTGCGTTGAATTTTTGAATGTAAAGGCTAACCAGTTCGTCACCCAATTTGCCTGGAACTACCAAGGCCTTTTTAAAATTATCTATATCAAGATTGGGATGGTTGTTGTGAAAGTAATCCACGATACGATCCATTTTTAGCCGAGTCGCCTCTCTTGCGATACCCGAAGTGTTTCGAAACTCTAACGAAAGACTTGCCAAAGCTTCTAATGGTTCATTAGAGGCATCCATATTCTCTGGAATTGTATTCCCAGGTTTTTTTTCTTTTGCCTTACAAAACTCAACATACCGCATAACCATCGCGTTGAATTGCTCCATACGCTCTTGGATGTATTGGTTTGCGTTGTCTTTCTGTTCAGGCATTTGGAAATCGGGAAGTTGAACAACATCGTATAGATGGATATTGTCCGAAAGTATCTTCATCAACTCTTCCTTAGAGGCAAGAGCAACGGGAGGAAAGGTGACGACGGGAAAATTATCACCGATCTTTAAAAAACTCACGACCACATTGGAAGCAATGATCTTACCACCAGGTGCAATTGGATTCTCTCCAAAAACATGGCAGTAGGCAATCAAGTTTCCCGTAGGGTTTGGTTTTGATCCACGTTCGAAATTCATAAGTTGTGATATTAGACTACCAATTGCCTGTTAAGAAACAAGTGATTTTTAGTCTTCAAATAAAGATATCTGCTCTTCCAAATTTTTTGTAATGCTTGCATAAGCGGCAGAGAGTACAGAATTTTCACCGTCTAAGGTAGCTGGCTTCCCAGATTCCCCAGATGTCATAACCTCCATAGTCAATGGAATCGAACCAAGTTCTGGCACTCCGACTTGTTTTGCCAATTTTTCCCCTCCTCCTTTCGAAAACACATCTGTCACATGGCCACATTTAGGGCAGGCAAATCCAGACATGTTTTCTACGATTCCGAAGATTGGAACTTTTACTTGTTTGAACATGGAAGCAGCTCTACCTGCATCGAGAACCGCCACATCTTGAGGAGTAGTAACAATCACGGAACCATCAAGGTCTATCAATTGCGCAAGGGATAGCTGGACATCGCCCGTTCCTGGTGGAAGGTCAATGAAAAGATAGTCTAGTTCACCCCAAACAACGTCATATAAGAACTGTTCAATGGCCTTACCCAACATAGGTCCCCGCCAAACAACAGGTTGGTCCTCTGTTACTAAAAAAGAAAAGGAAATCAATTTGATCCCATGTTTTTCTAATGGGTAAATTTTATCTTCTTCAGATTTAAGAGCAACACGACCGCTGATACCAAACATCTTTCCAAGTGATGGTCCATAAATATCGGCATCTAAAATTCCTACTTTTTTACCTTGTTTCACAAAGGAGGCAGCCAGATTTGCTGTGACCGTGGATTTTCCAACACCACCCTTTCCAGATCCAATCGCGATAACTTTTTTTACACCAAGGATTCGGTTTCCATCTTCCATTTTGAGGTTTTGGTCAACTTCAAATTTAATTTTTACCTTTCCTGCACCTTCAAGTTTGGATACAAGTTGTCTGGTTTGTGCTTCGAGACCGATTTGCAAACGTCTGTCATTGTTTGGTGTTTTGATTAGAATTTCTATGCCTTCATCATTTGGAGTGACGGATGCAACCATACCGAGACTCACAATATCCTTTTTTAATTCAGGATGTTTGACCAACATTAGTTGGCGCTGGATATCTTTTAATTCTATTTTTTGATTTGCCATTCTATCCTTTAGACTATCCCATCCGCATCTTGGTAATAGATTGGATTCGTCTCACTAAATACATTATTTTTAAATTGAAAACGTTTGAACTCAACTTTGTGCGAATGATTGGAATCCGCAGAAATATAAATTTCATGAAACCCACAATCATGTCCTCTATCTGACAGTCTTGTGCTGGAAGCTGAATTTACAATGGAAAAGGGAATACGATCTCCAGACAATTTGATCCAATTGGAATGAGTATGACCATGAAGATAGACAATGGGAGGATTCCGTTTCAATTGTTCCACAACTTCAAGACGATTCGTAAGCCGATGCCCTCTCGACTCCACTTGCTCTTTGGGGTTCCAAATGGGGTGGTGACAAACAAGAATATAGTCATCGGAAATCTGGCTAAATGTCTCATCAAACACAGTTGGGTCTATAAAACCATTTGCCTTCGCAATGGGTAAGGCTGTGCTGGAATCCCACCCAATAAAAGTTTTTTCGCCTATTTGTTTTTTGTAAAGATAGACTTTATTCGAAATTGATGTTCCCATCCAATTTGCGAAATATTTCTCGAAAAGAGATAGAGGGGAAATAGATTTTTTTTGGTAACGGTCGTGGTTGCCAGGTATTAAAAATGCTCGCTCATCTAAAATGGGATTTAATATCTCTCTGGCATATTCAAATTCAAGAGGATGGGAAACATTCGTTAAATCTCCCGATATAACCAAAGCATCATATTCTAAATTCTTAATATGATTAACCAGAGTTTGAACCAATTGTATAGGATATTTAGACCTTCGTCTCAAACGGTAATTGAGATAACCCACTATCGCTTTGCCCCGTAAAGAAAAATAGGGCAAACGTCTAGGGAAGTGGAGGTCTGAAATGTGGAGAATTTTCATTCTTGGATTTCTAAAACTCCTAATATCTCGCCGGTTTTTACTACCGAACCCTTTGGGATTAAAATGGATTTTAAGATTCCAGAATAAGGCGATTCAACAGGAAAGGCTGCCTTGTCTGTAACAAGCTCTATGACTTCATCCCCTATAGAAATCTGATCTCCTGGTGAAAAATTCCACTGAACGAGTTCTATTTTTTCTGTATCACCGAGGTCTGGAGTTTTGAGTAAAAATTCTTTCATGCCAATAAACTCTATTTCATTTGGAAAACTGGTTTACAAATACCAGAAAACCCTGTTTTTTAACATAAAAGTTTAGCAAACCTCAATGGGAAACGAGAAAATCAAATACAAAGGTGAGGAAATCCTCCAAAACCTTCCAGAAATCTTAAGAAAAGACTACTTTCATTTTCAACTGAAAGGCCTTACCAAATCCACTCGACATGTGATCAACGAAGTAGTTCAGGGTTTACTAGATCGAGTGGGAGCAAATCCACTCACGAGTTTTCATTTGTTCAGCGGACTTATGGAAGCACTTCTGAATGCAGTGAAAGCAAACACACGTTTTGTGATTTTCCAAGACGAACTCCTAACAAAACTCAAAAACTCAGGCCAAACGCCCGAAGAAGAAGCCGAAGAACTATTGGATGTAATCTTAGAGACAGAACCTCTCCGCGATGCGATGCAAAGATACATTGTTCCCGATAAAATTAAAAAAGTCGTGCAAAAGATACTTACTCTCTCAGATAAAAAAAAGGCGAAACGAGGCGAACTTACGCCTGCGGAGATAGAATTTCTGGATTTGGTTCGCCAAAAGACAAAGAAGTACGATCTCAAAATTTCTTTGAAAATCGAAATTCGTCCTAACTCCCTTTATATTCGGATTCGGAATGATAGCCCCATCATGGGTATGGACTTAAAACGAATCCAAAGCAGTCGGGAAAGGCATAACGAGTTGGCGCGCGCAGGAAATTCTGGAGAATTCTTTAGACCCGACTTTTTAGATGAAAAGGAAAGTGCGGGCTTTGGAATTGCCATGATCGATGAAGGATTCTACAATCTTGGACTCGATCCAATGGAGTGTTTTGATATCCAAACAAGTAAACATGCAACCACGGTGTATCTCAATTACCCCATTGAGGCACTTCAGAAGATGGAGTTTTGAAAGACACACAGCCTCCCATTCCATATCAAGAATTCAAAGAGAGATACTTGCTGACACAAGGATCTCTCTTCGAAGACAGCTTCTCAAACCCTGGAATTACAAACGTTATCGAATATTTTCAAAAAATAGAATCTTTTGAAATCAAAACAGGAGATGACCTAGAATTAACAAAACTAAAACTAACGGATTATCTAAAGAGATTAGAAATTTTTGTAAATTTAGGATATTACATTCAAGTAAATCTTTTCTATGAATTAGGTTATTTAATTTTAGATAAACTAAATTCGTTACTTTCTGAACTTCCGAAAGACACAATTTTAATAAAAGGCAAAGTATTCAAAGGAAAAAAAGTATATTCTTATATAAATCCAAAATCAAATGAAATCACAAATGATATCAAATTCGATATAAATTTTGGCCTGGATCAGATATCCTATGATGAAAAGTTCCACAAAACCAAATCCTACTTAATAGAAGGCGAAAGTTATGAACTTAATCTTTGTTTTCTAAATTCTGTCAATCTAAACGGCGAACCTTTTGAACTGTATCAAACACTAAAGAAAAAGCAGAAAACAAAATATACATGTTTTCTTCCCGACACCGATGAACATATTTTAAGTCTTTCTCCCGAACTTTTCTTTGAGAGAAAAGGAAATAAAATAGTAACGGAACCAATGAAAGGAACGATACCACGAGGACTAACTACTTTCGAAGATGAGGCTCAAAAGAAAAAACTACAAAATTCAATAAAAGATAAGTCCGAGAACGTTATGATAACGGATTTATTTCGAAACGACTTAGGAAAAATTTCCCAAATTGGATCGGTTATTACCAACGAACTTTTTAAAATAATTCCAATTGATTCTGTTTGGCAAATGGTCTCACAAATTTCATCGGAAATCAATGAGGAAGTTTCGATTTTGGAAATGATCAAAGCATTATTTCCATCAGGTAGCGTGACTGGAGCACCCAAAATACGTTCCATGGAACTTCTCAAAAACATAGAAGGTCGAAACCGAGGGATCTATACTGGATCCATTCTTCGTTGGGAAAAAGAAAATAACCTTCAATACATTCTTGGAAACATTGCCATCAGAACTATCCATCTCAAAGAAAAGGTGGACGCAACTTGGAAAGGTGAATATGGAATCGGTAGCGCAATTACAGTTTTGTCCGATCCCCAGGAAGAATTTGCGGAATGCATTGCAAAAGCAAAATTTTTAAAAAACAGGCCAAATCCTGATTTTCAAATCTTGGAGACGATCCGATTCCAAAATGGAAAATTTCGTCTTCTAAAAGAACATCTACATCGTATGAAGGATTCTGCAAACCGTTTTGGGTATCCATTTTCTGAAAAAAAAGCCCAAGAATGTGTAGATAAAATCATCTATCAAGAAAGAACTGGTGTTAATCCTAAAAGAATTCGATTCCTATTAAACGAAAATGGTATCTTTGAATTTCAAGTCTTCCCCCTTTCAATTTCTTCAAAAAAATCCAAAATCAAAATCTGGATTTATCCACAACCCCTTCCTATAAATGATATATTTTTAGTTCACAAAACAACTGTAAGAACTTTGTATGACGAAGCATTGAAAAAATCCCAGGAAAAAAATATGGATGATACTATTTTCTTGGATCAGGAAGGAAGGGTATTAGAAACCGCCATTCGTAATTTATTTGTAAAGATTGGAAATGAATGGTGGACCCCGGATCTATACAATACAGGTCTTAAAGGTGTATTTCGAAATTATATCGTAAAAAAAGGATGGGCGAAAGAGAAAAGAATTTACCTGGAGGAATTAAAATCTGCTTCTGAAATTCTTCTAGCTAACTCAGTCAGAGGATTTGAGAGGGCAGATCTTATCTTGGTTACTTAAATCAATTTATAATATAAATCTACTTAAGTCCTTATCTTCCACAATTCCCTTTAGTTTGTCAGATACAAATTGTTCAGTGATTACAATATTTTTTTCTTCCCCAGACAGATCGGGAGCATCAAAACTCGTATCTTCCAAAAGTTTTTCCATAATTGTATTCAAACGTCTCGCACCGATATTTTCATTCTTTTCATTCATCTGAAAAGCAAGTTTGGCGATCTCACGAATTCCCCCCTCAGTAAAATCAAGTTTCACACCTTCAGTTCCAAGGAGAGCTTCATACTGTTTGGTGAGAGAGGATTTAGGAGTCGTTAGGATCTTTACAAAATCTTCTTCTGTAAGTGAGTCAAGCTCCGCACGAATTGGAAATCTACCCTGGAGTTCTGGAATCAAGTCCGCAGGCTTGGACATATGAAAGGCACCCGCTGCAATGAACAAAATATGATCGGTTTTGATCGGTCCAATCTTTGTCGTGACCGTCGAACCTTCTACAATAGGAAGTAAATCCCGTTGAACACCTTCCCTGGAAACATCTGCACCTTGTCTTCCCTCTTTGCCCGCAATCTTATCAATTTCATCCAAAAAGACAATCCCCATCTCCTCTACTCTACGTACGGCTTCCGTTTGAATTTTATCAGAATCTATCAGTTTTTCAGCTTCCGAATCTAGTAGGATTTTTTTGGCATCTTTTATCTTTTGCTTACGTTTGCCAGATTTTTTTGGCATAAGATCTCCCAAGATATTTTGTAGCTGATTGTCCATATCTTCCAAATTGCCAGCACCAAATACCTGCAACATGGGCATTCCCGATTGGATTTGTGGTTTTGGGATATCTATTTCAATTTCTGTTTCGTCCAGTTCACCATTCCTAAGTTTGGTGCGAAACCTTTCCCTAGATTCCATGTAACTTTTTAATCTTTCTTTTTCTTCTTCATTTAATTCGGATTCTTTTTTTTGAAATAATGGGGGGAGAATTAAATCTAACATTAATTCTTCGGACTTCTCTTCCGCCTTAGATTTAACATGGTCTCGAAATTCTGCCTTAACCATATTCAGTGCACCAACGGCCAAATCCCGAATCATAGACTCCACATCTCTACCGACATAACCGACTTCCGTATATTTCGTAGCTTCTACTTTTAGAAACGGTGCACCACATAGTTTGGACAGTCGTCTAGCAATCTCTGTTTTTCCAACTCCCGTCGGACCAATCATGATGATATTTTTTGGGTAAATCTCTTCTTTTAAATTATCATCCAAAATTCTCCTGCGAGTTCGATTTCGAAGTGCAACAGCTACAGCTCGTTTGGCCTTTTGTTGACCGATAATATGTTCATCGAGTTTATTTACAATTTGTCTAGGAGTTAAGTTTTGGTTTTCATTTACGACTTCTGCAATCGTTACATTCATGTAAGTTCCTCTAATACCAAATTATGATTTGTGTATATACATATATCAGCTGTTATCTTCATTGCTCTTTCAATGATTTCCTTGGGCTCAAGCTCTGTGTTTTGTACGAGAGCCCTTGCTGCAGATAGAGCAAAATTACCACCAGAACCGATTGCGAGAACTCCATCATCAGGACTAATCACATCCCCCGTTCCCGAAATTAAAAAAGATTCATTGGAGTCACAGACGATGAGAAGTGCCTCAAGCCTTCGAAGCATCCGATCCATCCGCCACTCTCGTGCTAGCTCAACCGCAGCTCGGGAAACGGAGCCCCCATGTTCGATCAGTTTTTTTTCAAAAAGTTCAAAGAGAGTGAATGCGTCTGCAGCAGAACCAGCAAATCCAGCAAGAACTTTCCCACCGTGAAGCTTTCTTACTTTTTTTGCGGTGTGTTTCATAACGGTGTTTCCCATAGAAACTTGCCCATCTCCGCCCATGGCAATTTTTCCATTTTTCCTAACAGAAAGTATGGTAGTTGCGTGAATTGGTTCCATAAGAATAGGTTGGAATTGCCTATGGGATTGTCGAGGAAAATGAATTTATTTTCGTTTGATTAGAACAAGCTGGTTTCCTATTTCAACTGATAGGTCCAGGTAATAGTAATCCGTAAGTTTTTTTATTAAATAGAGGCCAATCCCTCCTTCCCTATAATCGTTTAGATCAAAACTTTTTAGATCTTTTGGCTCAGTTTTTCTACCATAATCTCTTATCCGTATTTCTACTCTCTCTGTATCAAAATGAAGGTCGATAAAGATAGGTTTGTTGGAGTTACCCTCATACGCATGACTTACAACATTACTCAAAGATTCACCGAGTACTAATTTTAAATCCAGCGCATCGTATAGTGAAAAACCATTTTCTAAACAGAGATGGAAAAAATAGTTCCGAGTGTGGGAAATATAACGGGCGTGAGAGGGAATCTGAAAACGGACTAATTTTCCATAGTCCGTTTTTTTGAAACTAGTAGATGACATTATCCTCTAGGATGGAATTTCTTATGAACTTCCTTTAGAGTTTTATTTGCCATATGTGTGTAAATCTGCGTTGTAGAAATATCGATATGGCCGAGTAGTTCTTGAACTGATTTCAGATCTGCATGGTTTTCCAAAAGATGGGTAGCGAATGAATGTCTGAGTGTATGCGGGGTTACTTTCTTTTTGATCTTCGTTCTTTTGATATAGTGGTTGAGCAGTCTCCAAACCGACTTACGATTGATATACGATCCTTTTTTCGAGACAAAAACAAACTCACATTGTCTTTTTTTCAAAATTTCTGTTCTGCTTTCAGCGAGGTATTTTTTGAGAATATCTAAGGATTTTTCGCCGAAAGGAACAAGCCTTTGCCTTCCGCCTTTACCTTCTACAGTAATGGTCATATTTTCCAAATCCACATCGGTCATTTTTAAATTGCAGGCTTCCGAGATACGTAGTCCTGAAGAATACAACAACTCAAAGATACATTTGTCACGTAATTCGTACAAATTGTCCTCTTTTATATTCTTAAAAAGTTCATCTATCTCGTTTTGGGTTAAGTAATCAGGAATAGTTCTTGCTACTTCGGGAGTTTCAATCTTTTCCGTGGGATTTGAATCCAATCGTTTTTCATCACGGAGGTATTTGTAAAACTGACGTATTGCCACCACTTCTCGAGCCAAAGTTTTAGCTGAGATTTTCCTCTCTCTTTCGCCTTCCAAAAAGCGCATGATGTCATTTGCTTTTACTTCTAAAAAGTTTATGTGTTCTTTCTCTAGGAAGATCGCAAACTTGTTGAGATCATAACCATAGGAATAAATCGAATTGTCACTTAAACCTTTCTCTACAGATAGGTATTCTTGAAATGTTTGTAAAAGCTGATTATGAGATACTGGCAATTTTGAACCCATCTTTACTCTCTTATGTTACTTAAAGAGTCGGACAAAAAGTCTAAAGAGACTTATTATTTTTTTTGCCACAACTAGGTGGTTTGAGAAAAAAGGAGAAGTGAAACTGTTACCATCTCCATTTTTTTTACTAATCTTTTTTGCACTGTTAGTCGTTACCTGCGGGAAGCCAGAAAAAACTCTTTTTGAAACTGGCAAAAAATATGAAGATTCAGGAGAAAAGACAAAAGCTCTGTATTATTACGAATTGTCCCTTCGTGAAAACAGTGATTATGAGCCTGTTCTAAAGCGGATGGGCCTTCTCCTTGCCGAAAGTAGAGAAGCTGTAGCTACTGCCTTATTTTACCTTGAAAAGTATCACAAACTCAATAAGGAAGATTTAGAGGTGCAGAGAGAGCTCTTTCGACTCTATTTATTCACGAACTATGAAAAGGAAGCATTGGAAATTCTGGAGGAAATGCGCTTCCAAGGCAAAAAAGAGGCTATGGAATTTTTTGAGGCTACTTACCTTTGTCTTACGCGTGGATCCAGACAAAAGGAATACCTGGCAACCCTAATGGCAAATCCATTGGCTGGGGATCCTTACTACGCTCCTTGGGTGCGTTCCTGTGAAGAGAAATAAGCACTGAGTTCGTTTTTTTGAAGTCTAACTAGCGAGGAAGAAAGGGAGAAAATTATGGCCCACAAAGTGGTAATCATTGGATCAGGTCCAGCAGGACATACGGCAGCAATCTATGCAGCGAGAGCAAATTTAAATCCTGTGATGTACGAAGGTTTTATGGCTGGAGGTGTCGCCGCAGGTGGACAACTTACAACTACCACAGAAGTCGAAAATTTCCCAGGCTTTCCAGAAGGAATTGATGGAACCAAACTCACCCAACTCTTTCGCGAACAGTCCGTAAAGTACGGAACAACAATACATACACAAACAATAACCAAAGTGGATTTCTCCAAACGACCTTTCACAATTTGGTCTGACGACGAAGAAATAAAAGCCGAATCTATAATTATCGCGACTGGTGCAACAGCAAAACGAATGCATATTCCTGGAGAAGATGTATTTTGGCAGAGAGGAATTTCAGCCTGTGCGGTCTGTGATGGTGCGCTACCGATTTTTAGAAATAAAGATTTAGCGGTTGTGGGTGGAGGAGATTCGGCTATTGAAGAAGCAAACCACCTCACCAAATTTGCATCAAAGGTCTATTTGATCGTAAGACGAGATCAACTTAGGGCATCGCAAATCATGCAAAAACGAGCGATGGAACATCCTAAAATCGAAATCCTTTGGAACCAAGTAGTTACAGAAGCGAAAGGTGGAGCGGGAGGGCTAAGCTCTCTTACTTTGGAAAACACAAAGGACAAGTCCAAAACCGATCTCAATGTAGGTGGACTTTTTTATGCAATAGGCCATGTCCCAAACACACAAGTATTTGGTGGTCAGCTTACTTTAGATGAAACCGGTTATATCATCACAAAGCCCGGCACCACACAGACAAATGTTGAAGGTGTGTTTGCAGCCGGAGATGTTCAAGATAAAGTGTACAGACAGGCGATCACGGCAGCAGGAAGCGGTTGTATGGCAGCCTTAGAAGCGGAAAGATGGCTTGAGGGACATTTATAAGACAACTTGGCTAGTTACGGCAAAGGATTCCCTTTGGAATCAAAATAACCTTTTTGAATGGGTGACCAGAACATTACGGAAGTTCCATCCTTTGCGACGAACTTCCGTTTGCCATCCTCCCACTCGATAACAGTGGCTCCGTCTTTTCGGAAGATGATTTGGTTTCCTGGAAAGACGTTAGCTTCCCAATCTTCCAAGTACCATCGATAATTTCCTGCCTTCCATAGATAAAAAAATGTATCTTGCGCACCTAAAAAATCTCCTTCTCTCCGTTCGCTGAAGGACTCAACATAAGCAGGGAAAGTCTCATAGAGATTGGGGAGATCTCCATAGGATGAAATTTCTTTGGCGGTGTTTGGTAGCTTAAATCCTTTTTTTACAAAGGTTTCATAGTTCTCGGAATATTGGGGAAGGATGACCGTGTATCCTTCGAATTGGAATTTTTTCCCTTGTCTTAAGACATCGACTTTCTCTCTTTCATACCAGACAAGTGCTGATTTTAAGAAATCATCTGGTTTTGTATTGAGTACTTCCACAATGGCAGTTTCAGAATTTTTACCAAGACAGGTTTCTTTGTGGTATTGGATTAAACCAACTTTGCCATATTTTGCATACATATACTCCACAAGGATTGTACCCAAAGAATAAGGTATCAAATCCCTATAACTTGCATCGACTACACCTCGATAGGTTTTTGGAATTTTATTCTCAGCGATTCGTTTTTCCAATTCAGCGTATACATAGTATTTTTTTCTCTTTGAAAACTGACCTTCTGCAAAGTTTGCAAAACCCTCTGTAAACCAAGCCTCAGGTTTTTCAATTGTTGACGAAGCACCAGCAGATGTTTTGTATGACAGACAAGCCATCTGATCTAAGTTATGTGCCACTTCATGATAAAAAGTTCCATAATGAATTCTTCGAATTGCGTCTTCATCCAGGTTAAAATCTCCAGTTACCTCTGGAATTTTGTCACCACAACATAGAGTAATTCCATCTCTACCCCCGAATCCACCTTCCTCGGATCCGCCAGGAATTTCTCTACCTTGGTATTTTGTCATCTGGGTGGATTCCTCAAATAGAATTACAGGAATTCTTCCATGATTTTCCATCCCAAACTCAAGTTTCATAAAAGAAAAAAATGCTGAAAGATTTGTTTGGCTTTCCAATCCCCGAATATATATTTCCCAATCTTTGCTTCCGTAAAAGTCAAAAAGTAGAATCGACTTAAGGGGTTTTTTATAAACGGTATCGTTGACTAAAAGAAAGTTTTGCCTCTGAACGGGAGACATGTTTTGAAAGATATAATCGTATTCCTTTCTATGAGGAACCCAGTTTTTAAAAAGTTTGGTTCCATTAACATAAGTCCAGTTCTGATTCGGTAAACATTCATTACATGTTGGTGGAAAATTTGTAAATTGATCTTTTGATTTTAATTCTAATTTCCAAGTACCATTTGGCCATTCTGTAAATACCGAACCATCCGTTCGTTTCCATTGGTATTGATTTTTGGCCCATTGGTAAACCTCACCTCCGTCGGGGCCGTCATAATAGTTAGGTGCCCCATTCGGAAACTGAAGTCTTAAGTTTTGGATCTTTGGTTCTGGTAGATTTTTAATTTGCGAAAATTGATTGGGAGCAGAGTTTCCAAAATTATAAGAGATCCAGTTTTCCTTTGAGTTTTGCAAAGATACTTTTGTTCGGGATGGCTCCGCGGGGAGGGAAAACGAAGGCAAAAAGATGGAAAGTAGAAATGAAAGTAAATAAACGCCAGTGGCCCATTCGCTCGAAATTTGAAAATGCCTAATTCGTAGTCTCATTACCGATCCCCCAATCTCTCGTTTTTATGAACGGGGAATCCTTTTGTCAAGTGAGTAGGTTTTTCAATGAACCTGAGTTTTTGGATTTCTAATTCGAATTTTGATTGCGGTAAGCGATTGCGATTTGCCCCGTTCTAGAAATTTCACGAATACCGAATGGCTTTACGACAGAAATGAAATTAGAAACTTGCCTAGAATTTCCTGAAAATTCAACTAAAAGAGAATCCTCAGTCATTTCTAGTATTTTGACCGAAAAACCATTGCATATCGTTAAAGCTTCGCCTCGATTTGTCTCAGTGATGCTAAATGATATGAGCACGAGTTCTCTCTGAACGGAATTGGCATACGCCATGTCTTGTACTTTGAGTACGTCTGGAAGTTTTAAAAGTTGGTTTTTAACTTGCCCAACAACAAAGTCATCGCCATTTAAAACGATCGTCATGGAAGAAATCTCGGGATCGTCGGTAACTCCTACGGCTATCGAATCAATATTATATCCCCGACGTGTAAAAAGACCCGATACATGACTCATCACTCCGGGGTGGTTGTTTACTAAAATACTGAGTGTGTGTTTCATTTTTTCATCCGCCCGAGGTCTTTAAACTCAATTAGGTCAGTTTGTGATTTTCCAGAAGGAATCATCGGAAATACTTTTTCATCTGCAGGTATCATCACTTCGATAAGTGCTGCCTTTTCATCTTTCAAGAAAAAGTCTAACCCCTTCCCAATTTCAGATTTGTTTTCTATTCTCATAGCAGGGATATCATAAGACTCTGCAAGCTTTACAAAATTTGGGTTGTAGGTCCACTGGGACTCACTAAATCTTTCTTCATAAAACAGCTCCTGCCATTGGCGAACCATTCCTAAAAAGTTATTATTAAAAAGTAAAATTTTTACACCTAACTTGGATTGTGCGATTGTGGCAAGTTCCTGGATACACATTTGAAAACTTCCATCACCTGTAACACAGATGACTGTTTTATTTGGATTTCCAAATTTAGCTCCAATCGCTGCAGGGAGTCCGTAACCCATCGTTCCTAGTCCTCCAGATGTAAGCCAGGCATTCGCTTCATCGAAGAGATAGTATTGAGCTGCCCACATTTGGTGCTGACCGACATCAGTCGAAACGATTGCCTTTCCTTTTGTGCGGTGGTATACTTGATTCAAAAAATCCTGTGGTTTGATCGTATCGCCAGAGTTGTCATAGTCGAGAGGGTGCGAATCTTTTAATTCCTGAATTCTCTTGGTCCATTCCGTTCTATCCCCTGCCTTGATAAACGGTAACATCTCCCGGATGGCATCCTTTAGGTCACCATGCATCAAATAATCCACATTCACTCGTTTGTTGAATTCAGCGGCATCGATATCGATATGAGCGCGTATAGCATTAGGTGCAAAATCTTGAAATTTAGCAACTCGATCATCAAACCTAGCACCCAGGTTTAGTATATAGTCACACTCAAGTACAGCTTTATTTGCATAAGCAGTTCCGTGCATACCCAACATTCCAACGGAAAGTGGATGTGATCCTGGGAACGCACCTAACCCCATAAGAGTCATCGTAACGGGTGCATTTGCTTTTTCTGCTAGTGCCTTAATCTCCGCCGAAGCAAATGAATTGATTGCACCACCGCCTACATAGAGTAACGGACGTTTTGCTTGGTTTAAAACATCAGCAAATTCTTGAGGATCGCCCACGAGTTTGGGTCTTTCGTAATGGTGGGGAGCAATTTTTAACTTGGTCGCTTTTCGAATGGTTGTTTTTTCTGTTTGAACATCTTTAGGAAAATCTAAAAGAACGGGACCAGGTCTACCACCCATCGCAATTTTAATTGCCTCTTCAAAATGCCTCGGAATATCATCCGCTTTTTTGATGAGAGCATTGTATTTGGTAATGGGGATTGTGATTCCAAAAATGTCAGCTTCTTGGAACGCATCTGTTCCAATTGCAGTAGTAGCCACTTGGCCCGTGATTGCAAGGATTGGGATAGAATCCATTTTTGCATCCGTAAGCCCAGTGATCAAATTGGTAGCACCAGGACCCGAAGTTGCGATACAAACACCCAATTTGCCTGTCGATCTGGCATAGCCTTCCGCCATATGAATGGCACCCTGCTCATGTCGAACTAGGATATGTTTGATTTTTTTACTATGATAGAGTTCGTCGTAGAATGGGAGGATGGCACCTCCAGGGTATCCGAAGACGATTTCTACACCGGCTTCTTCCAATAGTTCGACCATGAGCCGGCCGCCAGTGATAGCTTCAGATGCTTGAGACATGAGGTTTCCTCCATATGCCATTTCGCCAAAAAAGGGCCAGGAGTCAATGTTCTCTCGTTTTTAGATAGATTTTTACTGATTAAATCCAGAACCTGATCGTAGACTGCGAAATGGAAAACACAGATTTAGAAAAGTCAAGGGAAGATGAAAAATTCTCCAAAATCAAAGCCCTAGCCAAAGAAGCATACCGCTACCTTGACCAAGGTCGTTTCAAAGAAGCCAAAGAAAGATTGGATATCCTACTCGACGAAGATCCAGGGAACACATATGGACTCGTAGGGCTTGGCGATTATTACGCAAAAACGAAACAACCAGAACAAGCCATTCAATACTATAGAAAATGTTTATCACAAGATAACACCAATAAGTTTTCTCTTATGGGTCTTATGAATGCTTACAGAGATTTGAATAGCCTTAAACGAATCATCGAAGTAGCCGAAGAATTTCATCATATAACTATAACAGATGCAAGTATACTTTCTCGAGTTGCGGATGCCCATAGAAAGATTAAAAACTTCAAAGAATCTGAAGTTTATTATATGGAAGCTCTCCAGATAAATCCAAATGATCAATACGTAATCGTTGGGCTTGGTCATCTTTATTTCGCATGCCAAAGGTATGCCGAGGCAATTCAATGGTGGGAAAAACTTTTGGCCTCCCAACCTAATAATATCAAAATTTTAACTGAAATAGGTAATAGCTATCGAAAGATCAAAGATTTTGAAAAAGCCGTCATCTATTATGAACGCGCAAGAAGTCTGGATTCCAAAAACTTTTTTGCTCTTTATGGACTAGCTGAATCCTTCCGTGGTAAAAAAGATTTTAAATCAGCAATAGTGTATTGGGAACAAATTTTAGAATTTGATCCAGAAAACAAACTCATCATCAATCGATATGCGGATTCCTTACGAGGTCTTGGCAACTACGATAAAGCTTTGGAATGTTTTAATAAAATACTAGCTTCGGGCGAGGACTACTTTGCCTTACTCGGAAAAGCGGCAGCATTAAGGCTGATTGGTGACTTGGAACACGCGGAAGAGATCTACTTAAACTTGATTCATAAATCTCCAAATGACCCACGACCGGCACTTGAGTTGTCAGATATTTGGGATGAAATGGGAAAAACCCAGCAGGCAGTCAAACTTTTAGAAGATCTCTCGAAAAAACATCCGTCTAACGAAGCCATTCGCGAACGAATCGAATATCTAAAAGACTAAACTCCTTCGACTTCTAAACCACCCTCCAGATAAACTTTTTCTTGGAGGATGGAGTGTTTACAACGATAGATAGAAGTTATGGGGCGATAGTTTTGATAATACTTAAATCCTCTTTTTTGAAAACCTTTATTGTCGTCTTATCACCATCTTTCGGCTTTCCCGTTACGTACAGTTTGTCTCCGAAGAATGTGAGTTCGGAGTTTTCTTCCACAGGTTCCCCCGACCTTGCTTCAAAGCTAAGGTCATTCTTAAAACGGGAAACATGGTATTTATCCTTAAATTTTTCGATTACATAGATTTTTTCATCCCGATTGACCATGGGAGTTCTCCAGAAGATGTCTGCATCCGTGCTCGTTTTTTTCACTCCCAGTTTGTCTGGATCCAAAATTACTAGTTTGTGTTTTCGGTTCTCAACTTTTTCTCCATCGTATCCAAGAACTAGTACACCCTGATTTGCAATCTCCTTAAATTCTTTTGAACATATGTTGTTGTAAGGACTTTTAAAGAGGGCATCATCTTTTGCCGGATCGATTGCCCAAAGTTCATTCGAGTAATGGCCATCCGAATCATATTTAATAAATTTCATAAAAAGAATTTTGTTGTTAACTACGTTATCACTTTGTTCTTCTTTTTTCTTAAGTTCTTCTTTTGCTTTATCGAGTTCAGACTTAAGCTCCTCAACTTTAGCTTCCACTTTGGCAACGACATCTTCTTTTTTTGCAGTATCTCCCGTTGATGTTGTGGAACCTTCTTTCCTAGCCTCTTCTTTTTTTGCGACTTGTTCTTCTTTCTTAGCTAATTCTTCTTTTTTAGCGGTAACAGCTTCTTCTTTTTTTGAAGTTTCTTGTTTTGCTTGTTCTATTTTTTTTATTTCTTCCGTTTTCTTTTCGATTTCAGCTTTGTTTTTTATAGGATCTTTTTTTAACTCATTCAAAGTGGCTATCGCCTTATCTTCATCCTTCTTTAAAGATTCCTTTTTATCTGTGACTGCCTTCTCCTCTTTGGCTAATTCTTGTTTTTTATCTTGGATGATCTTTTTTTCTTCGTTTATTTTATCGGATTGGAGTTTGTCCATTTTTTTGGCCTCATCCTCCATCCGTTCTTTTGTTGCTTTGTCTTTTTCTTTCTGAACGCTTTTGTTTACGTCCTTTTCCAATTCGTCAGTAGTTACATCCTTACCACCGTCTTTTAGAATATTCGATTCTATGGGTATGATGATTTCTGTTTTTCCTGGCCAATTTTTATAATTGGTATCAATTCCAATCTTAGCAGGACTGGTTGAACTGATTACTGCCTCGGTATATTTTTTTGCAAAAAAATTAGAATCTTTTCTATGTGCGGCGTTGTAATAAAGTACGTACTGTGCGAGTGTATCCGCACCACCAGCCTTATATTGAAAGGATGTTTCAATATAGGCAGAGATAATCCTCGCGATTGAATTCACATGCTCAAAGGATTGGGAGTCTGGGATAGACAAGATATCAGCACCCATTTTCCCATCTTTTCCTGGTAAAACACGTGTGATCGTAATCCCATCCACGGTCACCTTATCGTTTTTGCCTAAACTTTCGGAGAGTTTTTTCCCCAGTTCTGCATTTTCCTGAATGATATCGTCAGACGCTTTCCGTAAGGATTTATTGATAAACTCAATCTTTTTCGCGCCTTTGATTTCTGACTCACCAAGTGGTGCTTTGGACTGTGCGGAAACGGAAAGACCGACAACAAACATTAAGAAAATGATGGAACGAGAAATTCTCATGTATCCCTCTATATTTTTATTTAAGATGCACCTATGTTTATCGGAAATCCCTTTTCTGGAAAGCAAGTTTTGATTTCTAAAAAAGATATTTACCCCCTAATAAAGATTCAAAACTCTGTGGGTGAATGGGCAGTTTTACACATAGAATTTATAATTTTAACGCAGGGCCAGCAATGCTCCCGACTCCGGTCCTCGAGGAAGCCAAAGAAGAGTTTTTGAACTTTCGTGGGACGGGAATGTCTGTCATGGAAATGAGCCATAGAGAAAAACCTTTCCAGACAATTTTGGACGAATCCATAGCCGATTTGCGTAGCCTTCTTTCCATCCCAGATAATTTTGCTGTTGTCTACTTTCCCGGTGGAGCAACCTTACAATTTTCTGCCCTGCCACTCAATTATTTGCAAGAAGGAGATTCGGCAGATTTTTCCTTAACAGGAGTTTGGTCTAACAAGGCGTTTGAAGAGGCAAAAAAATTCTATCCCAATGTAAAATCCATTTTTGATGGCAAGGAATCTAAGTTTACGGCAATTCCAAAGTTGACAGATGCTCATATAAACAAAGATGCCAAGTATGTTTATATAACCTCCAATAATACAATTTATGGAACAAGATACAAAGAAATTCCTAAGTTAAAAAATGCCCCCCTTTTTGCAGATATGACGAGTGAACTCTTGAGCAGAAAACTAAACATAAATGATTTTTCGGTCATATTCGCAGGAGCACAAAAAAACATTGGACCATCAGGTCTAACAATTGTTATTTTTGATCGAGAAAAGATTCCCAACGTAAATCATCCTATTCCCAATTTGATGAATTTAAAGTTGATGGATAAAAACGGATCACTATACAACACTCCTCCTACCTATTCAATTTATATTGCAGGACTTGTATTTAAGTATGTAAAAAAACTAGGTGGAGTGTCGGCTGTTGAAGAAATCAACGAACGAAAAGCAAATAAGTTGTATGACTTTTTAGATCAGTCGACGTATTTTTATGCCCCTGTCCCAAAGGAAAATCGCTCTACAATGAATGTAGTGTTTAGATCTCATGACGATTCAAGAGATAAAGAGATTTTAGATGAGTTCGAAAAGCAAGGGTTTGCTGGACTTAAAGGCTATCGTGATGTAGGCGGATTTAGAGCTTCGATCTACAATGCAATGCCAGAAGAGGGAATAGACGCACTCGTTTCGTTTTTAAAAGAATTTGAAAGGTCCAAAACGTAGATTTGAAACTATCACAAATTCATTTCATTTTGGTTCTTTGGGTCTTCCAGTTCTCTTTATTTGGAAACTCTATCTTTTTACCTGAAGGGAGTATCGGTTGGCAAGAATCTAAGGAGTGTTATATTGGACTTTCTCTGCCCAATCAAATTCCGCTCTTGAGTGTTTCCCCCCTTCGGATCAATTCGCAAAAGATACGAGAATTGGCTTCTGAATCAGCAAACGCAAGGTTTCAATCGCTACATTGTCTGAAGGATCGTTTTAGAGGAAACTCGGAAATTCTAATTCCTTCCTACGAAAGACAAATGAGTAGAGAAGCCTACTTTTTAGAACTGGAGTGGAGGATACTAACTGATTCGGCAAGACCCTACCCCCTTACACCAACAGAATTTGAATTGGCAAAACTCTACTTTGACACACAAACAAAAATTAGAAATGAAATTCACAGTCTTACGATTTCGATCCTAAAGGAAAAAACCGATCGTAAGGACAAAAAAACGGAAGAGCTTTTCCTTAGTTTTTACGGAAGTTTGCTCCGCGAAAGAGAAAAATTTCTCTTTTCCCTTTCTAGCGAAACGTACAACTCTTATTTAGATGGCCTTAAAAAAAGACAGGAGAAACATTGATGAAGCCAAAAATTGGAATTTGTTCTGACCATGGTGGGTTTGGATTGAAAGAATTCCTCAGGAAAAGTCTGGAGGAAAAGTTTGAAATGGTCGACTATGGAACTAAGAGCGAAGAGTCCGTCGACTACCCGACTGTAGTAGGTTCTGCCTGCAAAAAAGTTATCAGTGGTGAGGTTCCAAAACTCATTGCACTTTGTGGAACAGGAATCGGCGCATCGATTGCGGCGAATCGGCTTCACGGGATTCGTGCAGCTCTTTGTCATGACGAATTTACAGCGGAGATGTCTAAAAGGCATAACAATGCCAACGTACTCGTACTAGGCGGAAGAGTACTTGGAACTGATTTAGCCTTACGAATTGTACAAAAATGGATAGAAACGGAATTCGAAGGTGGACGTCACGAAAGAAGATTGGGACTTATAGAAGAACTTTCCTAATAATATTTCTTTCTATTTCGATTCCCGCATATTCGTGGGAAATTCCAGTGGAAAGATCTTTGGATCTTTCCAACTGGAAAAAACTTGGAGCCGTTTTGGAATTGGAACCAGGTAAAAAACCGATTGTCCGTCCCAAAGAAAACATCCCGAAAGCAGCAGAGTTATTTTTTGACTTTGAAGGTGACACAAGTGAACCTGAGGTAACAGAAGCCGGCCAAAAATATAGGTCTAAGTCTATCTCACTGCTCAATTCTAGTTATATTATTGATTCGTCACAGTCTCTCTTCGGAAAACAATCGGCATATTTTTCAGGTAAAAGAAACCAAATCCATATGTCAGTTATGGGGAATTCTCTTTTTGGAGAAAACCCAGAAGCTTTCAGCATAACAGTACCAATTCGAATCAGTGAACAGGGTACTAGCTCCATTATTTTGGATCGTGGAGTTTTTATCAAAGGAAAAAAATATGGATTCACCTTGGAGTTGTTAGACAACAAACCTATACTGTATGTGAACAACCTATTACATAAAACAGAATCTAGAACTGCCAGTTTCGTAATAGAGTCGAGTAAAAAAATTCGTAGAAAGGAATGGGAAATTCTTTCCATTTACTTTGATCCTGCAAAAAATCGTGTGGCCTTGTATATAAATGGAATCGAAGATGCAGAGTTTGTATCCGATTCAGCAGATAGTATCGGTTTTGGATTTCCGCCTAACGATGGTGCTGCTCTTGTCTTGGGAAAATCATTTTATGGCCACATTGACGGTTTTCATATACATAAAGGAGAACCACTAATCGTATATCCAAAGTATGAATCTGTTTCCTATTCAAATGACACCAAAAGAGCAAATTTCGAAGGAAGTATGATTACTTCACCAGTCTATGAAACTACATATTCCAATTCTAGATTAACCCAAATTAAGTTAAGTTCACAAAAACCTGAAGATACGGAAATCGAAGTCTTCTTTCGAGGTGATAATAAAAAATTTAATGAAAATTCGAATGACCTGTCCTGGAAACGAATTTCAAAAGATCTCAAAAATCTCCCTCTTGATCGATTTAAATACCACCAATGGAAGATTTGGTTACGACCCAATCCTATGGGCTCGCTTATTCCAAAACTTATCTCCTTTGCATATATTTATTCTGAACAGCAGCCGCCACTGATTCCAAGTGGTTTTAAATTAGCACAGATACAAAATGTAGCGAATTTATGTTTTGTTTGGAATGCAAATCATGAAAAAGAAGTAAAGGATGGTGGTGGTTATTTACTTCATTACGGTTTACTTCCAGACAGAATGATTGGTACTATCTTTATCAAAGAATCTAATTTCCAACAATACCAAAGAATTGATGGAAAAAATCAAGATGGAAGTGTCATTAAACACTGTATAGATGAGTCAGATTTGATTGCCAATGCCTATATTCCCGATGGCAGTTTGAATGAAAAAGAATTTGATCCAGTTAATGATCAAAAATTCTCCTCTAGAATGGAAAAAAATGCCCATATCTTTCAGTCAGGACACACTTATTACTTTAGAATATCTGCCTATAATAGATTTTTAAATGAATGGGATTCTCGAGACCAAAGGAGTGGATTATCCCAACCGGTTCGATTTAGTTTCCCAAAAGAGATTTCGAATCGTTAAATTAAATCCTTGTGCGGAAGTATCTTTTAGTTCCGAAAAGATAAAAATTTGATCCATGGATTCCAAGTTTGCAATAGAGAGTTCCGTTTCAAATTTGGACCCAAATTCGGAATTTAGAAATTTTTGAGCGATATGTTCCTTTTTAAGGGGAATCATCTCATCCACAATCTCTTGAGTTAAATGAAAAAGAATCTTCTTTTTCTCAGCATCAATTTGTCCAAGCTCTGATAAAAAAAGATCAACGCTGTAAGTAGATGTATAAAAATTATGATCCAGAGAGAGATGGTGCTGCAAAATATCTTCTAACTTTTCTTTACTTTGAGAAAGAAGGAGAGCATTCCATATAGACTTGGTAATAAAAAGCTTCAATCTAAAAATTCCACAAATTGATGCAGGGCATTTCTCTTCACTAAACTGGATTTTTTGTATACTTCATTTTTTAATGCAAGCCTCAACAGTTCCCCTTGAGAAATATTACGTTTTTCTGATTCTGATTTAAGAAGTCGAACTTCTTCGTCCGTAAGAAGTATCTGAAATCGATTGTTGATTTTTGCCATCAATCCTCTTCCTCCAATTCTTTTTCCGCCTTCTCGTACTTTCGCCAATACAATTCAGCATCCTTCCATTGGCCAAGTGACTCATAGAGGGCCGCCACATTATAATAGGACTCAGTCAATCTATAATCAAGCTTCACAGCTTTTAGAAATAGCTTTATGGCTTTTTCTTTGTTATCAGAATACCACTCACTAAAGGCCCAGAGATAGTACCAACGACCAAGATTTGAGTCTCTCGGTCTAACTTTTTGTAGGTGTAAAACATTCTCTTGGAAGGTTTTTGCAGCCAATTTATAATTCTCTTGGATGCGTTTGGTTTTATTGATTCGATCTTCAATTGGCTCTGAAACTGAGGG
Source organism: Leptospira sp. (assembly GCA_027533185.1). Lineage (GTDB taxonomy): Bacteria > Spirochaetota > Leptospiria > Leptospirales > Leptospiraceae > Leptospira_A. The sequence goes on along the minus strand of JAPZTS010000014.1, from coordinate 3,401 downwards.
GACTTTTAGATCTCTTCGGTATAGAAGAGACTTAGCATATAGAAGTTTAAAATACAATTCATTTTTACTAACAGAGATATACTTTTCAAGATAAGGAATCGATTCTGTTTCGGAGTCTTCCTTATGCAATGCGTAAATTTGTTTTTTAAGTTTGCTTGTCTCTTCTTTGCGTTTGGAAACCTGCCCATCCATAGAAAAACTACAGAGTGCAAACAAACAAAAACTATAAATATAAATAGTAATTTTGCCCGTCATCTGGAAATTTTTTTACTACCAATTCATTCTCAAATGGAAGTGACTCCAAGTGACCCAGTATTTTGAGATACAAATCTTTTTCGGTAACAATTAGTAAAGAGCCAGGCGAAGTTTCTATGATCCTATCTTTATGACTCATGTAACACTCAATCTTATCTATAAAACCTTGTTTTATAATATTATTTTCTTGAGTCGGTCGATATTCAGGCCACCTTATACGCAAAACATTTGCTTGGCGCTTTCCTCCGAATGTTGCTTGAAGGAATGATCGAACCATCCAGGATAAATTGTCCTCTAAATAAGTCGGTTTCGAATCTTCTTTATGGACTAGCATATGCAATGCGGGTATTACTTGTTTCAGTTTATCTAAAATCATTCGCTTATGTGATGATAAAAACTTTAATTTCTCTTCTTTCGTAAGTAGAACCATAAAAATACCGGAAAAACCAAGTGAGTCCATAAGAAACGCAACGACGGTTTCAGTTTGAATCAGAATCTCCCAAGAAAACTTCTTTGATATAAATCGATCGAGTCGTACATCTTCCGTTAGGTCAAACATCGCGAAACCCGACTCATCAAATTGAAGGTATGGGTCATGGTGAACAAAAATCAAATTAGATCTTGTGTTGTAATCCAATCCTGATGAAATTTGACTGTGGTAAGAACCAAGTTCTTCGTTCAAAAACAAATAGGAAAATCTAGGAGAACCAAATCTGGATATAAAATTTTGTGTATAATTGACGATACCATCCAAAGAAATTCCGTCATTTCGATAGATTCTATCAAGAAGTGAATATTCGAATTTTCTTTCTTCAGGAATTTTCCAAAATTCATCTGTATCTGTGGGAATGGAATCTGGTATGTTGGCTTCTGGTGGAGTTGATACTTTTTCGACAAGAGCTTTCAATTCTGGATTAAATATACTCTCGCGTTTTTTTTGGATCGGATCAAAGACTTTCGGCTTTTTCCAGGATACCGGAGGAATGTATTGTAAATTTTTTTTCACTTCAGTTGGCTTAATTTTATCATCCTTAGATTTACTTTCAATTCCTTCTTTTGGAATATTTAAAATCTCAGGGTTATTTTTTATCTCGGTAGGCTGCACAACCTCTTCCGAATTTTGCTCTTTCTTTTTACGAATCAGCCAAAATGCAAATAGAGGGAGAAAGGAAAACAATCCAAAGGTAAACAGATATGGCGATTTTGTTTCTGCCTTTAGTACATACAATCCGCGGAAAAAACTGGGCCAATTTTTGGGATTTATATATAAATAACTGCTGTATGTTTCTCCCAAATAGGAAAGTTTTCCATGCAACTGCTTCTGATTTAGATGAAAATTTGATTCTTTCCAAACTTGTGGATTCTCTCTAACTAGCTCTTTGGATTTATTTTCTGATAGAACTGTAAAAACCGATGGGAAAAAAAACTCATCAAGCCCACGATCTTTTTTAGCATGCAAACGATCTGATTGGATAACTGCAACAAGAACTGTGGACTGCTTAGAGTCCGTTCCCATTTTAGGGACAATCATCACTAAATCAAAGTTTGCCTCCAAAAAAAGAGTCGATTTTGTTTCGATGGCTTTCTCAATGGAATTTTGAATTTCTGTTCCAAATCGAAATAGAATCGATTGATTTAACTCATTTGTTCGCCAAACATACACTTCCCGAATCAGATTTTGATTCATTTGAAATCCATCTTCGGATTGTTCTGGAGAAATATTTTTTTCTAAGTTAAGAAATAGAGTTTCTAACTCTTGAAATCTTTTTTCCATCCAAGGTTTATAATATCGATAGTTTGGGAAAAGTGACAAAGAGAGATGGTAAAAGCTAAGAGTAACTAAAAATACCAAACAACCAAGTAATAATTTTTTTCGAATTTGGATAGACGCAATCTTATAATCTATTACAAAAAGATGAGCATAAAAAAGAGTAAAAAAGACAACCAAAAGTACCACAAAAGAAGTATAATAAACGGTTCGATCCAAGTACAACTTCTCTTCCAGTAAATATATAAATCCTTCCTCTATATCTATCTTTTCTAAAACTCTTGTCTTTCGATCAATAGACCAAGAGATTTCTTTTCCTTCGTTTCCTCGGAATAGATTTAACAATTCCTTTTCTGTTCGATCCATAGTAAGAACAGAATCATCATTTGAAAAAAGAATTTCGTTTTGTTTTGGATCCACCACCCAAAACAAAAAGCCCATCTCTAAATTCGGATTTGAAATTTTTGATTCGATGGATTTTGGATTAGGGAATTCAAAAAAATACCTTCCCTGTTTTTCATAGTAAATTAAGTTGCCATCGGCAAGTTGTGTGATTTGCCCTTTCGGAATTTCTCTTCGATCATTTCGTAATTCATTCTGAAATACAGAAGGATTTGAAGCTGTACTATAAATTAACTTTAATCTTTCATCATAAATATTCACAAATCCTAGATCCAAAACGTCTTGGATTTGTTCGGCAATATCCTTTGCACTAAAAGGAAGATTCCGTTTGTGAACAAAAGATTCAATCGTATTTAAATAATGAGTTCTTCGAGATTCCCATAGTGCTTGTACCTCACCCACCAATTTGGACTTAGCAACAAGAGGATCCACCCAAAGTTTGATCGAAAGGTAACCGAAAGAAGAAAGTAAAGATAAAGCAAGAATTCCAAAAAGAGTGGACGTTTTTTGCAAGCTTGCCTTCATCTTTACTATTATCGGCTTCCAGAAGGTAAAACTAAGAAGTCCAAAGGAAGGAATGATATTTTATATTTTTTTGGACGGGGTTGGAATTGGAAAATTTGATCCCAAAACCAACCCCTTCACTCGATTTGCAAAAGGATTCCTTGGACCCGTAGGCGGAAAATCCCTAACGGAAACTAGTCTCGCAGACTTACCCTCCAAACTCCATTATATTCCAACCGATGCTCATATGGGTGTTCCTGGATTGCCACAATCGGCAACAGGACAGACTGCTCTTTGGACAGGAATCCCTGGACCTAAGGTACTAGACCGTCACGTAAGTGGATTCCCAACAATTACTTTAAGAAAAATCATTTCAAAATTTTCGCTCATTAAGATTTTAAATGAGAGAGGAATCAAAAGTGACTTTATAAATTGTTTTTCTCCTCTTTATCTTCACCATGTCGAAGAAAAA
>JAPZTS010000009.1 GCA_027533185.1 Leptospira sp. | reverse complement strand
GGTATTGAGGCATTGGAAGAATGTGAATTGGGAGAAATCACCTATCAAGATCTAAATGATCTTTATGAAAAATTTCCAGCCATGAATAAATTGGGAAGAATCCTAACAGAATTATATTATATTGAATTGGAAGAGAGGGCGATCCATTTCCAATTCAAAACGGCTAAAGAACGATACGAATATTTTTTAAAGAAGTATTCACATGCCTTCCATCGGATCCCTTTGGCGCATATAGCCTCATTTTTAGGGATAACGAAAGAAACCCTAAGTCGTATCCGAAGTTGATTTTTTTGATTTAGATCAATTACGTGGCCCTTGACGAATTCTCACTCTCATAGTTCAATATAAAAATGAATTCTGAGAGGTTACATTAAATCTATATGAACTTTCTGAGTGAATCAATATCAGATTTGGTAAAGAGCTATAATCAAACAATGGATTTATTTCAGGAAGATCCAGTGAATTCTTTCCTACCTATATTTTTTGGATTTATACTTTTGGAGTTTTTGATTCAGTATAAATTGAAGAAAAATTATTATGCTTTCAAGGATAGTTTTGTTTCTCTTTTTCTCTTTGGTTTAACAACTATCACCTTAATGTTTTGGAAGTTTTTTTTCTTCCATATTTTTTATTACATATATCAAAATCATTCCCTGTTTCATTGGAATCGAAGCCTACCTTATTTTCTTTTACTATTTCTAATGGATGATTTTAGTTTTTACTGGGCACATAGGGCTATGCATCGAGTTCGATTCTTTTGGGCAGCTCATGTTGTTCATCATTCCTCCGAATATATGAATTTTGGATCAGCTCTCAGACAAAGCATTTGGGAAGATTTAGTGAAAAATATTTTTTGGTTATGGATCCCTTTTTTGGGATTTCATCCCCTAACTATGATGATTGCGACCAATCTGAATTTGACGTATCAATTTTTTCTTCACACAAACCTAATCAAGAAATTAGGGTTTATCGAGAATATTTTTAATACTCCTTCGCACCACAGGGTCCACCATGGTTCGAATCAAATTTATATAGATAAGAACTTCGCAGGAGTGCTTATCATCTGGGATAAACTATTTGGTAGTTTTCAAGAGGAAACAGAAAAGGTAAAGTATGGAATTACGGAAAGGATTGGTAGCTATAATCCGTTTGTTGTTTTAAACTGGGAATACCGCAAAATCCTATCTTTTTTTAAACTGCGAAAGCCATTCCTTGAAAAATGGAACTATCTTTGGAATCCACCCGGATAACATACCCTTAGCCCCTCGAAAACCAGAACCTCAATCTTTGCAAGTGGTGGATCTATTTTAATTAATTTGTTTTAGTATTTCACTCAAATTGATCTGGGAAAGAGAATTTACAATCGATGTTTCCATTCTGTTTGAAACGGCCTCCATAATGAATCCCATTGATTTGCTGACGGGGCAGCCAAGATAAGGTTCCTTTTGAGGCAACTCGATGATGTTTCGTTCAGAAATGGCAGAATATATATCGGATAGAGAAATTTCAGCGGGAAGCTTACTGAGCTGGACACCACCAGACTTTCCTCTATGAGAGTGGACAAGACCTGCGTTTGATAGAGAAACGACTAGTTTTCTCACAAAACTCGGGTTTGTGCATAAGCTCTTTGAAAGTTCTTCGGAACTCATGAGTTTACCTGAATTGTATGCGAGTGCCGTCATCAAATGAACGGAAACAGCAAATTTCGTTTCTTGCATCCTCTCATTCTAATCCAGCTCATTCTTTTTGAAATAAAAAAAGTTTAAATGTATTTATTATTGTTGCAATTTAAATGATATGTATCTATGATGGATACAATAAATTGGGGAGAAATAGACCCAATCAGGAGAAAAAAATGAAGTATTTAAAGTTTGTTCCTTTCGGTATGCTAACATTAGGTTGTTTACTCTTTGGCGGAATGAAGGTTGTCGGTGCGGAAGAAATGTTAAAGAACATGGCAAATCTAAACTACCCAGAATGGTTTACTAGACTCTTAGGAATTGGTGAGATTTTTTTTGGTGTTTTGATATGGATGCCTAAATTTAGAAAAGAGGCAGTCCTGCTACTTTTTGGAATTTTTTCTGGTGCCATTGGTTCTCATTTAGGCCACGGAGATCCCATCAATTCCATTGCTCCTGCATCGGTTTTTTTATTTTTGACATCAATTATCTTTGTATTAAATAAAGAACAAACGCCCGTTAACTAGTAATAACAACTTAATAGATGGATCCTTCTCGGTAGATCAAAATAGGATTGTACTCGGAAGGATTGAGGTGAATCCGTAACTCAAATTTTTAAATCATAAAAAAGGAATATGGGCATTCGAAGATCAAAACATTGCGATTTGCGAATCGGTAAATCTTTCGCGAATGATTCTGGAAACCAGTCCACGATTTTATAAAAGATAGAATCTGTATCCGTAAAAGGATCTGTTTTTTTGATGAGCCTCCCAAGGAACGACGATTTCCCAAAAAACTTTACTTTTCCTGGAAGGCCAATCTCGAAATCCTGGGAAAAGATTTTATGAGTGTATACCAGATTACCCTCCCAGATGGGAAAAGCAAAGACCTAGAAGCAGGAAAATCGTTTTCTGATTTTATCCTCGCCCAAATGCCATTTTTAAAAGAGAAAGCCCTTGCTGTCGTTTTATCCGATGGTCGAACCGTCGATTTATCCTACACGCCCGCTCAGAATGAATCTGTCCGTTTTTTAACCTTTGAAGAAAAAGAAGGCAAAGAAGTCTTTCACCATTCTTCAGCTCACCTTTTGGGTATGGCGGTTCAAAGGCTTTGGCCTAATGCCCGTTTGACTGTAGGACCTGTCATCGAAAACGGTCCTGGTTTCTTTTTCTATGATATTGATTTTGGCGATACGATTCTTTCTCCAGAAGATTTACCTAAGATTGAAGAAGAGATGGGTAAAATTGTAAAAGAAGATTTAGTCGTAAAAAGGTGGGAACTTTCCAAAGCCGATGCTATCCAAAAATTCAAATCGGAAAATGAACCGTATAAGGTAGAACTCATCCAAGGTTTTGACGCCGAATCTGTTTCGTTATATGGGCAAGGTGAGTGGTATGACCTTTGCCGTGGACCCCATGTTGCTCGCACGGGCCAACTCAAAGCATTTAAGCTTACTGCTATTTCTGGTGCCTATTGGAAAGGTGACGCAAAGAATAAACAGCTAACAAGAATTTATGGTGTTTCCTTCCCTTCCAAAAAACAATTGGATGAGTATATTTTCCTGATCGAAGAAGCCAAAAAAAGAGACCATCGAAAAATAGGCAAAGAGCTAGACCTATTTAGTTTTCAAGAGGAAGCACCTGGATTTCCGTTTTGGCATCCAAAAGGAACAGTGTTATGGAATACCTTAGCAGAGTATATACGAGAGGAGTGCTTTCGTCGCGGTTACCAAGAAATCAAAACTCCAACGATACTCAACTCTTCCTTGTGGAAACGTTCGGGCCACTGGGACAATTTTAAGGAAAACATGTACTTCACAGAAATTGATGAATCCGATTTTGCAGTGAAGCCTATGAATTGCCCGGGATGTTCCCTTGTTTATAAGTATCACATGCACTCCTATCGAGAACTGCCTCTTCGTTTTATGGAACTGGGAACCGTACATAGGCATGAGATGAGTGGAGTACTCCATGGTCTCTTTCGTGTCCGTGCCTTTACCCAAGACGATGCTCACATCTATGCACCATTGGATAAAGTCGAATCCGAAGTAGAAGATATCATCGACTTTACCTTTCAGGTGTACAAAAAATTTGGTTTTAGCGAGTTTAAAACCTTCATTGCAACTAGACCGGAAAAGTCTCAAGGCAGCGACGAAGACTGGAACGCCGCCACACAAGCGCTAATAGATGCTCTGAACAAAAAGGGAATCGAGTATGGTATTAAAGAGGGAGAGGGCGCCTTCTATGGTCCCAAAATTGAATTCAATATCAAAGATTCACTTGGCAGACACTGGCAGTGTGGAACTGTCCAGATTGATTTTTCGATGCCCAACCGATTCGAGTTGGATTACACGGCGGCTGACGGAAAGAAACATACGCCCGTGATGATCCACCGAGCGATCTATGGATCTTTGGAACGATTTATTGGAATTCTTATCGAACATTTCGAGGGCAAATTCCCGCTATGGCTAAATCCCACTCAAATTCGTGTGGTCACTGTCGCTGAAACCCATAATGACTATGCAAAAGATGTTGTGTCTGATCTAACAAATAAGGGATTTCGAGTCGAGGTGGACCTGCGAAATGAAAAAATTGGTTCCAAAATTAGGGATTCGATCCTGAAGCGAGTCAATTATATAGTAATTCTTGGAGATAAAGAACGCGACTCCCATTCCGTTTCCTTCCGAAGGATGGGAGAAGAAAAAACCGAAACAATCTCTCGAGACGGCTTTCTGACCTTGCTCAAAGGCGAACTTTAGGAGGGGCTTTGGCAAGAATAGTACTTGCCTGCCTTGTTTTTCGTCCGAAATTGGAAAATGTAACGTAATTTCGGAGATTGAATGCAGAAAAGGCCCAACCCAAGAGGGAATCCAAACCAAGATAAATTCGCCCATATCAGAATAAATGAACAGATTACCAATGTAAACTCCATTCGACTCGTTTCGGATGAAGGTTCTGACATAGTAACCTTAGAAGAGGCTTTGAGAAGGGCAAAAGAAGCTAACCTTGATTTGGTGGAAGTTTCGGGTGACCAAGATGTGCATGTTTGTAAACTCATCGACTTTGGGAAATACAAATTTGAACTCCTGAAAAAAACAAAAGAAGCGAAAAAGAAACAACACGTAGTCACGATTAAAGAGATTAAGATTCGTCCGCGTATCGATAATCATGACTTCGAGATTAAGAAGCGTCATGCGATTGAGTTCCTTTCGAAAGGGGACAAGGTAAAAGTGACACTTCGGTTCCGAGGTAGAGAGATGGTTCACTCTGAGCTCGGGATGAATATCATTAACCGGTTTATCGAGGACCTAAAAGAGCTAGCCTCTCCCGAAAAAATGCCGGTACACGACGGAAAAACAATAGTGGTCGTGCTGAACCCAAATGCTGAGAAAGCTAAAGGATAACAACTATGTATAAACTAAAAACGAATCGGGCAGCAGCCAAACGATTTAAGTTTACCAAATCTGGTAAAATTAAACGTGGTTGTGCGTTTCGACGACATATCTTGGAGAAAAAATCTCCTAAGATGAAACACCAAAGCCGTGGAATGCATGTCATCCATGAAACTGATTATAACCGTGTAGAAAAGCTTCTACCGTATGGAGGTTAGTCTATGCCACGTGCCGTAAACGGAACCATTCATAAAAATCGTAGAAAAAAAGTTCTCGCAAAAGCAAAAGGCTTTCGAGGCGGAAGATCCAAACTTTTTAGAACTGCAAAATCTGCAGTGATGAAAGCAGGGCAGTGGGCGTACCGCGACCGTAGGAAGAAAAAATCCGAATTCCGAAAGCTTTGGATCACAAGAATCAATGCGGCGGTTCGTGAGAATGGATTGTCTTACTCTAAGTTCATCCACTCCCTCAAAACCCTAGGAATCAATTTGGACAGAAAGACTTTGGCGGACTTGGCATACAACCACAAAGAAGTTTTTAATGCCCTTGTTGAAAAAACGAAAGTAGCAAAGTAAATCCACAAATAATTGCTTGATCGGAATAGAATGGCTTTGCTATTCTATTCCATCGGATCGTATTCATGTTAAAAATCGAAACCATTGAAGAGCTAGAAAGTAAAGTTGTAAAGGCATTGGAGCTAATCCAGGACCTACGCACGGAAAATTCGCGTTTAGAAACGGAGAATGAATCCCTCCGCGCAGAAAATGACCAAATGAAGCTCGCAATGGAAGAGAAAGAGCGCGAGTTAAAAGGTCTGCGCACTCAGTTGCAGGATGCTACTGATGAGTTGAACAAACTCAAAGAGAGAGAAGGTCTTCTGGAATCCAAGGTCCACACTCTCTTAGGAAGACTCGATGGTCTCCCGACAACTGGCTCGAGTTCTAAGCCTGTGGCTATGGACTCAAAACCAAAACCAGTCTCCCAGCCAGCAGCGTCTCCGCCGCCTTCCGCACCACCAACTCTCGTGTCAGAAGACGACGATGAGATCATCTTACTGGATGAAGACGATTCTGAATTTTCACCTGACGATGCCATTGAAAAATCGCCAGAACCTGCTTCCTTTCAAAAGGAAGAAGTGAGTATTTCATCTGAGGATGATGTTCCGACTGTCGAAATGGATGACGATGACGACATTATCATTGATGATGATGACGAAGCTATTTCAGTGTTTGATGCTGATGATGATGATGATTTCCTCATCATTGAAGACGATCCAAAATAAAAAATATGGCAGATTCTGGCCAGCGGCCCGAAAAGATCACCAAACAGATTTTTGGTGAGACCTATACAATTGTTGGTGAAACTTCCTCGGATTATATAAGAGAAGTAGCTGATTACGTCGAGTTGAGATTGCAAGAACTGGCAGTCTCTCTCCCCACTGCCTCTAAAACAAAGCTCGCTGTCCTCTGTGCATTAAACCTTGCGGATGAGCTGTTTCAAATGAAATCGAAATCAGTCCAATCCAGCGTGGATCCAAATTTAGAAGAAAGAACTAAAAAGATCATTTCACTTTTGGAGGAAGGAATCATCGGAGACAGGTTTTGAATCCTATTTCTAAAAGAGATGCTAGAGAAAAATTAAAAATCCACCTACCGTATTTCAAAGACCGAGCCGAACTTGAAATAAAAATTCTACGGAGGCTCTTCCCCCTTTTGCAAGGAAAGAAAAATATCATATCCTATCTACCGGACCAAAAGTACGAGATCGACGTACTTCCACTCGTAGAGTCTTCACCTATTCCTAGGCCAACAGAATTTTTAGATTTCCGACATTCTGCCAAATGGTTTTTCCCAAAATTGAATGGGGATCATGGTCTGGATTTCATTCGACCGTTCCATTTTTCAAAGAATAGATTTGGTCTTTTTGAACCGGAGGGTGAAGAGACAATCCAAGTAGAAGACGCAGACTTAATTCTCGTTCCTGCACTAGGATTCAATGAAAGGGGTTACCGATTGGGAAGAGGAGGGGGGTACTACGACCGTGTTCTATCTGCAAAAAATCTCTTCTCAAAAACCATAGGACTCAGTTTTTCTAAATTTTTTCCCGTCCCATTTGAAGAGGAAGATCATGATCAAAAAATCGGAAAAATTATTACAGAATTTGAGATTCATACGTTTTTCGATTGAATCTAAAGGCTTTTTTGATTCTTATATAGGCTAGAATGGACCAGGAAAAATTACTTTCTTCGATCGCAGAAAAAACAAAACTTGAGGCCGAATCAGACCTTGGAGATTTGGAGCAGTTTCTGACCTTTCTCGTAAATGGCGAGTATTATGGCATTCGACTCCTCCTTGTTCATGAGATTTTAAAACCTGTAATGATCACTCGAATTCCAAACGTCGAAGAATACATCTTAGGTGTAATCAACCTACGAGGGGAGATTATTCCAATAGTAGATCTAAAAAAAAGATTCAATGGTGAGGATACATTGATTCACCCAATTTCTAGAATCGTTGTCGTCGTGTTAGATGAGAAACGAATCGGCATTTTAGTGGATGAAGTTAAACAGGTTGTAAAAATTCAAAAAGACCTTATCAGTTATACAGTCGACGATTTGTCATTAAACTACAGTAAGATGATCGAATCCGTTTCTCGGCATGATCAAAACTTAATTTTGAATTTGGATTTAGAGCAAGTAGTCGATTTTATATCTTCTACAAAAACTTAGGAAAGTAAGGGTAAAACATTGGCTGGAATATTAGGTGAATACACAGAAGTTTTTCTCGAAGAGTCTGAAGACCAAATTGAAGAACTAAATGCCAATTTAGTGAGACTTGAAAAGGATCAAAAAAATCCAGAGATCATAAATGATATCTTTCGCGCTGCACATTCACTAAAAAGTTCCTCTGCCTTTGTGGGTCTCTACAATCTTTCGGATCTGGCACACACAATGGAAAACCTTCTCCAAAAAATTAGAGAAGGCAATATTGAAATAAATGTAACTCTAGTTAATCTTTTGTTTGAATGTTTTGATTTGATCAAATCAGTGATTGAAGGAGTTGCACAGGGAACAAAAATCGAGACTCCATTCCCTGAGATGATCGAAAAACTTCAGGACTATGAGAGGGGTCACTCATTAGATCCATCTCAAGCCAAGCTACAAACCCAAGTTGCAGATTCTAAAAACGGTGTAAATCTTGATGAGGAAGAGTTATCGGAACTTCGACAAACTCTCCATGATGGATCGGCGAAGAATAGTTTTCACGTAAAACTCAAGTTAAAGTCAGATACACCGATGCAAAACCTGCGATTGCTTTTGATTCTGCAATCGGTCAAACAATCCGGAGTGGTTGTTTTCTCAAATCCTACAGAAGATGCTTTAGATAAAGGTGAGGGAAATTTTGCATTAGAGTTTGTTGTAGCAACAAAGCTTAGCGAATCTGATCTCCACAGTCAGTGCAATATTGATATGGTGGAAGAGATTCATGTTTCGACTTTTGTTCCACCGGAAACAGAGATGGAAGCTTTGGAAAAAAAAGTGGAGACATTGACTCCGATTGAAGCGCCAACCTCCTCTCCTTTAGAATCGGAACTTCATGCGGAAGAAAAGTCTCCGATCAAACAAAATGGAAACTTTGAAAAGGCTGTTTCAGAGTCGAAAGCTGTTATGCGAACCATCAAGGTTTCATCGGACAAGCTGGACCAATTGATGAATAATGTCGGTGAACTTGTAATCACCAACTCAGGATTTCAAAAAATCTACGATGACTTAGTGCTTCAATTTGGCGAAGATTCCTTGTTTAACGAATTGAAAGGAAAAATTGACCAAATCAATCGAATTTCAAAAGACTTACAGACAGGAATCATGAATATCAGAATGGTTCCGATTGGTTCTGTCTTTAATCGTTTTACGAGACTTATACGAGACCTTTCTTTAGAAACTGGCAAACAAGTCAATCTAGTACTACGCGGCGAAAGCACGGAACTAGATAAAAAGGTGATTGATGCCATTGGAGAGCCTCTCATTCATTTGATACGCAATTCTGTTGACCACGGTATAGAGACGCCTGACGAAAGACGAACTTCTGGAAAACCAGAAGAGGGTACTGTGGAACTTAATGCATACCAAGGAGGATCCAACATCTTAGTAGAGATACGGGATGATGGTCGCGGACTTAACAAAGCAAAAATATTAAAAAAAGCAATCGAACGAAATTTAGTGACTGAGGCAGATGCAGCTTCACTATCTGAGTCAGATATCTATCAGTTCATTTTTGCGCCTGGCTTTTCCACAGCAGATAAGATTTCGGACATTTCCGGCCGTGGAGTTGGGATGAATGTTGTAAATAAATTGATAGAAGAATTTAAAGGAAAAATTTTGATCCATTCAGAAGAAGGTAAGGGTTCGTCATTCACTCTATCTTTCCCACAGGCGCTTGCAATCATTCCATCGATCCTTGTGATTATGGAAGAAGAAGTATATGCATTTCCTCTATCAGAAGTTTCAGAAACAATCAAAGTAAATTTAGATCAAATTACAACACTGGAAGGTCACGAGATAATAAACCTTCGTGGTGAGGTTTTGCCAATATACCGGTTGAATCGAATTTTAAATCTGGCGGATAAAACAGATCTCACAGAGGTCCCAGTCGTAATCGTAAATTATAAAACGAGAAAATTAGGTTTTATGGTAGATGATTTGATCGGTAAACATGAAACCGTGATTAAGTCTTTAGGCAAAAATTTCAAAGATGTTCAAGGTTTAACTGGTGCAACGATCATGGGAGATGGAACTATCATATTAGTTCTTGATATCCCAGGCCTTGTTGAGATTGCAGCGGATAAAACCGACTGGTCCGATACCTTGATCACCGGGGAACAAATGAAGAGAACTTCTGCCATTCGTTCTTTAGAGATGTCTGATTCAGACTTGATTTTTAAATCCAATCATTCTACAAACCGATACAATGCCAAACTTGCTGAGTTGCATTCAAAAGATAAGTCACGGTTAAAGAAAGAAAGAGTAAAGGCAGAAAAACATGTAATCGTTCCTAAAGAGGAAGTGTTTGCTGAAGAGCCAACTACAAATCAAAAAATCACAACAGAGATTGTTACAAATGAGATTGTTGTTGCGGATGGCGCTTTGGTAGGATCGCTACCTAAAAAAATAGAAAATGAGATCCATCGGCTCGAAGAAGTTACACAGGTGGAACATGTTTCCAAAATAGAACGGGATCAAGCAGCTGAAATCATAAAGGGTTTTGTTGAACAAAAAGAGCAGCGACTCAATTCCGTTACTAAAAATCCGTCCCGTGAGATATCTGAGGTAATGTCTACAAAAGATATCAAAAAACTTGAGAATATCGTAAACACTGGAATGATGAATGCTGGAGTCGTATTATCTCAGTTAGTCGGCAAAGAAGTCGAGTTGTTTATTCCAGAGATAACGGTTACGGACAGAGAAGGGCTTGCTAAAGAGTTTCGGTTTTCCATGGATCAATTTTTTGGTATGAAGATCAGGATGACTGGTGATTTGAATGGAAACCTTTTGATGATGTTTTCTGAGGATAATGGAACCGAAATTGCAAAAGAGTTGTTAGGCTCTGAAGAAGCAAAGTTCCAAGAAGGCAGTAGTATGAAACTCTCCGAAGACATGGTATCTGTGCTTTCGGAAATTTCCAATATCGTATGTTCGAGTGTCATGAATTCTTTGTCTAATAAAATGAAAAAGGAGATTCTTCCCTCTGTTCCTGAGATGATCACAGGTAGTTTTATGGAAGTAATAGACATTGTGAAACCCGAACGGACAAAGTTTTTGTCCATGCACACGGAATTCAACCACCAAGGAAGTAACCTAATCGGCGTTTTGGTTTTCCTTCCCGATTTTGATGAACTCATGGATCTCCTTCACAAAACATGAAAGAAAAACCTAGTTTAGTGATCGTTGACGACTCCCTGCTCGTTCGCAATATTCTGAGTGATGCGTTAACTAAGAGAGAAGAGTTTGATATCGTTGCTAGTGGCAAAACCGGTATTGATTGCGTTGAAATCGCAGAGAAGTTAAAGCCAGACTTTATTATTTTAGATATTGAAATGCCCATCATGGATGGGTTAACTGCGCTTGCTGAAATTAAAAAAAAGAGACTCCCCTCGCAAGTGATTATGCTCTCCGTTCTTACCCAACATGGGGCAGATGCAACATTTAAGGCTTTGGAGCTTGGTGCGATTGACTTTGTTCCCAAACCATCCAGCGGATACCAATTTTCCCCTGAGGACATCGCCGGGGTAATCGCCACAAAAATTCGTGGATTTATTGACTCTCGAGGTATTCCTAAATCGGTTCGCACAGAAAGAACGGAGCGACCTCCAAATAAAAGTTTTCAAAAAGCTGACCGAGTGGATGCTATCGGAATAGGTACTTCTACGGGCGGTCCAAAGGCTTTGCAGTCTGTATTTACTGCATTTCCAGCGAACTTTGATAAACCTGTTTTCGTTGTGCAGCATATGCCCGCAGGATTTACAAAGGCTTTTGCAGAGAGATTGAATACTCTGTCAAAGTTAGATGTGAAAGAGGCAGAACAAGGAGACCTCGTCAAAGCCGGTCATGCATACATTGCACCTGGTGACCACCAAATGAAAGTAGTCACTAGGGGCAAGGACAGATTTATAGAGCTTTCCCAATCTGCCCATGTCAATGGGCACAGACCTTCTATTGAGGTATTATTTGATTCATTAAGCGAAAATTATGGAGCAAACCACCTAATGTCAGTCATTATGACTGGGATGGGAAAAGATGGTTCACATGCGATAGCGAATATACACAAAGCAGGTGGTGTTACACTTGCTCAAAACGAAGAGACCTCCGTGGTGTACGGAATGAACAGAGTTGCAGTGGAATTAGGCGGAATTGATTTTGTACTTCCTTTAGAGGAATTGGTACCAAAAATGTTGGATTTGTTGAAGTTGAGAGGGAACTAAAATGGCTAGAATATTAGTAGTAGATGATGCAAAGTTTATGAGAACATTGGTAAAGGACGCGTTAGTCGGTGCGGGGCATGAGATAGTTGGCGAAGCTGAGAATGGCAATATCGCCGTTGAGCAGTATAAAAATCTCAAACCTGACTTAGTGACAATGGATATAACAATGCGTGAAAAGGATGGGATCGAAGCTACTAAAGAAATTATAAAGTTTGATGCAAGTGCTAAGATCATTATGGTAACGGCTCTTGGTCAAGAAGACCTTCTTGCAAAAGCAATTAAAATGGGTGTAAAGGATTTTGTTGTAAAACCCTTCCCACCAGAAAGACTCCAACAAGCCGCAGCAAAAGCCTTAGGTTTGTAAAATGTCAAATACCCCGGAATTTGTCGTCCGGTGGAACAACCAGGACGGAGGTTTGACCGAAGGGCCGTTAACAGTCCTATGGTCTTTAATTGATAGTTACAAAGTGGACATCTTTGAAGTTTCCCTCTCAAGAATTACTTCAGATTTTATCCAGTTTTTAAGAACCAGTCAGTCCCTCAGCATAGAACTTTCTTCTGAGTTTGCGGTTATGGCAGCTCATTTGGTTTATTTGAAATCGAAGGCACTTCTTCCTGACCCAGGCTTCGAAGAGGAGGATTATGAACCTCCGCTTCCCAAGGAACTTGTGGATAAACTGCTAGAGCATAAAAAGTTCCAGATGGCAGGGCAAAGACTTGCAGAATTGGATAAAATTACTGCAGGGATGTTTACAAGAGATACCAACCAGGTATTGGAAGAGACGGAAGCATGGCTGGATGTGAGCCTCGTTGATCTCATCAGTGCCTTTAACTCGATATTAGAAACGGAAGCTTCGAATATAGAAGAAGAGATTCCGATTTACGAGGGAATCAGTCAATACTCCGTCGAAGAAAAAATGGAGTACCTTCAAAACCTAATATCATTACGAGGTGAGATTCATTTTTTAGATCTCTTTTCGGTTCCAAATCCTGAAAAGAAAGAAATCGTAGCTGCCTTTCTTGCAGTGTTAGAGATTGTAAAAATACGGGTTTGTAAGGTCGTTCAACACTCCGTATTTGGCGAAATAAAGATTGTTAGGATTTAAGTTTGGAAGACAGAGTTTATACCAAAGGCCTCATTGAGGCTCTGCTATTTTTATCCTCCGATCCTGTAAAGCTTTCCAGTCTCTCAAAATCAACAGGTTTGGAAAAACCAGAACTTCGTGAAATTCTAGATGAGTTGATTCTCGACTACCAGGAAAAAGAGGGAGGATTTTTACTACGTGAGATCGCTGGTGGATACCAATTTATTACCAACCAAAAATATAGTGATGTTCTATCCCAGATATTTAAAGACAAAAAAAGAGAAACACTTTCTCGAGGAACTTTAGATACACTCGCAATCATTGCTTACAAACAACCTGTCACCTTGACTGAGTTAGATGAAATTAGAGGTGTGTCCTCCCGTGCGATGGTAGCAAGTCTTATCTCAAAAAAATTAGTAAAAGCTGTAGGCCAAAAGGAAGTCCCTGGTAGGCCAACTCTCTATGGAACTACCAATGAATTTTTATTGCATTTTGGTTTGAGTAAACTTGCGGATTTACCAACACCAGTGGAAGTTAAGGAACTCCGATTTGAAGAATTCTCACCTGATTCAATCGTTGTCTCGGATGAAACGGAAATGAATCCAGAATTCGATACAAATCTACTTCCAGAAGAGTTAAAAGAAGAAAGTTTATGAGTTCGCACGAAGAAACTTTAAACAAACTCCGAACTGAGATTGATGCACTGGATGGACAAATCATTGATTTGATTCAAAAAAGAGCAGAGTATGCAAAGGAAATTGGCCTTGTAAAAAAGGAATCAGGCGGGCCAATTTACAGACCAGATCGAGAAAAAGATGTTTATGAAAAAGTCACAAAACTTTCTAAAGGTTCGTTACCTGCCTCTGTGATTCGTGCCATTTACCGAGAGATGATGTCCGGAACAATTGCACTAGAACACCCTCTCAAAGTTGGATTTTTAGGACCGGAAGGGAGTTTTTCGCACGAGTCTCTTCGATCCAAATTTGGATCTTCGATTGAGGCCGTCCCACAAAACACAATACCAGATGTCTTTCGTTCTGTGGAATCGGGTGTTTTAGATTATGGTGTAGTTCCTGTCGAAAATTCAACAGAGGGGCAGGTTAGCTCCACCTTGGATATGTTACTCGAGACAGACGTAAAAATTTACTCAGAAAGTTATAAAAGAATATCGTTTTGCGCGTTAGGTTTTGAAAGAGATTTTTCCAAAGTAAAACGAATTTATGGCATAAAGATAGGGAATGAACAGTGCCGAAATTGGATTTCTGCTAATCTTTCACATGCAGAAATAATAGAGACATCTTCGACAGCAATGGCGGCCAAAATTGTATCAGAGAAAGCCGACGGTATTGCGATTGCTTCTAAAATCTCAGGCGAAATTTATGGTTTAGAGGTCCTAAGCGAAGCGATTGAAGACTACGCAGGAAACACAACGCGATTTTTAGTCATTGGAAAAACAGAGTGTCCAAAAACAAAGGAAGATAAGACATCCATTGTATTCAGTATTCCTAATAAAACTGGATCCTTGTTTACTGTTTTAAAAACATTCAATGAAGCAGATGTAAATCTAACAAAAATTGAATCGAGACCATTAAAAATGAATTTATGGGAATATCATTTTTTTGTAGATTTCATAGGTCACAAAGAGGAGCCAAAAATTTCGAAACTCCTGAGAGATATTCAAAACGAATGCAATCGGTATAAATTTTTAGGATCTTATCCAACTTTTGGAAAGTTCTCTTGAAACTAGAAAAAGTTTTAATCTATGGAATGGGTCTTATGGGCGGATCACTCGCCTTGGCCATACGAGAATCCTTCCCCAATGTTATAGTTCATGCTGTCGTACGTACGGATCGTTCAAAAAAAACAATACTGGAATCTAAGTTGGCAGATGTAGTGTTTTTAGAACAGGAATTAGGTGAGAATTTTGGATATAAGGGTTATAACTTAGTTGTGTTTTCGACGCCTGTTACTTCCATATTATCAAAAATTCCGAATCTTCCTAAAAATTCGGAAACTGTTTTTATGGACTTGGGCTCTACGAAATTGACTTTGGTCGAGGCAGTTGATAAACATTTTAAGTCCGAAATGCACAATTACATATCTGCCCATCCTATGTGTGGTTCGGAAAATTTTGGACCTGGCGCATCTGTTCCCGACTTATATAAAAACAAACTCTGTATATTGTGCCCTCCAGATCATGCGAATGAATCGGCCCTTCGTTTTGTAGATGAGTTTTGGAAAATGATTTCCATGCGAACGACGATTATGGATGCAAAAACGCATGATGAAACCCTTGCCTATTTATCACACCTCCCACATATAGTTTCTTCCATTCTTGTTTCTATCGCGGCGGCAAATCCTGCAACCTTTCAAGAAATAACAAAGAACGACAAACCGATCACAGGTGGTGGATTTCGCGATATGTCGAGAATTGCTGGAACAAACATAGATATGTGGGTTTCTATTTTCCAAGAGAACCAGGGTTTTATCTACAATTCACTTTTAGATTTTGAAAAAAAACTTCATTCGATGATTGAAGCATTCCATCCTCACAAAGAATTGGATTCTTCGGCGATATCAAAACTATGGAAAGAGGCGTTAGTTGCCAAAAAGACTATTCGCAAAGAGCTATGAAATTTATTAAGAATATTCAAAAATTAGCCGGTTGCCGTGCAGGAATATTGACAAACCAAAGTGCTTTTGGCTTAAATCACGACTATCATTTTAATTACTACGAACAGATATTTAATTTAGAGACTTTTTTTTTACCAGAGCATGGATTGTTTGCGGAACTCCAAGACCAAGTTAGCGGGGAAGATTTGAAGTACATTTTTGGTGATAAAAAAATTATCAACCTTTACGGTGATGAAGAAAAAAGCCTGATACCACCCAGAGAAAGTCTTCAAAACTTAGACCTTCTGATCATCGATATAAAAGACGTTGGCTCGCGCTATTATACCTTTCTTACTACTGCGTACTATATGATTCTCGAGATTTCTAGAATGAAACAAGAAGGTAGTAAGGCTCCGATTGTAATTGTCATCGATTCTCCCAATCCAATTGGAACCCAAGTAGAGGGATCTCCCTTACAAACCGAATTTGAATCCTTCGTTGGCGTTTCGGGTGTTTTGCATAGGCATGGCCTTACTCCCGGTGGCCTTTTGACATACTATAATGAAAGCCAAAATCTAAAAATAGAATTGATCGTTGTTCCCGTTGGCATCATTCACCCAAAAAAGGTTACTCAGTTTGAATGGGTTCCTCCATCTCCCAATATACCAACACAAAATACTTGCTATGTGTACCCAGGGCAATGTCTCTTAGAAGGCACAAATTTGTCCGAAGGACGGGGTACCACCAAACCTTTTGAAATTTTTGGAGCACCCTATATCCTTGGGAAACAGAAAAAGGAGTTAGAAAACCGGATGAGCCAGCACCAAGTGGGAAAATTCCATCTGAGGCCCCTTCGGTTTTTGCCGACCTTCCATAAATTCAAAGACCAAATCTGCGAGGGATACCAGCTTATCATTGATAAACCTAAAAAGTTCCATTCCCTACGTTTTACTCTGTTTTTTATACGGCAAATGGTCGACCTCTTCCCAAGGGAATTTGAATTTTTAAAGGGTGTTTACGAATTTAGATCGGACAAACCTGCGATTGAGCTTTTAGTCGGCGATAGATTTCTTTTAGACTATTTGGCAGGTTCATCTAGTGAATCTTCATTGGATATTTATTTGGAAGAGAAAGAAGCAGATTGGGTCCAAAAAACGAAAGCCTATCGATATTAATTTTTTTCGAATTTCACTTGCCTAGACTCTAATATGTAGGTAAAAAATGCAAATGATACAGACCGTACGAAAAACTTTACTGTTCTTACTCTTCGCTGGCCTCGTTTCCAATTGTGGCTATAATAAAATCCAAGAACTTGACGAGGAAGTCACAGCATCTTGGGCTGAAGTTCTCAACCAATACAAAAGAAGGGCGGACCTGGTTCCTAACCTCGTATCATCCGTGAAGGGATTTGCGAATCAAGAAAAAGAGATTATGATGGGAATTGCGGACGCAAGGGCAAAAATTGGTTCTATCCAAGCTAGTCCTGAGCTGATCAACGATCCTGACAAATTCCAAGAATTCAATAAGGCTCAAGGTCAACTAGGATCTGCTCTTTCTCGGCTTTTAATGATCCAAGAAAACTATCCACAATTGAAGTCGGATGCTCGTTTCGCCGATTTAATGGCGCAATTAGAAGGAACCGAGAACCGAACGACCGTTGCTCGAAACCGATTCATCCGTGCGACAAAAGATTACAACGTATATATCAGACAGTTTCCCCAACTTTTGACAGCGAAGGCAATGGGGTATTCACCAAAACCAACATTTACTGTTGAGAATGAAGATACGATCAAAGACGCACCGAAAGTTGAATTCTAAATAGTTTTGAATCAAAAATAGATTTAGAACAAAGCATGGGGAGTGACGGAATCATTCCCCTCAAAACTGGAAGTATAAAAAAGGACTCGAGACAGTTACACTGTAAACGATGAACGCAATTATATACATGATGATGCAGAAAGGATACAATATATACGGATTTTCTGTTATGTAGTCAAATCGATCTTCTTTTTGGTTCTGAACGATATCCACAAAGAATAGAATTCCGATTAAAGCATACAAGTTCCAATCGATATTTGGAAACAATCCACTTGCACCTGTAAATGCGCGTTCAATCATAGTTGTCGCAATTTGAAGTCCTGTCTCTACTTCTGGAGTTGGTTTGGCTCGAAAGAAAAAACAAGAAAGCACAAAGATGCCTAGTGGATAAATGGGCTGGATGAATCTAGGAACCGAGTCCCAAAAGTTTTTAATCGTTTTGAATTTAAATACAAACTTTTCGATTACCATCATTGTGGAATGGAGTGTTCCCCAAAGAACAAAAGTCCAATCGGCACCATGCCAAATTCCAGATACAAATGTTGTTAAGAATAGATTGACGTAAGCAAAAACCTCTCCTCTTCTATTGCCGCCAAGAGAGATATAAACATAATCTCGGAGCCAAGAGGAAAATGAGATATGCCACCTTCTCCAAAGTTCGCTAAGAGTTCCGGATAAAAAGGGTCTGTCAAAATTTTTAGGAATATGAAACCCTAATATCCGAGCCGTACCAATTGCAATATCAGAGTAACCTGAAAAATCACAGTAGATTTGGATTGCAAAAAAAGATGCTGCAACCCACATTCCTACCCAATTGTATTCGGCAGGAGAATTGTATATTGGATCTATAACATAAGAAATTGGATCTGCAATGAATGTCTTTTTAAAAATGCCCCAAAACAGCTGTTTAATTCCCTTTTTTAAATTTTCCCATTGAAACTCTTTTGGCTCTAAGAACTGGTGGAGTACATCACTTGCTCGTAAAATGGGACCCGCTACTAGCTGCGGGAAAAAAGAAATGAAGAGACCGAAGTGAAAGATTGATTTAGCTCGGTCAACTACTCCTTTATATACATCAACCGCATAAGATACAGCTTGTAAGGTGAAAAAACTAATTCCCATTGGGAGTAAGATTCCCGATTTTTGAACAAATCCTGGATCACAAGGGGTAAACTGAAAGGTCTGGTTCCAAACTTTAATAGAAAAATCTAGATACTTAAAAACAAAAAGTAGTCCCAAATTGCTCCAAATAGCAACGTTTAACCAAAGAGTCCGTCCGGTTCGATTGGATGAAATTTCCATTCGGTCCACAGAATATTTTGTAATCACAAAAGAAAATACAAGTAATGCTAAAAAAGGAATACGAAAGATAGCATAAAAATACAAACTAACTACAAATAAAAGAATGGATTGGAATCTCTTTGGAAAATAAAAATAAAAGAATATAACAATAGGTGCAAAGAGAAGATAGTGTACGGAATTAAAGAGCATTATTTTGTTAACTCCTTAACGATGGACTCTTTTGCCCATAGATTTCCAATTTTCGTTAGATGACCGTCGCCCGGGATGTAGTAGTCTTGGATCACCGCCTTTTTTTGAATTCCTTTTGTAACGAAGGTTCTTCCACACATCTGGTCGGTGTTCGGGAGAAGATCGATCGTTTTAACACCCTTTGATTCAAAATACAATTTTGCTCTTGTTGCATAATTTCCCAATGAATTGAATTTTCCGAGCTGTCGACAATACACTTCCTCAATTTGCATGGGCAAAAAAACAGGTGTAAGTTTTATGCCTTTTTCTTTTGCGAGTGTGATCATGGAATCATATGCTCTTGTCGTTGTTTCGCCAAGAGGAGGCAAACTGGATGGTTCATCTGGTTTGTCTGTGCAAGTTATTTGGATTCCGGGGACTGGACCTGGGCATTCAAAATTTGATTCTTTTGGATTACAATTTTCTTGTTTTATCGGCAGGAAAAAACTGTCGTGAAAATAACGAAATGGATGGCTTATAAATACACTAAGGTCTGTTAGAATGGAGTATTTGGTGATCAAAAGTTTTACTTTAGTCTGCTCATAGGCAAGTTTTAGAGCATGAATCAAAAAGGAAACCCTTGTTAACTCAAATTGAGTTTTAAAATTTTTTTTCCAGACCAAATCATTCTCATGTAAAGCATCTGATTCATCATCTGGCAAAATTCCTTGGGCACGCAACTCTTCTGGCATTGTAAAATCATTAGGTGAAACAAAAAAAAGGACTTCCTGTATATCTGAAACTTTTTCGGACATATCAAGCAGACGTTTGTAGGAACCCATAGAGCCGTATGCATCCACACCAAAGTTTAAACTTTGATAGGTTTTGCCTTTAATCTGTATTCCATTCAAAAGGGAACAAAACGTATCCTCATCGGATACACCAAAACCCATTACCATACTATCTCCTAGGCACACGAGCTTGGGTAGATTTGGATTTGGTTCCTCTTTACCACGCAATCCAAGAGAATTTGTCGTAAATCTTCCTTGCCAAAGGTCTGCATAGTGTCGTACAAATCGATTTTCATTGGCAGCTAGAGTTACACCATATTCGGGATGGTATGCATGCAATAGTTTTACATCTCGGTAGTAGCGTAGAGCAGGTGGGTTTGCAAAATTCAAAAACAATTCAAGAAAAAGAAACGAAAACAGAGAGAAAAAAATCAGAAAACCAAGCCTTCTGAAGGATCGAAGCATATCCATCTAAACTTCCAAAAGGGATGGAAAAAACAAGCATTTCTAGGGTTTCTTTTGCGTAGGGGGCCAGAATTTGGAACTGAAGGTATCCGAGAATCTTTTGACCTGGGAGTTAGTATCCCATTGCAATCGAATCACTAAATAGCCAAATCTCTTTTGTAAATCTGTTTAGAGCTTGGGAAGAGAAAACTCCCCAAAGTTCACTCCACGCAACCAATTAGAACGAACCCCAACCTAACAAAGCTATACTGTGGTTTAAAAAATCCTTTCAATGAGAAGATAGAAAAATCCTAAATTTCCTAGGTAAAGAATCATAATCAAAAACTGAATCCCAAGTCGAAAGAGAAAGGGAGATTCATGGAATCCTTGGTAGGCGAGATAGGCAGTGACTCCAAGGATCAACTCAGGAATCAAAACATAGAGAGCAATATGGTTCCACATTTTTACTCCCGTTGCATACCAAGAGCCCAAGGTCCAAAGGGTTGCCTCTGATCCACCGAAGATCGCAAGCGAAAGAATTCCTACCCAGAAACAGGTACCGATGATTGAAACAGATCGTTCTTCCAATTTTAGACCAGTGTAAACGGTAAAAAAAAGTGGGATTGACCAGAGGCCTGCCATATAACCCGAAACAGTTCCTATTTTATAAAATCCATCTTCTGGAAAAACTAGTATCTTTAGAACTGCTGATAAAAACCAATCGGGAAACACCATGAGTATCGAAAGAGGTAGTAAAAATTTCCAAATCTGAAATGGAGTAAATAATCGGAAGGTGTACGTAAATATACTAAATGTAAGGTGGTATAAAATAGTGAGGTTAAAAAATTTCCAACCGGAACTAGAATCCGTGTGGAAAAGGACAAAATAGGACAGAAGGGAAAAAAGAAGGAAATAAATGGTTAGGAAGGTCTCTTCCTGGGGCCTGGCGTGTTTCATCGGCTGGTATCCATTTGGTTTGGGAGATACTGGGTTCGAACCAGTGACCTCTACCATGTCAAGGTAGCGCTCTAACCAACTGAGCTAATCCCCCAAAGAATAGAACCATATCATCAAATGGAAAAGAGACGTAAAGCTAGTTTTGGTAGGAACTCCCGCTTCTGAAAATAAGTAGCAAACTCTTTAGATACGTCGCCATCTTTAGGATTTTCCGGAACAAGGACAGAAAGAGACGTTTCAGCACGAGAAAGTGCCACGTATAGGATCCTCCGCTCTTCTTCGATATCTACATCTTTTGCTTTTCCCCATCCTGCCGTTAAATCTACCAAAACAGACGGATATTCTAAACCTTTGGCGCTATGAATCGTAGATATCTTTGATTCTGAAACCCCAGAGGTTTTCCAGATATGTTTTCTAAAATTGGTTCGAACAAGAACAGTTGTATCCTTGGGTAAATCATTGTAATAATCGCTTAGATAGTTTGTGTTTTTTGAAACTGTTATGACCTGAAAGATGCCAATATCTTTTCTGTGGTTTAGAATCTTTTTTTGAATTTGAAATTTGTTTTTAAGTATCGGGATTTGTGAGTGCAAAATGATGTCCCTCACGGATCGAAAGTTAGTTGAAAGATAGAATTTTTTTACGTCAGGAAAATAAGATTCGAAGTTTAAAAATGGCCATGGGTCCGCTCCTCGAAATCCGTAGATAGCCTGCCAATCATCTCCAACCACAACTAAAGAAGAGGGATTCATTATTTTTAAAATTTCTAATTGCACGGGATCTGTATCTTGGAATTCATCAACGATGACGCTTTGAATACTAGATCTCAACGAATCCAGTAAATCTGGGCTGCATAGAAGGCATTCTTTAAAATCTTCTAAGATATCCTCCAACTCAAAGTAGGAATGTTGTAACTTATAATTCTTTAGAAAATTTACATATCGAATGTATAAATCTTCTGATATTTTTTTAAACTCTTTTCCTTTATTTTTCAATAACACTGGGAATGGAATCCCACCAATGACAAACCTATAGGGATGGAAAAAACTTTTGGTCTCCTTCCATTTTAGATTTTCAGGTAAAAGTTTAAGAGTTTTTGACTTATAAGCAGAATGAAATTTCTTCAGGATACGAAAGCAAAAAGCGTGGAAAGTAGAAATTCTATATTGATTCGAAAGATTTTTTTTTAGACACCGATCTTTAAATTCCTTTGTTGCTTTTTTAGTAAATGTGATCACCAAGGTTTTATCTGGTCGAAACTGTGAATTTTTTTCACGTTCTTCCAGTAAACCAACCATTGTTGCTGTTTTTCCAGAACCCGCACCAGCAATGACTTGGATCGTTTTTTCGTTTGATTGAATGATCTTTAGTTGTTCTTCGCTCCACATACCAGGTAAGGTATAAGAAGGCTCAATTGGTCTCTATATTTCGTATTTAAATCTTAAATACTACCGAATCTTCATCCTCTTCTTCCTTTAAATCATAATACCCATAGACAAACTTACTACTAGCCTTCACTTCCATTCCGTAAAAGAATTCGGAGATTCGTCCGGATTTAACGACATCTAATTTGTAATCTTCCGCAAGAAACTTCATCTTATCTAAAGAAATCTTTTCATTGATTTTGGGTCCAAATCCTGATTCCGTCTTTGCCCAATCTATTATGAACAATCGACCATCGGCCTTCATGGATCGAATCAAACCATCCATGGCAAGTCCTGGATTCGGAAAGGTTGAGAGAGAGAGCGAAGCAAAAATAATCTCGGGAACCGGAATCCATTCGGGAAGCAGGGGATGGTCAGACTTATCCATATGAAAGGGAGTAAGTTGTTCAATTCCCTCCAGGAGCTTTCGCCTCAGGATTCTGTCGATGACCTCCTGTTCACATTCAGCTGCCCAAATCCAAACATGGGGAAACCACTTCCGGAATTCTGTAAAATAGAATCCAAGTCCCGATCCAAAATCAACAAGATTGGTAAGCCCCTTCCAATTGAAAAATGCATATACGTCTTCGGGAGGACAGACCTCTCTTCTATGACTCGACATCAGATACTCTTGGTATTTGATAGATCTATAATAGTCTGTTTCCGACATTATGTCAAAACTAAGAGAAAAGCTAGGAAAGTACAATAGAAAAATTCAATTCGAGTAACTCCACCACCGAAAATCTATATATGAAATTCTCCCTTCGAATTTGTTTTCTCTTTGGATTGTTATTTTTGTACCCAATCCATTCCGAAATAAATTTTGATGAGGGGAAAAATCCCACCGTAATCAAAGTTCTTAGATCCTCACTTCTTCCCGACAAAAAATCCATTCGATTGGACTGGGAGCCTCCCAGAGGAGAAGGTGAAATCATCATTGCTAGATCAAATTCCATTATTGATACTCCTGAGAAATTATACATAGCTGATTCACTCGGTAGATTCAGATCTACTGGTCTAGGTGGAATGCGTAATCATTTTGATTACAATCTAAAACCTGGAACCTATTTCTATGCGATTGTTATGGTGGGTGATGTGCGCAAAAGAGAGGTGAAACTTTTTGCGAATCAAAATTACACAGTAATTCCTACAATCATAGAAGATGAAGCATCGCTACCTGTTTCATCTGATTTTCCAGCCTTTCCTGGTGATGCCAGTTTTATGCCACTGGTTGGCGGAGTTTCTGAACTGTCCGCAACTATCGAAAGGAATAATGTAAGATTGAATTGGACTCCGCCCGTCGGTGCAACTGCAGGAAGAACAATCTACACGGTTTACCGCTCGAATTCGCCTTTAACGAGCTTGCCGCTAATGCAACGTGCAGAAAAGTTAGTTGAAGTAAGCCATCCATCGCTAACATTTTTGGATCAGGATTTAACTCAATCCCGAACTATTTATTATGGTGTCTCCGTAAAACAAGTCGGAGGCGAAGAGTCTCTCCCTTTAGAAGATAAAAAATCTACGATCCGTGTTTTTTACATCAAGCAACCAAACAAAACCTCAGCGGAAGTTATCTTGGAAGAAACACCGAAGACTCAACCAACTACGCGTTCTGAACCCGTGCGGGAAGTCAAACCTGAGGTAGATGCTCCAGGTACCATGCATGTACGCGGTGTTGGTTATGAACGCGTTGGTAAGGGCGCGGTCATCAGTTGGATTCGCGCGGAGGAAGCAGATGAAAGTACGATCTATACGATATATGCCTCAACAAAACCATTGGATAAAGGACCATCATCGTTTGGAGCTGGTTCTGTTGTAAAAGTTGCTTCTATATCTCATCCCAAGACAAACTTTTTTATCAAAGAATTGAAAGAAATTGAGGATCTCTATTTTGGAATCACAGCGAAATCAAATTCAATACCCGAAGATTTTAATCTGAGAGAGAATGTGTCTTTTTTTAGATATGAATTTGATAGAAATCTTGAAACGCCTGAAGAGGCTCCCGTTACCTTGGCTGACAATGAGACAAAAAAACAGGAAGCTAAAAAGGATACCAATGAACACTATGTTTCGCCCGCGGACCAAACTAAAATGGATGTTACTCGGGAAGAGTCAAGGGATAACAAGGAAGAAAAATTCGCAACTGTTGAGTACGATTTAGGACAGACGGATTTGAATCGAATCATTCGGGAGACAGTATTCAATAAAAAGTATGAAACTGCTGTCTACAGAATTGAAGAGTATTTAAAACGAAACCCGAATGAATACCTAAGGGGCAAGGCTTATTTTTTCTTAGGTGTATCGTATCAGAAAATAGGGGAATCGAAAAAGGCACTCAAGTATCTATTGAGGAAGGAAACAAAAGCCTATTCGCCCGCAAGAACGGAATTTTGGACTAATATGGCATTAAACCAACCCAACAGAGGCAACTTATGAATCGTTTATTGATATCTATAACAGGACTTATGTTTATTTTGGCCGGTATAACAACGGTATACTATCAGAATACAGTTCAATCGAAGGAAGAAAAAAGAAATTCGCTTTTGGAGAAAATTAAGGAAGGGGAGGAGTATATAAAACAATCGAATTCTCTTAGCAATGAAAAAGCCATTTCAATCTTTTCTGAACTTTCCAGTAAGTCTGAACATTCGGACTATACATTTAGAATTAAATACAACCTGGCGAGAGCATTGGAAAAGAATAAAGATTTTTACCCAGCTCTTGATGTTTATAAAGAATTAAAGAAATTTAAAGATTTGAAACCAGAGGAAAAAGAGCTGTTATCTTTTTCTTTGGGAAATCTTTTATTAAAACTCGGAAATGATCCGGAAGGAAAAACACATATTGAATCTGTTTTGCAAACTTCCTCTGATCCGAAGTTGAGATCTAATGCATTTTTAGCACTCGGTGATTTTCATTTAACCAAAAAAGAATTTGAAGATGCACGAAAAAATTATGTTTTGTCACTCCAAGAAGATCCAAATAACACTTCTGCAAGGATTGGTTGGGGTAGGTCTCTTAAGAAATTAGGAAAGGACTGGGCAAGTTTTGATGTATTTGATGAATACATCGGCGTTGAATCGCAACTTGCAGGTCCTGACGCAAAAGTAGTGAATGAATATAAAGACGGTGTTTTTCAGGAAGCAAAGTCAGCATTTACGAATAAACAGTACAGCCGTAGTATTGATCTCTTCAATAAATCACTACTCGTAAATTCCGGATCCAAAAAGGAAGAGGAAGCATTGTATTATATATCAGTTGCTTATGATGCACTGGGAAAACAAAAAGAATCTTTGACATTCATCAATCGGTTGTTAACGAATTCAGACTATTCTCTTGACCAAGCGGGACTTTACAAAAAAGGAACCATTTACTTTAGACAAGGGAAGTATGAAAATGCAGCATCTGTCTTCCAAACGATAATTGATAAATACCCTAAAAACCAGATTACAGAAAAAGCGATGGCATGGAAAAAAGAATCCTTGGATCAATTCAGAGATGTTAATGATTCAGAGGATTCGCTCGGTGCCAAAAACTCTAATCATCAATCTAAAGAAAATGGAAATGATTTGGAGTTTTAATTCGTAGATTTTAGGAACTCATTATTAGTTATATTTTCTAAGTCTTCTGTAAGATTGAAAATCTTATAGATTTCTGGAACAATATCAGCTAATGTATGTATGTTGCCAGCGATGCGGTCAGCATCCTTTCCATAAAGGATGGTGGCCGCTGGGTTTTCTGTATGATTTTTTTGACTCAGGTCTTCCATATTGCCATGGTCACTCGAAACAATCAATAGATCTTGATTGATGTCGATTCCCTTTAGAATTCCAGCAAAAAATTCCTCTAAATTGAAAATCACCCGCTCTGCATTGCTCCAATCCATAGCATGACCAATTTTATCCGTGATAAAGTATTCGTATAAAATTAAACCATAGTCTCGAAAGTTCTGGGTGAGTTGAAATCCTAAATCTTTAGGATTTCGTTTGTTCAAAAGTGGGTCTCCCGTTTTTAATTCTTCAATGCCAAGGGTGGAGATAATCTCATGAGTGAGATCCATGTACAGTCCGCGACCATTCCTAAGGTCTTGGAAGTTTTTTAGTGGTCTACCACTTGCTAGTTGGACAAGTGTAGAGGCAGATACTAACTTAGGTTTTTCT
>JAPZTS010000033.1 GCA_027533185.1 Leptospira sp. | reverse complement strand
GGTCGACTTGCTCTCCAAGCTGGAACTTCTGTAAATTCAAACTACGCAAATGAAGTGGGCCCGAATAAAAATTCGGTTAAACATATTCAAGAAGCCTATATAGGTTATAAATTCTCCAAGAACACTTGGGTAGATGTAGGTATTTATTTAGGACATATAGGATATGAAAGTTGGATTTCCTCTGAAAATTGGAATTACACTAGAGCAATGGCATTAGATTACGTTCCGTACTATTCTGCTGGAGTTCGACTCACTACAATTTTTTCGGATAAACTTCACTTTCAATTTCATGTCATGAATGGATGGCAAAATATTACCGACCAAAATAAAGATAAATCTTTTGGAACACAATTTAAATATTTTTTTAGTCCTAAGCTGACGATTATCGCAAATCAGTTTGCAGGAAATGAAGCACCTAGCTCGGAAAGAAAGCAAACAAGATTTTATAGCAATACAATTGTAGAATGGAAAGTATACGATTGGTTATCTCTTGCGATATCGGGTGACATTGGCTCACAAAAATCTAAGGAGTCTGGTTCTTATGAACCCTGGTGGAATCAGGCAAATGCAAGCATTCCTATCTATGTCAGCAGAGAAGCCAGATCCTATAAACAATGGTATCATGGAACATTTTGGGCAAGTTTTCGATACGAGGATATTTTTCGTGTTAGTCTACGCTTTGAACGATTTTATGATCCTAAACAAGTGTTGGTTCAAACGGGCACTCAGCATGGATTTTTAACAAATGGTTATACACTGACTTTTGACTACCTGAACTGGCAACCTTCTTTATTACGGCTAGAATTCGTTCAAAGAGAATCGATGGATTCAGTCTTCGAAACAGACCAATATCAAAGAAGTCGAGTGGAGCGACTTGTAGTAGCCGCTGCCTCGATTCGAATTTAAAGGAGATCTATCGTCCGGTGAAAAATAATGAGTATTATAATTTAATTAATCCCTAACTTTCCTTGATCCGTTTACGATTTTCCTCTTTTTTTCGTATTCCTTTTCTTTTTTGGTGTTGGCTCACTTTCGGATTCTTCTTCATATGGTTCCTGGCTTATCTCATCCACAAAATCTAAGAAAGGTATGTGTTTTCGTTGACTAAGCTCCTCTAATTCTTCTTTTGTAGGTTTTCTTTCTCCTACAACAACCAAATACAGTGAAGGAAGAATTGTTAGAACAAGAAACATTGCAGAGAACAGCCCACCAACAATAACAGTTGCTAGGGGTCTTTGAACATCAGAGCCAACTCCTGTTCCTAGGGTTGCTGGAATTAGCCCAAGCAAAGCAAGTAACATGGTCATAAGCATTGGTCTTAGCTGAATTACAGCTGCCTTCTTAACTGCGGCTTTAGTTGAAATATTTGGTTCTTCAATTAAGAGATGATTCGTTCGAGAAACGAATAAAACGCCCGCCATTGTTGCTATACCAAATAATGAAATGAAACCAACACCACCAGACACATTGAAATAGTAGCCTCGTAATAAAAGTGCATATATTCCGCCCAAGAGTGACAATGGTATGCAGGCTAAAGCAACATATACATATTTTAAATTTCGGTATAAAAGATATAGAACACCAAAAATGATAAGAACTGTAATTGGGATTACTAGGGCTAATTTCTTTCCAACTCGAGATAAGTTTTCATATTGACCACCAAATCGAATTTCATAGCCCTCGGGTAACTTAATTTTCTTCTTAACTCGTTTTTGAAGTTCCGAAACAAACCCACCTTGATCTCTACCACGGATATTTGTTCTTACCGTAACAACTCTTCGACCTTCTTGCCTAAAAATCATCGTCGGTCCATCGATCACTTCTATGTCTGCTAACTGTGATAGAGGGATTCTTTCACCCTTCGGCGAAATAATTGGCATATTTTCAATTGCTTGTTTTGAAGCACGGTAATCCTTAGAAAACCTAACAACAATTCCAAATCTCGCAGGAGTTTTAGGAGGCGTATCTGATGGCCCTTCGTACAAAGTACTTACTCTTTGCATTCCGATGGCAGCTTCGATCATTTGCTGAATATCAATAACATTTATACCAAATCTTGCGGCTGCCTCTCGATCAATTTTAATTGTTAGTTGTGGACTTTCTGCCTCTTGTTCGATTCCATACTCACTCGCACCTTTCATTTCTTTAATTTCTTTGAGTACTTCGTTTCCAATTTCACGCATAATTTTAAGGTCGTTACCAGAGACAAAAACTGCCAAATCGGCAATCGTACCCATGATGGCTTCGGAAAGATTATCCATAATAGGTTGCGAAAAGCTTACCCGTGCGCCAGGCAGGGTCGCTTCTAAATCATTCTTCATACGAAGTAACAATTCTTGTTTGGTAATTTTTTCTTTCCATTTACCGTAGTCTTTTAAGCCAATTAAAACTTCTAGTCTGTTTGGTGGTAATGGATCTGTGCCATCATCATTTCTACCTAACTGCGATAAAACGACACTTACCTGTTCATTTTTATAAATAGTTTGTCGAATTTTAGGCATGAATTTTCGAGCTTCTGGAAGCGAAATTCCAACTGGGAAAAAAATACGGATGTTGAATCCACCTTCGTCCATCTCTGGTAAGAATTCGGTTCCGAGAGAGAACATTCCAATAGCTAGTAAAATGGTAACCAGGCTAAAGGTATAACGAACTGCTTTTTTTGAACGATCGACGATGAACTCGATAATTCTTTTATATCTGCTTTCAATCCAGTCATAAACTGGGTTGTGCCATTCGATTGGTCCTGGATTTTTACTTTCGAAATACTTTTTATAAATAATGGACATTATCACTGGGATAACAGCCATCGAAAATATCAGAGCGCCTAAAATAGCAAACGAAATGGTAAATGCCATCGGCTTGAAAAGACGACCTTCAATGCGCTCAAAGGAAAAAATAGGAAGATAAGCTAGAATGATTATCAAAATGGAAAATAAGATCTCAGTTCCCACCTCCGAGGCTGCATCTCTAGTAAATGCTAATATGCCATGGGATTTTTCTTCGGGCGTGGCATCCCTGTAACGTCGCATGATATTTTCTACCATAATTACAGCGCCATCTACAATGATTCCGAAATCTATTGCACCTAATGAAAGTAAACTTGCAGGAATGCCAGTCATATTCATAAGTAAAAATGCAAACAGCATGGCAAAAGGAATCGTGGCCACAACGACTAATGATGCTCTCACACTTCCGATAAAGAATATCAGAACTAGACTAACGACCACAACTCCTTCGATTAAAGTTTTTCCAATTGTTCTAAGTGTATAATTGACTAAGTCTGTTCTATCATAAGTGTTTCTGATCTGAACTCCTTTGGGTAGGTAGTTTTCATTAATTTCTTTTACCTTATCTCTGATTTTTTCACCCATTTCATTCGGATCACCCCATCGTCGCATCGCCACCAAACCTTGGACAGACGAATCGACATCAATAATGCCCTCTTCATCATTCTGAATGGTATAACCCAAGACGCCACTTGGAATGGGGTGCGAAATTTCAACCGACCCTAAATCTCGTATAAAAACTGGTACACCATTGACGGTTTTTACTACAATATTTTCTAGATGTTTTGGATCTCTAATGGCTCCAAGAGATCGAATCGGAAAACCCTGTTCACCTTGTAAAAGTAAATTTCCACCAGTATTCAAATTATTTTCTTGAATTGCTTTGATTACATCCCCAATGGTTAATTTGTACCGAATGAGTTTGTCAGGCGATGTTACAACATGATATTGTTTTGGTAATCCTCCAAAAGTAACCACATCAGCAATTCCAGGAATCTGCAACATCTTTGGCATAACGATCCAATCTTGAATCGTCCTCAATTCCATAGGTGTGTGGTTTTCTGATGACTCTAAAACGTAACGATAAATTTCTCCTACTGGTGAACTCATTGGACCAAGTGCTGGATGAACATCTTCTGGTATATCTGCGTCGGCTACTCGCTCCATGAGTCTCATTCGTGCGAAGTAATCATCCGTACCATCTTCAAATACGAATTGAAAAACAACTAATCCATTAATTGTTCTTGATCGTCTAACGGCGACCTTAGGAATTGCGTTTAATACCCGTTCAATAGGAAGAGTCACTCGTTCTTCCACTTCTACCGCAGCTTTTCCAGGAAATTTTGCTATGAGTCGAACTTGCGTATCCGCAATATCAGAGTAAGCTTCCTTTCGAATATCGATCCAGGCCCATAATCCAAAAAGAACGGAAACAATTGCTGCAATGATGGTTGTGATTCGATTCTTAAGTGCAATTTCAATAAAGTTTTTAATCATTGTTTTCTCTTGTGTTGAAAAGGTATCCCATTTGAAGCAATAATTGAGGGTTCCTATAGTCGCCTTGGCCGACGCCTCCACCTAATTGTAAAAAAAAGTTTCCTAAAAGAAAATCGTAGGTAAGTCCAATGTATCTCTGCGTTAGTTGCACTTTTTGTCTTTCACGACTCTCGTATTCTAGAAATGTTCCAACATTAGGATCGATAGAGTTTATATAAGACCGGATGATAAGATCTTCTTGCGAGGGATCCCTTTTATTGTAACCAGGTATATTTAAGCCAGTAGGATAAGAAGACTGACCGCCTCGCCCAACTTCTGGAGCAAAAGGATTAACCTCAAAATATCCACCAACGATTGAAATGCTATGAGAAAGAACAGGTGTTTTCCAAAACGAATAACCTAGATCAAATTGTCCACCTTTCCAATCTGGTCCCCAAACTCCACCAGATCCTCGAATAACGATATCTTTAAAATAATAACCGAGGTTAAAATTTAAACTGGCTGGTGATCCTATGGATGCGCCGTAAACCCAGAAATTCGTCACTTTAGGCAATTTTTTTTCATCCAGACTTTTAGAATTGAGTTTTTCATCATCGATAACTTTTGAATTGGAATTCTTTGTGGGTGACCAGTCGGGCTCAATATCCTTTCCGTTTTTGTCTTTCGGAAAGGGCGATGATTGCGAAAGCAAATATGTAAGATGCACAAAGAGAAAGATTACACAATAAAGAACTTTCTTCATTCTAGAAACCAAAACTAAGTCCTTTTAAAAGGATAGATCCTTGAATGGCTACTTTTTCTCCAGGAGAAAGGCCCTCGATTATATTAACTCTTTCTTTCGTCGAAATGCCTAAGACAACCTCTCGTCTTTTAAAAATTAGCGGTTGTTCTTCTACAAAAACATAATTTTTTCCTTCTACTGTTACAATCGCTGTATAAGGTAAGACTACACTATCTCCACCAGTTTGTTCAGGAAATTTTACCACTCCAAACATCCCGGGTTTCAACCGGTATTTCTCGTTAACAACGATAATACGCATTTTAGCTGTTCTCGTGAGTGGATCTACGTTATCTCCGATGGCCTCTGCTGTTCCTATAAATTCTTCATCTGGAAAAGAAGCAAAAACTACTTTTACTTTTTTTCCCTTCTTTAATGTGGAAATTTGAGATTCAGGTACGTCTGTAATTATCCAAGCTTTTAAGCTACCGGCCGTGCTTAGTTCACTCGGATTTAGTCCTTGAGCCCTCAACTTTCCTTCGAATTCAGCAAGTTCTGCGGCATCGTTTCCTGAATCAGTTTCCGATTCAACTAAATCTTTTTCCGTTGCAACCCGATGGACAAACATATCTTTGATTCGATTTAGATTTTTGTTAGAGCGATGGAGTTTATTTTTCGCATGAATATATCCCACATAAAGATCGTTTAATTCGGCAGATTCGAAGAGTATGATTCGAGAACCATTACTTACAGACGGAGAAGTGGATGCGATTAATCTTGCAGGTGCCTCTAAGCTCACAAATTCACCGCCACCACCGATGACTGTCGATTTAACTATCTCAAGTCCTGGGCTATTTGGTTTAAATACGATGCGTAAACCATCATCATGGACTTCTGCCTTCTCGGGATGTTGGTGAACAGGTTTTGCGCTTTTTGAAAACAACATAAACATCAACGCAATAAAGATTAAAACTATTCCGGCGGCCAATAGAAGCTTTGCTTTTACATTTAATGAATTTAAGATTACTAACATTTTATTCCTCGCTAGCTGGAGAAGTTTGATTTTCTAATTTTGGGACAAAGATACCTTTCCCAATGGCATAATTCACATTCTCTATGGCTTCCATCCTGTCGGTTTGAAGCTTTAACATTTCAACGACACTAGATCTGTAGGTTTCAAAAAAATCTGCAAATTCCAATATCGTAATATACTTCTTTTCGTAACTCATGATCATATCCAAAGATAAATTCCCATAATCCTTAATATATGCATCTATGAACCTTTTATAAAGTGCATCTTTTATACGTGCAGATTGATAGGCGACAGCCACCTCATTTTCCACTTCGAGTATATTGTTTTTCAACTCTTGTTTGCGAACGAGAATTGCCTTTTCGGCAGCCTGGATATTTCCTTGGTTTCTATCAAAAATAGGTACGGACAATTGAGCGGTTACTCCCCAATAATTCTGAAATGCCGTACCTCCTCTATTATAAACAGGTCCAAACGATAGATCTGGAATTGCGTTGGCATATTGAAGTTCAAGATTGGCTTCTTCGTATCGTAACGTTTGTAATGCTTTCTTTAAATCCGGTCTATTTTCCCTTGCAATTTCAACTAAATCTTCCAGTTTTGCTTGGTCCGGAACAATTCTATCTAATTGTTTTTCCACGATTTTAGGAATGAATTCAACGCGTGCGTCTCTGTAGGAATCATCATTTAAAAGTATTTTGAGTTCGGCTTCTTTTTCATATACTTTGATAGCAAGATCCTCTCTCTCTTTCTTCAAAAAGAAAAGTAGAGCCTTGAGGCGAAGATGTTCTGCTTGCAGTAAGGCACGCCTTTTATAAGCAAGTTCGGATGATTCTACAGTCTTTTCAATAGACGCTACACTTTGATCGTAAAATACGATGGCTTTTTTGTAAAAGAAAATGGTGTAAATAAGCCTTCTAAGTTTGGTCACCAATGCTCTTGCTAAGTCATAGAATTCTTGTTCTGAGATTTTTGTATTTAATTCAGCGAGCTTAACTCGTTTATCAATTTTTCCACCTAATAAAAAAACCTGTTGAACTTGAACAACCGATTGCCCTGATCTTGTTGTGTCGAAATATCTCTGAGTAGGTTCTGCAAAGATACTTTGATCGATAGCAATATTGGGGTTTGCATAGAGACCTGCTTGGAGAATCCCAGCCTTTTTGACATCGACTTGAAATCGGGATGCAATAAGCAGAAGATTGTTCTTCCATAACAAAGATTCTGCGGTTTCCAAATCGATCTCTTTTGCATACTTTTGATCTTCCGGAAACAATTCAGAACCGAGAGAAGCTTTAGGATCCTCAACGGTTAATTGTTTTCGAAGAGCTTCATTCGCTTGGTTCGACCTCTTTTCCTCGGGAAGAATCGACGTCACGACCATAAGTGAGACGTAAATTGCAACTTTGTAGTTTAATGACATATGGTACCGAATATTTAAAAATTAGAAATCCTCGTATTATTTTAAACTCATCCCATCTTTCTAGAGATAAGCTCGATGATACGAGAGTGCTGGAAGAATTTTAGTTGAAAGAATGTGGAGGTGGGAGGTTTAACAAAAGCGAAGAAAGCAGATTGGGGGAAAAACGACGATCTGAGATCAGATAGGATGAAGTGAAAACTATGTCACTAATGAGTTGGTCGTTGTTTTCAGTTGTAAAGAAATCTAAGAAGTCCGCTCTGGAACGTGATAGGGTAGCATTCTCTTCAATAGAACAGATATCCGGCGGTTCAAGAGTTTTGTCCTCTTTTGGAGGAACGATTCTAGAATGAAACGTCTTTAAATTTTGGAAGTTTGAGTCGGAGGGGATTGAAGACGCAAACGGATCACTATCAAAAGGATTTCCAACCGCTACAACGAGAGCAAGTGCAGCCAATTTTCTTAAGACACTTTTCATAGATCTATGTCCAGAGCGCGTTAGGACCCCGATTTTGCAATCTTTTTCTTTTTTTGAATTATTTCATTTCATGTTTTCGATCGATACGGATGGGAATTTTCTCTTCGGCTAGGTGGGATTACAAAAAAAAGGGACTATTCTGGTGTATAAAAACACCAGAATAGTCAAGGAGTTTTGGCAATTGAGAAACACAATCAAATGTGAATGGATAAAAAAACGTCCCGCGCCCCCAATTAGGGACACGGGCTTAAGGTATAGAGAGGAATTATACGGGTGGTGGTAGATTCAGATATTGGTCTGATAGAATGTAAGAAAATTTGGAAAGGAAGGACTTAGAGTTACTAAGATACTTGTTGTCATACAGTACAAAACGTCCTGTATTCCCCTTCGAGTCCAGTTCATCTAAGTCCTTATCCCCAGAAGAACCGTCTGTTTTTTCTAATGAGGATTTGAGGTTGAACTGGGATCCAGATATTTGCCCAGATTTTCCACCCAATCTCACGGACTTGCTTGTCCTAGTTCTCAGAAAAACATTTTCTTCCGAAAGAAATGCTACGCCCAGAGCCAATGTCAACAGGGTGACCCCTAGAAATTGAACAAGTCGTCTGAACATAGTACCCATTTAGACGGATCTGCAAAGGAAATCGAGCAATTTTTAAAAACTGCTTAAAAAGTACGCAAAAAAAACAAAATCATCCCAATTTTCCGAGCCATTCCACTCGAAATAGGTCCAATCGGCGGTCCGCCATGTTCCGGACGGAGCCTTTTTTTCGAACCTCTTTCAAAAGGTCCAAATCCAAATCGGCAATCAGGGTCATTTCTGTATTTGGCGTTGCCTCCGCTGCGATCGCATCATGAGGGAACGAGAAATCGGAAGGAGTAAAAACTGCCGATTGAGAATATTGGATGTCCATATTTTCTACATTGGGGAGATTCCCTACGGACCCAGTCATTACAACATAAATTTCATTCTCAATCGCCCGAGCCTGGGCACATGTCCTAACTCGTAGATAGCCATTTTTGGTATCCGTATAATAAGGAACAAAAAGAATATCAATACCTCTTTCTCTTAGTATCCGAGTCAATTCGGGAAATTCAATATCGTAACATATTAAAATTCCGATTTTTCCTGCATCAGTTTCAAACACTCTAAGTAAGTCACCGCCGATCACACCCCAGTGAAGCCTTTCATCTGGAGTCGCATGCAGTTTGTACTGTGCCTCACTAGTTCCATCTCTTCGACAGAGATAAGAAACATTCCGAAGTTCTTGTTCCTCGTATTCAAACATAGAACCTGTAATAATATTGATATTGTAAGATACTGCTAATTTGATCAATTCGTCTCGCATTTGTTCGGTGTAATCGGCTAATGCTCGAACTGCATTCGAGGCACTCATCTTGTTAAACTGTGTGAGTAGCGGTGCATAAAAAAACTCAGGGAACAAACAAAAGTCGGCGTTATAACTCGCTACCGTATCGACAAAAAATTCAACTTGGCTAACCATATCCTCAAACGATTTTACGGATCTCATCTGCCACTGGACTGCACCAACACGAACGACTGTTTTTTTGCCGCCAATGAGGGCTTCTTCTTCTTGGTAGTAGATATTTAACCATTCGAGTAGACAAGCATACGAACTATAACCTTTGTTTGCAGGGAAATAATTTGTGACAATCTTACGAACATGAAAATCGTTTGCCAACTGAAAGCTGAGTACTGTATCAAAAAGCTCCTTTTGTTTAACAAGGTTTACATACTCTTGCGGAGACATTTCGGTCTCATAGTTCTTGTATCCAGGCAACCAACCACCGACAATGATTCGTCTTAGATTTAATTTTTCGCAAAGTTCTTTCCTTGCGTCATACAACCGTCTGCCCAAACGGAGTCCCTGATACTTTGGATTTACAAATACGTCTACACCGTACAAAGTGTCTCCATCGGGATTGTGGTTTGGCAAACCGCCGCCGCCGGTGATTGTATGGTATGTATGGCGGTCGCCATGGTCACTGTATCGCACAATCATAGATATAGCGGCCGCTATGACTTCTCCGCGATCTTCTATGGCAATTTGACCTTCTGGAAAAATTGCAATCTGTCTTTCAAATTCTTCCTTGGTCCAGGCACCGTCAAAAGCTTTCGAAAAAACCTGTTCCATAATATTTTGAACAGATTGGTAATCTGAAGATCTTAAAAATCTCAACTCTAGCTTATGTTTGGTGGATTTCTGACGAGACTCTGGTTTACCTTTCTGTTTGGATTTAGAGGTTTTTTTAACAGCCATGTTTGCGATTTAAAGAATTTTCCCAGGGTTCATGATTCCTTTAGGGTCAAAAACTGCTTTGATTGCCCGCATCGATTCGATTTCAGACTGGGACCTGGAAAAATTCAGGTAATTCTTCTTTAGCAATCCGATTCCATGCTCTGCTGATATGGAACCTTTGTGCTTCTGGATTAAAGTGAACATTTCAGGATCTACTTGTTTGCAAAGTTGGAAAAAATCAGAATCGCTAAGATCCTTAGGTTTTACAATATTTAAATGTAGATTTCCATCTCCGATATGACCAAATAGCGCAATTGAGAACCCTTTGTACTTTGAATCCAAAAGAGCAGTCATTTCGGTAACGAATGCCTCCATATTGCGAAGAGGAAGAGATATATCGTTTTTATGAACCGTATAGGCAAGGGAGAGTGATTCTGAAATTCCTTCACGATACTTCCAAAAGGTTTCATTCTGTCTCGTATTTTGAGCCACGGATCCGTCGGTTATCAATTCCTTTTCTGTAATCGATTCCAGAATCGAATAGAGCTTTTCTTCTTCGCTTCCATCGGCAACTTCGTATTCCATTAATACATAGTACTTGCTAGGTGAAGGAAACGGATCGGGAATACCCAAATGTTCTTTCACTTTTTCTAAACAATAGTCTGTTAAAAATTCGAAGGCAAGTAAAGGCAAATCAAACTTATGTGTTTCTTTGAATATTTCTAGAATATTCTTATATTCAGGTACTGCTAAGAAGATCACTCGAATATCTTTAGGTGGTTTTGTTAGTTTAACTACAACCTCTGTGATGATTCCGAGAGTTCCTTCGGAACCTATAAAAAGATGTTTTAAATCATAACCAGTGTTGTTTTT
Source organism: Leptospira sp. (assembly GCA_027533185.1). Lineage (GTDB taxonomy): Bacteria > Spirochaetota > Leptospiria > Leptospirales > Leptospiraceae > Leptospira_A. The sequence goes on along the minus strand of JAPZTS010000033.1, from coordinate 36,016 downwards.
TAAGATTTCTCCATTGAACTCAAAAACCTCACCTTTTCCAGTAACAACAGTTAGTCCCAGTATCCAGTCGCGAATGAGACCGTAACGCACAACCCGAACACCACCCGCATTGGTTGCGATATTTCCGCCGATATGACTTGAACCCGTTGCGGCAAAGTCGACTGGAAAATAAAACCCGCGTTCTTCGGCTTCTTTGTGTAGATTTTTGGTGATCATACCCGCTTGGACCCGAAGAGCTCCGAGGAATGGATCAAAATCCATCACTTGGTTCATCTTAGCTAAAGAGATGACAATCTCCTTGTCTTTTGCAACCGCCCCGCCTGCATAACCTGTCCTTCCGCCAGAAGGAACGACGGAAAGGTTATTTTGGTAGGCATAACTTACAATTTTTGCAACATCCTCTGTTGTCTCAGGGAAAAGTAATATTTCGTAATTAGCAGGATATACTTTGGTTCTGTCGATTCCATAAGAATTGAATGTCTGTTCGTCGAACTTTCCATCATTTTTGAAGTATACTTTTTTTTCGCCAATAAGTCCTGTTAAATCTGATTGGATTTTTGTGTTTTCCATAACTTGTCCTTAAATATCTACCATATCAATTTGTGAGTTCAAAGCGGGATCATCGTCTCCAGGTGTGAGACGAGTGTAAGATCCATCCGATTCCAGAATTCTTGCCTGAGTGTTGTCTCGGAGAAGTAGATCTAATATCTTGCCAATTCGTTTCTTTTGTTTCTCTCCTAGAATAGGAAACATAACTTCGATTCGGCGCTGAAAGTTTCTCGGCATACAATCGGCTGATGCCAAATACACCTCTGGTTTTCCTCCATTCTCAAAACTGTAGATTCTAGAATGTTCTAGATAGCGACCTACAATGGATCTTACCGTAATATTTTCTGAAACACCAATAAGTCCCGGCCTCAGGCAACAAATTCCACGGATGATTAAATCTACTTTCACTCCCGCCTGAGATGCCTCATACAACTTGAGAATGATGTCGGGATCTACTAGGGAATTCATTTTAAATATGACCCGAGCCTGCTTCCCATTCGAAGCATTTTCCTTCTCTTTTTCAATGAGTCTCAAAAACTCCTCTTTCAGAAAAACCGGCGCGGCATACACTCTTGAAAGTCTAGGCATTTTACCAGAGCTAGTGATCGTATTGAAAAGAATTGCCACATCTTCTGTGATTTCTGGGTTAGCGGTAAATAGACTTAGGTCTGTATAAAACCTTGCTGTTGTTGAATTGTAATTTCCTGTCCCTAAATGGACGTATCGATTCAGTTTGTCATCCTCTCGCCGAACAATGAGTAACATCTTACAATGGATCTTTAGACCAACAACTCCATATACAACATGAACTCCACTGTCCTCTAATTTTTTTGCCCAACGAATATTTCTCTCTTCGTCGAACCGAGCTTTGAGTTCTACAAGTACGGTTACTTGTTTTCCATTTTCTGCTGCTTCACCTAAATATTGGATAATTGGTGAATCTCCAGAAGTTCGGTAAAGAGTCATTTTGATCGCCAGCACCTTTGGGTCTTGGCTTGCAATCTTTAGCATATCTTCTATGGATTTAAAACTCTCGTAAGGATGGTGGAGGAGGTGGTCGTTCTTTCGGATTTCGGAAAAGATAGACTCACTTTTTTTAGTCGCAAAACCAGACTTAGGAATCGGATAGGCAAACTTGAGATGGCTTGTTTTATCAAGTGATTGGAAATACATCAAGTCACTCAAACTGAGTAGCGTAGGAATCTCCATCACCTGGTATTCTTCGAGTTCCATGAGACCACGAAGCAAATCTTTGATATGACCTGCGCCAGAGTGGACATCCAATCGAATCGCTTCTCCCCACATTCGGTTTTTCAATTCATTCTTCATGGTTGTGAGTAGGTCGCCAATATTTTGTTCCTCATTAATAGAAATATCAGCATCTCTTACGATCTTGAAAGTGTGGATTTGTTTTACATTCATACCATAAAAGAGATCACTTAAGTGGAGTTTAATGATCTCTTCCAATGGAAAAAATCTTCTGATTTCAGGTTCAGAATTAGCAGGTAGTTGTAAAAACCTCGGAAGTACACTTGGTACTTGAACGATGGCAAAGAGTTCTTTTACTTTGTTTTTGTCATCATCTGAATAGAGAGTGATTCCCAGGTTTAAAGTGCGGTTTAGGATATGAGGAAAGGGGTGGGAAGGATCGATAGCAAGAGGAGTTAGAATACTCGAAACTTCTCGTTTGTAGTAGTTTTTTACAAATTGGATATCATCACCCGCAAGTTCACTTGGATCTTGGACGATGATGATTTTGTTTTCTTTAAGTTCGTTTAGGATCTCGTCTAAGGTTTCGTATTGTTCTTTGACAAAGTTCCCAACTTTACCGTATAACTCGGATACGATTTCCGAGGTTCGTTTTCCAGTTAAACTTTTTTCCTCAATCCCCGCATTTTTTAAGTTGAGTAGCCCAGCAACCCGAACCATAAAAAATTCATCCAAATTGGATTCTGTAATACATAAAAATTTTAATCTCTCGAGGAGTGGATTGGATTTGTCTTTCGCTTCCTCCAACACTCGGGAGTTGAAGTCGACCCACGACAATTCACGGTCAAAAAAGATATTCGGATTCCCCATTTCTATTTTTTCGGTAGGGTAAGCAGTCATAATTCTAGGATTTGGGAAGGAAAAAATTCTGTAAATTCCTAATCCTTTGTGAGAAATCGACGACACTCAATTCAGAGGACCAGACAAAGATGCCAGCCTACACGATGCCTGGGCTAATGACAGGCCAAAACACAAACGATATAGTTAAGAAGCTTGTTGAATTGGAGCGACGTCCCATCACACGGTGGGAGACGGAAAATGTCTATGCCAAGGCTCAAATCGAAGTCTGGGGCGAATTAAAGAACCACACAACCAATCTCCAAACAAAAACACGTGCCCTGGTCTCGTTTACTGCACCTTTTGCTACCAAAGCTGTCAGCTCCTCGGAAGAGGGTGTCATTACAGGCGAGGCTTCACGTTCCGCAAAATCGGGAAATCGTGCATTAGAAATCCTCGAACTTGCCTCCAAACACCAGATATCGGGACAGGAAGTAGATACAGACGTCAAACTCCCGGCAGGAAGTTTTACGATCTATTCTGGACATTTAAAAGAGACAGTAAATTTCTCGGGTGGAAGTCTGTCGGAGCTGGCAAACCAAGTTAAAAATGCAGCAGGAAGTATAGCGGAAGTTAGTTTAGTCAAGATAGATAAAAATTCATCGATTCTTACAGTAACAGCTGTAAAGACAGGTAAAAAATTTGCACTCCAATTTTCCGATCCAAATGCCATTTTAAAAACAGCGGGCCTTGTCGGAGAGAATTTGGAGCAGGCGAGTGTTACAAAGCAAATCCTCACTCCCAACTTGGTAGAAAAAAAGCCCCATGAAGTTTCCAAGTTTAAAAAATCAGAAGATCCAAACGAAGCACCTGTCTCCACGGAAGAGGGACTTGTTCTAAAAGCGGATACTGCCTTTGTGTTTCCCGTGCCTGGAAATGAGATCTTGGAGAGAGCCTATCTCTCAATTGAAGTTTTGGGAGAATCGCCACAAATTTTGGAACTGGGAGTTGTCTTTGAAAAAGACGGCGCTAGTCGTTCTAAGTTTCTTCCTATAAATAAAAAAGATTCAAAATACGAACTACCTATATCAGATTTTGCTACAAACAAAAACTTAGTTTCTGTGATCCTTTCCAATGCCTCAACAACAGAACTTAAAATCAAATCCATTGAACTAGTAACCCCACCTAAACCAGGTACTGCGGAGCCTGTTAAGGTTCTTGCGGAAGCAAAAGACTTAAAATTTAAAATTGATGGAGTGGAAATCACTCGTGAATCGAACGATGGGATTTCTGATGTGTTGGATGGAATTTCCTTCAATGTTCATAAAGTTACAACAGCTCCTGTTACCCTTGATATCAAGGTAGACCATAATAAAGGTTTAACACTTATTAAAGAATGGGTATCTGCCTATAACGAACTTATGAAATTTTCCAAGGAAGTTACTTCTGTTGAAAAGAATGGTAAGATTTCGGATAAAAAAGCAAGTGATGATTCCAAATCATTGGATATCTCAAAGGACTTTTGGGATAATAAAACCAAATCGGGAATTCTTGCCGGTGAAAATTCAATCATTCGTTTGATAGCAAGCCTAAAGACCGTTACCAATTCATACTATCCGTCGACGCGGGAAAATGGCTTTCGAGTTTTAACAGATATTGGCGTTTCGACCGGAGCCGTTGGATCCAATTGGGAAAAGATACAAGATGGACTTTTGCAGATTGATGAAGAAAAACTGGTTGCGGTTCTTGCCGATAATCCGGATGGCGTAAGAGATCTTTTTGCCTCGGATACGAATAACGACGCCAAGATGGAAGAAGGTGTTGGGATTCGAATGATCGAAACTCTTAGGCCTTATAACCAATACGCATCGGGAATCACTACAAGTAAGATAAAACTTCTCGAAGAATCTGTTGCTGGAAATAACAAAAAAATCAAAGAACATGAATCCCATCTACTTAGCTACGAGGCAAAACTCAAACAGAGGTTTTTGTATATGGAGCAAGGTGTCGGGAAAAATAAATCCGTTGGAAATTATCTGCAAAACAATCTATTTAATAAAAGTGGTGGGGAATAAATGAATATTTTTATCAATGAACAAAAACTTGAAACGAAACTAACAGGGGAAACTAACCTCGGCCAGGTACTTGATGAAATTCAAGCTTGGATTGAGTCGAATGGAAAGTATGTCCGCCACTTTACAGTAAATGGTTTGGAACTCAATCGAAGTGAGCTGGAGTCAAAATTGATCGAAGAAACAGACCGTCTGGATCTGTTTGTTGGCGAAGAGTTAGACGTTATTGAAGATAGTCTCATAGAAATTGATACCTATGTTGATAAAATTGGTTCTACTTTGGTGGGCCGAGATTCTCTTACAGAGAAAGAATCCCTCGATCTTAAAGAAGGAATTCCTTGGATAGTATCCATGGTTTCTTCTACAAAAAACCTTCTGAACTTAAATCTTAGTTTAATTCGTCCTATGGGCAAAGGTAAAAATGTAGAAGAGATTTTAGAATCTCTAGTGGTTGGATGCGTAAAACTAGAAGATACAAAGTCTATTGAATCCTTTTTAGAGGACTTACGAGATCTGAAGTTATTTTTGATAGATCTTGGCACTAGGCTCGGTGTTATGCGGATGGAAGAGTCTGAGCTAATCGCTGTGATTTCCAAATTCATAGATGAAAAAGACACGGTCATTCGTGATTTTATGTTGGTAAACGAAAGTTTTCAATCTGGTAAAGACCATCTTGCGACTGAAATCATGGGTGATGCAGTTGGAAGGTTGAATGCTTTGGTTTCCTCTTTTGTTGCACTTCAATCCAGACACTCTGAAATTGAATGGAATGAAATTAGTATAGAGGGTAAAAAACTAAACGACTTAGTAGCATCTTTGAATGAAACTCTTTCGAATATCGCCCTCGCTATGGAAAAGAACGACATTGTTTACGCTGGCGATATCTTGGAATATGAATTGCCAGCCTTACTCGAAGACCTTATTCCCTTTTTAACACTTGCTCTGGAAAGATGTGGATCTTGATTTAATCTAGGGATTGGGGGTTTAGTTTTTGAGAAATTAGGTGTCCAATTCCAAATAACATTCCGCATACGAAGACTACCGAACCCCAAATTAAGTTTAAATTCCAGCCCAGTGTTTTGGAATACATTGGGTCGTTTCCAGTGAAAAAACCGTATAGAACCAAAATACTACCAAGAATTAGGAAAAGTGCTGAGAGTATGGAGGATAGAGAAATCATAAAAAAACGAAATTCTATTTTGAAAGTCTTACAAGTAATTTTTCTTGGAAAATGGGTAAAGAAAAGGACAGAAAACATATGCCTCTACTTCTTGATTTAGATAATACTCTCCTTCCTTCAAAATTGGCCTACGAGTTTGCGATTGAAAAACTTGCCGAAGATTGGAGCCAGAAAAACTTTGGTACTGATTTTTTGGAATTGTATGAAAAGGCAAGAAAAGAGGTAAAAAACCAACTCTCCTTCCACAGCTCAAATCGACTTAGGATACTCTGTTTTAAACTTATGTTGGAAAAGAAAACCAAAGGATTAGAATCTAAAATCATAAAAGACATACTTTGGTTAGATGATAGATACTTTTTACATTTCGAGTCTTTTTTACAGAATCAAAAGAAGAAACCAGATTATACGAAAGAGTTATTTCCTCGACTTGTTCAAATCTCAGAGAGGGAACCCGTTTTTTTAGTCACAAATGAAACCCTGAGAACTCAGTTGTTAAAACTACAAAACTTTTTCCCTCCAGAATTTCGGTATCAGTTGATAACCTCTGAAGAAGTTGGCTTTGAAAAACCAAGTACTGAATTTTTTTCGTATGTCCTTCGGAAGGTCGATGCCAAACGCGAGGATTGTTTGATGGTCGGGGATAATTGGGAAGATGATATCTTAGGAGCAGCAAAACATGGCATCACCGCTGTGCACCTCAAATCACAGTTCGGGGAAAAGTCGGCTCTTGAGCCAGTAAAAATTCCCGATTCAAAAGAGTTTCCGTTTGGATCAAAAATATATTCGTCTACAAATGTATTGGATTCATTAGACTTTGTTTGGGACAGGCTTAGTCAAAGTCAAAAATAGAGTATTGTTCCAATTGATTGTCCCAAAACTAACCAAAAAAATAAATTTTGTTAAGTAATAATAAGCTAACTTAACATAGACGGCTATATTACTTTTACTTCCTGCAACGGACAGAATTGGCATAAGTACTTTGTACTCTGGATTTTTAAATCCACATTGGATTCCTAGTTCCGCAAGAGTTTTCATTTTGTAATTGTTTACGTGGTCTTTTGCTTCTAAGTAGTGTACGTCTGGTTTCATTCCCTTTAACATCACTTTAATATTTGCCTTTGCAAGTTGGATCGGGAAATTCGGAGTTTGTAAAAATAGAATCCCCCCTGGCTTCAAAAGACCAAATAGGTATTCTAAGAGGGAATGTGGTTTTGGTATATGTTCGATTACATCCCAAAGAGTAATGATATCAAAACTTTCTTTGGCAAGACCGGAGTCCTGCACAAGACCTGCATACACTTCCTTTAGTCCATTTTGTTCTCTAGCAAATTTTACAGCTTGTTTCGATATCTCGTATCCTGTTGCGGTCCAACCTGGCTTTTTAGTAAGAACTGCTTTCACAAAAAATCCAAGCCCACATCCTACATCCAAAAGATTTCCCTGATCCTGTTTGAGATAGGAAGAAATAAAGTCTTCGTAGACAGCTCTATGCGCATCATCCCACCACTTTAAGTCATAGGTTTGCTCCTCTCCATCCCAATAACCCTCGTAATGCTCTTCTTGTTCATAGGAGGAATAGATATGGCCACAATTTGAACATTCGACGATGGGTATCCCGTTTTCATTGAAGACAACTTTAGATTCGGTGGAGTGGCAGAGGATACAAGATTTCATGTCTACAGATAAGTCTAAGGAACTAAAGAAAGGGTCAAACCAAAAACCTTGAAGTGAGTTGCCAATCCAATTCACCGAAAAAATCTGGAATTAGGTACTGCTATGAAATTAAAATTCACGAAAATGGAAGGAATTGGCAACGATTACCTCTACGTTGACGCAACTAAGGAAAACATCCAATTGACTACGGAACAGATCCAGAAATTGTCTGACCGCAATTTTGGAGTGGGTGGAGATGGAGTTATTTTTATTCGCAATTCAAAACTTGGTGAATTCCAGATGGATATGTACAACGCCGATGGAAGCAGTTCGGAAATGTGCGGAAATGGTGTACGATGTGTTGGGAAATACGTTTTTGACCACGGACTTACGAAAAACAAAAAACCAACCATTGAAACAGGAAAAGGTGTTCTCACTCTAGACCTCCAAACAAATTCGAATGAAAAAGTGGAAATGATCACAGTGGATATGGGAGAGCCAATTTTAAAGCCAAGTGTGATTCCCATTCAATGGCCTGGTGAAGATCCTGTAATCAACCAAACGATAGACGTAAATGGTCAAAAGTTTCAATTTACATCCGTTAGTATGGGAAATCCTCACTGTGTAATCTATGTAGATGATGCAGACAAGTTCCCGGTTCGTGATATCGGTCCACTTATCGAAAACCACCCTTTGTTTCCTCGAAGAGTCAATGTGGAATTTGTTTCTATACGTGGTAAAGACCACCTCTACCAAAGGACTTGGGAAAGAGGAACAGGCGAAACTTTAGCCTGCGGAACAGGAGCCTGTGCTGTCGCAGTGTCATCTATTCTAAATGGCAAAACGGGACGTTCTGTACGCATTGATCTACGCGGTGGAACTTTGTTAGTCGAATGGAAGGAGTCGGGTAGTGTTTTTATGACAGGGCCTGCAAAAGAAGTTTTTACAGGTGAAATCGAAATCTAGGAATCAGAATCTGAGACAGTTGTCATAAGGGGACAAATTAGTTGTTACTTGGCTACAGAAAGGGTGAGCTATTTTTTTAAGTAGTCAACTTTCTGTAATTCACTCATTCTTCTTTTTGTTTCTGTAGAGAGTGCTTCCATGCCTTCCGCTAACGGCAGAGAAATATAATCCTTGTGGTTGATTACTTCACCAAATACTACATTCACTTTTTTATATACGACTCTTCTTTTAATATCGCATACTTCCTTGGGCATTCCCATAAAGGCTCGGACAAGAGGAGGGATTGGGTAATCAGAAATGGTTTCCTCTTCTGGTATGATAACGCTAGGTAGCACATCCACTTTATTCCTAAGAGAAAATGCCGCAAATCCAGTATGGAAGTGAGCAAGACCTGCGGAAAAATCATTCTTTACCATATAGTCATGTCCTTCTGGAAATATTCCAAGAACATCTCCGTTTTTGAAGACCTGTTGTACTTTTTTGATACTCGCCATAGAAATATTCCCATCAATCGCCATCGGAATCGTTCCTGTTTTCTCAACCAAATCCTTAAAAAGAGGAATCCTTGTTGTATACTCAGCAGCGATCCAAGAAATAAAACGGGGAAAAACGGAGCCCATCACGAAGGGATCCATATCACTTCTATGGTTACAAGTTAAGATTAATTTACCAGTAGGTTGAATATTATGGTATCCGTATACAGTTGTGGATACCGCGAGATTAAAAAACGGTGTAACAAACTTTTTGATGTTTTCTACATTTTTTTTTGCTTGTTCTACCGTATTATCCATCTCACTCTCCTAAGATTTTTTTCCACCAAGATTTCCCTGGGTCAGTATAAGAAGAACCACCAGGTCCATCTGCACTCGGCGAATTGGATTCTAAATTCCGACCAGATTCCCCTGTTAGTTGGACGTCCCTTCTTTTTTTCCCGGAACTTGGTTGAGGGATAGAACGTTTGATTTCTTCGAGTTCTCGCTGTGCGGAGGCACTTGATTTTAAATAGGCACGAATCTCATCCCATTCGGAATCGTAGTCGTTCCCATACATTGCATAATTCATAAGATCAATTCGATCAAAGTCAGGCATGATGAAATTACAAAGACTATCCCTTTGAAATTCAATCTTATTTTTCTTTTAGAAAAGCGATTCAGAATGCCTATTTTCTCTGATTTGGCTCTAGAATGGGGGTATCGATTTCCGATCTTTAAAATGTGAGAAATAGAATCGAGTCCAAGAGACATAAGATCAAAAAACAAAACCAGAACACAAATATCCTCCCTCCCAACGTGATACCGTTTCCAAAACCCCTTCCCAACAAAGAGAAAATTTTCGACTTGTGTGAAGATTTGTTTTGCGAGCCAAAGGATGAGAGAAAAGCATAGAAAACATGTGGAAACGCCTATTCGTTTTAGTAATTTTCTTTGTCTTCTTCAACGACTCCATGTGTTTGAAACTATGGATCGTTTCAGCTAAACTAAGAACAACGGAAGAAGTAAGGGAATTTAAAACCTATCAGAAAACGCGGTCCTTTCTGAAGGCCAAGCAGTGGTTGGAATACAAACTGGATCCAGAAATCTCCAAAATTCAATATGAGAACCAAGACTTAGGAGAATTGCGAGGGCTTGGATTGATTAAATGTTACGTACCCTATGGAATTGGTGAGGTAGATGCAAACGAACACGAATTTGAATACCAAATCCGAATCCAGGATGGTAAGGCGGAATTTGTAGTAGCAAAGATTTTTTCCTACATCCGAGACCCGAATGATATCATTTTGAATTATGGGCCAAAAAACGAACGTGTTGCAAAGATCACGATACGTTCTTGCTTTAAACCATTGATGGATGAATTTTTTGAGTATGTTAAGTAAAACTAAAGTAGCGAACTCAGTCGAAATTCAATAGCCGAGTGGGTTCCCGACTGTAGTTCCAGCAGCTCCTGCAGTATTTGTTCCCGTTGGTGAATCGGTTAGGCCATAATAATTCAGGTTTTGTGATCCTTGTGTGCTGTTGGAATTGGTGGAGTTTGACCCTCTATTTCCTTGTGTGGAATTGTCAGCGGCACCCCGACCACCATCGTCTTCTAAAAGATCCAAAATATCTCCAACTCTTCCCACTTGTATTTCATTACATCCAATGGAAGTGAAAAAACAAAAAAAGACCAAAAATCGAATCAACATAACTCTAGTCTACGATCTAAAAAAATAAAGCCAAGTCTATTTTTTGGCGAAAATCTTTTCTTTTGTCTCTCTGCCTTTGAGTTCAAACTCGCCCTTTAATACAAAGTCGGATTGGAGGTGATCTGGTAAACTGATAAGGCTTTGTTCCGATAGGAGAAGTTTTTCTCCAAGTCCCTTGCAAAGACCTTCCACACGAGAAGCTGTATTTACAGTATCGCCAATCACTGTAAATTCCATGCGATTTTCGGATCCAATGTTTCCAACAAGGAGGTTTCCCGAGTGGATTCCGATTCCCATCTCAAGAGCCGGCAATCCCTCGGCTAAAAACCTTTGGTTGAGCGCATCTAAATTCTTTTGCATCTCAAGTGCTGTGAAAAGGGCTTCCTCAGCATGGTTCTTCAACGGGAGCGGTGTTCCAAAGACGGCAAGAATTGCATCTCCTATAAATTTATTGATAAACCCCCCATGTTTTTCGACGGCATTGCTCATCTCTTGGAAGTAACGATTGAGTATGTATAAAACTTCTTCAGGCTTTCTTTTTTCTGAAAGTTTTGTAAAGTCTCTTAGGTCAGAAAAAAGGATGGTAGCATTTGTAACTTTCCCGCCTAGACTTTGTTTGTTGGATAGAAGATAGTCTCTTACTCTTGGGTCGACAATTCTTCCAAATGTGTCCTTGATTCTTTCTCGTTCTGAGAGTCCTTCCGCCATCTCATTTACGGAGTCACCAAGGAGTCCTAGTTCATCAGAACTATAGATATAAACCCTGGTATCAAACTTTTCTTCTTTAATTTTGTCTGTTGCGACTTCGATATCGTTCAGGGGGTATTGTATACTCTCCGCAAAGGAAAAGGCCAATAGGAATGATATAAGTATGACAACAACCACAAGTTGGAACAAAATATCAGTTTGCAAAAGATGAAAAAGATCAAACAGATCTTTTCCAGATCGAAATAAAATCCCAAGAACGAGAAGTAAGATTGGAAACAATGTTCCTGCTATCCAAAATATCACTTGTTTGGTGATAATGGAAAATCGAATTCCTTTTACGTAAACGCCCAAACCACCTTGGGGAAAGAGCACTGGGAGAATAAAAACTTTATTTAAATAATCGATGAGTGAATAACAGAATGCAAAAACAAAAATTCCCCACATGGCAAATATAAACCAAACAACAATTAAACTCGAAGTTGGAGCTTCGGGAAAAAGTTCGCTTACGCGATTTACGCTTAAAATTGTTGAAATTTCCCACCCACAAAGTCCAATAAAACTAATTGTGATTGGAGAGTGAGTTACGCGTTTTTTGGCTAATTCTATTTCCTTTTCGGTCATGCAAGAGTTACATAGACTTTTGTATATTGGAAAACAATAGTAGGTCAAAATACCGGTCAAGATCGGAAAGGGCGACCAACTGTAAAATTGGAGTAACAAATCTTTTGTAGATCGCGTTGCTTCAAATAGCAATAAGAACTTAGAAGGCATGAATTGAGGAGCCGTATAGTCGGCAAACAGCAATGCAAAGAAACTAGACAAAAAGGGAACAACTAGATAGGTCGCAAAAAATGAAAAAAATAGGCTTTTTTTCTTCGGAAACATAGATGTTACTGTTTCCTTTTTTGATTCCGTCTGAGTAAAATTCTCTGCACCTGCATATGTTTTTCATCCGTAAGTGGAAAAAATAAAAATAAAATGGAGCCAATGATAAAGAAAAATCCCACACCAGGTCCGAATATCAATGCCAATCTAAAACCAATTTCGCTACCTTGAGTTGTTGCACCAGATTCAAATCCAATGATATCTAACAAAAATCCAGTGATCGCAATTCCAAAGGCCTGAGAAAATTTTACACCCATCTTCCAAATACCGAAGTAAAGACCTTCTCTTTTTTCACCAGTTTTTAATTCATCGTAGTCAACTACATCCGTAAGTATAGAATCCATGATTAGAATAGAGCCTGCAAACACTCCACCTAAAACTGCAGCAATGAGCGGTGGTCGGAGTTCCCCGTATGGGAATAATGGATAAACAATGACGGTCAAAACACCTAACAAAAATACGCCGCTAAAGGCAGGAATTTTTTTCCCCACTTTTTTTGAGATCCAAACCCAAAAGCCTATCGATAGCATTAGAACAAGAAAGAATGGTAAGAGGATATTTAAAACAACCTGAGATTCCTTTAGTCCCAATCTATATTCATAATAGTACAGGGCTATAGCGGAATTGAATGTTCTGCCTATCGTTGCGATCACAAAAGCAAAAAGTAAAATAAGAAATATTTTGTTTTTTAATACAGATGCCAAAGATTTAAAAAATGAATCGGAGACTGAGTTGTCTTGTCTGATAGTATCGCGTCCTTTGGTGACCCAAAAGGAAATCAAGGAGCTTACTAGAATGACGATGGATACAAGTTCTCCCGCACGAATCCTAGAATAACTAATATTTTCTTTTGAGAATTCATCACCAAGCGACTGTAGTATCGCCGCAGGAACTATCATCCCAATCAGCATTCCTACATTGCTAAAAAAGAGCCTCCAACCAAAAATGGATGTTCTTTCATTTCGCTCAAAACTCAATTCGCCTCCCAGCGCGATGTGGGGAACAGATATCACTGTCATTGCCGTATTTACCAGAAGGTAAACAGAAAGTAGGTAGCTAAACTTTCCTAACTGCGAACTTATCGAAGGTGGGGAAAATAAAAGTAAAACAGCAATTGATAAGAGAATTCCGCCCAAGAGGATAAAGGGCCTTCTACGGCCCCAGATCGAATGAGTTTTGTCTGAAATCCTGCCCATAAGAGGGTCACTGATAGCATCCCAAATCACGGAAATCCCAAGAGCTATGCCAGCTAAACTTGAGTTGAGTCCTACTATTTCTGTATAATATTTTAAAAGATAGATTTGAGTAAATAATTGAACTGCGGTGATGCCAGTTTCGGCAACTGCATAACCCGCTTTGACGGTTTTAGAAATTGGATTTTGATTCATTGATTGTATACATATTGGACTAGAGATTGTGTTCGAATTTAACTTATTTTTAGGCAATAGTTTCCGATATTTTCAATCTTTCTACAGTTGGTGTGACCTGTTCCTTTCGCTTGATTCGGATCATGGAAATATCATCGATTACTTGGCCAATCGTTTGGATTTCTTGAACAATTGCCTCCAAATCTCCAGAGTGTTTTTCGACCAATCGAAGGAAAAGTTCGTCGTCAGAATTGATTTCCCAATCGCCCTCACTATTCGGAATTAAAATATCATCTTTTCCGTCCGAGCCTACAATCAGTAGGTCGTGGGGTTTGAGTTCCATAACTTTAATATGTTTGGCTGAAGTTGCACCAAGAGTTCCCAGTTTACGATAAGAGACATCTGCATACAAAAAATTTGCCTTCCCATCTCTTAGCAAAACCATCCAAGGGTGTTCGGCATTTAAGAAGTGTAAGGTTCCTGTTTTTTCTTCTATGAGTCCCATGGTCAAGGAAACTAACATCGTTCCATCAAATGTTTCAAAAATACGATGCATTTCCTCTAAACTGGAGGAAAGCCATTCCTCAGGACTATTCTCTCTAAAGATTTTGTTACTTTTTGTTCTTTGGACAATCGATTGGAAAACGGCGCCAAATACGAGAGCACCACCTGCACCTTGCATGGATTTGCCCATAGCGTCAGCATTTACAAATAGTAGATATTTCTTTCCTTGTAATTCAATAGAATGGGAGATATTGATATCTCCTCCAATTTCATATTCCATTTTTCTGAATTCAAAGTTTTTTTTCTGTTTTAGGAAATGTGTCACTTCGAAATTGGAACTATGAATTGTATGGTGGGCGAGTGGGGATAATAGCTGGAATGTTAAATAATAATCTGCGTCTTGTTGAGACTTTAAAGCCTGAACCTCTTGTAAGGAACGATTGAGTTCCTCCGTTCTTATCTGAACTTTTTCCTCCAATCCTTCATTGAGCGATTTAATTTCACCATACATATCTTTAAGTTTTTGGATAATGGAGTTTAGATAAAATGCCTGTTGTGCGAAGTCATCGCTAGACTTTGGCATAACCGTTACATCAAAGTTTCCTTTTGCTAGTTCATCGAGCGATCTTGATGTTTCATTTAATCCTTGTTTTACTGTTTTGGCAACAACATAGGAACAAACAATTAATGGAACGATGAAAATACTTGCTACAATTACAATAGGAACAAGTGGTTCTTCGACTGCCGTTTCGCCTTTTGCAACTGAGTATAGAATATAAGAAAGTACGGATACAGGAAGGGCTGCTAAACTAAAAAATGCGACAAGGATCCTTTTGAAGTAATCGAATTTTGGAATTTCATTTGGTTTGATCTCAACATCTCGGATTTGAGGAAGGTCAAATAGGGGCCGTATCGTGTTTTCCGTAATAAAGTAGTAGGTAACAAACGAAATCGGAGGGATCATAATCATGGTAAACACCCCAGATCGTATTACGCTAGGAGTATATTCAACGATGTATGTATAAAGAGAGAGTATGGGGACAACTCCAAATAACCAGCGTATTACGATAATCCAGGCCTCGACTAGAGGGTAGCGAAATAGTAAGAGTTTTACGGATTTAGCGTAATCTGTATCTTCTGCCGAGAGTTTTGTGGTATCGGAAGGGGATTGGATGCGCTCAATCCGGGCATAGAGATACTTTAGGAGAAGGTGCCGAATAAAAGTTCCAAAAAGACCGATTCCTGTTGCGAAAACGACGCAGAGGGCAATGAAGATCCGCCAGTGGCTTTCTTCCATTTTTTGGGTAATGACAGCATAGTAAACGGCAAATGGTACGGGAACAGTGTGTGTGAATGCCTCTAATTTGAGTGTTAGATCCCAGAAAAGTTGTTCTCGTTTCACAAAGTCCTTTTGTTTCCTAAGTTGGTTTTTTATTGGATTTTGCAATTCCCATTCTTTGATTGCCGAATCAGAATGAATTGGATTTCCTATTTCATCATAGAAACGGAGTAAATGAAAGGTATTTTTTGTCAGTTTGCCAATCCTGGAAGGATTTCTTGGCACAATTTTTGGGAATCAAGTTATTCTAGCTCCTGTTCCTAGGTCAAACGGGTGCCTGATTTCAAAATTGAGTTCCAATGGAAACCGGTCCAAGTTGGCTAATTGTTTGGGGATTGAGTGATTCAAATTTCGGAAATACTCGGTAAAGTCCATGTTCGTTCCATTTTATCTTTGGTTTCAAGATTCGAGTGCAATTACAGATCTCCCTCTTCGTAAACATTGACGAATATCAATTCGATCTTCAAAAAAAATTATATTAAGCTTTCTTTATAAAATGAATGTCTTTATAAGAATAATTTGAAATCATTAGATGATGGCTTATTTCTGGTTTAGAAGTTTATCTTAACTAAAACAATCTGTTTGAGACTGAAGAAAAACATTGTTACTACCTCGGACATAAAAAGGAAAATCGAACACGATGCGTAAAAATCTACCCGTAACCGACAGAGAAGTTGTTGTTTCAGAAGGTACGAAGATCACTTCAAAAACAGACCTGAAAGGAAAAATCACTTATATCAACAAAGATTTTTTGAAGATCAGTGGTTATACGAGGGATGAATTAATCGGTCAACCCCACAATCTGATTCGCCATCCTGATATGCCGAAAGAAGCGTTTCAAGAATTATGGGATACGGTTAAACGAGAAAACTCTTGGGTTGGAATTGTAAAGAACCGTTGTAAAAATGGGGACTACTATTGGGTTGATGCAAATGTATCTCCGATTTACGAAGCTGGAAAACATGTAGGCTACATGTCTGTCCGGACCAATGCTTCCAGAGAACAAATTCTGACAGCAGAAAAAATATATTCTTTGTGGAAACAAGGAATTTCTAATAAAGAAAATTTCCATTGGCTATCAATGCCATATACATTCAGATTTTTCCTTCCTATTTTTTCATTTTTCACTCAAGTAGGATTTGGTCTTTGTTTAAGTTATGGATGGATAAATGGTCAAGTGAAGTTTCCATTTTTTGAATTGGGACTTTGTTTGGGGCTTGTTTCAAGTCTACTGATTTTCCTTCAAATGTTTGAAACCAAATCAAATCAAAATGAACTATCAAAAATTTTAGAGTACTTAAATCGCTTTATCTCTGGTAAACTCAAGTTTGATGTTATACCCTCCCATAAAAGAGAGTTTAAAGAAATTTTTAAGTCACTTAGGCAAACTCAATTTGAATTTCGCGGAATGATATCACAATTGATTGGTAATGCGGAGATTGTGAAATCACAAATTGAAGAACTATCCGAAGCTGTAATTCATATCCATGCAGCCTTTCTTGAACTATCCAAAGCTATGAACGCACTTGCAGATTCTACAATTGTTTCGAGGGAAAGTTCGGAAGATATATTCACCGAAATGCAGAATCTAAACCATTTGATCCAATCCATTACTCTCGAATCCAATTTGGTAAAAGAAGAATCAACAGCAGCATACGAAACGTCCGCAAAAGGTAAATCTAGTTCTGATGCTGCCTTGGAACAATTTTTTCGAGCCAAAGAAAAGATTGAAAAGGCCTCTTTCACCATAAATGAGTTAGGTGAAAAGACGAAAGCAATCAAAAAAATTACAGAAACTATCTCTGCGATTTCTGAAAAAACAAATCTGTTATCCTTGAATGCTGCGATCGAGTCGGCTAGAGCAGGAGACGCAGGTCGCGGATTTGCAGTAGTGGCAGGGGAAGTAGGGAAACTAGCTGATCAGTCGAGTCGATCTGCAAAAGAAATCTCTAGTTTTATTGCTGATCTAACTGCAAAAATATTGCAAACTGTAGATGAGATTCGCGTCGGATTGGGTGAGGTTGAAAGTGGGTCCAGTGAATTTGAATCTGTTCACGAACAAATTGATCATATCCTCCGGAACGTAAACCATTCAAAAGAAAGTGCCGTTAAAATCTCAAACTCTTCTGAGGATACAAAAGGATTGTCTGGAAAAGTCTTGGACAGCCTAGATAAAATCCAAAACCAACTGACGGAGATTTCCGCCGTCGTCGAAGAGCTGTCAGCCGCCGCCACCGAACAAAAAGACACAATTGGTTCGATTGAGGCCTCGATCACAGAATTAAAAGATGTTGCCAATCGTTTGGATGCTCTGGGTGTGCGATTTGAGTTTTGAACCACGGATAAACATTTTATAAATCCGTGTGCGTCTGTGTTTATCCATGGTAGAGCTCTTTTTAACCACAGATGAACACGGATAGACACAGATGATGAAGGGAAAATGAAAATCAAATAGATCAGAATTTCTCTTGAACCTGATTCCGACAAAAAATTCAAAAATAACGTTCGGAACGTTCCATCTGAAATATAACCCATTTAATTTTATTTGACGATCGATTCTCAAACTTGAATTTAGAAGCTAACTTTCACCTAAATTTAATATTGAATTTGTTAACATAGCATTCTGGCGGCGGTTTTTGCTGAATGATATGGGATCGAAAGACTATCGCAATGAGTCGGTTAGAAGAAGCCGAAAAGGCGGAAATGTAGAGGGAGATGCAAAATCTTTATGCTTAGGTTATGTGGCTCTCGAAAATTCGGCGAGACGAAGTGAAGAGAGGGGACAACCATCTTCTTTTTCAAGATTTTTAGCAGATCAAAATCTCGTTGGTTGCTTCTACAAAACTTTGGAAGAAAGAAAATGCGACAAAAAATCTGAATACATACCCCATTTTGGATATTGACCTTTTGTTTTTACCATTTCTGTCTGATTGAAATGATCTCTCCTGTTGCAAGGGATCGGTAGAGCAGTTTATTTATGCGAATAACTAAAATTAGACGAAATTTCGGTGACCAGCGAACTTCATCCGAATCGATTTATCCGTGTTCATCAGTGTTCATCTGTGGTAAATTTCTTCCAATACCTCTTCCAATCCACCTTGCACCAATTTTCCACCGGATTTTTGAATCGAATACTCTAACATCAAATTGATGGAGTTTCCAAAGTCTTCGTTAAGGAGATACCCTTCGCTATCCATCAGATAGCCCGAGTCATGTGGTGATACCGGTATGATCTCTTTTGTTTTTATGTGCAGGGGAATTAAATCATTTCGGTAGCCCCAGATTTCTTTTCTTGTTGCAAAACCATATCCGATTTCAAAAGCAGTTCCATCGTCGATACAGGCTCCACGAAAAAAATTGCAATTGGCGATGATGAGATCCACACGATCGATGAGTTTGCAATTTTCTTCAAAGATTGTTTTGGCGAGCGTTGTATCGCGAGCTAGGTTTTTCGGAACATCTCCATCAAAAGGAGTCAGTGCCAAATAACCTTTCTTGGCACAAAGTTCTTTGTTTTGCTGCAAAACTTCGAATGCATTTGGAAAAAATACTTCGGGGCCGGCAAGATAGATGGATTTTGGCATACGTAAAATTTCTCTCTTGGGTAATCTTAGGATCTGCTAGGCGGCCAAAAAAAAACTAGAAAGGGTATTTGTCCTCTCTAGTTTCAATTTAAGCATCTGTTTTGTTATAGGTGGCAATCTGATTTTGCCACCAAACGCGAATTTAATGTTATGTAGTCGAAAAATTTATCTTCCTACGATAAACACCATATTTGTTGTTGCAGATCCACCAATATTGAGCATAAGCCCGTTTTTAGCACCTTTGACTTGGTAGTCGCCCGCAGTTCCTGTTACTTGTTTGTGAAGGTCAAGTAACATTCGAACTCCAGATGCGCCAACCGGGTGACCCACACCAATCAAACCACCAGATGGATTAATCGGTTTTTTCCCGCCAAAGTCGATGGTTCCTTCTTCGATTGCGATATGCTCCTTTCCTGGTTCGGAAATTCCGAAAGCAGAAATCGCCGCATACTCGGAAGAAGTAAAACAATCATGTGTTTCAAATACGTCGATATCTTTTACGTCCAGGTCAGCACGTTTGTAGGCGTCCTTTACGGTTTGGCGGGTCCATGGAAGGATGTATTTGTCCCCAACAGATTCATTCTTTTTTGCTTCAAATGTAATCGGTGCTACACGGTGTCCCCAACCTTTGATACGAGGGATCTCATCGATTTTTTTGCCGTGTTTTTTTGCATAATCCTTTGCATAGTCTTTGGAGGCAAGGATTGTTACTGCCGCACCGTCTGTTACTTGGGAACAATCCGTGATACAAAGCCTTCCACCCACTGCCATATTGTTTGCGCCACCGCGAGCCATCGCATGTTCTTTGTTCATGAACCAAGAACGAGTTTGAGCTTTGGGGTTTCGTTTAGCATTCGCATAGTTGATACGAGAGATTTCGGCAAGGGCATCCATAAAACGCTCTTCTTTTAGTTCGTAACGTTCTAAAATAACATCTGCTAGTTTTCCAAAAAGTTTAGGGAAAGGAAACTGAACTCCCTTCGCTTCTTTTTCATAATATGCGGCTGTTCCGAGGAAGTCACCGCCCACAGAAGAAGAAACGGTTTTCATCACTTCGATACCAAGGACGATGGCTAGATCATAATCCTCTGCACGGATATGAGTCACAGCCGCATCCAAAGCGACAGAACCAGATGCACAAGCGGCTTCGTAACGCGCACCAGGGACACCATTAAAGGCAGGATTTACTTCTGTAAGAAATGCACCCAAATGGCCTTGGTTTGTATACTGCTCGGCATCAAAGTTACCCACAAAAACAGCAACTTTGTTTTCCTTGTTCAGTTTTTTGATTTCATCGTAGGTGATTCCTACTTTTTCGAGAGCATCGTCCATCACTTCGCGCATCATAGATACGAAGTGTTTTCCTTCCTTCGTCCAATTGCGTTGGAAGTCGGTTTGTTCTCCACCTAATACATATACTTTTTCACTCATACGATACTCCTATTAACCTTTGAACAAGGAACGTGCGTCTAGTTTGTCTGCGAGTTCGTAAAACTTTTTGCCTTCTTTGGCATCCTTTAAAAGCTTTGGAACCGGGATTTTTGATGCTTCCATCAATTTGATAGTTTCTTTTGGTCCACCAAGGAAATCTACAAAGGCAGATGCAGGAACCCAGTTGAATCCAAATCCCATCGCACCGTCTGTATTTTCTTTTGTGTCCACCACTTCTCCAACAAGGGAAAGTGAATAGCTGATATAACGAGAGATAAAGTATCTTGCAAGGTCTGCTTCCAATCCCGATGCAGTTTTTACAACTTCCATCGCACCTTTGTAATCAGAGTCTTTGATTTTTTGGCGGGCTTCTTTGATAAATGGAATATCAAATTTAGGGTACGGATCGTACGCTCCCGTTTTGATATTGTAGACAAACTTTTCTCGTTTGCCGTCTTGGTGTTTTACAACTTTTGTTAGACCACCACCCGACTTCATACCAAGTTTTCCTTCATCGATTAGTTTTTGGAAGTAACCGGGAAGTTTGAATGTTTCGCGAGCTTCGTCGTTTGTATTGTCGTAGATATTATCAACAATCGCTTTGTGGACATCAAGACCTACGAAGTCGGCTGTTGCGAGTGGACCCATGGCACGTCCTGTGTAACCAGACATGATTTCGTCCATGAGAGCAATTCCACCTTTGTCAGCATACTTCTCAGCGAAGTGTGCCACTTCGTTCATGAGCTGGAATCCAATTCGGTTTCCTGCAAAGGCGGGAGTGTCGTTTGTATAAACTACAGCGCGACCTAAAACCTTTTCTAAGTATTCACCTAACTTTGATGTAACTTTTTTATCATTGCCTGCGTGAGTTACGAGTTCACAAAGGATCATTTTGTACGGTGGGTTGAAAAAATGTGTTCCATAGTAGTGTTTTTTTCCGTCCTCGTCGAAAGCCGAAGCAAGGCGACCAATGGAAAGCCCAGAAGAAACTGTGGAAACGATCGTTCCCGGTTTTCTTGCTTTCGCGATTCTTGCATTGATGGGTTCTTTTACCTCGTAACTTTCCGCAACGAGTTCGAATACCCAATCTGAATCCGCAACTGCCTTTTCCAAATCGGCATCATAGGAACCTGGGATCATTCGGGCACGGATTGTGTCGGTTTTGACGGAAGAAACAGCGGCTTCAATGCCTTGTTTTGCTTTTTCAACATCTCTTGCGAGCATATAGACTTTGGCCCCACCGAAGGCGGCAATTACGCCCGCACTTCCGGAACCCATGGCTCCGTTGGCACCTAAAATCGTGACGGTTTTGATTTCTCTCATGAAGGAATTTCCGATTTTAAAGTTTTACTTACCTTTCTAGAATCAGAAGGTACCCCGAAAATCGTTTTTTTTGACAGAATTGTTACAAAAGAGAGTTGGGGGAGAAACTACCATCCCCGCCCTTAGTTTGGGTGGGGAACTGGACCCGCCACCCAATGGCTTCCTCTTACCACGATCCCCTATTTCCCGCACGTACGTTCCGAACTCCCCAAAAAAAATCTCTCCATAAGTTCGCATTAAACACCGTTCTGTTCGTTTTGGCCGCCGGACGGGCTCCTCCGGGGTCCGCTCCCGCTTCCGCCTCCCAACACTTTTTTGATAAAAGTGGTGGGAGGCCAAGCCCTACGGATCCCTGGCGGGGATATTCTCTTTGATATATTCCGTAATCTCAATTTGTCCCATGATAAAACTCAAATCGTATCGACTTTCGTATAACATAAAAGCGCTGGCCAAAAAAAGAAACACTCCACCTAAAAGTGAAAATAAAGTAGGAATCCATAAATATCCATTTACTATGGCAAGTGTAAAGGCTATACTCAAACTTCTTTGTGCAGTCACAAATACGGCTGGAGTTATCATTCCTGCCAGAATTTCAGAATTGGTTAAAATCTCTATCCTATGGAATCAGGTTCCGCAAAACGTTTGGTAGGTTTCTTCCTCTGAAAGAGTTGGAGCATCAGCAAAGGGTATCTTGTCTTTCCTTTGATAGGGAGATTTTAACTCGGATAAAAAGTCTAGGAAGGGACTTAAATTCCCTTGAGAAGCTTCCGATAGAACGAACTCAACCTTTTGATTCCTTGGTATTACAAACGGATTTTTTTGAAACATAATTTCCTTTACTTCGTTCACCAGTAGCCCCCTCTTTTTAAGCAGAGATTTCCATTCGATTTTTAGATTTTGAAACTCCGGACTTAGATAGATGACAGGGAGGGTGTTTGTCTCTATATCCATGTCTCTTTCCAATACTAAAAAACTATTTGTATAGTCGGCTTTTGAATCTCGCATCCAACGAAGAAAATTTTCGACAAAAGATTTTTCTTCCGCGTTTAGATTGGTAAGTCCAAACTTTTCACCTAACATCTGCCAATATTTGTATTCGAACCGTTTCGGAAATTCATCTAACAGTTTTCTTGCCTTTTGAATCGAAGTATTTTCATCCTTATCTATTAGAGGGAGCAAAGTATTTGCAAAACAAGCCAAGTTCCAATGTATGATTCCAGGTTGATTGCCGTAAGCATAACGACCATTTGTATCAATTGAGCTAAAAACGGTTTTTGGATCATAGGCATTCATAAATGCACAGGGACCGTAATCTATTGTTTCACAAGCAATACTTGAGTTATCGGTATTCATAACTCCATGGATAAAACCAACGCGCATCCAATCTACGATGAGATCGATTTGTCCATCCATCACTTTTTCTAAAAGGGCTAACGGTTGGTTTTCCGCATCTAATAGCTCTGGATAATGTCTTTCAATTGTATATTGAGTCAAAGCAGACAGTTCTTCTAAATTTAAAAAATGATATGTATATTCGAATGTTCCGATACGGATATGACTCTTTGCAATTCGAGTTAAGATGCCACCATCTTGTATTTGTTCTCGACGTACTTTTTCACCTGTTTTTACCACGGACAAACTCCGAGTGGATGGGATACCTAATGAATGCATCGCTTCGCTGATCAAATATTCACGGAGCATGGAAGATATCGTCGCGCGCCCATCAC
Source organism: Leptospira sp. (assembly GCA_027533185.1). Classification (GTDB taxonomy): domain Bacteria; phylum Spirochaetota; class Leptospiria; order Leptospirales; family Leptospiraceae; genus Leptospira_A. Next base: position 12,500 of record JAPZTS010000033.1, on the reverse strand, counting down.
CTCCTCTGGAAAAGGGAGTTCTACCGGAACCTTTTAATTGTATATCCCATCTCTGGTTGTTTGTCGAAAGGAGTTCGCCCAAATGGATTGCTCTTCCATCGCCTAGCATGGTAAAGTTTCCAAATTGGTGGCCTGCATACGCCTGCGCGAAGGGTTTTGAATCAGCAAGGATCTTATTTCCACAAAGATAAGAGGATCGTTCGGATTCTGGAAACAGTTCGACGATATCCAGTTCTTTCGATAAAGACTCATTCCAAAGGATCAATTCTGGAGATCGAACAGCCGTCGGATTTACAAACTTATAGAGTGATTCTGGAAGCAATGTATATGTTCTTTCTAAGTTCATAAAATCCTATATCCCTTTTTACCATTTTTTAGACGTATTTGCCCAAAGGCAAAGCCAATCGATCGATTAAAATACTTTCTCTTTTAGTGAATGTATTTTCTCTAGAGGGAATGGAACCCTTGAAGGAAATGTACTCAAAAGAGTGGGCACAGTATTTTGGAACAGTTATAAGCAAAGTGGATCCCAAAATCTCCGAAGACCAATTCTCTAAAAAACTATTCAATTCCAATTGGAAACAGTTAGAACTTAAAGAAAGAATTTCTAGTATAGCAAATGTTCTTTTGCAGTTTTGGGGAAACGAACCAGATCAATTGGGTCAAAATACTTTGAAAATTATATCCATTTTAAGGGAAGAGGGTGTTTCCAATTTTAACTTTCTTTATATTTTTTTAAATGAGCTGTTTTCCGAACCCACTCATTTTGATTTTAATTTTGTTATGGAACATTTAGAACAGGTGACAGTATTCTCAAGCTCGGAATTTGTCATTCGGCAATACTATCTTTCCGATTTTGACAAAACATTTCAACAAATGAAAAGATGGGCAAACCATCCGAATGATCTCGTTAGGCGACTTGCAAGCGAAGGCAGTCGACCTTTTTTGCCTTGGGGGATTGGAATTCCTAAAATCAAATCTAATCCCGGACTTCATCTTCCCATTTTAGAAAAACTTTGGGATGACCAAAGTGAAACCGTTAGACGGAGTGTTGCCAACCACTTAAATGATATTTCCAAGATAAATCCAGAAATTGTTTTGAGTTTTTGTAAATCTCGGATGGGAAAAAATCCCAAATTGGATGTATCTTTAAAACATTCTCTCCGTACCCTTCTCAAAAAGGGGAATCCAAAAGCCTTGGCAATGTTTGACTATAAATCCAATTGGAAGCCAAAAACTATAAAACTGGAAATAAAAAACAAGAATGTCATTGTTGGTAAAAGTTTAGAGTTCGAAGTCGAAATAAACTCTAGCCAAAAAGAAGTTTTAAAAATCAGATTGGAATACAAAATAGGTTTTCTTTTGGCAAATGGAAACGTATCTAAAAAAGTTTTCCAACTCGGTGAAAAATCAATATCAAAAAACTCAAGTATTAAGCTCTCAAAAAAACATTCATTTAAGCCCATTACAACCAAAACATACTATCCAGGTAAACATTCACTTGTTATAGTTGCCAATGGAAAGGAATGGATTTCAAAGGAATTCATTCTTAGAGTCAAGTAATATGCGAATTTTATTTATAATCATCACATCGTTTTTTGTTACACAATGTACAATGTTTTACACTGGCGAAAGACCAGTGATTTCCAAAGCATTGATTACGAAATCGGAAGCAGTAGTAGGCTATGAACTGATTGGTTGGAATGGTTCCGTGGATCGCAATAAGGCCAAACACATTCTTTCTGCTTTTGTGTCGGCTAATCGATTCCGTCAATTCCGTCACAAAGAATCTATTGATTCCGATTTTAATATACAATTGATTTTAGAAGCGAGTCCTAAATTTCAGTTTTTTATGGGAGAAAATCACGAGCCAGTTAGTTGGTTGGCGGAACGTGATGAAAAGAGATATGTTGTATATTTAATCAATCGTTTGTTATCTCTACGAACATTTTTTGTTGTTCCTGACATCAATCGGGATGATGACTATCTTTTGGTAAGAGTCATGAAAAAGGGAAAGATTTTTCGAGAATACCGTTACGATATTGAATCTTATAATTTTTTTGGCTGGTTATCCTTACTTGCGTTTCCATTTGATGATCGACCAAATCAATCAAAAATCTACAACCAAATTATTTATAAATTTCTAGAGGATTCTAAAGATGTATTTTAGAATTGTGGTATTTTTATTAACTTTAAGCTCGATCTCGTGCGTAGCCGTATCGCATCGTGTTCTCACTTCTGATAGAGGGAGTTCTCTCTTTAAGAAAGAATCAGTACATTTTATTTTCACAGGCTTTTATCGATATGAAAAGGAAAAACAGTCGATCCAACAAAAATTAATCGAACAAGGGTTTACCGAGTTGAATGACTCTGACAAGGTCGTAGAGATCATTCTCCAAAAAAAGGAAACTGAATATCCCTCGGATATATTACATAGTGTAAATTGGTTTTTAACTTTTTTTTCAGCAGGAATGTTTCCCTATCAAATACAGTCTGAGAATACATTAACCTTTCGTTATGTGGAAAAAGGACAGTTGTTGCGTGAGATAACTTATAATTTAAGAATGGATCAATACCGGGGAATTCTCATTGCACCGTTTACTCCCTTCTATTGGCCCAATGATGTTTTTCGTAAACAAATTCACGAGACGATCAATTTGGAGACAAATTCTCTATGAATCGAAGAACTGATTCCAACTTAGTTAAGATCATTTTTGCAATATGCATTCTATCAATAACTGCTAACTGCTTTCACCTGTTTCGACCAATGCCAAAAAATGCTAAAAAGTTCGAAATTTCGGTTCAAAAATACGACAGAAGTTACTTCGCAGTATTTCCTGAGGATTGGAGCGGAAAACCTGTCCCAGCCGTGATTGCATTACATGGAGGATTTGGTAGTGGTAGGTCTATGTTCCACCATACAGGATTAGGCGAACTTGCGAATAAACATCAAATGATAGTTGTTTTTCCGGATGGCTATAGACGGAGCTGGGCCGATGGTCGCGGATCCACATCTGCAGATGAAAAAAATATCGATGATGTTTTGTTCATAGAGATGCTTGTAAATCGACTTAGCTCCGAAGGACTGATCGACCCAAAGAAGGTATTTTTAGTTGGTCATTCAAACGGAGGTTTTATGGCGCAGAGAATGGCAATTGAAAAACCTCATCTCTGGAAAACTGTCATTTCGGTTTCCTCTCAGTTGAGTTTACCTCTTTTGAAGAATCCTAAATCCAAACAAAGTCCCAATGTTTCCGTTTATTCCATTGTTGGAACAGATGATACTTTGGTTCCATATGCAGGTGGTTATGTGAGAAAAGGTGCGGAAATTCTAAGTGCCCCTGATAGTTTTTTGCGTTGGAAGGAGTGGAACAGCTGTGTAGGAGATCCGAAGGAATCTAAAATCAATTTTACTTCACAGAATGAGCCAAATGTTACTTTAATACGTTCAGTTTACATGTCGTGTTCAAATGGAAAAAAAGTTGGATTGTTTACTATGGAGGGAGTAGGGCATGTTTGGCCGGGAAAAACATCTTCCATCCCATTCATTGATATGGGATATGAAACTAAAAATATAAAAGGAACAGAATTAGTTTCCGAAATCATTCTTGATAATTTAAATGAGTGAAAGCTTAGATTCAAATATTCAAAAGATAGCGCTCGTTACAGGGGCTTCGCGAGGTATTGGTCTTGCGATTGTAAAGGAACTAATATCCTTAGGATACCATGTTATCGGACTTTGTAGACATCCAGAAAAAACATCCTTCCAACATGATCGATTCAAACTTTATGCAATTGATCTTACCAACGAAAAGTCTCTTCTAAAATTGCCAGATCTGATTTCCGAATGGGACAAAATCTCTTTATTGGTATCGAACGCAGGGGTGGGTTATTTTGCTCCCATTGAAGAAATGAAAATTGAGCAGATCGTTGAACTAACCAAAATACAAATGTTAGCTCCTATTCTTTTAACAAAACTACTCACTCGGCAAATGAAAGAAAAAAAAGGAAGAATGATATTTATTGGATCCGTTTCTGGTGAAAACATATCTCCTTGGGGCAATGTATACGGCGCGAATAAGGCCGGGCTACACCATTTTGTGCGAGAAATCTATTCTGAGTTACGAAAGTATGAGGTAGGCATTCATTTGTTGATACCAGACATCGTAAAATCGGACTTTTATGAATCTTTGAGCTTTTCGCCCGATGATGATTTGAGAGCTTTTTTGGAGCCAGAGGACGTAGCTAAACTTGTAAATTTGATTTTAACAACAAAAGAGAATGTTCAAATAATGGAGGTAAAGATCGCACCAAAGTTGTTTAAGATCAAACGTCGGGGATCGAAGGCTGGTCTGTAAACGTTTCAACAGGTATCATAGCAAGGTCTTCGCTACTTCCTTGAGACAAGTCTTCGTTCATTACTAAGTGCGCCGGGTCTGCAATTTTTTCTTCTTTTGCCCTTTTGATGTTTCTTATTTTTGATTCCGTTTCATACAATCTTTCTATCACCCGTTTTAATAATAAAAAGAGAAACTCTGGACTTTCCTGACTCATTTTTACAAATGAATTTCGGTTGATTACACCTAACTTTGCCATTTCGGAAACAACTACGATCGATGCCGCCCTAGGGCTATTGTTTATAATTGCCATCTCACCAAAAAACTCACCAGGTAAGATACTTCGTAACTTTATATGTTTGCCTTCTATTTGTTTATAGATATCGAGTTGACCTTCAAACAGAAAAAACATCGCCCCGTTAGACGGAACTCCTTCTTTAAAGAGGACCTCTCCACGTTTGATATTAATCATCGTGAGTTTGGCTAAGGATTCTTTAAGTCCCATCGTTAGCCTCTGTAAGATCTTTTAATTTTTGTTCTGCTTCAATGAGACGTTCCACATAAGTTTGTAGGAGTGCATAAACAAACATAGGATTAGAGTTAGCAATACGAATTAAGTTTTGTTTGTCGAGGATTCCTAGTTGAGCGCGGTCGGATTCTATAAAAACTGTCATCGAACGAGGGTGAGTCGAGATAAGAGCGATCTCTCCAAAAAACTCTCCCGTAGATAGTTTTCTCACTTCGTGGAAATTATTCATCTCAGGAGAACCCATTCCTACTGACAAAACGCCACTAAGGATAAAATACATTTTTTCATTGGAAGGTTCGCCTTCTCTAACAATGATCTCTCCCCGTTTAAAAGTCTTTGTGGGGACAGTGTTCACAAAGTCGAATATGTTGATTTTGTTATCTCTTTTGGGAATTGACATTAGTTACCACGGTAAATTTCCAATAGCTCAGTTAGGTTTTTATTTTCAGCATAATTGATAGGACTTTTTCCGAGCGAGTCTTTGATGTTAGCTTGTGCTCCATTCAATACTAGGACTTTTGCAAGCTCGTGTATCTCTTCACTTTTACCAGGGTTGTACTGGATTGCAAGTTCGGAAAGAACAGTTTTACCAAGTTTGTCCTGTTGGTTTAGGTTTGCACGCCGTTCAACTAGGGAAAGTACTAATTTCTTAAATTGTTCTGAATCTGCTTTTTCTTTCGAGGTTATGAATTTTTGGACAGCTTTGTGGAGTGCGGCCATGCCATTATTATCTGTTAGATTGATATCCGCACCGAGGGTTATCAATTGGGATACGGTCTCAATTTTGTTTCTGTTGATGGCCAAGTGGAGAGGGGTGAGTCCACGTTTGTTTTTTTCGTTCGGACTCAACCCCTTCCCAACTAAAAGTTTTAAACTATCATCCACAAATTTTTGATCTTTTTTTTGTGTATCCAGTTTTGACAAAATAAAGAGAAGATTTTCCTCTTCATCATTTTTGATTTTAAGATCTGCACCAGAATTGACAAGAATTTTGAATCCTTCCACATCTCGGTTCTCAAGGAGTTTTGTTAAAAGAAAAGATCCACCTTTTGTTTGATGGTTTGGATTCGCCTTTTTCGAAAGTAAATACTTTGCCAATGCGTACTGTTTGTACTCGAGTGCAATACTCAGAGGAGTTTCGAGTGTTATTTCGTTCAATCGATTGATATCTGTATTTTTTTTAAGTAGTTCATCTATGAGCTTTTGACTTCCCTTTTTTGCACTCAAATGGATGGGGAAATAGCCAGTTAAATTAGGAATATCGATACTCACATTTTTTTCGATGAGTAGAGAGCTCAAGTTAAACCTAGAGGTTTCTATTGTTTCTTCTAGTGCAGTCCGTCCGTTTGTAAGGTTCAGATTTGGATCTCCGCCTTTATTTAGGAGTAATTTTAAAAGATTAAAGTCATTTCTTTGGATCGCTATTTCTATAAGAGTTTTGCCTTCACTATTTTTTTGATTTATGGTAAGGCCTGATTCTAAAAGGTATTGAACGGCTGTTAAATTTCTTTTTTCATAAGCGTAAAATAAGAGGGAATCTCCATCTTTAGTTAGAACTTTTGGATCTGCTCCGTTGGATAAAAGGATTTGAACACCCACCGAAAATCCTTTTTCAATGGCAAAAATCAAAGGTGAAATCGACTTTGTGTCCAATACGTTTACATTTGCTTTGTTTTGAATCAGGAGGTTTAAGAGTTTGGAATTCTTTTGTTCAATTGTTGAAAAGATAGCAGTTCTTCCAATAATATCGGGAAGGTTAACATCCACAGAATTTGCCAGCAATAGGTTGATCGTTTCCTGTTTATTCTTTTCGACAGCAAGGAAAAGCGGAGTTTTTCTGGGATTGTTTCTTAAATTGATATCTGCATTATTTTCTAGAAGAATCTTCTGAACCGCCAAGTTCCCCCTAAGTATGGATAGGTGGAGAGGTGTATTTCCATCGGCATCATAAGCGTTTATGTCTGCTCCTTTATCCAAGGATGGTTTTATCCATTTGGAAAGTGTTGGAGTCATGAGGTAGTGCAGGAGTGTTTTTCCTGAAAGATCTCTTTTGTTTGGATCGACATTCGCATTCAAAAGGATTTCAAAATGTTTGATTTTGTTTTTTTCGATGGCAAGCACTAGAAGTGACTTTCCCGAATCATCCACAGCTCCAAGGTCACCTCCATTTTGGATTGCTGTTTCCAAATCTTTTACAGAACCTTTGAGCAGTACTTGAATTAGGTCAGGTGCTGGTTTTGTTTCTGGTATGTTTTCAACTTCGGAAAAAATTCCAAATGAAAAGAAGAATACGAGAATGACAAAAAACTTAAATTTCATATTTTATTTTGGTAAAAATGCATCTGGATCCAAAGCTTCTTGAGAGGGTCCTTTACGAACTTCAAAGTGGAGGTGTGGGCCTGTTGATTTTCCAGAATTCCCGACCTCTCCTATGACATCCCCTGAGCTTATTCGATCTCCTTCTTTTACTTTCCTTGTGTTTTGATGAGCATAGTAGGTATAAATATTATTTTTGTGACTCATGATGGTGAGAACCCCGTAACCACCGCTAGTCGTTGTAGTTCGCCAAACAACACCGTCACTTACTGCTTTTATTGGTGTTCCAATTGGTGCAGGTAGATCAATCCCAGAATGGAAGGCTCCCTGTTTCCCAGTTACAGGATCAATTCTAGTTCCAAAACTTGATGAAACATAACGTTCGTTATCCACGGGAATTTGAAAGTACTTGGATATATCATCGCTTAGAACCAATTGTCCTTTTTCCTTTGTAACAAAACCTCCAAATACCCAACCTTCCCAAGTGTCGTTCCAATTGATATAGATCCATTTGGATTTGATTCCACCAATTGTTTCTAGGGAATTTTTTACATCTATGATTTGAATTCTTTCATCGCCAGGTATTGATGTGACTACCGAGCCAAATTCATTTGGTTCATCTCGTAGCCTTAGAGTAGTGGAACGAACATATCTCTTCGCACCGGGAATCAGTTCATTTGGATTTTCTTGCGGGTAGCTGGTATTGTCATAACCAATCTTTGATTCCGAACTGATTTCTGAATCGCTAAGATAACCACCAAACACCCAACCAGAGCCAAAATTTGAGCTAACAAAATGCCAGGGTGATTCATTTCCGTCTACTATGTCCGATTTTGAAGTAGAGTAGACTACTTCCAGTTTTTCACCTTTAGGAAGTTTGGCTAGAATATAGGAATTTACATCCGGATCGTTTCGCAGATTCAAAACACTTACGTTCACCCAAAAGTTTCGTTTAGACCATTTTGTCGTAGTATTTGTATTCTGGTTCTCTTCTGGAATTTGGATTGATATGCGACCCTGCTCGAGACTTGGAAATTCAACATTTCGTGAGCTTACTTTAGGTCCTTCTCTGGTGAGTAGGTCTGAAGTGGTATATCCTTCTTTTTTGTTGACTGTTCTCACTAAACACCAGTTTGGTCCATCCGATTTAGCCAAAGGATCTTTTTTCAATACTAAGACTACTTCTAACCTTTCACCCTTTTTGATCTTAATTTTGGATAGAAATTCGGGCCGAGAGTTGGGTTCGGTCCTAAGGTAAAAACTATCATCCGCTTTGGCCTGTATTTGTTTGAGTTTTTTATCGGAAGCTCCAGGAGCTTCATTATGGAGTTTTAGATCCTTAGCGTTTGTTATATCGATAGGTAAATCTGAAAAACTCAAATTTGGATATCGATATTGTAAGCTTTTGTAAAAATCTTGATATTTGGAAAGGATTTCTTCTTGTTTCCTTTTGTTCTTTTGGAGTAGCTCTTCTTGTTTCGAACTTGTAGAAATCTCGCTAGGCGCCTCTGCAAAAACAGTGGATACTAGAGAAGTAAACAAAATCAGAGAAAAAAAGAGCTGGCTTTTCATAGATTTCCCTACAATGGAAACCCAGAAATAGAGATTCGGTCAAGGTTTTTTAGTTTAATCTTCCTCAGGGAGAAGAGGAGTTAAGAAGTAAGAGATAAATTCCAACTTCCCTCGCATACTTGACTTTGCGTAAATCGAAGATGTCTGGTTTTCAATGGTCCTAAGGCTTTTTTTTCGAACAGCAGCGATTTGTTTTTGAGAAAAACCTCTGAGGAGTAATACAGCTATCTCTTGTTCCGCTTCCGAAAGATTCCAACTTTCCATTTGGCTTTTGGCTTCTTTCCAAAAACCCATTTCGGGGTTTTTTAGGATTCGATTGGTTCGCTTTAGATCGACGATGGTTGATTTGGCTTGGTTGTTTTCCAAATTTTCCATTTTTAATTCTTTGTACAAGATAAAGACGACAAACAAGGAAGAAATTGCAATAAAGGATTCAATCGTTGCGATAAGAACTCGGAATCTGTCAAAATATTCAGCTGGGTTGGTTAGCGTAAATATTTCTTCTACAATCCAGACCACTAAAGAAATAACATAAAAAATCAAAAACAGAATGCGAAAGTCTCTTGTCCTCATCTCTTAAAGTATATCCTAACGGGAATGAGAGATGCAAGCGACTTTCTTGAGTGTTCTCCGCAAATGTGGTGAATCACCATTGCGAAAGTCAAAAAATTTTGGGATACTGAGATCATGAATGAATTCCGCTTAGGCCTTGCCACTTGTCTTGTCTCGTTCTTGATTTCCTGCGGTGGAAATTATGAAACTCGTTCGGAATGTTTTTCCAGGTGTACGTCGGAGAATTTGGTTTGTTCGATTGCCTTAGCACCGACACAACCCAATCAATCGGGAGCAACAGGAGCCGCATTTTGTTCTGTGTTGTTTATTAGCTGCATCGACAAATGTCCAACTAATTCCACTCGGACAACAACAACTCGGAGTAATAGTTCTAACTCTAGTAGTTCGAAACGCTCCTCTAGCAGTAGCTCTAGTTCCAGCTCTAGCAGTTCCAGTAGTTCGAGTGGGAGTAGTTCTAGCTCAGACTAGCCCGCTTGGCGGTAGATGATTTTTGCACCGATCTCCAAATTTTTATAGAGGTCTAGGAAGAACTGGTTTGGGACGAGTCCATCCTTATCTCGAGAAAATTCCGGTTTCAATCGTTTCAGAAAGTACATCCCCATCTCATCCTTGTTTTTAGATTTGATTTTACCACGGTATTCACATTCAAAAAATATACATTATAAAGCATACAAAATCATCAAACTTAGTTTAAATTATTGATCTTATTCCTTTTTTAATTTTCGGATTGCTTCTTGCAAGACTTGATAGGGAGTTCTGCCATTCATTTTTCTGATTATGTGTGATCTTTCGTTATTATAAATCTTTAGATAAAGATGAAAATCTTTTTTTATCTCGGCTGCACTTTCAAAAAAGTCAGTCCTGTCAGCAACTCTGAAGTGTTCGCTAAGCAATGTTCGATGAAGTAATTTCACATATCGCTTGTTTGTGTTTTTCGGAAAATGAAAAGACTTCATTATGCAAAGTTTAAACGGCCGTAATCGGTATTTTGGATGCGTGGAGAGTTCTCCACGCATATCTGGAATGGCAATCGATACCTGTCTGCAAATAGACGATTCCTATTTTTTCTAAATTTCCTACTATAAAAGTCTCCATAGCCACAATTCCTTGTAAAATCAGCTTGAATGTGCTTATCTCAGTATTAAAGATTGTATTTCAATAGTAACCTTATATATTTTCATTTAATTTTATTGGATGTTCATTTTACTTTTGATCGAGTCTTATAAGTCTTTTTTGTTTCGTAAAAAGTTTTGTTCTTGTCCAGACTTCTCTGACACCACTGGAAATTTAGCTATGACCTTTCAAATTTAATTTTTAGGCTACACTACAGAATCACTTTTTCGAGTTCTTCGGATAATCGGTTATGACGGTATGGAGTATCCCATGATTTTGCATGCTTTACCGTCATTGCTCGATTCAATAGCTACCTCTAGTAAATTTAGCCTTCTTCTCGGTGCTTTGTTGCTCACCTATGTATTTTTGTTGATCATGCATTTTTTCTCCTAGGAAATGACTTTGTGGCAAAAATCATTTTTCTAATCAAAGTATCTGTGACCAGTGGGTCTCTTCGAAACTGTCAATTAAATACTAAACTGGCACAGGAAGTAATCTATCCTAAATTGGTAACAGAAATCAGAAATAATTGAGACTGCAAGCAATAAGAGAAGACAGTGTCCTAATGTGGCAAAGCCATCTTAGAGAACGTTACAAGTGATTATTAGGCAATTTCAAAATGAATCTTTGTTCGATTCGTGAATCTATCTCAATGCCCACTTCGACCGCCTGTTTTGTCTTCGGAAAAACTATACTTGATTTTATGTAATGAGGCTAATCTCGAGTTCTAAATATTCTTTAAATATAATAAACAAAAAATTTCTATCTATCAAATACTTATAATTATACTTTTTCATCTTAACTGCATGTCTATGAACTATTTCTGAAATTTTTACTGGATCACAGAAAGATATTCTGTTTTTTTTTTCGAGGAATTGGATATTTTCATACAAATAAAAAAGCTGGGCTTCTGATATTGTGCCATTAGGAATCGAATAAATATCGAAGAATTCATAGACAACTTCTTTTGCAAGTCGAAGAATAGGATCAAAAAAAAAATTAAAATCTTTAATCAAAGATTTATTGAGAGGTAGAAAAATTTTTAGGGCTTTTCTCGAGATATGCAGGGTCGGTTTAAATGGTTTTATCACTCTTTGTGAAACCAAATCTGCTTTTAAGTCATACTTATCAAAACAAAATCCGTCATCGATATCAATAAATCCATCTTTTGGAAAAATCAGCAAATCCTTTTCTTCCTCCTTTTCTTTTAATAGAATAATGTACTCGACGCTTCGAATCAAAAAATCTCTCGGTAGGCAGTTATCGTTTGTAAGGTATAGACGCAAAAAGTTACTGTATAGGTCAGCACCGATCTCGTCCAGTTCAATTTTTTCATTCTGAATTTCCGAAAATTTAGCTTGGCGAAAGAGTGAGCTGAATGAATCCCCAAGTAAAAAAGAAATATTTAGTTCTTTGAATTTTAGTGATTTTGAAAATAAAAAACAATAAATTTTCATGGGAGAATAGCAAATGATCTGGTTGACTGAGAATTCTATAAATGCCTATCTTTTTGTTGGCATAAATAATGCCCGAGACTACAAATTTCCATATTCGAATGTTTGGTGCTACCTTTTCTTATCACTTACTTCGCTTCACTAATCTGGGAAATTTCAAAAGGCTAAGTTACGAATGTTATCATGATTAAAGAAAAATAGCAACTAATAATGGATATTGTTCGTACTGCCGCTAGATTTCGCCACAAGTTATCTACCTTAATTCCTTATTTTTTCAATGTTCCTTTTTACGATTTCCAGTATCAGTTTCTACTAAAATTCAAAATCTCTCGCTTCAATCTTCGTTACAGGTTGTATTCTTCCTTTCTTTACTGATCAGTAAACTGGCTTCAAAATCGGTTCCTTGTTTTTGGTGTTGATCAAAGGAAAAACAAAATGTTTAAATTTTCTTACGCTTTTTCGAATCACCTATTATTTTCTGAATAATATTTTGAATAATATACCTTAAATCATGGTGGGCTATTTTATTAAACCCATTCCTAAAATAATCAAAAAGTGAAATATTATTTTTTAACTCCCATTTTTCTAAAATTCTATTATTTGCTT
>JAPZTS010000024.1 GCA_027533185.1 Leptospira sp. | reverse complement strand
AGTTCGTTGGTTAAAGAAGAATGGTTACGACACTTTAGAAGCTGAAACCTTTCAAGAGGCTCGCGAAAAAATTAGGGATAACGAAATCAGCGTAGTGTTACTTGATTGGGAGCTCCCTGACGGGAAAGGAATCGACTTGATTAAGGAAATTTTAGCTTCCTCGCCGTACGGTTGGCTGCCGATTATTATGGTCACAAGTCATTCGGAACCCGAGCGGATTAAGGAAGCACTTGAGGCAGGAGCTACAGATTACCTTTCAAAACCAGCTGAGAGAATTGAACTTCTCGCAAGGATCTTTAGTGCAATTCGCATTAAAAACCTCCAGGATAAATTGCGAGAGACATCCATTCGGGATGCGATGACCGGTCTCTATAACAGACGCTATATGGAAGAAAGAATGGAACAAGAGTTCCATTGTGCAAACGCCACAAAAACTTAATGACCATAGCAATGATCGATTTGGATTTTTTTAAAAAGGTAAATGACAGTTATGGCCACGAGGTTGGTGACCAGGTTTTAAAGATACTTGCGGATGTTTTAAAGAGTCAGCTTAGGAAATCTGATATTCTCTCTCGATTTGGAGGAGAAGAGTTTGTCATAGTTCTCCCAGAGACACCCGTCGAAGGAGCAAAAATGGTTTTAAATAAGGTAAGGGAATACCTATCGAAAGTGGAGATTTCCTCACCTTTGGGTAAGAGCTTCTCCGTGACATTGAGTGGGGGAGTTGCTGGGGGTGATATTTCAGAATTTGAGACGTACCATGATCTCCTCCGAATGGCGGATAAAAATCTCTATGAAGCAAAACATAGCGGACGAAATTGTATTATTTAAGTGAACCAATCTACCAATCTCTTTTATGGTCTAACCCCTGATTTAATTCTGAGTGCAATGGAAGGTTTAGGTTTAGAACCTACTGGTCGCTACATTCCATTAAATAGTATAGAAAATCGTGTCTATGATATTGAACTTGGCGATTCAAGTCGAATCGTTGTTAAATTCTACCGTCCATCTAGGTGGACAAAGGAACAAATTCTCGAAGAACATGAGTTTATCGAAGAACTTGCTTTAGGTGAAATACCTGTTCTAACACCCATTTCAATTGCCGGGAAAACTCTTTTTGAAACACAAGGGATCTACTTTGCAATTTGGCCTTTGCGCAATGGTAGGATTGTTGAAGAGTTAGGTGAAGCGGAATTGGAAAGAGTAGGTGCGATGTTGGGTAGAATCCATTCCATCGGAATTCGAAAAAAATCCAACCATAGAATCAGTCTGGATGTGGAATCCTACGGCAAACGTTCGTTGGATTTTATTTTAGACGGTGGGTGGATAGAAAATCCAAACTTAAAGAAAAGATATAGCGAGTCTGCGTTGCGAGCGTTTCAAACCTATGAAACAACTTTAAAGAAGTATGATATACCTTTCCAAAGAATCCATGGAGACTGCCATAAGGGAAATTTACTTATAGGAAAAGAAGGTTTTAGTATATTAGATTTTGATGATTTCATGATGGGTCCTGTAATACAAGATTTTTGGATGCTTTTGCCACCCAATTTTCATCAGAATGGTGTAGCCTGGGAAAGTTTTATTTCAGGTTACCAAACATTTGCTTTGTTTGATAGGAATTGGCTAGAGTTGATAGAGCCCCTTCGTGCAATTCGTTATGTTTATTATGCCGCTTGGATCGCCAAACGTTGGGAAGATCCATCGTTTCCGATGGTTTTTCCGCATTTTGGTACGGAAGAATATTGGCTGAAGGAAACAACCGATTTAGAAAACAAAGAGAGGGATTTTGAACCTAATGAAAGTAATGCTTTGAATCCAGATTCTTCGGGTGGAGAAGAAAAAGAACTTACCAATGAAGATTTTTTTTGGGATTGGGAGAAGTAACTTAGTCTTTTAGTAGGTGGGAGAGTGCAACTGCAAGTGCGTGCGAGACGTTTAGAGAGTCGATGGAATTTTTCATCGGTATATACGCCAATAGATCGGATACCTCTAAAATCTCATCCTGTATCCCATCATTTTCATTTCCTACAACTAATAATAAATCATTTTCTTTGGGTATCTCATAAACCGATTTTGTTTTTCCAACCAAGGCCGAATTTTCTTTTGGTAAGCTGAGAGAGATAATTTTGGTCCTCACTTTTTGAGTCGAATTCGAGTTTAGAAAGTTCTTTAGGTTTTCAACCCGAAAGATTTTGGTTTTTAGAATGGCTCCCATAGAAACACGCACACTCCTTCGCAAGTAAGGATTGGAAGACCTTTCATCCACAAGAATGGACTCAATACCAAAGGCAGCTGCTGTGCGAAAGATAGAGCCTATATTTTCACTATCAACAATTCCATTTATAGCAATGGCAGGGAAACTGAGTTTGCTTACGGGAGACCAAAGTTGTTTGCCGATCGACATAAAGCCTTGGTGGACAGAAAATCCAATCGTATTTTCAAAAACGGAAGTTTCTGCCACAAATCGTTTGTTAGGGTCACGGACTTTAAATTCAATTATGCTTTTGTGTTTGTCGTAGTATTTTTCGGTGCAGAAAACCGATTCCACTTCCAAATCGGAATTTAAGAGTCGAACAGCCGTCTTTTCATGGTCGGCAATAAAGAGATCGGACTTTGGTTCTTTTGATTTGAGAAGATAGTAGTCTTTTACTCTTTCGTCCTCTGGATCTTGGATGATTTGGTATTTCAAAATTTACCTTAAAATCGAATGAGTATTAATTATGAACACACGAGTATTAATCTTTGTTTTTGATTTCAGAGATTGCCGTATCTGGATATTTTTTCCCTTTATACACCGATAGGATTGTAACAGATACTAATGTAAAGGTATCATCGGCTTTGAGACTGTGTTTTGGTAACGGAAGAGGTTGGTAATTGTTTTTGTCCGCAAGTTCGATTTCGTGAGAGGCAATGGCCTTGATGTTGGAAGCATCGAAGCTCTCCCATTGGGCACCTGGATCTTCTCCTTTTTTTCCTGCCCAAACAGTGACCTTCACTTTTTTAGGTCGGCCATTGGCTTCAAAGAGTCCTTGTGATTTTCCATAACCTGCCCAAATGAGAACTGGTTTAGTTGAGTCTAACCTTGCAAATACGGTCTCTCCAATCCCATCATCTTTAACACCTTCCACCCAAGCAGTTTTTGTATCGTAGTCTGTTAAAGCAAATGGAGTGTACATACAAGTCCAAGCATCCACTCGTTCCTTGTATTCAAAATCTTCCTCTCCTTTGTTAGGTGTTGGTTTTTTTGTGTCGGGTTTGAGAGAAGAGGTTGCCCAGGATTGCAGATTGCTATAAACTTCCATTCCATTAAATCGAATCGACGGAATGAATCCTGCCTCGATTTGTTTTTTTAGAGTGGGGTTTTGGTACAGTGCGCAAGGGTTCCCCTCATAGGCTTGTGAAAAAATGGGCAAGGAAAGTATACATAGTAAAAACAGATAAAATTGTTTCATCCCGTAAGTTATAGAAGCCACTGTATATCCAGTCAAGATATTTGGGGATTCCCTCAAGGAAAAACAGTCCCCCTCATATGGATGGCTTAAGCAATTCTTAGTTTGCTAATTATATACAGAAATTAGTATAGGCGAAAGCCGATGAACATCGATCCTAGAACTATCCTCATCGTTAATCTGTTTGGATGCCTTATCATGTCACTGGGATTGTGGACTGCGTCGATGGCTTTTTTCAAACGTGCAAAGTTTGTAAAGGAGTGGGCAATTGCAACTCTCATCCAAGCAGTCGGTTGGGCCGTGACGGGGGCATTGCGGGGCATAATTCCCGATGGAATTTCTATTATTTGTGGGAATGGTCTTATTTTTGGGTCTCTTCTTTTTTATTACACAATTATTAGAAAATTTTTTGACAAGACGACCCCTTGGATCTATTTTCTCGTAACAATCCTCTTATATATTAGTTCCTTGTATGCTGTTTACAATTCAGGATGGGAGCAAAAGTTCCGTGTTGTTGTTATTTCGCTATACTCGGGCACAGTTTTAGTTTTATCCGCTTATGAAATATTTTATGCATCCAAGGATCATAAGATTTCGAGCCGGTTCACAGGATACTTTTTTGGAGTTTGTGGAGTTTTTTTGCTCATTAGAGTATTCATATATAGCTTTGCAAATATCCCTAAAGAACAGGTTTCGTTTGGTCCAGGTCCGATTCAAGATGTAACCTATCTATTTTTCTTTGCCACGTCCGCTATGCTGACCTTTGGATTTCTGCATATGATAGCCGATCGATTCGCATCTGATTTATTGATAAGTGAAAACAATCTTCATTCTGCCTTAAAAGAAGTACAAAACCTCAACCAAACAAAAGATAAGTTTATGTCGAT
>JAPZTS010000016.1 GCA_027533185.1 Leptospira sp. | reverse complement strand
CAAAAACTTCCATCTGACGCAGGACTTTTCGTTTTGGCTAGTATCATCCAACAAAATGCAGCATCTTCCGTGATGAACCGAAACGCAAAAGATTTTTTTGATATTTTAGTTTCATACCGTGCAAACGGTAGTTATACGCTTGATGATGGAACCGTGAGGTCTTTCTTAGATAATTCCCGTTGTTCTGGCACCACGAATGTCCATGTTGCTCTCATTCGCGCAGCACAAAAACACACAGAAAATATGATCCGACAAAATTTTTTTTCTCATACAGGACCAGATGGATCTAGTCCCAGTGACCGCGTGCGAGCGGAAGGATTGAACGTAGGGGCAGGAGAAAATATTGCAGCAGGACTTGAATCTGCTGAAGCAACATTCAACCAATGGTGGAACTCCTCAGGGCACAGGGCCAATATGGAGAACTGCAATTATACGCATGTGGGAATTGGATATGCAAATAGAGCTGATATCAATCCAAATGCAAACTTCCGACACTATTGGACCAATAAGTTTTCGACAATCAGATAGAACTGTATTTCTGCTGATTTTTAATCCAAATATTTATCTTTGTTCACTATAGTTTAGCAGAATCTTTTTGATGTCCTCAATTTTTACTGGTTTCGTTAAAAATTCGCTCATTCCAGCATTTAAACATCTATCCTCATCTTCTTTAAATGCGCCCGCCGTTAAAGCGATGATTCGTGCTATTTTCCCTGTATTGGATTCATGCTCGCGAATCAATTTCGTTGCTTCCAATCCGTCCATTTCTGGCATTTGAACATCCATAAATATTAAATCTGGATCGTACAATTTGTACTTTTCAACGGCATCTCTTCCGTTAATTGCTTCAATGAATTGGATATTTGGGAGAATTTTTTTCAGAATCGACTTCAAAAGAGAAATATTAAGAGGTAAATCTTCTGCGATCAAAATTTTAATGAGTTCATCATTCGTAATATTTTTCTGATCTTCCGATCGTAGATGGTCTTGGATCAAAAAACTATTTGTGTTGTTTGGTTTGTGAAGTTGCCTTAAATAAGTCTCTAGTTCTTTTAATTTAATAGGCTTGCACAATGTATAGCTAACATTTAAATTTTTACAAGTTTCGAAAATCTTAATGTCATCGGCAGAAGAATAGAGAAGAATTATTGGTAAATCTTTCGAATTAATTTTTAAATCCTCTCGTATCTTTCGTATTGTCTCCAATCCATCTAAATTTGGCATATGGTGGTCACAGATAACTCCACCATAAGTTTCACCTTTACTCAGCCGTTCGATTGCAGTCATCCCATTTGCACATAACTCTGATTCAATGTTATGAAGTTTTAACATTTTCGTTATAATCAAACTATTTTTAACATTATCATCAATTATGAGTATTTTTTTTACATTTTGAATTTTAACCTTTGTATCGTTTTTAACATTTTTGGTCGTAGTTAGAATATCGAAGGAAAATGTAGATCCTTGACTGTGTTCCGATTCAACTTTCAGCGAACCACTCATTTTTTTTACAATTGCATCGGATATTACAAGACCAAGTCCCGTTCCTCCGTACTTTCTTGTTGTTGAACTATCCGCTTGAGAGAAGGCACGGAATAGAACGGATCTCTGCTCTTCCGTAATTCCAATTCCTGTATCTCGTATCGAGAACATATATTTTCCTTGGTTTGGGGTTATTTTTTCAAAATTTACTTTTATTTCTACTTCCCCTGATTCTGTAAACTTAACCGCATTACTTAAGAGATTCGTGAGTACTTGTTTGAGCCGTATGGGGTCGGTTATGCAAACTTGTGGCATTTCGTAGTCTAGATCCAATAACAACTCGATATCTTTTTTGGCGGCGCTGTGTTTAATAATATCGATACAGTTTTCGATGATTTCAAAGATATTCGTATCCACCTTTTCTAAAGTCAACATTCCAGCTTCGATTTTGGAAAAGTCGAGAATATCGTTGATTACTCCAAGGAGTGCATGACCTGAGACATTTGCATTATCGACATATTGTTGTTGTATGGGAGATAAAGATGTGTTTTTCAGCAATTCGGTAAAACCAATCACTCCATTTAGGGGTGTTCGGATTTCGTGACTCATATTAGCAAGAAACTCGCTTTTTGCTCTGTTTGCCGCCTCAGATTGTTCTTTGGATTTTCTGAGAGAGTCTTCTGCCAATTTTTCTTTCGTTATATCCCAATTGGATCCTACCATACTCGTGGGCTTCCCGTTTGCATCTCGGATAACGATTCCTAAAGCTCGGATATAATGTACGGAACCATCGGGCCATTTTACACGAAACTCAGTATTAAATTCTTTTTCACCAGCTACCGCTTGTTCTACTTCTAAAGTAGTTCTGGATACGTCGTCAGGGTGTATTACAGCTTGCCATGCATCGTATACTCCATTAAACGTATCTTTTTTTATTCCATAGAGACGATACATTTGATCATCCCAGATTAAGGAATTATCAATTGGATTGAACTCCCAAACACCAATTCCTGCTGCTTTGGTTGCCAGGTCCAATCGTATTGTAGTTTTCCTAATTGTTTCCTCATAATCGATTTGCTCTGATATATCCTGAGCAAGTCCCCGCAATCCGATGATATTTCCATTTTCAACGATAGCCTGGCCTTGGGCACGCATCCAAGCTCGGGATCCATCCACTTTGATCACTTGGAGAACAAGTTCGTAATTTTGGCCCAATTGAATTGCATTATTTAAGGCACCATTCAATTTATCCCAGGATTCTTCGGTAAATAGCATTTTATGGTCTTTTAGGGAAGGAGGAGGTTTTGTTGGATCAAGACCGTACATTTTGTACAATTCTTCCGTCCAGAGAATCTCGTTGGTTTTGAGATCCAAACTCCAACTCCCCATCTTCGCAATTTTCTGAGCAGATCTAAGAGATTCTTCACTCTTTTGGATGAGTAATCTGCTTTTCTTTTCCAAATCAATATCTTGTAGGATTCCAAATAATCTTACACATTCATTCGATAGAAATTCTGCATTTCCGATTGCTCGAACCCATATCAAACGTCCTGTCGAAGTTACGATCTGCAATTCTAAGTCATAACTCGTTCCAGTCGACATCGCTTTTTGGATTGACTTTTCTAAGACTAGCCAACTTTCAGGTGTGTAAAATTGGGCAACCTGTTCATATGTTGGCACAAAACCGTGGGGCAGGTCATGAATTTCGCATAACATCTCGGACCAAAAGACTTTGCCAGTTTTGATTTCAAAATCCCAACCTCCGACCCGTGCGACTCGGCTTGTTTGTGAAAGAAAGTCTTTCGCAAACTTCAACTCATTCTCTTTTTTTTTCTCGAGGATATTGTGGACAACTTCTTCCGCAAGGAGTCTTAGAGCCTCTCTTTGGTTTTCCGAAAGCTGTCTTGGGACTCTATCTATTACACATAAAGTGCCTAAAGCAAAACCATCAGGCGTAACCAAAGGTTGTCCTGCATAGAACCTTATTTTTGGATCACCAAGAACTAGTGGATTAGTGGCAAAACGTGGGTCTGAGTGCGAATCTTCGACTTCGAATCGATTTTCATCCAGGATGGCATGTTGACAAAACGAGATATCTCGGGCGGTTTCAGTAACATCCAAACCGATGTTCGATTTGAACCATTGTCGATCTTTGTCAATGAGACTAACAAGCGCTATTGGAACACCACAGATGGAAGCCGCGAGTTTTGTGAGCCGATCAAACTGGGGCTCAGGTAAAGTGTCTAGTAGATTGAGCGCGTAAAGGGCCGCCAATCTTTCATTCTCATTTTCAGGGATCGGCGGGGAGCTTTTCATTCCATCGGAACCATCTCTTTTTTATACTACGAAGATTTCCGATGGATACGAACAGAATTTTTTTATTAAAATCCTGCTTTTCGAAAATATATCTCTGTTCTAGACTATTAACCCCAAGCGATTGCTACTTTTCCGAAGTGTTTTCCCATTTTAAGATAGTCAAAAGCCTGCGGAGCTTCCTTCCAAGGAAAGACTCTATCAACGACTGGTTTGATTCCATTTTGTTCGATGGCTCGATTCATACGAAGAAAGTCGCTCCTACTACCAACAATCACCCCTTGGACTTTGATCCCTTGCATCAAGATAGGATACAGTGAGAGTGAAGACTCCCCCCCAGCTAAGACTCCAATGAGAGCGATTGTTCCGTAAGGTTTTACACTCATAGTTGATTTTGGCATAGTCCCTGCACCACCCACTTCAATGATGAGATCGGCTCCCGCCATATTCGTATGTTTTCTGATATCTCTTTCCCAATTTGGTTTTTTAGAATAGTTGATTAAAACATCTGCTCCAAGTGCTTTTCCTTTTTCTAATTTTTCATCACTAGAGGATGTGAGTATAACTCGCGCTCCCATTGCCTTTGCAAATTGAAGTGCAAAAAGAGAGACACCACCTGTTCCAAGACAGACGACGTCAGATCCTGGCTCAATATTTCCAAAACTCACAACAGCATTGTATGCAGTAAGTCCCGCACAACCCAAAGTTGCGGCTTCGACATCGGTCAAGTGGGAAGGTGTTGCAACAAGTGCAGTTTCTGAAAACTTTCCAAAATTCGCTAAACACCCATCATTCGGTCCTCCCAAGGTTGAACGTAGTACATCCATATTTGGTGCACCATCCAACCATCTACTTGCAAATATAGGAAGCACTCGATCACCTTTTTTCCAAAGAGTCACTGAATCTCCAACGGACTCAACGATACCAGCCCCATCAGAACATGGAATGAGAGGCAATTTCTGTCTTGGGTTGTATGTGCCCTCGACCATAAGAAAGTCTCGATAATTCAATGAAGTTGCGGTTAGGCGAACTAAAACATCCGTAGGCCCTAAATCTGAACTAAGCTCACGTGTGTTTTCTTTTAGATTTTGAATTCCAAAACTTCCTTGGATTTCCCATACTTTGTTTTCCATATTTGAGCCTGCTTACAGTAAATTTCACTCGTCAGAACTTTACCCACTGAGTCTCATTGTCGAGTGTGATTCTTAGGTTTGAGGGAATATGAAAAAAGATTTTTGGAACGGTAAGGTGGTATTGATCACCGGTGCTTCCAGTGGAATTGGACATTCGATTTTTTTGGAACTTTCCAAATTGCCATGTACATTGATTTTGGTAGCCAGAAGGGCCGAGGAAATTCCAAACCCAACAGGTCTACACCCAGAATCTCGAGTGATTCGAATCAATTGTGACCTCTCGCAAGAATCGGAAATCTCAAAATTGAAAGAAAAGGTCCAAAAATCCGTAAACCAGATTGATATTCTCTTCAATAACGCAGGAATCACCGCTCATGGGCGATTTGATTCTTTATCAATGGAAGTGTACCATAGAACATTTGCGATCAATTTCTTTGGTCCTGTCTTTCTCATCCAAAGTTTGTTACCTCTATTGTTAAAAGCTAAGGGAAATGTGGTCACAACGTCCACTGTCTCTGCTCTTTATGGTGTGCCAGGACGTGCAGCCTATTCATCTTCGAAATCCGCCTTACATGCAGCTTTGGAAGCGTTAAGAATCGAAATGATGGAAGAGGGAATCGGCATCTCCTTGGTTTGTGTGCCTTATACAGATACGGCACTTCGACAATCGGGACTTGCTTCTGATGGGAGCAAACTGGAAGAGTCTCCTGCTAAAGGGAAACGATTGAAATCGGAAGAGGTCGCAAAAAGACTCTTGAGTATCGCTGAAGACAAAGAAGCGCGTCTTGTCACCATCAATTCTTCCGGAAGGTTTTTAAATTGGCTAAGGCTTTTTCTTCCTAAGTTTTTAGAAAAAACTATGTATAAAAAACTAAAGCACGACTTCCAAAAGCATTAAAAACTGTCTAATCACAGGTGAGGCAAACTTGAACTCCATTTTTATTCCCTACTTAACAGCTGTTTTGTTTACTTTTTTATTTATGACCCTAATGTGGTATTGGGGAAAATCCCGTGACAATTATGCGGTCATTGACGTTGGTTGGGGGCTTGTTATAGCAGGGATTGCAACCGTCATTTCTCTATTTGGTATGGGCAATTTGTATGCAAAACTTGCCGTGCTCGTTCCCGTTTGGATATGGGCCGTCCGCCTTTCTGGATTCTTATACTTCACACGGATTCGAACCAACCACCCTGAGGACAAACGCTACGCCGATTTTCGAAAGGACTATGGGGACAAGGTCCACCAAAAGTTCTTTACGAATGTCTTTCTGCTCCAGGGAGTTTTAGCGCTTCTCCTAAGCCCACCGTTTTTTGTTGCATCGAGATGGTTGTATATGCCAGGTGCCACAGTTTTTGGATACCATGGTTCATTTTTCCCTTTTTTAGGTTGGGCTTTATTTTTAATAGGTATGGTTGGTGAGACCCTTGCTGACAAACAGCTTCATAAATTTGTATCTGAACCGCAAAACAAAGGTAAGGTTTGTAATGTCGGTCTTTGGAAGTACACTCGGCACCCAAATTACTTTTTTGAATGGGTGATTTGGCTTGGAATTGGACTAATCCCTATTTCTGCGAGTTATGCTAGTCTTTTTTCACCTCTTGTCATGTTCGTTCTTCTTAGATTTGTTTCTGGAGTACCGTTCGCAGAAAAATACTCGTTGAAGTCCAAAGGTGAGAAATTTGTAGAATACCAAAGAACTACCAATGCATTTTTTCCCTGGTTTCCCAAAAAATAAAAATATAAAAAAGGAATTAAAATGAATTTCACGAATACTGAAGAAAAAGAGAATTCGTTTAGCATAACGAAACTTCTGGAAAAGGATATTTTTCCAGACTGGCTGATTCGATTTAGAATCCGCCAACTTCTCTCTTTACGGATCCGACAAGAAAAAAAGGAAAACGTCACAGCACAACTTTCACATAAGATAAATTATGTGAATGAGTTAAAAAAATCCCCCATTGCAGTCCACACAGAGGCTGCGAATGAACAGCACTATGAAGTTCCTAGCGATTTTTTTACTTATGTAATGGGACCAAGGATGAAATATTCCTCTGGATATTGGCCAACACTTGACACAAGTTTTGCAGAATCTGAAGAGGAGATGTTACGCATCACTGTAGAACGTGCAGAAATTAAAAATGGAATGAAAGTTCTCGATCTAGGTTGCGGTTGGGGATCTATCTCACTTTACATTGCGGAAAAGTTCCCAAAGTGTAAGGTTACGGGTGTTTCCAATTCTAGAACTCAAAAAGAATTTATAGACAAACGTGCAAAAGAACGCGGAATTAAAAACCTAACTATCCTTACCATGGATATGAATGATTTTACCACCAAAGACAAGTTTGATCGGATTGTCAGTGTTGAAATGTTGGAGCATATGAAAAACTACGAAAAGTTATTTGAAAAACTTTCGAAGTTTTTAGTTGCAGACGGAAAGTTTTTTGTTCACATCTTTACTCATAAAGAGTTTGCATATCCTTTTGAAGTGATTGATGAAACCGACTGGATGGCTAAGTACTTCTTCACTGGTGGGCAAATGCCTTCTGATGATCTGTTTCTCTACTTCCAGAAGGATTTTCTGATTGAAAACCACTGGGTCGTGAATGGAACCCACTATGCAAGAACGAGTGAGGCTTGGTATGACAACCTTCTTTTGAATAAAGATAAAATCATGCCCATACTGGCAAATACCTATGGCGAAAAAGAAAAGACCAAATGGTTTGTCTATTGGAAAGTTTTCTTTCTCGCCTGTGCCGAATTATGGGGCTATCGAAATGGAGAAGAGTGGTTTGTCAGCCACTACCTATTCCGAAAGCGCTGAGCTTTTTTTATAGGTTTTCCCGAAGGACTACTGCCACCCTCTCGTTTGGGTGGCGCACCACTTCCCGCTCTCCGACTATCGGAACCAGACGCATTGGATTTGCCCTTGTCTCCCCGGTAACCATCTCGCCTTCCGCCTGAGTATCCACCACGGCCTCCGCGGCCACCACCGTCCCGACCATCTCGTCCGCCTCTGCTAGGTGGAGTTTCACTCCATTCTGCTGGAGTTTTCCCGATTTTTTCTGGACCACTGATTTTCGTTTTGTCGAGCATATTGGAAAGAAGTTGCAGAGCGATGGTTCGTTTGTCTTCCGTATCCAACAGTTTTTCTAAAATTTCTTCCGCGTCTGGGTGGATTTCTGTTTCCGTAATTTTTTTTAAGAAGTCTTCTTCTCGTCTTGCCATCACTTCTTTTTTTGTCGGAAGGGCGGCGATCACAAGATTCATACCCGAAGTACCTTTTAGGCGCATCAGAGCTCTCGATTCACGAGTAGTAACTAGTGTTACTGCCTTACCCGACTTTCCAGCGCGCCCAGTTCTTCCAATTCTATGTGTATAACTTTCGCTATCAAAAGGAAGGTGGAAGTTGATCACGAGGGAAAGGTCTTTTACGTCAAGTCCTCGTGCCGCTACATCCGTTGCCACGAGTATTCGAACTCGTCCATCGTGAAGGCTTTTCAAAACTTGTTCTCTTTGTTTTTGGTTCAGGTCTCCGTGTAGAGCTTCAACCGGATAATTTTTAAAACTGAGACTGGATTTTAAATCATCTGCTTCTTTTTTGGTTTTGGTAAAAATGATCGCCTTAAATGGATTTTCATAATCCAAAATCCGAACTACAGCCATGTCTCTTTCTGCTTCATCGATTACAAAATACACCTGTTCGATGTTTTTCGATGATTTTTCTGTTGGAGCAATTTTTACATGAGCAGGTGAAGTCTGGTATTTACTCGCCAGCTTTTTAATTGCTTCTGGCATTGTTGCTGAAAAAAGTAAGGTTTGGCGTTTGGTGGGGAGTAGATTGAAGATCGATTCGATATCTTCCATAAAACCCATATCCAACATTTCATCAGCTTCATCTAGGATCACCATCGAAGGTTTGAAATTCTTAAGTTCCTTGCCTTTGAGAAGGTCGAGAAGTCTACCGGGTGTAGCAACTGCCACTTGTGAACCTTTTGCAACTTGGTTGATTTGTTTGGAATAAGAAGATCCACCATAGATAGTTGTGGTTTTGATTCCTAAATGTTTGCCAAGTTTGTAAAGTTCGTCGGATACTTGTAATGCGAGTTCCCTTGTGGGTGTGAGAACTAGTACTTGCATTCCTGCATCAACATCAATTTGGTTTAAACAGGGGAGTCCGTAAGCTGCAGTTTTCCCCGTTCCGGTCTGCGCTTGAGCGATTAGATCTTTTCCTTCCAATACGAGCGGAATCGCTTGTTTTTGGATCGGGCTTGGAGTTTCGAAGCCGGCTTCAGTGATTCCTTGTAGTATTTCAGGACGTAATCCGAAGGATTGGAAGTCATTTCCAACTTCGGTGTCATTCTTTGTCATGTGAATAGGATACAATAAAAAAAAGGCCTAAAAAAGATAGGTAAAAATAAGGATAGGCGCAAGACCTTCGGGAAATTGAATTGAATTCAATACTTCGTTTCTGTCTAATCATTGTATGAAGATCTTCCTTGTTTTGAGTGGTATCGTCGGTTTTTTCGTTTTTTCATTTTCAACTTGGAACTGCACTCCAAAAGAAAACAAATCCAAACGAAACATCGACCCAAAATTAAAAACTCAATTAACTGAAATCCAATTTCATGTGACGCAAGAAGACGGAACCGAGCCACCCTTCCAGAATGAATATTGGGACCTAAAAAAGGATGGGATTTACGTGGATATAGTTTCTAAAGAACCTTTGTTTAGCTCCTTAGACAAATACGATTCGGGAACTGGTTGGCCGAGTTTTACAAAGCCTGTCGTAGAGACGAATGTTGTCCTCCACGAGGATAGATCTTATGGAATGACACGAGTCGAGGTCCGGAGTAAATCCTCCGATAGCCACCTAGGACATGTCTTCGATGACGGACCAAAACCAACGGGGAAAAGATACTGTATGAACTCGGCTTCGCTAGAATTCATTCCAAAAGAAAAGTTAAAGGAGAGAGGACTGGGTCAGTATCTAAAACTTTGGGAAAAAAATCCTTAAACCCAATTCAGCATAAACTCTTCCTCTTTACGGAGTTCGATAAGTCGGTATTTAGACTCATGAACTGCTTCCCTAGAGATCTCACGTTTTTTTCTAGCGTCAATTTTCAACTTACGAATCTTAGTCGCAAGATCTAAGAGTTCTTCTGTGGTTTCATCCATTTCGTTGCGATAGAGTTCAGAGAACAATGGTACAATCTGGTCGGGAGTATCCATCTTTAAAAGTTCTGAATGCGTTAAGTCTTCGATCTTTTGGAGAGCCCAAATATGAAGAGTTAGTGTCGTGATCCTTTCGAGTTGTGATATTTCTTCTTTCACATTTCGAGTCACTTGTTGTTTAAAGAACCGAATCCGCTTTTCTAAATAAAGAGAAAGATCCTTTTTGGGGATTTCAAAACTCTTCCATTTGTTCCACTGTTCTAAAAGACCTTCATAGATTCCTTCACCATAAAAAACCGATGAAGCTTCCATGAGTTGAATGGATCCTGGTTCTGAAATTTTCAAACGATGTGCGAGTGAGTCGGCATCTCCCGCAATCATATTCACAGGCGCTACATCTTCTAGTTTTGCTAGGGCACGCGACACAGAATCAATAAAACTCGATTTCATCTGGTCTGTTGAATTTGCGATTAGGTAAAAATTGAGATCCGAATCTTCATTGGAATCTCCTCTTTCTCTCGAGCCATAAAACAAAATCTGAAACGGCTTTGTCGAGCGAATGAGCTCTAACTCATCCAAAACTTGAACATAGATATCTGGGTTTAATGCTTCAAATTCCATTTTATTCAAAAAATAACTTCATCCTCGATAGATTTTCCAAAATCGCTTTAAAGGCACGGTCTCTATCCTCGTTGCCGGGGAAGGGAAGAGACTTTACGTTGTTTAGGTCTTGGTAGATAATTTCAATGGATGGTTGGTTTGGATTTTTTTTAATAGAGGCAATATAGTCCAAATTGATAACTTCAGATTCTCCGAGTTTTAACCACATATCAGTTTCACCTCAAAACATAGGGGACTAGGAAGATTTGACCAATCTTTTTTTAAAAAATTAATATACGTCCAAGGATTTTTGAACTTCCGAGTGGAAGGATTCTGCCAGTGTTTTTGACATTTCGTTTGTGGGCATTTTTGATTCAAAAACTAGTAAAAACCCGTTGTGGATTCCTTCCCAACGGATATAACAATTCCCTGGTTCCCATTCCCATACAACAACTGTTGCCTTTTTATCTTTCCATGGGAAGTAAAACACCTGTTCTTTGCCTTTGCCATCTTTTTGAAGATAGGGGAATTGTGATTGGTTTTCACGGTCTGTAGAAGACATCCTAAGCACTAAGTTGGCTTCGGAAAATTTGAAGCGGATCGTGTATGTATTTCCTGTGCCGTGCAGGGAACCTGATTCCAAAAGTTCAAAGTCGTATTTTGGAGCCCATACAGCATGGTATGTCAAACGAAGTTCCTTTGGGGAAATTCGTTCCTTCGGCGGGGTCTCTTCTTTTCTTTTTAAGACCTTCACTTCGGTAGTACCACAAAAAGAAAAAAAACCGAAAAAAGAAACTGCAATTAAAAACCAAAAAGTTCTTCGCATAACATAATTTCGCATAGATTTTAACAGAATACGTTTATCATCAGTGTGATACATCATATTCTTTTCCTTTAAAATTTTTAAACCGGTACTTCCCATCCGCAGTTTTCTCATAGGCATTTGGAACCAGGAGAACCTTACCGCCACCGCCCGTCAGGTCTTTGACATACTGAGGTATTGTAATACCAGAATGAAATCCTCGCAGTGTTTTGTGAATTTGAATTCCTTCTTCGATGGGAACAACAAAATGGGAACTACCAAACACCTCATCACATTGGTGGAGGTAGTAGGGTTTTACTCCGATTTTAATTAATTTGTAATTCAGTTCGGAGAGAGTTTCCGTCCGATCATTGATTCCCCGCAATAGTACGGATTGGTTGAGAACAGAAACGTGGCCTCTTGTGACGAGCTTACGGATTGCTTCGGCTGATGTTTCCGTGATTTCTTTCGGATGGTTGAAATGGGTCACAAGATAGAGTGGGAAATTTCTTGCAAAAACTTCGCACAACGAATCCGTGATGCGCATGGGCAGGGTTACAGGGTGTCTTGTATGTATGCGTACTTGGTTGATATGCGGAATTGCTTTGAGTCTACCCAATATAGAATTTAATACCTCATCAGATAATGTGAGAGGATCGCCTCCAGAAAGAATGATCTCACGCAAATTCGTTTGTGCTTCAAAGTATGCGAATGCTTCTTCCCATTCCTTTTTGTTAGGCGTTTCAAATGGTTCCGATACTTTTCTTTTTCGAGTACAAAATCTACAATAAACTGCACAAACATGGGAAAGATACCAAATGGCACGATCTGGATACCTATGGGTTATACCTTTGACAGGCATATGGCTCTCTTCTGCGAGTGGGTCCTCCCATTCGTTTGAGGAATGCTCGAGTTCGCTCTCCGTTGGAACAATTTGTTTTCGAATGGGGCAATGATGGTCTTTCGAATCAACTAGGGAAAGATAGTATGGGGTGACAGCAAACTGAAAGAATTCATTGGTTTTTGGAAAAGATCGTTTTTCCTCTTCGGTCACGTGGATTTTCGCGGATAAACCATCCAGGTCCGTGATTCGATTTTGCAATTGCCATTTCCAATCTGTCCAAGACATCACTATTGACCATACTTGGGTTGACAGGGGGTCTAGTCCCTCGGATTTTGTCTACGAGCATTGAAATTATGAATTTAGGTATCACAGAAGTAAAAAAGGGTATGATTCTCAAAATCGAGAATGAACTCTATTCCGTCGTAAAAACAGAATTTGTAAACCCAGGAAAGGGTTCTGCATTTATCCGAACCAAGTTAAAGAATATCATTCGCGACTCATCCATCGAAAGAACGTTTAAGGCAGCTGAAAAATTAGAAAGTGTCGATTTGGAACGCCGAAAGATGCAGTATTGTTATGCGGACGGAGACCAAATCGTATTTATGGACGTGAACGACTACGAACAAATCCCTGTTTCCAAGGATTATGTGGAAGATATCCTACCTTTTATGAAAGAGGAAACACAAGTGGAAGTTTCCTTTTATGAGGGAAAACCCATTGGGGTCACTCCGCCAAACTTCGCAATTTTGGAAATCACGTATGCCGAAGAAGGACTTAAAGGGGACACAACAGGTCTTGCTCTCAAACGAGTTACTTTAGAGACGGGTGGAGAGATCAATGTTCCCATCTTTGTCAAACAAGGAGATGTTGTAAAAATTGACCTTAGGGACCTTACTTATGTGGAGAGAGTCAACAAATAGAATTGGATCTTAGTGCTTCTTTACAAGAGCTAACAAAACTATCCCACCTCTATTATTCTAGGCAGTGGATGTTTGCCACTGCTGGGAATCTTTCTGTTCGGGACCCTTCTGAGAGCGGTGTCTTTTGGATTACAGCTTCTGGAAAACACAAGGGGGAGCTTGGGTCGAATGATTTTCTTCCCATTCATGTCTCCAATGGATCTGTCCAAAAGGATATCGATGGCCTCAAACCTTCTGCAGAAACTTCCATCCACCAGTCGATCTACTCTTGCAATCCGAATGCTCATGCCGCCTTACACGTGCATACGCTTGAGTCCAATCTTTTGGATTTTGGATTAAAACCGGATGAGCCTGTAAAAGAGGTTGGCATTCCCCCAATTGAAATCATAAAAGCCTTTGGGATTTGGGACGAACGGCCCAAACTGACTATGCCAGTATTTTATAATTTTGGTTCTGTTCCCAAGATTGCAAATGAAATCAAAACCTATTTTCAAACCAAGGGACTACCCAAGGTTCCCTTCCTATTGATCGAAGGTCATGGTCCTACGGTTTGGGGAGATTCCATAATGGCTGCGAATCGGCATTTAGAAGCTGTTAGTTTTTTGTTTCAGGTCATGACTCGATCGGGTAGATGATTGGAAAAGCTTGTTTGTATTTTTGGAACTGGATCTGGAATTGGGAGTGAGCTCTTTGGCCGTTTTAGAAAAGATCCCAATGCAAAGGCTCTAGGCTTTTCCAGATCCGGAAAACTACCTTTAGATTCACTAACATTTCAAAACACCCACTCATTGGATCTTACAAACGAATCGCAATTAGATACATTCCAAAATTTTTTGAAAACATTTTTCATAGATCAAGTGTTTGGCGGTAATAATTTTTTTGATTCCTCAAAAGATCGAAAAATAAACCGTCATCTCGTTGTATATTTTTCTCAAGGGAATGGCTGCTTTTCTCAGATATCGGATATCAACAGAAAAAATGTTCGTGAACATTTTGAATTGAATCTGTTTTCTTCTCTTTTTCTTTGCCAAATCCTTTCTGAATATCTACCGATCTTTGAAAGGTCCAGTTTTATCTTCTTAGGTTCCACTGCGGGAAACATCGGCTTCCCAAATTCTTCCGTCTATTGTGCGTCTAAACATGGAGTGCTTGGAATAGCTAGGTCTCTTCGAGAAGAATGGAAGCCCTTTGGGACAAAGGTGGTTCATGTCGGACTTGGAGCCGTTGCCACGGAAATTTGGAAGGATCGACCCGAGTTTGCAATATCAGATATGATTTCAACCAAAGATTGTGCAGAATATTTGTTTTCACTTTCAGAAATTTCTGATTCCGTATTTCTGAATGAAGTATCTATCACGCCTAAAAAAGGGATTTTATAATCCATGGATTTGAAAGAGCCAATTGTTCTCCTGACGGGCGGTAGTGGTGGCATAGGCCGAGAAATTGTTCGTTCCCTAATTCTATCTGGTTTTTCCGTTTGGAATCTGGATATGGTGCGACCCGAGTCTCCACTACTGCAAGAAACTTACCGAGAGATAAATTTAGCAGAGACACCTTTTGTGTTGGAGAGATCCATACAAAAAATACTTAATGAATGTCAGTCGGTGGGAGAAATCTATGGTATTGTCCATAACGCAGGTTTTGGGGGACCATACCATCCAATCACTGATGTTTCCATTGACGAATGGCAAAATATATTTAGAGTAAATATTGATTCCTTGTTTTTATTGTCAAAAGAACTCTTACCCAATTTTAAAAAAAATAACTTTGGAAGAATCATAGCCATAGCGTCTTCGCTTTCTCTTGTCGGACAATCCAATTCGGTAACGTATTCCTCCTCAAAACATGCGCTTGTCGGTTTTATCAAGTCAATTGCCGATGAATGGGGAAAATTTGGAATTACCGCGAATTGTATCAGCCCTGGATACGTGGATACCAAAATGGGCGTAAAAGAAAATGAAGTGCCTGGGCATTTTGATGAGATAATTCAAAAAACGCCTGTTAAACGTATTGCGGACCCATCCGAGATTGCAAGAGTTGTGAATTTTTTACTTCAAAAAGAATCAGGTTATATATCGGGAGCCAACTGGACGGTTGATGGTGGATTGACCGCCGTATGAGAATTTCGTCTCCGAAGGACCAATTTCTAAAGTTAACAACAAAAGAAATTCTGGGCCGAACCTCAGGTATCATTTTACAGAAGGAAGCCCTTCTAATTATGAAACAAATTGAGGCATATTCAAACAAAGAGAACTACGCACGAGGTGTGCTTTTTGAGCCGACGGAGGCGAGTTTTGAAAAACTCAAACTAGATTTCGAGACAGGTATGGACCAGGTCTGGCAGATCATTGACCACGGCCTTGGAACCCAATTGTTCGAAATACGATTTGATTCGGGAGCTGGCGAGTTACGGTTGTTAACGGTGATCGCCGGGTTGCCTGGTGGTGGAATCCCAATTGAAGAATGTTATCATTCGCTTTTGGATCGATCTATCGAGTCACTCCAAAAATACGCTCTTCAAAAACGAATTTTAACGGAAGAAATTTGGAAAAAAATCTTACTTAAAATTACAGATTTCGAATATGATGAAACGAAAGGGTTTGGTGATGAACTCGATGAATTTTTAGATCCCAAAAAATTTCCATTCCCTCCTTCGAGTGAAATGTTAATTCGGTCTAGGGGCCTAATTGCGGATGCATTGGAAGCTGATGGAAAGATTATCTACCTCCCTCACATGGGAATCTATTCTGTTTCAGAATCAACCAGTGTTGAATTTTTGCACATAGCGAATGAAGTTTTGATTTCCAAAATTGAACCGATTGTTCGTAACTTTGACCCTGATATACGAATTGGTTTAGATCGTGTGTTAGATCAAGATAACAATTTGGATTTAACAGATGTCGAAATGTTTCGAAGGAAAATAGATGTACTTTATTCTTTTCGAGACCTATTAAAAGTGAAAGGTTTTTATAAATTTGTACTAGTTTTAAAAAAAATATCTGAAATTTCAAAAAAGTTCGAAGAAATCGAAAACAAAAAGGAGGTTGATAAACTACTTAAAGTCTATCTCAAAATGTTGGAGAGTCATTTCGATTTTGATTCGAGGTTACTTAGAATCAACTTAGAAAAAGATAACCAACAGGATGTTGTAATTATAGATATACTCAGAAAAAATCCTAACATCCTCTCCGCAGAATGGTATGATCCAGATTCCAAAACAGCAGTTTTTGTCTTGAATCAAACTACCAATATCCGAGAAATCAATGATTTAATTTATCAAAATTATCGTTTTACAACAGAATACATTTTGTACTTAAAGGCAATCGTTGAAGCAAATGATAAAGATCTGAAAGAGTTGTTCAAAGATAAAGAATTTGTATCTACATATGGTAAAAATTTGCAATCTGTATATTTTAAATACATTCCTTGGTACTACAAACTATTCTATTTTCTTGGCATTTCTCCTATCGTAAACAGTGGCTATGCGAAAGCAAAATCAATCATTACTTATTCACAAATGGATCGCCAATTTCAATATCAAAAAAGAAGAGAGAATTACTTTAAGAGAAAAATTCGGGAGCGCGAAGAGAAATTAGAACGGAATCGAAAACAACAACTTAAAAAAGCACTTGTAACAGCGATTTTAGAAGCTTTTCTGCAAAAAGATACAATTCCTTCAGCAGATTGGATCAATTCCAACTATCCGGCACTGACTAACGAAATAATCGAAAAGATGATCCCAGATTTTGCTTTTATATCAACAACGGGTAAAACAGTAAAACCTGAATCTGTGATACTATTGCCAAATTCTGTTGAGTATAGCTCAAAGAATAAAGAAATAAAAGATCTAATTAATATTTGGCTACGAGACGAAGAGCAGGGGTTTAAGAGAGATTCTAAATTACTTGCAGAAATTCGAAGTTTACTCTAATACCATCGTTTCAGTTTAAAATATAAAATCATAAGTAATCCTGGTAAACCCATCATCAGTAAAGATATCTGGAATCCAAATTCCCATTCTAAGAGAGGTAGTATTTTAAAATTCATTCCAAAAATTCCCGCAACCAAAGACATTGGTAACATAACAGCAGTCATAATCGTAAGAATTTTCATAATTTCATTTGTTCTTCTTGTAGAAATCGCAACATGTGCCTCTAGAGCAGAAGAAATACTTTCTATATTGCTTTCTACCAGTTCCAAAATCCGAATGGAGTGGTCTCGGACGTCTCTAAAAAATGCATCCGCATCATCACTAAAAAAAGAATTTTTAATTTTTTCCAAATCTTCGAGAACCTCTTTGTTTTGGATCATACCTTTTTTAATCGTTAGCAGAAATGCTCGCAAATTATAGACGTTTGCTATATCTAGTGTTTTGGAACTTGTGAATATCTGCTCTTCGAAATGTTCGATTTTTTCTTCTATTTTTTGCGCGATATTCAAAGTTCGATCGGTTTCGATATCTAAAATTTTGTGAACAATGAATTCGTAGCCTCTGGCCAATATTTTATGATTCGTCTTCCAGTTTTCTATTATATTACCTATGCTATCTCTGTAATCCAATGCTATCGAAATGATTTGGTGGGGAGTGAGAATGAAATTAAAGTTTTTGGATATGAGTTGGTTTTTCTCGTATTGAAATCCTTTAAAAATAAAGAAGATATAACCTGGAAAAATTTCCAATTTGATGCGGCTGTTCGGATTTAGAATATCCTCAATGGTCAAAGGATGGATATCATGTTTTTGGAATAAAAAGTTGAGCTGTTCTTCGTTTTCTGCTGTTAAGTGAATCCAGTGTTTAGAACTTTTGGGGAGAGGTAGCGGTTTGTCTAAAACAATTTCCTCTTTAGAAGTAGTTGAGAGAATTTGATTGTAGAGTGCTGGCATTTTAAATTAGCCCCGAAAAAAAACGATCTCTATTTTCTTTAGTTTCTTCAGATTTGGATTCTAAAAAAGCGAGCTTTTTTATTTGGAAATTTTCTTCTGCCTTCATCATATATTCTTTGATTTTTCCATTCCGTGCTATCGTTAGATGGTAAGATTCTTTTGGCAAAATTTGTTTTTCAAATTTATTCATGAAATTTTGATTAACTCGCTTCCCATTGATTGCAATGATTTCGTCTTCTAAATGTAAGGTAACATTTGCTCCTGATCTAGAATGAATTAAACGTTGCACAAATAAATTGCCCCCTTTTTCCTTCGTACGGAAGCCAAGTTCTCCAATGGGATCGGATTTTACTATTTTTAGACCGATGTTTCCCAAATAGTTTTCCACCGGTATACGTTCAGGTTTTTCTATATAAGATGAAAATTCAGTATAGATATTTATACCTGTTACAGATTGAACAGTATCAAAGAATTCCTGTTTTGTATATCCGCGCTTTTTTTCATAAACGAATACTGAATTCAGCTTTTGGAAAACATGTCTTAGAGTTTTTTTTGTAGGTGATTCTTTTAAAAGAAAAAGATTGATACAAAGCGATAGAATTGCTCCTTTTGTGTAGTAAGAAACCGTGACATTTTGGCTATTGGCATTCCGTTTGTAGTATTTTGTCCAAGCTGTAAGACTGGATTCTTCCAAACTCATCCAATCTTCTCCTGTTGATTCTTCTAAAGAAAAAATATCTGATTCAAGTCGCTTTAAATATTCATCAGGTGAAAGAAATCCAGATGATAGGAGAAAGTAATTATCATAAAAACTTGTTACTCCTTCCGCTATCCATAATTCTTTTGTTAGATTTGGTCTTTCATAGTCAAATGGACCAAGCTGAATCGGTCTTATTCGTTTTACGTTCCAAAGGTGGAAGTATTCATGAGAGAGTAGTTCCAACAGTTTTGTGTATTCTTTTTCATCAGAAATTAGCTCCGGGTTGAAAAAATTGATACTAGACGCTCTATGTTCTAATCCTCCATAGGCAGGTAGACTTAAATTTAGTACGAATAGATAATAGAGATTTGGGCTATCATTCATCCATTCCATTTGAACAGCCGTTATTTTTTTTAAATCATCAGCTAATTTTTGTTTAAATTCAAATGTAACATCTCCTTCCACTACTAATTCATGTAAAGTTTGACCAACTTCAAAGAAGACTGAATTCATTTTACTCAAATGAAATGGCGAATCATACAATTCGTCAAAATCGTTGGCATAAAAGCTGTTGGATTGATTGAACCGTTTTAGGCTTGAATAAACATTTGGGAAAATCTCCGAAGTTTCAAATTTTACACTAACGGGACAATTCAATTCACCTTTCGGAAAAAGAAAAAGAGCAGGTGGGCTTATGAATCCAAATTCGTCGTTTAAGTAGTTTGTTCTGACTGTGTAGTCTTCAAAGGCATAAATGATGTAATGTACTAGGATTGATCCAGATGGGTTTGGAATATTCCAAGTATTTAAGTCCTGCTCGTCGATCTTTAAAGGTTCATCCGTGATCGAATTTTTCGCTGTTAACTTATGCAAATGAGTAGAATAGTCCCGAATCATATAAGAGCCAGGTGTCCAATTTGGCAAAACAAGTGTTATATCCGGTTTATTCGACTGGATGAAAAGTTCGACAGAATAATAGTGTTTTTCCAAATCCAAAATCGATACTGTAAATTGCAATTGCGATTGGTTAGATTCTTGAATATTCGGAAAAATAGGGCTCGTTTGTTCTTTTGCCATCTTGCTTCTATAAGATGTGAAACTTAAATTTTTTCAAATGTTTTCTTGACACCAAATTCCAAGAGTACTAGAAAAGGTTAGCTAAGGTATAAGCAAAGGAGGTGGTCCATTTGGAAAGTAGTTGTTACGACAAAAGAATTTTGACCCGCGAGGTGGCTGGGCAATAAAAAGTTCCCACGCTTGTTGCAAAACCGACCAGTCACAATCTTTCCAAGTTCTAAAGGTTGGTCTCCTTTAGGCATTCTGCAGTCGCTTGGAAAGGTTTCTCCTAAACCGACGAGTTGAGAATTTTCCCATCTCGTATTCTGTCCCTAGATATTGAATTTCTTTAAAATTTCTTCTAACTTGGAACTGATTCCGAACATACGTAGAGAATTTTCCGACATCTGGTTTGATTGGTCGGAAAGGATTTGACTTCCGTTCGATATATTGATCGTCATGTTCGAGAGCTCTGTGGTGGCTCGTTTTTGTTCTTCTGTGGATTGTTGGATGGCTAGAATCAAACTTGAAATTTCGGTAATCTCCGCATAAATTTCTTCCGTTCGTGATTTTTGGTCTTGTATCATAGGTACAATTTCCTTTGCCTTCTCAAAAATAACTGATACTTCTTTTGTAATATCACGTAGTACGCCGATTAGGCGTTCTACCTGACTCCCACCATTTTGTATACTATGCAATGCTTCTTCAGATAGTATATTGATTTGAGATACGGAACTAGCTGCCTGTGCTGCGAGCTTTGATATTTCTTCTGCAACAACTGCAAAACCCCTACCAGATTCCCCAGCTCTCGCTGCTTCAATCGCTGCATTCAAAGCAAGTAGGCTTGTCTTTTCAGAAATACTTGATATAACTTCTGAAAATTTTGTAATCGAGAGCGATTTTTCTTGGATCTCTTCTATCGCTTTGGAAGTTAGGCTAGCCATACTCCTTCCTTCTTCCGCGCGGACATTGGCGCCCATAGCAATTTTTCCAAACGCCTCTACTTCGTTTGTAATTTTAAATACTAAATTTTGAATGGTTACGAGTGAACTGTGAATGGATTGAGTATTCGTAACCGCCTGTTCGACGTTATGATTGATTGTCTCAGAAGAAGCATTCAGTTCTTCTACTGTTGCACTCGCCTGCTCACTGCTTGCTGCTTGAGATTGGGCTAAATCCGATAGTTCCAAAATTGTATTTTCCATCAGTTTAGAAGACTTGGATAAATCTTCACCACTCGTTTGTGCCACAGAAAGTATATGTCGGATGTTAGCGGTCATCTTTAAAATGGCTTGTATGAGGATACCGATTTCGTCCTCAGATGAATCATCAATTTTTGCATTCAGATCCCCTTTTGATACATCTTCGCTGTAATGGATTAGTTTTTGGAGGCGGCGATCTACCAACTTTCGAAATAGGAGAAGGTTTGGAATCGTACTTGTTCCAATACCTACAAGACCAAGAATGAGGGAAAGCCAAAAGATAAATTGGATTTTTTCAGAGATTCGAAACAATGGATAAGAAATTCTAAGAGTCCAAGCATCTGTATTTGGAATCAATTGAATGGGTAAACTTACATGCAAAAAATCCGAATCGGTATACACCTGTTTTGTTCCCGAAGCTTTGGCGAGGTTTACATTTTTGTCTTCTTCATTCTTCCATACGGTTTCATTTGAATTTGGGTTTAGCCCGTTATAGATTACATATCCATTGCTTGCTATAAAACTAATTTTGACTTCTCCATCCAGAATTCGAATCTTTTGGATATACTTGCTCACTGTTTCTAAAGAAAGATCTGCTCCGGCTATACCAACAAAATTTTGATCTTTCAGAATAGGGTAGACGAGGGAAATCATTGTGACAGCCTTTCCATCCACCTTATAGTCAAAAGGTGGGATTAGGGCCACTTTTTTTGTTTTTTTTGGCAATTGGTAAAAATCGGATTCCGGTAATTCGTAATCGACTACGGGTTCGACAATAAGCTTCCCTCCAGTTTTTACTGAATAAGGAATAAATCGCCCTGTTTTATCATGATACTTCGTGTTACGATACAAGTTATCTCTACCATCAAAAGCATTTGGTTCAAAAACAGTATATGTTCCCAAAATAGATTCATTAGAGGATGTTAGAATATTTAAAATTTGATAGGTGGACTCTCTTGTAAGAAGACCGTCCTTTTCCAGTAGAGATTTTAAAACATAAGCCTCGTTAAGTGGACCCGAAATATATGCCTTTGTTTCCAGTGCAATGTTCTCAGCTAAAACTACTATTTGTTCTGTAGCATCTTTTTTTGCATTTTGGTATATGACATAAGATATAATGGTTAGGATTAGACCTAATGTTAGGAAAGAAATTACTGCACTACCAAAGGCTAACTTTTGTTTAATTTTCATGGGCTAAGGGTATGAATGAGCTCAAGGTTAGTCTATTTGAGTATATACAATTTACTCAACCAGATTCTAAAATATCTCTTATATTTTTTGGATACGTGCTAAGTCCCAATCGATTTCCATCTGGGTCTAAAAAATAGTACGTAAAGTCCGTTTTCTGAACAATTGCAGTGGATTCCAAAAAGATTTTCCAACTCTCGATTTCTCCTTCCAAACCTAAGACAAGGGCTTTCGGCGCTTCCTTTTTCCCTGTTTCGAACATCAAAAGTAGGGAACCGCATTCGATCCAAACGGATCTGAGTTTTCCCGACTCATAAAAAAACTTTTTAGAGAGGT
Source organism: Leptospira sp. (assembly GCA_027533185.1). Lineage (GTDB taxonomy): Bacteria > Spirochaetota > Leptospiria > Leptospirales > Leptospiraceae > Leptospira_A. The sequence goes on along the minus strand of JAPZTS010000016.1, from coordinate 138,665 downwards.
TTGTCCCTGGGATTTTTAAGTAAAATTCGGCAAGAATCTGAGGATTTTCCGTCCCGATGGCGATGTGGTGGATCATTTTTTTCTTTTCAAAAGGATTTCAAGTCCATATGGTATCTGTAAATCTTAGTTTCGGAGTTTTTCATGAAAAAATCCCTCATCCTAGCGCTCGTTTTTGGTCTCACCTTAGCGAATTGTAAATCGAAAGTGTATACCCAAGAAGAGTGCGACGCAGCTCTTTCAACAGCTTTTGCACAATTGGAAGAAGAAGCGAAAAAGAACCCGCAAGCGGCTCCTCTTATCGCAGGTCTCCAACAAGGCAAAGTAAAGATGGTTGAGCAGTGTATGGAAGGAAAATTTGATCCAGCTTGTATCAAAAATGCTCCTGGTTTAACTGGCATCATGGGTTGTGTAAAAAAATAATCTAGATCCTTCGATTGGGAAGGAACCCTTCCCAATCCTCTTCTTAGCGCCTTTCTTCTTTTTCTAATTCTTCAAATCCCGTTTTATCCGTATAACATCCATGGAGTCGGTATGGTCCATCTTCGTAAAAAAAGATCTTTTGAGCATAACGTTTGCCCTCCCAGATGCAACGTTTGCAAATAAAGGGTCGTATCGCCCAATCTTCACATTCCTCGAATCTGTAAGTCGGGAAAACACGAAGAAGAGGTTTGGAAATTTCTTCCGATTCCGAAAGTAGTGCATACCCTCCCGGGAAAAGACAGAAAATGAGAAAGAATCTTTGCCACATCCAATTAAACTATCGGGGAATTGGGCGATTAATTCAATGGATTTGTGGAAGAAAAAGAGAGTTCTGATTGGAAAGGTGTCTCGCTCGTACTTGTTGGCGCTCTTTTGTTCAGTGCAAAGGCAGTTGTAGTCAAACTTACCTACCGATATGAAATCACGGCTATTGGATCTTTATTCTTTCGGATGTTTTTTGCGTTTCCTTTCTTAGTTTGGATCGCTTGGAAAGAAGAATCTGTACTAAATAAAATAAAACTGACAAGGAAGGATTGGAGCTCCATCATTCTTATGGGCATAGTTGGCTACTATCTTGCGAGCCTCTTTGATTTTCTAGGATTGCAATACATCAGCGCAGGTCTTGAGCGCATCATTCTTTTTATTTATCCTACACTTGTTGTTGTCCTCTCTTTCCTTTTTTTAAAAAAGAAAATTACTAGTAGAGAGGTGTTTTCCCTATTGCTCACCTATACTGGAGTAGGACTTGCTTATGGACAGGATGTACAATTAGGTAGTCCTAAAGATGTGAGTTTAGGCGCCTTTTTTATTCTTCTCTCTGCATTAACATATGCAATTTATTTGATGGGAAGTGGTTCCATTGTTCCTAGGTTAGGTGCTAAAAGATTCACAGCTTGGTCTTTAATTGTCTCCTCGATTGTTGTTTTCCTCCATTTTTTAGTTTTGGGAAACTGGAAAGAAGTCATCCAACCCCCGGATTTTTATGCCCTTGCCTTTCTTATGGGGACTTTGAATACTGTAGTGCCCGCTGTATTTGTTTCTGCTGGAATCAAACGAGTTGGCTCTAAAACCGCCGCAATCGTTGGTTCTATCGGACCGATGTCTACCTTGTTTTTGGCTTATGTCTTTTTAGATGAGCCAATCACCGTCGTACATAGCCTAGGAACTTTACTAGTTCTCACCGGAGTTTTTTGGATCAGTTCTGCAAAAAAAGGAAAATCTGACCCAGAATAGAAAGAAATTTCCTTTTCAATTGTTAATTTTAGCAGAGAATAGGATGTTTATGAAACGATGGATACCTGCGTTCGCCCTGGTCTTTAGCTTATTTTTTGGAAGGGATCTTTCAGCCCAATTCCAATGCGAAGGATCGGCTTGTGGCTTTTTACCTGAGTCCTTAAAACAAGCTGGGAACCAATCCTTACTCAAATTTGAAAGGGAATACCTGAAAGAAGTATTAAAGACCAATTTAGAAGCTGGATTTTTGGCCAATATCGGATCCAACAACGTGGGTACGGGACTCGTTCGTCGAGTTCAGATTGGTGTTTCTGCGTCTGGTGCTGGATATAAAAAAGATGATATCCAAGTTAGGGATGATGTAATTAAATTCCCGAAGTTGCCCAATGTGGGCGGTGCCGTAATGCCGGCAGTAACTCTCGACTTCAATCCAGGTTGGCTTTTTGGAGTTGAGGATGATCACTTCCTCCGCAGGTTTTCTGTTTACTTACATGGAATGAACGCAGTTGTAAACAAAAACCAAATTGAATCTCTTTCTAATAACAAAAACTTTGAAGGCCGCCTAACAGTGAGGTCTTATGGTGGTATGCTGCGATACCAAGTTGTAGAAAAGGTTGGATTTCTAATGAATCTGTTCACTTGGAATGGGATCAATGTGGGTGCTGGGTATCATTTTGCAGAACAAAATCTAGCTGTCAGTTACTTGGAAGGAAAGGCCTCGGATATTGAGTTTTCAGGCGTAAAAGGGAAATGGGGTGGAGATACGAACCTATCCTTCAATACAAAAGTGCAATCCACTCATGTGGATCTCCGAACGGGGATCGGTCTTTTTTGGGTTGCAAACTTGATTGTAGGTGGTGGGTATTCTTGGAACTCAGGAAACAATACTATATCTCTTTCGAGGTCTGGTCCTTTTATTGTGTCTCGCGACCAAACAAGCCCGATTGAAATTCCCAGAGAATTTCAGACACAACTAGATCCTAACTTACTTGCGCAAAACGCAAATGCTAAATTGAGTTTTGCGACAAGAGGAGAATCCAATTCCAGAAGGGGGATCGGATATGGAATTGTAGGTCTAGAGCTAGATATCTTTCTTCTAAAGATCATTGCGGAAGGACTTTATGGTGGGAAAGATCTCTATTCTGCAAATTTAGGTGTCAAAGCCAGTTTTTAACTTTAACGAGGTGGAAATACCTAAACTGAGTTCCCATTAAATCTTGCCTAAGGAAATAGAGCATTTAAAGTAGACCTCTAGGTCTAAGTTTTAATGGAATACTACAAACGTTTCAGCCGTTCTTTTTATTTGGCAAGCCAAGGTTTTTCTTTTGGGGTCGTTGTTCCCATCGCAATCAGTTTGATTCTACTTTTTGTGGATTTGACAGCAAACCAGATCCAAGCGTTTTTACTTGGTTCCCTTTTGGGAGCCATCACTGCGCTAACGATTGGCCAACTCACTATACCTAGGAGAATGAAAGCAATCCGGCAAGCAATCGTTGAAATCGCCCAATCGAAACAGAGAACGCCTGAGAACTTTACCAAAACCTGGAACTTATTGGCAAAGATGCCAGTTTACGCTGGTTTTTCTGGTATAGTCCAATGGTTTGTTGCTATCCCTATCGTTTTAATCCCAGTTCTGAATTTGGCAGAAACAACAAAATCTGATTCATTTTATATCATCTGTATTCTTATATTGGCCGCGTTAATCAATATTATACTTACTTTTGTCTTTGTAGAAAGGGCTTCTCATTTACTTTTAAGCGAACCTATTTTTGATCATGAATTTGGTGGAGAGGAAAAGCCTTATTTCCGAAACCTTAGAACCAATGTACCGATCATGTTTTCACTCATGGTTCTTACACTTTCTATCTTCGTTTTGATTTATGCGTTTGATACTAATTCAACAGCAATTCGCACCGCTTACTCAAACCAATTGTACAACTTCAACCAAACCAATGAAGCGGCTGTGGCCTCTTATTTAGAAAGCGTAGAAAATCTAATTACCGAAACGTCTTCGCTTCCTGAAGTAAAACTAAGTTTTGCAAATGGAAATTTTAAGTTGGCACAGCCCATCTTATCTAAATTATGCGAAGAGAAAAACTCGCTCTTCGAAAATGCTTTTTTTGCAAGTGTTGACAATGACTATCCGATCGTGGCAACCTGCTTGAAGAATGGAGAAGGAGTCGGCTATAAACTTGGTTCAAATTCTTTGCTACGTGAGAATATCTCGCAGGCTTTGAGTGGAAAAATATATGTAGGTCCTTCAGAAAAATCTCCCATAACAGGCCAGGTAGTGATCATGGTATCAGGTCCTGTATTGAATGCGTCAGGTAAGGTGGTCGGGATAATGGGTCTACCTGTGCTTATGGGAAAGGTAATGGAGAAATTTTTAAAGAATGTTCGGATTGGAACAACTGGATATAGCTTTTTACTCGATCGTGATTCCAAAATGGTTTGGCATCCCAATCCCAAATACCTACTTGCGGAATTTAAGGATTCGGAATTTGAAAGACTAGCAACTGCAGCAGGTGAGACCAATTCATTTAAAAACAATTGGGAAGGTTCTGTTTTCCTTCTTCGTAGAAAAATAAATCCTAAGTATGAATTGCAATTCTTTTCAACAATTGACCTAAAAGAAATCGAAAATGCCGCCTTAGTTTCCTTAAACGGTTTAATTGTAATCAACTTAGCAGGGGCATTGCTCATTGCTACATTTATTTACGCTCTTTTTGCTTCTCGTTTTAAACCTATGGTTGCAGTTCAAAAGATTTTAGAAAATATGGACGACGGGGACTTAACCTCATTAGCAAAACTCCAGTCTTCAGATGAATTCGGAAAGTTAGTTTTAGGTCTGAATTCTACTTTAAAGAGGCTCAGTGAAGTTGTCGGCTCGAACCAAGGATTTTCGGAAGACTTGGCATCGAGTGCAGAAGAAATGTCAGCATCGCTCAATCTGCTATCCTCCAACGCACAAACCCAGGCGGCCTCTGCTGAAGAGATTTCTGCTAGCATTGAGGAAATATCAGCTGCTGTTCAGAATGTCGATTCTCAAGCGGAAGATCAATTTAAAAAAGTTGAATTCTTAAAGAAACAAATGTCAGTCCTTTCTAACATGATTGAGGGAATGGGCAAACAAGTTGGAAAGGCATCTCAAGATGTAACGCAAATTACAGCAGAAGCAAAAACTGGTCAGTTATCTCTGGATTCAATGAGAACTTCCATTTCTAAAATCAGCGCCAGTTCCGAAGAGATAGGTAGTGTGATTGAAATCATCAATACCATATCGGAGCAAATCAACTTACTTGCATTAAATGCTGCAATTGAAGCGGCGAGAGCTGGAGTTTACGGACGAGGTTTTGCGGTTGTTGCCGACGAGATTGGGAAATTAGCGGAAAAAACTGCTGTATCTATTGGTGAAATCGGTGAGCTCATTTCTGCAAATGAGAAAGAAATAGAAAATGGACGAGAAAATATTGAAACCACAATCTCCCTCATCCAACGGATCATACAAGGGGTGAACTCGTTCAATGAGATGACTGCCGAAATTGCGCGCGGAACAAAGGAACAACTTTCTATAAACGCCAAGGTCAGCGAGGAAGTGGAGGGTGTAAACCAGATCAGCCAAGCGATCCGACTCTCAATGGAAGAGCAAAAAAATGCCATAGGAGAAGTGGCACAAGCGATCTTTAGCATCAACGATTTGACCCAAGGGACCGCCGCAGGTCTCGAGGAAATGACTGCAAACTCCAATGGAATTGCAAATCTAGCAGAAACTCTTAAGAAAAAGATCAATTTCTTCAGACTCAGCTAAAAAACACTTGCGGGATCTAGATATCAAGAAATCTTGATATCTAGATATCCTGAATGCCAAACCAAACCTTAAATCCCCAGGCAAGAGCCCAAGAATTGCTGTCTGCCTCCAAAGCAGTTTCGGACGAAACAAGGCTACGGATTCTGCATATCTTGAGTTTTGGGGCATTCTCAGTAAACGAAGTTGTAGAAATCCTGGAGATGGGACAGTCTAGGATCTCAAGGCACTTAAAAATACTTACAGAAGCCGGTCTTATTGCAAACCGTAGAGAAGGCTCCTTAGTATATAGTTTTCTTCCGGACGAAAACCAAACAGGGTTTCGATTCCCCGATGAACTCTCTAAGCTCTTATTATCATATAAAGAAGACCTTCCTTTCTGGGAGAAGGATCAAAAGAAAGTCCACCAAATCTTAATAAACCGAGAAAAGAGTTCGCAGTCCTTCTTTGATACAGTAGCAGAAAATTGGGAAAAATTACAGGAAGAAACTTTGCATCCAAAACTCTATCGAACTTGGATTTTAAATGAACTCCCCTCTCAGTGTGAACAGATCCTGGACTTAGGTTGTGGGCCTGGCGGACTTATACCATACCTCCTCAATAAATCTAAACATGTGGTGGGTGTGGATAATTCCTCCAAAATGATTGAACTTGCTGAGACAAGTTATGGAAAAAATCCCAGTGTAAGCCTTCTCAATGCACCTCTCGAATCAATTCCACTTCCTGATAACTCTTGTGATGCAGTCGTTGCATCTATGGTTTTACATCACATATCCCATCCACCTACCGTTTTAGATGAGGTTAGGCGAGTTCTAAAACCTGGTGGAATATTCTGTTTAGTCGACCTTACAAAACACAACTTTGAAATCATGCGAGATAATTTTTATGATCTATGGCTTGGGTTTGAACCAGAACTTTTAGAATCATGGCTTAGCAATGTGAAAATGCCAATTGAATCGTTAGATGAAATTTCTACGGAATCGAGTTTTAAAATTTTAACAATCAAAGCAAGGAAAGAAGGAGGACAAAATGTCCCAAGCAACAACTACAAAATCGGATAGACTGCCTTTTAAAGTGAAAGACATTTCTCTCGCAGAATGGGGAAGAGAAGAGATCATTTTGGCAGAAAAAGAAATGCCAGGTCTTATGGCTCTTCGAAAAGAATTTGGTTCCACAAAACCATTGAAAGGTGCAAGAATCGCAGGATCACTTCACATGACAATTCAAACAGCAGTTTTGATTGAGACATTGGTGGAGCTTGGTGCAGAAATTCGTTGGTCTTCTTGTAACATTTTCTCAACACAAGACCACGCTGCTGCTGCCATTGCTAAGGCTGGAATTCCAGTGTTTGCATGGAAAGGGGAAACAGAAGAGGAATATTGGTGGTGTATTGAACAAACCTTATTTTTTGATAATGAGTTGGGACCAAATATGATTTTAGATGATGGACACGATCTAACTCATTATGTGCATGAAAAATACCCTCATTTTCTCAAAGATATTAAAGGTGTTTCTGAAGAAACAACTACAGGTGTCATCGCACTCCATAAAAAACTAAGAGCAGGTGAACTTAAAATTCCTGCAATCAATGTAAACGATTCAGTAACAAAATCGAAATTTGACAACCTTTATGGTTGCCGTGAGTCACTTGCTGATGGTATCAAAAGAGCTACAGATGTTATGTTGGCTGGTAAAGTAGCGCTTGTTTGTGGATATGGAGATGTTGGAAAAGGATCGGCAGCTTCGCTTCGCAATTTTGGTGCAAGGGTAATCGTAACTGAAATCGACCCCATTTGCGCATTACAAGCAGTAATGGAAGGTTACCAAGTTCTTCGAGTAGAAGACATCATCGAAAACGCAGACATCGTTGTAACTGCAACAGGAAATGACGACATCATTACTTTAGAACATATGAAAATGATGAAGGATGGTTCCATTCTTTGTAACATTGGACACTTTGATACAGAAATCCAAATGTCTCGTTTGAATTCTGAAAAAGGTGTTATGAAAAAAGAAATCAAACCACAGGTTGATAAATATACCTTCCCGAATGGAAGATCGATCATCGTTCTTGCAGAAGGTAGACTTGTGAACCTTGGATGTGCAACTGGTCACCCTTCGTTTGTAATGTCTAGTTCCTTTACAAACCAAGTGCTCGCTCAAATTGAGTTGTATACAACCAAGTATGAGGTTGGTGTCTACAGACTACCTAAACATTTGGATGAAAAAGTTGCGGCTCTTCACCTGGAACAACTTGGTGTTCGATTGACGAAATTGAACCAAAAACAAGCGGATTACATCAATGTTCCAATTGATGGACCTTACAAACCAGACCACTACCGATACTAAAAAAAATCCCCTGTCGATTGGCAGGGGTTCTTGGAGAAAAATATGGCTTATGTTGTCACTGAAATCTGTGTAGATTGTAAGTATACAAGTTGTGCTGCAGTTTGTCCTGTGGAGGCTTTTCACGAAGCACCTGACACTCTGTATATTGACCCAGACACTTGTATTGATTGCAATGCTTGTCAGTATGAGTGTCCAATCGATGCGATTTTTCCAGACTATGATGTTCCGGAAAAGCACAAGCCGTCGATTGCTCTAAACGCAAGCGAAGCAAATAAGTTCCCGGTGATTGTTAACACCAAGCCCCCTTTAAAAGGGCCTAAATGTTCCGATCCTAGTAAGTAAAAGAATTTTTTGCGGAAGGAGCGATCAGGTTTTGTTTTGTAGCTCCTTCCGCAATTATTTTAATCTCGTTTTTATTCTTAAATACAAAAAATACCATAGTTGAATATCCTTATGAAATTTTTTTACACCAATCCTTCCTCTGAAAAACTCTTAAAGCTGCTTAACGAAAGAATATTAATCTTAGATGGTGCTATGGGTACGATGATCCAGCGACATAAATTGGAAGAACCCGATTTTAGAGGGACAAAATTTTTGGATTGGGAACTTTCCATAAAAGGAAATAACGATGTTTTGTCTATAACTAGACCAGATATCATAGAAGATGTTCACTTAAAGTACTTAGAAGCTGGCTCTGATATCATTGAAACAAATACATTTAGTTCCAACTTTGTTTCACAAGCTGACTATAAAATGGAATCTTTTGTTCGCGAACTCAATTTAGCAAGTGTTCAGTGTGCCAAGAATGCAGTAGCTGCATATAAAAAAAGACATGGAGATAAGGATTTATTCATTGCGGGATCCATCGGTCCCACAGTAAAAACAGCATCCCTATCACCAGATGTGAACAATCCTGCTTTTCGTGCGGTAACATTTGACGAGCTTGTTGATTGTTTTTATGAACAAGTGACTGCACTCTTGGACGGTGGGGTTGATCTTCTACTTCCCGAAACGAATATTGACACACTTAATTTAAAAGCCTGTATTTTTGCAATAGAGAAGGTTTTCGAAGAGAGAAAGATTCGCATTCCGGTAATTCTTTCTGTAACGATTACCGATGCATCGGGTAGAACGCTATCTGGTCAAACAGGTGAGGCATTTTACATTTCAATCAAACATGCAAAACCCTTAGCCGTAGGCATCAACTGTGCATTAGGTGCAGGTGAGATGCGTCCCTATATCGAAGAGATTTCTAAAGTAGCTGATTGTTATGTTTCCTGTTATCCGAATGCTGGACTCCCTAACGCATTCGGAGGCTATGATCAAACACCGAACGAATTCGGTGCTTGGATGAAAAATTTTGCGGAAGCAGGTTTTTTGAATATTGTAGGTGGTTGTTGTGGCACGACCCCAGACCATATCCAGAACGCAAAAGAATCAGTCTCTGGCATTAAGCCTCGTCCTCTCATCGAGAAACCAAAGGTATCTTCCTATGCAGGTTTAGAGCCATTAAAATTAACCAAAGACCAAGGTTTTATAAATGTGGGAGAACGAAATAACGTAACTGGTTCTCCTAAATTTAAAAAGTTGATTTTGGATGGAAATTTTGAAGAGGCCGTGCAAGTTGCACTCCAGCAAGTGCAGGCTGGCGCAAATATAATTGATATAAATTTTGATGAAGCTCTGTTAGATGGTGAGTCATCAATGATTAAGTTTTTAAATTTGATTGCGGGTGAACCAGATATTGCAAAGGTCCCTTTTATGGTCGATTCTTCTAAATGGTCAGTTTTGAAAGCAGGACTAAAGTGTATCCAAGGGAAACCAATCGTAAATTCGATTTCCCTAAAAGAAGGAGAAGAAACCTTTTTGCATCATGCAAAGACTGTACAGCGATTTGGAGCGGCAGTAATTGTTATGGCTTTTGATGAAAAAGGTCAAGCTGCGACAAAAGAAGATAAGGTTCGGATTTGTAAACGAGCCTACGATCTCCTCGTATCCAAGTTGGACTTTGACCCATACGATATTGTCTTTGATCCGAATATTCTGACTGTTGGAACGGGAATCGAAGAGCACAACAATTACGCGGTTGATTTTATTGAAGCAACCAGGGAGATAAAAAAACTTTGTCCGGGCGCGAAGATCAGCGGGGGACTCAGTAATATTTCTTTTTCCTTTCGAGGGAATAACCCGGTAAGGGAAGCCATGCACTCCGCCTTTCTCTACCATGCAATTCAAGCTGGAATGGATATGGCTATTGTAAATGCAGGGATGTTGGAAGTTTACGAAGAGATTCCGAAAGATTTATTGGAGCTCGTAGAAGATGTACTTCTAAACCGACGTCCCGATGCCACAGAACGCCTGATAGATGCAGCCGCTAGTTTTACTGGAGAGGCAAAAATTCAAAAGAAAGATGATGTATGGAGATCCGGCAGTTTTGAAGAGCGACTGACTCACGCACTTGTAAAAGGGATAGATGAATTCGTAATCCAGGATACGGAAGAGGCACGTGCAAACTTACCCAAACCATTGGAAGTGATCGAAGGGCCTTTAATGAATGGTATGAAGGTAGTTGGAGAGCTCTTTGGCGCAGGAAAGATGTTTCTTCCTCAAGTGGTTAAAAGTGCAAGGGTAATGAAGAAGGCTGTTGCTTACTTGCTTCCATTTATGGAAGAAGAGAAAAGAAACAATAAAGATGAATCAAAACAAGCTAAGTTTTTGATCGCCACTGTCAAAGGAGATGTCCATGACATAGGCAAAAATATTGTTGGAGTTGTGCTGGCATGCAACAACTATGAAGTGATTGATCTTGGAGTAATGGTTCCTTGTGACAAAATTTTGGAAACAGCTAAAAAAGAAAATGTCCAGGCCATTGGTTTGTCCGGTCTCATAACACCGTCTTTGGATGAAATGGTTTATGTAGCCAAAGAAATGGAACGGAATGGCTTTAAAATCCCTTTATTAATTGGTGGCGCAACTACATCGCCAGCACATACAGCAGTAAAGATTTCGGAAGAATATTCGGGGCCCGTGATTCATGTTTTGGATGCATCTCGCGTTGTGAACGTGATGAATGGTGTTTTGAACCCGCAAGAAAGAGATGTTTTTATAGAAAGTTTGCGTAAGGACCAAAAAAAGATTCGTGAGGATTTTTACGCAAGGGAAAGCGAACGGAATCTCTTAAGTTTACCAGAAGCTATACAAAACAAAACTAAAATTGAATGGTCCGAGTATACTCCACCTAAACCAAGTTTCACGGGAATAAAAGTAATCGAACATATCAGCCTTTCTACGTTGGTTCCTTTTATTGACTGGTCACCATTTTTTCTTGCATGGGAACTCAAAGGGAGATTCCCGCAGATCTTGGAAGATCCGATTATTGGAAAAGAAGCGACAAGCCTTTATAATGATGCTCAGAAGATTCTCGCACAAATGGTAAAAAACCCGAATCTCAAACCGAAGGCAGTTGTAGGAATGTTTCCGGCAGTTTCCCATGGCGAAGAGGTTGAAGTCTTTGATTCAGAATCCAAACAAAAATCTTTGGGTGTATTTCCTATGCTCCGACAGCAAACAACGAAACTTGTTGGTCAGCCAAACTTTAGTTTAGCTGATTTTATTGCTCCGGAAGAAACAAATACCACTGATTATCTTGGTTTTTTTGCTGTTACTACAGGGTTTGGAATTGAGGAACTCGCAAAAACGTATGAAGATAAACATGATGACTACACAGCAATACTCGTCAAAGCTTTGGCAGATCGATTTGCAGAAGCGTTTGCTGAGTTTATGCATTCCGAAATCCGAAGAGAATGGGGTTTCGGAAAAGAAGAGAATCTCTCAAAAGAAGATTTAATCCGAGAAAAGTATCGAGGGATTCGTCCCGCTCCTGGATATCCTGCATGTCCTGACCACACAGAAAAAAGAAAAATTTGGTCTTTGTTAGACGTTGAAAAGAATACAGGGATCAAACTCACAGAATCTTGTGCGATGTGGCCAGCAAGTAGTGTGAGCGGTTATTACTTCTCTCATCCGGAGGCAAAGTATTTTGCGATAGGAAAAATAGGGGAAGATCAAATCACAAGTTATGCGAAAGCAAAACAGATGGAAATCTCTGAAATCGAAAGATGGCTTGCCCCCTATCTAAACTATGATCCTTCCCGAAGGCCCGTGACAGTTTAAATGGAAGATTTCCATAATCACGGCTGGAAAGAATCTACCAAAGGACAATTGTCTAAAGGATTTTCTTTCCATCCGAATCTAAGTAAATGGTTATTGGAATATACGAATATTCCTGAGAATGTGGAAGTTAAAATCCAGGAGCTTACTTGCGGAGAGGCAAGTTGCCCAACAGCTGAGACTTTGTTTATTTGGTTTGATAAAGATTCATCAGCAATGAACCAATTTCGCATTTCCAGAAAAAAAGAACAAATATCAAAAATGGATGTAAAACTTTCCTGGGATCGCAAAAAAAATCTTACTTAGATGGGTTAACTGGAATTAGGTATTTTAAACCTAGGTTCCCCTGGATTTCAGGAGTCCAAAGTTCGTCGAGAGTACGATTTGCTTCACGGGCATTAAGCGGAACACGTACCATTCCCTCAATCGTTAGGTTGCTATTCGAAAAACTAATTCCTGGGCTAACATACACTTGGCGACCAATAAAGTTTGTTCGAGATGGCTCTTGCACTTTCAGAGCAGTATTAAACCGATTCATGGTATCATTTGAATCAAAACGATGTAATTCAGAAAGTTGCAAAAATAATTCAAATCTTGAATTGCGTATAAATGAAAAAAGGTTACGATTCAAACGATACTTAATCCGTAAAGTAGACTCTGCGATATCCACATAGCCAAGGGCTCCCTGGTTTAGAGACATTCCAAAGTTAAGACCTAGGTCAAAGGTAAAACCTTTCCTATAAAAAACATAGGCAACATTTGGTTGGTAGTTTAAAATCGTAGAATTTTCTCTACGAGTCTGAATGTCAAATTTACCTTCGACATTGCGGAAAGGGTGTTGGCTAACAAAGGGAACAACCGTCGAAAATATTTGTATACCAGAAATCGGATCTGAGGAAGCTCCCGCTTTGGATTTAAAATTCCCAAGTTCCAATTCCGCAGGGAATCGAAACGGTACTGAAATCGCCAAACTTCCATTATACGAACTATCAACTTGGAAAAGGGATGTCTTGGGGTCAGTAAAATAATAACTCGAGAAAAAAGGAAGCCCTTGTGCTACAATTGCGGCACTCGTCGAAACAAAGATGAGGGCGGTAATGAGCTGTCTTCCGAACATTCGTTAGAACTCTAACCGATTTTTCCCTAAATTGACAATGAAATTTGCTTTTCATCGGGTTTTTTTTTGTTATAAAGAGGGCAGATGAACGAAAAAGACACGAAAGTAGAACGATTTGGTCCTTGTACCTACCAAAATCCAGCTGGTTATGATTATTGGACTGACGATGATTCGGTTGTCTTATTCCAGACTATTTTTTCTGGACCAAAAGATGCCATTGATACTGTGAAAAATAACCCTGTATTCTTTGAGCAGGCGGGCCCAAGGGAAAAGATCTATTTCAAGCCGGAAGAAGTAACGGCGGGCATTGTAACCTGTGGAGGACTATGCCCAGGAATCAATGATGTGATTCGCGCTTTGGTGATGGAGTTACACTATCGATACAAAGTTCCTCGAATTCTCGGTTTTCCTTTTGGATACGAAGGTCTCGTAAAAAAATCGGGGCACCGACCTATCGAACTTACTCCAGATAAAGTTGCGCATATTATGAATTTCGGTGGTTCCATACTTGGTTCCTCACGTGGAAATCAAACAGTCTCTGATATGGTAGACACATTGTTTTTGTATGGAGTTAAGATGTTGTTCTGTATCGGTGGTGATGGAACCCTTCGCGGTGCTCAGGCCATCCAGGAAGAAGTGCGGAAAAGGAAGGAAGATATTGCGATTGTTGGGATTCCTAAAACTATCGATAATGATATAAACTATGTTCAAAAAACATTTGGTTTTTCGACTGCTTTTAGTAAGGCGGTAGAAGCTGTTAATTGTGCACATGAGGAAGCGAAAGGTGCCCCTCGTGGTATCGGACTTGTGAAACTGATGGGAAGACATTCTGGTTTTATCGCTGTAAATGCGGCACTTGCTTCTAAGAATGTAAACTTTGTGCTGATACCTGAGTCCGATTTTGATTTGGAAGGTGAGGGTGGGTTTCTATCGATTTTAAAAGATCGAATCCAAAGAAGAGGTCATGCGGTCATAATTGTTGCAGAAGGTGCCGGACAGAAATATTTTGAGGACAAAGGAGAAAAGGACAAATCAGGTAACAAAAAATTGGCTGATATTGGAATTTTCATAAAGGACCAGATCACCGATTTTTTTAATAAAGAGGCTCTACCAGTCAACTTGAAATATATTGACCCGAGTTATATCATAAGATCTGTGCCTGCCAATGCGGAGGACTCTGTGTTCTGTGGCTTTCTTGCGCAAAACGCAGTACATGCGGCATTTTCTGGGCGGACTGGTTGTGTAGTAGGGATTTGGAATAATGTATTTACGGTTATGCCTATTTCACTAGCTATTGCCGAACGAAAAGTACTTCGACCAGAAAAGAGTACGCTGTGGCGGGCTCTACTTTCCTCGACAGGTCAGCCAAATTCGATGAAGGCGAAATAATTTCGGAAGAGGCGCAAACAAATATCCAAATGTTGACTATCAAGAAATCTTAGATGGATTTACAGGGCTTTAACGATATTCTATCTGTTTTCGACTCTTTTTTGAAACTTCAGAATATTGTCTCGAATCTCTTCTTCTTTTTGATTCAACTCCTCTAAAAATTCGCCATCTATGATGACTTCAGGTTTTTTTATAAATTTGGATTCATCATAGTTATCGATCTCATATAACAGATCTTCGATGCTTGATTCTACTTTTACCAAGTTTTGAATTGATTCGACAACTTTTTTATTCACAAATAGAATTTCTTTAAAGCGCAAGATATAATGTTGGAAACGATTATCTCGGATCATTGCCTGTCTTTGCATTTCTTTTACAATCTGACGTTCTTTGAAAACTTCGCGTTTTTCTAGAAGTATTTGATTTTTGAAGGTATGGATTAAATTTTCTGTTTCTAGTTTGTAATGTTCAAAACTCGCGGTATGTGATTTTTCGAGGTCTTCTATTTTTTTCTTGAATTCTTTCTCTCGGAGTTTGTCCTGCTCTTTTCTAAGCTTATCAGAAGCCAATAACGCATTCTTTACGCGTGTATCTACAACTGCATCGATCATTGCCTTTTGGAATTTATCAAGTTGTAAGGTAACTGCAATCGAATATAAAAATCTTCGCATAAATAACCCTCATCAATTTAGACGAATGATAAATAAGGAAATGTCATCATGTGGCTCAGCATCTCCAATAAATTCGGTTACTTTTTGAAGTATGGATGTTCGAATTGCTTCTGGCGGTTCCGCAATATGCGAAAGAACTGCCGCTTCAAATCGATCATCACCAAAAAGTTCTTCCCTCGTATTCATCGCTTCTGTTACACCATCAGTATATAAAACTATCACATCTCCAGGATCATATGTTACAGTGTGTTCAGAGAATTCAGCTTTTGAAATCCCCATTGGCTGGCCTTTGCCAGAAAGATGTTCAATTTTGTGCAATTTTTTTCGGTAAAGAAATTGCATATTGTGACCGGCGGAAGAGAAAGTAAGTTCCTTCTTCGACATATTGATTCGAACAAGCATAGCTGTCACAAACATTAAAAAACCAGATTTATCAAGAATCGTTTCGTTTGCACGCGTTAAAGCTTCCTTGGTTGAAGTAGTCTTGCCTACTTCTTGTTGCAAAACTGTCTTGGAAAGTTCCATGAATAGAGCAGCTGGTGTTCCTTTGCCAGAAACATCGGCTATGATTACAGAAACTTCATCTTTACCGTGAACGACCATGTCATAAAAGTCTCCGCCAATTTCCCGGGACGCTTGGTAGTATGTATCGAACTCGAGTAAAGAATACTGCTTAGGTATTACAGGTAACGAGTGTTTTTGGATCATCGCGGCAACTTGCATATCCCGATCGATATTTTTGAGTCTTTCGCTTTGGATCTTTACTTGTAGAGCTGTATAAGCTTCTCCAACTTGGTTAGAGAGTGTTCGAAGGATTTTGATATCCATCTCATCAAATCTAGTTCTAGTTGTTTTATCTGAGACACATAGCGATCCGAGCCAAACTTTATTTTTCAGAATTGGAAGCAAGATCATACTGTGTTGGAAAAGATTCTTTTGCGTGAGTAGGAGACCTTGCGGAGAGTTAGAGGAAATGATTTTAAAGCCTTTGTACATCCAATCTGCTTTATCAGCAAAAAGAATACTCTGCACATCATCATCTAACAACTGATCAGAAAATCCTTTCGATTTTGCTCTGGGTAATCCTTTTTTTTCAATTCGCTCAAAATTGAGTGAAACACGATCTACTTGCAAAACTTCTGAGATCGTTTTAACTGCCAGATCCATAAATTCTTCTGAGTTTTGGATATTGGCGAGTGCTTGAGAAATTTGATAGAGACAGTTTAATTCATTGGCTCTTAAATTTAAATTATCGATGAGAAGTCGATTCCGAACAGCAATGCCAGCTAAATTAGAAAGATATTTTAGAATTTTAATATCCTTATCATTAAAATCTCTGCCGTCCATTGAGTTCACCGCTTCCAGAACTCCTAAGACCTCACCTTGAGTGATCATTGGCACACAAATTAGGTTTCGAGTAACATATCCAACCTTTTGATCTATGGCTTTAAAGACTCTAGAATCGTTTGCAGCATCATTGACAATTTCGGTTTGGAGAGTTTCGAGAACCATTCCGGCAATTCCTTTCCCTCTAGGAACTGTTAGGTGAGCTAAAGATTCCTCCTTAAGGCCGCTTGTGGTGTTAAAGACCAAGGCATCAAGTTCTTTATCATACAGGAGTAGGGAGGATCCTTCCGTTTGTAATACATCCCTAGTAATCCCCATGATCTCGCTGAGTAGGGTTTCCAGATCCTCAGTAGAATTGATCCTACTTGTTATATCTGAAATCAAACTTAATGTAAGAACTTTTGTTGGCATTCGAATCTATCCTTGTTCGATTAAACTCCCAATCCCTTGGTCAGTTAAGATTTCTATGAGTACGGAGTGTTGTACTCGACCATCGATGATATGGGCACGTTTGACACCTGCTTCAATGGCGGTGAGACAACACTCTACTTTTGGTATCATGCCACCAGAGATCTGTCCAGTTTTAATATACCCTTGGATATCTGCTTTTTTTAAACCAGTAACCAGTTTGCCTTCGATAAGAATACCTGGAGTATCCGTAAGCAGAATGAGTTTGTCTGCATGTAGCGCTTCTGCAATAGCACCTGCCATCGTGTCAGCGTTGATATTTAATGTTTGGCCTTCTTTAGAAACTGCTACTGGCGAGATTATTGGAATGAAGCCTTCTTTTTGCAAAGTAAATAGAATTGTTGGATCAACCATCGTTATCTGACCTACAAGTCCAAGATCCATTTTTGTGAACTTTCCGTCTTCGCCTTCAACTTCCAAAAGGTATTTTTCCGCAAATGCGAGTCCGCCATCTTTGCCAGAAAGTCCAACAGGTTTTCCGCCTTTTTCTTGGATGAGGGAAACGATCTGTTTGTTCACCTTACCTGTGAGTACCATCTCAACTACTTCCATCGTTGGTTCATCGGTAACACGATGTCCGCGAATGAATTCAGTTTTTAGATTGAGTGATTTGATTAGTGAGTTGATTTCGGGTCCACCGCCATGTACAACTACGGGATTGATTCCCAGGTATTTTAAGAGAACAATATCTTCTGCAAAGGAACTTTTTAATTCCTCTTCGACCATTGCCGCACCACCATACTTGATCACAATTGTCTTACCAGAATATTTGATCAGATACGGAAGAGCCTCTAAGATGTGGTTGATTTTTTCATTTTGCTGGTTCATATAGGATCTCATTTATGATAATGAAATATAAAGCAGCTGTAGTGCAAGTCACAAGTACGGCCAGGGTAATAAATAACCTAACTCTTTGCCGGCAGTTTGTCGAGAGAGCGGCAGAAGCGGGTGCGAAAGTCATCGCACTTCCTGAAAATTTTTCCTTTATGGGAAGTGAGGAAGAAAAAAAACAACTCCTCGGTCAAATTGAGAATGAGACGTTTTCCTTTCTTAGAGAAACTGCAAAGGATTGCGGAATCTATCTTTTAGGTGGTGGATTTCCAACAACAGCAGGGAATGGTAAGGTCTTCAATACAGCCGTAATTTTTGACTCTCAAGGAAAGGAGATCTTTCGTTACCACAAGGCTCATCTTTTCAATGCGATTGTTGGAGATGGATTTAGCTACAGTGAATCTCGGGGAACGGAAAGCGGTGGTGTCTTACCACAAGTTGTGCCTACCGAATTGGGAAAGCTCTCCTCAGCAATCTGCTATGATATTCGTTTCCCAGAATTGTTTCGTTCGCTCTCAAAAGACGGAGTCGAGATTTGTTTTTTACCGGCTGCCTTTACTGTCCCCACAGGAGTCGCCCACTGGGAAGTTCTACTTCGGGCCCGCGCCATTGAAAATTTGATGTACGTAATCGCACCAGGACAAACTGGAATCCATGATCCGCATGGAAAACGGAAGACATATGGCCATTCGATGATTGTATCTCCCTGGGGTGAAGTATTAGCGGATGCAGGGACTAATCCTGGTTATGCGATTGCCGAAATCAATTTAGAGGAACTTTTGGAGAAGAGGAAATCACTTCCGAGTTTGGAACATCGGTTGTTCTAAATCTTCAGTCAAAAAAAAGATTTTTTACTTGGGTTATTTTTCTTTGAAAGTAAAAAGTCTTTCATCACTTTTTCTGCCGCAAATTTTTTCTCCAAATGGACAAAATGTCCGCATTCAGAAAAGAGTATTGCTTTCACATTGGGAGTGGTTCTTTCCAACTCTTGTACGTCCTTCCCTAGTATTACGGGATCCTCTTCCCCTCGCAAGATGAGGGTGGGAACCTTGTTCCCAAAAACAATAGGGCGGATATCGGTTCGATCTAACATTTCCAGAATCATCAAAATATTTCTTGGGTTCAAACATTCAAATTGTGGATTGTATTCTTCCAAAAACTTTTGAATCTCATCCCTTTCGTGAAACTCTTTGGAATCATATACTCCATACGAAAAACCAATTTCAAGAGATTTAGGGAGGGAACGTCCTACACGGAATCCAAAATCGAATACAGATCCCAAATTCATCCTCAGTCCAATCACTCCGAGTTTGAGAGGGTGGCGGACAGGTCCATGTACGAAAGGAGCGATCGAGATCACTTGTTTAATCCTCTCAGGGAAAAGTGCTGCGATGGCAAGGACGGCCATGCCCCCTGTTGAATGTCCGACTAAGGTAATGTCTTTCTCTCCGGCGGACGCCCACACTGCATTCGCTTGCACGTCAAGAAAGTCTTGTAAACTTAGGGCTTTTTTTTGGTCCAATATCTCAGCAGGATAATGACCAACTAAGTCAAGTTCAATGACATCTCCAAATTGTTGAAAAAATGGAATATTTAAGGCCCAATAACCTGCCGCAGAACACCAGCCTCCAATTAGGACTATCTTTTCCTTCGATTTCGGATTTAGACTCGGATGTTTTACATAAGTTAAATGGTGATTTTTCCAAGCAAAGGTTTGTCGCACAAACATAATGTCCTCTAGTCTACTATGGTTCTCGGGAAAAGACTTAAAATTTTTGTTACAATTTCATAATTTATTGTATTTGCCCAGTTTGCGTGGTCATCAGCGGTAATCCATTCATTCCCTGAGTTTCCTAAAACGACGACCTCATCGCCCAGTTTTGCATCAGGGATATTTGTTATATCGAGCATTGTCATATTCATACAAATTCTACCTAAGATTTTAGCTCTTTCTCCATGGATGAGCATATAACCTTGGTTAGAAAGCTTTCGGTCTAATCCTTCGTAATATCCAACTGGGACAACTGCAAGTTTTGTGGGATGAGTTGTTTTATAGGTGGAACCATATCCAACAAAAGTTCCTTGTGGAAGATTTTGAATGTGTTGGATTTTTGTCTTCCAAGTCAGAGCTGGCTTTAAACTTCCAATTTCTTTTTTCATTTGCGAAAGAGAAAGTTTTGTTTCGAGACTTGGCCAGAGTCCATATAGAGAAATTCCCACCCGGACCAAATCCATCCTTGCCTCGGAAAAGAGCATAGCAGAAGCAGAAGAGGCACAGTGGCGAATCAGATCTATAAAACCAAATCGTTTGAACGTTTCAATAGCAGACTCAAACTTTTCAAGCTGTTTCATTGAATAGGAATGCTCTGTAAAATCTTCCGTACTTGCAAAGTGAGTTGCTATTCCATCTAACGGTAGTTTTAAGAACTTAATTTCTTTCGCCAATTCTTCTACCGAATCCATAGAGGCACCTAGCCGAGACATACCAGTGTCAATTTTTATATGGATCTTTGGACGATGTTTTAAGGTAGAAATAATTTTGATTTCTTCGATTCGTGAAACGAGAACCCAGAAATTTTCATCCTCTAATTCCCGATATCTAGCCTGTAATTTGGGGATACTTCCCATAATGAGAATGGTGGCTTTGGGAAAATGATCTCTAAGAATCATGGCTTCTTCTAAAGAATTGACTCCAAGGATGTCTGCACCAGAATCTAAAGCAATCGAAGCGACGGGGATTAGACCATGTCCATATGCATTGGATTTAACGACGGCAACAAATTTGGTTTTAGGACCAACAAGTTTGCGAAAGAATGCGATATTGTGGTTTAAGGCGGATCTAGAAAGGAGTATTTCGGAACTCTGCACTTTCTCCCATTTTTTTTTACTTTTCTCCTCTGTCGCTTCAGATATTTCTAAAAATGCATGTCAAACTCGCTTAGTTTTTTTCCCTCATTCCCTGATTACCCGAATTGGAAAGGTATTTCAGAACAATTTCCAGTGGAAGGTATTTGGCTGAATTATTGCGGCACAACTCCAGTTTCCTTGTATACGATCAAATGTATCAATCTCTACCTTGAAGAATATTCAAAATTTGGAATTTTCAATCCAAGTTTCTCCGAACCGCAGATCAAATTAAATATTCGAAATTACATTTCGGAAATTTTGAAATGCTCACCAGAAGAAATCGGGATTGTACATAACACTAGTGAGGGGATGAATCTTTATTCCCATAGCATTTCGATTCCTTCTGGGAAACGTATCCTCGTTTTAGAAAACGAATATCCTAGCAATGTCTATCCATGGGAGCATTGGACTAAAAAGAATGTAACATTAGGATTTGTAAGTATTGGAAATTCGCCAGATGAATTTTATGAAAATTTGCGAAGAGAATTGAGTAAAGGGGACGTTTACCTTTTCTCCTTTTCTCCAGTCCATTGGTGTACTGGTGTTGTATTTGATTTGAACACAGTCTCTCAGATTTGTGAGCAGTTTGGAACCAAGTTAGTTGTCGACGGAAGCCAATCGGTTGGCCATGTGGAAATGGATTTTTCTAGAGTAAAAGTTGACTTTTGTGCATTTGCCGCCTGGAAGTGGTTACTTGGTCCTTTGGGTCTTGGTGTTATCTATATTTCAAAGGAATGGTCAAAGGACTTCCAGCTGATTTTTAAGGGTCAAGCAAGTGTGGTAAATGATTCTAATTATTTTCCCTACCGAGATGAATGGAAACCTGCCGCAGATCAGTTTGAGCAAAGTACATCCAATTTTAACGATTGGATTTATTTTCTGGCATCGCTCCACATGCTCAAATCATTGGGATTTGATAGAGTTCAAAAAAGAATCTTTGAAATTGCAGGAAAACTCAGTGATATGTTGCATTCTTTAGGATTTGTTTTAGAGACTGATCCTCACGAGTCCATACGTACAGGTATTTTAGCAATCAAAGGTTACAAAAGCGGAAGAGAATTCCAACCAGAAGTTCTTCAAATGTTTTTAAAGAAAAAACAAGTAATAACGGCTGTTCGATTAGGACGTCTCCGCTTAGCACCGCATATCGCAATAGAAGAACACCACATAAAAAAACTAGAATCCTATCTCCAAGAGTTTTTGGAAAAGTAAAAATGTCAAAATACTTGGAACGATTTGTTCGGGCTTTCCCTGTCATTCTACTTTTAGGATCAGGACTCGCCTTCGCTTTTCCAAACATGTTGTTCTGGTTTAAAGGTCCCTGGATCACATTTAGCCTAGGCGGAATTATGTTAGGCATGGGATTAACCTTAGAGGCTAAGGATTTTTCCTATGTTTTCCAAAAACCAATTCCAGTAATTCTTGGAACAGTTTTGCAATTTACTATTATGCCAGGCCTTGGCTATCTTTTGGGGAAGGTCTTTTCTTTGCCTGAGAGTTTTGCGATAGGTTTGATTTTGGTTTCAGCTTGTCCGGGAGGAACGGCATCCAATGTAATTGCCTATCTTGCTCGTGCGGATTTAGCTCTCAGCGTAACTCTCACGACAGTTTCAACCATCCTAGGCATAGTTATGACTCCCTTATTAGTATCCATTTTGGTTGGGAATCGAACAGAAGTGGACTCTTTTGGACTTATCCAAACCACATTTTTGGTCATTCTAATCCCCGTTAGCTTAGGGCTAATGATCAAAAAATGGTCTCCAAATGTATCGAAGGAGATCGTAAAAATTTCGCCTGCCATCTCCGTTGTTCTCATTACATTGATTGTTGGTTCCATTCTCTCTCAAGGGAAACATGTAATTTTGGCCGCAGCTCCTTCGGTCTTCCTATCCGTATTTTTTTTACACATAGGCGGGTTTGGATTGGGTGGGCTGTTTACTTGGATTCTGACTAAAAATCAATCGATTACCAAAACAATTTCTATCGAAGTAGGGATGCAAAATTCAGGACTTGGAGCGGTGCTCGCAAGGACTCATTTTTTGGATCCATCTACCGCGATTCCCAGTGCCGTATCTAGTCTCACGCATTCTTTGATTGGTAGCGTTTTTGCTTCCTATTTTCGAGTTCGTAGAGAAAAATAGGGTTTGCTTCTTGACTATATAACCATGCGGTACGTCATGGCATAAATTATGAGAGAAGTCATAAAACTAACCTGTGTGCCTTGTGCTGTGCCTGGGCGGTCAAACTACTTCCAGACGAAGAACAAAAAAACGAAGTCTGAAAAACTTTTGACTAAAAAATATTGCAAATATTGCAAAGCTCATACCGACCACAAGGAAGCAAAAGTCTAACAAATAAGATGCCGAAACCAGCCGCAAAATCATCCGAAAAGGGCGTGGACAAAAAGTTCATTGAAGAAGTCCGAGAACTTCTACAAGAGAAAAAGGAGTCCCTCCTAATCAAACTCAACCAATGGGAAGATACAAGTTCTCCATCTGGTCTGAAGGAAATGGGTGATATTGCGGATATCGCGTCCGAACTAAACAATGAGGCGCTGACTTCGGTGCTTACGGAAAATGAAATCGAGACCCTTCGCGAAATTGAACTCGCCTTGGAGAAGATTGATAACGGCACCTATGGTACTTGCGAAGGTACCGGTAAAAAAATCCCTGTGGCTCGACTAAAGGCTCTTCCGTGGACTCGTTTTACTGTTGAATATGCGGAGCAGATGTCCAAAAGCAAAAATCGTGCTGGCGGATACCGAATGGATTCCCTATCAGCATACCCAGTTACGGGTATGGATGTGGATTCTCTAGACTAAAACAGTTTTTTCACTTTTCTTTTTAAGGTGGATTCTTAGATTTCTCGCTAATCGTGAGAATCCTACACCGCTTCAAAGAGTTACCTTTCGCCGATCTTTCCTTTTTTCTGTTATTTTCTTACCTTTTCTATGCTCTCTTTCGTTTCATTGAGCCAGTTCCCACAAGTTTGTTTTATCCTGGCTTTGGCTTCCAGTTTGGTGTAGGATTTTTTTCGCAACTCTACCAAAGAAAATTTGGCAGAATCCTAACCGCCATTGGTTGTCTAACACTCGTTCGCTTACCCTTTCTTTCTGGTATTCCAGTATCAAACAGTATGCAAATCTATGGGGTTTTGTTTGGTTCTATTTTAGGTATTTGGATGAGGGAGTTTACACTTATCATTTTGGGTAGAAACGAAGTTCCCCTTCCCAAACAATCCGATCAGATTTTGGTAGATTGGATGATTCGAAATCCTACCAAAAAATCGATTCGTCCGATTTGGCAAGAGACAAGTTTCGGGTTTCTATTCTTTTTACTTTTTTTAATTCTACTTTCGTTTTTTGGAACCCAAGGATTCGGTTTTTTCAAAGGATTGTATTTCCAGGAATATCTTTACCTACCTGGCCTTTCATCGCGAGAAGCATTTGGATTTTCTGCGAGACTTCTTCTGAATATTGCTTTGGTTTTTTTGTACTTTTTCTCGGAAGAGAGGTCTATGCCGACTCCTTCAAAAGAATCTCTCATTGAACACCTGCAATTCGGTGTTTTTTTGGGTTTTTTCATTCAAATCCTTTTTTTAAGTGCTCAATCCGTTTGGGATCTTCGGTTTTTCTCCGGCAATACTTTTGATTCCTTGAAAGTGGGAAGAGCAATGGGACTTTTTCTAGACTCAGGCTCTAGTTCTTGGATCTTACCAACCTTGGGAGCCCTCATTGGTATACATTTTCTAAAAACTTGGAAAAAAACGAAAGAGAGAGCCTTACTCGTGTTTACTGGATTTCTCTTTTTACTAATTACACTGCTCGGCCAAAAACAAGGAAAAGCTTTCTGGGTAATTTGGATTTTATTTCTCTTTGTTTCTGGTATCTTATTTTTCACTTACAGGTTGGAAGGAAAGATCAAATGGATTGTGAGATTTCTGTTGTATCTTTTTTTACCTCTCATATTATATGCAATCTGTTTTGGGCTCTCAAAGATTGATAGTGATCTTTCTCTAATCCTCCTTACAAAAAAAATTCAAAATGCAATTCAAATGTTTTTCCAAACCGATTTTTATACCACCTTACGAGAATTTGATCAAAATCGTGCCGAACTGCTAAAAATCACATGGGAAGGGATAGTTTCTTCACCTTGGCTTGGGAACGGGGTTTCTAGTTTTCCAATTTCTCTTTTGGACGCCACACGAGCTGGAACAAAACAAACGGAATTTTTTGTAGATTATCCACCGAATCTCTATCTTACGATCCTTCATGATGTGGGGATATTTGGCAGTTTGCTTGTGATTTGTTTTGTTGGCCTATTTGTTTGGGAACGGGCAAGTTGGATTCGACTATCCCTTCTCATTCTTCCCTTTGCATTCGGTCTCCAAATCCAACATGGGGACGGGGCTTTTGTTGCGATATTTTTATTATTTTTTGCAAACAAAGGAGATATATTTTATTCGCAAAGTTTTGAAACCATAAGGAAAAAAATTTGGTTCCCAACAACGCTCTTAGTTTTATCTGTTGGGCTCAGTTTGAATTTTCTTTTCTTTTCGCTAAACCGTCTGTTAGATGAAGGTTCGGGACCAGAGTTTCGCTTCCAAAAACTAAAAACATACCAATCTGGTGCAACCATCCCTGCAACACCTCAAAATCCATTTTTTGAATACCATGGTAAAGTATGGGAGTGGAAACTATCGGAAAGGTCAACGGGCAGAGAGGGGAGTTTTCAACTCCTTACCACTCAAAAATCCGATTTAGTCGAAGTGTTATTCTTCAATTTACAACGGATTCAATTGAAACAAGAGCTACTGACAGAAACAAACCAAGGTTATTTCTACCGAGGAAGTGCTCCAAGGGGAACGGCATTTATCCGAATCCGAAGTTATTCCAAATTGGAGTTCCGACTAAACAGATCCCATTTGGACGCACAGAATCAGTTCCAATTCTAAAGGTTACTTTGGGACTCCGCGAACGAAAGAAAACTTCTGTTACATTAGGTTTTCTTTCAAAAACTCGTCCGTCTGTTGGGTAATGGCTTCAATTTTTTCACGCATTTTTTTAGTGATTCGTCCTACCCACTCTTGGCTCTCTTCAATCTCTTTACTCTCGAGTTGGATTTGATCGGAGAGGGTTTGGATTTCATCCAGGTTTGCGTTCACGTTTACAATCTCTCCGTAAACCTCCCCAGAAGTATCTCGAACCCTTTCCGCAACTTCGTCCAAAGTTTTTGCCTTGCCTAGGATTTCCTCACCTCTCGTTTTCAACTCTTGGATGGATTGCACAACTTCGGCAATGGTTCCGTGGATCGTATGGATCTCACTCGCTATGTAGCGAAAGGCCTCTGCAGAGTCGTTACTCGAATTATCAGCAATCGCGTAATCTTCAATATTACTTTTTAAGATTTTATTAATCTCCCGTGCATTTTGTGCAGTTTCGGTAGCTAGATTTCGAATTTCTTCGGCGATAACGGTAAATCCCTTTCCCTCACTTCCTGAATGGGTTGCTTCAATAGCGGCATTAATTGCTAGAAGGTTCGTTTCTTTGGAGACATTATTGATGAAATCAATAAGCTTTAATATACTTCCTGAAGATTCTCGAATTTTTTTTATAATTTCGTTCGTGCGGAGCACTTTCTCTTGTCCCGATTTACTGAGTGTGACCATATTTTCCATCGCGGTATTTTTGCCAGTGATAGCATCGATAACGAGTGTAACAATCTCCAACATGATATGAATCTCTTCAGAAGTTTTACCAACTGCTTCCATAAGTTTCACTTCTTCAGTTGCCAATTGGGAAACTATTTGGTAGATCTTTCCTATGTCTTCTCCTGTTTGGTGGAGCTTATGATTCAAATCTGCTAGGTTTTTTGTGATCGAATCCACCCTAACTTTCATTCCATCCATAGAATGAACAAGAACTTCCGAATATTCGGAAATATCTACACCAAAGGCAGATAACAAAAGAACTGGATCAGCTTTTTGGGTTTTGGGTCCTACAATTTCTTTTACGATATCTTTTTTTTTGAATTCTAGATAGAGCCCTAAAATGAGAAAAACGGATGAAACGATTCCAATCACGAGGTTTTTTGGTGCATCAAATGTCCCAATTAATGATTCGTATATCAAAAAACCAGAAAAGAAAATTAGGATAAAAGCCAATACGAATTCGATTTTAATTAACCTTTCGTAGAGGCCGTATTTAGAATTTAAAAATTCAATGTATTTTAATTTTTTTTCAGACATTTGTTGTACTTGCCAGATGAATGGAAACAGATGGAATCGTCTTCTATATTTGCAAGTATCAATGGGTTAGACAATGATTTTTACAAAAAAGGAAATAGAGGAACACTTCCCCTTGGAAGAAAGACTTCGTTTGGATCGAGCGAAGTCCCAAAATTCGCTCGTTTATTGGATCAATGAATTGGTCCGAGCCCAGGTCAGAGGAGCAGATGACGTTCCGACACTCATTCAAGTTACCAAGGATTTGATTGAGCAGGTGGAGTCATTGTATGCGGAAAAGGAAAATAATGCAACAATCAGGGATTCCGCTACGTCCAAGAGTGGAGATGTTGATCTTCTGAAAGAACAACTATCGGATCTCTATGCAGAAAAAGAGCGTTTGTTTGCAAAAACTGGAACGGATTCCGTTGATGAAGTTTTGCAAATGATAGTGGGTATGGAAGAGCAATTGAATTCCATGTATGCAGAATACGAAACATAAAAAATAGGATAGTGATGAAATGAGCAAGTTTATAGACCCATCAGTTTTAGGAAAATTGGGCAGTTTAACGCAAGGAGAGGCAGACCAAGCATCCTACGGAATCGTAAAAGTGGACAGTAACGGGAAGATCCTTCTGTATAATAAATACGAATCTGAACTTGCGAATGTCCCCATTGCAACGGCTGTAGGAAAAAACTTCTTTACTGAGGTAGCAATTTGTACGAACAACCGTATCTTCTACGGAAGATTTAAAGAGGGAGTGATTTCAGGTGACTTAGACGTTGCTTTCAACTATGTGTTTACATACAAGATGAAACCTACAAATGTAGTCATCCACCTCTACCATGACAAAGCTTCCTCTACAAACTGGATTTTTGTAAAATTGAGATAGAATTTTACACCAAGTAAATTTTTTCTTTTAGATACTCTCGGATTCCTGAAATGCTATAAAAGTAGGACAGGGATCTATCTTCTTCAGGAAATTTTTTCAAAACAAGACGTTCCAACAAGAAGACCATCTCCGTAAATTGGAGGGAGTCCATCTGGTAGTCATAGATCAAATGAGAGTTTTCTTCTATTTTTGTATCCATCTTAAGTACAGTCTGTACGATTTTTTGGATTGGGTCTACGGACCGAAAGATATCTTCCCGAACTTCGTTCGCTTCCAGAGATTCTAGATGGTTTTTCATACGGATTTCCTTTTGGAAGAGGAGTTCCATTTCTTTTCTGTCCCATTTGCCGTTTGGAAGTTTTGGTAGAACCTCCAAAAATTGGATCCACTCTGGGAAATGACTTTCAGGGAGATTGATTTTGAGATATTCTTTTAACTCATGTTCATCTGTGAAATTTGTGACGAGTCCAAAACTTTGTCCAGAGTTAAGCTGGAGGCTTACACAGACAAAATCAAATCCAGGGATGAGTTCGGAAATTTCGCCTTCAATTGTATCAAGCGAGACTCGTTTTCCTTTTCGTTTGATGATGCGGTCCTTCCTCCCCAAAAGGTACCAACCCAAGTCGTTTTGGGTTCCTACATCACTTGTTTCAAAATAGCCATTGGGATCTAGGATTTCTTCTCTCCATTCACCAAACTCAGAAAAGGTGAAGATTTGACGAGAAATATAAGGACTATTAACTAAGAGTTCAACTTCATTTGTGGCTTCTTTGTTTTCTTCCAGCAATCCCTTAGTCTGTGTTGCTACAATGGGCAGAATTTGGAACCGAGCCTGCCTTAAAGGATCTCGAAATCCGATCCCTCCTGTTTCTGTCGATCCATAGATTTCGAAGACTTGGATATGGGTTTTTTCTCGGAGAGTTTTAGCTAGATCCGCTGGAAATTTCATCCCAGAAACAATAGCAATCTTTGGGAGTGGAAGTCCTATCCGAACCCTAGATCGCAGTGCCTCAGCCGTAGTCACCGCTGTGATCGGTCGGACCTCCCCGCCGACGTGAAAAGGCTTTTCACCCTCTCTTTTTCTTGGATTGGAATCGATCGACGGACCAAAGGCTGTTGTGACTCCAAAAAGTTTCGGCAGGAAATAGCCCCAAATGAGGCCATAGAGGTGGCAGAGGGGGACGTGGACGTCGATCGGCTGGTTGGCAAACAAAAGGGTAACCTCGGGAAGGGCTCCCCAAGCTCCAAGTTCCGTTTCCATCGCGGACATATCTTTTGCGACCAATTTGGGATTTCCAGTGGAACCAGAAGTGGCCAAGTAGAACCTTCCCGGAAGATTCGGTAGTGTTTGGATAGATTCTAGTTTTTTACTTAGGCTTGTACCTTTCCATTTAGGGTCTATCAGGACGGGGGATTCCATCATTAGGTCGGACTCGAAGGATCCTGAGAGGAAGTAGTCGTTGTCCGCAAAGCGAAGAGAGGGCATATAATTCAAAAAAAAACCTTCCCCTCTAAGAGAGGAAGGATTTCTTTAGGTAGGTTTGAAACGAAGTTTGGTTTAGGCTTCTTTGTGGTTGTGGTGTCCTAGTCTTTTTTTCATAAAAAATCCAAGTGCAGCTCCTACAACGATGAGGCTTGCTGATACTTCCAATACGTTCTTACGAACCGCCTTGATGAGGTATGCAGAGAAACCATTGTCAGTGTAAAAATCACGGACTCGAACTACATACGAAGGTCTGTTTGGCGCCGGAATTAAATCCATATGCTCATACCAATCCTTGTGTGCGACTCCGTTGGAATTCATCCAAGCATTGAAGAAGATATAACCAGACGTAGATGGTTTTCTAATATCACTTCCTTCCGTTGGGTGGTTGAAGATTCCTGGAACTATGATCGCCCAAGGAAAACCTTTGTTATCTAGGAACTGATCTCTTCCATTTGCATTTTTATAGAAGCCAGGTCGGTAGATTTGTCGAAAAACTCCACTTGTCTTTTGGTTGATAGCGAGAAAGTAGTTTAAATGCCCACCGGCGAGATTTTTGCCAGAGTTTAGATTCACTGGTTCTGCAAATGTAATCGTTACGTTTGCTGTAACCCCACGGACAAAGTCATTGATAGTAAAGTTTGTTCCAGCAGAAGGGGCATTTTTTCTGCCAAACAAAGTTCTGTCGGAACTCGGAAGGAGTAGAACCCCTCTTTTGAGCTGATCTGGATTGAGTGTTCCACCAGTGCAATCACCCGATGTGTTCGCAGTGTATTTTGGTGCCGTCGCACATCCATTCCAGGGGTTTCCACTTCCATCAAGATAGCTTACTTCGACTACGGCATTGGATGGAACATCCAAGGATAGGCGAAGTTCATGATTATACCCTGCGCCCTTTGCAACAAGGGTGTAAGTTCCTCGGATCGTTTTTACTTTGTTATCTGGTGTTCGATCAAACTCCGTGCTGAAAATAGTAGAATGGTCGTTTAGATCAGCATCTCCAGCACTTGGAAATAAGTCTTCAAACGCGATTGTGTATCTTCCAGAGCGCGATACAAAAGCAAGGGATGGATCTTCTGGAAACTCATCGTGGATATTGGCAATCCCATCACAATCCGAATCGATCGCTGGAACACAACCATTGACTGGTTGGAAGTTAATGACATCTAAATTGATGGTAGGTGCTATTGCAACAGTTCCTGGTGTAGTTGCCCCCATTTCAGGATCTGAAGGTTGTTGGATCGGAGCAGTTCCTGTGAGCGATTCAACTTCCCCTGTAGTAGGGTTCACACCGACGATACTAACTTGCACTTCGGTTACGGTAGGAGGAACACTTACAGGTATCGTTGCCGTTCCGGAGTCGTTCGTCGTTCCTTGGCCAACAACGTTTGGTGTTCCCGTTGTTGTTGTTTCTGTAAGGGTCACAGGCGCATTGGCGACTGGACCTGATTCGTTCACTAGGACTACTGTAACAGGTACCGTTATATTTGTTTCAAAATTAAAATCACCATTTGTTCCTGTCTGAGGAACCACGGTGGTTGTTGTAGTTGTTGCTACGGTTGTTGGAGCAGACGTTACTGGGGCAGTAGGAGCAGTTGCGTCACTTGGCTGTGTAACTGGCTCCGTAACCTGAGATACATCGCCCGTTCCCAAATCGACGACAGTAAAGGTACTGGATCCATTGCTTGATGATGATTGTGTAGCGCTTGTACTTTCTCCGGAGGAAAGGAAGGGGAGAAGGAGTGCGCCTTTTTTTTTGTTAGAACAGCCCGCAAAAAGAAGAGGGACTGTGAGAATGATTAGCCAACGGTTCATTATTTTTATAATCCTACCTGTATAGCAAATGAAACGACAAATTTCGAAAAAATTCAACAAAGAAATCAAAGAATTTAGGGATATCCATCAAAATAGCCAGTACTAGTACGAATTGAACGGAAAAAAATTGCGAAAAAAACCCGAAGAGAGAGAATCTCTTCGGATTCTTCGTTCTATCCAATAGAATGGATTTACTTCTTACTTTGGAACCAAGCTCGGATTCCCAAACCGAGTAACGAACCAAATGCGATGAGTCCCATACTAATGCTCCAGAGGTAGTTGTGAACAGCACCAAGGATATATGCGGTAAACGGATGGGATTGGTAGTTTGCTTTTAAATCCACAACATACTGCTTGAGGTTTGCATCCATCACTTGTTCATACCACTGGCGTGAGAGTGTTCCTCGGGAGCTGGCCCATTCTTTAAACGCAGGGTAACCAGTTTTTCCTTGGTTACTTGGATCCAGAATATTGACTCTTTCCCTTGGGAAGTTGAATACACCAGGAACGATGACTCCGAATGGGAATCCGCTCACTCTGTCAATGTATCGGTCCTCGCCATTGGAGAGTTGGTAGAACCCAGGACGGAAGATTTTTTCACCAGTTCCACTGACCGCAAGGTAGTAGTTTAAGTGTCCACCGGACAGGTTTTTGCCTAAACTAAGATCTACAGGCTCATCAAATCGAATGGTAAAACTCGCAGTCATACCCAAAACATAATTGAGGGTGCCACCTACATTGGGTGCATTTTTTGCGCCGTAAAGGGTGTGGCTTGAATTCGGTAGAATTAGAATTCCGGCTTTCAAATCTTCCTTTGTAACAGCTCCGCCAACGCAGTCGGAGGGTTTCGCAAAAGCCGAAACGGCAAGACCACAGTTCATCGTTGGGATTACTTGTCCATTGTTCCCTGTGTAAGTGATCTCCAATTGAGCACCGACAGGCACATCTAAACTTAAACGTAAGTCGTGGTTAAAACCAGCACCCTTACCAACATGGGTAAAGACTCCAGAGATTGTGGCTATCTTACCTTGAGGAGTGAAATTTTGTGCCGTCTGGAAAACTGTTACGTGGTCATTTAGGTCCATATCGTTATTCGGATTCACAGTTCCATTTACAATATGTGAAGATTGGTAGTAGTCTTCCCAAGCCAATGTAGCTCGTCCTGAATTTAAGGTCCAACCTAAAGTAGGGTCATTAGGAAAATCATCATCCGCGTCCGCAATGCCATCACAATCTGTATCGATGTTTGTTAAACAGCCGTTAGGACTATCAAAGTTTCCAGTATCTAAATCTACGTCCGGTGCAATAACAACTGTTCCCCCTCCTGACCCATTCCCACCTGAATTTGGATTGGGGATTTGGATTGGAATTCGTCCAGATATTTCTTGTAACTGTCCCGTCTTCGGATTGATACCTACAATTGTTAGAATGATTTCATTCACAGAAGGGTTGACTGTGATCTGCAAATTGATAACACCGTTGGAACCAGTTAGACCCTGATTGAGCGTTTGCGTAATTCCAGGGTTCGATTGGTCTTCAGAAACTTTTACAGTGATTCCCGCAAGTGGTCCATCTTCGTTGGATACTCGGATAGTGATATTTGTTGTGATTGTGTTGTCCCACAAAAATACGTCATTTAATATCTGATATGTGATGTTAGATATAATGGTTGTAATTGGGTCTTGTGAACCAGAATTTGGACCGCCACCAGTATTGCTCGAATTGTCTGGAATATTTTGATCTATTGGCGCAACAACAAAGGAGCCACCGTTATTCGCATTGTCGATTGTGGTTCCGGACGCAGGAACGGAATCTGTGGTCCCTCCACCTCCTAGGATTAAAAACCATAGAGGTAATCCCCTCTTTTTAGACGAACAACCCACCGTTAGCAAAAGAACTATGATGAGTGATATGGTTTGTTTTAGCATTTTTTGTTCCTCATGAGAGAGATGGACTGCTCTCCAGTTGGAAGTGTCGGGGATTTCCCGAAATAATCAAGTAAAAACTAAAAATTTCTCATTTTCCAGTCTCCACCTGGGATTTCTGCGAGAGTAGAGTCGATCTGGCCTAAGAAGTAGTAAATAAAAAATTGATATGTCTCATCAAACAGTCGTAAGTAGATATTTTTCTCCGTTTCCTCATATTTGTCTAAATTAGGAAACACTTTGTCATTCACTTTTAGTACATCTCCCCAAATAGATCCTTGGGGATCAGGAACTGCGATCGGATAGTTTTCTAATACAAACATTCGATATCCGATGATATTCTTATTTTTTTCTAATACCTGATAATCTCCAAGCAGTTTTTCCGCTTCTTCACCCGGACGAAGTGAACCATACACAAATAAATTGCTTTCCATAGATTTAAGATTTCTTTGCGATATGCGCTACGGCGTTTCCAAAAACAAAATTTTTAAACCAGACGCCGACAAACCCTTGTTCTTCTAAGATTTTCAGAAGTGTCTCCTGGTCGGGATAGGCTCTTGAAGAATGAGGAAGGTAGTCGAACATCTCATGTCCCTTACCCAAGAGTAGGTAACCAAAAAGGGGGACGATCCTGAAAAAATAAAAATCGGCGAAGTATTTCAAAAATTTGGGTCGAACTCTGCCTACATCCAAATTTAAAAAAGCTCCTCCTGGCTTCAGAATTCTCTGAACTTCTCTTAAACAGAGTTCTAAATTTTCGACATTCCGAAGCCCAAAACCCATAGTTACAATGTCGGCTGAATTATCTTTTATTTTGGAGAGATTCATTGCATCTCCCACTTCCAGTGAAACGCGCGATTCATCAGGAATCTTTAAAAAGGCAAAGGATAACATTTGGTCCGAAAAATCAATACCATAGATTTTTTGAAGATTCTTTTGGTCTGACAACCGTTTTGTGATATCACCAGTTCCACAACAGAGATCTATGGCAATGCTTGCGTTTGGAACTTCCTCAAGTGCAGTTTTCACAAGCCAGTTTTTCCAACTTCTATGTAAGAAAAAGCTGTTCCAGTCATTGAATCTGTCATACGCTTTTGCAATTTCGTTAAAATTGGACCGAACATATTCGGGTTTCTTTTCTTGGGAAGGCAATTGGTATTGGTTCATAGAGGTGTATACATCCATGAATTGGACTTTTTCCAATCCTGCAATTTTGATTTTTATTTTTCTGTTTTGTTTTTCCATCCTATCCTTAGGATTCTATTTAGATGGGATCTACCGTCTTCTACCTCTCCGTAAAAAGGCCATCCGTGACTCAAGGATTGGTCAAAAACCTTCCGAAGACGAAGTTTCTTTGTTTTTTTCTCCCCTCGAACGAAAACTCCAATGGCTGCCAACCATTAGTTCTATTTCGATGTTGCTTGGACTTTTGGGGACTGTTATTGGTATTTCTTCATCCTTTTCACAAATGGAGCTATCAGGAAAAGTAAGTTTGGAAGTGTTAGCTTCTGGTATTCGAGATGCTCTGCACACGACAATTGGCGGATTGGTCGTCGCCATACCGTCAATTGTTTTTCACCGCAGTCTAGAAAATTTGATTCAAGAAATCAGCGAACTAATCTTAAATGATGAAGTAAAAGACCGTTAGTCATATCTATGAAAATTCGAAAGGCAAAAAAAAATACAGAACTCCAAATTAGCAGTTTGATTGATGTTCTGTTTATTTTGCTCATATTTTTGATGTTAGCAGTCTCCTTTACCAAGGTAGATACTTTTTTTAATATGGAACTTCCTGAAACAAATGAAAATTGGAAGGGGGGTGGTGAAAGCAGTTTAGAGATCGGTTTATTGAGTTCTGGACAAATTGTACTTTTTGGAGAGGTAATCGATTTTCAGAAGGCAGAAATATTAATACCGTCTGTGAAGTCTGAAAATCCTAAGCCTGTGTTCTTTGTTGTTGACAAGGAAGCAAGTTTTTCAAATTTTTTACGTTTGTCGGAGATATTAAAAAAGAAAGGTTATAAAGAAGTTTCCATTCAGGAAACATATAAAAACAAATCATTGCCTTAAATTTGTCTCTTGTAAGATACTTAGTAAAAACTTAAAACGCTTATTTTTGACTTTTTCTAGGAACAAATTTTTCCCAGGATGTTTCGAAGATATACTTCTAGTGGCATCCTCTAGTTTTGAAAAATTCTGGACACGTATCGAATTCAAGATTTCAAAGTATTCTTTTTCGGGAAGTGAATGTAAAAACTCTTGGATCGTTTCTTCTTCGCTGTTCTTTTGTTTTTGGCTTTGAATTTCATCTGAAGATATCGGACCTAGCATTTCTGAACCATTAGAAGGATTCGATATTTTTTCCATAGGAATTGCGAACTGAAAGATAGAGCCCATTCCGAGTTTGGTTGCTACATGTATTTTCCCACCCAAAAGTTCAACAAACTGATGAGAAATGGATAAACCTAGCCCTGTTCCTTCTTGGTATGATTGGCCTTGTTCCGTTTGTTGGAAAGCTTCAAATATGAGGTCCAATTGGTCCTCTGGAATACCGATACCTGTGTCCTCAATTTTAAAACTCACCCAATCTTTTGTTGATTCCGAGTTCTCGATAGAGATTTCTAACTTCACATTGCCTTCTTTTGTAAACTTCAGACTATTTCCGATTAGGTTTATCAAAATTTGGCGAATTTTTTGGATGTCAGCAGAGTAATAACGATTTAGTATTCTGTCTGCGTGTAATAATTCTAGTCTTATCTTTTTTTCTTTGAAACGATGAGCAAACATAGAATAAATGGTCTCCCAAAGTTGCAAAAGGGAAAAGTTTTCTTTGATTTCATTCATTTTTCCTGCTTCGATTTTCGAAAGATCCAAAATATCATTGATGATGTTAAGTAGATGGATTCCATTCTGATACAGTGAATCAACATAGTCACGCAAATGAATGGGGAGGCTTTGATCTTTTGAAAGTATCTGAGAAAATCCTATAACTGCATGCAAAGGAGTTCTGAGTTCGTGAGTGATTTTAGAAAAGAAAATAGTTTTGGATTTGTTCGCAAGTTCCGCTTCCTCAACGGCAGCTTGCAATTGTTTGTTCTGAATTTCTATTTTCTGTGAATACTCATTGAGAATATCTTCAGCTACTTTTTTATCAGTTACATCAAACACTGTGAACTTGCTAACTGAATAATTCCCATCTGCGTCTTCTGTAACAGTAGAGTTTTGTCTTGTAAAAAAATTACTACCGTCTTTTCTAATATACTCTAATTCTAACCCAGAGAGAGCACCTTCTTTTCTTAAGATTTTCCATGATGTTCGAAATGATGTTTTACTTTTTTCTGAGAGTATGTCCGTAAGATACTTTTTACCTACAACCTCATCTCTAGAATATCCTAGCCATTCCAGCTCTGTATCGTTGATCGAAACGATCAAACCTTCGTTATCTAAAGAATGGTAACCACAGGGAGCATTATTATAAAGATCTAAAATTTTTTCATAGGATTTTAATAAATTTTCTTCTGCGATCTTTCGATTTGTAATGTCGTTTCCGATGGAGAGAACTTCAACTGGGTAGCCAAATTCATCACGGAGCACTCTGTTTGACCATGATATTGTTCTCTTATCACCGTTCTGTAAATAAACTTCGTACTCTTGGATTATGAACTGTTCCGGTTTGTGAAAAACATACCATAAAAGAGATTTTTTCTCATTTACTTTTTCGCCACTGATTCGGAATAAATCTGTGACTAAATCTTTTCCAATTAAAGAATCCTTTTTTACACCAAAAAATTCTTCTGCATAGGGATTGATGGAATGGATTTTAAAATTAGGGTTCCAGCGTATGATGATTGAATTTGCAGTATCATAAATATCCTGAAATTGTTTTTCTTTATCAGAAAGTATTTTATGAATCTCAGTTGATTTTTGAAGTAGTTTTTTATAGAGTATGTTTCTTAATTTCTTTTCACGGTAAAATTCAGATTTATAATGGAAGAGCAAATAAATAGTAAAAATCAATAGTCCTGTTAAGAAAATCGTTAATAAAATTTCTACGATCATGGCAATTCTATCAAAAGCATGGTCATGTCATCCGCTACCTTGTTCTGTCCGTAGTCTAACACTTGCTTTTGAATCGATTCTAAAAATTGTGGTCCAGACAAATGGATAGAGGATTGGATGATTTCAGAAAACTTGGTCTCGCCTAAGTATACTTCGTCTTCATTTGGAACCTCGAATAAACCATCAGAAAAAAGAAAAAGACGATCCCCTGGCAAAAAATTAAGTTCCTGATTCTCGGTCCGAAGTTGGTTGAACATCATCAAACAATAACCTTTAGTTCCAAGTTTGATTTGTTTTCCATCACGGATGAGAATCATTGGATGATGACCTGCCATCGAAAAAGATAGAATCTTTTCTTCCGCTCGATATCTCATATAAATGGCACTAATAAAATGAGTCGAAATCATCGGTGATAAGGTATTATGAATCCAAAATAAACACTCGCTAGGTGACAAAAAAGACTTATTCATAGTTTTGAAAGTTATGATCGCCATTAGCGATACCATGGCAGCAGCTATTCCATGGCCCGTTACATCACCAAACAAAATATCTAAATCGCCACTCGGAAGTACATCATATGTAATCAAATCACCACCTACTAAATCCATAGGTTTGTAGGAAGTGTAAATTTTGTAATTTGGGGAGGGTGGGAATTGAAAACTTACTAAGTTTTCTTGATTTGCGCGGGCAAGTTCGAGGTCTTTACGTATGGAATTGAGCAAATTGATTCTTTCTTTTTCAAGGTTTTTGATTTTTAAATGAGTATTGATTCTTGCTAATATCTCCTTCTCTTGGAAAGGCTTTGTGATATAATCTACCGCCCCCGTTTCAAGACCAAGAACAATATCCTTTGTCTCATTCAAAGCGGACAAAAATAGAATAGGTGTATTTTTATTTTTTTCGGAGCTAAGCAGACGTTTTGCAACTTCAAGACCACTCATTCCTGGCAAAAGAATATCCAATAAAATCAGATCGATATCCAGAACCTCGGCAAGTTCTAAAGCATATTCTCCATCGTAGGCAACCGCAACTTGCAAGCCTTGTCCAAACAAAATATTAGTGATGATTTCTACATTGGTTTCATTATCATCTACTACCAATATCTTGCCAGGATTTTGTTTCGACATACATCTAAAAGATTCTGTTTAAAAAAACATTTGGCAAGGTTTTTTTCGAAAGGAAGTCTGTAGTTAAAGAGAATGTTACGAAAGATCATTCATATAGACATGGATGCATTTTATGCATCGGTTGAACAAAGGGATTTCCCAGAACTACGAGGAAAACCTGTGGTAGTAGGAGGATCCCCGCAATCGAGAGGTGTCGTTTGTGCAGCGAGTTATGAGGCGAGAAAATTTGGAGTAAAATCAGCTATTTCGTGTTACCAAGCATATAAACTTTGTCCAGAGGCGATCTTTACGCCACCAAGATTTTCCGTATATAAGGAGATTTCTAATCAAATCCGAGACATATTTTTTTCATATACTGATTTGGTTGAACCTTTGTCACTCGATGAAGCCTACCTAGATGTAACAACTAACAAAAAGCAAATTCCACTTGCAAGTACAATTGCAAAGGAAATTAGGACTCGTGTTGTTCAAGTTACCGGTCTTACCTGTTCTGCTGGTGTTGCTTCAAATAAATTTTTAGCAAAAATGGCGTCCGAAAAAAACAAACCAGATGGAATGTTTGTTATCCTCCCTGGAAAGGAATTAGAATTTTTAAGTGAACTACCTCTCATTAAATTTTATGGCATTGGAAAAAAAACATATGAGAAACTCTCAAAATTAGGATTAACAACGGGCGCAGATCTTTTACGTTACAGCGAATCCGAGTTAGTGGCAAATTTCGGAAAAATGGGGAATTGGTTTTTCCAAATGGCTCGAGGCCTAGATGAACGCGAAGTGATTCCTCATCGAGAATCCAAATCGATCGGTGTCGAATCCACTTTTATTCGGGATTCTGAAGATTTTTCTTATCTACTTCTAACTCTGGAAAATTTAGCGGATGAATTGTCAAAACGAATGGCTCAAAAAGGAAAAAAAGGTAAAACTTTGTCCATCAAAGTAAAATTTGAAGATTTTATAGTGAAGCAAAAGAGTTACACTCGAGAATCTTTTTTCTTCTTGGCAGAAGATATATACGATCAATCTTCGCAATTACTTGCAACTCTTTGGAAAGAAACTGGATCCAAAAAAGTAAGGCTTTTGGGGATTTCTATTTCCAATTTTGAGGGAAAACAAAAGGAAACAAACCAGCCGATGTTATTTGGTTTAGATTAAAATGATAGATGATGTAGAAGACCAATTAGAAGATTTAGGCCCACTAAAAGTTTTGCGAGTCCACGGTGACCCAAATGCACCAACTGTTGTTTTATTTCATGGCTATGGTGCAAGTGCTTTTGATTTGTATCCTTTACATGAAGTTCTCATAACAGAGCAGAAGTTCAATTGGGTTTTCCCTCATGGCCATTTGAGTATACCGATCATGCCAGGTTACTTTGGAAGAGCATGGTTCCCTATTGATATAGTCGCATTGCAAGAAGCCATGCAAAGAGGTGATTTTCGAGATTTAGCAGATAAAGAACCAGATGGGTTAGAAATTGCTAGACAATCCGCATTACTCATGTTAGATGCCTTGGGTGTTCCTTTCGATCAAATCATCATTGGCGGGTTTTCTCAAGGCGCGATGTTGTCTTGTGATTTAAGTTTAAGGTCCCAAAAAAGTCCCAAAGGCCTTATGGTTTTAAGTGGAACTCTTTTAAACCAAACTCTTTGGGGAGAACTTGCTAAAAAACATAGCAATTTGCGCTTCTTTCAATCCCATGGAGACAGGGACCCTGTCCTTGGTTATGCGAATGCAAAAAGACTAGAAAAACTTTTACGAGACGCTGGACTTCTAGGTGAATTTGTTGGATTTTCTGGAGGGCATGAAATACCGCAGGTCGTCATTCAGGGTATTAGTAGATACCTAAACAGTCTGTCCTAAATGGTTGAATCTTTGGATTAAAGTTGTTAGGATCCCTACTACAAAGATCATCGGCAGTCCCCACAATACCCAGTAGACTACATAGTTGCCTTCATTTCCAAAGTAAAAATAACAGAATACTCCCCAAGTTAGCCCGACGATACTTGATAGATAAGCAGAAAGTTTGGTTGCTTGTTTCCAATGAAAGCCTGCCAAAAGAGAAAAGCTGAGAGCAAAGACTGGAATATTTGCCAAGATCAATTGGTTTAACACTGACTCATTTAAAATTTCAGATACTAAAAAGGACAACACCCCAAATACAAAGAATACAAAACTCGCTCTGTTTTTGGAGGAGGTCTCTTTTTTTTCCAAAAAATCTCCAATAAACATAGATGATGCGGAACTCCAAAGTCCAGATAAAGTTGTAACACCAATTGCAAACAAAATTCCTTGGGACAGATACATCCATCCCATTGGAAGTTTGCTTTGTAAAAATTTAGGTAGAGAGACTGGATAAGAATTTACTTCCGGTATTAATACAAAGATTGGAATCGAGTAAAATAGAAAAACAAAGAAAGCACTTAAAAGAACTGCTTTAAAGGCAGTTGGTTCCGACTGTGCGGAAAAAATTTTTTGTCCATACCACGGTGCGGCAATATATGTAAACATTGTCAGAATAACCAAAGATAGGAAAAAAGGAAGACTCAGTGCGTTCGATTGGACTGGTTCCAGGAGATATTTAAATCCGTCTCCAGAATTGTATTTAGAAAAATAAAGAATTACACCAAACAGAATTATGGAGGCAAAAAAACTCACTAGGTCCAAAAAAATTATCGAACGAAGTCCGCCTCTCAGGTTCCAAACCATCAAAATCAGAATCGTAATCCCGCTAAAATAAGCCGAATTTATTTCGGGAAAAACAGTAGAAACAACTAAATACATCGCCTTCAAGTAAGACGCGCCGAATCCAATCATTGCAACTAACAAAGATATAGATGAAAAAATGCCAAGGCCTCTACCATATCGTTTGGTAAAAAGTTCGGACACGGAGTAGCCATCCCAGCGTTTCCATTCTTTAGCTACTGCAAAAGCATAAAAACTTAGTCCAATCAAAAATACAAAAGGGAGTAGCAGTCCAAAAGCACCAACACTTGCACCTAAACTTGAAAATCCAATTAGCGTTGCTGGGTTGAACTCGGTCATTACCAAAGTTGCAAGAAGTGGAAGGAGTTTCGTTTTTTTAGAATTAAAAAGGTAGTCTTTTTCTGTTTTTGTTTTCCATCCGAAAAACAAACTAATAAAACTCAAAAAAATCAAAAATAAGATTAATACAAACATATATTATTCGAATGTGTCGTGTTTTTTTTGA
This sequence comes from Leptospira sp., assembly GCA_027533185.1. Taxonomy (GTDB): domain Bacteria; phylum Spirochaetota; class Leptospiria; order Leptospirales; family Leptospiraceae; genus Leptospira_A. The sequence goes on along the minus strand of JAPZTS010000016.1, from coordinate 97,168 downwards.
TAGATTTGAATCATCCTAGGCCAAAAACTGAAAAGAATTTGCACTTCTAGAACTGCACTTATGGAAAGGAGCAGGGTGAGACCAATGTTTTCTAAGGATTTGCTATCTTCTCGAAAAAACAAAATTCCTAAAATGGCCAAATTCAAAAAACCTAAAGCTGTCGCAAGTTTTGGAAGGAATTTGGGTTTTACAAAAAAAAGGATTTGTTTCCACCAAATCAACACCGGAACAACTGTTAGTTGAGATAAATTTCGAAGAATAACGATACTAATGTACCAGAAGGGACAAAATCCCTTTAGAAACAAAAATCCCAATAAACTTAAAACAACTAATTTGTCAGCGATTGGATCCAAAATGGAGCCAAATGTGGACGTTTGGTTCCATTTTCTTGCAAGATAGCCATCAAAAAAATCAGAGAGAAAGATCCAAAAAAGAACTAGAATAGAAAGATTCAATACTCTCAAATTCAAAAGATAAATGGCTAATGGAAGCAACAGGACACGAGAACTAGTTATTAAGTTCGGTACAGAAAAATAGTTTTTTGCTAACATTTTTAAGTTCCAACTCCCTCTGAAACTTAAATTCTATGCCAATCTTTTCAACACCACAATCGAATTTTTTCTTCTTTAGATTCAAATTTTATTAGAAGAAGTCTAAACAACATGAAGCATATTTCCACCAAAACTCTAACTCTGTTGTTTTTCCTAATTTTTATGGCAACCCCAAGTTTTGCTGCGAGTTTTGACCACAAACACTCAGAGTTCGATGTCCTTTTAAAAAAATACGTTTCGGGAGGACTTGTCTCCTATAAAGGATTCCAATCGGATGAAGTTGCACTCACTAAATATTTGGACAGTCTGTCCAAAGTTTCAGAATCCGACTATAATACGTTCAGCGAGAAAGAAAAACTCGCATTTCTTATCAACGCATACAATGCATTTACCATCAAGCTGATTTTAGACAACTACCCGATTTCAAGCATCACGGATATAGGTTCACCAATTTCAACTTTAAATCTTGTTCGGGGGACACCCTGGAAAAAAGAATTTTTCACTCTATTAGGGAAAAAAAGACATTTAGATTGGATTGAACATGAAAAACTAAGGAAAGATTTTTCTGAACCTAGGATCCATTTTGCGATCGTCTGTGCCTCAATCGGCTGTCCTCAACTTGTCGCCAAGGCTTACACTCCAAAAGATTTGGATACCCAATTGAACGAGGGGAAATTGAATTTTCTAAAGGATCCGAAAAAGAACTACTATGATAAAGCAAAGAACACTTTGTATCTTAGCCAAATCTTCAATTGGTTCCAAGGAGATTTTACAAAAAAAGGTAGTTTAATAGAATTTGTGCAGGTTGGTTTTTCCGATAAAATCGACCCAAATGCAAATATCAAATATCTTGAATATAGTTGGTCGTTAAACGAAAGGAAATAGGGATTTAGGTGCGTAATCACTTATACTTCTAAAAGAGTGTAGGTGATTTTTGCAGTTTTTTCTAATGTTTTTGCAACCGAGCAGTATTTTTCTAAACTTAGATCGATAGCTCTTTTCGCATTCTGAACTTCAAAGGGTCCTTTGATATGAAATGTTAGGTGGATATCTTTAAAAAGTTTTACTTGGTCTACTTGTTCGCGTTCACCTACCACTTCAACAGAGTAATCCACGACGATCAATTTTTGTTTTTGGAGTATCATAAGAACATCTATACTCGTACAACCACCGAGACCCATGAGCAACAACTCCATCGGCCTTGGCCCTTTATTTGTCCCACCTATATCTGGTGAGGCGTCGATTAAAATTTGATTTCCTTGTTCATTTTCTGCCTGAAGGACAAATGGACTTTCGATTCTTTTAAGAGTTATTTTCATAAATTCCTAGAAATTATTTTTTTGTTCGAGTAAATGCACCATCCCAATCCGTGGGAGGCGGGTTTTGAATGTAGTAGTCACAACGTTCCGCAAGTACTTTTGAAGCTTTGTCCTTCGTTTTATCTACAAGTCGTAAAAACGAAATTTTTGCCTCTGTAAAGTGACGACTTTGGTATTGGAACAGGGCTTCTTCATAATCGGTAACGAACTTTTTTTCATCTTCCGACTCTGTTCCCAAAATTGCTCGAATCTCATAAAGAGTCACAGGTTTTTGTTTCCCTTTTACACGGACAAAATCCAGTCTCCTTGCAAAGATAGAATCTTTCACCGCATCCATGACAAATTCAGATGCTAAAATCTTCACATTGTAATCTTTGCCAGCAGCTTCCAATCTTGCTGCCAAGTTAACTGTATCTCCCATCATTGTATAGGAGGCGAGGGCATCGGTTCCCATAAAACCAACTTTCGCATAACCCACGTTTAAGCCGATTCGGAAACTCATATTTTGAGCCTCTTCAATATAACTATTTTCTGATTTCCATTTAGATTTTAATTCTTCGAGTTTTTGGACCATTTCGAGGCTAGCCGTAGCTGCCTTTAGACAATGTTCTTCGACATCCAAAGGTGCATTAAAAATCCCAACGATAGCATCCCCAATATATTTATCCAAAACACCGTCGTGTTTTTTTAAGATGATTGTCATTGCTGATAGGTATTCATTGAGAAGTTTTGCAAGATCGACAGAACTTAGCTTTTCAGAAATTGCACTAAACCCAGCAATATCCGAAAAGAATGCAGTGATGATTTTTTCACTTCCACGTTTTAGTTTCTCGAGGTCTTTTAGAGCCTCGGTTACGACAACCGGGTCCACCATACTCCCTAAAACCCCTCGCATCTTTTCGCGGTCTTTCAGACCAGAAACCATCGAGTTAAGAGCGATCGTTAGATTTCCAAATTCATCATTTCCGCCGTGTTCAAACTCGACATTTAAATTTCCTTTTCCGACATCTTCGGCACTGCGTATGATCTTTCGAATTTTTTGCACCACAACACCCGAGATAAAAATCGCAAAGAGAATTGCTATGCCACAGATTGTAATCGCTGTGTATACAATTTGATTTCGATTGTCACGGATAGCCTGAATGCCTTCTGTGCGATCCACAAGCGTTCGTACAAGTCCAGAGAAATTGGATTTTAAAACAAAATTAGCAATTGATTCTTCGCTATATAAAGGTAAACTATCCAACTTCCAGAGGATTTCCTCTGCTTCACTCCGAGAGTTACCAATGCTTCCGTCCGGGAATAATCGTTTGAGTTCTTTTGTGGGAGTTTCTTGTTCGGCGGAACTAATCCACTTACGTATTGCTTTCCACCTTTTTCGATGGAGCTCTCTATCTTCTGGACTTTGGTAGTATTTTTCATATTCCGATTGGTCGGATTTAAATTTCAGTAAAATCCAATCTTCTAAAGCGGAGTCTCGTAAACTCCGTAGGCTTTCCCAACTTTCAAATTTTGGATTCGATTGAATTTCTTCCGTAAGAATTTTATCAAAACTTAGTTCTCTTTTTTCGATTAGATTTGTGTAATCCTTGTAAAGGGCAGCAAAAATTTTATCCCTGGAAGGAGGAATAGGAGGTTTTGAATTTTTTAAAACTTTCAGCCTCTCTTTTATCTTTGGGATAAGGATTTTGAGATCCGCAACGATTTTGTCATCTTCTTCGACAAATGTATCAAATTCGCCTAAATCTTGTTTAGCGAAAATTATACGAAATGCTCTCCGCGTAGAATTAGGGTTTCGATACAATGGGGAGTGTGAGGATTGGATCTCTCGATTTTCCCATTGGAATACGGACTCTTCTCCTACTTGTTTTGCTCCTGTATTTTGGTTTACTTCAGAAAAAGCACTGAGTAGTCCTTCTTCCATTTCAGGTAAGTCAACAAACTGAGCGATGGCACTTTTATCATCTATGAACTTTGTGTCAAAGGATGCAATCGTCGTTTCCCCATCAACAATCGCAGACGTTGGGAATGTCTGTATTCGAAAAAGTTTTGTGTCGAGACCGAGCTCTTCTAATTTTCTCTTTTTTGAATCTGCATACAGCCTTCCAATTGCACGGTCCAGTTTGGATCTTCCGTCACGGATGTTCTTTTGTGCTTGTTTTTTTAAACTTTCATAATCGATTTTTTTCTTTGTCTCTTTTTTCGCCTTCTGATCCTTCTCTGCCGGTGCATTTGGGTTTGAATTTGAGGTAACTTCTGGATTGGCTTCAGATTCGATTTTCTTCTGAAGATCTGAGTATGCCTCTTCTGCCTTTACAAATGCTTTAGCTAGTTTCACTAGGTTCTGCCAATCTTTCTCTGGAAGATTCTGGTTTGCGGCTTCGTTCAGTTGTTGTTTGATTTCTTTCTCTAGAATTTTAACATCTTCAGGAGTGAGATACACAGAGAAAAAACTATCTACTTTGCGAACCACTTTTTGTTGGCCTAAAGACCCGAATAGGTTGGTCTTAAAGCCAAAAACGGAAACCGTCTTTTCTTGCGATACGACTTTCGTGGTTTTGTACTTTTTTAATTCTTCCTTTTGCCTTTCGATTCGAGATTTAAACTCTTCAACTCGAATCATATTTTGTGATATGGTTTCGATTTCCGTCACCAAACTTGCGATAAAGTTTTTAGAAACAGCAGCTTGCTTTTCGTAACTTTCGGTGAGAATCTCTGTCTGCTGTTTTACTGTTAGTAGAGACAACAAAAAAATGGTGAGTGCAATCAGAGTGCCCGTAAACCAGGCGAGTTTTGCTCGTATCCCTCCTGATAGTATTTTCCAGATGTCAGATAAAACTTGGAGTGGCGTTGATAAAACCTTCATGGGGATGTGCATAGTACGGAACAAAATCGGCCACTTGCAAGGACTTTTTTAATGGATCTAAGCTCCTGTTAGGTGAGAGCTTGAAATTTGCTTGCCTAATTCTCCTCCAAAATAATCCTCTTTCCATTCATGTCTATCAATCGATTTGATGTAATCGCTATCGGCGGGGGGCCTGCTGCCCAAAAATGTGCCATCCAAGCCAGTAAAATGGGCAAAAAAGCCGCCATCATAGAAAAGGATCCCTTTCTCGGTGGAGGCTGTGTCCATTGGGGTACAATCCCATCTAAGTCCCTTCAAGAGACCAGTAGATTCTATCGAAACCTCAATCTTTCCAATTTACATGGGATGCAGACACCCAAAGCAACGCAACTTACACTGCAAGAATTGATGTTCCGCGCCTCAACTGTCATCGAAAAAGAAGAAGATGTCACTAGAGAACAAATGACGGAAAACCGAGTGACTACACTAACGGGGTGGGGGAAGATCGTTGATCCACACCATGTTGAACTGACTGATGTCTCCGGTCGTAAAAAAATATACGAAACAGAATTCATTTGTATCGCAACTGGGAGTAGCCCAAGACGACCACCTAACGAAAATATACCATTCGAGGATGGCCTGGTCTACGATAGTGATGGACTCTTTTCGATAAAAAACCTTCCCAGTTCGATTGCTGTTGTAGGAGCAGGAATTATCGGATCCGAATATGCTACCATCTTTTCACATATTGGAATCCAAGTGCATCTTCTAGATTCGCAGGATCGAATTCTCGGCTTTTTAGATCATGAAGTTTCAAGTGAAATGACGCGATACATGCAAATGGCTGGAATTAAAATCCATACGAGTTCTTCTATAACCAATTACAAAAAGATTTCAGATGAAATTGGATTTGAATTAACAACAAACAAAGGTGAATTGATCCGCGTAAATCAAGTATTGATCTCCAGAGGAAGATTTGGTAATGTTGACAATATTGGATTGGATTTAGTTGGCATTGTTCCCAATGATCGAAAGCAAATCCCTGTCAACCAAAACTACCAAACTAACGTGCCTAATATTTACGCTTGTGGAGACGTGATCGGATTTCCAAGTTTAGCTTCGGTTTCGATGTTTCAGGGAAGTTTCGTGGCAAAACATATGTTTGGTGGCAATCCTCACCCACTCAAATCTGAAGAATTCCCGATTGGGATCTATACTCTTCCCGAAATTGCGACAATCGGTCCCACAGAAGAGGCTCTGAAAGAAAGAAATATTGATTATGGAGTTGGGGTCGCGCGATTTGATACGATTACTAGGGCTCAGATCAGCGGGGACCAGGTTGGGCTTTTAAAAATACTCTATGAAAAACCTACGCGGCGGGTGCTCGGAATACATATCATTTCTGATAAGGCGACGGAGCTGATTGCCCTTGGGCAATGCGTTGTAAATCTAAAAGCTCCGATCGAGTACTTTACAGAACATATTTTTAACTATCCAACCATGATTGGTGCCTACAAAAATGCTGCAAATTCCGCATTGGCGAAAGAAAAATAAATTTTTTGTGAGAAAACCACAATCACGATTTGTTTTACCATGATAGAGGATGGGATTTTACTTGTATTTTGGCAGTTTTTCTAAGCACAGTTATCCTTGTGCCGGATAAAGTTACCAATCTCAGTGAAATTTATGAGAAGTCTCATAAAAGGATCTTTGACTTCCTCTATAAGTACACTCAAAATGCGGACACAGCAATGGATTTGATGCAAGACAGCTTCTTAAGTTTCCACAAACACTATGGAAACGCAGGTCTACCTCTAGACCGAGCTATCATGGTCTTGTACACTATTGCAAGGAATCTCTCTATCAACCATGCGAAGAAGTTTTCTACTTCAAAAGAGCTTTCTTCTGGAGAAATTGAACTGCATAGCCACAACCCTGATTTAGAAACTCATGCAGAATACCAGGATTTAGAAGATAGATTGTATTCTTTTTTAAAGGAACTCTCAGAAGAAGAGCGATCCGCGTTGTTATTAAAAAACGTAGAGGGGTTTCAACTTGCACAGATCGCCGAAATTTTAAATGTTTCTGTCTCAACTGCTTCGCGTTTGGTGATTCGAGCCAACGAAAAGATTCTTTCTATTGCAAAAAGGGAAAATTTGGTACCAGACTGATGTCAGACGACAAATTGATCCATAAAATAGAATCTATTTTGCAAAAGCCATCTAAGGCTTCTCTGGATGCAAAATACCCCAGTTGGGACGAGGTGTTGAAAAAAAGTCCGAATTTGGAGTATTTTCCTACTGTCAATTCCACTCCGGTGGTTTCTATTTTTTCAAGCTCGAAAGCGAAATGGATCGGTGGGGCGCTACTGGCCGCAGCTTCAATAGGTTTTGTTTTCTATTCCAACCAAGACAAAGGACACTCCGAAGTTACAAAAGTAGAAGTCGCCGAAGTGCTTTCAAATGAATTGTTAAACGGAAAGACGATCGCTGTGAAGGGCGAAGTTGTATTCGTTTCTGATTCTGACCCATCATCCATAACGAAAGTAGAAAAGGGAATGGTTTTAAAATCTGGAGACCATTTGCGAACGGGGAAAAATGGAAGTATAGATCTAGAATTTGAGAACCAAACATGGGTTCGCCTAGCAAATTCTTCTGAACTGAAAGTACTTAAAATTGAAAAAAATCAAGATTCTCAATTTCAAAAATTTGAGATCCTTTCTGGAAAAGTTTTTGCTCAAGTCAGTAAACTTGGGAAATCGAGCGAGTTTTCGTTTGTTTCTGGTACTACGGAAACAGAAGTGCGTGGAACAAACTTTAGCGTTCGATTTGTAAAAGGAGAAGTAGTTGTTGCCGTTCGGGAAGGAAGTGTAGCAGTTTCGAATATGGTGTTAGAGGCTAACGAAGAGATCTCTTTTTCTTCTGATTCTCAAAAGCCAAGCCAAATTGTCCCATTGAGTGAAAAAGAGAATCGTGAGTTAAAAGCGTTTCAAACACAAATTTCCTTGGCAAAAGAGGCTGAATTGTATTCCGAATATTCAAGGTTGGAATTGGTTCGTTTGGAAGATGGGACAGAATATAGGGGAGTTATCCTTGGTCAAACGGAAACCCACCTTAAATTTATGCATTCCACGGGACTCATAGAAATCCCAATCAGCAAAATCCTAGAAACTGAAAAAATACGTTAAAACCAAAGAAGTTTTTTGACATTTCTTTGAAATCTGTACTCTTCAAGGTTGAAGGGAGATTTCAATTTACCCATGTCCAACCCGCATAAAAAGAACTTTCGGTTTCGTTACATAATCGACAAAGAGTTTCAATTTAAATTCCTCGCTCACTATTCATTGCTTTTTATCTCTGGAGTTTTGGTTACCCTGGGTTTTCTGTATTGGCTAAATCAATCTAAGTTCGACGGAGGTGCTGTCTTCCGATTGCGCCAAGATGCCCAAACCGTTTTTTGGAAGGTTGACAATGAAGATGCGAAGCCTGGTGAAGAAAAAACAAAGTTTGTTCCCAGGGATATTTATCTCCCAGACTATGACCACAAATTGAATATGTATACCATCCAACGAGATGCAGTGATTACACTTTCGATTTTATATCTTGCTCTAATTACCGTATTTTCCATCTTTAAATCACATAAAATGGCTGGTCCCGTTTTTAGTATCAAACGCTCGCTCACAAGAATGGCAAATGGGGAACCGATAGAAAAGATACGGATCCGAAAGGGTGATGAATTCCAAGAACTTGTGCAAGTACTTAATGAAGTAATTCAAAAACGAGTTCAGGAATCCGAAAAAAAATCCTAGATTGTAGATGGAGAATCGAAAGACGATCATTTGATTTCGGTGTTTGAGTCTCATGTAGTCGGTCTTTCGTATGCCCCATATGCAACTTCCCATAATTGATCTTATGTCGCATAACAAGCGATAGGTTATGTGAGTAATAAATTTAAATCAAAAGGCAGTTACAAAAAACGATGAAAGTTTCCCGCGTTTTCCTCTCCCTCATCCTAAGCCTCCCTATCTCTGCTGCGGAAGTAACCTTAACCATCCAAAATATGCCAGAGCTGACTTCAAAAAAGCCAGTTCTCGCTTACACCTCACTCAATTGTGATTTAGGACGATCTGCTGCAGATAGCTTTCGTGAGGCGTTTTCGGATCTAAGAGGTATGGATATTTCCATAGTGGATACGAATAAAGATGCGTACAAAATCTTTGGAGGGTTTTATAATTATGGATTGGGGACAATGATCCTATTAAAAGATGGGAAAGTTCTCGAGTCTAGCGAAAGTTATATTGAAAAAAAGGAAGGTTATTTTGAACCTGCCCTTGTTGGGAATAACCAAAAGCGAGTTTGGCTTTCTCAAATGATTGAAAAACACAAGCTCAATGCGAGTCTAAATGCGATTCCCATAGACAGAGCTGATCCGCTTATATTTGATTCGACTTTTGATCTATCCAAAGCTGCAATCGGCTTTTTCAATTTTAAAAATGGAATGAAGGATACAATTACACCGAATGGGAAATCCTTTCAAATACGTGGAACGGATTTTAGGCTGTTAGATGATGCTATATATGGAACAGGCAAATACAAATCCAATTCGAATGCATCATTCAGTTCCCAGTGGACAAATCCAACCGGTATCAAATCGGGAGTCAGTATTTTTATGGACTTCAATCTCAACACTGAGGGCAAAACTGCATGTATGGATGCAATCTTTAGCACCTTGGATAGACAGATCTCTTTCGGAACCTACCGAGGAAGGTTATTCATAAGTTTGCAAGTTTGGAACGGGAACAAAAACTGGGGGGATGTTTACTATCTAACTGAGACAAATATCAAACTCAACGAATGGAATAATCTCGGATTTGCATTGGATCCAACAAAAAAAAGAGCTTATGTTCAGTTAAATGGAGTTAGGTTGAAAGATTTGATTTTAACTGATTCCTATTTAAGGGCACTCAGTCAAAAAAAAGACTTTCCTTATTTTAATTTTGAATTGGTTCATTTCGGATGTGGATCGGTTCTATCAGGTTTTGTGGATCGAATTGCCATTTATGAAAGAGCCTTGGGCGCAAAAGAGATGAAGGCTTTTTTCGACGAACGTTCGAGGAAAGGTTCAGGGAAAATCACACCAATGCAAACAATTGATATTTCGAGAGTGAACAAAGAGTACGTTTCGTTTGCAAAAGAAGGAAACTTAAAAAATCTAAAAACAGCACTTGAGAATGGTGCGGACATCAACTACCAACACGAAGGTTGGACCGCACTTATGTATGCAGCCTACTTTGGACATACTTCCATTGTAAAAGAGCTAATCAAAAATCGCATCAATCCACTTGCTGAGATTTCAGGTTATACAGCACAAAGATTGGCAGAATTCCAAAACCATTCGGAGATTGTAAAACTACTCGAAGATTATTCCAATACTGAGAGTTTTTACTTCCAAAGAAAAATGAATTTTTCTGTGAACCAAAAATCTAGTCCTATACCCCCACCCTAAGGCATAGGTAAAAAACGTATCTTAGATTTTTAAAAATTCTTTATGGATCTAATTTTTTGTTCAATATTTAAATCATGCCAACTAACAAAGAAAATATGCTTCCAATTTTGAATCATATTGAAGAGATCCGAGAATCAATACACAAAAATACTGTCACCATTTTGGAATCGCCACCAGGAACTGGGAAAACAACAGTGTTACCATTAGAGCTATTAACACTTGTTCGTCCAGGGAAAAAAATTGCCATTTTAGAGCCAAGAAGGATCGCAGCTAAGAATGCCGCACTTCGAATGAGTGAGGCCATCCATGAAAAGCCTGGTGGTAAGATTGGATACCGCGTACGTTTTGAATCCAAAATTTCGAAAGAAACTCAAATTGAGTTTCTCACCGATGGAATCTTTACCAAATTGATTTTAGAAGATCCAGAACTAACCGACTATGATTTGATTTTGTTTGATGAGTTTCATGAAAGAAGACTAGAAACAGATCTTTGTTATGCTCTTACAAAACATACAACAGAGATCTTTCGGTCGGACCTAAGGATCCTAATCATGTCAGCGACATTGGAAGGTAAACTATATGAAAAATTAGGTATAAAAAATCCACCGATTCTTGTTGAAGTACCCAGCCATCCACTAGAAATATTTTATTTAGGAAGTTCTGAGAAAAAATTGGAAGATCGACTTGTAGATCTGATTCCAAAAGCGATCCAACAATTAGAAGGAGACTTACTGGTATTTTTATCAGGCAAACGAGACATTCAAAATCTTACCCATAGGCTTTTGTCTATTTCTGAACTCACAAACCAAACGGACATTTTTCCCTTACATGGGAATTTAAGTTTAGAGGAACAAACAAAAGTATTTCAATACTCTTCATCAAAAAAGAAGAAAGTAGTTCTTTCCACAAACCTTGCAGAATCATCTGTTACAGTTCCCGGTGTTCGGATCGTTATTGATACGGGATTTCAAAAAAAATCGATTTTTGAACCAGAAGTTGGCAGTTCCAAACTCATTCAGACAAGAATTAGTCTTTCGAGCGCCAAACAGAGAGCAGGTCGAGCTGCAAGAGAAGGCAAAGGGATCGCCTATCGATTGTGGGACAAATCTGATGAACTAGGTTTTTTAGACTACAATACCCCAGAGATTTTAGAATCAGATATTGACTCTCTTATTTTACAATTAAAACTTTGGGGTGAAAGCATAAACGCACTTCCCTTCCCAGACAAACCACAAACATACACCATCCAAGAGTCGATTCAAAGACTCAAAAGATTAGGATGTTTGGACAGTTCCGAAGCTATCACTGAACTGGGAAAAGAAACCCTGAAATATCCTTTGAACATAAGACTGGCATCCATAGTAGCTAGACTCCCTAGTTCAAAATTGGATTTTCTTCCGAGGATACTTAAGCTTGATTTCTTAGTGGAATCAAAAGACTCGATGGATTTGTCCATGGATACAAGCTTTCCCGCTTCCTATGAATGGAAAGAAAGTTTGAGACAAGTTTCCCAGCTTAAAAAAGAATCCAAGTTTACACCCAAAGAGAGTTTGGAAAACTACGGACTTGCTGAATTTTTCAGTTTAGGATATTCCGACCAGTTTGCAATGAAACGACCTAACAAACCATTGGAGTACAAACTGGCTAACGGTAAATCTATTCTTTTACAATCGAATCAGATCCAAACCCCAGAATCAATTTTAGTTTTAAAATCCATTTCCTTTGGAGACTCTCTAATTGTTGTTTCATACCTTCCTTTTTCGACCCAAAGTTTTTTTTTCATACATAAAGACAAAATTGAGGAGAGAACAGTAACCGAGATAAATATAAATCAAAAAGGTGTAGAATTTTTAATTCAAAAGATAGAAACAAAATTTATGGAACTTGTATTTGCAGAGAAAATAAGACAGGTCTCAGACTCGGACTCAATGCAAGTGGCGCTTAGAGAGTATTTGAGAAAAAAAACTCTTCCTGAATTAATTTCAAAAGATTCACAGGCGTACAACCTGTACAACAGGATTCAATTTTTAAATCAACATGGAATTTTTAATATTCCCATATCTTTTGAAAACTTAATGGAAACATTGGCGGATTGGCTTTTCCCATTTCTTACTTTTGGCCAACCAAAAGTCGAATTAGAAAACCTACCATTTTATAATGGTATACTGAGTTTATTATCCTATGAAGATAAAAAAATATTAGATAAAGAAGCTCCAGAATTTTATATTGCTCCAACAGGTTCAAAGAATCCAATTGAATATATTTCTTCGGAAGCAAAAATACATATCAAGTTACAGGAGTTATTTGGGACAAAAGAACTTCCAAAATTAGCAAATGGGAAGGTATCAATTCTAGTTCATCTCCTCTCGCCAGCAAAACGCCCAGTACAAATCACTAAGGACCTAAATAGTTTTTGGAATGAGGGTTACCATGAAGTCAAAAAAGAGCTAAAGGGGAAGTATCCAAAGCACCCTTGGCCAGAGAAACCTTGGGAAGCTATTCCGACAAAACATACAAATCGCTATAACAGCCGTTCGTAAGTTTGAGCCCAACCCTTTTTGCCAACAAAAAACTTGGTATGGCAATTGGGACAAAGATGGTCACCAAAAGTTTGAATTCTAAGTTTCGAAAAACAATTCGGGCATTGCGTAATTGTATAGTTTGGAGCTGGGATTTCTGGAAGTGGGGTTAGCTCATTTGCTGGTGTCCCATCCATAATAAAAGTTTCTAAGTATTGAATGGCTTCTGTTTTCGTTTCGTACGAAGTGCAGACCTGGTCCAGTTGGGAAATGAGTTCGTCCCGTACGCCAAATCCGACAAGTTTTGAGCCTGCCTCTTTACATCGAGTTGCAGTTTTTTTGAGGTATTCCCGTCCAACTTCGGTAATCTCGGAAACTTCCGTAAAATCCAGGCAAAAAAGTCCTGGTGTTTGGCTCTCGGCTTTGACCTTCAAATACAGCTCAGAACCGAGCTCTGCGGAAAGCTGACCTGCCAAATGGATAAGAAGGGAATTCAAACGATTTTGCCTCTTTTCTTAATCTTCGGAAAGATTCTGTATTTACAAGGAATTTTGTGCAAAATACCTTAATTCTAGAGATATGAAAGCAATTCCAAAACGTTATTGGGTCTTCCCAGTAGATCTTTTATTTATGGTTTTGTCCTATTTTCTGGCACATCTTGTGCGATTTGAAGACTTGAGGTTTATGGACAACCAGTCAGATTTTTGGACTTGTACGGCGATTGTCCTTGTTACGCGGAGTGTCGTTTTTTTTGCCTCTGGAATCTACCGATCACTCTGGTCCTATGCCTCCCTCCACGACCTACTAGCCATCATCAAGACAACAATTCTTTCCTCTCTTGTGGCGACCATTGCCCTTTTGTTTTACAATCGGTTTTCTCAGCTATCTCGGATGGTGCCGATTCTAGATACGCTGATCTTACTCAGTTTCCTTTGTTTACGTAGTTTGAGTTGGAGGATGGTACGGGATCAAATCTTTCGCACAAGCAAAAGCAAAAACGGAATACCGATCCTCCTTGTTGGGGCGGGAAAACTTGGAGCCACTTTCTTAACGGAACTTAGGCGCCACAACCAACTCGAATACGTCCCCATGGGATTTTTGGATGACGACCAAAACAAAAAAGGTGGATACATTCAGGGTGTTCCCATTCTCGGAACTACAAATGATGCGGAAACCGCAATCTATCGGTATGGAATCAAAAAATTGATTATGACCGTACAACAGCCTGATGGGCGTGTGGTGAGCAAACTCATGAATGTTTGTGATAAAGCAGGCATAGACTTTAAAATTTTACCGAGTTTTGGTGAATTTGTCTCTGAGCAACCGAAACTGGCTCAACTTCGTGAGGTCCAGGTAGAGGACTTACTCGGTCGTCCGACTGTTAATTTAGAAATTGAATCTATCCGTTCTTATTTGGGAAACAAAGTAATCCTTGTTACAGGTGCTGGTGGTTCTATAGGTTCTGAAATTTGCCGCCAAATTGCTGTTTTCCGTCCGAACGTACTTGTTATTTTAGATGCCGCAGAAACTCCACTCTACGAAATTGATTACGATCTCAGGAAAAATTTTTCAGAATTACAAATTGATATCCGACCGGTGATTGCCGACGTAAAAAATCTTTCCAGAATTTCTGCAGTTTTTGAAGAACATAGACCCGATGTTGTGTTTCATTGCGCGGCTTATAAACATGTTCCTATGATGGAAATCAATCCCTCGGAAGCGGTACTCAATAATGTAATGGGCACAAAAAACGTAGCGGATGTTTGTCGGTTAATTGGTGTGGAACGATTTGTACTCATTTCTACAGACAAAGCAGTGAATCCCGTCAATATAATGGGTGCTTCGAAAAGAGCGGCGGAGATCTACCTACAACATATCTCTCAAAACTCGAGAACAAAGTTCATTACTGTACGATTTGGGAATGTTTTGGGTTCCAATGGAAGTGTGATTCCCAGGTTTCGAGAACAAATCAAACGAGGTGGACCTGTTACGGTGACCCACCCGGAAGTGATTCGTTACTTTATGACCATTCCCGAGGCGACTCAACTTGTACTCCAGGCGGGTAGTATGGGCGAACATGGTGAAATTTTTATTTTAGATATGGGCGAACCCGTGAAGATCTTAAATTTAGCAGAGGAAATGATACGACTTTCTGGATACGCACCCCACAAAGATATAAAAATCGAATACTCGGGACTTAGACCTGGGGAAAAATTGTACGAAGAACTTATGTTAGATGAGGAAGGAATTAAAAAGACCCACCACCCAAAGATTCGAATTGCGGCAAGACTCGAAAATTACAACCTCCTTCTTTTCCAAAACAAATTAAATCGATTGTTTTCTTTGGCGAAGGCAAATAAAAACAAAGAAATCTACTTAGGTTTCAAAGAAATTGTACCAGAGTACAAGATCCATGATGAATACATAGAATGGGAAACTACACACGGAAATAGAACAATATGAGTGAATCCTTAACCACGGAAGAGATACTAAACTTACGCGAGTTTAAAAGAGATCTATTTAATCTCTATTGGGAAAAGTTCGGAGTTTTCTACATACATGTAATGCCCCACCCAAAACTTGAGATTGGAAAACGAGGTCTACTGAATGCCGAAAAAGAATCAGGTGTTGTCCTTGTATTTGGAGACAAGGCTGTCAAAATATTAGAGAGCAAACCTGAATACCTTTTTGCCGAACTACAATTTGGTTCTACATGGGAGCCAACTACGATACCATGGGATGCCGTTTTCCGGATCTATGATAAGTATCAAAATTCGGCATCACAACTTCGATTTTTGCAAATTGAAACGGCCTCGACAAACAACCAGGAGTCAAATACCAATAAAACAAAAGCGGCGACCGCAAAACAAGAATCAAGCGAAGGTAATGTAATCCGAGTGGATTTTGGAGGAAAAAAATCAGAATGAAATTTTGGTCAATTTCTAGGGGAGACCTGGACGGTTTTTTTGGCCTGATGGTCGACAATCTCATTCAAATCTTAGTCCTGACTGGACTTTGCGTAGGGCTATGTGGATTTCCTTTGGAATTTGTATCAGCCGTTGTACTACCAGGAGCTGCAGTTTCACTACTTGTAGGAAATCTGTTTTACGCCTGGCAGGCATACCAACTTGGGAAACAGTCCAACCGGTCAGATGTGACAGCGCTTCCCTATGGAATCAATACGGTCTCCCTCTTTGCCTTTATTTTCTTCGTTATTTTTCCCACATACCAAACAACTGGTGATTACAAACAAGCTTGGAAAGTAGGACTACTCGTGTCCTTTCTTTCTGGATTGATTGAAGTCCTGGGCGCCTTTATTGGTTTTTGGATTCGTAAATACACCCCGAGAGCGGCACTTCTTTCTGCATTAGCAGGCATTGCGATTACATTTATATCTATGGATTTTTTAGTTCGGACCTTTGAAAGACCTATCCTTGCTTTTTTACCCTTGGGTATTATACTTTTACAATACTTTGGGAAGGTTCGTTTCCCTTTTGGGATTCCTGGTGGTCTTTTAAGCGTGTTAGTTGGGATCGGTCTTGCACATATTTCAGGGTGGATGGGAGATCCTATCATAGATCCTAACGCCTTTCAAACTGGAAAAGAAAATATAGGTTTTTACTTCCCTCAGTTTGTAGTTTTCGATTTATTTTCAGTATTAGACTATACGAATATAAAGGCATACTTTTCCATCATTTTGCCAATGGGTATATTCAATGTAATAGGATCCTTACAAAATGTGGAATCAGCCGAAGCTTCTGGAGATAGTTTTGATACTAAATCGTCTCTTCTAGTCAATGGAATAGGAACTATCGTTGGTACTTTTTTTGGATCGCCCTTCCCTACTACCATTTATATTGGCCACCCAGGCTGGAAAGGTCTTGGCGCCAAACATGGTTATTCAGTTTTGAATGGATTATTCATTACTTTTGTTAGTTTATTTGGGTTTGTTGGTATTTTACAAGCATTAATCCCGATCGAGGCTGGTATGGCTATTGTTCTTTGGATCGGGATCATCATCGCAAGCCAAGCCTTTCAGGCAACACCAAAGCACCATGCACCAGCCGTAGTTGTAGGTCTCCTGCCTGCCCTAAGTGGTTGGGCCGTGCTTCTCATACAAAATGTCTTCTTTTATTTAGATGGACGTTTACAGACCATATTAGCAGAGTTAGGTGCTA
Source organism: Leptospira sp. (assembly GCA_027533185.1). Classification (GTDB taxonomy): domain Bacteria; phylum Spirochaetota; class Leptospiria; order Leptospirales; family Leptospiraceae; genus Leptospira_A. The sequence continues at coordinate 80,251 of JAPZTS010000016.1, read as the reverse complement.
AGGACTCTATGCATTTTTTCCTATCCGACATTCCGCCACATCTTGGATTTTTGCCCTACGCACTTTCTGGAGTTATCGCACTTTCGCAAGGATTCTTAATTACTTCGATGGTTTGGTCGGCAATTGTAGTTCACCTTTTGGATGGTGAATGGAATAAAGCAGGAATTTGGTCCTTGGTGGGTGCCGCCCTCTCTCTAGCAGGTTGGATCCATGGCTATCAATTGGCTGGGAACTCCATCCTAAACCAATTTACCGAATTGGCTGACCCAAAATTTGCAATCGCCTACAGCTTACTTGCGACCCTCTTTTTCCTTACTAAGTTCCTCTTTGAGAGAAAAAAAGAACCAGATTCATACTCGTAAAAAGACTTGTAAAATTGTAGAAACAAAATTATCTTTTATTGTCTAATGGTTGAATCCGTAAAAGGATCAAAAAGGAGATTGATTATCCTATGACTTGGATCAAACGAATTGGTTTTTTCCTACTAACTAACATTCTGATTATGACTACTATTTCTATCGTGACCACACTACTTGGTTCGATGGGATTCAGTATCCAGGCCTATGGCATGGATCTCACTCAGCTTATCGTTTTCTGTTTTATGTGGGGTATGGCGGGCTCTTTTATTTCCCTCCTACTTTCTAAAATGATGGCGAAGTGGACAATGGGAGTGAAGGTCATTGATCCCAAAAAGGCTTCGCAAACTGAGATGGATGTCTACCGTAGAGTCCAATCCCTTGCGCAGAGAGCCCACCTCCCTATGCCCGAAGTCGGGATTTATGATTCACCCGAAGTGAATGCGTTTGCAACGGGACCAAGCAAATCCAATTCACTCGTAGCTGTTTCAACAGGTCTTCTCGGTCGGATGAATGAAAGAGAACTGGAAGGTGTACTTGCGCACGAACTTTCTCATATCCAAAACGGAGATATGGTTACACTCACACTTATCCAAGGTCTTGTGAACTCGTTTGCACTTTTTATCTCTAGAATCATTGCATATGCGGTGGCTAATATGGTGAAAGAAGAAATGGCGCATATTGTCCGGATCGTTGTTACGATTGCCCTTGATATTGCATTCTCTATCCTCGGATCCATTGCAGTGGCATTCTTCAGCCGCAAACGAGAGTTCCGTGCTGACGCGGGTGGAGCAAAGCTGGCTGGCCGTGAGTCTATGATTGCGGCACTCGAAAGTTTGCGCACTATGATTGACCAACCAGAAGACGAACGAGGCGCAGCTCTTGCCTCTCTTAAAATATCCTCAAAGAAAGGTGGTTTCCTAAGCCTATTCTCAACCCACCCGGCTTTAGAAGATAGAATCCTTGCTCTCAAACAAATGAGATAAATTCTACCTTCCAATTCCAATGTAAGAAAAAAAAGACCAGCGAGTTTTCGTTGGTCTTTTTTTATTGCAAGACCCAGAAGCCCTTTGGTTTCATCTATATATGTCCATTGTAAAATCTAAGATCAGAACTATTCCTGATTACCCAAAACCTGGGATTCTTTTTCGTGATATCACTTCTTTGCTTATCGATCCAGAAGGTTTCCAACTTACGATTGGAATGTTTGTGGAACGATATCAAAATGCAAAGCTGAATAAAATCGCAGCAATTGATGCCAGGGGTTTTATTCCAGGCGCTGCCCTTGCCTTCCAATTGGGCATAGGGTTTGTTCCTATTAGAAAAAAAGGAAAACTCCCTGGTCAAACGATCAGCGAGTCATATGCTCTGGAATATGGTGTCGATCACGTAGAAATTCATACCGATGCCATCAAACCAGGTGAGAAAGTTCTGATTATGGATGATTTGATTGCCACAGGCGGAACCTTGGAGGCGTCCATTAAACTCATACAACAACTCAAAGGGGAAGTTCACGAGTGCGCTACCATTATCAACTTACCAGATTTAGGCGGAGCAAAGAGAATTAAAGATACCTATGGCCTAGATGTGTATTCGATCTGTGAATTTGAAGGGCATTAGAGAAAAGTAAAAAGCAGTTCGAATGAGATAGTCGGGTTTGCATTTAAACTAACCCGTCTTCCATTCTTTATTTTTATTTTTATCGACGCGGATACTCACTTCATTCCCTAAAAAATTCCATCTCACTAAAAATAACTTTTTTAATATATGAATACCCCTACCACTAGTTACAAGCTTCCGATCCGAATCCAGTGGGCTTGGCACCATACGAGGATTAAAGCCTTTCCCATTATCTATAACGTATACATCTATAAATTTTTTTGATTCATACACGTGGACCGTGATCAAATCATCGCCCCGTTTACCACCATGTTCCAAAGCATTGTCTAAGGTTTCGTCAACAAGAATCTGAAACCAAAAACTATCCATAATGGTCTGCCAATTTCTCTCGTCATACAGCTTCCAAAGTTTTTCTTTAAGAGCCCTTGAGCCAAAATGGCTTGCAGGATTTTTATCTTCGAAAACTTTATTTGATCTTTCCAAAAGAAAAGAAAAAGGGTGTGTCAGATAATCTCTCGTAAACGAATAGTGAACGAGAAAAGTAGAAAAACAAGAAAGGAATAACAAATCAAGAAAAAGTAAAAAGTAAAGGGAGAAGGTATCGGTTAAACTAAGAGTATCTGGGAGTATGCATAAAAATCCAAAAAGCAATATCGTAAGAACACTTACAATATAAATAGATCGAATGAATTCACGTATTGCAGGAAATTCAAATTTCTGTTTGGCAACGATAATCCAAACGAAAGTTAGAAAAGAAATCGCATAATAGATATTAAAATATATCTTTTTTAATTTTTCATTAAGGTACTGGCTGTTATCTGGAAGTAAGCCAATATCGACAAGAATCAGCATGATTCCCATCCCCAAAACAAAATTAGTTAAAACAAGAAGCCTCGGGAAATTACGAAAATAGGTTGGGAAATGTAGCCCAAAGAAGAGAACTGAAAAACTTAGAAACATTAAGAAGGTTGAGATGATCTGGCTCTCTAATAGATAGGAAAAACTCTCTGTATACTGCGAAAAAAGTAAAATACCATTGCCCACAAAAAGAAATAAGGAAAGGATGGAAAAACTTATTTTCATCCACGTTCTTGGATTTTTACGGAAGGACACAACTCCAGCGAGAAATGAAAATACAGAAGTAAAGGTAAAAATGGATGTTTCCAATACACTCATGACTGAACAGAAAAAAAGTTTTGTTTCTAAATTCCAATTGGCGAGTACTATTTTCTATTGTTATCTGTTTTTATCAATTCAGTCGTTATCGTCAAATCCTAGCCAATCCTTCGACGAAATTCGCAAGTCTGTCGTGCAAATCCGGGTTTATTCTCAGGCAAAAGACCCCTACTCTCCTTGGCTCTCAGGCCAAGTCCAGGCATCTACTGGAACTGGCTTCCTTATTGGGAAAAATCGTATCCTAACTAACGCACATGTCATCTCCAATGCAAAATTTATGGAAGGTCAACGCCACAAACAAACGGAATGGTATGGATTAAAACTTCTTTATGTTGCACACGACTGTGATCTTGCAATCCTAGAAGCAACTTCGGATGAATTTTATGATGACAGTTCTACATTAGAGTTTGGAGATATTCCTGAATTAACATCTCAGGTCGATATCGTGGGTTATCCAATCGGTGGCAGTAAAATTTCTGTTAGCCGTGGAATCGTATCTAGAATCGAACAGTCAACATATGCCCATTCACAAATAGATAGCCACCTTGTAATTCAGGTAGATGCTGCAATCAATCCAGGAAATTCGGGAGGACCTGCTTTACAAAACGGTAAAGTTGTTGGAGTTGCATTTCAGGCTTCAACGAGAGGTGAAAACATTGGTTACATCATTCCAACAATCGTCGTACAACATTTTTTAAAAGATATTGAAGATGGGAAATATGATGGTTACGTTGAGCTAGGGATTCACACGACACCATCATATTCAGAAGCCGGGAGAAAATTCTATAAAATCCCAAAAGAACGGTCTGGTGTTTTTGTTTCAAAAGTCTTAGAGGGTGGTTCTGCTTTTGGGTATTTAAAGAGAGGAGATTTCCTAATGTCGATAGATAGAAATGAAATCGGCAAAAACGGAAACCTTAAAGACCAAAACAATATTGACTTTCTTGAGATCGTAGACAACAAGTTTGCTGGTGAGACAATAGAGTTTGAGTTAATAAGAAACGGTAAACAACTCAAGGTTCAATTCCCGGCAAAAAGAATGTTGAGTATGGATCTTATGCGAAATAGTTATGATACTGACTATGACTATTTTATGTTCGGTGGGCTGGTCTTCCAAAAGACGAATCGAGATTTACTAGAATCATGGAGCAAATCAGGTCAAACACAAAGCGGAAGTTTACTTTTATATCGATTTTACCATTTTAATGAATTAGTTACTACGGAAACAGAAGATGTAGTTCTGTACCGCAAACTATCTCACCCGAGCAACACTGCTCATGATTACTTCTTAAACTTAGTAGTTTCTCATGTGAACAACAACAAAGTTAATAACCTGAATCAGTTTAAAGATTTGATTTTAAATTCAAAAGAAAATTTTATTCAGCTTAGATTCTATGGAACCTCAATCCCTTTGATTTTAGATAAAGGAGAAGCTCTCTCTATTGATTCAGAAATCAGAAAATTATACCAAATAGGCAATGTAAAATGAAAAAAATATATTCCCCAAACAGACTCATTGGTTTAGCCTATTACTTCTTTTTCATTTCAACACTTTCGATGATTTGGCCATCTAACACGAAACAAAAATCAAATCCTACTCCAAGCGTCATGAATGGGAACTCCATTGTCCAAATCAAAACAACTGTTCTCTACCCAAGCTTTATTCTACCTTGGAAGTATAAAAATCCAGAAACACGGTATTCATCAGGAATCTATGTGGGGAATGGGCAAATTTTAGTTCCTGCACAAGCCATCTATTTTTATACAAATATCGAAATTAAAAAATTTGGATCTTTGCAAACTTATCAAGCAAAAATGTTACGAATGGATCCGGACTTGGGACTTGCCTTACTAAAAATCGATGATCCCATTTTTGATAAAAACCTAATACCTGTTCACTTTCCAGACGAACTCAGTTTTCCAGGTAAAGGAATTGTTGTAGAAAACGAAGAGTATCGCAACCTGCAGGAAAAATCATTGCGATTGATTCGTATGGATGTAGATTTTTACTCTAATGGTTATATAGATCTTCCATTTATAGAAATTAAATCCGAAGAGAGGTTAGATGGCATTGGTGAACTCATAATAGATGAAATTACAAGAGTTCCTCAAGGAATACTCTACCAATTTAAAACAGATCAAAATACAGGTAAAATGATCCCGAATTTTATGATTCGCCAGTTTCTTTCCAATGAAGAGCTTCCATTCAAAGGATTTCGATATCGACCACTAACGGATAAAACCACTCGTGAATTCTATGGATTGAAAAAAGACGATCTCGGCATCTTAATTGCAGAAGTTGTCTGCAAGTCAAGTGCCGATGGAGTTCTATTATTGGAAGATGTTTTACTTGAAGTTGATGGATATAAGATTGATCCGAAAGGATTCTTTGAACATCCGAAATTTGGAAAATTACCAGTCTCATTTCTATTCCATTCGGTTCAGGCTAAGAAATCATTACGACTTAAAATACTACGAGAAAAGAAGGAAAAAATTATCCAATTCCCACTGAAACCTATTGATTCTGAGTCCATTCGAATTCCCTTTGGAAATACTCGATTCGAAAAACCTAAATATCTAATATTAGGTGGTATGGTTTTTATAGAACTATCTGAAACATATCTTATGGAATATGGGAATCAGTGGAGAACTCGTGTAGGTAAGGAATTACTTTACTTAAACGATTTTCACAAGTTTGCAACGAATAAATCAGAAAGAAAATTTGTGGTCATTTCACAGGTTCTACCTATTGCGGCAAATAAAACATACCACGGGTTTCAACAAGTTTTAGTTCAAGATTTTAATGGAACCACTATCGATTCACTAGAACATTTAAAAAATCTTTATGAAAAGAACAAAGATGAGTTTATAAAGATAGATACGAAAGAAGGAACAGAAATATTTTTCTTCACCAATCAAATGAAAGATCTTGATGCGGAAATTCAAAAAACATTTGGTAATATCAAACTTTCCAATTTATAAAAAGATAAGTTGGAATTTCACTCCCTCAAAAGCCTACTTGGTAGAGCAAGGGTTTAGAAATAACAACAGCTTTCAATATAAATAGGAGAAGTATTATAAACACCAAAGAAAAGAATTCACCTACCTTCGCTAAATGATCTTGATCCTTCAAAAAAATTATCATAGGAATGGAAAGTGTAAACATTCTTGATACATTTTCGTATACAGACCAAAAATGATAATAACCCGCGGTTCCAATCATAAACATGGTGAGTAAGATTGCTATTCGGAATTCCCAGCCCCGCTTCAGGTTCCCAGTAAAACTTAAAATAACTCCCATAAAAAATAGAATCAATAACGGAAACCTAGAAAACAGCCTAGCCAATTCTTTAAGAGACTCAGTTTCATTCCAGGTCCTCCATATTGTTTCTGAATAGGTTATCATGCCTTCGAAAGGTAAGATAAAGTCCGTTAGTCGGGTTGCTCGCCAATTTGGGAATTTATGGGAAAGATAAAGATGCCATAATATGGGTATGAGTAAGGTGAATGCAACGGCTACCGATTTTTTTACATTTTTTTCCGTTAGAGACTTTAGTCCCAATGGAAACAAAAAGAATAAAGCAGGTTCTTTCGTTAGGATAGCTAAACTGGAAACAATTACAAAGAAAGTATACTTCCTTCTTTGTAATAAGAAATAGGCAATGATAAGAAGAGAAACCATTACGGAATCACTCACAAGAACATAGTAACTACCAAGAGCAAATGGACTTAATAAATAAAATATGGAATACCTTTTCGAATCTGACGATAGCATGGATCGAAGACAAAAATATGAAATAAGTATAAGTGTAAGATTCCAAAAATACATCCCAAAAACTGCGAAACTTTTTCCGAATAAACCAAAGATACCGATTAAAAAGGGATACCCAATTCGAGGAGCTCGATAGGATTCATCAAAACCCTTCGGCCACTCCATACTGAAATTAGAAAGAGGAACCGAAAAATAATAGAAAATCTGGCCATCATAGCCTGCACCCAAATCACCCTTCTCTCCTAAAAAAAGAATTGCATTATTAGGCGTTAGATCTTTATTTCGGTTGGCAAACTCCTTACCAAAATTAACCATGGATGATGGATTCCATTCATATTTCTTCCAATAGCTCAAAGTACAAACTGTCCAAAGTAAAAAAAATATAGTTAAAACCATCCATTGTTTTTGATTTAGATAGATCAAAATAGCCTCAATTTTCTGGGAAATATTTTTAATCATAAGTTTCTCGTTTTGGTTTTTGGTATCAATTGGATTTCGCTGTATTCATTTTAAGTTGAGACTTCAAAACAGAGAGAATTTGTCCCTGGTAATTCATTGCTCCATCAAAAGTTAGATGGTGTGGGTCAAAGAAAAATCGTTTTTCCGAAACTGCATCTATGTGGTCAAACAAAACTTGGTTATTCTTCTCTAGGGTGTTTCTTAAATCCAATATCCAATCGGATTTCCACTTAGAATCCTTATAGTATTTATATTCCAAAGGATTTTCGGGGCTTAAAATGATAACAAAAGGAATTTTCTTGGATTCAAAATATTTTGAAAGAGATTTAATTCTTTCCATTTCAGGGAAGGGTCTGTACGGAAACTGATTAACAAGTTGTTTGGACTTTCTAACATGATTTAAACGATAAAGTTCAGGTCTAGTTTCAGCATCTCGAACCATACGATCATTATAATCGATATCGTAATCCAGAGAAGAGTAATTGGTAATTCTGGATTCATCATAGTATGGTATCCTTTGGTAAGATAAATTTTTTGTTTCGCGGAACTTGCAAAAAGAATGTGAAAGTCTTACTCCTACTTTCTCATCTTTCCCCACACGAATTAAATTTACTTCCTTTGCACTCGGTAAAACATCTAAGTCTACCATAGATAACTTCAATGTATCAAAAACTATTCCACCAGCTAACTCTTTTAGATTAAGGTACTGCCAGCCAGAAGATTCAAAAACGACTTCTTTATCCGTTATTTTTTGCAGCTCATTTCGGTCTGATGTATAAAATTCAAATAACACCTTTGTCTTCGATCTTTCTATGTAGATTGATTCTGTGTCTTTAACGTTTGGACAGGAGATAGTGGCCTCCATCCGCGTAAATCCTTTCGACCAAATTCCTTCGATCGGGATTTGGCCTTGGTAAAGATGGTATTTTCGACCACTACGGAAGTGATTGTCTATGTAGACTTCAATAGGATCCCAAAAAAAATTTCGATATCTGGAAACCAAAAACATGGATTTCATGCTTAGGTTAGAAAGAATTTTTTTTGTTAGCTTAGGATAGTATTCATATAAAAATAAACTAGGATAAAATGTTTTTGCAGGGTACCTACCTGCAAATTCTTCTACCCATTTCCTTTCATTGAAAACAAACTCGTGTGTATTAGGCGTTAAGTATTCCCATTGAAGATCGGCAAAATTTAAAAAATAGACAACTAAACTTGGATTCGTTTCAATTAGATCTTCCCGGTAGTAGTACAAGTCAGTTGGCGCCATCGCCACATGGCTATAGAATTGGACATCCATGTCCGAGCCCAATCCTTTACTTAAAACTTCGGGCAAAGCAGAATAAAGAGCCACTGAGCTACCGGTTAAGATAACACGATTAGGTTTTGGGTTCGACTTGAGTTCTTTTGTTTTGTAAAGAAAATTATACCAATGGGAACTATCCCATTCCATTTCATTTGGGAATAAAAAGTAAATGGTTCCAAAAAAAAATCGATCCACAAGAAATGTAGTGGAAACTAAAAATAAAAATACAATGAAGGCTCGTTTTTTCGTAACTTTCGATTTTTCCTCAGACATCAAGTTCAGATTGGATGGTTCGGAATGAGTTTCCATTTTCGCAGGAGAAGTTTCTTCGCAAATTGGATTGCAAGCTTTAATACTTTTTTATTAAAGGAACTATTGGAAAAAACATAGGTGATAGGGAGTTCGATAATTTTTCCATCATTTCGAGAGACTATCGATAATGCTTCCATGTGGAAATCAAACGCAACGGATTCTAGAGGGTAATTTGCAATGATTTCCACCATCCGTTTTGAATAAGCCCTGTAACCAGATGTACAATCTTTAATTCTATCACCAAATAGATTTAGAATTCCCTTCGATAAACAGTAGTTCATTACCTTTGCAGCGAGCCAAGAGATAAGTTTTCGATACAAGGGGACATTTGTTGTCGCGGTTCTACTACCAATCACTAAATCATATTCATTTAGGCTAATAAATTTAGGGATATAACTTGCATCATGTGATAAACCAGCATCCATAGTAATGACTAAATCATAACCCTTTTCTAATGCGAACTTAAAGCCATCCTGAATCCCTTTTGGAATATGAGTATTTTTTTCATGGCGGATGATGTTTAGTTTTTTGCCGAACTCTTTCTGTAATTTCTTTAGAATCTCAGGTGTTTTGTCTTTGCTTGCGTCATCGGTTACACTTACATCAGCATACACGATAGCTTCACGGACGACTTGCTCGATTGTTGACTCTTCGTTATACGCGGGAATAACAACCAAGACTTTCTTCATTATTTACCTTCAATATTGAATACAGCTTTCTCTTTTTCAATCCATTTAAGAAGTCTAGTAACACCTTCTTTTGGTAAAATCTTTGGATTAAAGCCAAACTTTTTAGCGTCGGTAATGTCACATATAAAGTATCTCATATCGCCAGGTCGTTCTTCTTCAAAAAGAATCTCCTGTTTTTTACCAAGGATTTCGCCGATTAAGTGGATACATTCCAACAAGGAAATTTTATGAGGACTCGCTCCTCCAATGTTATAAACACCTGGAATCGGATTTTTAAAAAATTCCAGATAGGATTTAGCTCCATCTTCTGCATGTAGAATATCGCGTGTTTGTTTACCAGTTCCAAAAATTCTTAAAGGTAGGCCAAAAAAACTACGAATCGCAAAATTTGCAACCCAACCATGATCCTCTCCACCAAACTGTCTTTCCCCATAAATTCCGGTGAAGCGGAAACTTGCAGCTTTCACACCATACATATCAGTATAAGAGCGAACATAGTGTTCGGCACTCATTTTTGATGCATGTAGAGGAGAAATTTGACCGACCATAGTAGGTTGCTTAACGGAAATTTCAACAGGATTTCTTTCGTATGCTGTTTTTCCCTCTGTTAAACTATCATTAATTGAGTTACCATACACATGAATAGAGGAAGTATTTACAACTGGAATCTTTCTCTTCCTTGCGACTTCCATTACATTGAATGTTCCGATAACATTTGTCGAAAAATCCAATTCAGGATCTTCCCAGGATATGGTCATAGCTGGCTGAGCCGCTGTGTGAACGATATAGTCACATCCCTCAGTTCGATCGGTGAGATGTTCCAAATTTCGAATATCACCTTTAACCATCGTTACGCCAAGAGATTTTAAATAATTCCAGTTATAATCCCGCGTAGCTTCCGTTCCATACCCCGTTCTTTTTAACTCGTATTTAGTCATGTTATCAAAGCTGACAACATCCCAACCTTCTTTACGAAATAACTCACAAACATGTGATCCTAAAAATCCGCACCCACCAGTAACCAATACTTTATTCGCCATCGCGATTTTCTCCTAACATAAACTTTTTGGACAAAATAATATTAAATATCTTGATAAAATCTTTAACCATATCTCGAATTCTATATTCAATTTGATTTACAGGCTTAAAATAAGATACTGGAATTTCGATACAACGCATATGCGAACGAACAATTTCGATCATCAATTCGACAATAAACATACGATCTTCTTGTTTCAATCCGAGTCTTACTCTAGAATAAGATTCTTTCCAGATAGAGAAAAAGTGGCAGTCCGAATCTGTGAATCTTGGTTCCTGTCCCCACCAAAAAACTTCCACTAATTTCCCCATAAATAGGTTCACCAAACGATACAAAGGTTTTAGATTAGATCCTTGTTCGATCATCTGTCTCGTTGTGCGAGTTCCTATAACCATATCAGAGTCTTTCATATACTCCAATAGCTTAGGATAGTCTTTCGAGCGAAAAGAGCCATCTGGGGATACTACAACCAAGATATCTCCGGTTGCATATTCGATACCCTTACGAACTTGCTCACCTAACAAACTTGAATTGCCATCTCCATGGAACTCATAAACCTTTACTTTCTCTTTTTTTGCAAGAGCAACAGTTTCATCCTTTGATTCATTATCAATTACAATAATTTCATGAAATTTATCTTTAAAATCCACTATCACATCAGTGATGGATCTCGCATTATTGTTTGTAGGTATAATTAGACTTGATTTAAACTTTGGGAATAAGTCATTTCTTACTTCATAGACAGCATGATAATAATCTTGCATCGAATTGATGTTAAAGTATTCACAACTCAAGTTCGTTGCGTAAACACCTTCTTTGGATTCCTTTGCCATCTTATCGATTACATCTGTTATCTCAACAACACCAGATTTTGAAGAAGGAGGGGTTTTTTTGAAGTAATCAAAATACAAAGTACTAAAATAGTATGAACCTAAGCCGAGTAATTCATTGGGAGGGTTTTCAGGCTTTTCCACTAAATTTAGAATTTTATCTTTTTCTAAAGTTACGGAGTAGTTTTTTCGGATCCGGGAGAGTAAGGAAGTTTTGACGATCCCAATCGATGCAGCCATATTCGGATGGTTTTTTAAGACCTTTAAAAACTCTTCGTGATCTGTTTTATAGTAAAACTCATCACCTAAGATGGTCAGAAACGGTTCATGAATCAGTTTTTCTAAACTTGCAACATCTGAAGCCAAACCCGCTTGCGTCCATTCGCAAGGTTCGATAACTACCTTGGGAAAGTAATTCCGAATGTAGACAATTTCCTCTATGATCTGCTCTTTTAGATGTCCGACTAAAACGTAGATTTTTTCTACGCCAAAGGTTTTGACGAGAAGATCCACATTCCGGTGGAGAATGGATTTTCCCTCGATCACGAACAAAGGTTTGGGTATGAAGCTGGTCCTAGGGTATGCCCTGGTACCTTTTCCAGCGGCGGCAATTACCCCTACTCTAATCTTTTTCAATGTATGAGGAAGGTCTCTCGGCATACAAATAGGGTCAATTAGAAAAGGTCCTTTCCCATAGTAGAATCCGAGAACTTGTTGCCTTTTCCGTGTAGGGAAGCCAGGTCTGGCTCGAAATTGCATAGATTTTGCCCGGATTCTTACCGCCAAGACCATTCAAATGCAAACCCCAAATGCCTTCGGGAAAGTTGTGTGGGTCCCATTGGATGGCAATCGGTCGACCTTCCAAGCCAGGGAGAAAAGTAGAAATTCGGATCCGAGTTTTCGTACCCAAGAGACTCTCCGAAAGAATTCTATCAGGAAGTGTTCCCAAATAAAATCTTAAGTGTTCGCAATCAAACCTACGCACAAGTCCCATCTTCTGACCCCAGGTCCTCGTTCCTCGGATCTGGCAGTCTTTTGGTGTCAGAACTTCCGAATCGGGAATCCTATGAACATCCCCGGCTAGGATGACCTCTTCGTAACCTCGCTCTTTATGAAACCGGAGCTCTTGGGCTCGGAATTCGAGTTTGCTTTTTTCTTCGTAAATTTCAATTGCAATCAGAAGAAATCCGTTTTCAGTAGCATACGGCTCGGAGAAATAGACTCCGTGAGGGTTTTTTCCAAGGATTTCCCCCGTCAAAATAAATAGATGGATTCCCAAAATCAAAAAATGTTTCAACGAGTCCAATTCCTGGCGAACCTTTCTATCTCTCTATTGATTCTTGCATTCACAAATGTTTGCAATCCCTATCTTTTCTCTCCACAAAAAAAGAACGGACTCAGACCACTTGCCACAAGTTTGATCCTCCTTGGCGCATCTTGCCAAACTACCAATGCTTTTTGGGCGCGAAATCTAACAACCCAAGCAAGCGAATGCATCACGTTTAACCCCATTGCTTCTGGGAAAAATGTTCAAGTCTATTTGGAATCAGGTTTGAGTGTAGGTAGTTTTGATCTGGTTCGTTTTACAAATGACTTTGATACGATTACCTATCCGAAATTGGTGGATGCGTTTGGTCCGCCGAGCGATGTCGATGGCGACGGAAAAATAAAAGTCCTCGTTCTAGACGTAAGAGACGGCGCTACACCTAATAGTGCTTATGTGGCTGGGTTCTATGATCCCGTTAATTTTTTCCCTGACCAATTCGGTTCCAGGGTTCGGTCCAATTTTGCTGAAATTTTATATATGGATGGACGAGAACTCATTCGTAGCCTAAGTCGGGACCCATCGGGATTTGATGCTACGGCCGCTCATGAATTCCAACACTTAATACGATTCCCAAATATGAATCGTTTGGGACAAACGGATGATATTTGGATCAACGAAGGCACAAGTGAAGTTGCAAGCGATTTAGCAGGTTACGGACCACAAACCAGTCGGATCAATTGTTACCTGGGTCGTGACGATCGGTGTGCGGATGGTATCAATGGAATTTCTATGATAGATTGGAGCCGAAACTCCTCCTCCAATGAAATTTTAAAGAAGTATGCCTATGCCTATGTATATATGAGATTTCTTTACGATATCTCAGGCTCTAATGAATCCGCACGAACTAATTTTTTTAGACAAACTGTTGTTGGAAATTCTGCAAACACTAGAGCTGTCCGAGTGAATGGTCTAATGACTCTCTTTCGAGAGAGCTCAGGATACAATTCAACTTTCTTAGGTTCTTCCAATAACGAGGTTTTTTTTCGCACCTTCTCACTGCTAATGGGAAGGACCTATGGGATTGATTTTTCCGCAGCCACTATGCAAAGGATTCCTGAAAGCGGAGGTTCAGCGATAACGTTCACTGATATGCCCCAAATCAGTGCTGCCTATCCGTTTTCTAGTGCTCTTTCTTCGATTCCTGCGACAGAAATTCTTCCCACAGCGAACAAAACAATTCTAACAACTTCCAGTGGAAACTTTTATTCAGAAAATACACAGAACATTCCCCCAAATGGAATAACATCCAATAGGGCTAGGATTTTCCTTCCCGGATCGAATAACAAGGGAGTCCTCTATTGGGGCGCAAGTCCTGAGTTCATCTCCTCTCTACCCACAACCAGTATACGTAGCACCGAACAAACAACGGAATGGGAAATACCAATCGAGACAATCCTGGAAGAAGAAACGCAGGCTAACAAACTAAAAGCGGATCTAACGAAACGGCTTCGTTCCGATATTCCTTTACCCGTAAACTCAAACCCACATGGGATCTGCGGGTTTGAGTTTACAAACGTGCCGGGTCAAACCGTCGAAAGTATTCCAATAAAATAGATCGCATCAATGTTCGGTAGCATTCTTTGGCAACATGACCTCCGTCTGCGAATGCATTACAAGAATACGAAGGATCTTTTTTCAATTTAAAGATGGTTTGCTCATATTTTGCCGAAAGAGAATCAATCGAACGCTCCCACTCTGAAACTAGTGGTTCTTTCTCCATGAGTGCCTCAAAATTTGGAGATGATGTCGGCCAAATCACAATCGTCTTTATCTTCTCTTTTTGAATTCGAGAAAGAATTTTTTCATAAAAACCATATTGCATCTTGCTCGGCACATAAGATGCAAATAGCCAATCCAAAGTTCTATGACTAGTCAATTGCAAAGAATTTGCATCCTTTTCCACATAATCATCAATAGGCGAGAGACCATGACCATTGTTCGTTAGAATATGATTGTAAGTAGAATCATACATCCCCCGAAAATTTTCCAGGTTTGGATTTCGAAAATTTCTCCACATTTGGTCTAGGTAAGGTTTAAATGTACCCACCGCAAAAAGAGTCCTTCCCAAATAGAAGGAAAAATGATCTTTTCCAAAAAGGTCCAAATTCTCCAAAACATAAAGAAAATCAAAACTATAAGTCAAATTAGAACTTTTGAATACAGAGTTTTGGTTGAACTGATTTGGATCCGTCTCCATTACTATCAAGTCCGGTCGGATCCCTGCATCTAAGAGTTTTGTCAATTGATAGTCGTAATATGCGGGCGTTGTGACCGCAGACGAGAGATTATAAATTTCCCAGTCAGGATAAAAACTTTGGAGTTCTTTGTGATCAAAATACAAAAGCCTGGAGGAACCAAGGACAATCATCAGCTTTTTATTTGGCTGGTTTTGAATTTCATCCTTTTTATCGATTATGGTTTGGAGGAGGTCTTTTTTTGCTTTATAGTTAATGGCTGTTAAATCTAGTTTTGCCAAAAGTTGAACATAGGGCAGACGAAAAAGTGAATCTATTCCTATTAAGACGAAAAATAGAAACACTGGATAATAGAGAAATTTTTTCCCTGACATAAGAGAATAGATAAATGGGATTGGATTCTTGTAAAGCGAATTGGAAGAGAAGCCCGCCGTTTCCAACGGGCCTTAGAAAAAATTATGCTACTTGTTGTCTCGCTAGCTTTCGTCGTTTTTTTAACGCCAAAAACCAATCATCAGCCTTTCGAACATACGAAACAAGTTTTTTAACATGCTCTCTATTCTCTGGATTCAATATCTCGCGAGCTTCTTGAATAATCTCTTCAACTGTCTTTACATGAAATGTAAAATAGCTGGTAAATAGCTCATAATACTCGCGTTCTGTGGTTTCCCACGTACGGCCTTCTATATCAGCAAAAAAATCATATAATTTAGGAACGTCTATTTCCGGTGTTGCGTCAAAATGATTGTTCATCATTGCGACTCGATCGGTTATATCGGTCAAATTTTGAAAATAGGCTTCCAGTTCGGGAAATTCCATCAGTGAACCCTCCTCTAACTACCCTTACTTTTACCATGGTTTTAGATGTAGGTCTCAGATCAAGTTTTTTTCATAAATTTTGTGAGGTCTGAATTTTTTGCTAAAAACTCTTTGAGGTGTACAACCTGTCCATCCCAACCTTCTTTTGCTCCTTCAATCCAAACATCAAAAGCATTTGATTCGGGATATCCACCATTAACAATTGTTAATTTTGATTTATGGTCACCTAAAGATTCGAATAACAGTTGCAAGAAGATATCACCAGCTGGATGGTCTTTCCATTCCAAAATTAGCTCCTTAGTAGGAACGATCTTTTTATAAGTCCCATGGGTTGTGAAATCACCCATAGGTCCCAGCTTCCAAGTCCAAGAAAATTCTGCCCCTTCTCTTGGCCTTCCTCGCACCTCATCCGCAAGCCAGTGGACTAGGATTTCGTAAACAGTAATGGCTGACCAGATTCTCTCAACGGATTCATCAAATTCAAAACTGGACCTTGTTTCTCTCATACGAGATTTGTAAGATCCAATTTCAAATTTGGCAAGATGTTTTTATCAGACTTTAGATTGTCAGGTTGTTTGGTCTCGTATAGACCATCTGCACCACGCTGATATTTCGCATCTGGAAAGCAGCAGCACAATAGGAAAGATAAAACTTCCATTTGCGAATAAATCCTTCGCTGTACCCTTGTGCTCTCACTTCTATGAGATTGTCTTCGAAAGCTTTTTGCCAAAGACGCAGGGTTTTCGCATAATTCAAACCCATATCTTCAAGATTATGGAGATACATGTCTCCAGTCCTGTTGATTGCCTGATTCATCCGACCAATCGAGGGAAGAAGGCTTCCTGGGAAGATATGCTTTTGAATGAAATCGATACCTTTTTTAAATGCTTGGAAACGTGAATCAGGGCAAGTAATGACCTGCAATGCCATAATTCCACTTGGAACTAGAAGCTCTTGGCATTTTTTAAAGAAAGTTTCATAATATGCATCACCAACAGCTTCCAACATTTCCACGGAAACTAGTTTTGTATATTGGCCATCTAATTTGCGGTAGTCCTGAATACGAATATCTATCTTATCAGAAAGACCTTCTTTGGCTATCCTATCCTTTGCAAATGCATATTGCTCTTCCGAGAGAGTAACTGTTGTTACGCGACATCCGTAATTCTTCGCGGCATGGATAGAAAGGAACCCCCAACCACTTCCAATTTCAAGTAGGTGGTCTTCCGGAGTGAGTTTGAGCTTTTGGCAAAGCAAATCTACCTTTTTGACTTGTGCTGCTTCCAAACTCTGATCTAACTCCGTGAAATAGGCCGAACTGTAGGTCATTGTCGGATCGAGGAAAAGTTTATAAAAACTATTCCCAAGGTCATAATGCTCCACAATATTCTTTTTGCTACCTTTGAGTGTATTTCTTCTTAAGAAATGTAAAAACTTATTTCCAAGGTTAAAGAGATCCAGATGGAATAGTTTTTTCTTGGCTCCACTTAAATTTGGTGCCTCATCCACATTTAAAATAAACCATGAGATTACGTTTTCGATAGAATCAGTGTCCCAATCGCCGGTCAAGTAGGCTTCGGAGAAACCAATATCTCCATGCAGAACTGCTTTTCTAAAAAACACAGGATTTTTGATATGCATTAGTCCAGAATGGAATTTAGCATCAAATTTTGAATTTGGGTCACCTAACAAGGCTTGAGAACCATCGGGAAGGATTAGGCGAAGGGATCCGCGTTTCATTCCACTGAGAGCCTTAAAAAAGATTGATTTGTAAATCTTATACTGCTCGGATTTTGACTTTTGGTCTATACCGGAAAAAAGACCCGGTTCAATTGTTTCTTGCAAGAGAGACTGGTTTGCTGACTTGTCCAAGGGGAACTCCTGTTTGTTTCTCTAAATTATTATTTTTTTTGATATAAGGAATTTTTTTGAGCCAAAGCCACATTGCCTGCCAATGTATCAATGCTATAACTTTGACGGTTATAAGAGGAAATTGGGCAAAAAGTTTTACCAAGTTTAAAGTAGAAAAATTCTTTTTTTTCCCAATAAAGGATGTAGTAAGGATTCGTTCTCCGGACTCATAAGAGTCAACCCCAATCTTTAAAGATTCTTCTGGAACATTCAAACGAAATTCGAACTCAGAATCTAAAGGTATAAAAGGAGAAACATAAAAATTTTTAGGTTCGCGTAGGTAAACATCTGGATCAGCTATCGTTTGTTTGGTGTTTTGGCTTGGCAAACCTAAATATGGTTTGATTTCGCCAAATGTGTTTCCTACTTCCGGAATTGCACAAACGAGTTTGCCAACACCATCAAAACAAAAGTAGAAACTAACTGGATTGAAAACATAGCCAAGAACTCTGAGATTTGTCAAAAGTTTTACATTTACAATTTCTTTCGTAATACCAGATTGTATGGCAAACTCTTTTACATTTTCAAGACAAGTGGCCTTCCCCATTTGGATATGATCCTTGTCATAAAAGCTAAATAGATTGAACCGATTGTGTGAAAAAAAGAATGATGAAGAAACTAATTTAGGGATCTCTTCCAAATCCAAATAGAAGTTAAAAACCCTATATTTGAATTTATGAAAGGTCGGCGCAGTCCTTACATGAACTACATCCGAAAGATACATACTTGAAATTACGCCCATGGATCTCTTTTTAAAATTGCCTTCGCAACATTCACAGCGGACAAGAATCCATCTTCATGAAATCCATACCGAAAATATGCCCCACAATAATAAATCGGCCCATCTTCATTCAACCTTGGTAATTTTTCTTGTCCGAGAGAGGCCTCAACAGAAAAAAGCGGATGTTCGTATTGGATCTTTTTGATTAATTTTGAAGGAGAAACACGGTCTGGGTCGTTGATTGTTACAAAATAATTTTTCTTTTTTGAAACATTCTGCAAGCGGTTCATCCAGTAAATCGTATAGGGTAAAACCTCACCTTTTGCACCATTTACAATCCTGTAATTCCAACTAGACCATGATTTTTTGGTTTTTGGCATATCCAAATCGTCGGTATGAAGAGTCGCCCAATTGTCTTGGTATTTGTAAAGAGGAAGAAGTTCTTTCTCTAGTGGTGTTGGATTTTCTAAAAGTTTTGCTGTGATATGCCCATGCGTAGCACAGACAACTTTGTCAAAACTTTGGATCTCACCATTTTTTAATACAATATCTACTTTAACACCGTTTCGCCTAATTTTTGTTACAGGAGAATTCAAACGGACTCGATCTTGGATTGGCGGAAGGATCCTTCTTACATACTCTCGAGATCCACCATCTACCGTATACCATTGGTGTTGTGTATTTAACCCTAAAAATCCATGGTTAAAAAAGAAGCGAATAAGCGTTTTAGCCGGGAATTGGAGCATAAGATCAGGTGGTGTGGACCAAACAGCGGAGCTCATAGGAACCAAATAAAAATCTAAGATATCCTTCCCATACTTAAAATGAGACATATACTTGCCCAAGTCCCAGTCATTGTATTTGGGATCGTCCAGGATTTTAGGTGCATTTTCATTGAACCGATTGATCTCAAGTAGCATTTTAAGATATCTCGGTCGAAAGAGATTTCGTCTCTGGGCAAAGAGACCATCTAGTCCGGATCCGCAAAATTCAAGACCTGTTGGAATGTGTTGTACACTAAACGACATATCCGACTTCTTTGTCGGAACTCCTAAGGTTTGGAACAAACGTAGCAAATTGGGATAGGTTACGTGGTTAAAAACGATAAAGCCAGTATCAATAGGGATCGATTGACCCTCCTCATCGACATCTACTGTATTTGTATGCCCGCCTACATAATCACCTGATTCAAATAGTGTCAGGTCGTAATCATTCTTTAAAAAATAAGCTGCACCAAGTCCTGACACCCCTGTGCCTACAATTGCCAATGTTTGTCTCACAAATACCCCTAGTTTTACCTTAGACTAGACTCATAAATTCTTCGTTCATTGCTTGGTGTACCATTTTTGCCTTCTCTTGTGCGATGGACCCAAATTCCGAAGAATTCGAAGAAAGAGTTATACCTCTGGAGGAATTAACAACGGAATTCTTACCTGAAGAGGAAAGAATCGAAGCCAAATCACCACCCTGTGCGCCAAAGCCTGGAATTAAAAAATAAAGATCGGGAAGAAGTTGTCGTAACTTTAAAAGCTCATCTGGATGTGTTCCCCCTACAACTAGTCCCACTTGTCCAGGATAAGAACGACCTAGAGCCTCCATTTGTAAGGCAACTTCTTCGTACAGATATCGATTGTTATGCGATAGTTTCTGTTTTTGAAAATCTACGGATGACGGGTTTGAAGTAAGCCCCAATACAAAAATGGTGCCACCTAAGTCCAAGTAAGGTGTCAAACTATCTTTTCCCATATAGGGACTAACCGTAAGTGCATCTACACCTAAGAATTCAAAATAGTATTTTGCATACTCTTTCGCTGTGTTGGCTAAATCCCCTCTTTTGGCGTCGGCAATAATCGGGACATCTGGAGAAATTTCTTTCGCATAACGAACATAAGATTCGAATTCCAAAAGACCCTTTCCACCAAAACGCTCAAAAAAGGCTATATTTGGCTTCCATGCCGCCGCATACATATATGTGGAGGAAACAATGGTTTTACAAAATTCAAAAAGAGGAGTGTCCGATTTTTGGCAAATCTCTGGAAGTTTTTCAAATTCTGGATCCAGACCGATACATAGTACCGATCTAAGCTCCTCTCGCCTACGATTGAATTTGGATAAAAAGCTATTGTTTGGCAAAGACTCAGATTTGGACTGGGAAGGATTCATTGTTTTTTTCGATCCTTTCGCTTGGAAAGCTCCAAGTCAATATCCCTTTTTTTGTAACGTCCATATACGTGACCTGGAATGATCGTAGCTATCGTTATAGGGTTTGTAACTATATCGCCTATCGCACCTCCCACATATGTGGAATAGGCAGGAATCAAAACTTCATGAGACTCCTCTAGTTGCTTGCGATCATCTAGCTCAGCAAAATAATTCAATGTATCATCGGTTGCTCTTGCTTCATGGTATAAAGCCCCAACAAAAGGGATAGCATAGGCTGCTGCATAGGCAGTTCTTTTTTCTCTGAGTGAAAAGTCTTTTGCATGCCCACCTTCATGGATTGCAACCGCTGGAATATCAGAATAGAGGTTGATTGTATTGGTGAAGGAGTTGTAGTGGTCTCCTCCAATCGTCCCTGCAAACAGTCTACCTGGCAAGAATGTATACGAAATCAAGGAAATGGATCCAAAAAAGTATCGTACAAATGGATTGATATTCTGGTTTTTTGAAAGTCGTCTCCATTCTGACAATGGGGCGTATTGGTTGAACCTAACCTTAACATCTCGAAGATTATTTTTTTTGATATAATTGATTAAATATTCTTTTGTTTCTTTGGATATGTGGTGGTTGTCTGCTTTCCGATTCCAAAGAATCAACTTAGAAGGAATCGAAAAAAAGTAATTTCCAATACTATCTAAAACAACATAAGGCTCACCTTCTTCAAACTGAGGATCATCCTCTTGGAACGCTGGGCTCTCATGGTAAGGATTCCCATAGGTATAAGATTTTTCCAGAGAATAACAGTTAAAAAGAACTAACACTAGCAATACGATATACAACTTTAAATATCCAATCGTTTTCATAAGCTATCCATTATGTCCTTGATTTTGGGATCGATAGATTCTTGTGACTTCTTTGCTTTTGGGTCTCTTTTCTTGAGATCTATGCTCTCTGGTTTTATATTTTTATTGGAAGCAGAGTTTGTCTCTACAAAACGAAAGAATTCCTCTAAAGCATTTCTTCCAAGTAGATTCAACTGGTCCTCTCGGTTGCCACGAAATCCGTTATAAGGAACATACCAAAGGAGAGGTAAAATCAAGAGGCTACTACCTGTTAGGTAACAGTTTGTAACTTTTGATTCTATAAAATCAGAATATTCAAAAGTCTCTACAGATCCACCAGCTATTTGGAGATTTGCCTTCATAGAAACCTCTACACGATTTTTGGAGCATCGATCGAGAGAGTGAAGGAGGAATTCTTTGACCTCAATTTTTCCTCCTTTTTCTAACAGTTTTGGATATAGGTTGGCACGAATCGTAAGTTCTTTTCGTATCAAATACGAGAGTGGCCCATATTCATTTTGCAAACCTTCTGCCTCAAAGAAATAGCCATCATAATCGGCCATTTTTACTGGATTTTCATCGACCACAACCACTTGGATATTGGGGAATTTTTGAATGAACTCAAATGGATCTTCCATTGGGAACGGTCGATAGACACGCAATGAAATCGCACAATGAGAAAAACTTCCGAAAAAAAACAGAACAAACAATGCTCTAAAAAACATATGAATACCCAAAGTAGTAGTTGAAAATAGAATATGAGCGTGTGGGTCGATTAGGATTTCCATCGGCTTCATAAAAGGCAGAACTGAAATAATAGTCCCTTAAACCAGAAAGGTAACTTTCTTCAGTTAACGCAAGTATAGTTGGCATTTTCGATTCATTTGCTCTAAATGAATATTGTATCGATTGGACTCCCAAACTAAATTTGTGATTGGATATCGGCATAAAATTTGCCTGAACCAAAATATCCAATCCGGCTATGTTCGTCCGAAGCGAATCTGCGGAACGAATCGAATACACCTCGTCTACAGCTAAATTTGCACCTCGGTAGAGATCAAAAGAATTGGCATTCTTAAGTACTGTTCTATTGTAACGTAGACTTCCAAAAGGAGTTAGAAAGAGGTCTCCGCCTAGTTCATATGAAAATTCTTTTATGACTGCATGGTAAAATTTAAAGCCAGCACTTGCTGCCGTAAAATTAGTAACGTCGCTTGCGGATCTACCTTCTCCTAGAGAGGCTGAAGTATAAGCAGTATCTGTTTTTATTTGACCCATCCTAAGGCCGAAGTCCCAACTAAACCACATATCTTTCGTTAATTCATCATAAATTTTTAAAACCAGTTTGTGATCTTGAATACGGATTCGACTGTCATGCCAAGCAGTCAAAGGATTGTTTATAAAACCAAAGCTGTAATAATTGTATCCTGTTTGGAAGGGAATATTCGAATATTCTAGACCCCATTTTTTGGAATTATGTTTGTAAAGAAACTTTGGTGTAAGCGCATTTTTCCTGCCATAGTTAGTTGGTGATTCGGAGGAAAATGGGAGTGGTTCAATATTTTGATAGCCCACCCCTCCTCTCGGTTTGAAAAAACTATTCCCTTGGAATGCAATAGCACCATCATCATCAGCCCACGTTCTCCCTGGATAAAAGAAACCCTCGTTTGCAATGAAGCGAAATCCCAATTCCCAGCTACCACCTAAAAAATTTCTTCCGCTAAAGGAGATCGCATTTGGTAACTTATGATCCCGGTCTTCTTTATTCCTACCCAAGTACCCATCCTGGAAAGGGCGGAAGAAATACTTTCTTAGCGTTGCAGCTTGGATCCGAAGCGATTCGGCCTTCCTCATATCACCTTTTTTCTCCGCTTCCTCTGCCTCTAACTCTAGTTTTGTTGCCTTAACTTCATTAGGAATTATAGGGCTCACGGAGGCAAAGAAAGACACGATTAGCAGAACAAGTAATTTGCGATTCATAGACTTCAAATCGGACTCACTATCCTTTTCGTTTGATATAAGCCTTCGCAAATTCTGGTAAGACAAAGGCCGCTTTGTGGATCTCGGGGCTATAGTATTTCAACCCTTTGGGTACACGTTTTGAATCTGGTGTTACAGAATAAGGATCAATTGCATTTGATAGAAAGGTGAATCCAATAATCCCTGATGGATACGTTGGAATGGTAGTATAGTAATACCCATATTCCGGGAAGATCTTAGGGATAAAATCGAAAAGAGAGGATATAATATCTCCATGATACCAAAAAGACTCGGCTTGTGTTGCAATAATTCCGGTCGGTTTTAAAGCACTCGCCATATCTCTGTAAAACGGTTCCTTGAATAGAACTTCTGCTGGGCCAACAGGGTCGCTTGAGTCTACAAGAATCACATCAAATCGACCTTTGTTGTCACGAGCAAATTTTGCACCGTCGTCATAGTGGTGGATCACTTTTGGATCTCTCATGGCATCCGCACATTCTGGGAAGTATTTGTAACTAATATCAACGACTGCTTTATCAATTTCACATAACACAACTTCTTTGACTGATGGGTGTTTTAGTACTTCGCGAACTGTTCCACCATCTCCACCACCGATTACAAGTACGGATTCTGGATTGGGATGGCTCATCATGGGGATATGAGCAATCATTTCATGGTAAGAATGTTCATCCTTGTTCGTAACCATTGTTACACCATCTAAGGTGAACATCCGACCAAAGGATTGAGTTTCAAAAATATCTATTTTTTGGAAGGGAGACTGGAGACTTTCGATGGTTTTTGTGACGCGGTAACTGACTGCCCGACCTTTTTCTAATTCCAATTTTTCCGTATACCAAATTTCCATCTAATTCTCCTAACACGTTCTAAAATACCAGTTTCATTGGTTCCTTGGATCGGTGTAGTTTTTTTTTAGAATTGCGATTGGCGGAAAGCTGTTTTTTAAAATCTATGGAAAGGGTATGCAAAAATATTCCCGCGTTTTTTACCTTCTTGGATTCCTTGCCATGCCTCTTTTTATCCTCCTTCTCGTTTATGGCTATGTCCGCCTAAACCAAATGGTAGGTGAAGAAATCCACTGGGGCCACAATAAGTCCTTTGCGTTTGCGCAGGCCCAAAGAGAGGGAAAGTTGATCCTAATTGCGATTACAAGCGCTAGGTGTGAGATGCTGAAGGGCCTCGAGTGTGGCGAAGGGAAACCAGATTTGGGGACTTATGTACTTTTAAATTACACTCCGCGCGACAAAGAATTCGAATCTTTAATCCTAGACGATCGCTTTTCAGAAATCAAAACTACGGGCCTACCTATGTACTATCTTCTCAATACGAATGGAGAGATCCGCCATAGTTCCAATGCCCTCCCTTCTGTCGAAGAGATGCAAAAACTCCCGAAAAAAGAATAATCAGCGAAATTCAAGAAAAACTGCTTGCTTTCCTGTTTGATTCAATATACCCTAGGGGGTATATACAGGAGGGTTTTATGTTCGGACTTACAGTTCATAGAAAACAAAACTTTGAAAAAACAATCTCGGATGCGACAGAGGCATTAAAGACAGAAGGGTTTGGAGTTTTAACAACCATAGATGTCCAAAACACTCTCAAGGAGAAGATTGGAGTGGATTTCAAAAGATACACCATTCTCGGTGCATGTAATCCTAGTTTTGCGCACAGGGCACTTCAAACAAGTGACGAGATCGGTCTCCTACTCCCCTGCAACGTCGTTGTAACCGAAGAAAAAAATGGTGAGACCAAAGTATCGATTTTTGATCCTCTTACTATGACAAAAATTGTAGAGAATCCCGAACTAGAGAAGATTGCAAAAGAAGTCCAAGAAAAATTACTGCGGGTGGTTCATAGTTTGCACGTACATTAGGTAGTCTCTACGATGAAATTCATCTTCCATCGCCTCTTAATTTCAGTTCCGAAAGAGGAAAGAAATACTTTGCAAATGATTGGAACAAAACCCAATAAATGGCTAAGATCTTATTCGGAATCTGAGCAAAAAGATTTTGATTTAAATTCTTATCAAAAAAATTTGAATGTGTAAAGATAGATAGAATAATTCCACCTGAGGAAGCAAATGAAAGATAAGATTTTTATTGATACAAATGTCTTCATTTACTTTTTCTCCACAAAAGACTCCTTAATCGTATTAGTGACATTATATTGACCAATTTATTTTAATTCGACTACTTCGACTAACGGTCGTATTTCACTTCTTATAAGAATTTTCTAGGCTCCTAACCGCCTAAACTCTGTAATTTGTATAGGCAAACACCTCCGAAAAGGCTAATATTTTTCATTTCGGACAATTATTTTATTGCAAAAAAAAAAAAAATACTTTTTACACTGTAAAACTAGCCAAAATCGTTTACTTTGGTTAAGCGATTAATTACTACTCCATGTGAATTTATGAATAAAAATAGACTCTTTATCATCTTAGGCACATTGCTTACTTTTTCCTTATCAGCAAATTTTTATGTGCTATGGAATTCAAATATAATGAATTTCACGACAAAAGATCTACAAACTGATTTAAAACCAATTCCGAATACGATTCACCCATTCAAAAATCAAGATCATCCTCTGCTGTCTGTCTATGTTTTACCTCACCCACCCGATTTTTTAGAAGGTCGCCAGATCTTTTTTAAGGATTACAAGATTGAAAGCGCAGAATCCAAACAAATTATCATATTTAATGAAAAAAAAGAAGGCAAATGGATTGAAACAAAAGTGAATAGTGAGGCAGTGCAATGGAAATAAAATTACACTTTGTTCCACCTGGATTTGCTTCTTTAATCTTATGTCTCCTAAACACATCTCCTATCCAAGCGAAAGATGCTTTTTTATCAGGTGTACTTTTGCTTAAAAATGGACAATCAATCCAGACCGATTACACTGAATTAAACGATAGTTATTTTGTTCGTTCCGAAAGGATCGGGAGATACATTCAAAAATCAGATACTCTAGACATTGTATCGGACGATTATTTCAAAAAAATCCAAAACTCATCTCCTTGGAAAAGTAGCCTACAATCCGCAATTTATCTGAATTCATCTGCGTCCTACCAATGGACTACAGATCAGAATGCTGTGTTTAAAGAAGACCTAACCGATAGAATCATCAAAGTAAGTTTAATTGTTTTAACAGGTTACTTTTTTTTCGAAGCACAAAAATCGAACGAAGCATTGCAAAACACATTTACAGGAATTAATTCATCAGGAGCGAAAGATAAGTTTCAAAGAGATTACACCAACTACCAAATTGCGGGTGCACTCACGATCCTTACGTTCTCTCTTTCCGCACTGAAGGCATATGTAAGATTTGGTAGAAATCCCAATTGGGATTCACTTGGGATTGAGCAGAGAAAGCTCGTTACTTTAGAAGAATACTCAAACGATCCGAAAAACCTAAACCATCGGTATCCTAACAACTCAGTCGAAATTTTATTTACAAAATCTTTTTAAGGAAAAACGAAATGAAGCGAAAACACTATAAAATCAAACCTATTTGCGTTCTGGTAGGTTGCTTGCTCGCAGGCATTTTTATAAATTGTATCAACCCAAACAACAGTACGGTGCTTCCAATTACTGCAAGTGGAATGCAACCATATACCCCGGAAAGCCTAGGCCTTCCGCCAAATGAAAGTTCAGCTTCGAGGGCATCTTTACCTGTAATTTCTGCAAATGAAGCAAAAGCCATGGAAAGCTTTCTCCAAGGAATGCAAGACATGGATCTTATGACAGATGTGGCTTTAAAAAAACAATCCATTGAAGCTTGGAAAACCATTCAATTTGCACCTTCAACGGATGAGGAACTGAATGAGAAAATTTTTCGTGAGATGCAAGGTGAAATTGTTCCAGAAAAAGTCGCGGGTTCTAAGGCAGAGCTCCTAGATAAAGAATCGAATGCCGCAGACAGATTTTTTGGCGCGGTTGCGTCCTCTCTTCCTGAGCTAACCAACCAAGAATTGATTGATATGCGCATCCAACTCACCGTGGCTCTCATACTCATTCGTTTGCAAATCGACTTTGGAGACGACGTGAATGGAATCCCGGAAGAATTCCTAGTGATGGTTCGTACAAAGAATGTGGCACTTCGCCAAAAGATAACACAAGAGCTCATCAAACGAGGAGTAAAAGAAATATGAAAACTGTCCTCTCCATTCTACTGATTGCCTCACTCCTCGTTCTATCCAATTGCAAAGACGAAGAACGGGAAAGCCGCAAACGTGGACAAGACCAATTTTTGTTTTCCATCGCAATGGCCGGGTTCTTTAGGCCTAACTTTTGTTCTGCGCCACAGATCCTTTTGGAAGAAGGGATTGCAAGCAATTTAACCTTAGAAATAGGCAAACCATTTTATATTGATTTCAAAGATAGGGCTCTCGTTAACGGGAAAAGATTTAAATTCAATATTACGATAGTGAAAGATTCAACGACTATCGTTGATTTCTTTTCTGAAGATGACTGTAAAACAGAAGGTCGACCTAATCCTCAAGCACCTATATCGGAACAACCAACACAAGTTCTAATCGAGGCCGAAGCCTGGGGTTATGGCAAAGATGGCGTCGGCAAAGACACTTACGGATATTATCTTATTTTAAAATCAGGTGTCAACAATCTGAATATTTCTTATACACAGTAGTAATTGCCTAAGGAAAACAATATGGGACGAAAAATATTTTTTTTAATCATCTTTATTTATTACTCAACTCTAGCAAACATTTATGCTGATCGAACCTTAGTTAAAGCAAGCGACGATCCCAACCCTTGCAAAACCGATTTTGATCCTAATTCCACACAGATCACATTTTATGGTGATTCGCTTGGTGACTGGATTGATTTCCCCTTTGGGTATGGGTATTTCGGTTGGGAGTGGTATCTCTCTGTCCATGAGCCAGCTGTCAAGTGGGACATTCAAAATTTAGCAGTAGGAGGAAATACAACTCATGAAGTCTATGAATTGATTCGTAAATGTTCTGCATCGGATGTAACTAGAAATAACTTTCGCACAGCAGACAATGTCGCTTTGGAAATCGGCGGAAACGATTACATGGCCAATATCGCAGTTTTGTACTATATGCCTTGGAAGTTTGGAGATGTGGATGCAAGAGTTACGCATAACACGAGAGTGATTGTAAGGGCTCTTCGGAATTCTCTTCGAAATAAAAAAATTATTCTAATGGGAAATTTTCCCGTCATTGCAAAAAGTCCAATCCTGGGTGATGCCGGGGATTATTTTACATTTTGGAAATACTTACCCAATGGCCAAATCACAGATAAAAATAAACAATTCGAAGATTCTCGTATCGAAAACCAATTCCAAGAAGATCTTGGCAATTCCCTTATGGCCTTGTTAGATGGCTTTAGACAAATTTATGATCAGATCGTCAATTTCCACGCCCCCCTGCATGGGGCAGATCTTACGAGAATACTAACCGCCGAACCAGCCTTAAATTCTCGCACAGGAAAAGATCTATGGTATTGGAAACACTTAGCAGAATGGAAAAAAACACCAAGTAGTCTTATGTCGATTGGTATGATGTTTCACCAATTATCACTAATGAAAATGGCTGACGAAGAAAATACAAATGAATATGCTTATGAACACAAAGCTACGAATGTAGTCTACCCTACGGTCATTTATAGAGCCGGAAGAGTAAAGTTTGTATCTTTATTCGGACGTTTTAGTTTTCCTCCCGATGCAGACGCCAATCGATACTATGTGGCAAATCCTGTTCTATTTGCTGACTTAATCCATATCAATCATATTGGATACTACGAATGGGCTAAGCATATGACACCAGAATTCAAACATTTAGGCTGGCATACATTACCCGCACCAACTGTCTATGGTGGTGAAACTTGCCGAACATGGAACTGCGGAAAAGCGGAGAAACCACCTTACGGCACTGCGATTGAGGAAGATATAATACAAAATCCAGTTGTCGTAACTCCGAGTGACATTGATTGGTTGTTACTTCTTTGTTTATTTACTGGAAAATGTTGGTAGACTTTTTGGGATGAAATTTTGTCTTTCCAGAGGAATTATAATCTTTACAACTTTATTGTCATTGAGTCAATGTTTAGGCGAAAAACTTTCGAATGATTCCTTACTTCTAAATGCTATTTATCAAAACACACTGAGGCCAACGAGATTTGAGAGTAAGGATCTCAATGCCTGTGTCGTTTCCGCTACAACCGCCTCGGGTAGAATCAGCGTTTGTTTTCAATTGAGTAAAAGTTCGTGTTCCTTGGATTTTTTTAACAATATTTCCTCAGACGAAATTCTACAGAAACGCAAAGACGACTTAAGCTTTATCAATTTGAATTTCACCAATTGCACTTCTCCCGGTTCTACTCTTTTTGGTAAGTACAATTCAATGCGTCCACCGGCCTCTTATTTACTCCAAGATTATTTTGGTCTTAATAGCGCAAATAACGATCTAACTTTAACATTTACGAGTCAAGAATCTTGCGAGAAAATCGGTTTGTCTGAAAGTAAGTTTCTACCAACTAACTTTAATCGACTTTTGACAGAAGGCGAATTGAAAAACATCAATAGTTTGGAAGTTGAGTTATCCTTTATAGCATCCACAAACAATGCTTGTATTACCGACCTAAATTTTCAGCCTGAATTCCTTCCAACGGTTCAGAGTTTAAGGAATCAGGAATATGTTCGAGGGATTGCATGTTCACACAATACCATAACTGGTTATGAAAAATGTCCTTGGCGCGAATAGTTCTTTTTTTATTACTACTTTCTTGCGGTATGCAGGAAAACCAGGGATCGGAGAAAGGATTCCAAACTTATCTAGCCGGGCTCTTTTTGCAAACTTCCTACTTCGAATGTGGAAAAAATAAATTTGCAGATCATTTGAATTTCGATGATGCTACAAACGATGTCAAAATAGGATTTCTTCGAGTAAGTCCTGAAAATCTGAATGTTCAAGATTTACGAGGTGGATCTATACAAAATCAACCAGATTATCTAAAATTGAATCTAAAATTCCCTTCTATTCCAGAAATTATCAACATAGATTTTCCACCGGCAAATTCAGAAAATGTGGATCTCCAATTTGCCTTTCATTTTTTCCTTCCAGACAAGATTTCCGTAGGAATTTTTCATTACTATCATGGTGAAAAGAAACCAGTCTATTGGAATCATTTCAATGTTCAAGTTATCGAACAAAATCAAGAAATTGGCACTTGTGGAAAACCTATAAAGAATTCATCAACTTTGGAATTTAATTGTGAAAAGAGCCTTCTTCCGGTCTTAACCAATCTCAACAATGCACATTCCTTTAATGTTCACGTTGTTTATCGTGATGAATCAAATACTTATCAAGACTGCTATTAATTTAATTTAAATACTTTTCTTTAAGTAAAATTCCCCTTTTAATCCTTCACCTCAAGTCCTCTTCCATCTCCGCCTTTTTCCGATATACTTCCAAAATTGCTGTAAACAAAATCACTGCACCTCCGAGCCAGATGCGTTCTGGAGGAACCTCTCCTAATATAAACCATGCCGCCAAACTCCCGTAAATGGGGCTCAGAGTTGATAGTGTTCCCGCTGTTGTGACTGTTAGCTGAGACATACTCCGAATCCAAATTGTATGAGCCAGCGCCGTAAAGATCCCCGCAAGAATAATTTGGTAAAGAAGGTATTTGGGTTCCGAAAGCATCTCAAAAAGACCGTCCGAAAAAGGAATTACAACGATCACAGTTGCTATCAATTGAGTAAATAGGATCTGCGAACTTGGGTAATGTAAATGCATCTCTTTAGTCAGAATATTGCGAAGGGCATACAAAACTGCCGAACTGATCCCCCAGACCACTCCCATAAATATGGAATTTTCTTTAGAAAACTCAGGGACAATTAAAAATACGCCAAACAGAGAAAATACGGTCAAAAAAACTGCAAATAAACGGGGACGTTTTCCAGAGTAAAGTGGCTCAAGCACAGACGAGAACACAGGATAGGTGAATAGGGAAAGCATTCCCACAGCTACGGTCGAAACCTGGATGGAATGGAAGTATGTTACCCAATGGATTCCAAATAGAATTCCAATTCCAAAAACCTTCCAGAAATCACGTTGGGATTGGTAGTATATGGACTTCCCCCGAAGTAGGAGAAATCCACCTAACACAAGCACGCCGAGAAATGCTCTCCCCGAAATGATGGTGGGAGCCGAAAAGGGCAAAAGTTTGGCAAACAAAGTCACATTCCCCATGATGAGAATGGATAAGTTCAACTCAACAAGGGATCTAAGAAAACTGGGCGAGGAGGATTTCACTCAACCAAACTAGGCTTCAACCCCTAAAAATTTGGATATGGATTTTCTATCCTTTTCCAAACTATGTTTGTGAATTTCCTCTATTGCTTTTTCCACAATCGGCGAGACAAAGAGGAGAGAAGAGCTCACTTCCACATCATACGATCTCTCTGATTCCCCGGCTCCCTTTTCCGAATACCGACTTTTGCCTTTTATGGTGAAGACATTGTCTTTGCCAGGAGGAGCAATCTTAAACTCGTGGGTGTTTGTTGTGGTGTCAAAGGTTGAATCCTCGAGGAGTGAGAGGTCGGAGAGAACCGCAGAAAGCACGGCAGGCATGGAACCTTCTAGGCTGACCTTTCGTTTTTGTTTGATGATATTTCCCTCTTTTGTTTCTTCCACAAGAGTTACATTCTTAAGATCAGGGAACTGGTCTAGGTGTTTGTATCTCTCCTCCCTTGCGTGGAGGAGTTTTTCTAAGGAAACGGGGAATGTGTGAGTTACTTGGTATTTCACTATTTTTTCTTACCTTTTTTTTTCGGTGCTGGTTTTGATTTTTTAGGTTTTGCTTTGGCTACTTTCTTTTTAGTAGCCTTTGGTTTGGCACCAGCAGGTTTTGCCTTTGCTTTCGGTTTTGTCGCTTTTTTCTTAGCGGCTTTTTTGGGACTAGATTTTTTGGGAGCCGGCTTCGCTTGGGCTGGTGCTGTTTTTGGTTTAGCAGGTTTAGCTGTATTTTTAGGAGCCGCCGCTTTAGCTGTGTTTTGTGAAGAACGAACGACTTCCGCCAATAGACCGTCATCTTCCCAAAAGAAAACTTGGTCCGCCGGAGTCGATTGTTCCATTGCCATTGCTTGAGCCTCTAACAACGAGTTGTTGGATTCGTTGAAGTTTGCTAATTTTTGGAAGAGCATGTTGATCTTTGGCTCTTGGAACTTTCCTCGGATTTTTGCGTAAAAATTTCTAGCATCCTCACCTTCGCGAATCGCAAGTTCGATTGCTCTCTTTTCATCTGCATTCACTTCTGCCGACTTGTTTCGATCCAATTTGTCCATCATCTTCTGAATGGTGGAGCTATGAAACTTTTCGATTTCGGAAAGTTGCTTGAGGTTGGGCAACTCTTTTCCCTCGGCGGACTTGTATACATCTTTGATGAATTTAATGTGCTCGTCTCCGTCTAATGCAAGTTGGCTGAATAATTCTCGAACTTGTCCTTCGGGAAGCTCTTCAGAAAGTTTTAAATTGAATTCAAAGCATTTTACTTCGTGTGCAATGGCAGCGGCGACAGCTTCGATAAATGTAGTTTTTTTGAGCGATTTCATAATGGATTCCTTTTCAAAAGCCAATGTAATGATAATGATATGTTAGGGAACGATCAAGTATTTTTCAAGATGGGATCTCTTCTGATTTGGTTGCCAAGTAGATGAGCGCTTGTGCCATATAGTAGGTAATCATTATCAAAAGAGAGGCAACCTCGCGATCCATCTCAGGATTCAAAAACATGGAATAGGCAATGATGGAGTCCGAGGCTACGAAAACCAGTGCACCCAAAAGTCCCAATATGAAAGGTTTGGTAGCGGAATTTCGGGAAGCAGCGCGCCAACCCATGATGCAAATAGCCGTGATGTATACCAATACGGGAATGAGGAGTGGCCCAAGTTTTGGAGCAAGAAAGAAAAAGAAAGAGGCTCCGAATATAAGGAAGGGTAAAAACAAAATAGGCTTCCAATCCGAACGAATGCTAAACGCATAGGAATACATGAGCTGGGCAATTAGGAAGGAACCAAGCCCTGGCACGAAGTATTTCCCACCAGGTAGAGCTAGAAAGGCATCACCAAATAGAGAAAACACAAGCCCAACTCCGACCCATTTGCCACGCTTTGAAAGAATAGATACATGACGGAATACAGAAACAATCAAAATCAGAATGGGAATGATCTTGGACGGAAGGTAGATAAAACTCTCTCTCGGGATGGTTACAATCACAAGGAGATGAACGATAGAGTAGAGAGTGAATAAAACGAGTTCTTTTGCCATAATTCTTACTTTACATACAGCCTTACTTAGTTTTTTTTAAAAGATAGCCTTTTAGTGAACTATAATTTATGAAACCAGTACGCACTTTGTCTATCCTTTTATTCGTCTGCTTGTTTTGGATCCAGACCAGCCTGTCCGCAAGGGAAGTTCCCTCTGGCGGTGAGATGCTCATTGACTTACTTGTAGCAAGACCGATGGGACTTGCTGGAACTGTGGTTGGAACTGCAGCATTTATTGTGGCCTCTCCTTTTACTTTACTTTCAGGCACGTTTATCCAATCGGGAAAACGTCTGGTAGTCTACCCTGCTAGATTTACCTTCACACGAGGGTTAGGTGACTTCCCAGGGTACATGGAAGAATACCAAATCGTAGAGGATTAATTTGAACGAAACACTGTTTAGCGAGTTTAACGAAGTCTCCAAAGAAACTTGGAGAGATTTGATTCTTAAGGATCTAAAAGGTGCTGGATTCGAAAAAGTCCAGTGGGAAACCGAAGATGGATTTGTCTTAGAACCTTTTTATACGAAGGAAGACTTAGGAGATCTACCAGACGTTCCGAGAAGCCGATCTTCCTGGAAGATCACGGATGAAATCCTTCATGCAGACGAAATCAAAGTCTCTCTCTCTTCTGGCGCTGACGCACTCTACATAGTCTCTCATAAGGAAGGGAAACAAACATTTGGGCTTTCAATAGGAACAAATGAGGAACTGGTTCAGGTTCTTGCCCCGATTCCCAAAGAAATACCAATCGTCCTTTCCCTTGCAAATAGAACTCCAGAATTTACAGAAGGAATTCAAAAACTAAAAGATTCGCATAATCATGTTTATACGGATTATGACCCGTTTGGAACCCTCCTCCTCTGTGGGGAATTGGGCTGTAAAAAAGAAGAACTCAACTCTCATTTTTCAAAACTCACAAAATCTAAGAGTAAACATACGATTGCCGTTCATGGCTACTATCTGCGAGATGCAGGTGCAAAGATCGGCCAGGAATTGGCCTGTTCTCTTTCTTGGGGAGTTGACTATCTAAATCGGCTTTTGGATTTAGGACTGAGCCTTAAAGAAGCAAACGACTCCATTTGGTTTTTTATGGGTGTTGGCTCCAATTACTTTTTTGAAATTGCGAAACTCCGTGCACATCGTATCCTATGGGCAGAAATTCTAAATGCCTACGAACCAGGATTTGGTGACGAAAATCCGACTACGATTTTTTCTAGAACCTCTGAATTCCAATACACAGCATACGATCCCTATGTGAATATGTTACGTGGTACAACTGCCGCAATGTCGGCGGTTCTCGGTGGTTCTGATTTTGTCCAAGTACTACCCTTTGACCACAACTATTCACAAAAACAAGAATTGGGAAAGAGGATCGCAAGAAACTCCCAACTTTTACTGAGAAGTGAGTCGTTCTTTGACAAGGTAGAAGATCCCGCCAAAGGTTCTTACTATTTGGAAACACTCACTAAAAAACTTATCTCCACTGTTTGGACAAAGTTCCAAACCTTGGAAAAAGAGGGCGGATTTTTTGTTGGAATCCAGTCGGGGAAGGTTCAGGACGAAATTAGCGAAACGGCTTCCAAAAAAAGAGCGGCTCTTTCTTCGAAAAAAGAAATCCTCCTCGGAACAAACCAATACCCCCTTCCCACAGAAAGGCATCCGGAACTGATTACATCCGTAGAACACACAAAAAAACTTTTGGAATTTGGAAATCCAACAGAATTCAAACGCATCACTCCCCTCCGGCTCTCCTACGAATTTGACCGTCTGCGACAGATGACGGATACCCATATCGCTTCGGGGAAAAAAGCGCCTAAGGTGTTTTTACTCACCATTGGTGATTTAACGATGCGAAAGGCACGTGCGAGTTTTTCGGCAAATTTTATTGGATGTCTTGGCTACGAAATCCAAGACAATTTGGGATTTGCAAACATTGAAGAAGGGGTAACTAAGGCCAAGGAATTTGGAGCGGATATCGTAGTTCTTTGTTCTTCCGATGAAGAATACACAAACCACTTACAGGCGTTTAGCGAAGAAATGCAGAGACAACTCCCGAATGCCTGGAAGATCCTTGCGGGATACCCGAAAGATCTTATCCAAAAAGCAGAATCTCTTGGCATTGATGACTTCATACACATGAAACGAAATACCATTGAGTTTATGGAAAAAGCCCAATCAAAATGGATCGGCACATTATGAAACGACCTAATCTTTCCACACACAATCTTTCGTTTGGCAAACCCAAAGCTCAAACTAAATCCTTATCTCTCTGGCAAACTGCAGAAGGAATTTCGATCCAGTCTCGGTATGGGAAAGAAGATTTAGATGGTTTGGAGCATCTAGGATTTGCGGCAGGGATTCCCCCTTACCTACGTGGGCCCTACTCCACCATGTATGTCAACAAACCTTGGACAGTTCGCCAGTACGCAGGATTTTCCACAGCGGAAGAATCGAATGCATTTTATCGTAGAAACCTTGCGGCAGGGCAAAAAGGACTCTCGGTTGCCTTTGACCTGGCAACACACAGGGGTTATGACTCTGACCACGAACGTGTAGTAGGCGATGTAGGGAAAGCAGGTGTTGCCATCGATTCGGTTTTGGATATGAAGATCCTCTTTGACCAAATCCCCCTCGATCAAATGTCGGTTTCGATGACGATGAATGGGGCAGTCATTCCTGTTCTTGCCTTCTATATTGTCGCTGCGGAAGAACAAGGAGTTTCCCAGGATAAACTTTCCGGAACGATTCAAAACGATATCCTAAAAGAGTTTATGGTGCGAAATACCTATATCTATCCACCTAAACATTCGATGAAAATCATAGCGGATATCTTTGGGTATACCTCAAAACATATGCCTAAATTCAATTCGATCTCGATTTCTGGGTACCATATGCAAGAAGCCGGGGCCACAGCCGATCTGGAATTGGCTTACACACTCGCTGACGGTTGGGAGTATATCAAAACAGGAATCGCATCAGGTCTCAGTGTAGATGAATTCGCACCAAGGCTTTCGTTCTTTTGGGCGATCGGTATGAACCATTTTATGGAAATCGCAAAGATGCGTGCTGGTCGACTCCTTTGGGCTAAGATCGTAAACCAGTTCCAACCAAAGTCAAATAAGTCACTCGCCCTTCGTACCCACTGCCAAACTTCGGGTTGGTCCCTCACCGAACAAGACCCTTTTAATAATGTGGGACGAACCTGTATCGAAGCCATGGCAGCAGCCCTCGGACATACGCAATCCCTCCATACAAATGCCTTGGATGAGGCGATCGCTCTACCAACTGATTTTTCGGCTCGGATTGCCAGAAACACTCAGATTTATATCCAAGAAGAAACCAATATCCACCGTGTGATCGATCCTTGGGCAGGAAGTTTTTATGTAGAAAAACTCACCCACGATTTGGTCCACAAAGCATGGAACCTAATCCTCGAAGTACAGAAATTAGGTGGAATGGCGGAGGCAATTGAGACTGGTATTCCAAAGATGCGAATTGAAGAGGCTGCTGCCAGAAAACAAGCACGGATCGATTCAGGCAAAGATGTTATTGTTGGTGTCAACAAATACAGATTAGCAAAGGAAGCTCCGCTTGATATATTAGATATCGATAATACAGCTGTTCGGGAAGCTCAGATCAAACGTCTGAACCAAATGAAAAAAGACCGCAACTCAAGTGCTGTTGAAGCTGCCTTAAACGCAATTACCAAATCTGCAGAAACAGGACAAGGGAATCTTTTAGAGCTTGCAGTCGATGCAGCAAGAAAGAGAGCTTCTCTTGGTGAAATCTCGTATGCTATGGAAAAGGTATTTGGGAGGTATAAGGCTGTGATTAGATCTATCTCAGGTGTATATTCCTCAGAAATTTCGGAAGACCCAGGCTACAAAGAAGCCAGATCTCTTGCCGATGAGTTTGCAAAACTCGAAGGTAGACGTCCTCGGATTATGGTAGCCAAGATGGGACAAGATGGCCATGACCGCGGGGCGAAGGTGATCTCAACAAGTTTTGCCGATATGGGCTTTGACGTTGATATCGGGCCACTCTTCCAAACACCAGCGGAAGTCGCAAAACAAGTCGTAGAAAACGATGCACATATCCTAGGTGTATCTTCGCTTGCCGCCGGCCACAAAACCCTTGTTCCACAAGTGATTGAAGAATTACGTAAACTCGGAGCTGAAGATGTGTTAGTCGTCGTTGGTGGAGTAATTCCAGCGCAAGATTATGACTTTCTCTACAAATCGGGAGCAACGGCTATTTTTGGACCAGGAACTGTGATATCTGAGGCTGCAAAACAGATCCTCAATATTCTTTTGGGAGAAAGAAGAGCCGCCTAACCAAAAATGTCGGAAGAGCAAACGCATCAAAACCCTGACACCGAAGGTTCTTCAAAATCCGATATTGAAAAAAGGATTCCTGGGTCTGCCCTATCCGTAAACCCAGGGGTTGCCGATGCTCCTTCTATTTCGCCTTATATCCGCGAACAAAGAAAAACTCTCTCTAGAAAGGAAGTAAATCCAGAAGATTTGGCAAAAGAAATCCTCTCGGGAAACCGTACTGCCTTATCCAAATCCATCACCCTTGTCGAAAGCAATTTGGATTCACACAACGACACAGCTCAGGCAATCCTAACAAGGCTCATGCCTAAGGTAGGGAACTCGATTCGTATTGGCATAACAGGCGTTCCTGGGGTAGGAAAATCTACCTTTATCGAAAGTTTTGGTCGATTTTTGATCGAACGAGGTAAAAAAGTAGCCGTCCTTGCCATCGATCCAAGTAGCCAAAGGACACATGGTTCGATACTCGGAGACAAAACCCGAATGGAGGAACTTTCCAAATCCGAATTTGCCTTTATTAGACCATCACCAAGCAGCGGTTCTTTGGGAGGTGTTGCAAGAAAGACAAGAGAGACCATGTATCTCTGTGAGGCGGCGGGCTTTGATGTGATCATCATAGAAACGGTTGGGGTCGGACAATCCGAAACCCAAGTGCATTCCATGGTG
Organism: Leptospira sp.; assembly: GCA_027533185.1. Lineage (GTDB taxonomy): Bacteria > Spirochaetota > Leptospiria > Leptospirales > Leptospiraceae > Leptospira_A. The sequence continues at coordinate 41,407 of JAPZTS010000016.1, read as the reverse complement.
GACTTTTTTCTTTTGCTGATGCTTGCGGGAGCCGGAGATGAACTCCAAGGAATCAAACGTGGAATTATGGAAATGGCAGATCTGATTGCTATTAACAAAGCAGACGGGGCAAACGAACCCTTTGCCCTAAAGGCAAAAATTGAATATGAATCAGCCCTCCACCTCTTCCCAGCACCTGAATCCAAATGGACACCCCGGGCTACCACCTGTAGTGGGCTAGGTGGGGAAGGGATTGAAGATGTATGGAACTTGATTTTAGATTATGAAGCGAAGACCAAAAACAACGGATACTTCGAATCGAATAGGAAGGAACAAACCAAAACCTGGTTTGAAGAAACCTTAAAGGAAGCAGTACTAGAAGAATTTTATAAACAACCAAACAAACTTGAAAAAATTCAGGCGGGGAAAAATCGCCTCGTTTTGGGAAAATCTACTCTACTCCAAGAAATTAAACAACTGTTAGCTGATTAATTCAGATCAGACAAATGCTTTTGTCTATAGAAACTATCCAGCGAAACCTCTGGGCAATCGCTAAATGAATTCAAATGACTTCCAATCGGGCAATATGTTCTAAAAGCAGATTTTTATCATCTTCGAAGATCTGATTGAACTCAAGACCCACTTCATAGTATGCACCGTCCGCAAATTCTTCGAGTCTTACCACCTTTGCTTTTGGATAGAGAACATATTTCACATCTGGAAATCGAAGCTCAAGTTCTAATCGCGTTCCCAGAGGCATCGGCTCTTTTGTCCGAAAAAGTAAACCACCTTCCGAAAGATCCTGGGACTCACCTTGACCTCTGTCATTTGGAACATACTGAGCCGAGGCAGATCCCGATTGGATCACACGGTATGTGAGTTGCACTTTTTCTGAGATACGTTTGTAGATTCGGCGTTCGCTAGACATGATAGCTAGAGAACTCCGAATTCAAAGTTTGCGCAAGTGTAAAATGCAAAACCCGTCATGCCTTAAACTTAATTTACGTATCTTCTAAATCTTCTTTTCTGATTTCGTACTTGGGACGGAAGGCACCTTCCACTCGTTCTCGGATTCGGTCGATGTAACCAAATACGGCGGGAACAACGATCAGTGTGATTAAAGTGGAAAGGATAAGTCCACCTATGATTGCAATTCCCATCGCTGTCCTTGACTTTGATGCTTCTCCGATCCCGAGGGCAATGGGCAGAGTTCCCGCAATCATGGCGAGGGATGTCATAAGGATGGGACGGAGTCTTTTACTTCCTGCATCGAATATCGCCTCGTCTCTCGTCATTCCGTGTTCTCGCATAGCAAGAATTGCATGGTCCACCAGTAAAATGGAGTTCTTTGCAACAAGACCCATAAGTAGAATGAGACCAATCATACTAAACAAATTCAACATCTCGCCTGTGATTGCCAGTGCAAAAAATGCTCCTGAAATCGCAGGTGGGATTGCAAACAAAATGGTGATTGGAGTAATAAACGACTCATATAGAGAAGCTAACACTAGATAGATAAATATAAGCGCCATACCGAAAGCTAAAATGATGTTTTGAAGTAGTTCCTTAAAATCTTCAGACTGACCAACAAAAGCGTAAGTGATCCCTTGGGGTAGTGGGAGTTTCTCTTTAAGAATCTTGACCGCCGCATCTGATGCTGAGGCAATGGCGCCACCTGGAGCCAAGTTGGCATTGATCGGAACCACTCGTGAACGATCTTCCCGTATAATCCTTGCAGGTGAAGAGCTCTCTTTGCCAACAGCAATGGCGCTAAGAGGGATCATTCGATTTTGGATATTGGGAACTCTTGTTTCTGCAAATGAGTTTCGTAAATTCCTTTGATCTTCTCGGAGCCGAAGTCTTACATCGTACTCGATTCCATTCTCTAAAAACTTAGCGACCTCACCACCTTCAATATGATAACGTAACTCTGCACCCAAAACACCTGCAACGACTCCAACAGTTTGCATCTTACTGCGATCTGGAACCACCTGGAATTCTGGTTTCCCAGTTCTGTAATTGGTATCGACATCTGTTAGGTCAGGTACTTTGCGAAGTTCCTCCATCACAGAGAAAGCATAGGCTTCCAGTTCTTTTAAATTTTCACCTTTTAGATTTAAGTTGAAAGGATACTGAACTCCACCGCCTACTGCAGAGTAGTCGTTGACTTTTGGTCTTGCTTGGGGGTACTTTTTTAACATCTCGCGAATCTCATCTTTGACATCCGCAGTGGACCGCATCCGATATTCTGATGGGAGAAGGGAAACTGCAATCGTTGCGATATTGGACTCTCCATCATTGTTTCCAACAACCGTAGCCAAAAGATCTAACTCAGGGACTAGACCAATCATCTCATTCTGAATGCTAGATACTACTTCCAGAGTTCCGTTTAAAGAGGTGCCCGGTGCCATCTCCACATTGACCATAAACTCACCTTGGTCGTTGGCTGGGAGGAAGGTTTTTTTTACAAATCCCAAGGATAGAATGCTTAGAATTAAAGTTAGGAATGTGATCAGAATGATTGCCCAAGGTTTTTTTAGAGCAAAATGCATGATGATTTCGTACATTCTGTCCAAAAATGATTGAAACCGGTCGAAGGTTCTTAAAACAATATTCTTCTTTTTATGAATGTCATTTTTCCCAGCAAAATAAGCAGACAACATGGGAGCGACAGTTAAACCATCAAAGGTAGAGATGATCATGGCAAAAACTACTGTTAGGCCAAACTGCTTAAAAAATTGCCCGACTATCCCCGATAGAAACCCAATCGGCAAAAAAACAGCAATGACAGTGAGAGAAGTTCCAATCACTGCCAGGGTAACTTCTTCGGTTCCTTTTCTTGCGGCGACGATAACGGATTCACCCTCTTCCAGTTTGCGAAAGATGTTTTCCCGAACTACAATGGCATCATCGACTAACAGTCCTACGGCAAGAGAGAGGGCAAGTAGAGTCATCACATTCATGGTAAAACCCATAGCATACATGATGATAAAAGCACCGAGAAGGGAATTGGGAAGTGCCATACCTGTGATGATAGTAGATCGTACATTGCCCAAAAACAAATAGACTACGAGGACAGCGAGTAGAATTCCTAAGATGATTGCTATTGTAACGTCTTCGATATTGGCACGAATCCATCTAGATCCATCTCGGATTAAAATGACCTTGGGTGCACCTTTGTGGTCTTTGATTGCTTCGTTTATAGAATTTATTTTCCCGAAAATCCCATCCGCAACCTCAACGGTGTTGGAACCCGACTGTTTATAAACGTCCAGAAAGAGTGCCTTTTTTTGAACCCTTTCTTTTTTTGGGGGATCGTATTTAAACAGAAGTTTGCCGATTACCGACGGCTCCTCATCTTCATCCTGTGAGATCGGTGCATACAGCATGCCCAGAGTTTTGCGGTCTTCCAAACTGTCCTTTACCTCACCCAAATCTCGAACGAGCACCCCTCTTCCAAATTCACCCCCGAAGGATACAACCGTATTTTGGATCTGTGAAAGGGATTCATACTTGGCCACCGTTCGGAAGGAGGTTTCTTTTTCCTGGCCTTCTACCTTACCTGCAGGGATGTTCACACCAGAATTTTTGATCTGATTTGCGATTGCTATGGCAGGTACTTGATAAGAATTGATTTTGTTACGATCCAATTCTATATGAATTTCACGACGGGCACCACCTATGATTTTTACAGCTCCGACATTATTTACTTGTTCAAGTTTGGGTTTAATTCTTTCCTTCGCAAGGTCATAGAGTTCTCCCTCAGGTAAGTCCGCAAAAACCGATATACGCATGATCGGTTGATCGGAAGGATCGAATCTTTGAACTAATGGTTCTTTGGCGGCATCGGGAAACAAGGGTCTAGTTCTTGCAGTTTTATCTCGAACCTGTTGTTCCGCATACTTAATGTCAGTTGTTAGGCTAAATTCGGCAAAAACAAGGGAGATACCCTCTTGGTTTCGGGATGTTATTCTCTTCAGCCCTGAAATGGAACTGAGTTCCTCTTCCAATGGTTTGGAGATGGAAGTCTCTATTTCCTCTGGACCTGCCCCTGGATAGACAGTAGAAACAACTACAAAAGGAATATTGATATCAGGAAAGAGATCAACGCCTATTCGTTTGAGGGATATATAACCCGTGATCACCATGATGATCACGAGAGAAGAAATAAAAATCGGACGTTTGATCGAAAAGGCAGCTATACTCATTAAGATACTTACTCATGGAGCAATTTGTACTCCTGCAAACATGCAGTTCCCGTGCTCTCTCTGTAAGTAGACAATAATGTTGACTTAGTATTCAACATTTTTGTTCGATTTTCAAATTTTTCTTCAACAAAGCTATCCGGGCAAATATCACTCAATAAAAGAACAGAATCAAATTTTGTCCAATCCTTCCATTGGTATTTGTTATCATTGCGCACCATTCCGGTTTTGTACGCTTTTAACTTCATTGCTAGATCAAAATCTGATGCAAGGACTCGACCTTTTGTTTGGTATTTTTCTTCAAAGTGGAACGCATTGATCAAAACATATTTTTTTTCAGAAAGAATCTGTTTCGAAATCTCACGAGCAGGATCAAAAATGGTTTTATCCATACCTCTGTAGCAGAACATCTTTTTTTCAAAGAACCGTTCATTAAAGATTCCCTGCTCAAAAAATCCATTAACGATTACAAAGAGAATACTGATACCTATTGCAAATCCTGCTGTGATCCTTTCTAGTTTAGATTTTGCATATTCTAAAAGTCGCAAGTTCCAAACAAAGCAAACTGCACCCATCGAAGGCAAAAACTGTAGAACATGCCTTGGTTGTTTATTCCCAGTTGTTAACTCCAATATTAACAACTGCAAAAATAGAACTAAACTAGCGGCAAAAAGCGGATCTTTTAACTTTTTAGAGATCGGTGTTTTGGACTGGAGAAAAAAGTAAAGAATGGATACCAAGGAAAATATAACTAGCGAGCGGAATCCCCAAACAAAGTCAAAAACACCGGGTATGGATACATTTTGTCCAGGTTCCGTCCATAGTGTTAAGAAAAAACTCCGCGTATAAGCATTTACAATCATCTGCGCATCAATAAGCGCATTTACTCTGTCTGGATTGAGAAACAGCCAGATAAATGCAGGAAAGATCGCAAACTTCCAAAGAGCGATTACCGTTTTTGGGAAAATTTCTTTCATCTCCTTTCGTTTGCGGTAGAAAAAAACAGAAACATCAACAAACAGGAAGAATGTGATCGCAAACATAAATTGTTTGAATCCTTTTTGGTTGAGGTTTATCGAAGAAAAAAGACGCAAGATCGGCAAGGACAAAACCATTAAAAAAACAAATCCAAGATAGAAAATTCGCGCACCTTTAAAGTAAATTTTGAGAAGAATCTGGAAAGCATTCCCATAGATTTTGGGGCTTCTTACAAACTCATAAAAAATACATCCCATAAAAAATAATATTCCATAAGGATATTTAGTAAAATAAAAACCCAAAAGGGAAAAGGATAACAACCATTTTGTGCTGATTGATAGACTTTTAGAGTCGCTTTCCATTCCGCTCTCTTCTAACATGTTATCTTCGTTATACATTCTATAAATTGCATATACAGAAAAGAGCAGAAAGAACATGGACTGTGTTTCCAACATGGAAGATAGAGAATAAGCAGGAACTTCCCCTGTTTGAATCGTCAATAGAAAGACCATAAAAGAAATGATAGAACTGTAAAACAGGGAGCCCAATATCCGATACAAAACAAAAACAAGCGCAGGATATACAAGTATCAAAAAGAAAAGTCCGAGGAAGGAGTCACGAAAGGTCTCAGGGCTATCCATCGGGAGATACAAAGTAACAAATGTTAGAATTGATCTAAGTGGTGGCCAGGTCGGGGATTCAAAGAAGGGGAGTATTCCCTTTAGAATTCGGCCATCTCTGAAATCTGTGTATTGGTCGAGCACCGTGTTCAGTCGAATGTTTTCATCCCAAGACAAGAAGTCATGGTTTGGACAAATCGTGAGAAAGATCTCCCAGGCACGAACCGAGTAAAACAAAACAAGCCCAACCCCAAGTAAGAGGAAAACCGCGGAACCAAAAACTGCAAAGATTGTATGTTTTTTCATATCTATCCCTTCCAAGCAGAGTTTTCTTTGCCGAGCCTTGGATCAATCCAAGTTCTTTTTTAGATTTTTGACTTTTATTGCTACCCATTCTCAAAATCATTGCAAAAAGTAGACGAAACCATGCAAAATTTTGTAGATATTGGCGAAACCTTAGTCTTCATCATCATGCTCCTCGCGAGCATCCTCGCGATTGCGGTCTTTATCGAAAGGTTAGTGGTGTACAAACGCAATCTAGACCAGAATTCTCAATCCCTCCTCGATTCTTTGACCCTCTTGATCCGTCATAGGGACCTGAAAGGATGTGAAAAGGCTTTGGAAACACACCCTTTGGAAAATTCCTACACTCGCTTTGCACATTTTTTCCTCGAGAGAGAGAAGGAAAACCACAAAGGCTTACAAGAGCTAATGGAAGGGAAAATCTTAAAAGAAAGATTAGGCCTGGAAGAGAGATTGCCTATTTTAAATACCCTGGGAAACAACACGCCATTTATCGGCTTACTTGGAACGGTTCTTGGTGTGATTAAGGCGTTTTATGGTCTGGGGACCTTGGGAAACTCAGGCGCCGAGGTTGTGATGAGAAGTATATCGACTGCTCTTCTTGCTACTGCGGCAGGTCTTGCTGTTGCGATTCCCGTTGTAATGGCGAACAACTACTTCACTCGTAAAATGAAAATCATCATTGGAAATTTAGAAATCCTTTCCAAAGAAATACATGCGAGTTTTGTTACGAGTGGGAAACACAACCAATCATCGAGCTCAACACCAAATATACACCATTAAACTTATGTTGCCCTTTACGCTTTCTTTACAGTATAAACTCCGAAGGTTTGGACTTTTTAAAGCAAGTTTGATTTTTTCCTGCGCCTTACATTTATTTGGCTTTTTTGTTTATTTCATCCTTACATTGCCGAGCGAAGCGGCTTACAAAGATAGTACCGATATGGATGAGATGGATGTCGCCTTCGAAGAAATTCCACCTGAACTTTTAGGTGGTACTTCAAGCCCTGCTCCGGTAGAAAAACAAGAATGGGTGGAAGGTTCTAACCAAGATAAATCCTTAGAAGACAAACCAGATACAAGTGATATCAATCCGAACCAACTGTCAGGAAATGGAACAGATAAAGATGGATTTTTGTTTTCCTTCAACGGAGATCGACCACCCACGCCAATCATTGACTTTGACTTAAAAGCCTATTTTCCTGAAGCAGCTAAGGCAGCAAATATTAGCCAGAAGACTGTCGTATTACTTGTACAAGTTGATGAGACAGGTACTCTGCAAGGCGTAAAAGTTGTTTCGGGTCGCGCAGGTTATGGCTTTGATGAGGCGGCAATTCGAATCATCCAAAGAGCTAGATTTGCGCCAGGTTATGACAAAGGGAAACCGACACGTATGGCTCATAGGCTCCCAATCAGTTTTGATTTAGAAGACGACTAGAAGGTTAGAACAATGCTCCCAAACAAAGGACAGAAAAAACGAATCACGATTTTTTGTATCCTAACTCTGCTTATAATTCTATCTGTCAGTTTTCAAACTGGTTCTGTCAGTGGGAAAACGGAGTCCAAATCGGATTATCTTCCAGGGCTTACTCACGATCCATTTGACCTTTATGAAAGTCTCCCAAAGAAATTGTCATCACCAAATATAAATTTGCCGATTGAGGTAAACCTTACCGAAAAATTTCCACCTCCTGGAGATCAGGGTAGCACAAAAAATAGCGTCGGTTTTGCTGTAGGTTTTGGACTTACTTCGTATTATGAAGCAAAAAAAAAGAGCATCGAGTCACTCCATAAAATGTCTCCCAATCTACCGGAAGGAAGAAAAAATCTATACTCCGCAAACTATATATACAGTCAGCTCAATGGTGGCAAAGACCAAGGTGCATCCCTTCTAGAGGCCTTAATTCTCGCAGAAAGTCGTGGTGGTGTCAGTTTAGAACTTATGGATGAGAGCTTTGGGAATTTTCGATCCAAACCAAAACCGAGCCTCATTGAACAAGGCAGAAAAGCTCGATTTTCTAGAGTTTACCGTATTGAATCTTTTGATACGAAAGCGATCAAACAATCTCTCCTGGAAGGTCACCCTGTAGCAATCGGTTACTTAGTACATTCAAATTTTCTAAATCCTCCCTCTACTCAAATTTACACAAAGCCAGAAGGTGAAATCCTAGGTGCGCAATCTCTTATCATTTTGGGATACAACGACAAAAAACGTGCATTCCGGGTATGGAATTCTTGGGGCAAGGATTGGGGTGACTCTGGTTATCTCTGGATCTCATACGATAGTTTTCACAATTTAGTTAGATCTATTTATACAATCGAGCCTATGACGGAATCGGAGCTAACGACTGAATCAAAGTTAGTTGCCTCACTTTCCAAAATCTCATACCCAGGCGAGTCTTTGCTACCTCCGAAAGAGGTCTTTGTCACACGAGGTGATTTTTCAGATCGTATCCGTGTGTCTTGGTCAAAACAAAAACACGCCATCGGATATGAAATCTATCGAAAGCGAAAATCTGAAAGCAAATTCCAACTTGTGGGTCTATCTAAGGTTAGTTTTTTTGAAGATTTTGGAATTCAAAAAGCAGTAGCGTATACCTACCGAGTTGCAAGTCTAAACGAAATTAGTATATCAGAACCTTCTAGTGACTCAAACGACGGCTATGCGGAAGAACCAGCAAAATCGGGTGGAGTTCTTCCGATCACAAACTTAACAGCTTCCGTCGCTGCTACAAATGACAGAATCATTTTAAATTGGGACCCACAAAGTCCTGGAACAAAGTTTGCCATTTACAAGTGGAATCCTCTTACAAAAATCTATCGATTTTTAGGAAGACCAGACAAACCCACTTACACAGATTTTAAAGCAGCTCGGAATGGAGACAGTGAGATTTACCAAGTAATTCCTGAGAGGAATTCAATCATCGGTGAAAAATCTAGCTATGTATCCGCCCATTTAGATCCAATGGAGATTTTAAAGCCTCGCCCTGCTAATTTAATTGCGTCAAAAGGTTTGTATACGGGACAAGTTCTTTTAAAATGGGAAGGTTCTCCTTCTGCGATTCAATACTTTATTTATAGAAAGTTAGGTGCCAATTGGAATTTGATAGGCAAAACTAGGGATACAGAATTTACAGATAGTGAACTCGGGTCCTCTGAAGACGAAAAGTATTACTCGATCGTAGCGGAATTTGAAGGTCAACTGTACAGCCTACCTTCTGAGGTTGATTCTGGATTCCCGTCCTTGGTTGCAAAACGTACGGGAGCGCCTGCCGCACCAAACCAAGTGGAAATATTAGAATTACCGAGTCAATCCGAATTCCAATTAACCTGGACAGCTGTTCCTAAGGTTAAAGAGTATAAAGTTTTCTTCAGAAAGAAATCGGAAAAAGAATGGATTCTCTATCGAACGGTCACATCAAATTCTGTTAAAGTATCCAAACTTCCTAAAAATCAATTTTACTTTTTTACAATCCAATCGGTTGTACCTGGAACTGGTGAAAGTAAATTCACAGATCCTACTATTGGAGTTTTATCGGATACGATTCCAGATGTCAAAAAGATCAAAACTTTCGGTGAATCAAACATCCAAAAATTTGTTGGTCCTTGGACTGCGATGTATTGGGACGGGAAAAATAAGGTCAAACCCATTCGATTGATTATTGATGCAGATGAAACGGGAAGTCATGTAGTTTTAAAATGGAATGAAACGGAAATCTATAGAGGGCAAAACATCATTGACTCTGATCTAATTGAAGAAAAAGGAAAATGGCGGATTCAACTTTCTCCAACGAATGAATCCCTTTCAGGTGAGTTTATTGATAGAGAACTTGTTCCTGAAAAAAGCCAACTTTCATTTGTGAGAGAATGATCTTTAGAGAAAAATAACGACTGTTCGGCTAGCTACTCTGGTTTCATATGGAATCTCCGCTAAAACAAGGTTCCACTTTCACAATTTTTTCTACAGGTTGCCTCGAGTCCAAGACAGGTTCCTGCAAGAATGGTAAAATCGATAGAGCTGATATCTCCCGTTCCACTTCCCAATCGGTAGTAGGCACCGTTTTGTAAAAAACATTGCCCTTCGATCGTAGAACATTTATTTTTCTCATAACAATTGCTACGTGGGGAAAATGGTACTCCACATTTACAAAAGAAATATAGAACAAAAAGAACGGAAATGACTTTTCTAGGTTTCAAAGATAACAGTTTCGTTTTCAAATTGAGTTTTCGAGAGACTTGAAATTTTTTGTTTTCTCCCAGTCGTATTGCGAATTTTGACTTTTCCAGAAAAGCAAACCAAAACATCAAACTCAACCTCACCTTCCACTTCCAAGGATTCACAAAAGACAAGCGATGGGCAAACGAGAAACAACCTGTCAAAACCTGCAATCTTTTTGTAATAAGCCTCGTCTAAGCTAACAAGTACCTCGTCGAGACCTCTTTTTTTACGTTCAGGGGCCATCGTAAGTGAGAAATCTTCATTTAAAATGTACGCATCTGACCGTCGCACTAAATAATCTTCTGTCTTCTTAACAGGTGCAAATCTATCTCTTGGTATTATGATTCCCTTAAATTTAGTAAAATTACCGACAGCACTTCCCATTGCAGTTTCTAATTGTAGAACATCTTTCCCCTCAACTTGTTTTGGATTCACAATAAGAGAAAGTTTAAAATTACCTTTAGCAAAGCGATCTTTTAATGCTCGCAAGTTGATCCAAAGATTATTCGTCGAGAATGTTCTAAATTTACCTAAGCCACTGAATTCATGTTCGTATTCTTTAGGAACCTGAGCTGTTTCGAGAAGTTCGTACTGGATGAATTTGCCACCAACAGTTTTGCGGTAAATAGCACCTCCCTTTTTATCTGCAAGAGTCTTTGGAGTCATTTCCATCGCAAAATGAATTCCTTCTTCCAAAAGGAATGTAACAATATGAGGATCTACAGTAGCTCCCAAATTGTCACCATTCGACAAAAAGGCAACTTCATAACCTTTTGCAATTAAATCGTCTAGAATGCCTTCTTCTACCATTGTGAAATAAATATCCCCATGTCCAGGAGGGCACCACTCGTCCTTCTCATTCTTAGCTTGAACAGGCGATAGGCTATCTTTAAGAAGTCTTGGTACTTTATGTTGTAAAAAACTGGAACGAAGCCCCTGTTTGAATCCGTTCTTTTGCAATTCTTCCTGAGAATCTTTCTGGGTGTTATAAGAATCCATGAGCAGAAGCGGAATATCTGTTTGATACCTATCTCGAATGTATTCGATTTGTTTTGCCATGACCGCAAGAAATGAAAGGCCATCTTTAATTGGAATTAGAGACTTTGCCTTTTCTAAACCCATACTCGTCCCGAGGCCACCGTTTAACTTGATCACAACGAGTTTTCCTAAGAGTTCCTTTTTGAGAGGATATTTTTTTTGAATCTCTTCAAAAAGAATTTCATCTTCTGATGGAACTAAATCACCGACCTCATCCCATTTTGCAATTCCCGTCTCACCTTTCCGAACCTCATCCACTTTCATAAGGAAATCCGAAATAAAGGCATCACTTAAGGACTCACCCTTCATTTTATTAGTTATCAATTCATCTGAAAGTTTTTGGTCCATCTTAGTTTCCTTCGCTTGGTTCTCCTAACTCGATTCTGTATGGATCCTCTAGATTTGGGTTCCATAAAAAATATACAGTGATCCTTCTTCCTTCCTCTTTTGCAAGAAAGGAATTTCCTTCCCGTTTGTATTTAGGCATAAATACTTCAAAATTGTACATCCAATACACGAAGCCTTGCCGCTTTACTTGTTGGATTCCTTGCCCCATTGGATCTTTTTTTTCAACGGAACGAAACGGAAGTGGGTATTTTATGTCCCAAGCCAGTCCTAATTCAGCTTCGGCTCGACTATAACTGCCTGGATTGGCAGAGAGACTGCTCCCCACTGCAAAAACGAGAAGCATAGAGATCGTGAGGAAATTTGGGACAAATCTCATAAGAGTACAGGGCAAAGTTAAAGTCCAGGAAACTTAAGTCAATTCAGGAATTATTACTCACTTAATTGATTTTCATAGACAAGAAAAAGACCGAGCGGAAACATCTATACTATGTTTCGTTTTCTGGAATATTTTGAACGATTTTGGGCCTACATTGCTTTTTATTTACCAAGCCATTTACAAACATCCAACTTCAAGGATCGGAATATTCTTATCGTTCCCGGTTTCAAAGCGGGTCGCTCTTTCTACCAAAAGTTGAAGTCAAACCTAGACAACCTCGGATTTCGAGTGGGTATACTTTCCACCCTGCGAAACTCTAATTCACTAGAAGAAGCGGTTGCCTATCTCGCAAAACAAATACTAACAGCACCTAACGAAATTACTTTGATCGCACACAATACGGGTGGTCTCCTTGTTTTGATACTACCAGACGAAGCAAGACGAAAGGTAAAACGTCTTATTACTCTAGGAACTCCCTTCCATGGTTCTGTCGTTTTTAATGATAGTAAGTATTCCTATTGGGGTTATGATTCCGAGTGGGTGAGACAAAATTATAAGAACGCTCTATTTTTCCCTTTATTTCAACCATTGTCTGCGATCGAAGATTTTAGTTTTAGACCACAGGAAAGTACAGAGTTTGGGCAAGGAAGGGATCTTTGGTTTGATGTACCAGGAAATTACAATCTTGTACGACGGGGAGAAAACCTAAGAACGATACGAGAGTTTTTAGGTACACCAAAAGATCCTTCTAATCTGAGTCCTGCTCCAAAACCTAATCTGGATTTTGCGGCACCTAAAAAAATAGAAGTAGATTTTTCTAAATTTGAACCATCTCGATACAAAAAAGCACAACTAAAAAATCAAAAACAAGAAAAGCCAGTATCTAAGGCAAAAAAAACAAAAACTGTTGCTAAACCAGTTCCCAAAAAGAAAAAATTAACAAACTCAAAGCCTGCCAAAAAAAAACGTAAGTAGGTTCCTAATCTAAGGAGATAAGTTTAAACCCACTTACGTATCTGAGATTTTTCAATTCTCAAACAGAAGAGATTCCTAATATAAGGAATCTCTTATCATCAATATCTACTAAACTTTTTTAAGTTCCTTAATACAATTTAAGCAACTTGTTTGACAGTCTTTACAGATTTGGTGGTGCGATGCATGTTTCTCACATTCTTTTGCACACGCCTCACAAATTTCGATACAAAGGTTTGCTAGTTTCTTCGTATAGCTGGAGGATTGACTTGCTAAAGTCACAAAAGCGTCACAAACTGCGATGACTTCTTTAGTACTCTTTGCACATGTTGCCAATGATTTATCACCTTTGCCAAGCTCTGTGATACAATGGCTCAAACATTCTTCAGCAGCCAACTTACAGTGCATCGCCGCCATCATCGCCTTGCCATACTTGGATTTGGAATCTCCAGCCATGGTTTTAGAGTCATGTTTATGATCTTCGGCAGATAATCCCGAAATCACTCCAGATACAGCAACTGCTGTTGCTAAATTTTGAACAAATTGTTTACGATTCATATATTACTCCATGTTAGTTGTTTTCGAAATGATTTAAAGATACTTTGGGGTAATGAACCCTCAATCTCAAATCAGGAGTTTAATTGAATTCAATTGTAGGAATAAAATTTTATTTTGAAGTTGAAGACCATTATCTAAGCCAATTAGCATAAGTTCATTGTGATCTAACTTAAGAATGTTTGGTGTCGCGAAGGAGTAGTCTTTTACATAACTGATTTTCGGTAAGAAGTCGAAAGTATCTGCTTTTAGTTCTTCAAATGATACTGGACACTCACATAAGCCAGAGTTTTTTTTGGTTTTTGCATTGCTTTCCATATGGTTTTCCACCAAATCAGAAGTTTGGTGGCATGAAGGGAGCTGAACAGATTTTTCCTTTTGGCAATCAGAAAGAAGAGACGATTTGCAACCCAAATAGAAAACAAATACAACAAGTAGAATGGCTGTAAATCTTCTCTTCATACTGATTAGACGGTACACCTAAAAAAGATTACCGACAAGTCATTTTTTTTACGAAAAGATTTCTAAAATAGATTAGAAATCCCCTTTCCCGCCACTATAAACGTTCCAATCGTTGACCCAATTTGAGGCAAAAACAAAACGAGAAATATATGGATGACTCTATTTTTCCAAAGTCCAACAAGGGTCTCGGAATCTTCAGCAATCCGTTCAAAATCTTCGACGAGTGGTTTGCGCAAGTAAGATTCAGCTAGGGCACTCACCCAACCTGCCTTAAAAATGGGAATAAAGGTTCCGATTGGTGCAGTCACAAATGCTAGAATAATCGATATGGGATGGGCCCATGCGATCAATGCGCCAAGTGCTGCAAGCCCCCCTTTGATTGTGATCAGTTTGTAAATGAGATCAAGACCCGCCTCTCCACCCTGGCTAAAAGTCGTGTAACCTATCAAAGCTGCAAAAAAAACAGGATAGATAAGAATACTCAAACGACTCCACCATGTAACAACAGGGAGAACATCGAGAGATGAAATATCATTTTCGTTTTTGATATGTTTAGAAATGCCTGCTAGGTGTCCTGCACCAACGACTGCCACGATGGATTTTGACTTGGGATTTGATACAGCTACTCTTCGAATTTTTTCTGCTAAGTAGATATCTCGTTCGTCGATGATTACATTTTTTATGGATTCATATTTTTTTGGAATTTGAGAAAATAGATCATTTAAGATATCATCTGATTTTAGTTCCTCTATCTTTTCCTCGCTCACATCCTCGCGAACAAGCATCGATGTTAAAAGAGCAGAAAAAAGATACATTTTAGAAAAAAAACCCACATTCCCCCAAGATCTCTTTAATGTGGTCTGTATCTCTCGATCTACCGGGACAACAGGAGTTTTTGATTTTTTCCCGATTTCCAGTGCCTTACGCATTTCGTCACCAGGACGAATATCTTTGGTTCCGATTTTTTTTTGAAACGAAGAGAGAATCAGGCTGGAAAGAAGTAGCCACATTTTTTTTTCTTTAAAAACTTTAAAAATATCCAATTTTTTTAAATAATCAGGATCTTCTACAGACTTAATTCTTGATTCACATAACTCAATGCAGATGGCGTCGGGTTTGACTAATTCGATTAATCTATCGACTTCTAATACACTTTGTTTTGAAACATGCGCAGTTCCTAGAATATGTATCTCTGTTTTACCAATTTTATGTAACAGGTATGGTTCATTGGTCTTATATTCTTTTTTAGTTGTTTTTCTGGCTGGGGTTGATTTTTTGATTGAAGGCATAAAAGAAGATACTATCTCTATGACCTAAGTAACGCATCCGCACGATAGAAACAAGAAAAATGTCTTTAAAGCAAAAAATCATAAACGTCGGGATTGCCGACATCCAAGTGGGTAGAGAAAATGAAGTCCTTCGTACGACTCTAGGTTCTTGTATCGGGATAGTTCTATATGATTCCGAAAGGAAGATAGGTGCCATATCCCATATCATGCTTGCGAAGGATCCTACAGGAAAAGACAATATCAAATTTCCTCACAAATATGGAGAGACTGCCCTTCCCATATTGATAAAATTGATGCAGGACGCAGGCTCCCAAATTGGTCAATTTGCATGCAGAATGTTCGGTGGAGCATCCATGTTTAAAGGAATCAACTCCCAATTTTTGCAAAATATCGGAGAACAAAATATAGCCATTGTTCGAAAATTTATGGAAGAAAAAAAGATTCCCATCATAGTCGAAGATGTTTCAGGCAATGAAGGAAGAACCATCAGTCTTTACTGTGACGATGGAAGAGTATTACTAAAAAAAGCTGGTATGGAAAAATACCTATATAAGGTGCGTTAGGCGATTATGTTAAAATCTAAAGTAGATGAAGTTTTAAAAGACATCAACAAACTGCCTGCCATATCATCCGTTGTGAGTAAGGTGCTTGAAAAATTGCAAAAACCAGACGTCAACATAACGGACCTCGCGGCCGAGATATCAAAAGACCCTGCGATCACAGCTTCGGTAATTAAATTATCAAACTCAGCTTACTACCGAGCGAGTAAACCCGTACGAACTGTACAAGAGGCATTGATGACACTGGGTACTAAAACTGTGAAAGAAATCGTGCTTCTAACGGCGGCAAAAGGTATACTATCACAAGACTTGAGTAGCTACCAGATAGAAGCAGCACAACTTTGGACTTCAAGTTTACTTGTCGCAGAACTTTCTAGTAAAATCGTACTTCATAAAAAATTAAAAGTAGATAAGGATCTTGCGTTTACTTCAGGTTTATTGTGCAATGTTGGTAAGATTGTGTTAGCACAATTTTTTTCACCCGTAATGATGCAAATAAAAACAGACCTAAAAGAAAACAAAGAGCCATTCCCACTTTTAGAGAAGAAGTATTTTGGTTACACTCATATGGAGATTTCTAAAACTCTCTTGGAAAAATGGAATTTCCCTGAAGAACTTGTTGATGTTGTAACAAACTATCTGAATCCCGACCTCTCCACGGTAAACCCACTTTTGACTTCTGTTGTTCATATTGCAACGATTCTGATTATAGTCTCTGGTATTGGCATTGATATCGGAGGGGAAACTACGCCCATTTCTCCTTTTGCTCTTAGCCAAACAGGCATTACGGATGAGGATATCCAAACTTATTTTTTGCATATCCCTGATTTACAAGCAGGTCTTGCAGATTTGTTAAATATCTAGTTTATGAATATAGTATTTATTGGTGCGAGAGGTGCTGGGAAATCTAAAATCTCAAGAGCTCTATCTAAAAGGATCGAATTCCCCGTTGTATCCACAGATTCCATTGCCGTCTACGAGTCAGGAGGGATACCCATTCCCAAATTTTTAGAGCAAAAATCCTGGCATGAATTTAGAGATTTAGAGTTCAAAATCCTATCCAACTTACAAAACGCCGACGGAATCATACTCGACTGTGGAGGCGGAATTCTTTTTGATCTAGATGAAAACGGAAACGAGTATTTGAGCGAAAGGAAATTTTCCCTTCTCAAAACAATTGGACGCATTTTTTACCTTGAGAGAGACACTAAAGAATTAATCGAGAAGGTAAAGGGAGACTCCACAAGGCCCGATCTTTCTAAAATAAACTCCTACAAAGAAATCTTAATACGAAGACTTCCCTACTATGAAAATTCTGCTCACTACACTTTAAATCTAAGTAAACTCACCAAGGAAGAAGCCGTGGAAAAGGTTTGCGATATTTTGGGATTTTATCCGAAGTAGCGATCTTCACTGCCTTAATCCAAATCAGCTTTCCGATTGCTGGTAAACCAATCCTACCAACTTCCGCTGGAACCCCCTCCACCAAAACTTCCTCCTCCTCCACTGAAACCACCAGAGGATCCTCCACTGCTCCAGCTTCCACCACTTCCACTGCCACCATTAAATATGACGTTGTCTGTAACTTTGTCAGATATTTTTTTGACCCAAGAAATTCTATCACGCGTTAACCGGATAAAAGGAAAACCAATAACATAGATTAGGTTGCAAACTAACCAGCCGTAAAAACCTAGAAACATTGTTGGCAACCATTGGAAAAAAATAAGGAGGAAAAAAAATCCCCAGATTGAAGTATCGTCTCTATGAAAAGCAAAGATAAAGGCAAAAAGAAAGATCATTCCGATAAATATGAGGGATAAAAAGATTCCTAAAACAAACGGTACCTCACCAGATCCAACCAAACCGTCAAAATCCATTACAGTTTGCAATAGACTCGGCTCAGGTGGTGCCTCCCCTGCTACCAAAACTCTTAAAATCTCAAGTAAACCTTGGTTCAAACCCTCTTGGTAGTCTTCTGCTTTGAAGTAGGGAATCATCGTATTGCGAATCAGACGATTGCAATAGACATCCGTTAAAATACTTTCCAATCCATAACCCACTTCGATTCGGACCTTTCGGTCTTCTACCGCAAGTAAAATTAGGAGTCCATTGTCTCGTTCTTGGGTTCCGAGCTTCCAAGACTCTGCGACTTTTAAACTGTATTCTTCCAAGACCTCACCCTCCAAAGAAGGAATGATAAGAATCGCAATTTGATCAGATGTATTTTTTTCATGAAACGATAACAAACCCTCCCATTCCGCTTTTTTTTCAGGAGAGATCAAATTGGCTTCATCTGTAATGCGAGAGGAAAGTGGCGGGATAGGTCGTGCGAACAAGTCTCGAAACGAAAAAAAGATTAAAACAAAAAGAAATAAAATTAGAGAACTACGTCTTATAGAGGATTTTTTAGAAAACGAACCCATAGAGATAGAGGATAGTTGACAAACGTAATAAATCCAATCATTTTCTTTCTGTGGAAGTTCAATTTTTATCTGATTCCATTCAGTTTTCCCCAAAAGAAATACATCCCTATGTTTGGATTGGGTTTGGGATCTTTTGGTTTCTTTTTTCTTTTGTTGGCTGGTTTTTTCCAGACAATCCTGCAATCAATCGCTGGAAACTTCCACTAACGCTTATTTGCTTTTTACCATTTAGCTTTTTATGTTTGTCTGAACAACTTGATACATCTACCGACGTATGGACAGGCGAGATACGAGCCCCAAATCGGCTGGTGAGAATCAAAGACTTTAGCACCTCCAAGGAGCTTGTTTTTCCCTTTGCCGATTTTCAATCCTACGTGATTGAATCAAGCAGTGAATCTAAAAAAGAAGGATGGGACCATACGGATGCAATCTTTCTTCGACATAAATCGGGATTACTTCTTCCAGTGGGCAGGATAGACCTAAAAGAAAGACCAAATCAACCTTTTAGCCGTTATGCGGAAACATCTAGAAACATGAGAAGGTATCTGAAAATTTTAAATCTACCTATACTGGATATTTACTTAGATCCTTTCCAGGGACTACTTTTATCTCAAGAACCGATAGATGAGATACAAAGAGCAGCTTTAGATTCACCGGACTTGGTTTCCTCCCAAAAGAATCTTGAATTGGATCAAAAAAACGAAGAACTCAGATTCCCTATCCGTTGGAATCACAAAGTCGGCATCGGAAATTATTTCTTTGTATTTGGATTGCTTGTTATTGGACATTTTGGTGTTTTGATGACAAAATCCACCCTAGGCACTTCTTCTATACGAGAATTCTGGATTGCACTTATTGTAGGAATCTTTGCGTATCTAGCTGCAGTATTATTTTTTTATTTTCGCATATACGAAAATAAAAATAAACTCTATGAAATCCAAAAAACCACAAGCGGTTATGAGTTCTATTCCCAAACTAGTACAAATCCTCCAAAACTTCTGGGAAGTTACGTACGGGAAAGCGGGAAACGAGTTTCCCTTACAATCCATCCACATAGACATTTAGAGTTTTATACGGAAGAAATGGTACGAGCCGCGAAGACACTTATAAAATCATTAGAATCAGGAAACGTTTCTGTAGGTAAAACTTGGACAGAGGCCAAAGCCCTCACCCAAGCTGGGAAAGAAACGACTTTCTGGGATTTAAGCGATCTTCCTATGGAAGTTGCAGTACGCTTCTTTCTTGTACTCTCCCCAAAGTAAGGGATATTCCGACTTATGCCTAAATTATAATCTAAATGCTATTTATATAATCCAATTGATTGTATAATGAGCATTTTCTAAGAATCGATTTTGCCTAAAAAGAAAACATTTTGCTGAATTTAAAAGTATTGGACAGAGCAAAGGTTTTTGAAAACAAGGTACATTAATTGCTTTAGAGTAGGGTACGCATGTCAAAATCAAACCATCCGCTCATCCTTCCTTCCCTTGGCCCTCAAGCCCAAGGTCTTTACGATCCTGCCATGGACAAAGATTCCTGTGGGGTAGGTTTTATTGCCAATTTCAAAGGGAAACGTTCCCGAGAGATCGTCGACAAAGGTATCAAGCTCATGTGCAATTTGGAGCACAGGGGTGCGGAAGGCGCAGACCCTAAGACTGGTGACGGTGCTGGGATTATGATCCATATCCCTGACGCATTTTTTAGAAAATCCCTCCCCTTCACCCTTCCTAAAGAAGGAGATTATGCAGTCGGTGTTCTATTCCTCCCACAAAACAAGGAGGTTCGTGAAGCCATTGAAAATGTGATCGAAAAGATCATAGTTGACGAAGGGGAAGAGTTTCTTGGGTTCCGAGATGTGCCGATCAACAAAGAATATGCAGGTGTGGTTGCCTCAAAAACACTTCCTGTTTTTAAACATGTCTTTATTGGAAAAAAATCCAAAAAAATCAAAACAAGCGAAGAGTTTGAAAGAAAGTTATTTTTAATCCGACGACTCATTGACAGACGTATTCGTTCTGAGATGAAACTCGACAGATCCCAATACTACGTGCCAAGCTTTTCTTCGAAGACCATTGTTTACAAAGGGATGTTACTAGGTGACCAAGTAAAAAAATTCTACGAGGATCTTAAGTCTCCCGATCTCGCTTCGGCCTTTTGTTTAACCCACACTCGGTTTTCGACCAACACATTTCCTACCTGGGACTTGGCGCACCCTTATCGATTGATTGCCCACAACGGTGAGATCAACACATTGCGAGGGAATATGAACTGGATGGCGGCTCGTCAGATGGTCATGGAATCCCCGCTATATGGTGATGAGCTAAAAAGAATGCTCCCAATCGTTATGGAAGGCCAATCGGATACAGCAACATTTGATACAGTTTTAGAACTCCTTGTGATGGGTGGACGAAGCCTACCACATGCAGTGATGATGATGATCCCGGAAGCTTGGTCCAAAAACAAGTTTATGGATGCCGACAGACGAGCGTTCTACGAATACCATGCAACGATTATGGAACCTTGGGATGGACCTGCGGCAATTGCCTTTACAGATGGGAGAATCATTGGCGCAACACTAGATAGAAACGGCCTAAGACCTGCACGTTATATTGTTACTAAATCCGATGAAGTGATCATGTCTTCGGAAGCTGGGGTTTTGAACACTCCACCTGAAGAGATTCTAACTCAAGACAGACTACGTCCAGGAAGAATGCTTCTTATCGATATGGAAAAAGGTCAAATCCTTGACGATGAAGAAATTAAAAAACAAATCTCAACCCAAAAGCCTTATCGCAAATGGGTTGAGGAAAATATGATTCGTCTTGGTTCCCTTCCTGAGCCTGAAAACGTAAAACAGCCGCAACACGAAACCATTTTAGAACGCCAAAGGGCATTTGGTTACACACACGAGGACGTATTTACCATCATCAAACCTATGGGTGTCCAAGGGGAAGAGCCAGTTGGTTCGATGGGAGTGGATTCGAGCCTTGCTGTTTTAAGTGAAAAATCGCAGGCTCTCTTTCGTTACTTCAAACAAAACTTTGCGCAAGTCACAAACCCTCCTATTGACCCAATCCGTGAAGAACTTGTGATGGAACTTACAACCTATATTGGTCCTGAAGGAAACCTTCTCAGCGAAGAGCCAGAACACGCTCACCGTTTGGAATTGGAACATCCCATCCTAACCAATGAAGATTTTGAAAAGATCAAACAAATCAGCGAAGGCCATTTCAAATCCAAAACCTTTGAAATCCTTTTTGATCCCACAAAAAAACATGATATGCGAAACTCACTCGACAGAGTTTGTGCCGGAGCTGCCAAAGCCATTCGCGAACAAGGTGTAAACCTCATCATTCTAACAGATCATGGTGTTGGTGAAAGTAAGGCTGCGATCCCGTCCCTTCTTGCTGTTTCTGGTCTCCACCACTTCCTCATCCGAGAAGGTCTCCGCACTCGTGCTGGGATTGTTCTCGAGTCAGGAGAACCAAGAGAAGTTGCGCACTTTGCTTTGTTATGTGGTTATGGCGCAAATGCAATCAACCCGTATCTAGCTTTTGAAACTCTAGCGGATCTCTCACAGCAAGGTCTTTTACCAGAAGTTGGCGATTACAAAGAAGCAAAAAAGAAATACATCAAATCCATTGGCAAGGGACTGTTTAAAGTTTTCTCTAAAATGGGCATTTCCACCTTACAATCCTATTGTGGTGCTCAGATCTTTGAAGCAGTCGGTCTTGATTCCGAACTTGTAAATACATACTTTACAGGAACTCAATCCAGAATCGAAGGTCTCTCTCTGGAAATGTTGGAAGAAGAGACAGTGAGAAGGCATAAATCCGCTTACGACCCTACGTACTTTCCAAATAACCTGGAGCCAGGTGGAGTACATTACTACCGAAAAAATGGAGATACGCACTTGTATACTCCAGTTACAGTACATAAACTGCAAAGAGCTACCCAAGAAAACGACTACAAAGCGTTTAAAGAGTTCTCAGCTCTTATTGACAACCAACATGACAAGGCGATCACCTTAAGAAGTCTTTTCCAGCTGGATTTTGATGGTTCAAAAGAAATTCCTTTGGAAGAAGTTGAGTCTGTTAAATCGATACTAAAACGATTTCAAACAGGTGCAATGAGCCATGGTTCCATTTCTTGGGAGGCACATACAACCCTTGCCATTGCCATGAACCGAATTGGAGCAAAATCCAATACGGGTGAAGGTGGTGAAGATCCCGTTCGATTTAAGACATTACCGAATGGCGATAGTATGAGGTCGTCGATCAAACAAGTAGCATCTGGAAGATTCGGTGTTACGATGGAATATCTCACCAATGCCGATGACCTTCAGATCAAGATGGCGCAGGGCGCAAAACCAGGAGAAGGTGGACAGTTACCGGGTCACAAGGTAGATGACTACATTGCCAGCCTGAGATATTCCACCCCAGGTGTGACTCTGATCTCCCCTCCTCCCCACCACGATATCTATTCCATTGAAGATTTAAAACAATTGATCTTCGACCTAAAGAACTCGAACCCACGAGCTCGTGTCTCCGTAAAACTCGTGTCAGAGTCTGGAGTGGGAACCGTTGCAGCAGGAGTGGCAAAAGCCCATGCTGACCACATCCTCATTGCAGGCCATGAAGGAGGTACTGGTGCAAGCCCAATATCTTCCATCCACCATGCAGGAACACCTTGGGAGCTCGGGCTATCGGAAACCCACCAAACACTTGTTGCAAATGGTTTACGGGACCGAGTATATCTGGCAGTTGACGGAAAACTTCTCACCGGAAAAGACGTGGTTGTTGGTGCCCTACTCGGTGCTGAGGAATTTGGATTTTCCACTTCGGCTCTAGTGGCTGTAGGTTGTATTATGATGCGGAAATGCCATCTCAATACCTGCCCTGTCGGAGTGGCTACGCAAGATGAATTCCTACGAAGTAAGTTTATGGGAAAACCTGAGTACGTTGTGAACTTTATGACATTTGTTGCAGAAGAAGTCCGAGAGATTATGGCAAAATTAGGTTTTAGGACTTTTGAAGAGATGATAGGCCAAGTGGAAAAAATCAAGTTCAAAAGACCCCACCACCACTGGAAAGCAAGAGGACTTGATTTTGCGAAGGTTCTACATAGAGCAAATCCCGTATTCCCAACAGGACTCTACCGCTCCAAAGAACAAAACCACCATTTGGATGAACAGATTGACAATGAGTTGATCCGTAAGTCACTTGCGGCCATTGACCACAAACAACCAGTTAAGATCCAAACTTCCATAGTAAACTTAAACCGATCTGTTGGAACGATGTTGAGTCATGAAGTCACCAAAAAATATGGAGTGGATGGTCTACCGGAAGATACAATCGAAATTGAGTTTAAAGGAACCGCAGGGCAATCGTTTGGTGCCTTTGTAACGAAAGGTATGACCTTCCGTTTGGTAGGAGAAGGGAATGACTACGTTGGAAAAGGACTTTGTGGTGGAAAACTCATCTTCCAAACTCCATCGAATGCACCATACAAAGCCGAAGAAAACATCGTCATCGGGAACACCTGCTTTATTGGTGCAACAAGCGGAAACGCGTATGTCAACGGCCTTGCAGGAGAAAGATTCTGTGTTCGAAATTCCGGCGCAAATGTAGTTGTAGAAGGAACAGGAGATCACGGATGTGAGTATATGACTGGTGGGAGAGTTGTTGTACTCGGTGGTATCGGTCGAAACTTTGCGGCAGGGATGTCTGGTGGAATTGCCTATATCTGGAATCCATCAAAAAACCTGGAGACCTTTATCAACAAAGAAATGGTCGATTTAGACCCGTTAGTTGACGCGGCAGAAATTGCAGAAGTAAAACAAATGATCGAAGATCATAAAAAATACACTGGTTCGAAAAGAGCCGACGAGGTTTTAAAGAATTGGGAAACTTCTCTATCTCAATTCTTAAAAGTCATTCCGAAAGATTATAAAAATGCGATGGCAAAACTAAACGCAAACAACCAGAAAAAAGAGGGGGCTGCAGCACGTGGGTAAACCAACAGGATTTTTAGAGTTCAAAAAAGAATATCTCCAAAAGATCGCTCCAAACGAACGATTGAAAAATTATAACGAGTTTGAAAAACCCTTCTCCGAAGCGGTTGCTAAAGACCAAGGTGCTCGTTGTATGGACTGTGGAATTCCGTTCTGTCATGGAGATACGGGTTGTCCAGTTGACAATTTGATTCCTGAGTTTAATGATTTTGTTTTCAAAGGACGTTGGAAAGAAGCATTTGAAAATCTTTCAAAGACCAACAACTTTCCTGAGTTTACAGGAAGGCTTTGCCCCGCTCCTTGTGAGTCTGCCTGTACACTTGGACTCATTGAGCCTCCTGTTTCCATCAAGTCGATCGAAAGAACCATCATCGACAGAGCTTGGGAAGAAGGTTGGGTAATCCCTGAGCCTTCCTCAGCGAAAACGGGGAAAAAAATTGCGGTGGTTGGCTCTGGACCTGCAGGACTTGCCGCAGGACAACAGTTAGCTCGCGCAGGACATACTGTTACTATCTTTGAAAAAAATGATCGGATCGGTGGCTTACTTCGATATGGGATTCCTGACTTCAAAATGGAAAAACGCCATATCGACCGACGTGTCAAACAAATGGAGCAGGAGGGAGTTACTTTCAAAACCAATGTAAACGTGGGTGTCGACATTACCGCAAAACAGCTACTTGGTGACTTTGATGCAGTGGTTCTAGCTTGTGGATCCGAAGTGCCTAGAGACCTCCCCCTTCCAGGAAGAGAGTCCAAAGGTGTTTACTATGCCATGGAATTTTTGTCTAAAAACAACAAAAAGGTAGCTGGGGACGACATACAAATTATTTCTGCTAAGGATAAAAATGTAATCGTGATCGGTGGTGGAGACACAGGATCCGATTGTGTGGGAACTTCCAATCGTCACGGTGCAAAATCAGTAACACAAATTGAATTGTTTCCAGTCCCGCCTAAAGACCGCGATAAGTCGACTCCGTGGCCTTTGTACCCAAAAATTTTCCGCACATCAACCTCTCACGAGGAGGGAGTTGAAAGAAAATGGTCTATTTCTACCGCAGGTTTTAAATCCAATGCAAACGGAGAAGTGACTTCCATTTATGGGCAAGAAGTTCGAGAAGAGGCAGGTAAGTTCATTCCAGTTCCAGGAACAGAGTTTGAGTGGCCTGCTGATTTAGTATTACTGGCGATGGGGTTTGTGAATCCAACCAAAGAAGGTCTGTTAGCTGATCTTGAAAAAGAGGGATTGCAACTCGATGGTCGGGGCAATGTCAAAGCAGAGTTTGGAACGAAACCGGGAAGTTTTGTTACAACTATTCCAAAGGTATTTGCATGTGGGGATGTGCGTCGTGGTCAATCTTTGATTGTCTGGGCCATTTCAGAAGGTAGAAAATGTGCGGAACAAGTGCACCAGTTTCTTATGCAAGAGGTTGAAGCTTAATCCATCCAACTTATTTGGTGCCACACTTCGAACAAATTGAATCGTAACAGGGATAGGTTTGTTCGGAGTTGGGAGAATTCTTGGGTAGGTCCTTGAGAAAAAAATTCTTGCCTAAGTTCCAAAAGAAAAAAAGAATAGGTGAGACCAGTTGGAATGTAGCATACGCCACGATCATTAGAGTTAGATAATACCAAAACAATTGAGAATACCTTGAAGAAATCTATCCAATACATTTACCTTTTTGCAATCCTTTTCCTTTCCGTTTCTGGACCTCTCTTTTCTGAGAACATTCTCCTAAAAAAAGGAGGAACGATCCAAGGAAGGGTAGTTGAGCAGGATCAAAACAAACTGAAGGTAAAAAAGCCAGATGGATCCATAGTCACGGTTCAAAAGTCGGAAATATTGAAGGTAGTTTATAAGGATACACTCACTGCTGCTGAAGAAGAAAAGCTTCGAAAGGCAGAAGAGGAAAAAGAGCGAGTCAAACGCGAAAAAGAAGAAGCCGCACGTTTGAAAAAAGAGGCAGAAGACGCAAAAAAAGCTGAAAAAGACCAAGCTGCCCAAAAGGTGAAAGATGATGCGGAAGCGGAGAAAAAGAGACTTGAGGCAGAAATGCTGGCAGAAAATGAGAGAAAAAATCTTACGGCACTAGGAGCTACCTGGAGATCTGCGGTTCTACCAGGCTTCGGCCAGTGGAAACAAGGCCGTAAGATCCAAGCAATCGTATACCCTACTCTTATCGCCGTTGGACTTTTTTTCACATACGACAAACACCGGATGTATCTCAATGCAAAGAGAGATTATAACAATTTGGAGAATCCTTATTCTGACAACGGACTTATTAGGGCAGCACTTGGTGCACAGAACACACAAGCGTTTACGCCAGAACAGGCAGTGGTTTCAAGTCAGCTTGGTCCCTTCAAAGGACAACGGGAATCTGTAGAGCGACACTACCGAGAGATGCAATACATTGGTGTGGCGACCCTTCTCGTCTATGTATGGAATGTCTTCGACGCATATTATTTCCACCCCACTACGGTTACCGCAGATGGGAAAATCGAAAACTCCACACCATCCAATAAATTCTTTATGACAACAAATGCTGATCGTATGGATTTTGGAGCAATGGCAACAAACAAGACAATCGATCATAAAACCAATATCGGATACGAATTTTACTTTTAAAACCTAATACATTCAAGGCGAACACCTAACGTCTTGAATGTCCCGACCCCCCTCCAAGTTTTCTCTCATTTAGTTTTTAAAATGATTCTAATAATCAACACATTACTATGACATTTATCAATACATAGACTCACTCCTATTCGTCTCTTTTTCCTTTCCATACTTGTTTTCTCTGAAAGAAAGGAGACAGACCTAAATCCTCCTTAGGATTTTAGGTCATAAGGAGAAAGACATTGGCTACGGACAAAACTCAATATGATGATTTTATCGTAAAAGGGTTTATCATTTCAGCTTTGATCTGGGGTGTTGCATCGATGTTATTCGGTGTTATCATCGCATTTCAGTTAGTTTACCCTCAGCTGAATTTTGAACTACCATGGACAAGTTTTGGGCGACTTCGTCCACTACATACAAATGCGGCGATTTTTGGATTTGCTTTAAGTGTGATATTTGCTACCGCTTACCATACGGTGCAACGGCTCTGTCGAGTTCGTATGTGGAGCGATACACTTTCGAAATTGCACTTAGCCTTATACAATCTAACGATAGTTTTGGCAGCAATAACCCTTCCCCTTGGCTATAGCCAATCAAAGGAATATGCAGAACTAGAATGGCCACTTGACCTACTTATTGTTATTTGGTATGTTATCTTTTTTGTAAACTATCTAGTTACGATTCTAACAAGAAAAGAAGAACAAATGTATGTTGCTATTTGGTTTTATATAGCATCATTCGTCACTGTGCCTCTTCTATTTATAGTAAATAATATAGTAATTCCAGCTGGTTTCTTAAAATCTTACTCCGTTTATGCTGGAGTGTTTGATGCAAATATACAGTGGTGGTATGGTCACAATGCCGTGGCTTTTGTTCTAACCACACCGTTTTTGGGACTTATGTACTACTATCTCCCTAAACATATCAAACAGCCAATCTATTCGCATAGACTTTCAATCATTCACTTTTGGTCTCTAATCTTTATTTACATTTGGGCAGGTCCTCACCACTTATTGTATTCCCCAATTCCAGAATGGCTACAAACTACGGGGGTGGTATTCTCAATTATGCTCTGGATGCCATCCTGGGGAGGAATGTTGAATGGATTTTTAACATTAACCCAAGCAAAGGATAAAATTAAGGTAGATGCAACTTTGAAAATGATGTTAGCTGCAGTTACTTTCTATGGTATGTCAACTTTTGAGGGCCCTCTTCTATCAATTCGCGCTGTATCAGCGTTAGGTCATAATACGGACTGGATCATCGGCCACGTGCACTCAGGAACGCTTGGTTGGGTTGGTTTTATGTCCGCTGCCGCGATGTACTATCTTGTCCCAAGGTTGTGGAATGCCAATCTTTACAGTGAAAAACTCGCGAACCTTCACTTTTGGCTGGGAACACTAGGTATTCTACTTTATATCATATCCATGTGGGTATCGGGAATTACTGAAGGATCTATGTGGAGAGCCGTAGGTGAAAACGGAGAGTTAGTTTACAAAGACTGGATAGAAATCGTTGAGTTCTTGAAACCTTTCAGACTTTTCCGAGCAATCGGTGGAACTCTCTATCTAGCAGGGATTATACTAATGGTATATAACTTTATTAAAACAATGCAAAACAAAGATAGCGGCTTTGTTGAACAAGACCTTAGAATAGGAGTGAAACCATAATGTTAGGCTTTAGCAAACTCTTAGATTGGTTTTCAAATATTGCGGATCACTGGGATACAAAGGGCGTAAAATTCACAATTTACACAACGATAGCTGTGCTTATTGGGGGAATTTTTGAATTGGTTCCACCCTTCTTTTTGACAAAAACTGTAACTCCGATCTCTACAGTAAAACCTTACAATGCACTGGAACTTGCGGGACGAGATGTCTACCAAAAGGAAGGTTGTATCGGTTGCCATACACAAATGGTGCGACCATTCAAATGGGAAGTAGATCGTTTTGACCCAACTCGAGCATATGGAAGAGCTGGTTATTCAAAAGGTGGAGAGTATGTATATGACCACCCGTTCCTTTGGGGTTCGAAACGTACGGGACCTGATTTAGCACATGAGTCTCAAATGTTGCGATCTGATGAGTGGCATAAAAACCATTTGCTGAATCCTAGAACAGTTGGTGGTGTGCCAAACTCGATTATGCCGGCATATCCTTGGTTATTTGAAGAATCGCATAAGGTTGATGTAGACCAAACCGTATCCAATATGAAAGCCCTTAAAACAGTCGGTGTACCATACAGTGATGCGGATTTGGAGATGGCTCCAAGTCTTCTCAAAGATAAAACTGAAGGGGACGCACTTGTAGCTTATCTACAAAAACTAGGTCGTGATTCAGCAGAATTGCAAAAAGGAATTAAGTAAGTGAACGAGTCAGATTTACTACTTATCGTCTATAAAAGTTTGCGGTTACCTTTTCTTGTGGCCGCAATCTTTTACATCACCTACTACGTTTATAAAAAACGTTCAAAAGAAGAAATGGAAAAACCCAAGTATAGAATGCTTGAGGAGGATTAAAAATGAAAGAACCAAAAGAAGTAGATGGAATCTTCCAAGCAGACAACCCAATGCCCACCTGGTGGAAGTTAGTCTGGTTAATTACAATTATAGGATCAATTGGCTATGTTTTTTACTTTCACTTCTATTCGGAGTGGCCGCAGGAAGTTGCCTTTGAAAAAGAAGTAACAGAACACGAGTCAAAGTTTCCTCAAAAACCTGCCTTAGTAGTGGATGCCTCAACTGGTGAAAATCCATATAGAGGCGATGCAACTGCCATAAAGGAAGGTGAAGGAACTTACAAACAAATCTGTTCTGCTTGCCACGGTCCTGCGGCAGAAGGTGCGGTGGGACCTAGCCTTGTGGACGCTGAGTGGTTGCACGGAAATACCGATAAACAAGTGTTTGAAAACATTATGAAGGGAATTGGCCCTGAAAGACAAAAACTCAACCGTGGGGGAATGCCACCGTGGGAAGGTCTAGGAGCTGAGAAAGTTTATGCTGTCATGGCATGGCTTGCAACTAAAAATCAAACTTTGGTTAAAACTAAGTAGATTATGATTATATCAAGACCACAATCAGGAACGATTCGAACTAGAAGAAATGTAGTGATGAGTTTTCTCGTATTACTTTTTCTATCCGCACCTTGGATTATGTTACCATCTGGAACTCCACTCATTCGACTGGATATTCCAAAAAGGATGTTTCACCTGTTTGGTGGTCTTTTTATACCGCAAGAGGGATTGATTCTTTGGTTTTTTCTACTGACCATGGGACTTTCTCTCTTTTTCTTTACCTCTGTAATTGGTCGCGTTTGGTGCGGGTGGGGATGCCCCCAAACGATCTATACCGACCTCTTCGATCGCATTGGAAGATTTATACTTGATTCTAAGTATGGGAAGAAGGATGCCCCATTCGTTAAAAAATATCTAGTCTATGGAATATGGCTTATAATTTCGTTTATCGCTAGCTTCCATTGGATTGGATATTTTGTCAGTCCCTATGAGATGTTAGATGGCTACTTGTTAGCCTCTGCATTTGGCGAAACTTACTTTTATTTCACTCTATTTTTTACCGTAGCAATGTTCGTTGATATAGGTTTTATCAGAGAACAATTTTGCAAATTTGCATGTCCTTATGCAAGATTCCAAACGATTCTTATGGACGAACACTCGTGGAATGTAACTTATGATTTCAAACGCGGTGAACCTCGTAGAGATGGAAAAACAAAACTTGGGGACTGTGTTGCCTGCAATATGTGCGTGGTGGTTTGTCCAACGGGTATCGATATCCGTGATGGACTTCAAGTGGGTTGTATCGCTTGCGGAAAATGTGTGGATGCTTGCACACATATTATGGCAAAGGAAGAGAAAAAGACACTAATTGGATATTTCTCACTAAATCAAATTGAAACGAGGGGAAAGATTAAATGGTTCCGACCAAGAACTGTAATCTATGCAATCCTTCTCACCTGTGTTTTGATAGGTGCCAGTTATAAATTGATTACACGTGTTCCTATGTCAATGATAGCTGCTTCCAATAAATCGATGCCACCAATTTTGATTCCTGAGAATAAAATTCGAGCATTTGTAGCGCTACGTATTCAAAATATTGCGCCACAATCAAAGGAATTTGAGCTCAAAGCCTTTGATACTAGACATGGCAAAGAAATACTAATACGATCTGGAGAGGAAAACAACAGGTTCGCATTAGAGTCCGGTGAGATCAAAAGTTTATCCGTAGTCCTTGAAACTTCCAGCCTAACAGAAACAGAATTGAATGAGGGTTTCATTCCTGGAGCCATTGTTTTACAAAACCTAAACCACCCTGATTATAAAATAGAGAAGGTATTAAGCCTTACTCTACCTAGGAGATAAGTATGTTCAGAAACCTACACCCAAGTCTAAGAAACGCAATGTATGCTGTTCTATTGAGCTTTGTTTTTCTAATTGCGGCTACCGTCTATACAATTCGACTCACATTCAAACAGTATGAACCTGTAATGGACAAAAACTATTATGAAGTTGGATTGAATTATGAAAAGGCAATTGAATCTCAACGCCTTTTAACAAAGGAAGGATATCAATTGGTATCTTCATGGGATTCAAGCCCCCTACTTCAAAAAGGAGATTCTATTCTTTCCGTTAGTGTCCTCCGAGAAGGAAAACTGACTGATGCAAATTCCGTAGTTTTATATTTAGAGCGAAATGCAACGACCAAAAACGGTTCCCAAATCCAACTTAAAAAACAAGGAAACGAATTTATTGCAAACATACCGAAATTAGAGACTGGGACTTGGAATACTCGAATCGTAGCTGATATTTCTGGCAAATCATTAGCGAAAGAAGGGAAGATAGCAATCAGATGAGCCCCACCTCTCTGGATGGTAAAAATACCAAAATGGATATTTCGACGAATCTAAAAGTCAATGTGAAACCGAAAGAAGTATGTGATCATTGCGGAAATGAAATTCGTTTGGTTCGTATAGAATCGAAAATTGAAGAGTCGAGTCGTCTTTTTTGTTGTGAAGGTTGTGAAACTGTGTATTCACTCATCCACTCCATAGGTGGAGATTACTACTACAGACTAAAAGGACGGACGATACTCGATCCAGTAAAAAACAATTCAGAAACAAATGAAGATACGGACGAATTCACATATCAAAAGTTTGTTCGCAAAACAGCTACCCATTCCGAGGTTACTATCCAGATAACTAATATTCATTGTTCGGCTTGTGTTTGGCTGAACGAAAAAGTTTTGAATGAAGAAGAAGGAATTTTTCAGGCAAATATCAATTTTACTACAGCAAGAGTAAAGGTTAAGTTTGACGAAACAAAAATAAACTTATCGAGAATACTCAATCTGATAAAAGCAATCGGATACAAACCTATTCTATTTTTAGAAGGAAATTCACAAAAAGAAAAAAACAACTATCTAAAATCACTATTTTTACGTATTGGAGTTGCAGGTTTTTCCTTTGGCAATATAATGATTGTTAGTGTAGCTTTGTATTCTGGATATTTTTCTGGTATTGATCTAGAATTTAAACGTTTGTTTCATTATGTATCTTGGGCGTTTGCTACACCTGCATATTTATACTCTGGCTATCCATTCTTTTTAGGTTTTATTCGTAGCATCCAGAGA
This sequence comes from Leptospira sp., assembly GCA_027533185.1. Classification (GTDB taxonomy): domain Bacteria; phylum Spirochaetota; class Leptospiria; order Leptospirales; family Leptospiraceae; genus Leptospira_A. The sequence goes on along the minus strand of JAPZTS010000016.1, from coordinate 8,809 downwards.
AAGAATCTATCGATGGATTTTTTGCTATTTTTTGGGATCTCACTTGCATATTTCTATTCTATTTACGTTACTCTAACGGATAGAGGAGAAGTATACTTTGATTCGGTAGCCATGATCTATTTTTTTATACTGATAGGAAAATACTTCGAAGAAAAAGCCCGAGTATTTGCCTCAGAACGAATCGAATCCTTATTGTGCAAACTCCCTGAAACATCAATTCTCATTCAAGACAATGAGGAAACAAAAATTGTTAGCTCAGAAATCAAAACTGGTCATTCTATCAAAGTAGCTCCAGGCAAACGTATACCTGTGGATGCGCTCCTTGTTAGCGAATCTGCCTATGTGGACGAATCGTTTTTGACAGGAGAATCATTGCCAATTCTCAAAAACAAAGGCGATAGTGTTCTTGCGGGATCACTTGCCATTGATTCACCTTTGTATTTGGTTGCTAAGTCTGACTACCAAAATTCAACCCTATCATCTCTTAAACTCAGATTGGAAGAAGCTCTGCATTTGAAGCCGAAGATTCAAATTCTAACGGAGAAAATTGCTTCTTATTTTATCAGTACTGTATTTACCCTTTCTATTATAACATTCATTATTTGGTATATTAAATCAGGCGGAAATGTTGAAGAAAGTCTTTTACCTATGATCGCAGTTCTAATTGTAGCATGCCCGTGTGCTTTGGGGATCGCAGTACCAACGGCCCTAGTCACAAATCATATTTTAAATGCAAATAAGGGTGTCCTTTTAAAAAATCCAAGTGTAGTCGAAAAATTGGATAATACGACTGAAGTTTTTTTAGATAAAACCGGCACTTTGACGGAAGGTAAGTTTTTAGTTCAAGAATCAAATATCGAAGAACAGTACTTGCCAATTATTTACAAAATTGAAAAGAATTTAGAACACCCTTTGGCAAAATCACTCGTCCGGTATTTTGAAAAAATCGAGTCTTTAGTCGTGAAAGCAAAAGAGATAACCGTCTCCAATCTCGTGAATGTTCCTGGTAAAGGAGTGATGGCGGAGGTTCAAGGAAAATCTGGAGTAAAGAGTTTCTATAGACTGGGGAATCTTTCCTTTCTTGATTCAAAAGAATCGATTCCAAAATCAGAGACAGGTTCGGAATTGGATACGGAAGGTACATTCATTTATTTGGAACGTGACGGAGTGTATCTTGGATACCTAAAATTAGCAGATCAGATTCGACCTGGCGCAAAAGAGTTTGTATCTTCCCTTCAAAGAATATTCAAAAAAGTTACTATGATCTCCGGTGATCGTGAGTCATCTGTTAGTCAACTTGCGAATCGATTAAATTTGAATTTCTTTAAATCGAATCTCTCACCTGAACAAAAAAGGGAAATGGTACTTTCTTCCCAAAGTGCAGGCGAAACAGTACTTATGGTTGGCGATGGAATCAACGATAGTTTGGCATTAGGTGTAGCCGATGTTGCTATTTCACATAGTGAAGCAGAAGATTTGTCTTTGGAACGATCCGATATCGTGTTAACATCTGGAAATCTGACCGGTATTTTGTATTCCGTCCATTCTGCGAAAGTTACAAGACGAGTCATATTACAAAATATCATACTTTCTCTTTGCTATAATTCGATTATGTTACCTTTAGCAATGTTTGGCTTGATGTTACCTGTAATATGCTCGCTATTTATGGCTCTTTCTAGTCTTACTGTTTTAATCAATTCAATCCTTATTCGTGCAAGGTTATCTAATTGGAAGCTCTCTACTTAACTATTCCACTGGCTATGTGTATAGCTGGTCTTTTTCTTTGGGCATTTATTTTGGCTTTTAAAAAAGGACAATTTGAAGATATTGAGTCTCCCAAATATAGAATATTTTTTGAGGATGAGTTCCCGAAAGAAAGTAATGATAAAAATGATGGAAACAATACTAGACTTTAGCATATTTATAAGTATTTTTGTTTTTGGAGTCACTAGTGGTCTACATTGTCTTGTTATGTGCGGCCCGTTTGTAACTATCATACGGGCCGGTAAGGACAGTCGCGGCGGACTCATTCTGTATCATCTTGGTCGCGGACTTTCCTACATCATGCTTGGTGGGCTTTTCGGTTTTATTGGAAAAGGTGCAAACTCTCTTGGTGAATTGGGAGCCTTACAAGGATTAAGTGCGTTTCTTGCTTTTTTGCTTCTTGCTCTAATTGGATTACGGCTCTTCTTTTTAGGAAAAGGGATTTCCATTTTTAAATTCCCGGGCTGGGTTCAAAAGGTTATCTTAAAAACGAAGGCTCGATTTAGCCATAGAGAGTTAGGTTTGGTCATAGGATTTGTAAGTGGTCTTATGCCATGCGGGGTTCTGTATCCTGCATTTGCTGCTTCCTTTGCAACGGGAAGTGTTGCGATAGGTAGTATGGTTATGTTTGCCTTCTTTCTAGGAACCATGCCTGTTTTGACGGGATTTGGTTATCTCATCAACAAGGTCCGATCTAAGGTTCAAGGAATTTATGTTTCAGGATTTGGCATTGTTTTAGTGCTGCTATCAATCAGTTTGCTTTTGTATCGAGTCTACTCCCACTCAAATCCCGAAAACTGTGCCCATCCGATTTAGTGTGTGGAGGCAGATTCAAAATATTTTATCCGATAAGCATCAATCAAATCCGATGTCAATTTTCGACCTGGTAACATAGCAATCAATTTGCGAGCAATCCTGCGATTGTGTTCAAGCAACCAGCGTCGAAACTCTAAATTCAGTTTAGACTCACCCATCAAAATGAGCTCATCTGTGTCAGATAACTTCTGAGTGATCTCTGCAAAGTCAATACTTGCATCTTTTCGAGCCTTTTCCCATACAACTTTTCCCGTTGCACCTCTGGAAAAAATCGTGAGTTCTATTTTTTCGTGATCAAAATATAAAATTCCGTCGCTCATTTCTATCCTCTACTCCGAGCAAGTAGACCAGAAAAATTTGGGATGGAAAGAAATTTATCAAAAGAGTGAGAGTGATCTCAATTGATAAATGTCATTGATATATATCAATCTACTCATAGAAAACTGTCGAATCAGAAACTAATTCATCAATGACTGAAGCGACTGTGTTAGATAGCTCTACTGGTTCTAAAAGAAACTCATTGGTAATCACACTTCCTAAAAAAAGAACCAAAGACAGGGACGTAATGATTATACTTTTATTTCTTTTCTCATTGTTGTATCTAACAACAGCTTTACGTACAATTCGTTCCTCTAGTTTAGAGTCTTCTAATAGTAACTCCCAGTTTTTACGATTCTTGGAATTCATGACGATCTCCTCCTATATTCTTTTTAATCCACTCTTTTGCTCGGAAAAGCTTAGATTTTACTGTTCCCTCTTTCATTTCCAATTCATTTGCAATTTCTTCCATGGAGTGACCTTTTAAATACAAGGCTAACGGATATTTGTATTTATCTGGAACTTTTTTCAGAATAGATTGAATCCATTCCGATTTTTCCGATTCCAAAGTTATATCGGGAACTTCTGACTGAAACAACGAAGATTCCAAATACCTTTTGGCTTTTTCTTCTTCTCTGAGTCTCTTTTGGTTTAAACGATTTGCTTCATTTTTTGCAATCGTATAGATCCAAGTGGAAATTTTAGATCGACCATCAAATTGATTTTTTTGTAAGGCCTTGTAAACCCGAAAAAAAACTTCCTGTACAACATCCTCGATCGAATCTTCAAAACGGTCGATGAGAGTTTCACCGACCGTTTTAAGAACGAGGAGTTTGTTTTCCTTGACTACAAGATTGAAATCAAATTCATTCATGCAGTTTTATTCTTCGGGAGAATGTCTTTTCCCAAATTTTAAAACTAGCTCTGCCAATTTTTCTCTCTGCTCCGGTCGGAGAACTGAATGAAACTCAATGAGTTTGAGATTAAAGAACTTTCGCATCTCAGTATGTTTCGCTTCCCTATCAGAACCGATTTTATCTAAAACTTTAGGATCAATTTTTTCCAAACGAATTTGATCTGCAATTTCCTTGGAAAATCCCATATGTTCTGGTTTGTTTTCCTTATGTTTTGCGATGAGTTCCGCTTTGATTTGATTTAGTTTTTCCTTTTGGCTATCATCTAAATCGAGTTTAGAGGTTAGTTTTGATGCTACCCATTCGATACGTTTTTCAAAGTCTTTGTGTCCACGGCAATTTGCTAAAAGTAGAAACGATAGAGAGAGAGCGGATAAGAGAGCTACAACCTTTTTAGAATTTATAAGAGTTTTCATAAAACCTTCCTTTGCTGATTTGCCTATACGACCTAAGGAAGCGGACTTCGGTTCCTTTTTCAAAAAAAAAGAACCGAATTGTAGATAAATAGTAACAGTCTATAAACTTGGGAATGGTTCTCCTAAAATGTAACCGTCTGTTTTTAGATCATTACAAGAGATAATATTGGTAATTAAAGAGCCGAGAGCAAATCCTTTGAAACCTCTAATATCATTTACACACTGATCCACATCATCTTTTATATAATACTTGTCAGATTCTATTTTCGCAATGTCAGCAGCAACGATACTAAATATCGAAACGCCAGCAAATCTTCCTCCAGTTAGAACCAAAGAATTAACCAAGTCAGCTTGAATCGCGGCATCCGTAATACGCCCTGCAGCTTCGCTACCTCTTTCCCTTTCGTAAGTCAAACCGATCGGGTTTAAGATCATACAATTTGCAGACCAAATTACAAGTGTTAAAAAGAATATTTTTTTGATCATATTTTCTCCAATAGCATCCAAGTATGTAATTGCTAGTAGAACTACTCAACTATTTTTTCGGACAAGAATTTGGAAGTCCTAAATTCTGTTTCATCTCAGGAAGGGATTTACCTTGTTTTTTCCATCCGCATACTGTCAAAAACAACTCTTTATATTCTGGTTGGATTTGGTTCCCATCTTCGTCTTCGTCCTGTATGACGATTTTTGCGATTTCTTCACAAGATTTAGAGGTTTCTGGTAAGAGCTCGTAGATTGTTTCTACTGTAGAAATTTTTTGCCTACAATCGTTTGGTTTTACTGGATCAGGTGCCGCGAGAATCGGAAGACGAATCAAGGAAAAAGTCAGAATAGAGAAACCGAAGAATTTGAATAGAGAAACCATTAGCTTTATTCTTCTTAAAGTTTGAATTTTCGTCTACATTCTTTCGTCCAAACGTTAGGGCGTTGTTATGAGAATTGTTGTAAATAGGCTAGAAAGAGACTCATTGGGCGAGCGAGAAATCGATGACGAAGTATTTTATGGAATTCATACCTTACGTGCTTTGGAAAATTATCCCATTACCGGAAAAACAATTGGAACCTATACAGAATTGGTGAGGGCGCTTGCCTATGTAAAACTTGCATCTGCGAAGGCAAATTTTGAATTGGGAAGTCTTACGGAGACAAAGTTTAAGGCTATTCAATTTGCTACTCGCGAGATTTTAGAAGGAAAGTACCACGACCAATTTGTTGTAGATGTGATCCAAGGTGGCGCTGGAACCTCGACCAATATGAACGCCAATGAAGTTATTGCAAACATTGGACTTCTAAAACTTGGCTATCGGAAAGGAGAATACCCATTTCTCCATCCGCTTAACGATGTAAACATGTCGCAAAGTACGAATGATGTGTATCCAACAGCCCTCCGTTTGGCTACTATCTTTTCCATAAAACACTTATTATCTGCTATGGAATCACTTCAATTTGCGTTTCATGAAAAGGCCCTCGAATTCAAAGACTTACTTAAGATCGGTAGAACCCAATTGCAAGACGCAGTCCCTATGACATTGGGACAAGAATTTTCGACCTATGATGTTATGTTAGGGGAAGACCATATCCGGCTCAGGGAGGCAATTTCACTCATCGGCGAGATCAATTTAGGTGCTACAGCAATTGGAACGGGGATAAATACGGATATTAGGTACAGCAAACGAGCCATTGAAATTCTATCTGAAGAATCAGGAGTCTTTTTGGAGGCAGCGCCCAACCTAATCGAAGCAACCCAAGATACAGGTGCCTTTGTTCAATTATCTGGAGTTCTAAAAAGAATCTCTACAAAACTTTCAAAAATCTGCAATGACTTACGATTGCTATCGAGTGGGCCTCAAGGTGGATTCAATGAAATCAACCTTCCAGCCATGGCAGCGGGCTCTAGTATCATGCCAGGTAAAGTGAATCCTATCATTCCAGAAGTAGTAAACCAAATTGCCTTTGAGGTAATTGGAAATGATATTACGATTACAATGGCGGCCGAAGGAGGACAACTCCAACTCAATGCCTTTGAACCAATCATCGCACATAGCCTTTTTAAAAGTATAGAACATCTAACGGCAGGTTGCAAAACTCTAGAGTTAAACTGCATCAAAGGAATCACGGCAAACAAGGAGATATTGGCCAATCGAGTCAAATCGTCCGCAGGTCTTGCCACCGCTCTCAATCCCTATATCGGCTATGAAAATGCCTGCATCGTGGCAAAAAGATCCCTTTCCGAAAACAAGACCGTCGAGGAAATTGTACTCGAGCTTGGCCTTATGGAGAAAGAAAATCTCCATGAAATTCTAAGGCCGGAAATTTTGACCGCACCTAAACAAAAGGAAAAACTCATATGAAATCGAAGAGAACACCCTTTACCTTGATCCTAGTTACAACTTGTATATTTGCCGCCTTAGGTCTGTTTGCCGACAAAACTCCTATAGCTATATCAAAGCACTTCAATGTAGACAAACAGGGTCTAGCCTTAAACGGATACGACCCCGTCAGTTACCACAAGGGAGAACCTCAATCAGGCGATCCTCGGTTCCAACTGGATTACCAGGGAGTGAAGTTTTGGTTTTCCTCAGAACAAAATCAAAAAGAATTTTTAAGGAAGCCGGAAAAGTATCTCCCAGCATTTGGAGGTTGGTGCGCCTACGCCTTCGGTTTGGGAACGGACAAAGTGGAAGTAGACCCGAAGGCTTACTTAATCGTAAATGGGAAACTACACCTCTTCTATAGAGACTTTTTTACAGACACAAAGAAGCTTTGGCTAGAAAAGGAATCAGAATTGAAGCCAAAAGCAGCAGAAAATTGGCAAAAACTCATCACCCGCGAATGAGACATATTTTTCTTAAGAATTTCTGAATGCAGTCGATATTTCGGGTATGAGAATCCAAGACATTCCCTCGGTTTCGCAGATTCTAAACAGAATGGAATCCCTAGCAACTCTGGCTAAAAATCCAAAAGAGCTAGTTTCCTTCCCGGAACTCGTTGAAAGGGCTCTGATTTCCGAAAGATCCCAAATCTCGAAAGCAGAGCCAGAAACTCCGTCAAATCTCCCAAACACGAACCAACTCGCTATCCCTTGGGATTCTAATTCCCTCAAGGATCAGGATTTTCAGCAGAAAAAAGAAGTATCAAAGTCGAATGAAATCCTAGAAACTATTGAACGGATCTCCAAAGAACAGGGTATAGATCCAAAGTTGGTAAAGGCCATCGTAAAAGCGGAATCCAATTTCAAACCAAATGCAGTCTCTCCCAAAGGTGCCATGGGACTTATGCAACTTATGCCAAAAACTGCGGAAGCATTGGGCGTAGAAGAGCCATTCAATCCGGAAGAAAATATCTCGGGCGGTGTAACCTACTTAAAATCTCTATTTCAGGAATTCAAAGATCCAACAAAAGCAATAGCGGCATACAACGCTGGGCCTGGTGCTGTTAGAAAGTATGGTACGGTTCCACCCTACCGAGAGACTAAGGAATACGTTGAAAAAGTAAAAAACTACTACTTGCGCTAATAGCAAAACCCTTGCAATATTTTTTGCAATCGTAACTAATAAAAACTTTTATACCCAAACTTCCTTTGTAAAAATTCTATATAACCATCGAAAGGTCGTCTGGACCGGAATCCTACGTAGGCCTCAGCCATTTTTTTATAAATAAATTCTAAACTGCTTGTATTCTGAATTCGATCCATTGCTGTCTTCTGGACTAATAATACATCTTCGCCTAGTGGGACAAATCCCGTCAAACGACTGCTCTTTTTCCCAAAGAGAGACTTTTGAATTAAAACTAAATCTTGCGTCCAAATTCCTGGAACAAAAAAATAAGCTTTGTCTGTAAAACTATCATCCCGCAAATATTTGGACTTGGTTCCCGTTTGGAAGTAAAGCGCATACGAAAATTCTTTAGGTAAATAGATAGGATCCGATTTTAGAATATAGGCCATTCCATATGCTTTTGTAAGTGACTTAGTTCGTTCTTCCCATGGCTCCAGGTTTACTTTGGTAACATCCCGAAAGATAAAGTAGATCGAAATCCCTGTGAGAATCACTACGACAACCGAAGCAGTGTACGTATTGAGTTCTTTTTCTGTTTTTAAAAGTATATGTCCTATACCTAAGGTTAACAAAGGTAAGAGAATGTAAAGGGAGGTCTCATACCATTGTTTGATTAGATAAGCGAATGAGTTTGGTCCGAAAAAATCAAATGAAGAAAATAAAATTAAACTAATGACGAAAAAAATCAAATAGCCTATCAAAAATAAAAATGGCAAGTTGCGTTTTTTATAAAATACAGATGTACGTTGGGCAGCCTTTCTCGAGCTTCGTATTCCTGTAAAAATCACAAAAAATGTAAACCCTAGGTAAAACATTCGGAAGTCGGAGATGAATGCAAGGAATGTTAAAACCGGTACGATAACCAGATCAATGGGCTTTTCGAAGCGAAAGGTCAAAAATAGAAGTAATAAAAAAACCAAACATAAAGTCTCTGAGAAGTAGGAAGTTGGAAAACCATACGAGAATGGTAAAAAAGAAGCTAGATAAACAATCAAATAGTGATTTCTTTTCCATTCGTCAC
>JAPZTS010000031.1 GCA_027533185.1 Leptospira sp. | reverse complement strand
CCAGGCAGACGACCTGGTTGATAGGTCACAGGTGTAAGTTCAGTAATGGATTCAGCCAAGTGATACTAATCGCTCGATCGACTTGACCATATTACAATATACAAGATTGCGATCTTGTATATCATGAAAGCGTTGTTTGTTGATTTATGTTCTGTTTGGCGGTCGGGCGCTCGCAGTCGCAGCAGTGCCGCTTGGTGCTCCGCGGACTTTCCCTCGACGTGGTTGATGAGAATCAAACGTGGATGGGGAGAGTCAAAAGGATGGAACCTTTGTCGTATATAAAAGTTGGGATTGGCTCTGAATCAAAGTTCAGAGCCTTTTTTATTTGTGGGGGTGTTACTCTTCTATCTTAAGTAACTCTGGCGGAATGTATTTCCATCGGAAGCGGAGCAGGATTGCGTAGCTCGCCAGTCTGAACAGGAAGTTCAGCTGGCAGGAGATGGGAAAACATGTAGCCTTGTTGGGAGAAGCCTTGGGTCGTAAGATCGGAGGCTTTTTTTGTTTTTAACCTTCTGACGGCATATAAAACTAAAGATTGTTATGTGTGGTAACTATTTTTCTAGGAAGCAACTGCTCTGATTTGGCGGAGGCGGAGCAGGATTGCGAAGCTCGCGAGTGTGGGCAGGATGCCCAGTCGAGCAGGAGTCAAACAGAGTAGCTTGCTTCCGGTGCCAACTAATAATTGTTAATAGGCAAGAATTCGGTTGTTGCTTGTGTCTGCAATATAGAGTTTTCCCTTTTTGTCAAAGTGTACACCTGCGGGAAAGTACAATGTGGACGCATTGGCTCCAGCAGAAATACAACTGCCATTATTATTAGATGCGTTGCAGTTAAAATTATTGAATTGACCAATGACAGCAAATGCTGAGATTCCAGAGGTTTGGTTGGTTTTTGGGAAAATGAGGACTCTAGAACTTCCCGTATCAGCCACATACAAGTTTTCACTTTGATCAAGAGCCACACCACCTGGACTAAATAATCCTGTTCTTGTAACAGAGCCAGCTGAGTTAAAGAAAGTGCTTTGGCCATATACGCGTTCGGCGACCTTACTTCCTGTGGGAAAATACAATACTCGATTGTTATCGGTATCGGCTACGTAAATTCCATCTTTAGAATCGGCAACTACAGCTCTTGGAGAATTGAGACCAGATGCAGATTGAGCTGCCCCATTTGAATTGAAATCAGGCTGTCCGTAAACTTCAGTAGGCAAGTTTGAGTCCTTTGGAAAGTACAAAACACGGCTACCAAGACGATCCGCCAGGTAAAAACCTCCCTTAGGTGATTCACTCAAACCATATGGGGAATTGTAGACTGAAATAGAAGTTCCGCCTCCACCTTGCGTGTTAAAGTCGGTCGGACCAAAGACTCGACTCGCATTTGTTGCATTAGATGCAAAAGAAAGAATCCTTCGGTTTTGGTTATCTGATACAATAAGATTACCTTCCTTGGTAAAAATCAAACCTCGTGGTGTGTGCAGAGTCTCGGCCGTTGGACCTGGACCCGCCAAACAGCTATTCCCATCAGAAAGATTGGGAACATCACATGAAAAAACATTCTTTTGGCCATACACTCTGGTTGCCTGATTGAATTCTCCATTAGGGAAATACAAAATCCTAGATCCGGACAAACTATACAATCCGAACGTATCATCTGTCGTAATTTGATCAGGAAAAGATAAATTTCCAGAATTTGCTACGCCGATGCCACCAAAGCCATCATTATTTTCAACATTTGAATTCAGATTTCCGAACTGACCGTATACTCGAGATGCAACCAAGTCTCTGACTTCAATCGTTATTTGCGCGACTTCAGCTCCCTTGCGGAGCACACGATATTGGATCCTTTCGGAGGTTGTCGTTGCTTGGCCAGAAAGAACACCATTGTTACTATCTAAAACCAATCCTTCCGGTGGAGGAGGTACCAAACGAATTTCCGAACTTCTGTTATTCGTCGGAAATATAGAAACCGGAATATTCTTATAGAATGTAAAATCGGAAAAAGGATATGGGTTGCCACTGTTTACAATTTGACCGAGACAAAACCCTGATTCTGATGCGGAAGATAGTATCAATTGTGTAAAAAAGGAATCAGACTTTGGGTCGCAAGGATTTGCTAAATTGGTTGGATTGCATTCTAGGTATGTGAATAGGAAAAAGGGAATTAGTAACCGATTGAGCTTCAATTTCATTTTACCTCTCGAACATTGAGTCTCCGTAGCTTCCGCGACAAGAATTTTTTCCGTACGGATGTTCAAAAACTAAATATAACAAGCCATCTATGAAAGCAAGTAATCTCCCATTTTCTAGTTTCCTTCAGAAATTTGAACGTACGATTCCATTTTCGCCTTTTTTCTCTAGTTCTTGGCAAAGATTTTTCTTGAGATTTAAGAGTCCCGTATGGAATCTTTCTTTATGGAATGTGTTTGAGATCGAGTCGCTTTTTTTTGCAGTTAATTTTTCTCTTCGATTTCCTGACTAAGACATAAATCTACTCAACAGAAAGGAAGAGGGAATTTTACTTTCAAATTTGTATACTTGGATTGAGAATTATAGCTAAAAGAAATCCAGGTGAAACTTTGTTATACGATAAAAAATTCCATCATTTGGTTTTGTTTTTCACATTACTTTGAATTTAGATAAAATCGAGGCTTACATGTTTAAACGTATTTCCTTCCTCATATTATTGATTGGAATGCAAATTACGACTAGTGCTTGTTTGGTCAACCCATTCGTGCAAAGACTGTTTTGGCTGGAGAATTCTAAATCTAATATAAACCCTTTATTTGCTTTACTTTTTCTAAATGAAAAAAGGATACAGTTGGATAAAAATTTCTTAGGAGTTAAAAGGGGAACAAAAGAAAAACTAAATGGGACGATTTTTGTTTGGGGAGCTCCTTCCTCTTCAGGAATAGAATGGAGTTCTGCAAACCAATCTGTTGCAACTGTTGACGGGTCTGGATTGGTTACCGGAGTTTCGAATGGAAAGACAGTGATTCAGGCAAAAATTCCTGGAGAAAATATTTCGGTCTCCTGTCCTGTGACCGTATTTTCTGGATATTTGTATGCAAGTTTGGATGATGCGAATGAAGTAACTATAGCATCATTTAACCATCTAACAGGTGAGGTTACTTGGTTGAATACCCAGCCAACTGGAATATCTCCTACAGGAATTGCAACTGATCCTTTTGGTCGCTATCTTTACACGGGTAATTTTGATAGCAATACGATTTCACAATTTAGTATCAATAGTAACAACGGTTCCTTATCTTTACTTGGCGCAGCTGTTAATACAGGTTCTAATCCAAGGAATATCGCAATCTCGATAGATAGTAAATTCCTTTATATTGCAAACGAAACTGCTAACATTGTGAGTCAGTATTCGATAGGGAGCAATGGAACCTTAACACCCGTCACAACCTATGCTACCTTACCTGTAACATTTGTATCCATTGATCCAACTGGGAAATATCTGCTCACAATAGGTCCAACTGTTACGCAACTTTCTTCGTATTCCATAGATCCAACGTCCGGAATTCTAACTCAAAAAGGAACAAGTCCATCATTTGATAGCCAAGCCTTATTTTCGTTTCATCCGAATGGAAGGTATGTTTTCGTAGGTTCTTCTCCGAATCTGCGCGTTCTGGAACTCAACAGGGAGTCGGGAGCTCTTTCGACAGTCGCGGATACAAATCATTCGGCCGTTCCCCACTCCAGTGCAATCCATCCAAATGGAAAGTTTGTTTATTTTGTAAATTCGTCAGTTGGTACAATCTCTTGTTTTGTAGTGGATCCATCTACCGGAATCCTTCAAAATGCAAGCACTGTTGCTACAGGCTTTTCCGACATTCGATTTATGGTGATCGATCCTACAGGGAATTTTGCTTTCGTTGCCAATAAAACGGGAAATCTAATTCGGTTGCGTGTTGACCAAGATACTGGCAAACTTGATGATCTTAGTGTCACGAACGTAGGTGGAACCCAGTGGAATTTGGTACTTATGTGAGAGTATCATTTTCCGATTCCTAGATATTTAAAGCCAAATTTCTGATTTACATTCCGTAGGTTCTTCTTACCACTGAAATAGAAATGGCGAAAAAAGAATCCCTATCTAACTCCACTCAAACTAAACCAAAATTGAATCAATGGACATTTCTTTCAAACCATGCGCATGTCCTCATTTGTTTGAGTAAAGATCCAGGCTCGCGGCTGAAAGATGTTGCCACGCTTGTTGGGATAACAGAACGGGCTGTCCAGGCGATCGTTCGAGATCTTATTGATGCAAAAATACTTGAGCGGACAAAAGATGGCCGTCGCAATATGTATTCCATTAAAACCAAACAAAAATTACGTCATGCCCTAGAATCGAATCATTCTATTTCAGAACTCATCCAATTGGGTCGATAATTTTTGATTTTTCTGCATAAGAATCGGCAAAGATACTGAGGCATTTTTTTAGAGATACGTTCTTTCCCTAGCCTCAACTTGTTCTAAAATAGCCTGGTTGTAAGGAGTTGGTATTCCCAATTCACGTCCTGATTTAACCACATAACCATTGATATAGCTAATTTCTGTTTTTATTTGTTTGTCCAGATCTTGTACCATAGACGTTCTGATTTGAAAGTATTTCAAACCCAAAAAAATCAATACGAGATGTTTCAGAAGGGTCGGTAGCCCAGCTTTCCCATGACTCAATTTCCTGATTGAAATAGAACCAGGCACAACCTCCTCTCGAATTTGGAGTTTGTCCATAATCATTTGAACTTCTGTTAGTAGGTGGATCGCTAGGAATCTGTTTTTTCTATCTAGAAACAACGGACCTAGACTTTGATATTTAGAAGCCGCGAGTCCATTGATAATACAATTGATTCCTAATTTATGCCACCTAAATCCAGTTAAATTTTCTGTAAGTATAACTGGGATGTGAGGTGCAAGGTTTACCTTCCAAAAATCGAGTTTTGAATAGAAGACAGGAGTATCGTTACTTTCTCTCGGTAGTATGGAATCCTGATCAAACTTTCCTATAGGTCCTAGGATGAGGGCACCGGGATTCGTTTGTTGGTAGTGGATTTGATCGCGGTTCCCTTCGGAGGAGATGAGTTTTGTATTCCATCCAATAACTCCTCCTACGATATGCATTGATTTTTCTCGGAATCGACTTTCAGGAAATCCGTTTTGAATGAATATCCACCTTCCTTCATCGGAAAGGAATTCTTTTGTGTCTTCCATATAGATCGGTAGATGATCTTGTTTGCATCCTAATACAATCCAATCGAATCGATCGATACAGTTTTGAACAGGTTTCAATCGGTTTTTTAGTTCCAAAGCCTCTAATTTCCCATTCCCCTTTTGAAACAAAATGGGTTTTTTCAGGATATTCAACCTGTCCGTCGATTTGCAAAGAATCGTAAATGGAATTTCGTTTTTAAGAAAGGCGCGAATCATTGTTATGGTAACAGCGCCTACGCCATAAAAGGCGACCTTAGGAAAATCTTTCGAGAAACTTTGGTTGGTTGTATCCATTTAAATAGAGGATGATTTGAAAAAAAATGCTACTAGTTCGTCTTAAAAAAAAAGGACAGGCAAAAACCTGTCCTTTTATCGCTAAACTAAGCTTACTTTATTTTTTACAGCAAGCTTCTGGTTTTGGTTGCTTCACAGGGTAAATTGGTGTTGCAGCATCCAAGCTCAATCCGTCACGAGAAGCTCCTCTTGCATAGATTTCGTCCGCTTTTGCTTCAGAAACTGGTCCGAGGAATTTAAACTTAACAGGGTGACCTTTTACTTTCACAATAACTGTAGAGTAGAGTGGAAGTTGCTTCAATGGGAATGCATACACTTCTGCTTGAGCCTTTACAACATGGAAAGAATCTGCATTAGCTTTTACAATCGCGTCATTGATTGCATCAAGAGTATAAGGATCGTAACCTTCTTTGTTTAAAAGTGTAGGTACTACGAAACGGTTTTCAAAAAAAGGAACTCCGAAAAGAGTTTTACCTTTGTAAGAAACTCCCTCTACCCAGTTGTTGTGGTCAACTTCAAGAGTAGACTCAGTTGGTCGTACTACAACCTTTTGAGTTGTTACATCGAGCTCAGGGTGGTAGGAAGCATTGTCTTTACCAAAAGACTTACATCCGATAAAGCTCGCTGCAATTGCAAGTGTAGAAATTAAAAGTACTTTCTTCATTTTTTATCCTCATACTTTGCTTCAGCTTCGAATAGAGCAATTTTTGTTAGACGAGCTTCACTAAGTGGACCGATTGTTTTGATGGTTACTGGTTTTCCAGTTACGGTTACTTTATAGTTTTTCAGAATGATCCACTTTGTAGTGATCGCTGCTTCAACGCGAGTTCTCATCAAACCGTCTATGTTGTTTGAGTAGATCGCTTTGTTTTCAGCTTCTGCTGCCAAAGGAAGGATCAACGCATTAGAAATGATTGGACCAAGATTTGCGACAGTGTTACCGCCGTTCTTCACTGATGCTCCAGCGCTCTTTCCTACGTAAGGGATTGCCGAAATTCCAGAACCCAATCCAGACACAACAGTTCCCACTACTTGCCCAAGAACACCTACACCACCAACCGCAACATCAAAAACGATCGGAATCCAGATGATAGATCCTTCCGCCTCTCCAGTGATGTTTGCACTTTGGATGTCATGAGTTACTTCCAAAGGTCTTGCGACGTTTTTGTGTTCGTCAGTGGAAACACTGAGTTGCGATTTCATTGTTGCGTCATGTCCAATTGATGTACAGTTCCAAGCAACAAAGCTAAGCAACAACAAGGTTGCTAGCAGCCTTATTTGTTTGTTTTGCATTTATTTCTCCTAAATCAGGGAGGATTGAACCAAATTTTTGAGAGAAAGTAAAGAAATTATTTTTAGTAGATTGAAAAATTATTTTGCACATCGCACCAATTTTATGTTCTTCGGGATTCCCCTATGGGGTAAGTCACAGGTACTAAATACAGAGTTACAATGCTGGACAAAGTCATACCACCTAAGATAACAACTGTGCCATATGGATTCGTGTTTCCGCTCCTAGACCCAGGGAAAGGGCCGTTGGCAAGGCTGCGTCTAACGAGGTAGAGGTAGTCATAAGGATAGGTTTCAGTCTGATGGGACAAGCACTTGTTATTGTATCAATCAAGAAAGTTTCTGTTATGTGGTAGAGATCGATAAATTCCACAAGGAGAATCGATTTTTTTTACAAGGCCTAACAGTAGAATGATTCTATTAAAGCTATAGATGTTAAAACTGAGAATGAGATCTGTATCAACGTAAGTAATATCGGGAATGGACTTCCAGAGTTGGATAAGCTCTGTCGCTTTTGATTCCAACTCATTCCAATCTCGACCTTTCAGTTAAACATCAGTGGGATACCCTCTCTCCCCTAGGAAAAATCTATAAGTGATAGCTCTTAGGCCGAATAACTTATTTTTTTGTTAATCTTTGGAAGTTCTTTCCGGAGAGCCTGAATACATTTGGCTTACGTTAGTTTAACGGGGTCCAAATCGACATTGATAACTCGTTCGGGGTAACATCCCAAAAAAATCTCACCGGCCCCGGAAAACTTCTGGAATTGGTCCTTCAAAGACTTATTGAAGTAAATCATTTTGTCTTTTGCAGTAAACTGATCTGCAATAAAAATCACCCAAATAATGGGTACATCGTCTGGATTTCTTGTAAGGCGGCATCTACATCACGGTTGAGTACTAATTCTTTGGTAATGCTTGCAGAAGCTCCTTTCAAGGTTAGAGAAATATTCACGATAGGAAAGTCTACATCTGGAAGTTTGCAAACTGGTAACTTAAATACACTAATCGCACCAAACAGAAGTATGAAGGATAAATATATCCACGCGAAGACAGGGTTTTTGATCGAAGTTTTTTATAACATTTGGGTTGACTTAGGGATTTTTGTAGGGTACCTTTTTTTAGACGATACTGCGGGGAAAATTATGAATCAAAAAAGAAGTTTTTTGGTAGTTTGTTTGTTAGCTGTTAGTATTTTATACAGCTGTGTTTATACGGAAGTTCGTATTCCAGGTTATGCGGCAAATGTAACGGCATATACTCTCACATCAGATGATTACCAAATATTAGGAACAGTTGATACGCAAGGTGAATTTGTCGCTTGGTTCTATGTATATCTAAAAGGAGAAACTGGGTATTCCGAACTCCTTACAAAGTCCAAGGCCCTCGGAGGGGATGATATCATGAATTATCGATTTGAAACAGAAAGCAAAAGCATTTTACTGTTTATCTACAATCGAGTAAAATGGAATGCTTCAGCCCTTGCGATTAAATATAGGGATAAAATCAAAAAGTAAGTATATATTAAATCTTTAACGTTTAATCACCTTTCAGAGTGATGACTAATTTTGAGTTTTCCAATTTTCGGCCGGTTTTTTGTTCAAAGCTTTTGGAAAGCTCTTTCAATACTTGTTCCTCCAAGGTTTCGCTGAGTTCAACATCCACTATGGCTCCTGTAGATTCTAAAACAGCGTGGTGGTGTCGACTTCGGTTCGAGTCGAAGTGGGTTACGCCCGCTTTGACTTCTAAGGTCCCGAGTATGCCCTTTTCGGAAAAAAGCTTGAGATTGTTGAAGATTGTGGCCCTGGAGGCATGCGGAAAGTGGTTGTTCACAAGGTGGAATACTTCCTCTGCCTGTAAGTGCTGGTGCTCTTTCAAAATCAAGTTTGCCATCTCTAATCGTTGGCTCGTGGGACGGATTCCATGTTTTTCGAGAATTTCCTTCACACGTTCGTAATTGGGGTCCATACATTCCTTGTTCTATTGAATTCAATTTTTGTCAATGATTAGACCTAGTCTAAATTGCATTTAGAGGGAAGTTCTGGTCAAAAAATGGACTTGGTTCAAAAGCTGTTGGATATGTCCGTCAACTCGCATCGCCCTCTTTTTGTCCTGGTATTTGTATTGATTTTTGGATACTGTGCCGGAGCAACCCAGGCGGATAGTCCAGAGGATGCCCTATTTTCTGAGAGAGAAATCCGTTTTCTCCTCGGGGACTCCCAGGTGCTCTCAAAACTCATTCAGGCCGCTGAAGGAAAAAAACTTACGTTGGAAGATTGGAAAGAACAGACAAAAAAGAGTGTCTCTGATTCTGATATACAGGCGGCCCTTCTAAAAGAAGGAAAAAAACCACTTCATGTTGAGACTATTGAAAGAGTCCGAAATGAAATGAGGACGAGGATTGTATGGTCGAGGATGTTGTCTTCTATTGGCGAAAAAAGCAGTCCATTGTTAGGTGCTGTATTTATCCCAAAGTCGGAGGGTCCACGTTTTCTAAGTTCTGATCCAGATTGGGTAGTGGTCGAGTGGAGTGATTTTAATTGCCCGTATTGTAAAAAATCAAGTTCTGCAAATCAAAAAATCATAGAAAAATACAAAGGAAAGATTTCTTGGTACTTTCAATCCTTCCCCTTGGATGTAGATTCTAAAGATGGTTTGCGACCACTTAGCATTTCAAATTGTATTTGGGCTAAAGCTAGAAGCGAATATTCTAAATCGGTTGAATTGCTCTATCAGTTAGGATCTATCTCTGTTCCTGGTTGTCAGACAGATGAAGAGCTTTCTCCCTTTTCTGAAAAAGTTTTAAAAGAATATAAAACGGCAAAGTCGCTCGGCGTAAAAAATATTCCAAGTTTTCAAGTGAATGGCGTTTGGATCGTGGGAGCGATGGATGAAAAATCTTGGGAGAGAGCTTTAAAAGCAACAACCAAAAGATAAAAATTTCTTGCCTTGATACAAATTATAGAATTTGATTTTCGGACAATCTCTGGGGAGTCTATGAAACAAAAACTTTTATCAGCCATTGGGATCCTTTTTTTTACGGTTCACTGTGGTAAAAAAATCAATATCTCTATGGTCACTTCCACTTCCATGGAATCGGGTCTGCCTTTTGAAATTTTGAATGGGAACGAATGGAAGGCGGAAAAAGGTGCCGAGTTCGTAAAGGTTCACTTTTACGCCGATGAAGCCTTTGCGCTCAGTAAGGTTCAAATTCAAAGTTGTGCAGGTAGCTTTAAAGATCGTATTGCTGCTTACGTTAATTTTGATGAAGTGTATGGAAGTACCGATGTACAGACATTAAATGATCAGGTGGTTTTTGAGCCCGTGGTGCAAGCTCGTTCAGTAACTCTAAATTTTCAGAGAAACCAAGATATCTGTCTAAAGGGAGTCAAGTTCTTTGATGAAAAAGGAAAAGCTTATAAACCAATTTCACCTGAACTTGTTTCCGCGAAGGTGACTGCCTCAGAAACGGCGAGCCCAGAAGTTAGTTATTCTCCTCTCAATCTTTTTGACTCAAAATATGAAAATGCCTATGCCTCGAAAAAAGGAGGTAAAGGGGTTGTTTTAAATTTTGAATTTGAAAAAACGCAAAGTATTTCGAAACTTCGCTTTTGGAATGGGTACCAAAGATCAGATGTCCATTGTATTAAAAACGGCCGAGTTAAAGAGTTTACTCTGACAGGCGATAATGGATATTCTGAGTCTGTTAGTTTAGAAGATACAATGGGAAGCCAAGAGATAAGTCTTTCTAAAACTTTCGAAGGGAAGTCTCTAAAATTAACAGTTGATTCCTTGTATCCAGGTTACTCTGAGTCAGGTTTTGTCCTCTCTGAGCTTCGGTTTGGGCATGGTTCTGATTGGATTGTAATTGATACACTCTCCAAATCCAAAGAGACAGCGAAGTCTAACTTTGATTTTTTTCAAAAAGCAAGTCTGGCTAAAGTTCTAAATCGAGGTTTGACGGGAACAGAGGTTGCGACAATTCAAACAGATGAGGTAGTAGATACTCCCAGTTCAACTAACACTGAAGATATGCCTCCCTCCACTGAAGAGGAATTGAATCCTCCCACATCGAGCGACTGGACGATACGGCTCCGAAGTGACGGAACTTTCTTTTTAGAAGGAAGTACATCTCGTTCCGATTTCGACAATGGTGAAGAGAGCTCAAGCCGTTTCTATGGTCTCGGAAATTACGAAGTAAAAACTACAAGTCAGGGACTGATCACTTTACGTATCTTTGGTTTTTTACGAAAACAGACTTTTACCAATTTTTTAGATTATGGAGGTGGTGACTGCAATGGATGTGGTCGTGACTGCAATTTAGTTAAAAATCCTGACCCTAATCAAACAGAAAAAATCTTCCAAGAAGTAATCCAACTCGAATCTCATGGAAAAAAATTCTATCTTCTGAATAAAGATAAAAAGAATTTAGATTTTTCAATTTTAGAATTAACCTTAGAATAGATGAGACTTGTCCGAATTTTACTTTTAATACTCTTTCTTTGCGGATTCGGTAAAAAGACAAAGATAGAAACGAGTGAAAGCGGATCTACACCTAAAGATCCTAGCCAAAGTAAGGTGGTTAAGATTCAGGTTCAATGGGAGTATACAAATCTCCCATTGAAAATGTCAATACATGAGTTAGCTGGTGGCCAACCTTTAGCACTTTGGACAACAACATCAATTGCTCTGGATAAAAAGAAGCCATATGGGAGAGAGATAGAAAATGGAGAATTAGAGTTGGCCCCTGGCCGAAAGAAAGCCTTTATGTTGGTCATGGAAAATCTTTCCGATCAGGATATTTATTTTTTTGCTGCTCCACATTCCGCATTACCTGTAGAACACAGTTTTGGATTTAAATTTAAGTGCCTATGTGTAAATCATGCTTTCACAGTTCCAAAAGGTGAGGTTTGGTATCGTGTTGTGGAGATACGATTATCCTCCGATTTTTTGGGTGATTCTTTATTTCTGAAACACAATTTAATTGGAATGAGTAAGGAAAGAGTATTGGAATTCGAAAAGTCCGCAAAAAAAAATATCCATTCGGACCATGAATAAGGTTTAAAAGTGAAATTCCAAACTATATTTTCCATAATATTTGTAACTTTGAATATAAATATATCTTTGTTTTCTGAGACGATTCGTCTTGAGAAAGGCTGGAAATTTAAGGTAGATGGAGGTAGTGAGTTTTTGCCTGTTGAAATTGGTAAACCTCTACTAGATCAGGGATATTCTGTTCCTATTGTTGGGACTTACCAGTTAAAACTTTCTTTTGATAAAATTCCCGATTATTCTTATGCTATCAACTTAGATAGAATCCACTCGGCAGATGAAGCATACTGGAACGGAATGTTGATCGGTCGAACAGGTGGTTTTTCGCCTAACTACTACCCATATTGGCATAAAGTTCGATACTATGAGATTCCGCTCTCAAAGTTACTTCTAGGTGAAAATACTTTAGAAATAAAAATCGAATGTAGAGAAAACGAATTTCGTTGCGGGATTTTTCGCTCAGTTCCAATTTTTGGATCCCAAGATGAAATCAAAGATCGGATGATCTACGAAGATGTTGGTCAGATTATAATGGCTGCGCTATTTTTTGGAATCTTTTTGCAACAAGGGATTGGTTATGCCCTCAATCGTTCCTCGAAATCTGGTCTTTATCTTGCACTTACAGCTATTTTTTTTGTCGGGTGGCGCCTTCCTGCATTAAACAAAATTCATTTTATTGGTTTAAATCCGGAACTTTTGATTCGCCTATTATTCTTTTGCCAGTTTTTATTTCCCGTATTTCTTATGTTATTCGTTCATTCTTTATTTGATCGAAGAATTTCCAAACTCGCTGTTATTACGTTTTTGTTAGACTCAATTCTCGCATTTTTGCAGTTATTTGAAATGTCTCCAGATTTTCGTTTCTATTTAGTTTACTCCTGGTATGTTTTGCTTGGAATTAAAGTACCAATTCTGGTTCTATTACTATTCCGAAATTATGCCAGGTCATTGGAAGCAATTGTAGTGTCTATTGGTGCTTTGGTGGCTACAATTTTTGGTCTTATGGACGTTGTTACTGATTTTGTTACCGGCCAAAATGCATACCTTACTCAATACGGAATTATCTCATTTCTTTTTAGTGGGGTATTTGCGATTGCATTACAAAGTACGAGAACAAAGCGAGAATTGCGGAATTTAAATGAGTCCCTCGAGATGATTGTAATCCTTAGGACACAAGAACTTGAAAAACAATACAAAATTCTAAATGATGATCTTTTGATTGCTGCTGGTTTACAAGCAAAGTTGATTCCACCGATGCATTTTCGACATAAAAGTTTGTCAGTTGACTCTACATTTCTTCCTATGGAAAAAATTGGAGGGGATTACTTTGACTATTTTATCCACGAAGATGGTTCGATTACCTTTTTACTTTGTGATGTTTTAGGACATGGAATTGCAGCAGCTCTTATTGCCAGTATGTTAAAAGTAAATTTCTACGAGCAAGTTTCCAAAAAAAAAGATCCTGCTGAACTTCTGATTGAGCTAAACCAAAAAATGTTACCAGTCGTAGAAAAAAATTATATAACGGCTGTTTGTTGTAATTTTGAATTTACACAAAATATTCTCAAATATGCGATTATGGGTCATCCAAGCCCTATTTATCTAAACTCCAAAACTGGTCACATTGAAACGCTCGTAGGTAAAGGTCCAATTTTGGGTTGGAGAGAAAATATTACTCTGGAAAGTATCCAAACGTTCTTTGCTCCAGGAGATCGATTCTTTTTCTATACGGACGGAGTTACAGAAGCGCAAAACAGCAATAAAGAACTCTTCGGTGAGAAACGATTGGTATCAATTTTGGAATCACTTCAGCAAGTAGAGGTTGAGAAAGCAAATTCCGCCGTTTTGTCAGAAATTAAAAAATTTTCAAACCGTTTGAGCGATGATGTAACATACTTCATTGTGGATATTCATGAAAAAGCTTATTGAGTGGGTCTCGCGAGTATTAGACGTCGGGAAAACTAACGACTTAACTGTTGACTCACTCGTGCGAGTTCAAATTACTAATTTAGTTACAGTACTTGTGATTTTGTCCAACGTACAATATACAGCTTTGTTTTTCTATTTTCAGATACCTGGTTTGATTCCCGTAACTCTAGTAAATGGCGGTATCGCATTTGGTTTGTTTGGTGTATTCTATTTAAATAAAATTGGAAAATACCACCTAGCAAAAACGATCCTAATTTCCTTTATATCTGTTCCAATAACATTTTCTGCGTTTTTTTATTTAGGCCCAGAACCAGGAATTCATTATTTTTATCTTATCTTTATTATTCTTCCCTTTGTTTTATTCTCCTATGAAAATAAATTTCTGATTTTTTTCTTTTTAGTGCTGAATTTGATTTTATACGATTATTTTGAATTCTTCTGTAAAAGTTATCAATATGAGTTTAACTCTATTCATCCGAGAAGTTTTATTATTAATTTTTTGCGTATTACCTGTGTCGTATCCAGTATTTCGCTTCTTTCCTTTTTTATGTTTTACTTCCTGCGGAATGTATATAAAAATCAATCTCTCCTCATTCGAAGTAACTTTAATAAGGATCGAATTTTTTCCATTTTAGCACATGATTTAAAAGGTCCTATTGGATCAATGAGTACTTTTTTAGATATTCTTATTGAAGATTTACCAGAGAAGGGCCAATTGTTGAAATCACTTAAAGAGCTCAGAAAAAATACAAATCAAAGTTATATGATTCTTGAAAATCTATTGGACTGGGTTAGGAAAGATTCTGGAAAATTAAATTTTACTCAGGAGTATGTATTAGTAAAACAAATCATTGACGATGTAATCGAACTATTACGATTCCAAATTTCGGAAAAAAATATCCAGATAGTTCAAAAAATCCCTTTGGATTTAGAAGTATACTGCGATCAGAGAAATACTTCAACGATTCTGAGAAATGTTCTTTCAAATGCTATCAAGTATTCTTTGGAAGGTGGACAGGTCGTTATGGACTGGGAAAATAAAGGAAATATGATTTGGTTCCATATAACCGATTCAGGGGTTGGGATGACAGAACAAACGCTTATGTCTATAAATAGAAAGGAAGGTGTGTCTACTCAGTATGGAACCAAAGGAGAAAAAGGAACGGGTTTAGGTTTGCTTGTCTCCTTTGAACTCATTGAGAACCAAGGTGGAGAGTTTAGGATAGAATCTGAACTGAAAAAAGGCACAAATTTTTCCTTTTCGCTACCTAGGCTAGCTCCGTCCAATTGATATGTGGCCAAAAAAATTCTTTCAGTGGTTGGATGGGAATTCCCCCAAGGGTGAAGTGGAATTCTATCCGATTCTCAATGAAAAATATGAGTCAAATCTCCCAAATGTATTTATCATCGGAGATTTAACGGGTGTTCCGCTACTTAAATTAGCAGTGGATAGCGGAGTAAAAGTATGGAAACATATTCCGATAAATCGGTCCGAGTTTTTGGATGCAGTAATCATTGGCGCAGGTCCAAGTGGCATAGCTTGTGCATTGGAAGGAAAAAAGCTTGGAAAAAGAATTCGGGTCATAGAGAGTAATCTAGCATTTCAAACGATACAAGGATATCCGAAGGGGAAACCTATTTTTGCAGAACCAAAAGACCTTCAAGTCGAATCAAAATTAGTGATCTCAGATGGAACCAAGGAATCACTATTAGAGTCTTTAAATAAAATATTGCAAAAGGCAAATTTGGAAATTAGCTACGGCGAAAAAATTGCAAAAATCGAAAGGAGGAATGGATATTATACGGTCTTAACTGAATCTGGGAATAGCTTCCAGACCAATTCAATCATTCTTGCAATAGGGAAATCCGGAAATCCAAATCGACTTGGAATACCTGGCGAAACCTTACATTCTGTATTCCATAGATTCATAGATCCAGCTGAAACAAAAAACCAAGATGTTGTCGTGTGTGGGGGTGGAGATTCTGCACTGGAAGCCGCAATCGCCTCCGCATCTTATGCAAAATCTATAACAATTGTTTATCGAAAATCTGAGTTTTCACGTGCAAAGTCTCAAAACCAAGACCGTCTCGAAGGTTTAATTCAATCGGGGAAATTGAAAGTTTGTTACAATGCTTCCGTCACCGAAATTTTAGAGAAAAAACTTTTTATCAAAACTGAGACGGGATCTAAAAAAATTCCTTACGACTCGTTCTATATCTTGATTGGCAACGAACCTCCAAAATCGTTTTTGAACAACCTTGGAATTCGATTCCAAAATGATCGGAAGAAAGAGGATTTCATCGGTTTGGGAGCCATGCTTAGTTTTGCAGGTTTAGCATATTTCGGAAAAGCTTCTTTTTATGGTCCTACCTGGTTCGGCGGTTTAGCGAATCTTTTTGCGGTTGCCTCCCTCGCATTGGGCCTCACATGGAGTTTTCTGAAATTGAAATCAAGTGAATTTGATATTCGCTGGAATTGGAATGTATTTCGAAATATTTATCTTTTGTTTGTATTCCTTTACTTTTGTTTTGTTTATTTTTTTGCAACAAATAACGGTGTCTTATTTTTGGGTAAGTATCCATCATTTCATTATACCTTACTATACAGCCTTACAATTCTTGTATTTGGAATTCGCCGTATGTATATTCGAAAAACT
>JAPZTS010000030.1 GCA_027533185.1 Leptospira sp. | reverse complement strand
CATTGGCTGTCTTATTTTACACCAAGAACTGAAAAAAAGAAGAAAAAGATCCTATCTTTGATTTGCTAATTTCACAAATCCCAGTAACTTCCCTTTATTTTTCCTATCCAGGGCGAAATTCTCCTCTCGATAAAAAACATGCTGTTAAACGAGCTATTATTGAAGAAATCCGAAATGCCAAAATTTCAATAGTCGGTTACATCTACAGTTTCAATGATTTCGAAATTATTTCGGAGTTAGCCGATAAAAAAAAACAAGGAGTAAAAATTGAACTATTTGGTGATGCGGATACTGATTACGAGGAATGTCATAAACTCGGAATAGATGTGAAGATATGGAAAGGATCGGGAATCCACCATACTAAAATATGGTTTTTTGATGAGACTAAGATGTTTCTCGGGACAGGGAATTTTACAAGTCATGGACTTGAGAGGGATCACAATGTCTATTGGAAGCAAAATGTTATAAATGAAGAGTATCTATCCTTGCGTTCTGAATTGGATCAAAGTTCTAATCGAGGAACTAGTTTTATCGGCGGCGGCATATACCATATTTCTCCTCAATCCGGAAGGCTCATTCAAGATAACATTATAGAATCTATCTATTCAGCTAAAGAATCCGTACGTTACCTAATTTTTTCCCATTTTGATCCGCTAATTTCATATGCGCTTCTTGACCAGGCTAGAAAGGGTATTCGGGTTGAGGGAATTTACAATCATCCAGTCAACCCAGAGGGCTCTTTTTTGGCAAAAGAGTTGCCTTTTCCATCTGCTATATACAAAGAAGGAAATGAAGATGTCCTCTTTGAAAATGAAAATTTTTATGGAGGTTTATTGCATCATAAAACAATGATTATCGATAGCAAAGAAGTGTTAGTTGGATCATATAACTATTCTGTTTCAGCGCGAGATAAAAATTTAGAATTTTTCACCAATTTTTCCCATCCTTGGATTGTGGAAGAGTTTATCTCCGAATTTGAGCGTATCAAAGAAAATTCGCAACAGATGGAAAAATCAGAACCATTCTCAGAAAATCTAACAAGTCTATATGTGAAAAAGATTACGAATCCGATTTTTAGTAGCTATGTTCTTCGTCGCAAGAATGGAAGTTTGGACTCAAACTCAAGTGCTCTCGCAAACGAACTTGCAAAACTCTCTGAGTTTTCTGGATACCCTCAGATATTTGGCTCAAACCGGTTTCATGTGGAAGAGAGCGGTTTCTGGAACTGGCTTCCCAATTGGAATCTTCTTTCTGGTAGAATCTGGATTCAAGATTTATTTGCCACTGTAAAGATACATTCTGAGTCGCGAGCAGTTTTCCACCGAATAGAAGTTTGGGATGGGAACGAACCACCCAAGGTTTTTTATCCAACAGGGCCCAATATTTTTTCAAAAACGCTTGTGAGTGAAGTTTCCAATTTTCGTTGGATCGTAATGGATTCCGACTTGGGGCAACTTAATAGCTGTTCTGTGAAGCGTGGGATTGGCCAGCCAAATTGGTTGTCGTATTTAAAAAGGAAGTTCTACCAAAAAAACAAAATTTGGTTGGAGTGTGTTGTATTGTAAAAATAAAAAAATTAGCGGTCCTTGTTTTTAATCTATTTTGTCTTCGATTACTGGTACTAGGATTTTAGCTATATCGTCTTGAAGCTTCATATAATTATTAATCCCTAAGTGAGTGATTTTTGTATTCACTTCATTTAGAAGGGTTTGCACGAGAGACTGTAGAATTTGTTTTTTGTCCTCAGGCAGTTTAGAATCGTGGATCGTATCGCTCATATTGAATCTAACTCACCAAATACATTTTTCAGCGAGCATTTTTTAAACCCAATCCTTTAATTCCAAACCTTTCAGTTTTGGCGCAAGTCGTAAAGACAAGAGCACAATAATAATTGTCATACTGCCACCAAAAACAACACTTCCAACGGGTCCCAAAAATTTTGCGGATACGCCTGATTCAAAAGCCCCAATTTCATTTGATGAACCAATAAAAATTTTATTAATCGCACTCACTCGACCTCTCATTTCATCCGGGGTCATGGTCTGCATGATGGTGGAACGTATTACTACAGAAACGCTGTCAAACATACCTGATAAAAAAAGACATCCGAGAGATACCCAAAAAGAAGTGGAAACTCCGAAGACAAACATGGTCACCCCAAATCCCAATACAGAAGTGAGTAAAATTTTTCCTGACTGGAAAAGTGGAGGTTTGTAAGTCAAGTAATAAGCCATTACAAGGGCACCGAAGGAAGGAGCTGCTCGTAATGCACCGAGTCCCTCGCTTCCCACAAAGAGTATATCTTTTGCGAAAACTGGAAGTAAAGCAACAGCACCGCCAAATAAAACCGCAAACATATCTAAAGCCATTGCACCTAACATGATTTGATTTTTTAAAACAAAATGCAAACCTTTGAATAGGCTTGCAAAAAGTGCTTCTTTTTCTTTTCTTTCTGGAAGCGATCTTTTTTTGACCCAGAAAAAGAGTAAAAAAGGAACAGTTATAAAAAACAGATCCAGTCCATATGCAAATTGAACACCTAGCGTTCCGTAAGCCAAACCTCCGATAGCAGGACCAATCACAGCACCTGCTTGGAACGATGTACCCATCCAAGCGGCTGATTGAGGGTAACTTTCACGCGGAACGATTTGTGTCACAAAACTAAAGATAGCTGGGGATATAAATCCTCGAGCAATACCCGAGAAAAAGATTACGATAAAAATCGGGATAGCCTTCCATTTCTCCAGGATAAAAGAAAAGTGACTCACAAACAGAAAAAGAACCAAAGAACACAAGACTAAAAAAAATAAACAAATTACAATGATGTTTCTTCGATCTTTTAAATCTGCAAGATGGCCAGCAAACAAAGCAACCATAATGGATGGAACCGCTTCGGAAAGACCGACAAGTCCTAAATCCAGAACGTTTCCAGTCAATTCGTAAACTTGCCAACCTACAATGGTTGCTTGGATATTTACGGCTAGCACCATAAAAAAGCGGGCTACGATGAAAAAGCGAAAGTCTCTGTGTTGGAAAATGCTGAGAGAGAGATTTTTTTTCATCACTTCCTGCAAGGATTTTTCAATGAGCAAATGGGGCAATTCCATTGATCTCCTTGGAGACTCTATAGAGAGAAAAATCTTAACTTTTCTCTAAAAAATTCTATTACAATGGATGAAAGTGTGGAATGTTGGGAATGAAACGGGTTTTAGCTGTTGTAAACAGGAGAAGGGATTCAGTCATTATCTCGAAAGTTTTTTTGTCCAATTTCATATGATTGTAAACAAACATTATTTTTTGCATTTGCTAAGCCTGGTTTGTTCGGCTAGCCTTTCTTTATCTTGTTATGCGTTTCGAAAGAATGCAAACAATACGAATTTTGCATTACTTTTCTTGTTATCTCAGAATCAATCATCAAATCCATGTTATACGAGAAAAGAAGAAACCTATTTTCCAAATGAGTTTTTTATAGCTGACTTTTATGATCCTGGGTTTGCTGGATTTGGGACAAAGGCTATTCCATTTTCTCTTGGCCCAGATGCCCCTAGTTCGATTTTTTATAGCGAACAAAAACATATGTTCACTCTAGACTCATCTTTTGGATTTGCTCTCTTCCATATTTTTTATGGGAACTCTGGTTTGTTTGTCAATCGAGATGTTCCCATTATTGCAACAGGTGTTACCTCTGCATTGCCCAGGGCTACCAATGATTTAGAGTACTTACAAGTTGCAGTGACACCTTCCCTTTCCTTACAACAAAATCGAACCTATTCGTACGAGATTGTTGCACCTGAGACAATTCCCATACAGACAAAACTGGTTCAATCTTGTAAAGGAAATGGTGAGGAAGAGACATTTAGTCCATCCATCCTAAATTCGGAATTTTCAGGTCTAAGCACAAATTGGAGAACTAAGAAAAAGTTAAAAATCAATTTAATCTTTCTTCTTGGTGCTTATCCCGAGGCATCGACTTCTGCAATCAAACCGGCGATAGACCGAATGCGGGAGGTTTTTGGTCAAAAAACGGTTCAGGTAGACTTAGATTTTTTGGTAACGAGAAATAACAGTCCCGAATTTTCTATGATATCTGAAATTGAAACAGAGAATGAATTTATCTACGGAAGTTTGCCAAGTCTCTACGTAAATAGTGCAAACAATCAAAATCCAGATGCACTAAATATTTTCATTGCGAGCTCGTACGACCCTTTGAATTTCAGCGCGGGGTTACTGGGTATTTCTTCCGGCATTCCGGGTCTTCCAGGATATGTCGGGACTAAGTCCTCGGGAATGGTTGTGTTTATTGAAACCCACCGCTCGAGTGGGAGTGCAGGCTCCCGTTTGAGCGATGCGGACCTTCGTTTTCTCGGAAATACCATGGCGCATGAAGCAGGTCATTTCTTGGGACTTTTTCATTTAAACGAATCCGCAGGTGGTGATCTCATGGACCCAAGTTCAAGGGATCCCATGGTTGATACTCCGTATTGCGACGCGCTGTTTGCAAATACCGGAGGATTCTCTGCCTCAGCTGTTGAGATCATTGAGTGCCTAGGTCCGAGTTTCACGCAATCCGGTGCACGGAATTTGATGTTCTGGCAAGGAGACGGTGTTACTGACCAATCACAATTGACAGGAGAGCAGGGATGGCTCATTCGAAAGCATCCTTTGGTGTATTGATATGAAGTTGCTTTTACAATTTAAAATTCCGTTTCTTGTCATTATACTTATGTTAGATGGAAATATCCTTCCACAAAGTCTTAATACCAAAATCCGTGAACAAATGGTTCAGGGATTTTCGATTACGGAGCCGAGCAAGTCTTCTTGCTCCCATGCAGTATTTACTCTTACTCCTCGTCCAGAGCCCTACCTAGCTTCTATTTTAGAAGATTCAAACCTCCGTTTATATGTAAAACTAAATGCCTTAACTTGTCTGGGTGAAATCCACTCGCCTGAGAGTAAAAATCGTTTGGAAGGTATTGGCCTCCACCCCAACCTACATCCCATGCTCAGACGGTCTGCGTTTCACTCTTACATCAAACAACTTCCTGATAGCGAACGATCTAAATTGGATCCTAGTTTTGGAGGCAGGTTGATGGAACGTGAGTATCTAGAGTTTGTGAAACAAGTGGTGGTCCGGGAGGCAAGACATCCAAAAATGCAGGAAAAAAAGATCCAGCGAACACACACTGCAATAGAACAAAACCGACATAAGAGCCCAGACTTTCAGGAAAGGTTAGAAAACCCCACAAGAAGATGAGGTTACTTAGAGGCTGGAAATTGAATTGTCTTAACGGGTTCCTCGTTTCCAACTTGGTCGACTGAATAATAAAAGAGTTTTAGCCCCGATTTTTCACACTTAGACCGAATTTCAGAAATAGGTATGGGAGACTTATAGGCTATGAACTCCGACTGGCTTCCGGAATCACATGCATACGCATAAAACGTATCTTTCGGTCCACTCGACGAGTCCGAGGCGACAAATTGGATTTTTGTATCGAGGGAGATATAGCTCGTTTTGCCTTGGTTGGAGTCAGATCGTGCGCCTACCCAACGGATCTCGGTTTTCGGAGCTGTGCTATCCTTCGTAAAATATAAGATCTGGGTCGATTCTTTATTTCCGACTTGGTCTACAGAAAAGTAGCGGAAAACGTAGCTTCCTTCCTCAATAAAGTCCACTTTCGTACTTGCCTTCGAAGTTTGCCAATTGCCATCATTGACCTTATAGCGAACCTCAGAAACCCCAGATCCAATATCGGATGGTTGGATTAAAAGTGAGTTCTTTCTGAGATACTGAATCGTCTCCTTACCATCTGATTTTGTTACGTTTATGAAACTGTCGAGAGAAACAACAGATACGTTTTTGGGAGGCTCTACAACTTCAGCCGGTTTCGACTTTACAAAAACCTTAGGCACAGCAAGCGGAGCACCTGGATCTACATTCGTGGAATATACCTGCGTCCAATATCCTTTTGCACCATAATCGCCAATCCTACGAACTCGAAAGTAATCGAATTGGTCCTTGGGAGTGACCGTTATTTTATTGCCTTTTATCGGAATTACTTCTGGCGTACTTTTTGGTACGGCATCTTCATCGGAAGGTTTTTCTTGCCAGAGCTCAAGTTCGAATTCTGCGGTTGGTTCCGCATCGATTAGAATCCTTAGTTCCCTTTTTGGTTTTGCCAACAAGGAACTAACAAGAATTAAGAATAATAAAAACCCAAATCGTTTGTGATAGCTCATAAACCTCTATTCTTCGCGGATGCGTGGAGCTTCTGGAATTTTGTAAGGCTCAACCGGTGCTTTGCCTTTCTCTACAAAGGTTGCCATACCTTCTGTAAGCACTACTTTTTTTCCTTCGGCTTCAACATCAACAACACCTTCAAAACAAGATACGGTGCTACTGGATTTTTTATCTAGTTCCACTCGAAACTCCGTTCCTCGCACTCCCGCCGTTGAAGAAGGTGTTACTATGGAAAACTTAGTATCTTTGGTAGGTGGATTCGATTTTGCTATTTTTGCGTCCAATGCTCCCTTTAACAGGGCGACTGCGACTGGTCCACCTTTTTTGTCCGCACCTTTTACTTCAAAATGGCTATCGTTCAGAATTCGTACGAGTCCCACATTGTTGATATGGACGTCGGCCTTTCCTTTAGCACCCGTTCGAATTTGATCATTTGGATTGAGTTCTTGCCCGAGTTTCAAATTTGTCCAAGGTCCTTTTCCTCCGGTTCCGTTCCATTCCACAGAACCCAATACAAACTCGCTTACGCCAACTACTTCCTTTCTTAGAAAAACGGGAACCACAAGTGAGAGACCTGGTTTGATAAGATCAGGATTTGGTATTTTGTTGTATTTCAAAAGTTCGGGCCATCTTTTTGGATCCGATAGGTGACGCTCTGAAATCAAAGAAAGGGTTTCTCCTTTTTGAACTGTCACCGTGATCGGCTCTAACTTTTCTGAACCTTCAGAAAAGATCGGATAACCGCAAAACAATGCGGCAACTACTAAAAATAACCAGGTTATTCTCGTTCTCATGGTCAAAATCTCGCATAGAAGAAAAAAATATCTAGCAAAAAGAAAAATTTTTAGGGATTTTTCTAATGGAGGATCCTCTTCTTTTTCGAAACAATCGCCTAAGGAATGAGAGTTGGAAAGCCGATAAAATCCGTCTGAAACGAGATCTAGTTAAGATAGAGGATCATATTTCAAAAAATAAATTCCCAGAGCCGCTGCCATATGCGGATGGTGGATTTCACCGCTTACTAATTTTTGTTTTACTTCCTTTGGTTTTAAGATTTTGATTTGAATATCTTCCCCTTCATCAAATTCGACGGGGTCGGTTAGCTCAACATCCTTCGCAAAAAAAGAAAAAGACCAATTGGTGAACATTGCAGGATTCCCAGAGAACTTTGAAAGCAGTGTATAGTTTTCTTTATTTGTGCTATAACCAGTCTCTTCACGTAACTCGCGGATGACTGCCTGAAGTTCAGCACCAGACTCTTGTTCGTCGACGATTCCGCCAGGAATTTCTAAACTCATCTCGCCAATCCCATGTCTATATTGCTCGATCATCAAAATATTTCCATCTTTTGTTACGGGAACAACATTTACCCAGTTATTAGATTTTAGAACATGGTATGTTTTTTCCTCTGTTGAGCGCGGCAGTTGGATTTCAAAGCTTGCTAATGTATAAATAGGTGTTACAAAATGGTCTTTCCAATTCTTTCTCTCTTTCATAAAACCCTAGAATAGATGGGGAAAAAGAAATTGTCGAGTGTATAAAAATCTAAGAGACAAAAATCTAAAATCTTTCACTTGCCAGACGGGACATTTTTTTTATACAGTTTTTATATGAAATTATTTGGTAGTTTTACTTCCCCTTACGTACGTCGGATACGAATTCTTTGTAAAGAACTAGGTATCCCTGTTGAAATGGTCGATACAATGACAGAAGTTGGGCAAAAAGAACTGAGAGAAAAAAACCCTCTTTGGAAAGTTCCTTACGCGGAAGTAGATGGAAAAAAAATCTGGGATTCTCATACGATAACGGACTATCTTTTTGAAACTAAAGGTTACGGAAGTTTCCGAGAAAAAAACCATAAAGATAAATGGGAGGAGGCCAACCTTCTAAA
The DNA here is from genome assembly GCA_027533185.1 of Leptospira sp. Classification (GTDB taxonomy): domain Bacteria; phylum Spirochaetota; class Leptospiria; order Leptospirales; family Leptospiraceae; genus Leptospira_A. The sequence continues at coordinate 18,044 of JAPZTS010000030.1, read as the reverse complement.
TGCAATTGACCAATCCCTGGACAATTCCATCTTGCTTTTCTACCTCCACAAGGAAGGAATAGATTCCGATGCAGCTCCGTATCTCACAAAAAATTCTCTTCGAGTCAGTTCGATTCTCAATTATCTCAAATCAAAGTTAAACGGTCCCTCCTTCTTTCCTGACGGAAAGCTGGGGATTTCAGAACTAGCACTTTACACAACTTTAGATTGGATGTTATTTCGTTCCGTGCTTCCCATTGAGGATCCTCTTTTTTTAAATTTTTTAAAACACTACGAATCTCGAGAAAGTTTTCGTGAGACGGCCCCACCTAGGTCGTAAGAAAAACCCAAGAAATTCCAGTTTCAGTTCGAGAGGTTTTTCCCGTTTTTCACTCGACCCTAGTTGGAAAAATCTAATTATGTCACTTACTTAGGTCTATGAAACTCAATCCTGCCCAAATGGAAGCTGTCTTAACTGTCAAGGGTCCTTTGCTTGTCTTCGCAGGAGCCGGATCTGGCAAAACTCGGGTCATTACCAACCGAATTGCCCATATGATTGAAAAGGAAAAGATCCCTTCTCAGAGAATTGTGGCTCTCTCATTTACCAACAAGTCTGCGAAGGAGATGGCTGAGAGACTAAGAAAGATGGTGCCCAGGGAAAAACTAAAAGGGATCGTGCTTTCGACATTTCATTCCTTAGGTTTAAAAATCCTGAAAGAACATATAACCCGTTTGGGTTACAAAGAAACCTTTTTACTGTTCAATGGTGGTGACCAAGAGTCTTTTGTTTCCGAGCTTTTAAAAGGTAAAAAAATTGATCCCAAAAAGGTGCCACCGAAAGAAATTCTACGAAGGATTTCCTTTGCAAAAAACACTCAAAAGTTTACCCCTGGAAATGAATTATCAATCAACGAATTCGACTCCATTACAGAAGAGTTATTTCCTTTGTATGAAGAGGGACTGAAAGAACGCAATGCAGTTGACTTTGACGATCTGATTTTACTCCCCAAGCGTTTGTTAGCTGAGTTTGAGGATATTGCTACCCTATATCGAAAAAAATATGAATACTATTTGGTGGATGAATTCCAAGACACCAACCAATTGCAGTATGAGTTCCTGTCTTTGTTCCGAGGAGAGACGGACAATCTCTGTGTGGTAGGGGATGATGACCAAAGTATCTACGCGTTTCGTGGATCCAATGTGGAACTCATTTTAAATTTTGAAAGAGAATTTCCCCATGCAAAGGTTGTTCGGTTACTGGAAAATTATAGATCCACAGCCAACATTATAGAAGCAGCAAATTCCTTAATAAAAAATAACACGGGTCGCAAAGAGAAAACACTATTTAGTCGGATTCCTTCTATCGAAAAGGTTGAATACTATGAAACTTCCGATGAAAAAGAAGAAGCTATTTTTGTTGTGGGACGAATCCAATCCTTCCTAGTGAAAAACGAATTCAAAGGAAAAGAAATTGCAATCTTATTCAGAACCAATTTCCAATCCCGACCTTTTGAAGAAGAACTAAGAAACCGGAGTATTCCGTATAAAGTAGTCGGTGGTTATAATTTCTTCGATAGAAAAGAAATTCGCGATTGTATCTCTTACCTTCGTTATGTGGCCAATCCCAAAGATGATTATTCCCTTCTCAGAATAATCAATACACCCAAACGTGGGATCGGCCCAAGCACCCTTCAGATTCTGCAAGAGGAAAGTTTTCAGAAAAAAAGCTCTCTATTCGATATATTTCTAAAGATGATAGAGGATGTGGACTACCTACCCGAGATCAAGGCAAAGGTCCGGCAAGAGATCTATCATTTTGTGGAACTGATCGAAAGTTTTAAGAAAAAATTCGCCTTAGCTCCCAAATTGGCACCAGTACTTCGGGAGATGATCACACAAATTGGTTTTGAGAAGATGATCTCCCAAGAAGAAGATGACGAGAAGGTCGTAAAGGCGCGGATCTACAATTTGAGTGAACTCGTCAACATGTTGTCCTTTTTTGAGGACGAGGAAGGTAGGGAAGAAAAACCCACCATATTTGACTTTTTGCAGAGATTGGTGCTCCTTATGGAAGATGAGCCAAAAGAGGACGAGGAGGACCGCAGGGTCCAACTCCTGACTATGCACCAGTCCAAGGGTCTAGAATTCGATTTAGTTTTTTTAGTGGGCCTGGAAGAGGGAATTTTACCCAACTCACGTGTTATAGAAATTGGAGAAGCTGTCGATGAGGAAAGAAGGCTACTCTATGTGGGTATGACCCGTCCGAGGCGAAAATTGTACTTGACTTCGGCTAGTACAAGACGCAAATTTGGGGAGCAAATCGAGAGCGCCCCATCTCGGTTTATAGAGGAGCTTTCCCGGGACGCCGTTCTTTTTTTCCCAATGGAAACTAAGGACAGGGAAGCTGAAACCAAAAATTTCCTAGAGGAATTAGAGAAACTGAAGGTAAGTTAATGAAATTAAGTCTCCCACTAACCCTATTGTTGGCGTTGGCTGTGGTATGTGAAAACTGCGCAACTAAACAAGAGTCCTTAAAAACTGGAGGACTTTCGAAACTCAATACTGGAACGCATATGGCTCAGATCGAGAGCCTGGATCGTGATTTAAAATCACCTGGCATTCCAGAAGAAAAACGGGACCAAATCTTAGTCCGCAAAGGCAAACTTTTGCTGGAGCTAGGTCAATACTCGGAATCCATCCAAACATTAAGCCAAGTGAACCAAGCTAAGGCACAACCTTCGACTCTTTCCGAGTGGAATTTGGTGATGGGAAAGGCATACATAGGAAAAAACGAGTATTCCAAAGCGATCCAGTATCTAAACCAATCCGAAAAATTGGATAAAAACCACAATCCTGTGGAGAGAAAGAAACTTGTCGTGCAATCCTTGGTAGCAGAAAGGGAATACTATCCTGCATTAGCTACCCTCACCAAAACGTATACCAAAGGGAATCAGAAAAAGGATGAGTTTTACTACGAAACAGCTGCGAAAACTTATTTAAAGATGGGTTTCGAATATAAGAATACTAGCTTCTACCAAAAAAGCCTCCAGGTTAGCAATTTAGGTTTGGAAGAGTTTCCTGAGAACGAAACACTACGCTCCATTCAAAAAGAATGTTTAGAAGTGCTCCAGCCGGAGGGCAAACTTTAATCTCCTTTGAAAGGTCTTCCTTCCCTTAGAGAATCCATTTCTCTGAGGGACACACTCTCTCTTCTTTATAACTGGTTCAACGAATACAGAAAACACATTCATTCTTCTTTAGCCTTGGCTGGCTTTTTGCTAGGCAGTATCTGTTTATACTATGGTTTCGAATACTATGTAAAAAACCATAGAATACCTCTAACCTTTCTTCGAAAAATCATCATTCAAACTATCAATCAAGAGTTAGGTAAGGCTGTTGATATTGGGGTGCTCGACTTCTCGCTTCGAGAAGGTTTGATCCTTGAGGATTTGGTTATTTCCCAAGATGAGGATTTTTCTTTTAACGAACATTTGGTGAAGGTAAAAAAAGTTACATTCAGAATGTCTGGATTTTGGAAAAGTTCACCGAATATCGAAAGGATCGATTTTTATTCACCGCACATTGTCACAGACACGGATTCCAAAATTCGATCACAATTGATCCAATACCTTCAGACCACAAAAGTAAAACATATTTCCTTTCATGATTTCAGACTCACTCTTCGTTCAGGTGATTCGAGCATAGTGGACTGGAAGGAGGGTTGGGAAGTAAATCTAGAAAGAAAAAATCAGAAGATTTCTGTAAACTATTCGAATGGTTGGTTTTGGTTACCAAATACAACCAGGATCAAAGGTGAAGGTTATTTTTCCGAATTGGATTTTGATGAGTTTTCTTTTAATTTTAAATGGAAAAACTTTCCCTCGGAAGAGGCGATTCTTCTCACTGAATATATATTAGGCGCTCCGGTGCATTCTGCCGTACTTACAGGTGAGGCAAAGATCGAAAAATTTCCGAATCAAAGTTATATAATGAGTGGCGGAGCGGAATTTGAAAACTCATTAATACCTATACCATTTATTAGTGGTTATGTCTTTGATGGTTTTCGGTTTAATGAAAAATTTTCTTTTTCTGATAAAAAAGAAGAAAGAGTATTTTCTTCTTATGATTTTCTAATTAAATATACAAAAGAGAAATTGGAGACAAAAGAACCAACAGAACTTAGGAATCTAGAATTTTCTATTTCAGCACTAGATGAGATAACAAATTATATTTTTACTATATCTGGTGAATCTGGAATTCCGTTGCAAGGAAGTCTAAAAGGAAGTTTAAGCTTAAAGGAAACGGGTGAAAGGAACAAGTGGTTTCAATTGGATGGAGATGTTCTCGGAGAAAACCTGGTTTGGGAATCGGATCTGTTTACTTTAAATGAAGGTCAGGTACAAATTAAGATAAATCCTGCAAATCGCATGCAACTCGGCTCAAATTTTTCCTTGTTCGGTAAAAAAGGCAAATTGTCCCTTGTCTCCGATTTAGACTGGTCGAGACAAAAAAAGACCGATGGTAGTTTTTACTATCCCATGAATTCTAAATCTAAGGCGAGTTTTGTGATCGATTCCCTTGTTGCATCTGATTGGTTTCCTCTTTTCACAGACTGGAAAGAAAACACAATGGATGAAATCAAAGAAAGACAGGAGAAGTTGATTCCGGAAGAATATTTTTATCAGAAAAAAATCTATAAGTATTTCTTAGAGTCTATGAACTTTGAGCTAGCGGTTCTTTTTGAATCGTATTATCCATTCCCTGACGCCAAATCTTTGGGAGAAACACGAGGAAATCTAATCGTTAAAGATGGAAGATTTAATTTAAATTTACCCTTGGGCAACAGTGGAAACAAAATATCTATAGTTTCCTATTTTGCAAGTAAAACACCTAATTTTGGTTTTTCGATTTTTTTAACAGAATACCCTTGGGATAGAAGTTGGATAAATTTATGTGGCACTGAGCTATCGCCTAAGTGGATAGATTTGGATTATAGTTTTAATAGTATTGGAAGCGATTACTATATGTTGCACAAAGATGCTCGAATGAATTACTTTTTGAGACTAGGTTTAGTCCAAATGAAAAAACCAGAGGTTTTCACTAAACTTGAATTTCCGATTCAAAAATTTGAAGATCCCTTTTCCGTTGAATTCAATTCTGACCATTATTTTGACACAGACTTTCTTCGGAATTTGGCAATTTCTGGGGAAGGAATTGACTTAAAAGGTTACGGAAGCAATAAGACTGGAGAATTCGTCTATTCATTGTATGGTGCCATAGGTGATACACGGGGAAATTGGACTATATCTGAAGAGGAAGATAGATGCGTAATCAAATAAACCTTGGTCTTTTGTTAGTGTTGTCTTTTTTTCTGAGTTTCGAATTTTGTAAAAAGACTGAAAATCCTGCCGACATTCCACCTGCAGAAGAGAGTTTACCAAATTTCTATGGAGACTGGATATTGGAATGGGAAGACACGGAACTTTTGGTCAGTTTCTCAAAAGAAGAAAAAACTGTAACTATTTCGAATGGATTTTCGGAGCCGTTGATTTTAGATTCTAAGGGTATTCGTATCCAACCAAGAGATGAAGAACGATTGTTAGGTTATTTTTTGTTTACCGATCTAAAAAAGAAGACTTGGATAGGGACCTGGGACGAACGAATTGTACGTTTACGAAGAAAACTCTAATTAGCGAGTCCATTCAAATTTTTTAAAAAGTTTTGTATCTCTCGGGCTGCTTTTTTAGCCCCATTTGTTGTTCCAAGCTCTCTATCTTTTGTTTCACGCAAAATGTTTCGAACTTTTGCATTAAGTTTTGAGTTCGTGAGAACCCGAAGGGCCTCAGGAAAGATGTATTTTGGTTTGCATTCGTTTTGTGTAATTTCCTTGCAGACCTCTTGGCCAGCTAAAATGTTTGCTAGGCCAATGAACTGAGAACGCATTAGAAGAGACCCTAAAAAATATGTAAAAAGACTTACCTTATACAAGATCACCATTGGAACTTCAAAATACAATCCTTCTAATGTTGCTGTTCCAGAGGCAATCAGCAGTAAATCAGATCCATCCATCACTCGCAGGGATCCGTTCCAAATATAGTGAATTTCTATATCTGGAACCTTAGTTTTGACTATTTCAATTTCAGAGAGAATATACGATTCCTCTTTCTGGTTTATATTTGGCAATAGAAAGGCAACTTTTTTGCCACGGGATTTTATTTCTTCATGTAGGAGAACAGCGGTTCCTAGGATTTCCGGAAGGAGTCTCTGGATTTCTCCACGCCTCGAGCCCGGTAACAAACCAATTACGTAACCTGAATTTTTATTCGGTAATCCAATAGGGAGAGCAGGTTCTTTTTTGATTTTTTCTGAAATACGTTTGGTGATCGGATGACCCACAAAACGGGCGTTCACTCCATATTCTAAATAAATTTTTTCTTCAAATTTAAATAGAGTAAGCATGAGTGCAATATGTTCTTTGATAAAAAAAATACGATTAAATTTCCATGCCCAGATTTGAGGAGATACATAGAATATCGATGGTATCCCTAGATTTTTTAATTCTTTAGCAAGTCTTAAGTTAAATCCAGGATAATCGATTAGTATTGCTACCTTTGGCTTCTGCTGTTTCACTTCTTCCAAAAGTTGGTAAAATAACTTCTTTAAAAAACTATACTTTTGAATAGCCTCTGAAAAACCAATTACACTAAGTTTTTCAAGTTCTTCGAAAGAAGATAGACCCTGACTAATCATAGAATCGCCGCCAATCCCAAAGAATCGAAAATTTGGCTCAATGAGTTTTAATTCGGACATTAAATCCCCACCAAGTAGATCTCCAGAGTGTTCGCCTGCGACTATTAAAATCGACTCTGTTCTTTCGTTGTTAGATTTTTTTTTGGCTACCATTGAGTATCTTTGTTCCTGATTTTCCTATTACAGAAAAGTTTAACTTATGTTTTGTTGCGAATTCAACAACAGCTTTTGGGTTTACAACTAAGGTTTCTCCTTCTCGTATACAAAGTGTTTTAACTCCACTTTCTAACATTACTTGGAAAGTATGAATTCCAATAGTCGGAAGATCGAATCTTTCATCTTGTTTGGATTTTGGACTTTTACAAACAATTGCTCCACCTTTTTTCTTGGTATACTGGCCTCCGCGTCGTATTGTTTCGTCAGTGCCCTCAACGGCTTCAACTGCAATTACCGATTCATCACAAACTACCACCATCTGTCCGATATCGAGGTCTGCCATTTTTTTGGCATACTCCATCCCGAAATCGATATCTTTCAATTCTTGATTGTTGAATTTTTTTGGTGTGTATCTGCCCTCTGAGAGAAGGAGTGATTTTAAATATAACTTCTGTGATACGACTTTGATTCCCATGGATTCAAATTCATCCGCAATTGCTAAAAAAATAGGGTAGTCGTTTCGGTTTATCGTTTTTGCGAGTATGGAAAGGGCTTTCAGATCGAATTTCAATTTTTGAAAGAGGAGATCCTTTCTCACCTTCCCAAGCATCAATACCCTGGTTACTTTTTCTTTTTGCAGTAGTTTTAGTATCTTTCCGATTTGCGTGATATGAACTGGAAAAGTGCGTTCAGAATACTCTCTAGGTTCAAAATCGGACTCAATTAGACCAAAAAAAACTGCATCCTCTCCAGCTGCTAAGGCTTCCGCCATTCCGATATGAGGTAATTCACCACCACCAGCTATGATCGCAAGCCTTCCTTTCGGCATCAGTCTTTCGCGGAACTAGAGTTTGTCGACGGCGCGTCAGGTGTTGGTGTCGCGGATGGACCGGATGAAGCGCTTGTGTTTGGAGTCTGTTGAGTTGTTCCAGATGGGGCAGATTTAGAATCTTTTTTGTAGTCAGTTACATAAAAACCAGAACCTTTGAAGATAATGCCCGCACTGCTAGAAATCAGTCTTTCGACAATACCCTTCTTTTCACAAAGGCATTCTGTAATTGGATCGTCCTTCATAGACTGAACGTATTCGAACTGTTTTCCACATGTTTTGCAAAGATAGTCGTAGGTTGCCATAATCCTCCTTCCTTTGTTAATGAACTCCTGTTCTCACTTCAAATAATAAAATTTTGTCACGAGTGGGTTTGACACTCAAGGGCAAACAGATCTCCCATGAAAACCTTCCCGATTGCAAAATACTAAAATCCAAGGGATCGGATTGTATCGCCTGCAATAGTCCAGTGTTTCTCCGCCAAAGGCTTGCGGTCATTCTGTCCCCTTTTTTAGACTCGATATGCAATGACAAGTTTTCTCGTCTGGCAAAACCGTCTAGGAGATATCGGTTTTTATTCACCCAAATGGAATCCTTGTCTACTTCGAGGGAGTATGCCACATGACTTGAGCCGGCATACACCAAATGGATCTCTAAAAAGGAAATCGGAAGAGGTGATGAAGTAGGGTGGAAGGAAAATTCGAAGTAATTCTTCTCTCCCGCGACCTTCTTACAAATTCTCTGTTTCTCTTTGTTTTTTGGGTCCGACCCAAAGATTGGGAATCCAGTCTCTCCAACCTCTACCTCAGGTTCTCGTGGTATGTAAGCACCAAAAAACGAGCTAGGGATCCTAGTGCCATCCCAACCTTCAAAATCGATTCTAATTTCATTTTCAATTGCTTTAAATCGTTTTTGGAAGAGTTGGATTTGGTAGGTACTTGAGTCTTCTTTTGTGAGAAAACCAGAGAAAATCCAGGCAGATTTTTGTTGGTCAGGGTAGTAGCAGTGCATCCAGATTCCTTTATTGCCTGCGATTTCTTCTTCATTGCTATCTTCCTCGAAACAAAAATTCATCTCGGGTTCTGAGACTTTGCCAAGTTCTGGATTTTCTTTTCCAGGTCCAGAGCGTAGATTTACGTTGGATCCTTTTACTTTATGAATTTGTTGGTAAAATTTCGAGAGGGGTTGTTCTGATAGGAAATGTAAGGTCTGTAATAAAAACTCTTTTTCAATTTCGCCAATTGGTTCAAAACTAAAACTAAGTAAATTTGCCAAAGCGTTTGAAAAACCCTCCTCCATACCTCTCGGATCTTCTAAGGTAAGTAACAAAAGATAGTTGGTAACTTCCTTTTTAGGAATTGGTTTTGAAATCGAAGTGATCTTGGTGATGAGAGCTTTTTTATAAGTTTCCCCATGCCTTTTTAACATATGAAAATATGGATCTTCCAGGTGGTAATAGATCCCTCGTCCTGTTTCCCACTCAATCCATTTGATCTTCTTTGAGGTTAAAAATTTGGCTGTGCTTTTGTGTTCTTTGGGGTTGTTTAGTTTTTTCTCCAATTGAGAAAATGTTTGAGATAGAATCGTTATCTCAAATTCTGTTGATGGCTTGATGTCGTTTGAGTATAAAGATAGAACCTGTTCATACTCATGGGATTGGTAGTAGTCGAAAGCCTGGTCTTCAATATCACGAAAATCTACAAAAGTATAGGTAAAGAGAACACCGATAAAGAATAGAATTCCGACGAAAAGAAAAACTCTAGATCGTATCAACTGTAGATATTGCCCGTTTACAGATTATCGGGTAACAACTTCCCCCGATCTACACCATACTCTTCGAATAAAACATTTTTGGCTACATAATACCTGTGAAGGTTGATATTAAAGTCTACTTTTGCACGAACTAAAGCCAATTGGTCTTGTACCAAACTATCCAAAGCATTCTTCACAGTAAGTGCATTGAATCGACCTTGTTGGAAGGAACGTAAGACTCCCGAATAGTATTTTTTGGATTCTTCTTCCGTACGTTTTGCATTCTCTAGTATCTTGTAAGATGCTTTCAGAATATCGATTCTTGTTCTTACATCATCCGCTACAGACTTTGTTAGATCTACTTCCTCTAAGCTAACTTGTCTCTTTTGGATTTCTGCATCACGTAGTCCAGCTTTTACACCTTTGTCACCTATCGGATACGATGCCTCAAGAGAACCTTGCATAACGGGATACTGGTAAGAGGGTATTCCGTTTTTGCTGTCAGAATAGTTGACTCTTGGACTTACCAAATTCTGTGCCTGGTAGCCATAGGTTCCTGCCGCTTTCAAGCTGGGGAGAGCATCAGACTTTGCATTCTTCATATTGAGTTCAGCAATTTCTCGTTTCCTTTGGATTCCACGAAAATCAGCTCGGTGTTCGTAAGCATATTGGATATCCTTCTCATAATCGAGAATCGCAGGAAGGGATTCAGCGAGCGGTGTTGTCTTCGAAAACACTGTGTCCTCTGGAAGGTTTAAAGACCGAATCAGTTTTCGCCGAGCTTCCTCTCGTTCTGCGAGTGCTTGAGCCATTTGGCCTTCAACTTGTGAAAGTAAAGCATTCCACTGGTTGACTTCAAAAGATTCAGAGAGACCTAGTCCTTGTTTACGAACGGTTAGGTCTCTTACATTTTTAGTATTCTTTAACAACTGTTCGAGAGTTTGGTAACTAGATTCTTTAACCGAATAATTCCAATAATCCACGAGAGCAACGACTACTTTCTCAGCTACTTGTTCTTCCAGTCTATCTCGCAAAATTTCTGTTTGGTTCTCTAAAATCTTTTCTAAATTGCGATCTTTTGTTCCAAAAGAATTTTTTAGTAAATCTTGTGCAATGGTTACAGAAAGTGTGTCTGTAAAGAGAGGAGGAATCCCCAGTGCATTAAAACCAGCGGGCGTTGTAGCTGGATTTTCAAATGCGTTCGAGTCGAACCTTGTAGACTTCGCTTCTAGCTTGAAGTATGTTCCTGTCGTAAAAAGCCTTTCTATACCAGTAGAGTAGGTATTCGTTTGGGTTTTGGTACCTGTGAAGATGTTATTCTGGTTGAATGGAAGTTTGTTTTGTTGGATCTCAGCTTCCGCAAGTACTCGCCAGGAAAACTTCCCACCATACTTCAAGAGATCCGTGTCCGCTTTTGCAAGTTCCAGTCTTGCTTGCATAACTTCTCGATTGTTGTCCACAGCATAGTGGACAGCATCCCTTAAGCTGAGGTTGAAACCTTCTGTTCCAGCAAAAAGTAAGGATGTTATTGAAAGAATAATAGCTAAAATGAAGTAAATTGAACGGCGTTCCATAGTATATTCTATAGACTTGCCAAGCCCTGGAGGCTTGGCAACATTTTTACGGAGGACTTATTTTTTAAGTGCTGCCTTCATCTTTTCTCCCACCTCACCGATATGAGCGCAGATACTGACTCCTGCGTCTTTCATAGCTGCGATTTTGGAATCTGCAGTTCCCATCCCACCAGAAATGATCGCACCTGCGTGCCCCATTCGTTTGCCCGGTGGAGCTGTTTGACCTGCAATGAATCCGACTACTGGTTTTTTGACATGAGCCTTGATATAGGCAGCTGCTTCTTCTTCGGAAGTTCCACCAATCTCACCGATCATCACGATTCCCTCTGTATCTGGGTCTTCATTCAAAAGGCGAACTGCTTCTGTATGATTCATACCTGGAACTGGGTCTCCCCCGATTCCAATACAAGTTGATTGACCGAGACCCGCGCCTGTAAGAGAGGCAACCGATTCGTATGTCAAAGTACCAGAACGAGATACAATTCCAATTTTTCCTGGGTTGTGGATAAAACCTGGCATAATTCCCATTTTTACTTTGTGACCAGGGTTGATCACACCGGGACAGTTTGGTCCTACGAGTTTGGTTTTCGAGTTTCTTAGAACACTGTAAACCTTTAACATATCATGCGTAGGAATTCCTTCTGTGATACAAACAATGAGTGGGATCTCAGCAAAGATTCCTTCCAGGATTGCATCTGCAGCAAATGGAGGTGGAACAAAGATGATCGCTGCATTGGCACCGTCTTCTTTCATTGCATCTTTGATTGTGTTTCGAACAGGAACTGATTTTCCAGTCTCGGATGTCCAAGTTTGACCACCTTTACCTGGTGTTACGCCCGCAACTACCTTCGTGCCATACTCTAACATCTGTGTGGCGTGGAAGGTTCCTTCCTTTCCTGTAATCCCTTGGACAACTACCTTTGTATTTGAATCTACTAATACTGCCATTGGTTATTTTCCCTTACCTGTAAGCTCAACGATTTTGTCGGCGGCTTCACGGAGTGCATCCACTCCCACTATATTGAGACCCGATTCGTTTAGGATCTTTTTCCCTTCCTCTGCGTTGGTTCCTTTCAGTCGAACCACAACAGGAACGTGGATGTTTACTTTTTTTGCGGCTTCAATGACACCATTTGCCACTCGGTCGCAACGTACGATTCCACCAAAGATATTTACAAAGATACCTTTTACGTTTGGATCAGAAAGAATGAGACGAAATCCATTCTCCACAGTCACTGGGTTTGCTCCACCACCTACGTCGAGAAAGTTGGCAGGCTCTGCCCCTGCAAGTTTTACGATATCCATAGTCGCCATAGCAAGACCCGCACCGTTTACCATACAACCGATGTTTCCATCCAGTTTTACATAGTTCAGGTTGAATTCTTTTGCCTTCACTTCATAAGGATCTTCTTCTGTGATGTCACGAAGAGCTTCGTTTTCAGGGTGGCGGTAGAGTGCGTTTTCATCCAAACCGAGTTTGCAGTCGCCGGCAACAATTTCGTTTTGTTTGGTGAGGATGAGTGGGTTGATTTCCAACATATCCGCATCTTCTTTGATGTATGCTGCATATACGGCATTCACAAGAGCTGCAAACGATTTTTGTGCTTCTGCTGGGATTCCCAAAGCAAACGTAAGTTCACGGATTTGCGAAGCTTGGATACCAATACCAGGATCAATTTGGATTTTGATGATCTTTTCTGGGTGGGCTTCTGCAACTTCTTCAATTTCCATTCCACCTTCGGTAGATGCCATGATGATGGTCTTACGAATGGCTCGGTCAAGAAGGATGGATAGATAGTATTCCTTTGCAATTTCCAAACCTTGTTCAAAATAGAGTTTGAGAACTTTTTTTCCTTCCGGGCCTGTTTGCGGAGTGATAAGTTGCATACCAAGAATTTTCTCTGCAGCTGCCTTGGCATCTTCTTTGGTTTTGGTAACCTTAACACCGCCTCCTTTTCCGCGCCCGCCGGCATGGATTTGGGCCTTCACCACAACTACAGGTGATTTTTGAACAACTTCATTGTATGCCTTATCAAAATCAGCGATGTTTTCGATGACCTTCCCAAAAGGGACATTGGCATTGTGTCTACGTAGGATTTCTTTTGCCTGGTATTCGTGGACTTTCATGGATTTCCTTGTGTCTATATTGGCTTTAGGTAGAAACCTAGAAGCGTTAGGGTAAAAATGGGGAGGGGAAGCGAATTGTCAAGGAGCAAAAAACCAAAATCCTTTTCGTAGAATTAGAAAAGCAAGGAACTAATTAAAGCTTATTCCAATAAGAAGATAGAAGAAGGGGCTCACAAAATGTTCCAATGCTATTCGTCCGAATGAGGTCAAAGCGGTTTGACCCATGCGGAGAAAGGTAAATATCACCATTCGAAAATAAACCCGCTCCTCTATAAGAGGAGCTAGACGGATTTCCAAAACTTAAAGACTTAATTTCAGAAGTATTGATATCTATGGTTACGAAATCTGTCGAGTTGAGTGGAACCAAGTAGATCTTACCGTTGGGAGCAAGTACTGCACCATTGAAAAAAGGAGGTTGTAGGGACACGTTATGAGGTCCAAGCTCTTTTACTGTTTCCGTCTTTAGATCAATGTACCGAATGATGGTCTCATTAAATGGTATCAAATAAATTCTTTCATCTGGCCCAAGAACAGCGGAAATATAATCACCGGAACCTGAAAAGGTGAAATCCAATTCGCTAATTGTTTCGTCAATTGTGTTTAAAACTTTTATCCTAGTCGCATCTAAGGGAGTGTAATAAATTTTTCCGTTTGGTGCTAATGTCGCTGATGAAAATCCAGCGCCAAGTAAAGTATTTAAACTACCCAAACTTCCAGTCTTTGTGTCATAAAAACTAACCTTGGTTTCTCCATTCGGTGTAAAATAAACCTTTCCGTTTGGCGCCAAAATTCCTCCGGAATAGGCAGAGGCAGCAAGAGTTGAATCTGTACCAAGGTTCACATAACTTTTATTAGAAAGATCAAAATATTTAAAAATATTGTCTACGTGGGGTGCAAGATAGATTCTTTCTTTTGGACCTAATATCCCACCGAGAAAAGAAACACTACCAGGAGCAGAAGCTATAACTCGTACAGTATTTGTTTGAGGATTTACTGAAACCAAACTTGTCGCATTGTAAGGTATGTAGTAAAGACTTTTATCTGGTGCATTTAAAATCCCTTGGAAGGCAGTAGTCCCGTTCCCTACAAGGGAGAGAGGTGTATCCGTTGTGAACTGGACAAGAGATTCCGCTGCTCTGCTTCCTAGACGGAACTGAGATAGGATTTCAGTTTGTACTTTCTTCCAATTCTTTGGGTCAGTTGTCTCAGTAAAATCAATATTACAGGCTGTCTTTAAATCTAAATTATATCCGCAAGTTGAGGAAGAATCTTTTGTAAAGATTCGAAAGAATAAGGAAGTGATAAACTCTGGATCATCAGAATCGCAGATATTAGATACTTGATTTTGTGAACAAAACAGAAATAAAAATAGAAAAGAAAAGATAGGTAGCCTGGACATGATAGCTTACTTGACTATCATTTCTCTAGGACAATTCTGGCAAGTCTGATTCTCTTTCAGTTTCGAGTTCTGATTCGTTTTCCGCTCGCTGTAATATTGGGAAAAAAGTTTTTCTCAATATTTTGTTCACTACTGAGAGATTTTACGTCCCTTATTTTTTCATAACAATCATCCATAAACAACTGGTGTCCACAGCCTAACAAATGATATCCCTCATGAACAAGTGTTGATTTAGGGCTTGTGAATAAAACTTGTAAGAGCGAGATATATTTTGCTTTTATATACCCTCTGGTTTGAGTTCTGGATTCTACAGCTCCTTGTACTTCTAGCTTAAGCCCGGTGCCGACAAACAATCCTAAAGTGAAAAACTCGAAAACTAGGTCTCCATTTGTTCTACCTTTTAAGTAAAGAATTCTATCGCAATCCTGATGCATGGGAAGATTTGCTATATAGTTCAAAATATCGCTTCCAAAAAATCCCGGACGTTCCATGGTTCCGTAGTTGACAAAATTTGCTTGTAAAGAATAGAGTTTGAGCTCTTCGTTCCAGTATCTGAATAAATCCAAAACTTCCTCTTTTTCTATACCTGACTCGATAATTGTACATACTTGAAATGTTCTCTCCGAACCGAAAGGAATGTTGTTACGCACAGATTCCCTATGAAAACCGATCGTAGTACAGGTATAAAATGAAGAAAAAAAACTGAAGAATAAAAATAGATTTTGAATCCATCGATATGTTTGTTTGTGAAACGAGTTTAACATATTTTTTATTTTTTGCTTATGAGAAGGTTTTGTAAATTTTGAACCCGTTTCGATTTTTTTCCTATGGATTGAATGGTTTGGAAAATTTTTTCAGCCTTTGTTAGGTTTTCTTGAAGCAGATAAAGTTCAGTGAGAAGAATCAAATTGGCAAGATGAACTGGGTTTCTTAGTCTGATTCTTTCTGCCATGTCGATTGCTGATGCAAGATCATTTGTATTTTTGTAGCTTATCGCTGCTAGATAAATCATATCGGAATCATGCGGGTATGTTTCCAAGTAAGATCGAAACAATCGATTTGCTACCGGAAAATCCTTCAAACGGAAAAGAATGCGAGTGAGGGCTCTGTGAATTTCTTCATTATCTGGGCTCAATCGGAAAGCGGACTCTAGAAGTGTTCTTGCAGCATCTAGGTCGTTTGTGTTCATTTTTTCTCTCGCCTTTCTCAGAAGCTCGAAGGACTCTTTTTTTAGAGTTCTTTTTTCTCTTTTTTGATTTTCTTTAAAAGAAATTCGCATCAAACTCAAATCATCTGTAAGTTCTCCAGAATCAAGAATGGATTCATAAATTAATGCTAGGTCTCCTTTCCCATCTTTCACATGCGATAAAAAAAGTGATTCATCGTGATTGATATTTCGGTTCGTATCATTGGAAGAAAATTCGATATCATCCCTTCCGTCGGAACCAAGAATCAATATATCACCAGGATACATCTGTAAGGTGGCTATTTCTAATTCTCTTTGCATAGATGGGGTCCCAAGTTTGTGCAACGGAGATTTATTGGAAACAAAACTTGCGACTTCGTCTCGATACAAAACAGACCTTGGATGATCTGCATTGACAAAATAAACAAGCCCAGTCGTCTCATCTACCAACCCCATAACAAGGGAAACTAACATAGAACAATCAAAGCTTTCAAAAATGTGATTTAATTCATTGTATGCATTTTTTAACCATCGTTCCGCGTATAATAGTTTTACGCTCTCGACTGCAATCGATCTCTCTAGTATAGACTGTACTGCCGCCCCAAGTACCAATATTCCACCGGCTCCTTGTAGGGACTTTCCCATTGCATCGGCATTTAGAAAGAAAGTAAAATCTCTGCCTCTCAATGTAAAACTGCGAGCAATACAGATGTCTCCGCCGATTTCATTTTCCCTACCATGAAAGTTGAAGGTCTTTTTTTGTTTAATAAAAAAATCAATTTTTACATTAGTGCCAATGGTTTTGTTCAAACTTAGTGGTTTGATGAGAAGGGATGTTAAAAAGTAATCGCCGTCTTGCTGTTTTTTTAATCTTTCTGCATGATCCAAACTTGATCTCAACTCGTATGTTTTTTCAAATACCAATTCTTGGAGATTTTTACGAATCCTTCCAACTTCCTTTGTTGCATACTCAAAGTTTTCCGCAAATCGAATGAATTCTCGATCAATAGAGATAATAGGTAAGGAGCCAGTTCCACCTAAAGCTAGGCTTGTTGCAGATTTGTTGATCTGCTCCAAGGTTATATGGATAGATTGAAAGTAAAGGTATACCAATATCAAAATCTCTAAAAAAGTTAGAGATATAAAAATGGAAATTCTTTGAAAGGAAGATTCACCAAACGAAATGAATACGGCTAAAATACAAAGAGAAAGCAAAATCAAAATCAGTAAAAAAATAAATTTTCCTTTTAAACTGAGTAAACCAAATTCTTTATGGATGGCGACATTTCTCTTAGATAGGATTTTTTTGATTTCAACTCTTTTTGGACCAGTGAAATAATCGGAAATGATATATGAGAAACCCCCATAAACAAAAATAGCGACAACCCAGCCAACCAATACATACAAAAGTTCAGACAAAGGATGTGAATACAGGAAATGAGAGATGGAGACCGCGATAAGGATCAAAGTCGAATAACCAAGTGCGGTTAACATATTGATTTTAGGGATTTGAATTATTGCATAAAGAAGTTTTTCTAGATCAACAGTCGGCAAATGTCTGAGTGCCTTTCCTGTTTGGTTCCATTTGTTTGCCAAGCGTATTTCTTCATAACTTCCAGGAATGCCCAAAGGAAAAAGAATTCCAAACTGGACACTATGCCCAATAGCTGCGAAGAGAGTGGAAAGTAGGAATACCACCATGGTTACTTGGGGGTGGTTTTCAATCGAAAAATCAGGGATCATAGCCTGTCCAAAATAAAACGCATAGTATGCGCCAAAAAATGCACCTTGTAAAGAAAAGGCTACAATCGCAAAACAATAGGAAATCTTTCGATGTAAATAGGTAAAAATTTGATTAAATACTTTTGTCATCTGAGCTACAACACAAGTAGGACTTGAGTGGAGTAGATTCAGGCAGATTCAAAAAATGTCAAGCGGTAGATTTTGTTTCTTCAGATTTTTGAAAAACTGATAAAATTAGAACATTTTTAGGTAAAAATTGCTTTCTATAATTGTTTGCGGTGGAAATTCTTTTCCAATGCAATTGAATCAGAAGCGAATCGTTATCACAGGTGCTAGTTCTGGAATCGGACTGGAAACACTGAAGTTGTTGGAAACGTATGATGGAATTAAAATTTTGGCAGTTGATTTGAATGAAAAATCAATTTCAAAATCAGAGAAAGTAATTCCTTACAAATGCGATATTTCTAAAAAAGAGAATTTGGATAAACTGATCAAGGACGCCGAAAAAAAGTTAGGTGGTATAGATATTTTTTTTGCAAATGCGGGTTT
>JAPZTS010000022.1 GCA_027533185.1 Leptospira sp. | reverse complement strand
GTACAAGCGGGCAATACGAGAATCGAGTTATAATAAAAGAAGTTTTAAAACTGGGAAAAGTTCAAGAAGAAGTCAAAATTACTTTAAATGACCGTTCGAATCTTACTTATCCATTTTTAGTAGGCAGAAACTTTTTAATGGGTAAGTTTTTAGTTGATGTGTCTCTCTCTCATGCGTTAGGTGATTAAGTGGATCGAAAGAGCTGGGTATTTTTCTTCACTTTAATTATAATTCCTTGTATTTCAATATTATATAAGTTAAATATTGCAAACCTGTCTCTATTGCCTGTTTCTGTTGAAGATACTTACAATATCCAAATTTCGATTGTTCCTAAAGAAAATGTCGCATTTTCAGAGATAAACTTTCCTTTTCCAAAACAAAATAGTCAGGTAAAAATTTTGAAATACGATATTCAAACTTCTGGTATGGATTTCGAACTGAAAAAGAAAAACATCGGACATCTTGCGCATTGGGAAGGAGATGAATGGCAAGGCCCTATAGGATACTATGCAAAACTTCAATTATTTCCATACGATAATGAGTCACCTAAGTCAGATACAAATCAAGTGGTTTCACCGAAAAGAAGAGTATATATTGAATTAAAATCTTTTTCAAATACTGAAATCCAAGCTGGTAAAAAGATTTTAGAGTCCGTTCATCCGTATGATAAGGATAAGGTGAATGCATCTAGGCAAATTTTTTATTATATTGCTGAGGAAGTCGCAAATACAGCCAAAGAAATGAGACTCGAAGAGTCTATACTTCTAAATTCTGGTAGCTCTTTTAATAAAGCTTTATTGTTTTCGCTTCTCTGTCGCTTACGTGACATTCCCGTAAGAACTGTTCTTGGTTTTGACCTGAAGCGAGCCTCTGAAAAATCTAAGGAAAATAAATTCAAATTTACTTACTGGAATGAGATTTTTTTGGATGGTAAATGGCATTTTGTGTCTACTTACCGGAATCGATTTTTAACAAAAGAAAAAGATTTTTTGCCTATTTGGAAATCATTGGAAGACCATCGAAATCTCGGACAGGAATCACCTATTTTCAAATATACTGCATATATCACCAATGCGAATGTAAATCGTTATAATTTTAAAGAATATAGTGAGGAAGTTACATCAAAAAATAATTTTTTACAGTACTATTCATTGTATAGCCTTCCAACTCCATTGCAAAATTTATTCAGAATCATCATTTTGATTCCAATTGGGGCTTTGGTGCTTTCGATCGCCAGAAACTTACTAGGAATACCTACCTTCGGAATCTTTACACCTATTTTACTTTCCATGTTTTTTTATGAGACCAATTTAATCTTTGGTATTTCCTTTTTTCTATTTATGATTGCTTTGGGTTTTTTTGAAAGGTATGCCCTAGATAGATTTTATCTACTAGCCGTTCCTCGGCTTTCCATTCTGCTAACAATCACAGTGTTGACGCTTATAATTTTTTCGATTTTGAACGAGTCTTTTGGTCTGTTAGGAAGTTTAAGTGTTACTCTCTTTCCCATCGTTATTACCACCATTTTTGTTGAGCGATTTTCGATTATGATTATTGAAGAAGGAATTTTGAATACCTTTATTACGTTAGGTGGAACTTTGTTTATCGCTCTTATAAGTTATATGTTATTTTTCTTTGGATCTTTACAAATTTTATTTTTTACACATCCTGAGTTACTTTTGATAATTGTAGCCTTTCAAATACTGATCGGTCAATATAAAGGTTATAGACTAACAGAGTTGTTTCGATTTCGAGAAATATTTAGGTAGATTAATCAAGTTTGATGATTTCTATATTTCGAAAGTATAAAGAATTTGGTATATTAGGTATCAATCAAAGAGTAGGAGAGTTTATTCTACCAAAGAATCCTAGGAAATATTTCCCTTTGGTTGATGACAAATGGAAAACCTTTGAACTTGCCAAGTTAAATTCAGTTCCAATGCCAAATCATTTTGGTAAAATTGATGCTTTTGGAGAAGTAAAAAAGTTTTATTCAATGTTAGACGAAAGTAAGAGCTTTGTAATAAAGCCTGCCAACGGTGGAATGGGAAACGGAATTTTGGTCATTCAAAATAGTTATGAGAATTCATCTGGCATTCGAACATTTGAAAAATCAGGGGGAAAATTACTTTCTGAAAAAGAGATCCGGCATCATATCTCTGGTATTCTTTCCGGTCTATATTCGTTGGATGGAAATTCTGATACTGCGATCTTGCAAGAAAAATTAAGTCTCCATCCTTTTTTCCAAAACATGAGTTTCCAAGGTATTCCAGACGTCCGTGTAATTGTATATTTAGGTTACCCGATACTGGCTATGTTACGGTTACCCACAAAGGATTCGGGTGGTCGTGCGAATTTACACCAGGGTGCTATTGGTGTTGGAGTGGATTTAATATCTGGTACTCTGACTTCCGCAGTTCACTACGATAAAAGGATTTGGAAACATCTCGATACAGGAGTGGAGTTTGCCGGTTTAGTTTTGCCATTTTGGAAACAAATTTTATACATGGCATGTCGGTGTTACGAGCTTTCCAATTTAGGTTATCTCGGCGTAGATATTGTGTTAGATGAAAAAAGGGGGCCGATACTTTTGGAGATGAATGCAAGACCTGGGCTTGGAATTCAAATAGCCAATCTGATGGGTCTCTTACCGAGATTAAAATTAGTAGATCAGCTTTGTGAGTTGAAACTCAGCCCAGAAGAAAGGGCTGAGCGTATGTTAGATCTGCTTAAACAGAGGTTAACTTAGAGTCTTTATCCAGTTTTGGCACAGATAATTTTTTATCAAGGAAAGACATAGTTCCAAAAAGAAGCGAAGTATAGATAATGTCACCAGCTATTGAATTTTGGAAGAAAGGGATTGCTAAGGTAAAACAAGTGACTAGCCCTTTCCAGTCAAGAGTGTACATCCCTGAAGTAAGCCAAACAGCGACATTGGTAGTAACAAAAAAGATAATCGAACCAACGATCGTCGCAATGGCAGTTTTGGATTTTGAGTTTTGCAATCGGCTACCGACGTAAGCAGTTCCCGCCATAAGAACATAGATTAGGAGCATGAGATTGTGGAATCCTAAAAATAGGTCCGAAAGGAACATCGCGAGAATTGGAACCAACACCGCAATCCTTCGACTGGAGATAAAGGCACCAGAAAAAAGGGAAATTGCCAAAATAGGAGTGAAGTTCGGAGGGTGTGGTAGGATTCGGCTGATAGCCGCGATAAGAACCATAAAAACCACTAGGAAGGCACGAGATTGGAACATAAGGATAGACTTGCCAAGGGGGGGGGAGTTCGCAAGAGAAAATTTCAGTTTGCCTTGCGGGCATCCCTCGAAAAAAACAAATTGTGAACCCACCAAATTTTCCATCCCCCATTCAAAATCTCCTGAAACTTGCCTCCGATTTAAGAGGAGAAGGAGGTTGCCCTTGGGATCAGGAGCAAACTCATACCTCTGTCATTCCACATCTACTCGAGGAGACCTACGAAGTCGTGGACACAATTGAGGCAGGGGATGATTCCCATTTCAAAGAGGAGTTGGGTGATTTGTTATTCCAAATAGTTTTCCATTGCCAGCTAGCCGAGGAACGAGGGGCTTTTCGCTGGGATGATGTTGTCCAAGGGATTTTTGACAAACTTGTGTTTCGGCACCCGCATGTTTATGGTGAGACCAATTTGACTTCGGGTGAGGAGGTAATAAACCAATGGGATGAACTCAAAGCCAAAGAAAGAGAAATCAAGTTGGGAACTAAAGCTACGTATTCAAAGTCCAGTATTCTAGATGGAATTCCCATGGCTTTACCTGCAATCCAGAGATCTGAAAAAATTCAGAAAAAAGTCGCCAAACAAGGATTTAATTGGCCAACGATCGAAGGAGTTTTCAAAAAGTTTAAAGAGGAAATTCTTGAATTAGAAGTTGAATTGACCAAAACGAATTCCATTTCAAATAGAAAAGCTGAGTATGATGAGAGAACAGAAGACGAATTAGGTGATCTATTCTTTCTTTTGATAAACCTTTCCCAAAAATTATCTATAGATCCCGAAACCTGTTTGCGAAAGGCCAATCAAAAGTTTGAAAGGCGATTCAGTATCTTAGAAGAAATGGTGAACTCAGATGGAAAACAAATCATTGACCAGAGTTTAGAAGAATTGGATATCTATTGGGAGAAAGCAAAAAAGAAAATCAAATTGGAAGTTAAAAATTAATTATGAATCCACAAAAACCGCAAATTTCCTTAGATGAGATTCAAAAAGTACAAGAATTATCCAAACCGGCTTTGGATTGGCTCCAAACTCAATTCCCTCCGCTATATGAGATCGAACCATCGGTTTTAAGATCGATTGAATTTCCAGTCCGATTTGAGGTGAAAATTCAGGACCACCCTTTTGAATGGGTTGTTTCTGAGTTAGGTTCTATTACACTTCGCCTAATTACGTTAGTTGGAAGTAAAAAACTCCCCCCTCCCATTTTTTATCTTAGTGTAGGTAAAACATCAACCGGGGATCTGACCTGGATGGATATCGAAGGAAACGTTATACCTTTTCCTTCGCCTGATATCATTCCTATGGTTCATGAAAAAGTAAAACTTTATTTAGATTCAATTCAGTCTTAGTTTTTTCTACGCAAACGATTCCAAAGAAAAGGACCAAATAAAAGAAGGATAAACATTATATTAGGTTCACTCATCCTTTGTGCGGTATTCCCAGGATCTAATGACTTGTTGCTATTTAAAATTTCTTCTTGTTTTTTCTTCAGAGCTGCCTTTTGTGCTTCATTTTCTACCACCAAATAGGATGTATACGGAATCATTACTTTTGAAGAAAAACTTTTTTGGATCATTGGTATCCAATTTTCTTTTGTAGTTTCTGGGTGTAGTAAAAGAGTATTCCACTTTGCCTGGAGATAAATTGCTATTAACCATTGATTTCCTGATTCATTTTCTTTTGTTAGGCTAAAGTTATCTTGTTTTAGGATGATGGATGGCTCCTCAGTAACTGATATATACTGAATTGTCTGATCCTGCATTGGGTATTCCAATACCGGCAAGGAAAGAATAGGTTTTTTTGATTTTATCGTCGGTGCTTTTGGATTGTTTTTCAGGGAATGTACGATGAGCTGGCCATCTTCATTTAAAAAGTAAAAAATGGAACTCTCCGGAAACAGAAACTCCCAATCGGCAAGGTCTTTTGAAAAAATGGAGTTGGTTGGGTTGTCTGTGATGGAAACCAACACTTCATAGTTTTTAGTTTGAAAGGAATGAATTAAGGCTGTTTCAATGCCTCTTCCAAGAAAAAAACCACCTTCAAATGAACTAGTTAAAAAATCATTCTCCCAATTCTCGGAAAACGGAATCGTCTTTATTTGGCTATTTACAAAACTAATTTTAGCATTTTTGAATAAAGAAGGATATTCCTTCTTTAAAATACTTAATCTTTTTTTGTAAGGTTCTTTAAGTTCTTTTTTGCCTTCGGAGGTATCAACTAAAAAATGAAAGTTCGGTATCCGATAGACTTTGTTTAAAGTTCGTTTTTTTTCTTTGGATACGTAGATAAAATTTTCTGTTTCAAGTTGTAAAATTTGGTTTGGGATTGGTTTCCCAAGTTGAATAGAATTTCCTTCTAACTGAAATTTTAAATTTTCTCTATGTATCAATTCAAATCCAGTTTTTCTAATTTCCTTCTTTGCAAAAGGAAACACTCGAAAAATAATTTTATTTCCAGTTTGGTAGTATAGAATGCCGGGATCTCTATTCTCATTCAGAATATTAGAATACACCCAGAGAGCTGATTTTTTCTCAGCTAATATACCTTGTTCCTTTTTTCCGTTTACATAGAGGTAGTAGTCAGTAATCCAAGCTCCTGTCGGTAGCTCAAAACTTGTAATATACTCAGCTAAGGGATTGTTCGTTTGGTTTGTTATTTCTAGATCGATTTGACTTTTCCAAAATCCTTGTCTTTCATCAAACTTACTAGATTGATTTAATTTGGTTATTTTAACATCTGTTGAACTATCTCTAAATGGCCTCTCAGATACGATATTCTTATTCAAATAAATCTGACTCAATAGGTTAAGGTTTTGATTTGAAAGGGTGAGGTTATCTAAAACGATCCATTGAAAGTAAGCCGTAAGAAAGGGTGTATGTACGTTAAAGATCGAATTTCTTGAATCTTTACGGTGAAGTACAACTGCATCTAAAGTATTTCTCAGAGATGGTATACTCGGATCATATTTTTTAGAATAGTCTGGATGATTGAGGTATTCTAAGGCTGTGTGTAACGTTTGCCTATGAAATAAATTTTGAACCGTTATGATGGAAGGAATCGTTAAAAAAGCTATCGAAAATAATACAGTTAGTTTTACCTGTGAATAAGTTTTTTTCAAACCCTCATAATCTATTTGCAATTGATTGATATGGATTACAAATAACAAAAGAGGTGTTAACATTAAAAAACCGACTCCGAACACAATAATTGCGAATATCGAAAGCGGAAGATAAGGCAGAAAAACTAAGAAAAAATATAGAGTATATGCAAAAGTTAAGGACCTTAGGAAGAATAGCCAAATATGGAAATTTTTAAGTTTGCTGTTTGGAAAACATAAAAGTAAACCATTAATGAATGCTAATATATAAAACCAAATGTTTTGAAAATTTCCAAATACTCCTTCACCTTTATAAAAATAATCAAAGATTAGTCCGTTGTTTAAAGCAAGACCAGCAAGTGGGAACAGGATCGCAATAGGGAGTTTCCAAATCAGTTCATATTTTCTAAATGAAATAGTAGAATTTTGTGACAGAATGTAGATGAATCTTATTAAAAAAAATAAAAAGATCAATGTAAACAATATCGCTGTTACAACAATCACGTGAGCAAGAAATTGATCGTTCTGGGGTTTCCATATTGGAAAAATGAGTTGGGTAAAAATGTATCCGAGTATTGGTATTGCTATTGTATATAAAAAACTCCGCCAAGGTTTTGTATGTTTTTCGGGGGATGTAAATTCGGCGACTAAGAGGAATAAGGCGTGTCCAATAGTTGGCATTAAAAAACCGAAGACTAAGGCACCTATATTATCTGAAACCATCCAAGGAGGTATACTTCTTGGAAGAATCTGATGCATGTGGTATCCAAATAGATACAAAAATAAAATATGTGATAGAATGGTGAAGCATACAAACCAAATGGGAACTGATTTGTTTTTCCAATTTAGGAACAAAGCGTAAACAAAGTTGAAAATCAACAAACTAGTAAGACCCGATAAAAAATAAATCCAAGTTTTGTATTGAGTTTCATCCAGTAAGGATTTAAAAACTTGGAACTGTCCAAAAGATATCGCGATAAGAATCAAAATGGGTATTGAGTTAGTAAAAAAAAGCCATTTCGGATTACGTAGTTTCAACATTCTTTTGACTTCCTGAAAGAAAATTATCTAAAATTAGAGTAGCAACGATCACAAAACTCAAAAAACAAAAAACTCCAATAGATTCATGTAGAATACGAGAATCTACCCATTCAAAAAAAAATGAGTTTTTTGTGAACAACATGGATATTAAAATGCGGGATGTATTGGCGAGTAGAGTAAGAACATAAGATAAAAACAGCGAAATTGAAATCGTCCAAAAAGCTGGTATCCTAGTTTTGAGTTTAAGAGTTAAGAAAAAAACAAAAATCATAAAACTCAGAAGTAAAAAATTATATCCTGAGCAACTTTTGTCTATGAGTACATTATAATTTGAAAAATAGTAACCGGTTCCAGGTAAATAATCCATGGGTAAACCTATAACTGTGCCGGTTATCTGAGCAACGGGCCATAAGAGAAACGTAAAAAAAGCAAAGTTTGCTAAGGGGAAATAGAGTTTACAGCCAACAAAAATGAGTCCCGCAGTTACAAGAGTAGCGGGACTTTTGATTTGAGGTTTCACTTAATTTTCTTTCGACTCGATGCCTACTTTTTTCTCCAGACCTTCAATGCGTTTTAACCATTTGTTGAGATTTACTATATTTTTGATGTTGACTCGGTACTTTTGAAATTCTGGAAAGGTTAATCCCAAATCCCATCCAATATAAACATCTTTTGTCTTTGGGGAAGTCCGAAGGCTACTTCCACCCGCGATAATGGTTCCGTCAACTAATGTTAAGTGGTCGCTAATTGCGCAAGCGCCACCGATAAGTACGTTATTTCCAAGTGTCACACTACCTGCAAGACCCGACTGACCTGCAATCACAACATTTTCACCTAACTGGCAATTGTGTGCTATATGAACCATATTGTCAAATTTACATCCATTGCCTACTACTGTATCGATTAAGGCTCCGCGATCAATGGTACAATTGGCTCCAAATTCTACATCATCACCAATAATTACTCTACCCACTTGAGGAATTTTATTGTGTTTGCCGTCCGCAAAAACAAATCCAAATCCATCTCCACCAAACGTAGAGTTTGCGTAGACTCTAAATCGTTTTCCAATGCTGATGTCTGAAAAAAATACACAATTCGGTCCAATATGTGAGTTGTCTCCAATTTGGACATTGTCTCCAATTTTTACTCCATCTTCTATAATACAGTTGTTACCGATGTTTGTATTTTTTCCGATTGTTACAAAATGTCCTATATCTGTACCTTCACCTATTTTTGCAGTTGCGTCTACCACTGCATGAGGAGATCGAAATCCTGTGGGTATTCGATCTGGAAAAAATTGTTTTACGATCTTGGCAAAAGAGATTTCCACCTTGGGCACTACAATAAGAGCCTTACCTGGAATTGATTCTGCAACCTCTGCAGTCACTATAAGTAGTGATGAAGCCGAGGCTTTTGCATCGTTGACAAAAGCTTTGGATGCAACAAAGGAGATATCTGTATTTTTTGACGTTGAAAGGGAAGATACACCAGTAAAACTAATGTTTGTTATAAGTTCTCCGTTTAGAATGTTACCTTCTGGAATGAGTTTCTGTATTTCTGAAATTGAAATGGATTTCATCCTGATCTCCGAATTTGAATGGTAGGAACAGAAAATCAGAAAGGCAAAATAATGGCGAACACTATTAGATTGCGAATCGCCTCAAAAACAAGAAAGGAGGAACAGTATCCTCCTTCCACTAATAATGAATAAAAAGATGTTTGGTTTATTTTTCTAATTTATGAGCGATCGCATCATCAATGGAAAAGGAACCAGCACCTTTTAAGATAAGTGGGATTGCAAGACCAAAAGTTAGGATGTGGAATTCATATCCTCCTTTGTCTGCAAAGAATCCATTTGGAAGGTGAACAAGTACGGTTGCAACGAGCATAGTAGAAAAAATTCCAAAGGCAGCAACTCTAGTGAAGAGACCAAGAATAAGTCCGATCGATCCTAAAAATTCTGCGGCAATTGCAAGCAGGGCAAAAAAATAAGGGATTCCCATCTGTCCTGTAAACCAACCCATGGTTCCTTCGAATCCGTATCCACCGAAAGCTCCCATCGCTTTTTGGGCACCGTGAGGGAAAATGACAACACCGAGGGTCACTCGGAGAATGGTTAGTGTAATATCTTTGTTTGTTGCTAATAGTTTGTAAAACATCGAATCCTCTTATTGCTAAGTAATTTAATATCAAACTAAATTACATATAGAATCTTGTCAAGAAAATAGTTTAATATTAAACTAGATTATGAGTTAGTTCACCCGAAAAGAAGTCATAGAAAGGGATCCCATCACTGGTTTGTCATTGAAAAACTGAATGCTGTCTGCCGGAGTCTTTACGCCGAGAATATAGAGGGCTGGTAAAAAATGCTCCAAGGTAGGAATCGCTTTTTTTAAACTATCGCCATGAGAGAAAGGTTCCGAGAGAAACTTTATATTTTCTGACAAGATCCATTCTTTTAAAGTTTTGTTTGCATCTTCTGCCCAATCATAAAAAAACTCTGGTTCATTCATTTTATCCCATGCTACCAAACGAAGGTTATGAACCAAATTTCCACTACCGACAATTAACACTCCTTCGTCACGTAGGTATCCTAGCGATTTGGCAAATTCAAAATGTTCTTTTGGAGATTTGTTTCGATCTAGGCTGAGTTGTAAGATGGGAATATCAGCATAGGGAAAAACATGTCTTAGGACACTCCAAGTTCCGTGATCGAGACCCCATTCTAAATCTGCGTAGATCTCAGGTATTCTTTCCAGGATAGTGTTCACTAGCTTTGGATCACCGGGTGCGGGGTATTGGACTGCAAATAATTCTTTTGGAAATCCACCAAAATCATGTATGGTGGGCGGGTGTTCGTTCGCCGTGATATACGTTCCGTTCGTTTCGTAGTGAGCAGAAATACAAAGGATAGCCTTGGGTTTGGTTAGTGATTTACCGATTCTCTTCCATTCCTTCGCGAATTCATTGTCAGTAATGGCATTCATAGGACTGCCATGTCCAAAAAAAATGGCTTCCGCTTTCATGATTTTATGCCCGCTCGTAGACTAAAAAAATTTCGTTCCCTTTGGTTGTGGAGTCTTTCAGTATCCATTGTTTGTCTGAAAAATTAGGAAGTTCGGTAGGTCTGTCTGCAATTCCCGCAAGCCCATTCTTTCCAATGATAAAGGGAACTAACGTAAGGTAGATTCGGTCCACTAAGTCACCTTCTAAAAACGAAAAGTTCAGTTTGGGTCCACCTTCGAGTAAAACATTTTTATATCCTTTCCGTTTCAGAATACCAGTCACTTTTTTGGGTTCAATTTCATCAGAGTCAAGAGCAAAAATCTCTGCCTTATTTTCTAAACTAGCCTTGATTTCTTTGAGGTTGGATTTTGTACAAACGATTAGTGGTATATGATCCGATTCATCAAACACATGTTTGTCGGGAGGAATCGTTCCTTTTCGAATCAAGATAACTGGTCTTGGATTTAAGGCGTTGGGAATTGCACGAATTCGAACAACTGGATTGTCGTTGATGATTGAGTTTTTGCCAACAATGATTGCGTCGGATTTGGAACGATAGACATCCATTTGGGTTTTGTCTTCTTTGGAGGTAAGGCCATACCACTTACCGTCTGGGCGAACAACTTTTCCATCCATCGTCATTGCCATATTAATTGATAATTTCATGAGATTTTCCTCCGAGTGAGATTTTGCAATTCGCGCTGGAGGATGTGATACACCTGAGCAGAGCAGGTTCCACAGCCGGTAGAGGCCCTTGTTTTTTCTCGAATTTCTTCCACGGTCTGGGCTCCCTCATGGATCGCACGGACTAAATCCTCTTCCGTTACCATCCGACATAGGCAGACCCGTTTGGGTCGCATTAGGGAATTTAAATCTAAGGGTTCCATGGCCTGAACTAATCATTTGACAGATTCAGCGAAGCCTTGGAAACTCTTTAATTACTTTTAGGAAAGGAAAAAAAGAGCCCTATGTCCAAAGACAAAAGCCCTGAGGCAAAAAAGAAAAAAAATCGCGAAATCTTCGGATGGTGTATGTTTGATTTTGCAAACTCTTCGTATACAACGGTAATCATTAGTGTCGTATACTGTGAAATTTTTACCACACTGGTCGTACCTTCCGATCCCAATTCGGCTAACCCTTTCCAACATGGAAACTATCTTTGGGCCTGGGCGCTAGCGGTTTCGTATTTGTTTGTAGTAGTAACTGGTCCCATTTTTGGTGCCATAACAGACTACAGCTCTAAGAAAAAACTTTTTTTGTTCTTAAGTTATGTAGGTTGTATTATCGCTACATTCTTGTTATACTATGTAGAGCCAGGTATGATTTGGTTGGGTTTTGTTCTTGTAGCAATCTCCAATTTTTTCTTTGCCTCTGGTGAAAACTTTGCATCTAGTTTTTTACCGTTTCTTGGTTCCAAAGAAGATCTTGGTAAAATTTCTGGATATGCTTGGGGGATTGGATATTTTGGCGGGATTGGTTCCGTTGTGCTGGCAACAACACTTGGTGATTATACGCTCGAAAATTTTGAAAATCTAAAACTAGTTGGACCTTATACTGCAATTTTCTTCTTAGTTGCCGCTATTCCAACCTTTCTTTTTTTGAAAGAGCCCCATCTTCCAACAGGTTTGCCAAAGAATGTAAACTATTTTAAAATTGGCGTCGATCGCGTTGTTAAAACCCTCAAAGCTGCAAGTAACTTCAAAGATCTTATGATCTATCTTGTTTCTTTATTTTTTACAATGGCGGCACTTGCGATTGTTATTTCCTTCGCTTTTATCTATGGGGCTCAAGAAATAAAAATCGAAGCCCAACACAAACAGGCGATGTTTATTTTCATCCAAATTTCAGCTGCCATTGGTGCTCTTGCATTTGGAGTCATTCAAGACAGCATAGGTGCCAAAAAAACATTTAACTTGACTCTCCTCGTTTGGTTGTTAACCTGCGGACTCATCTATTTTGTAAATGATCTAACAATTTTTGCGAATGAAGTCTTGGGTAGAGATTGGACAGTGCAGTGGGTTTTTGTTTTTATTTCCTCCCTTGCGGGAATGGGACTAGGCTCAACACAGTCGGCTTCACGAGCACTTGTGGGACTTTTTAGCCCCGAATCTAAATCAGGTGAGTTTTTTGGAATGTGGGGGCTATCTGGTAAAATTGCAGCAGCAGCCGGGCTATTTTTGTTTGGGTATATCCAGACCTTGGTAACTCTACGAAATGCATTTTTAGTGGTTGCCTTATTCTATCTTTTGAGTCTCATCATAAATACGTTCGTTGATGAAGAAAGAGGAAAAGCCACAGCCGTGGATTTCAAAGAAAATTAGATGATTGTTGAAAACGAGGACGATTTTGAACTCCACCAAAGCCAGCGAAGGTTGGCTTTGGTTACTATTGATGAACTGATGCAGACTAAGATGGATCTTTTGGATGCAGAAAAAAAAGTCCCTCGTTTTATCAACAATGCGCTTTCTTATCTAAAAAGGAAGTATGTAACAGAGGAGCAGACAATTTCTCAACTCCTTATCAAAAAAACAACCTAACATCAATGATAACACATAAGATGTTAGGTTTTATTTAAACTCAAATCTATTGAGAGTTTTAGTTTGTGTTATAATCCAAAATTTTTGTGATCATTTGTTTCTGATCTAGTTCAATATTTCTCAGCAAAAAAGCAGTGTGTTTAGAAATCTTCCTCAGCATCTTTTTGTAGGACATCATTATATGTTTCTGTTTGTCATAAGGAAGAGGGTCCTTCTCGTCGTTTAATAGCATCGTGATATCGGCTTTTGCATCAATTACCGGAAGATTTGGCCAAATCGTATCAGAAGTTAATGACCTGTAGTATTCCAATTGGATGTCTGAACTTGTATCGAGTTTTGCTTCTCCCTTCTCATCTTTTTCAGTTCCTTCCGATTTTGGAGTAGGGTTGATCAAACGTCTCAACTCTTTGACATGGATGGTGCCATCAGCGTTCACTCTTCGAAAGGTAAGTACGATTCGATCTAGTTCACTAAAGTCTTCTTTGGGATAGACATACGCCATACCATCATAGAGGTAAACCTTCGGCCAATCAATATAGGACTGGCCTTGAGGGAGTTTGATCTCCATATAGGATTTACCTTGAGAGTCTTTTTTATAAAACTCTTTTACTTCATTTGGTGTTTGTGCCAGAAATTGCGCTGCAGTTTTATCGATACCCAAATCCTGTAACTTTTTCATTTTACGAAGGTCATCGATGATGTGGGCATGGAGGGTATCAATTTCATTGTCCCCAAATCCACTCTTTCTCTGAAGTTCAATTTGTTTTTGGGTCTCTCGCTCTTTGAGAGTGGCCGATGCAGGTTTTTCTGCAAAGATACCTACAGCGGAAAGTATAAATAGGGAAGAGATGGAAACCAAACGTAATATCATGACGTACCTCAAGCTACCTGTCCTTTCTAGTATCGAATGATACTATGTCCATTCTTGAATGTTTCGAGTTAGAATTTTCTTTGAGAAAAAAAACGTAAAAAACTTTGGTGGAGATCTGCTTCTGCTTCTTTTGCCTTTGGGATCAAACTTGCCATTTGCAAGTAGCCGTGGATGAGGTATGGAAAAACCCGCTCTTCGACTTTGACTCCAGCTTGCCTAAGCATAGCTCCATAAGCCTCACCTTCGTGACGGAGGGGGTCATAACCCGCAATTGCTAGATAGGTAGGAGGAAGGCCCTTCAACTCTTTTAGGTCAGCTAAAAGGGGTGAATTGTATGTATTTTTTCTGTCTGCTTCCGAAGGGATGTAGTTCTTGATAAACCAACGCATGGTTTCCTTAGTGAGAACAAAATTTTCACCGTACTCTTCATAACTTTCCGACTCTTTGCTACAATCCGTCATTGGATATAGGAGGGCCTGAAATACGGGGAGTGGGATTTTTTCTTTTTTTGCTCGTAAACAAAGACTCGTAGCCAAAAGGCCACCTGCACTGTCTCCACAAACAGCTATGGCATTCGGAGAGCCACCAAAGAGATAGGCAGAGTTACGAACATATTGGTAGGCAAGAAAACAATCATCGTGAGCCGAAGGAAAACTATGGTCTGGTGCCAATCGGTAATCCACTGAAACGACAATACTTTTAGCAAATATCGCAAGCTTTCGACAAACTGTATCATGCGTGTCTAAATTTCCAACGGTAAGTCCACCACCGTGAAAAAATAATACAATGGGCAAAGTTCCCTTTTGAGGATAGGCGTTGTAGACACGGATAGGAATAAAGGAAGCACTCGGAGTGGGGATCAGTTTGTCTTCGATGTGAGATACGGGAAGTTCTGGCTCTTCGAAGAGTTTCATTTGTTCGCGAAAGTGTTTACGCGCTTTCTCTGGAGACATAGTTTCCATTTTTGGTAAAACACGTGCAATGTTGCATGCCAAGGCACAACGAGGATCGAGTGCACTCGTTTTTTCATCCGATCCCGTCCGAACCAGGTTCGAAATCCAGTTATCAGGCAATGAAAAAACAAACTGTGCTAATGACTTTCTAATTCCTAACATTGACTAATTGATAACTCTTCACGTAACATTCTATATATTAAAAACAATCCGTAGCTATCCAATTTGCAATAAGCTACTAAATCCTCCAGAACAGATTTTTTTTCTTCTACTGTCACCTGCTTTTTTACCAATTTTAAATATTGGTAGTTTGCGTCCTGACCTGCTTGGATCGAAAGTTCCTTATGGTTTTCCTTAGTAAACGCGGGTAAAATTTCCTTGAGAGAGGCTTTCCCATTTTGTTTCGGATGGTAGACCCAGAATCGTTTGAAGGGTAAAGCCAGATCTTTGAAACGTGGCTCTACTTCTTGCCAAAACGAGCTAAATTCTGGGAAGGCGAGGCTAGATTCTTCAATGATCAATTTTTCAAAAAAATCATTGAAGGAAAAGATGGTTATACCTCTAGGGAGGTCATGAGAAAGTGCATTTAGTACGCTTGGGCGGGGATCCATTGAGGTATCTTTCTGGATAAACGTTTTGTGGACGAGCTCATTCGTTTTTGAATCCCAAATATGGAGTGAATATAAAAATGGAAGGTGTTGGAAAGGGCGAGTTTTTGGAAAGATGGGAATATACGGATTTGTGGATTCAAAATCTAAAAAAGCGACTGTATCTGTTACATTTTGAAAGAAAAGTTCCAGGTTTTTTCGGTCAAAATGTACGGCATTCCATTTGTGTGCATCAACCTGAATTTTTTGGATGGGACTTAAGTCTGTGTAAGGCAAATCTTCATATCGAAGTCTATTTTCTTTAAACCAAGTTTTTGTTAAATCGTTCCCATCACGTAAATCAAAGATCTCAAATTGGTTTGGAAGGTTTGAAAAACAATGGTCTGTTGCAACGCAAGCCTTCGCGGATCGACATTTGGATTTCTCTGAATCAAAACGAATCTCTCCTGGCTCGCATCGAAACTCCACAAATTCCTGCCACTCAGCATCTCTTGTCTCTTTTTCCGACCTTAATTTTTCGGAAATCTCTGACATATTAAGATATGCGTTGAGATCAAAATCTTCACTTCTTTCATAACTGGATTGAATTCGTATCAATTGGTTCCCAATAATCGAGAGTCCTAAACCTGAGGCTACCTTATCATGATAATAAAAAGACCTCAGGATATCCAGTTTGAGAGAACCGACGGGACGAAAATCCCAGATGACCCAACCATCTCGGATTGGATCATATTGTAAACATTCGATAATCGTAAAATACTCATGAAACTGGAGATGTGCAGAGAAAGTTGTTTTTTTATCTTGAATTGCTTGAGTCGTTTTTTGAATTGCTTCCTCTCGATCTTGAGATTTTTCGATTGTTACTGCATTTGAAAATAAAGATCGACATAGATTTTGAAATTCACTCCATTCCAAATTGCTGTTAAATTGTTGTGGGGGTTTTGATACCAACCCTTGGTGTATTAGATGAAACGCATTCGGACAACGAAAAAATTGAAGATAGTTCGATTTGGTTATGCGAAGCGAGGAGTTAGACAAGTTCGTATTTTTTTTTGAATTGGGATAGGTAGTGATCTAATTCCTTTTGCCAGTTGGAATCTGCGGAAAGGAAGATATCCGGTGTTTGTAGATAAAAGTGAAACAAAGCATTTTTGTTGGTTGTTAAGACTTTAAACTTTTGATCTATTTTTTCGTATATACTACCACTTAAAAATTGGAGCCACCTGTCGAGATAGGACTCATGAACTTCAAATAAAAAACTTTCCGATTCATGGACTTGTAGTTGGAGGGGATGGAAGTTTAAGTCAAGGATTTGTATTCTTTTATTGGAAACAAAATCTTCCTTTGTTTCTCGTTTGACTTTGATTCGAGGTAAAACAAATCTTCTGATTGCCTCTCGACTTCGATCATATGCAATTAGATAAAAGTCTTCTGCATTTTTTCGGATCAGCCGGTATGGTTCTATTGTTCTTTCCGTGTTAGAAAATCCGTATATTATGGAAATTGCACGTTTATCTTTTATTGCTTGAATGATTTTTTGAATTTCAGTCGAGTCTTGTTCTTTTGTTTCGTCAGTTTCTTGAATTTTTAAAAGATTTTTAGGGAAAAGGTGGATATCGCGACTGAAGAGTTTTTGGCCTAAACTTTGCAACGGCTTTGAGCTTGGTTCGGTGAAAAATAGTTCGGAAAGTGCGCCCAGCTCTTTTTCTGAGAAATTGAGGGTTTTATCGATTGAGTCTTTCTCTAAGTAGTAAGGGTATTGGTCTTCAGACTGGTAGCCAAACTGAGCGACCTTGATATTAAACCCAAGACTCTTCAATTGGTTTAGGTCTCTATACAACTTCTTCCGATCTGACTCAATGTCCTCATTTTGATAATAGCGAGGCATTATGTTTCTTAGCCTTTGGAAACTAAGACCACTTGGATAACGAACCAAATGAAACAAAAGAGCAAAAAGACGAACTTCAGTCTCGTTCATCTTCATCACTTCAATCATTGGAAACTCATCATCGTTAGCCATTCTCTCCAAGTTTGATTTTTTTTTGATTCCGAAAAGTAGAAAATCTGAAATTCTGGAAAAGATGCGGTCTTTATTGTTCCTTTTATTAGCCAGTGTTTCGATCCAATGTGCAACCTATTGGAAAAATCGAAAGAATGATTTTCAAGATATTGTAACCGTCGGAGTTGAAACACCGATGTACGGTGCCGCGGTAAAACTAGGTCCTGTCCCTGTCGGATTTTTATTTCAGGGTGGTGAATCGGAAATGGGCAAACGAGATCTAGGACGAGGGGTTGGTCTCAGAGGTGGAGAAGTAGGATCTTATCATAGCCAACAGCTCGTCTTTGGAATCTTAGGTGGTGAGAGTTTTTTTTCTGGGTATCCTGTTGTAGATGAAAAAGGCAATTGGATGGTCGATAAAAAGGGAATTGCCTTCACTGAAAATGAAAGAGCCAATATTAAAAGTTTTAAGATGCGTTATATTTCTCACTTCAATGATCCTGTGAAAGATCGTAAAAAGAGAAAAAAAGAAACCTTCCAAAGAGAACTTACAAAGGATTTAATCAAGTTAACTGGAAAGGAAGAGTTTGCTGCCTATTTGCCCAAACAAGATGAAAAACCTCATGGTTATCCACCAGGATTTGTTTGGAATGTTGAAGTTGCCGTCGGTGCATACGGTGGAGGCAGGATTGGGTTTAATTTTGGTGAAGCTTTGGATTTTTTAGTGGGATTTACAACTTTAGACATGTTAGATGATGATATAGAAGGAAAAGAAAAACCAAGTTTCCCTGGTTTTCCATTTCCCGCCGGGCCCGATGTAGAAGAGGAGGAATGATTTTTAACGAATCGCAACCTCCACTCTTAGAATCCCCAAATGTTTATAGTTTAAAATCTTTTGAGACGATTTTGTTTTTTGGATCAAAGACGAGCTTTACAAATTTAAATTGAGCAATCTCACTCGCAGCAGGTGTTTCCTTGAGAGTATAGTATTGTTCAGGAACATCTCTGTCTTCTGCTAGATACCAGGTCATAACTGTTCCACTAGGATCGGATGATTTTTCTGTTGGTTTTCCAAGAACCGCTTCCACTTTCACAAGTCCATCACCGACTTTAATCATATCAATCTCAAGTTTACGAAGAGCTGTATGTGGATGAACTCTCTCACTACCCGCAGGAACTTTGTTAGGGGAAGAACACATGATGAACATAGAGAGCACTATGCTCAAGGATAAAAATAGAATGGAACGTTTCAAGGGATACCTCATTGAAAAATGTTTCCTTTTAAGCTTAGACAATTGGACTCGGACTGGCAAGTGATATCTTTTCTCGATCTTCTTTAATTCGATTCAATTTTTGATTGATTTTTTTGAAAAAAGGAATTGTCAAACAAACTAGACCAATTTCTAAAAAGCCAAAGAAAAAACTTAGAGCAGAAAAACTATATTCTTTTGGCAATGTAGAATTAAAAAATCCTGCCATCTGAACCGAGATGATAGGACCTAACATAAATCCCAAAGAACCAATCCCTGTAAATGCTGACATAGTTGTTGCTGTAAGTCCCGGGCTTGAGAGTTTGCTTGCTAGCATCATCGAGGGCACAAACATAACTCCCGCTCCGATTCCACAGATCAATAGAAACGTAAATAGAGTCCAAAAGTTATTGGTTGTTCCTGCCAAACCTAAAAAAATTCCATAAAGAACGGAACCTGACAAAACTAGTGGTAAAACACCTGTTTTTCGAGACAGGATTGAAGATGGATAAGAAAGTAAACTCATCGGGAATAAAACGAGACCCAAAAAAACACCTAACATACCTGGATGGAATTGAAGAGTTTCACGAAGATGGATATTGAAAGAAGAAATGATAAATCCGACAGTAAATCGATCTGTAAAATTAAAGAGAAAAGGAACCAAAAGATATGGGTTCTTTAAAAAGGCAAGTTTTAGATCCTGCCAATGGAACTCTTTGTGTTTTTGAATTCCTCTATCCTTTAATAGAATTAAACTGGAGATACCAATGAATATAAGAATACCAGATCCCACATAAAAAGGGACAAGAGGATTTTTCCCTCCGAGGATGCCGAGGGGCATACCCGCTGCACCGCCCAAAGATAAAAACATTCCAGTGATTCCCATAAGTATCCCTTTGCCATAGTAACGAGAGTTTGTTGGATCGTTTTCTCTATCAGCAGCAGAACTGAGTAGGAGTCCGATGATAAATATATGTGCTGCTCCTTCTAAGAAACGTACCAAAAGGAAGTATTGCAGGTCTGTAACGAGAGTCAGAAGATAGAAGAGTCCAGCATCGATAAAACAAAACAAACTAATCAAATACTTTCTTGTTTGCAATTTATCTGATAGAATTCCTGCAACCGGTGCAAACAGGAACGACCCAAGCATAGGTATACTCGTGAAAAAAGCTACGTCCCAGTTTGAACCAGCAAGTCGGTCTTTTATAACATCCTTAACTACCGGCACTATCATAGTTACCGGCAACATGGATAAAAAAACCAAAGTGACTAAGGTGTAGGGAAAACTCAAATTTTAGTTTCCTCTCTGGAATAATTCTTCATACTTTTCAATTCCTAGATTTTGTTTCAAATCTGAATCCAATTCTTGAAAGAGGTTTTTGTTTAAGTCAAAGGTAATTTTTGCCTCGGAGATTAGGTTTTGAATTTCGGACTCGTTCATGGGAAGGGTATCCATCTTTTCTCGATACATTCCTTTAAACGCATTGTGGTCTGCAATATCTGGGAATTCGTAAAAAGCAGTGCCATCACTTCCTGTGAGACCAAAACTTTTTACAATCATCTTTTTAATAATTTGTCCGCCAGACAAATCTCCCAAATAACGCACATAAGACTGAGCTACGAGTAAAGCTGGTTGGGTATCCGCAATTTTTTGGATATGTGATTTGTATGCTTGGGTTGCTGGTGTGATTTCCGGGTTTACCTTGGTTCCAAACTGTTTCTGAAAAAATTGAATATCTTCTTTCAATGAGTTTTCACGAAATAATTCAGGAAAATAAACCTGCGATACAATTGGATCTGCCTTGTGCTTAGTGAAAAGGGCCTCCATCAAAGTGTAAACATGCAAAAGATTTACCAATTGGTTTGTATAGGTTTGGGGATCTAGTCCACCACGAAAAATGGCCTTCATGTAGGGGACTTGTTCGGTCTCTCGGTGTTTTTCTGCGGTTCCTTCTCGGAGTAATGATGCAATTGTAGTCATGATTTCCTGTCCTTGTTTGTGAGAATCAATCTCATTAGTGACACTATTGTGACGAATCAGGTATCTGTCAAGTGGAATGGATGACGCGAAGGGGTAAGGTGACGCGAAGGGGTAGAGATGACGCAAAGGGGTAGAGATGACGTGATGGGGTCGAGATGACGTGATGGGGTCGAGATGACGCAAAGGGGTAGAGGTGACGCAAAGGGGTAGAGGTGGGTCACTCAGTTGGGGTATAGGGTTTTGGAAAGGAAGTAGATTCCGAGGGAAACTAAGATACCGATGGAGGCCAATACGACATCTTTGCCGACTTTTCTAAATGTATCGAGATAAGGAAGGTCTCGATAGGTCATTACGTTCAGTATTATTTCTCTGCCAGCAAGCAAACCTAAAAAGACCCACGTTGTGGACATGGGAATATTGCTTATACCTTGGAAGATAAAGAGAATGCTTCCATAGACCAAATCTACGATAGTGGCGGCTTTCGCCCATTGGATGTCAGACTTTTCTGAGACCACTCGCTGAATAGTCCCACCATTCGTGCGAACGATAATAAGTAAGGAGGCAACTAACATAA
Source organism: Leptospira sp. (assembly GCA_027533185.1). Classification (GTDB taxonomy): domain Bacteria; phylum Spirochaetota; class Leptospiria; order Leptospirales; family Leptospiraceae; genus Leptospira_A. Next base: position 15,247 of record JAPZTS010000022.1, on the reverse strand, counting down.
GTAAGGCAACTAACAATTCGAAAAAATCTAATTTTCTCGGAAGGAATACGGCAATGTTTGCTGTATCTTGTAAGAGCCAAGCAATCCAAAGATATAATGTGGAAAACCATTGGAGTCGCGACCATTTTAGCTCAGACACTGGATCGGGAGAATGTTCTTCATAGTATTCGTGAGGATCAAGTTTTGCAAGAATCGCCCAAACTGTTATCGCAACTAAGAAAGCTATGCCATAGCCCAAAAAAGATTTCGTAAGCATGTTCTCAATGGAACTTCCACCAAATAAACTTAAAACTAGGAAGGTTGTCGAAACGGGTGCTCTCAATCGAGTAATGACTACGAGAACGACAGGTGCAAGAAGTTGTATAAGGGTAAATTTGTTAGGTTCTGGAATTGTATTTAGGCGGTTGAAGTGGATTTCACCACCATCAAAATACCATGCAAGCAAATGAACAAAGATAAGAACCCCACCTAATACAGATATCTTCTGGAGCCAATGAACTGATTTTTTGCTTTCGAAAAATGTTCCAATAGTTTGCACAGCATCATTCCCTGCTACAGAGAACGATGCGATAGCAAATGAGAACCAACCTAAGTAGTAGTGAGGAACACCGAGGAAATACCCGCCGACAATCATAAAAACGAGAAGCAAGGTTCCGAAAAAATAACGGACTTGGTCTTTTTTACTTGGATGTTGGTAGTCGACTTCCTCTTGAATCCTCATGTACCCATATAGTGTTTTGCGTATCTGTCCGTTATTTCCTTGCGGTCAAACAGAATAAAAACATCTGTAGTACCAAAAACAGAATCCAATGCAGGAAATCCACAGATTTTAGCACCCAAACGGATATATCCTTTAATCAGTGGTGGAATGTTCTTTGAGATCGTTTTGACATCCTCAACAACTAAATTTGGATCAAAGTTGGGCAGAACATAGTCAGGGTTTGGATAGACGCGGAATTCTTCCGGAGCAATAGAATCCTTAGCCTTTAGGAAAGCATAAGACTCGGAGGCAACGTTAGCTTCTGTTGAATGGATTGAACCGCAACCCATGAGATAGCGCACGTTATGTTTAATCATAAACTCTGCAAGCCCTTGCCAAAGTAAGGAAATTACAGATCCATCCCGGTAGTCAGGGTGGACACAACTTCTTCCCACTTCAGCAATTTCATCAGGGATATTGTAAATGGATGTAATGTCGAATTCTGTCTCGCTATAAAAACCGATTCCAGTTTTTGCGTTCTCTCTAGTCAGAATTCGGTATGTTCCAACGATTTTGTTTTCGTTTGATTTATCAAATACAACTAAATGTTGGCAGTATAGATCGTATTCGTCTCGATCTTTCCTTGTTGCGGACGATTGTGGAAGACCTTCACCCATTTCCAAATTAAAGACTTCATAACGAAGAGCCAGTGCTCTTTCAATTTCTAATTGGTTTTCAGCTAGGCGGACTTCTAAGATCCGCTCGGTTTTGTTCAATGTTGTTTGTTTCATCTGAGGTGTTCCTCTTTACTTGCTGAGAAAACAGTAGTATTTCTCTGTTACGCTAATGTGACAATAAGGTAAAATTATGAATCGCACGAGCATTCGTTAGATAAATAGATTATTACATCTCAGTAAAGAGTTTGTCACACAAATGTCAATTTATATCTTCTGGTAATTTTAATCAGGCAATCGTAGGGATGGGCAAGATATAGTTTGTATTCCAAAAGGAAAAAGCGATTTAAATGGATCCAAGAAGATTTCAAAGTCATCGGTATCCGTTAGACTATAAACGGCCAAAAATCCATTCCAAGAACATACTATTAGATTTGAGTTTGAGCTTGTGAAGGCTCGGTAATATTTTTGATTGAAGATGAGAAGTTTTTCTTTACTAATTTTAGCGAAACCAACTCGATCTGGTGACCAAAAAATGGGTGTTACATCGACCTTATCTGGAAATAACCAAAATTCTCCCAAATAATCTTTGTCAGATGGTGAATTCGTTCGGAAGTATAGATTTAAATTTTCATAAAAGGAAAGACTAGAATAATTTTGCACGAGAGCCGGATACATTTCTGAATCGGCACCATAACTTGGTGGATTCGAAAGAGTAGTGGGTATGTTGGAGGGATTTTTAGTTATCTCGGGAAACTGATTTTGAAAGATTTCTTTTACATACTTTGTGTTTATTTTTTTTGTATCATAGCTATGGACTGCGATTAGGATTAAGATAAAATATGCAAAAAATATCTGAAGTTTTGGATAGAGCTTTTTAAGTATCGTATTTGTCTTCTGAAGATTTGTCGACAAGAACCAACTGAAAAGAAAAACAAAGGAAACACTCCACCTTGGATGTACTCTTTCCATTGAATAAATAGGTAGCTGTTCCAAAAAGTAGATTGGTGAAAAGAGACCAAAATTGCCAGCCATAAGAAGAAGTGTCACAATCGCCAAGACTAGAGTAGATCGTCTTTTGAGTTTCCAATATGGTAGACATACTAATAGGAAAAAAGGAACAAAACCTATGTAGTTTCCATATTCCCAATAATTGTATTGCATTTGATGGATTGATTTTGAAAGAACAGGATGTTGTGAACTACCAATAAATAAATTATAATAATCGAATGGTTGTAAAGTAAATAGATCGGGTTTAAAATACCGACCATATTCTTGGATAAAAAAGAAAGAAGGTGCCCACTTTATATAGGTGATACATCCAGTTAAAAAGAAGAGAACTGCAAGATTCAGAAAGGTTATTTTTAGATTTTTCTTTTTTATTAAAATTGGAATAGCTAAAAACGATACTAAGAATAGTCCTTGCGTTAAAATATAGATAGCACCTTCGGATAATAAAATATAGATTACTGATATCCAAATCATTGCATATTTTTTTTGGAGAGATTTTACAAAGAGAAGGAATGAAAGACAGAATGTAGGAAGAAAAAATGCAGGGAATAGATTGGCATGACCTACGTACAGTCTTTGAAAGAAAAAACCAGAAAAATGGAAAATGATAACGAAGAGAATTGAAAATATAGGTTTGTTTTTTTCCAGTTTTGAAATACAAAAATAATTTAAAATTCCAGAAGAGAGAAAGTAAAAAATAAAAATAAGTTTAAGGGATGTAAGGCTATCAAAAAAATGAGTTAAAAGATGTGTTAGGCTGAGTACTTTACTACTGGGATTTTCAAAAACGGGGAACCCACCTCCATAGTAAGGATTCCAAAATGGGATGGTATCGTATTCCAGATGGCTCTTTCTTAAAAATTCTAAATAGAATAGGTGTTGGTCCCAATCGTATCCTCCAAGTTTAGTTGAATCTTGGAAGAGTGAAGCGAATGGTAAGAGATAATATAAAAATAAAAGTATGAGGAAATAGTATCCACGATGACTATTTAAAAAATTCATTTCAATAAGGAGAAGATAGTTCCTTTATTTTTTCTAAATATGAAAAAAGAAATACTCAATACTCCTAATGCGCCTCATCCCAATTGGCACCAAACTTTCCCTCCACTACTACTGGAATGGACAATGGAAGTGCATTTTCCATGATTTTTTTCGCCACTGCATAAAAATCATTCTTTTCTTCTTTAGGGACTTCAAATACCAGTTCGTCATGAACTTGCATAATGATTCGAGATCTCAGGTTTTCTTTTTTAATATGATTTGAAATCTGAATCATCGCAAGTTTGATCATATCAGCTGAGGTACCTTGGATAGGAGAGTTGATAGCTACCCTCTTGGCGGCTTCGCTTGCCATTCTATTGTTTGAGTTTATATCTGGAAGATACCGTCTTCTTCCCAATAACGTCTCGACAAAACCATTTTTCTTGCAGAAATCAACAATCTCATCCATATAGGTTTGAACACCTGTATACGTTTCGAAATATTTTTCGATAAATTCTTTTGCTTCCTTCCTAGAAATTTTTAAGTTATTAGAAAGACCAAAAGAAGTGACACCATAGATTACGGAAAAATTTACAATCTTTGCTTTATTCCGCATATCGGCGGTTACATCTTTTTCGGATACACTAAATAAACCAGCTGCAGTCCGCCTATGTATATCTGCCCCTGTTTTATAGGCATCTATCATATTTTTATCTTTTGAGTAGTGAGCCATAATTCGAAGTTCGATTTGGCTATAATCCAGTGATAGAATTTCGAATCCTTTGGTTGGAATAAATCCCTTCCTGAGTAACCTCCCTTCTTCATCTTTGATTGGAATGTTTTGAAGGTTTGGATTTGTAGAGGAGAGTCTTCCTGTGGCCGCAATCGTTTGATTGTAGTTCGTATGAATTCGATTTGTTTTGGGATTGATCAGTGTTGGTAAAGTATCTGTATATGTAGACTTAAGTTTTGAAAATTTTCGAATTGATAAAAGATCATCGATGATTGGGTGCAATCCTTGTAGAGACTCTAAGACCGAATGATCTGTACTGTATCCAGTTTGGGTTTTTTTCTCTGCAGGTAGTTGTAAATTTTCAAACAATACAATCTGAAGCTCTTTTGTTGAATTTACATTAAACTGTCTTCCTGCGTGAGAATGGATATTTTTTTCACATTCTTTGATTTTTTTATCAAATATTTCGGAAAGAGATTCGAAGTATTTTCTATCAATCGATACTCCCAAAAACTCCATATCAGCTAAAGTTTCTACCAAAGGCATTTCGATATCGTAAAGAAGCTTTTGATTCGGTGGAAGGTCTATTTTTGGTTTTAATACATTATAAAGTCTAAATGTGATATCTGCATCTTCGCAGGAGTACTCTGACACCTTATCTGGATCGATGTCATAAAGATTTTGTTTCTTTTTCCCAGTCCCAACTAATTCGTCATAAGTGATGGTTTTATAATTTAGATAGTCAACTGCCATATCATCCATATTATGCCTTCTTTCTCCTGGATTTAGGAGGTAGGAAGCCAACATGGTATCAAATTCTAGTCCTTTTAGTTCAATTCCATAATTTCGAAACACAAGAAGATCATATTTTATATTTTGTCCGATTTTTGGAAGTTTCGGGTTTTCTAAGATTGGTTTGAATTCATTTAGAGATTCATCTAGCGGAAGTAATACGTGCGAATAGATTGATTCGGAATGCGAAAAAGCAGCATAATAGGCAATGCCTTCTTGGTTGGAAATGCTGATTCCCAACAGTTCTGCAAGCATAGGATCTTGAGAAGTTGTTTCAGTATCAATGCAAATAGGTGCTTTTTTATCTAGTTTAGCGAGAATCTTTTTTAATTCTTCTAAGGATTGAATTCTTTTATAAGACTTTTTGATTTCTGTTATGTGTTGTGTTTTTGAGCTAGAAGATTTTTCTTTTGTTTCCTTTTTGGAAGAAACTGTTCCTTGCGTTTCGTCTTCGGATACAACTTTGATACCAGCTTGTTTTGCAAGATCCCTGTGGAGTACGTTAAATCCTTCTTCTTTAAAATAGTTTACCTTTTCAGGTGCAAAGTAGTTTGGAATTTTAAGATCACTTTTTTTAATCTCCAATTTTAAGTTGGTAACGATAGTTGCAAGTTTTCTGGATAAAAAAGCATTTTCTTTATCTGCTATCAATTTATCGATTAGAGATTTGTTTTTAACTTTATCGATATTTTCATAAATCCCCTCTAGCGAATCAAATTCTTGGATGAGCTTTTCGGCACCTTTTTCTCCAATTCCTTTTACGCCTGGTATGTTATCGGAAGTATCACCAACTAACCCCATATAATCGGGAACTTGTTCTTTGGTAATTCCTATATTTTCTTTTACCCATTTTGGATCTATTTTTTCAAACTCAGAAACCCCGCGTTTTCCGCGTAACATATGTATATTCTTGTCTAGAACTTGATACAAATCCTTGTCACTCGATAGGATGATGATCTCATCAAAATCCTTCGAAAATTTTTTACATAAGCTACCGATAATATCGTCTGCCTCTATTCCATTGATTTTGTACATCGGAAATTCAAGGGCAGCTAACATTTCATGAATCTTTTGGATCTGCGGCTTAAGATCCTCGGGCATCGGTTTTCTTTGTGCTTTGTATGCCTCATACAGATCATTTCGTTCCAGTCGGGTACCTGGGTCGAAGGTAAATGCAATATGTGAAACCTTTTCATCCGTTAAGAGCTTGAATAACATCCTCCAAAATCCAAATATAGCCCCACTGGGAAGACCGGTTTTAGAATTGGTTAGATTGGATGCAGCAAAAGCAAAATAGGCTCGGAAGGCAAGGGCATGACCGTCGATGATCAACAATCGATTCAATTGGATTTTACTCCTAGATACAAACTTTCACCTAATAAAGAATAGTAGATCAATTTTGTTTTTTCAATCGTTTTGACAATCGAAAACCGTTTTACACTCTGTTTGTTATAACTTCCCAAACTATTTCTAAGGGAATCATCTTGTACCAAACGATCAAGAGAGTCCGCAATCGAATCTGCGTCGCCCACATTGCAAACATAGGCACCTTCGTTTTCCGTAAGCATTTCGGCAATTCCACCACCATTTGTAGCGACGATTGGAAGCCCAGAAGCCATTGCATCTAACACTGAAGTACCTAAACCCTCTTCTTTTGAAGTGAGAGTAAATATATCGAATAATGAAAGTAAAGCGGGAACATCTTTTCTATAACCCGTAAATATGACTTTATCCGATATTTTTAAGGATTCAGCCAGTTGTTTTAAGCGCCGTTCTAATTTTCCTTCGCCAACAATCATTACTTTAAAATCAAGTTGAGATTTCATTTTGGAGATAGCCTTTAATAAGGTTTCCTGGTCTTTATGATCCACAAGAGCCGCAACGTTCCCTATAATAATCGTTTTTTTGGATAGGCCAAACTCTTCTCTAAGATATTCATGCGGCGTAGATTTAGAAAATCTTTTAAGGTCAATTCCTGAGTAGACGGTAATAAGTTTTTCTGGTGGGATATCACTTTCCATCATCACTTGTTTGATCTTATTTGAAACTGGCAGATAGTAATCGTTAGCTGGATGTTTGTACTTCCACCGACTAAAAAATGTAGATTTTGGTTTGAAGTCGACTCTTCTGGATACCACAAGAGGTGCAATTAAATGTTTCCTTTTTGCAAAGAGAGCGAGGCTATGCGCGTGGGCTGTATGAGTGTGAATTAGTGAAACATTTCTTTCCGTACAAACTGTTCGTATCTTTCTCGCCGCACTAAAATCAAACTCACTCTTCATTTCAAGTGGCAAAAAAGGGTATCCATTCTCTTCGCACCTTTCCTGGAGAGGTGAATTTGGTTGGCCAATTACAAGTTGATTTATCTTGTTATCATGTAAGCCCTGTACGAGGTAGAATAATTGTTGTTCTCCTCCACGCCATTCGCGCGAGGTGTTGATATGTAAAATCAAATTAAAGATGTTTGGAATGATCGTATTCGAGTGCGATGATGGAACCCATCACTTTAAAACCTTGCGGTGCCTCGTTTACCATTCCTTCTCCGTGAAACATTACTTTAACGGAGTCCATCATGGCATTGATTATTTTCAATCCTTTTCCCATATTCTTATGTTTTTGATCGGTTCCATTATATGGTAGGACTTCCGGTTTATTGTTTTGGTGGGTTTTGATATGATTTAAGAAAGTAGAAAAACAAAGAGACTTATCCGACTTGAGAAGTTCTGGGTCGGTTTCAGGAACTACTTCCTCGCCAGAAAACCCAGAACCATAGTCAAGGATGTAGAGTGTGAATTTGGAGCCTTGGATTCTCCATCTGCAAATGATTGTCTCATCGCAGGAGCAGGAGACATTCGCAGATACAGAATTGGTAAGTGCTTCGTCAGAGGCTAATTCGATTTGAGCAATATTATTCTGAGGGAATCCATTTGCCTTCAGTGTATGGCGCAATTCTTTACGGAAGTACTTCACGCAACCCATGTCAGGTGGTAAAAACATGACATAGGATCCCGGTGAGGGACTTAGCAGTAGAGGTTGATCCATGTGGGCTTCCAATTGCCGTTTTTCCTGTTATATTGCAAGTATACGAATTTTTTTGCAGAAAAAAAGTCAAAAAAGCCTAATTCAGCGCTACCACTGGAAAAAAGTTGATCAGGAGAAGAATGCTCGAAACCTTTCCGAAGTAGCGATAGGTAAGCCAAACCTTAGAGCTGGATACCGAGTTCTGTGGCTAGTCCTTCCATTCTTTTCTGCAGTTTTTCAAATCCGAGTAGATGGAAGAGGATTGGGAGCTCCAATCCATGTGATTTCCCTGTTGTAATGGCCCGGATCGGCATAAAAAGGGATCTTCCTTTTTCGCCGAGAGTTTCTCCAACCTTAGCCATCGCTTCTTTGTATTCATCTGGAGATTGTGGCTTCGATTCTTTTACAACTTTATAGAACGTTTGGACGATCTGTTTCCCATTTCCCTCTGTTATCAGTTGTTTTGCTTCATCGTTTTCATAACGAACGTTCTCTATAAAAAACTCCTCGATGTAGGGGGGAGCTTGGATGAGTCGATCCAAGTAGACACGAACGGAATCTAGAATGGATAGAAGTTGCGGGTGGCTTCCGCTTTTGTATTCCTCTGGGATTTTGCAGTCTTTTAAAAACGGCTCTAAGTTTTTTCCTAACGTTTCGATGTTGGTATCGCGGATAAACTTATTCGACATCCAATTGAGTTTGGATTTAGGATTTAAGTAATCGGAGAGGCCTAACATATCGAGTTTGTTAAAGTCGACAGTCTCTTTTTCTTCTTCCTTTAGTTTTTTAAATACATCGAATGTAGCAGGGGATTTGGAACATCGTTCGATATCGAAAATAGAGCAGAGCTCTTCGTCAGGCATATATTCTTTTCCCTCTGGTGAGGTCCATCCGAGTAATGCCATGTAATTCCGCATTGTCTCACTGGAATAACCTAAGTCTCGAAATGCGAGAACCGAAGTTGCGCCTGCGCGTTTTGATAGCTTTTTCCCATCAGTTCCAACAATTTCACTTGCATGTGCAAATCTAGGTAGGGGAAATCCAAATGCTTCAAAAATCAGAATCTGTCTAGGTGTATTGGAAAGGTGACCCACACCCCGTATAACATGAGTGATGTTCATAAGAGCATCATCAATCACAACAGCATAATTATAAGAGGGAAATCCATCCGACTTTACTATGATAAAGTCTCCAATGAGTTTGGATTCAAACTTTACCTTTCCTTGGATCATGTCATCAACGATCACAATCTGGTGTGGTGTTTTAAACCTTACGGTAAAAGGTAAGTTTTGACTTAAATTTTTTTGAATTTCTTCCTCTGTGAGATCAGAACACTTACCATCATAGATATAAGGAATACCCATGGCATCGGCTTGTTTTTTTTTGCCTTCTAATTCTTCTGGGGTACAAAAACAACGGTAGGCTTTTTTTTCAGCGATCAATTTGTCCGTATATTCTTTATAAATATGTAGTCGTTCGGATTGAGTGTATGGACCGTGTGGGCCCCCAATTCCAGGCCCTTCATCCCATTCCATACCCAGCCACTTGAGTGATTCCAAGATCACTTTGAAAGAGGCTTCCGTAGACCTGTCTTGGTCCGTGTCTTCTACTCTTAGTAAAAATTTACCTTTTTTTGCTTTTGCATATAAGTAATTGAAGAGAGCAGTTCTTGCTCCTCCTACGTGTAAAAAACCTGAAGGAGATGGTGCAAATCTCGTTCTAACTTCAGTCATTTTATCTCCTCTTTGATTAGAAAATTGCCAATTCTTTTTGTACCAAGTGGTTCTTTCGTTTTGATGGACAGTGAGTTGGCGAAAGGTGGAACAAAATATATCATTAATTCTCCATCGGAAAAGATCAGTTTGTAAAACAAACGATCATATTCTGTAGAATTTCTTTCATACAGAATCTGGTAATAGTCATAACGAGAAGAATCAAATTCGGTAGAAACTTTTTCTTGACCGCTCACTTCAAAATGACTGATGGGAGAAAATACATTCATATTACCAGGGTTATGTGTCCAAACAAACTTTTTCCCATCAGATGAAATCAATCCTTCTTCTCTGAGAATTCCTGTGTTTTTATCCAATGCAAAGACATCATACTCTTCAATTTTCTTTTTTTGAAGCTTTAAATTGTTTAAGGCTTCTAATAGTAAACTTGGAGAATTGGAACTTACTTCCCCAAATTCTAAACTATTGTATTTGAACTCTATCGTGTTAGGTTGTTGCGAGGTTTGGAACTTGCCAATTTTTTTTCGATAGGCTATTTTAAACGTTTCCCAACGAATGCCACCAATTCCTTCTTCCGTTTTTTTAAGGAATTCTGGGTCATATTGCAATAAGCTATACTCAATTTTCTGGGCGAATCCTGAAGTTTTTGAACTATCCCATTCGATAAAACTGAAATGAGCTGAACCCTCTTTGAAGAACATTGGATTCAATTTGCGAGGAGATTTGAAGGATAAAACTTGGCCCGAAACCTCGGATGGTTGTCTCGAGAAACCCAAGCGAGGAAGGAATTGGCAACCTGAAATGAGAAAAAAGTGCAAGGAGCAGATCATCCAATAAAAATAAGGGTTTCGTCGAGGTATTTTGGACATAGACAAGTGCGTATCGCCAGTCTAAAAAGGGAAAACCGCTTGACAAGTCAATTCACCCCTTCTCTGTGTCATTTGGAATCATGAAGAACGAAGAACTCTATCCGAAACGCCCCTTTGAAGACCAAGTCCACGACGACCAACGAAAGTATTCGCGATACGTATGTGATTCTAGGGCTATTCCACAGGAAATTGATGGTTTAAAGCCTGTTCAGCGAAGGATTTTATGGGCGATGTGGAATTCGGATGCAAGGAACCGCCATACAAAAACTGTGAAAGTTGCGGGGCTTGCGATGGGATACCACCCGCATGGAGATAAGTCCATCCAAGATGCTCTTTCGCAAATGGCACAGGACTTTACGTTCGCTAACAACTATCCACTTGTGAATGGAGAAGGTACTTTTGGGGATGTTTTAGACCCAAGTGCAATAGCCTCCCCTCGTTATACGGAAGTTAAACTATCTGATTTTGTTAAGGATCTTGGTTTTTTTGAAAGTCTTCCTGATATCGATTATGCTAAAAACTACGATGAAACAGAAGACGAACCTATTCATTTTGTAGGAAAAGTTCCCGTCGTCCTGCTAAACAATATTCAAGGGATTGCAACGGGATTTCGTTGTTTTATCCCAGGTCATAAATTGGGAGATGTGATCGAATCCCAACTTGCCTATCTAAAGACAGGAAAAGCAAAGAAAGTAACTCCCTGGTACAAAGGGTTCGGTGGGGAAGTCAAAATGTCGAAAAACGACAATGGCTCACTAGTTATGTCTACTACGTTTGCATACAAAAAGGAAGATGGAAAATTCTTTCTTACAGATGCACCCATGAACTGGAACCGAGAAAAGGTCATTCAGTATTTAGATGATTTGATTGAACGAAAAGACAATTGGCTCAAAGACTACGTAGACCATTCCAGCCAAACTTTCAAAATTGAATTGATTGCGAAGAAGGGAGAAGAACCTTCAGATAAAGAATTTTTTGCGTTATTTTCCAAAGAAAATAATGAAGTACTGACAATCAATGTGATCACACACGAAGGAAAACTTCGTAATTTTTCGACAGAAGAATTGATCAAACGATTTTGCGATTTCCGAAAGACACATTTGATCCGACGCTTCAAAAGACTTGCCGGACTTGAAAAAGAGAAGATTGATCGGAACTCCGAACTCATTCGATTCATAAAAGAAAAATGGAATGAAAAGGTAACAGGAATCAAATCCAAAAAGGATTTTGAAGACAAACTGAAAGCGGCTAAATTTGTTTACTTTGAATGGTTGTCTTCGATTCCCGTCTACAGAATGACTTTAGAAGAAGTTCGAAAGTGCGAAGATGCAATTGTTGAAGCAAAGACCAAATTTGCTGAGTATACCGCCTTACAGAAAGATGATAAAAAGCTAACAACGTTTATGACTGTAGAGTTAGAAGAACTCAAAACCAAATGGGATCCCAAATAAAAATGGCTCAAAAAACCGATAAAACCTCAGGAAATTCGCGAAATTTTAAAAAACTCTCCCACGTAGAACACGTTCGTATGCGAACAGGTATGTGGCTCGGACAAAACTCACTTTCTACGTTTGAACAACATTTTTTTACTAGAGACAACTCTGGTACGTACGAAGTGTCCCATGATGAACTCTCAGACATACCTGCAAAAATCAAATGTTTAGACGAAGCTTGTATGAACTGTGTGGATGAGTACCGTAAAAACTTAAACGATAAATCCATTCCAGAAAAAGATAAAATGAACAAATTGATTGTTCAACTATCTACTGATCGCAAACGAGTTACTATCCAAGACAATGGTCGAGGGATTCCTGCTGATAATGCTGAGGGTGTTTACCTTCATTTGATGTATGGGGAAAACTTTGATGACCTTGCCAAAGAAGACCATGTGGCTGGACAAAATGGTGTGGGAATTTCACTTGTCCGAATGGTTTCTTCGTTCTTTCGCGTAAAAACGATAAACGGTGCTAAGGCGTACAAAAAACTTTTTACAATCCATGATGACGTAAAAAAAGTAATTCGCAGTTTTAAATTGTCCAAAGAAGACCAAGAGCGAGTATTTCTCTACTACGACGAACATGGAAATTTTGTAGATTGTCCACAGCTCACCGCAGATCAAATCAAACAATTGAAAGGTCCTAGCGACAAAACTGGAATGACAGCTGTTGTTGAAACTGCCAAAAAAGAAGACCATGGAACAACGGTTGAATTTGAACTCAATCCAGCATATTTTAATAATTTGGATGTTGCATTTAATATCGATTTGGTGAAACAGTATTTGCAAGATATCGCGATGTCAAATCCTGGTCTTGAAGTAGTTTTCATTCACAAATCAGGAAAAGAGAAGTACAAATTCAAAAAAGGCTTTGATGAGATTTTTTCCAATTCCGAAATGATTTACTACAAGATGGATTATATAGACAAAACTTCTCCATCGCAAATCAACATGGATACTTTTGTTGTAGTAGGACAAAATAAAACTCTAACTTGGGTTAACTCTATTTTTTGCCCACAAGGCGGATCGGCGATCGAGTATTTGGAAAACAGACTCTGTGACGAAGTTCGAAAAAAGTCCCAGATCGTATCTTTGGAAAAAAAATTAAACACCCAGTGTACTCGGAATGATGTTCGGTCCTGTTTCCATATGTATGTGAACCTTAGGATCTTAAATCCTCGTTTTAAGTCGCAAGACAAGTCCTATCTCATCAATGACTTGAATGAAGATATCCGAAAGGCTGTGGATAAACATTTGGACAAACTTTTAAAGAAAACTGGCCTTCTCGAAGAAATTAAGATGGTTATGGAGCGCCGAACCCAAATGAAACAGCTCGAGGATGCTCAGAAAGGCCTCCGCAAGGCGTCTCGAAACAATATCCCTAAGCTTATGCCTCCGACAGGCAAACCAAACGATGTAGGCCGTATTCTCTTTATCGGGGAAGGGGACTCGGCGATTGCAGGACTCAGGCCAGCAAGAAATCCCAAACTGCATGGGCTTTTCCCATTGCGTGGTAAACCTTTGAACTGCAAAGGTATGAGTCTTGCGAAGGCAATGCAAAACGAAGAAATGAAGAACATCGTTGCGATCCTGGGTCTTCCGCTAGACCAAAAAGTAAAATCGGTTGATGAATTGAATTACGATCGAGTGAGTATCATTACAGATGCGGACTTTGATGGTTATGCGATCCGATCTTTGATGTTATCTTTTTTCTATGAATATTGGCCAGAACTCTTTGACCTAGGCGTAATCAATATCTCAGCTGCTCCGCTCTATGAGGTGGATGTGAAGTGGAAGGATGCCAAAAAAGAGACCGTCTTTTGTATTGATGATGCTGAATATGACAAACTTGTAACAAAGGTTACTAAGAATGGTGGTGAAATCACTAGAAAGAAACGTAACAAGGGTCTAGGCGAAACGGGTAAAGAAGCCATGAAGTATGCCGTAGACCATTGTATGACAACAATTACAATTGGTAATAAAAAATCGGCAAAGAATATACAAGACCTTTGGTTTCACAAGGATTATGCAGAAAAGAGAAGGGAAGCAATTTCTGAATATTCGATGAGCCGAATCGAAGATTAAAAAAAAACTTCAATCTGAAAATGAAAAAGACATTTACCGTTTTTTTCTCGCGGTGAATGTCTTGACAAAGTTTTAAAAAAAACTATCTATTAGGCTAGCTTCATATATTTGATGTTATGCCAAAGTCCTTATACACATTCCTATTTTTTTACTTCTTCGGATTGAGTCACTGTTACTTCTTTCCTACACCAAGGAATCCGAACGATGACCATACGATCACAAAGAAGGAAGCCGAAAAAAATATTGCGAATTTTACATTTATGAAAACTATTTCCTGCCAGTTTGATGGAGTCCAAGCATTTTTCTTCAGTCAGCTGGGAAACGATGAAGATCCGAGTTATAAATCCCGAAGTAACGAGATCCAATACGAAAGAAGAGCGGTCAATGCTTGTTTACGCAGTATTCTCGCCTTGCCATGCCCTGAATTTCCACGAAATACAGAGCAGGCGATAAACGTTATGACTGCCACCATTGTTTCGAATCGGTATTTGAATTGTACATTCCAATCGATGAGATTCTTTGAATTTAAAAAACCACTTTCCGGAACTTTTTGGTAGGATTTTATGAAATCATTAGAGATTTTAAGTTCTCACTTCAATATCGTTTTTCTAGTTTTATGGCTGTTAAATGATCTTTTTTTGAAATCGGAATATCCTGGCCTTGTTACAGGTAAAGTTTCTGATATTATAGGAGTGTATTTAAGTCCTTTTATAATCACTGCAGTTGTCTCTCGATTGTTTAAGGCAAAAGAAACAAACATCTTTTGGTTCTCAATAGGTTTTATTGCAGTTTTATTTTTTGGAATCAATATCGATCAATCCTGGAATGATTTTCTTTATTCCCTAATGAGTTTTGGATTCGGACAGTCGGGAGTTGCAGATTTAAGTGATTTATTTTGTCTAGTCTTATTGCCCTTAACATGTGTAAGGTATTTTTCTAAATCAAATTCAGAAAAGAGTGCAAATAGAGGAGGAATCAAGATTTTGATTCTCTCAGTTTTTGTGTTTATCAATACTTCGCCTCTTCCATCGGGAAGGAGTAACTTTTCCGAATATATTTTTCTTTTGAATAGTGCTTCTGATACGATCCTATTAGAATCACCCATTGATAGCAAATCTGTGGCAAACCTGGAATCCTTTACTTTTCGTTTCAT
>JAPZTS010000029.1 GCA_027533185.1 Leptospira sp. | reverse complement strand
GATATCATAAGAAAGCTAATTCAGACTGGTAAATTGAAAGAAGAAAAAGACTTAAAATATGTAAGAGATACTCTCCAACTCATGGAAACTCGACTAGAACAGGACAATATCCTGAAGCGTTACTTTACTGAAATGGTAGAGTTAAGAAGATACACTCAGGCGAAGTTAAACGTTATGCGACAGGCAGCCGCAACTCCCAAAAAATAACTTTTTACAATCAGAGAGTCAATAAGACTGGATCAGCCCGGCATTCTTTAGATGTGTATAAACCTGAAACAAAAATACGACAAAAGAAATGAAAAGTAGTCTTCTTTTTAATGAGAATTGATTGATCGTGTGGTTTTCTTTTTCAGGCTGATATAACAAATACAAGAGCATATTTATACTTAGGACAAGACCACAAAGATCCGCTGTCAAAAATTTCCATCTCCCCCGAATTGGCTCAATTAGAAATGCTAGTGTTAGTAAAACCGATGGAAGAAAATAATAAATCGTTTTTGAATGAAAGAGATTTAATTCAACAGGATCATTTTTAGAAACGATTCCCGACTCTCGTTCTAGAATTTTGATCAGGTTTTTTTGGTCTTTTATGTTTACAAGCGGATGTATTTTTTCGTTTGTCTCAATGACAATTCGATCATAAGAACGAAATTTATCTGTCACTATGGACTCGATATCTTTCAGGCGGAGGCTCGCACAATTTCCATTGGCATCAAATTGTTTGAGTATCCCACCCGAAATTTCAACCCTGCCCGAGCTAAGGATCTCCACTTGTTTTTTATAATTTTTTGATAAAAACCAGAAAAAGAGCGCAAGCAATGGCCCAAATACCATAAAAAAACGTGCTCGTTCTTCCCCTGGCACCTGAAGACTGTTATAAACTACAAAAATGATAAATAAACTTACAACTGTTATCGTTCGCCGAAATAACTTTTTACGAAAAATCTCAACATTGTAGAGGAAGGTGACCGATTCTTTCATTTTAAAAACTCTGCTTTCTTAAAGATAGGATACATTTGGACAGCTTCTTTCTGTAAATTTTCGAAGCCACCCTCTTCCCTATCTAAAATGCAGACTCCGGACGTGACTTGGATTCCAGCTTCCCGCAGTGCCTTTACGGCCTTGAGTGTCGATCCTCCCGTAGTAATCACATCATCGAGGACAAGACATTGTTTTACTTCCTTCCAGTATCCTTCAATTTGCTGGCCAGTACCATGACCTTTCGGTTCCTTTCGCACGACAAGAGGGTAGACAAGTTTTCCCTGTTTTTGAAATTCCAGGGCAATTGCGTAGGCCATGGGATCTGCACCCAAAGTTAGACCTCCAACGGCTTCGAAACTCTCAGGTATCTTTCTGACAAGTTCCGAAACGATGAACTCAGCGAGGACAGCAAGACGCTTTGGGTGGAGAGTGATCTCCTTGCAGTTAAAATAGTGGTGGGATTCAAGACCGGAAGCCAATTGGAACGGAGTCTCAGCGTAGCGATATACGTACTGAGTCATCCATTGGAATAAACTTTCCCTTAAACTTTGTGACATATTCCAACTCTAATTCTTAAATCCCGCTGTATAGCTGTTTTTGGAACCAGAAAATCTTTCCGCAAAAAAGAAGATTAGAACTGAAAAAACGAAAAAGGTAACTCACTTACTTTTTAAATTTACAATAATAAAAGATTAGGACTAATTAGTATGTAGAAATACAGATAGAATAATCATATTTTTCAGATAATAATATATTTATTGCTATTTAAAAATAAAAATAACTACGAAATAGATTGAATTGTTAAATAGTCTGAATTTATAAATAAACTTACTCTGAATTAACGAATAATAACTTTTTCAACCAAATTTATTTAAACTGGTCAAATTGGAGTTGGCAAATAGGAAACTTAAGGTGGATATAGGAGCATGGATGAAAGTTTGCTCTCAAATTATGGTGAAATCAAAATGAATTTACTTCCAGGACCATCCGCTAAACTTCCTGCATGGAGGCATAAGGACTGGAAACCCCTGCGCCAGCGAAAAAAGAATCGGATCCGAACGAGCATTCTCGAAACTGCAAAAGAATTATTTGCAGAGAGAGGATATAAGGCAGTCACTGTGGCAGAAATTGCAGACAGAGCCGATGTTTCCGTAAAAACCCTATTCACCTACTTTCGCTCCAAAGAAGACCTCGCTTTCCAAGACGAACTCCTACTTTGTCAGGATCTTTTGGATGCCATCGAATCCCGAGATGTCCATATTTCTTTATTTGATGCGGTTTCTAAATTCTACCAAAACCTAGTTTCCTCGATCCATCCAGAGACTTTACTGGAGTCACTGCCAGGATTCCATCCTTGGATGGAAGATATTGCATTGGAACAGCGGTTTCTTCTCCTTTTTTCGCACTATGAAGAGAGAATTGCAGAGGTTTTGGAGCAAGAAAGCTTGAGAGAGAATCAGTTTTCTAAGGAGGAACCGGAAGTTGGATACCGGAATCCAATTTTCCTAGTTCTATCGAGCCAAATTGTTTCTATTTTAAGAGCCCTGGGTTCAAAAGATTTTAAGGAGTATTTGAGGCCGGTTCCGATTGCCCTCAGACCACGCGCTTTGGAGAAATGGCTTCATAAATCCCTCCAGTTGGTTGGTGGAGGGATTCGACAATGGAATCAGATTTAGTTCGTCTTCGTTTTGTCCGAGAGGGCACCTAAAAATTTTACAATTTTCTCCGTCTCTGCATCTGGTAGTTCCACACCTAACTGGTGATAAGCCATCTTTTTCACAGCTTCCTCAAGGGTCGCTACCTTTCCATCATGAAAATATGGTCCTGTAAGAGCAATATTTCGCAAACTAGGAACTTTGAAGAAAAATTTATCTTCTGCCTTTTTGGTTACGTTAAACCTTCCGAGATCTTCTGTTGGATATGGGTGAACTTGGCCCACTTTTCGAAAGCTGTTTCCACCTAACATATTTCCAGAATGGCAAGAAGTACAGCCGGCAGAAATGAAACTAGTGAATCCAGCTTGCTCTTCTGAGCTGAGAGCCTTGTGATCTCCATTGATAAAATCATCAAAACGAGAGGTAGATATCAGTGTTCTTTCAAACGCAGCAATAGCTGCTCCCACATTCTCGTAATTTACAGGATTTTTGTCATTGGGAAATGCTTTTGCGAATAAACTTGGATATTCTGGGTCTGCATTCAAACGGGAAAGAACTGCTTCCTCATTCGGCATCGCCATCTCTCCAGGATTCAAAATCGGCCCTTTTGCCTGTGCCTGCAAATCAGGAGCTCTTCCGTCCCAAAACTGTAGGAAATGAAACCCTGCATTGATGACGGTCGGTGAATTTCGATCTCCGTTTTTTCCGAACGCACCTGGCGAAGTTGGGAGGTTGTCTACGCCTGCCGACTTTCCTTCGATGTTGTGGCAGGAATTGCAAGATTGGGTTTCATTTTGTGAAAGTTTTTTCTCAAAATATAGTTTTTTTCCCAATGAAATCTGTTCGGGAGTATCTTTCTCTGAACCTGGCATTTTTGACGGAATGGCGCCTATGATCTGTTTTGCCTTCACTTGGAGATCTTTTGTTTCCTGGGAAGGTCCACAAAGAACAAAAAATGTTAGAGCAAAAAGAAGAATGGCTGGTGTAAAAAATTTGTTTTTCATACTTATCCTCTTAGCTATGCAATCAAGGCTAGAGGGGGTTTTTCGGCAAGTCGAATCCTCAATCTAATTTTAGATTCAATCTATATAATATTCGAGCCTGTTTGGGAAAGTGGCTATGCCCTTGGACTCGAAAATGGATCCTAACCTGTTCTAAATTTCAGCAATTTGCTCAGAACTGCTAAAAGCTTTCAAAGAGTTGTCGCAAGGGGTGGGCATTTGTGTCCAGTTTGGGTCAAATTTCCAGCACTGTCGTGGAATAACGTTCGTTTTTCGAGATTTATCTTGGCACGATTTATGCATACTGCTGTCAGAGGTATTTCTTATGTTAGAAACCAGAAAAAGACAAAGGATCCCATCAGAAAATTGGGAGGACTTTATGTTGAAAGTTTTCTCAATCAATGGATCGCCCGAATATCTCATCGCGAGGATTGAAAATATTTCTGAACTTGGAATTTGTGGGACTTTGGAATTGGGAATCTCCATTTCAGAGAAAGATAAAATTGAGGGGATCATCGAAAGTGATCTCACTCGTTCCAAAATCAAGTATTCCGGAAAAATCGCTTGGATGAAGGAAACACCTGCAGGAATTCAGTTGGGAATCAAATTTGATGAAGAATTGATTTTACCAGATGTGCTGATTGCAAGGTCGATGGCGGCAGCGTAACCAAACCAGGGGCAACCCTGGTTTTTTCCTTTGTTTCTGGATTTGACACCTGGGAATGTCGATATTAAGTACAATCCTATGTCCCAAGTAAAACACTTGATCTCTTGGCAAGACTGGTCTGATTCCGAAATCAGAGAGTTATTGGAATTTGCCATTTATGTAAAAAACAATCGCGTCTATTTTTCTGGCCATATGTCGGGAAGATCCCTTGCGATGTTGTTCCAAAAAACATCTACCCGAACACGAGTCTCCTTTGAGGCAGGGATGACGGAACTGGGTGGACATGCTATCTTTTTAGATTGGATGGCCTCTAACTTTTTACTCTCTGACATTGATTTTGAAGGTCGTTATCTTTCCAGTAACGTTGCTATCATTATGGCTCG
Source organism: Leptospira sp. (assembly GCA_027533185.1). Classification (GTDB taxonomy): domain Bacteria; phylum Spirochaetota; class Leptospiria; order Leptospirales; family Leptospiraceae; genus Leptospira_A. Next base: position 19,005 of record JAPZTS010000029.1, on the reverse strand, counting down.
TCTGAAAAAACATGAAGACCTTCTTATACTCAAATCTGGCTCTACGGTTCCTGTAATCAATGGATGTTGTAACTTATTCCACCCGTGCCAATCCCTCGCAGATATTTTAACAATAGCGATGGACTCACCCAAAGACTGGCAGTCAAAAAGACTCTGTTATATCGGTGTTCATAACAATGTTGTCAATTCCTTAATTGAAATCACAGCCGCTTTAGAGATTCAACTAACTTTAGTTACTCCCATAGCAACCGAAGACTCTATCGTCAAACTGGCGCTAGATAGAGCAAAAAAGAAAGGCACAGTCTCTTGGGAATCTGATGTGGAAAAAGCCGTAAACCAAGCGGACTATGTGTACACTGATACTTGGGTAGATATGGAATTTTTTAATGATCCAAAATTCCAAAAGGAAAAAGAAGAACGCATTCGAATGATGATGCCTTACCAGTTAAACTCTACACTTTTAAAGGAATCAAAAGCAAAAATTATGCATGATATGCCGATTCATGCGGGGTATGAAATCACGCGGGCGATTGTTGAATCTGAGAATTCAATTATATTCAAACAAGCAGAGAATCGGCTGGATGCACAGAAAGCAATCATCCTAAAACTTTTGGAAAATCACTAGTATTTTGAATCGATATCGTTTTCGCTTTCGCTATTTGGCTCTATTGACCATCCACTTGCTAAAGCCATCCAAGAAGTATAAAAAATCGATTTTATCTTCATGCTCGAAAGGAAAGTTTTCCAGGGCTTTGTCATAACAATCAAACCAAACGACTCTTTCTTTTTCTGAAATGGGAAAGGCAAAATGCCTCTGCCTCATACGAGCTGGTCCCCGTTTTTCTAGATAGTAGGAAGGACCACCTAATGCCTGTATCATAAAATCTGCTTGTTTCTCTTTTGCCTCAGTCAAGTCCGTAGGAAACATCCATTTGATGGGAGACTGAGCAATCAGGTCGTAAAATTGAGACACAAGCTCTCGGATGCCAGTTTCACCCCATTTGGAATAGAGTGTGCGTATGTTTTCGGAGGGCGGTGGTGGACCTTCGGGAGGTGTATAGATAGAATCCAAATCCATAAGATCAGAGTCACAAAGAGGGAACGGAGGGGAAGGAAAAAAGAGGGAGATATGACGCTAAGGGCTAGAGGAAGATGGGACGCGAAGGGAGAGGATGACACTATGCGCTAGAGGAAGATGGGGAGAGAACTTGGGTGTAAATTCGTAGACGGGAGGCAAAATTGGCAAAACTTGGTAAAAAAATCCGAAAAAAGGTATCTTAAATGGCACTGACTCACCCGCAATCCGCACTTTTCGCTGGAGAAAAACCTTTCCCCATTATCCCTGCTTGTGAACATTTTGCAGGTTCCGAAAAACTCATCACGAAAGCCCTTGAACTTCAAAACAAATTGGGTGGTCTCTTTGACATCACTATGGACTGCGAAGACGGTGCACAAACTGGCAAGGAAAAAGAACATGCAGAGATGATTGTTCGCATTCAAAATTCCGAGCTCAACAAACATAAAATGAGCGGTGTGCGAATCCACGATTACACCAACGAACACTGGAGACAAGACGTTGATATTTTAGTTCCTGGTGCTGGAAATGTTTTGGCTTACATCACAATCCCTAAACCTACAAAAGCAAGTCAGGTAAAAGAACAAATCACCTATATCCAAGAAACATGTAAAAAAGCAGGAATCAAAAGAGAAATCCCGATCCATGTATTGATTGAAACTCACGGTGCCCTAAATGATGTTTTTGAAATTGCGGCACTTCCTTGGTTGCAAGTTTTGGACTTTGGTCTTATGGATTTTATCTCCGGACACCATGGAGCAATCCCTGCATCTTGTATGAAGTCGCCTGGACAGTTTGACCATGAATTACTCCGCCGTGCAAAATCAAATATGGTTGCGGCGGCACTTATGAATGGTGTGATTCCTGCTCACAACGTAACTTTGGATCTTAAAAATATATACCAAACGTATGCGGATGCAAAACGCGCTCATGATGAATTTGGCTTCCTTCGTATGTGGTCCATCTACCCTGCACAAATCCAATCTATCCTTGACGCGATGGCACCTAACTTTGCTGAGACACAAACCGCTTGCGATATTTTGATCAAAGCTCAAGATGCAGAATGGGGACCCATCCAACACGACGGTGACTTACATGACCGAGCAACTTACAGATACTTCTGGGAACTCGTGCAAAGAGCAAAACTTACAGGACAAAAGCTTCCAGACGAGGTTGTGAAGAGATTTTTTAGCTAAGCTACCTTTCGATCTCCTTGCAATAGCGAGCTCAAATTCGCGAGGAAGGCTTCTACTCTTTTTGGGTAGGAGCCTTTTTTTTTAGCCCAACAACCATATAAACTCCCAATGTTCTCAGTCGAGAAATCAGAGGTTTTTTGAGAAGAAATTCACCATTTTTTCAATATAATGAATTATTTGATCAATATAATAACTTTTTGTTGACAATAATGATCGCGAGTAAGGAGATTGCAGAACGTATAAAAAAGGAAAACATGCGTATGAAAGGCAATTATTCCATTCTTTTTTTCCTGATTTCGCTACAATCTTTCGCATTGTTTGCGGATGATGTTCAGCAAGAAACTCCGAAAGCGGAACCAGTGAAGGAAACCCGAGAGAAGTACCAAAGTCCTGAAATTGGAAACATGTCTACAGAATACTTGCGAAGCTTGCAGATTACAGCGAGGCAAAAGAAAGCTCTTTCCCAGGATAGAGACCTTTGGTTTGCGGATCGGTTTCGCGTCGGATTTGGGATTCGCCCCAAGGCAGATTCAATCGGAAATTTAGATTTTGATAAGTCAACAGCAGACAATCGGAACAATGTCGTAAACCAAACACAATTTATAGTGCTCGGTGACATCTCACCCAACCTACTCTTTAAACTGTCCCTACAAGATGTCAGGATGTGGGGAGGTGAAGTTACTGGTAGTGGTGGATCTGATCAAAAGTATGCAGTTATTTCCAACGCAGGCACAGTTTACGATACGACAAGACAAAGGGAAGTTCCCGTAAATAATTACACAGGATTTCGAGAGGCCTTCTTAGATCTAAAAACAACGGACCAAGTTTACAGATTGAGAACTGGTAGGCAAATTTTAGATTTTGGCGACGGACGGATATTAGGTGCAAGGAATGATAGTTTAAATGGCAATTCCTTCGACGCATTACGATTTACTGCAAAATATAAAATTCAAACTTTTGATATATTTGGATCGGTTTTAGGTGCAGAAAACAATTCAAATAGCCTTGTTTCCAATAATGCTACCCGATTTGGAGGTACAGGTGATGCGTATTACGGAGGAGCACATTACAACATAAAGGTGGCTGATTGGTTAGGAATTGATCTTTACAACTATTCATTATTCAAACAAAAGTTACGTGCGACGAATCCTCCAGCCTATGCAACTGACATAGCATACAGAGAAAATGACCAGTTAAATACGACAGGGTTCCGACTAACCAATCGGACTAACAAGAACTCTTTACCTGAGGGATATAAAATTGATTGGATGATAGAGGCAGCTTGGCAGTCAGGTTTTACAGGAGAGAGAGTTGCAACAGATTGGTTGAATCGGGAAGGAAGGTTTGTTACGGATCGAAGAACTGGGGAGGATCCAGCATTTTCAACTCCCGTGAAGTATCGAGGAAATATCGTTGGTGCCCAACTTGGTTATTCCCCTACCAAGGAATGGAGAATTGGAATTCAGTATATCCAGGCGTCGGGAGATCCCAATCGAAATGATAGTTCATCAGGGACGTACAACCCATTATTTGCAACGCGTAGAATGGCAGGCGGAAGTATTCAGTTTGCTGGGAACGGAAATTCGGGAGCCGTTTTTTGGCAAAATATCAAAGACTATTCCATTCACTTGAAATACGAAAGTCCAAAGTATGGAACATTTATCCTGAATCCGCATTGGTATTACAAGGTCAAATTACAAGACGGATATTACGATAACAACAATTATGTGCCAGTCAGCCGTGCTACTGGGGAAACAGCGAGCACTGAGGACTTTTTTAACTCTGAGGCGAACAATGCTTTCCGTCCGAGGTTGGGGAGCCATGTCGCGACGGAAATCAATTTGATCTATATAGTAACACCTTTTGATAATATGTCGATTTGGTTTGGTGCATCTCACCTAAGAGCAGGTGATGCGATCCGAAACCAAAAAAACAATCCTTTGGAATCGGATCCTTTACAAAGATACAATCTCAGAGAGAATGCAAGTTACTTTACAGTACAATCTGTTTTTGCAATCTAATCTTTACTTACTTTGCTTTTGCTTTGGTTTTCACTTTAAAATTTTTATATTCAATGTATTCGATATCGTTTACATCCAACTCAAAAACACCTTTTGTGGAATGAACTATAAATGTATCTCCCAATTGGGCAACTATAGCACCAGAAAGAACTTCCCCATTGGATTTGTGGATGGTTTCTAATATACTATAATGATTTTGGATTTCAGATTCATCATCTAGTTTTTTTGACTCAGCTTCTTTGGAGATGCGAACAAAAGCTAATTTTCTTTCTGTTTCGTGAAGGGAGTCAACTTTTTCCGAAAACTCGGTTGTCGGAGTAGTGATCGATTGCAGCTCCGAAAGTTTGCTGGATACTAAATCTTTATCGATTAAAACTAACGTTTCTAATTCTGCATTTTCTCTTGGACTGACCTTAAATTCTGTTTTTTGTAAATCCGCTTCGGAAACCTTAAAGCCGTCCAGTTCACTATCTGTTAGTTTATTCTCTGCAATTTTCGAATTGATTAAAAATATCATTTCATTGATCTTCGGATCCATGGCGGATGCTTCCCCTGGTTCTAAAACGACTTCATAATTTTCGAGAGTTTTGATAAAACGATTGAGAGTCTCTTTAGACACTAGTTCGTTGGAATTGATCACGTCGGACGGACTTCGGTATCCAACAGCAACAGCTCCTTCGAAAACTTTAACTTTAGGTACCCCACCCTTCTCCAATTCGAAAGTGAATGCTGTTCCTCTTACACCTGCAACCATAGTGGGGGAATTGATTTGAAAGGACTGATTGGATTTGAGTTTATTTGATTTTACCAAAAGATTTCCGAAGGCTACTTCCAATGTACTTGCGGAATGTTTTTCCCCGGACAACTCTTTGAAGACAACGGAGGAACTTTCTTTAACTCGAATGACATCACCACGGTATGTTTGTAGATCGATGGCACCAATTTCTGTGATGACCGTATCTCCCGTACGGACCAAATATCCGATGCTAGGTTTGATATCTTTGTTTTGGCTACGGATTGTTACATTTCCATGAAGAAAGGTAACGACGGCACCAGCAGTTTGGTCAGGATCAGAAGTTGCAGTTCCGGTGAACAGTTTGCAACCTAATGCAAAAACGATGATAGAATGATTCCAACTAAAATTCATATGCATATATCCTAATAAATTTGCTTATAATTTAAACAACAAATGAAATCCATATAATTCTCAATTGTCGTAGTAAAAAAAGCTATTTTTAGTTTTTTTTAAAAAAACCTTCAGCATCTATTGTCTAAACTAAAACAAATTTGAGGTATAGAATGAAAAGAAAAATCTTATTGGCATTGATTGCACTTGCTAGTACTGGAGTTTTCGCTCTTGAGGATATCGAAAAAGTATTAGTTCAGAAAGCAAATACACCAGAAGAGAAAAAAGTAGTCCGTGAGTATCTTTTGAAAGTAGCAAAACAGCATAAGGAAGTTGGAGAAAAATATCGTGGTCTCGCAAAAGGCACTAAAGGTGGAAAGGCTGTCTACCAGGAAGCTCGTAAACAAGAGATGCTTGAATTAGCAAAAAAATTCGAAGACGACGCAAAAGTTTACGAAGAAGAAGCAGCAAAGCTCAAGTAGATTTCTTTTTTGGGGTTGGGATAACCGGCCCCAAATTCATTCCACCTTACTTCACCCGATTCACTTCCGATATCCTTTTTCCCTTTTTTTCTAATGCAAATAACTTTGGACTTCCAATGATTTGGGAGGCATATATGCTCGTATGCCCGGAAAAGATGTATGCAGTTGCAGTAACAATCGCTAATGGAATTGCGAGTATTCCTCCAAAAAGTTCTATACCCATTAATGTGCATGCTAACGGCGTGTTAGTTGCCCCTGCGAATATGGCAACAAATCCTAGGGCTGCAAATGTTGGGATTGGCAAAGATAAGATTTGAGCAAAAAAATTTCCGAAGGTTGCGCCAATAAAAAATAGAGGTGTCACCTCCCCTCCCTTAAACCCCGATCCCAGTGTCAATGCAGTCATGTATAATTTTGTAAAGAAATCGGTTCCAGGCAAAGGCACGAGAAAGGCTTCCCTGATCGTCGGAATTCCAAGCCCCAAAAACCGACTCTCCAGACCAAATACAAACAGAAATACAATCACGAGACCACCGATTCCCGGTCTTAAAATTTCAGAACGAACCAAATAATGGAAAAGTTGGGTAAAACCATCGAGAAATACAGTGAATACTCTAGAGAGAAGACCTGAGAGAATGCCAAGCAAAACCACATAACAGACAATAGACCAAGAGAAATCAAATTCGGAAGTAATGGGATAGTTTGTATGTTGGGTACCATACATATGACAAACTTGGTTGGCAATGACTGCAGTCAAAATACTCGGAAGCAAAAACTCGTATCTCATTCTTCCAATCACGATGACTTCCAATGCAAAGATAGCGCCTGCAATGGGTGTCCCAAAAACGGATGCAAAACCACCACTGATTCCTAAGATGATCAGAAGTTTGTGGTCTGTTTCTCCCAATTTAAAAATTTTTGTAAGTTGGTGGGAGAGACTACCACCCATCTGTACCGCGGTTCCTTCTCTTCCTGCCGATCCACCAAACAAATGTGTAATGATAGTCCCAAATAAAACAAGAGGTGCCATACGGAAGGGAATGATGTTTTTGGGAGATTGGATCTCTTCTAACAGAAGATTGTTTCCTTTTGCGATATTGGAACCAAACGTTTTATAGGTATAGCCTATCAAAATACCCGCAAAAGGAAGAAGGAAAAAAATGTAAGGATTGGCTTCACGGAATTGTGTGGCAGTATCCAGTAAAAATAAAAATAACGCCGAACTAGATCCAGTTACCGAACCGATGGTTAGGGCAAAAAATACCCACTTAGAGGTAATTTTAAAAACCATTTTTAGGTTTTGTAGAGATGTCCCTATATCCAATTTAGAATCCATTTCCTCAGGTTCTGAATTGGATACAGTGCTGACAATTTTTTAATTTTTTAAAATTCTATTGTGCTGATTCTAGGCTTGCATCTGTCGCATCTACCTATCGAGTAGAATCTCTGAAGTCTGGTTGTCCTTTGCATCAAACTGGATGACCCTCCCGAATGCATGCACAAAGATAAAATTGTCTTTGATTTCAAAAGATGAAAATCTTCTTTCGGGATGACTTACTTCAAAAACTTCATCGGTCGGAAATTTATAAAAGAAAATTCGTTTGCTAGTTACCACCAATCCTAAGTCATTTTTATTGGCCACTGCATATATACTCTCAGATTCCAAACCCATACGGTTCCATTGGTTTAAAAATCCATTGTAAATATAAAGATGTCTCTCAGTGACTATGAAGCCGACATTTTGTCCAAACTTTAGTTTAAATACCTCTTCGTTGTAGATGGAAGTTTTCTGAAAATTGGAATCGTAATTACTAACACCTAACATATTGCGATCTGTTACAAAAAGACAGATATTCCCGTAACATTTTGAATGCTGTAGTTTTTCACCTCTGGTGGAGTAGCCAATCTTTTCTCCATCATAGGTAAATGCAAAGTAGGAAAACGGACTTTGAGTGAAGCTGATCGTTGTCTCAATGTATGGGTAGGCAGACTTATCCGTGATGCGATCATAGAATTCAAATTTATCTTTGTTATCTGTTTCCATAAGTAATGCCCTTGTTTGAGGAGCCAGTTGGAAAAAATTTCCTGAGATTTGTCGGAAGGGAGGTTCCGCAATCAGATTAACAGAGGATACAGCTAAAACTAAAAAAAGGAGAAGCACGTTTTTCATTGGGAAGATTCAAGTCCTATGCTTTCAATATACCTCAAAGATTTCGTTTCAACTATAGTGGATATCCACATCTTTTGCTTTTTGTGGTAATTACCTAAAGATCCTGCACGGCCAAATCATCCCAAAAGGAGAGGATCCCTGCACCGTTGTATCTCCCCTTTGGGAAAAAGAGATACTCGCGTTGGTTGTGGTATTCCCAAGTCCAATCATCCCTCCCCAGCCGTTTTCTGGGTGGTAGGTGACACCGAGGCCGGGGGTGATGTTGGTAAGCAATTCTAGGGCGCCTCGCGATTGTTTGGTGATGATTGATTCTATTGACTATGCGATCCCGCTCTCCCCCGACGTGCCGCTCGCTTCGCTGGTCGATCGGTGGCGCGGGGGATCTAAAATATATCTATATTCATAATTTATTTTAGATCCCTACCGTCAGGACCACCTAAATCATCCTTACTCATTCCACGGGTACTTTCTTCGACCATATCATTAAAATCGACACATTCTTGATAGTTTTCCGAATCAATATTACTACCTGAGGCAATTACTCGCTCAGGATGGAAGGATAAAATTTTAAAAAAACTCACGGTAACTTTGTTAGTCGTTTTTTTTGTATAAATTTCCGTCACCTTTAGCTTGACCAATCGACTTTGGTCATAATTTGTGAGGTAGAAGGTATCTCCTTTTTTAGAAATAAACCTTAAAGTAAGATCATATTTTTCCATCCGGATCCGGAACCTGAGTAAATTCTTTTCGAAATCAAACTCCGTACACCGCCCGCCCCCACCAACGCTTACAATTTCACTAGCTGCCTTCTTACCTTTTTTTTTCAGCTCTGCAGAAAAATAATCTTCTAATAAAGTAGAATATCGATCACCTGACACTATTTCATAAATACCATTGAATTCTGGGTAGTTTTTCAATGAAAAGTTAGGGTCAATATAATCGGCCACCTTTTCAACTTTAAGCTCTGATTCCTTTGGCTCTTCTTTTTTAGAATCAGGGGTATTCTCCTTGCAAAAAGAAAAACTTAAAAAGCATACCAGACTAATTGTTAACAATAATGTTTTCATTGGTAGAGTCCGTAGATATTACCTTTATAAGGATCAATGACTGCAAACATCCCCTCTTTCTTCTTTTCATTATGGTCCATATTATACCATTGCCCATCAGTTCCTTTCACAATCATATGGTAATGGTTGGGACCTGGATTACCATCTTTTGTATCCACATATACCTGCACCACGTCCCCAGGTTTTTTGGAATCCAGGACGGATTTGATTTCAGAATGGGTAAGCGGTCTCGTTATGCCACTAACTACATCCCCATTTTCGTTGATTTTTAGATCTTTAAAATCATTGGCTACTTTTTTGTCACCTAATCCATTTTTGGTGTCGATGCCGGCTTGGGATCCTGTAAGTCCGTTTTGGTCCATCACTGGTTTTGGGATTTTTGAGGAGTCGGCGCCAATGTCGCCTGATTTAAATTTCGCCATTAAAAAATCTCCAAAGCTCGCCCTTGTCATATTGTTTGCAACCGCCTGCACATAGTTTGTATACACTTTGCAAAGCTCAGATGTTACATCTCCTGCAAGTTCTTTACTGCTTGCATTCGAATCAAAAAGATACCCTTTGATAAAGTCAAAATTTTCCTTTCTACCATTTGTACCATCTAAACTTACAAATTGGAAATTGTCTTTGCCTTCTTTTCGGATGGCCTCAAATACAGTTTCGACCATTTTTGCCATCCCACCATCTTTTGATTGGTTTACCACATTCCGATCGATCATCGCATTCATCACTTCTATTCTCTCCGATGCTGTGAGCTTTCCAAATTCTTTGCCAGCGAATTTTGGATTTGAGTCGAGAAATTGTTGTGGAGTTTGGTTCACTCGGTCAAGACCATCACGTTGGCCTTTTGTTAAACCATCAACTCTTAAGGCAGCCGCACATGCGGCAAGTGAATCTCGGTCGGAGGGTGTCACAATTCGTCCAATCTCAGAAAATTTATTCGGCCACTCGGGTGTTGCCGGTTTAATATTCTGTAGCACGGTAAGTGGTCCCGAAAAGTCACCGTTTTTCACCATATCCAAAACTTTGGTCTTGTATTCCGTTTGCACGGCAGCTTTCACTTTTAGTAAATGTTTCTCCAAATCTTTTTGTGCTGTCTCTATGGCTTTATTGATTGGTTCAAGCTTTTGCTCGAGCAATTTTACTTCGTTCGTTAGATTCTTTAATGTATCTCTTAAGCCTACTAATTTTGGATCTTTCGGATCATAGTTCTTTGTTGCTTCAATCGTCTTCTTTAAATTATCTACCTCAGTATTAAGACTAGTTTTTCTTTGGAAATCAGGGTCATAACTCAATCGATCTGATAAGGAATTAAATTTTTCTAGTTTTTTGATTCCTTCATCGGTTCGAACCAAGTTGTTAGCATCGAGTGCGTCTTTGAACCTATTTTGTAGATCATTTGTGTTCCCAGATAAAACTACCTTTTTTAGATGATCAAGGCTTCCATAGGATTCTCTAGGTGAACTGTTAAGGCCCTCTGTTAACGGTTTTTTGCCATAGATTGTAGTTCCGCCAGCGCCAGCAACTTGGCCATAATCTTCAACAAAAGTCCAATCAACATCTCCATTTGATTGTTCAAGATCCCCTTCTCCTTCATCCCTTGGATTCATCAAATCCAACGTAGAATCTGATGTATCCCCATCTTGTCTCGGGTTCATCGAATCAATCGGAACACTGTCTGCTAAATTATCCCCCTCCACCCTCGGATTCATAGGATCTAATTGTGAATTGCCCGCTGGATCAGAATCAAAAGATTCCTCATCCTCTTTTCTCCGCGCACGTTCATCCGTTGCCACCACACCCGTATTCGTCGGCAATGGATTCGCATTCCCACCGTTCGCTACTGGTGTTCCCCCACCAAACAATCCTGTTACGATTCCCGCACCCCCTGCAAGAAGGCCAGCAAGGGCGATGCCGGCTTCTCCCATATCACGAAAGAAATCGTTGTCATCGGCATCGGCATTCTTACTTCCATCGTCGTTTTTATCTCTATTGGAAGGATCATCCTGCGTCTTATCCTGTGCCGCGTTGATGTTCTGTTCGGCGAAGTTGATTTCGTCCATCCGGAATCCATTTGGGCCATTGGTCGCGATACTGACGCCAGTTAACTCGGCGGAAGTAGAGAGACCATGGCGGTCGATAGTGGAGGTAAGGCCGAAGGTGGAGCCTGGATGTGTGTAACCGATACTTGCAGATAAACCCGTCCCTGCGGTGTCGTACATGAGGGAGAAGTTCCAGTCCCTTCGGGGACCTTCTCCTGTTGGGTTGTAGTTTAATCCAATATTTGCAGCCCCATTGGTTGTGATATCTCCAGCAAGCTGGACTCCACTTTTGCCAAGAGAATAGGATCCTTGCACCGTTGTATCTCCCCTTTGGGAAAAAGAGATACTCGCATTGGTTGTTGTATTCCCAAGTCCAATCATCCCTCCCCAGCCGTTTTGTGGATGATAGGTGACACCGAGGCCTGGGGTGATGCCAGCAAGCATTCCGGATTGGATGGGTCTCGCAATCTGAGTTGCGCCACCAATCAGACCATTGGCGATGCCTGCTAACGCACCTTCTACGCCATGACGAGACCCATAGGCCCCTTGGATAGCAGAGTTGGCAACAGCCTGCCCTGTCCGAACCGCTGCCACAGCAGGATCTATGCCATACTTAAGAACAAGATTATCTATACCTAGAAAACTATTAACAGAACTACCAACCGAGCTCAGTGTATTTCCCACTGTTGTCATTGCATTCGAAAATGTTGTACTCACTGTCGAATAGAGGGAAGAAATGGAAGATGAAAAACTCGGAGCAATACTGGAAATCGCCGAACCAACTGTTGAAGCCATTGAGGAGACTGTTGATGCTACTGTTGAAGCCGCACTTGAAATAGCTGATCCAACTGTCGAGGCAACTGAGGACAGAGTTGAGGCGGCCGTGGTAGTTGTCGCCGCTGCTGTTGTGGTAGCCGCGGCCGTAGAGGTGGATGCCGCCGTTGTCGCAGTTCCTGTGGCTGCAGCCCCAGTTCCGAGAACTGCGCCAGCACCCATGGTCACTACGATAGTTGCGGCAGTAACAAAAGTTTGTTCGATTGCGGATCTTTGTGCATCTCGGTCAGCTTTTCTACGATTGTGGTCACTAAATCCCTTGTCTACAAAACCTCTTGCGATTTCTGGCCTAATGCCTGCCGCAGAAGCAATGTTTGATGCAATTACCAATTTATTGAGTTCCTCTTTTGCGGCTTTGTTATTTCTAATATCGATTACACTACTTTGGTAACTCGTTCCCGATGCCTTCATACCGAAAATTTGCTCATTAAAACCTAACGAAGCTTGGGAGGCGCTAGACCTTTCCATGTTTCCGAGATTTACAAGATCGTTCCCCTGTTCGAGAGTCTTTTGGATTTCCCTTTCTTTGATTCCAGTTGCGACAAGAGCTGTTTTGACAATACCTCCAATTACGCCTACGACTTGCGTACCAATATCCATTAGGAAATTTCCAGCAAACTTGTTTGCTTTTTCTGCTTTTGCTTCGCCTACCTTATCATTCACCCAAGAGGAAACTAAATCTAAGGGAAGACCAGAAGCCGAGGCTATCCCTTGTGAGGCGGCGCGGCGGGCCAAAGCCTCTTCACTTGCTTTTAATGCTGCGTATTTTTTGTCTTTTGCGGTAATATTTTCTACAAAGTTAGAGTAGTTTTCACTTCCGACGACTAGGTTCCCAATAACTCCAACTGCTGAAGTAACCCAACCTAACACCATATTTGTTGTTCCACCAGTCCAGTTGTTCAACGTGTGAAGTGTCTTAGTCAATCCAGAGCCCAAGTGTTGAGCCGCCGCATTGATGACTTGGCCTGCCACCTTCAAATGCGTCATAGGATTGAGAAAATCGAGTCCAGATGCTGAGCCATAACCAACATAAGTATTTTTGTCTTTTAGGTCTCGCATCTTCATTCGACCTCGCATAAATTCTACGGCTTGGGCAGCGAAAGCTATATCGTCTTCGCTTCCACCTGTGGCTCGGATAAAGGCAGTCGCAAGTTCCGTGTTAATCGCAGATTCGACTTTACCTTTGATGGAGGCCTTTACGCCTGCCATTCCTCCAGTGAAGTAGGCTAATGCTAAGTCTTGGAGTAGAGAGTCGGCTTTTTCTTTCGCTTCCTTTTCTTTGAGAAACATCTTTGTGTTTCTTGCATCTGTCGACATGATGCTCGCTACATTCGAAGAAATGAGCTCGCGATCGGCTCCTAGATTCGATTCTAATTTTTTATAGGATAAATCTATGGATTTTTGGAGCTTCTTCCAATCATCGTCAGACCACTGCGTAAAGAAAGACTTCCCTTCCGGAGCTTGAATATAGGTCGCAGAGCTTAGATGGACATGGCGTACTTCATTTATACTACCATTTGTATAGATTCCATTTTCATTTTTTCCTTTGACAGTACCATCGTTGATCTGTCTTGAGAGAGTAACCACTTTTGTGTCCTGGTTGTAATCGGCATCATATTCTTTTTTCAACAAACTACTACAGGCGGAACCTTCCATCATCGAATAACAATCTGATAACTGTTTTTTTTCTTCTTCTGTTAGTTTTCTTACGATCATTCCATTCTGATATTCTAAATTCTTTTCACTCAAGGAAGCAATCACGGATTTGAATTTATTTTGGAAACACTCTGGATCTAAATCCTTGGTTCCACATCCAGACTTAAAGTTTGTAGAGTTGATCAGAGCCAGTGTAGAATTCAAGTCTTGATTCTCGCCTACAACCTTTCCTGACTGATTTGTTTTTGCTACAGCCCGATCCTCCCATTTGATTGAGTATGTCATCTGTTTGATGAGTTTCTGGTGTTCCAAAATTTGAGTATCAACTAAATTCTGATTGGTTTGGAGTATGGATCCATATTGATCAACTCCCTTGATCGTACTTTGGATGGCATTAAAAAAAGACATTTTTTGATTTTCTATTTCGCCTACATTGGGACCACTTTTTGCAATTTGATGGAAGGCATTGAGTGTTTCCGAATTCCCAATTTTAAGATTTGTATCCCATTCAAAACTCCCAATGCCTCCGCTGGATACGCGCTCACTCAAATCACCATTTTTATAAAGCTGGGACCACTCTGATCGCCCTTCTTCCCTCTCACTCTTTAATTCAGATAACCAAACTTCCTTTTGTTGCTCTAAATGAGACCATTTATTAACAAAATCATCCGTTGCAGAAGCAATCAATTTGGATTTTTCATTTTGCCAATTCGCATATTGGTCATTATACGATATTACCTTAGATTCCCAAGCAAAGATAGCTGGTAACACATTGTCTTCAAACATCCTAAATTGATTCCATAAGTCTTTTTGGTTTGCATTCCAATACTTCGAAATATCATCTGATTCGCGGTCATACAATTCGTATAATATTCCATAAGAAATCTGACCCATCAGATATTTAGTCCATGCACCTGGTATCTCCGGCGCACCACGGATAGCAGTCCAGGTTCCATAATTTTCGGCCGAATCTAAAGCTAAATTTCCATATTCATGCGCAGTTCCTTGCATAGCCACAGGAAATCCCAATATTCTAACATTGTTTGAGTGGCCCAAATGGTACGTATAAAGATTGGAAGAAAATACTGCCTTTGCCGATCTACCATTCCCAAGACCTTTGTTGATTTCTGAAAGGATGGCTCCTTCATCCCCGCTTAGAATCGCCCGAAACATCAATCGCAATCTTTCGTCTTCAATATTATTGAAATGATATGCCTCATTTGGATCGCCTAACCAATTGTAATATGTCTGATCAGTCCCAACAGAATAAATGTTTCCATCTCTAATGGATTGAATTTCAGAGATTAGATCTATAGATTGTTTGGATTTTGTTAAATCAATATGAAATCCATTTTGTACTGTATGCACTTGCTTAAAGTATCTAGTGTATTCTGCCTTGGCATACACTTCTTGTACAGACAGAAAATCAGAGATTTCTTTAGATATTTCTGTTAAGAATAAATTTGGATCTATATTCGGATTTTCTAATTTTACAGAAATCCGATCTACAAGGTTTTGCAAAAGTTTACCTGCAGTATTCTGTTCTTGATTACCGTTGCGGTATTGGCAGCCAGTTTTGAATTCACAATTTTCCAGCAATTCACTTTTAAAATAGGAAACTAATGAGCTAATGCCTTGTTTGACTTGATTTTTATATTGATTTATCACGGAAAGATTTGTAGAAAAATGGCTATCAGTATTCTGTATCTCCTCAAGATACTTTTCATATTGTGATTGTAAGTTGGTAAATGCATTAGAAAAATCTCGTAACCCAGTAGCTTCTGTTAGATTTAAATTGTATTCCCACTCTCGGTAAGAGTCCACAAAACGTTGTTGCTCCAAGTAATTTGTTTTTTCAAATTCATTTAAAGATTTAAAATATTCTGTTTCATAAATTCGATCCAAATACGCTTTGTCTAAAGAACCTGTATTCAATTTTTGAAGAAAATAAGCCTCGTTCTCATAAAAATTTTGACTCGCATGCAATTCCCATTCTGCGAGCATTCTTTCTTTTTGTGTGTCTAGGCTAAGGAAGGTTTCATCCAGATAGCTACTGTTTTCCAAATAATAATCCGAATTTTGAACCGTTTCGAGAATCTTCCAAATTGTTCGATCAGCAATTGCTTCCCATTCTGTTTTTTGAATGTTGAAATAAGATGTGACAGATTGCCTCCATTCATCATAAGAATTAATATAATAACGATCCCTATACATAGGCAAATGTTCTTCTGAATTGTATTCAGGCATTTGCAATTCGTAGATTGTAGCCTGAGAAAAAATAGGGGTAAACATCAAAAGAAAAATAAAAGTTCGTAAGTTAAAATGTGAGAAAAAAAAACCAATCTTGTTATGGGTTTGCATAGAAGAACCTCGTTGTGATAAGGTTCTGCATTTAAAGTTTGGTAACCTATTTGCTCATAAAAAAATGAAACTTTGTCATAAAAAAATAAATGACAATGCCGAGTGAAAATAAATGAAACAATACCGTACCAAAAGGTAAACATACCAAAACGAACCAACAAAATACGAAGAATAAGATTGAGTTTTGCAAAATTAAAAAATTAAATTTTGTAGTTTTGGCTTGTGTATATAAAAAAGCAATTCCTAGAATACAACAAACAAAACCAAGGATAAGTTCGCTTAAAGAAATTTGAATGTAAAGACTTAAGAGTCCAAATGCTCCAAATACAACAAAAAAAATCCCATACATCCTCAGATTCGTAAACTTTGCCACCGCTAAAATCAAAACAGATACGAATAAAAAACAAAGAATTGATTCCCATGCAATCCGTGATTTTTCGTTTTGGATTCGCTTTTCTATCCCAAAACCTATATTCCTCTGGTTTTTTATATCTTTCAGAAATGATTCTAAAGTATTGAAGTTGATATCTACTCCACGAGCAACAATGCCCAAGGCCCTCGACTGGTTCTTTCTTTGGATTCGGTCTGGTATCCATTCCTTATTTCTAAGGATCAAAGAATCCAGATGGATCCTATCGTTTTGCAGATTTGTTTCCACATCTAAAATCTTCTGTGGCTTGATTCTCATACGAACGTCCGTCAGTTTTCCTTTGAATGAAACTTTCTCAAAGATAGGTGGAGTTAATTTTAATTTTTGATTTTGCATCAAATCCGAATGTCGAATACCAAGATCGGAAGTAAAATGTTCATCCCAATTTTCTACGCTTGAAATATAGGGCGGTTTGAACATTTGTAAAACCTCAGAAAAAGTCCCCCATTGTTTGAATGTAAGGATTGTTTCCTTCGCTATATTCCGAAGAGTCTCAAGATTTTCATGAAAAAACCATATAACATACTCTTCTGTATCGATTCCACCTTGTGGAAAATAAAAATAACCATCCTCTACAGGAAGATCTTTGAATTGAGATAGTTCAACTTCAGGCTCTAATTCCAGATAGAATTTAGATTGCCCACTTTCGGACTGAACTGTCATGGATTTTGTTAGTCCTCTTGATAAGATTTCATCTTCAACCTGTTTGGTGATTCGATTTGACTCAGAGAAATTTTTGCCCGGAGGAAAATCTAAAATTGCTGAATTTTGTTTGGCTCTTTCATAGGGATGATAGGGCAATCGAAAGAATTCCAATATACCGATGATAGCAAACAGAACAATAAAAACAAGTTTATAGAAAAGTGTATCTGCCTCTTGTATCGGTGAAAAAAGTAGCTTTCGATAGAAAGCGAAAAACGGAGCCAAGAATTGAAAATGAAAAGATACGTATAAAAGTTTTACGAATACAAATACAGTTAGCTCAACTACAGAGAATTCTAAATCAAAAATAATGAAAATACTAGTAACTTGGATTAAAATGGAATAAAAGTACCAAATTGATATTTTTGGAATAGGTTCCGACTTACGGGAACAGATATAAATGTCGATTAAAATCGAAAGTACTATCAAAAAAATAAAATCAATAAACAAAGATTTAGTAGGATTAAAAATAATCTCAAGCTCTTGATGGTTCCATAGGAAGCTGAATATCCTTGGCATTAGCAGTAGATTTGTTATATCTGAATCCGTATACACTAATATTAAATTTTCTTCCTTGCCATTCCATCGGAAGCTTTTATTCAAGGTTTTTTTCTCCAAACTTATCTTTGAAAAACTATCTAGTTTTACCTTCCCTCTATTTGGGAGATAAACCTCCGCTTTTGAAAACTTTCCTAAAGAATGAATTTCTAACAATGGATAGACGTTTGAATTCATTACGGCAAAAGGATAAGAAATTCCATTCAGAGCACTTAAAATTTCCCTAGGCTGGAGTTTCCATGTTTTTAAGATAGATTCAAAAATCTCTACAACGATTTCATCCGATTCGTTTTCCGAAAACTGAATGGAATGGACTCCATATAAAGACTCGAAAAAACTTCGTATTTCTTCCTCATATGTTTTCCCAATATCTGATTTAGGATTTAAATATCTAAAAACAAATCCTGGCATTGTTGATTTCGAAGTATGTGAAATCTGGGGGGTATTTGCTCGTTTGGGAAATGTATGTAAATTCTCAAAAATTAGATTGCGGATTTTTCTCTTTTTTTCCTCCAAAATATCTAAGGAGGCAAATTGTAAAAAGCTGATACTCTTTCCAGGGACAGACTGCGATTCAAAATTTTTATAGCCTTGTACTTGTTTAATGATAGTTTCAATGGGAATGCTAATTTCTTTTTCGACGGTAAAGATATCCGCACCAGGATATAGAATTTCTATCTGCAACCAATAGGCATTCTCTTGATAATTCAAACCTCTGATTCGTAGGCCAGGTAGAATTAAAATTCCAATCAAATTCAGTGCACATAAAATTGGGAAACTATAGTTTACTTTCATTCAAAATTGGATCCGGTTCTCAAATGGAAACAAATTACAAATCAAATAAGGTGTGAGAGTACATTGTAAAAAGAAGGAAAAAATAAAACCTGGAACTAAAATGGATATGATGGAATAGGGAATCTCCATTCCATAAAATCCATAGATAAAAACTGGTAATATACCTATAATTGATGTGAGGTGGTTTATACTCACTGGACCCAAAAACCATCTAAATGCGATCGTTTGGATTTTATGCTTTGGAATCATCCTATCGCTTGAAAGTTTTGAAAACTTTTCCCAATAGAGTGTGGTGCTATCAACTGATACACCGACAAGCAAAAGCAAACCCAAGTAGGTTCCCATATGAAAACTTTTTTGACAAATCACAGACCAAATAACAAGCAATATGCTCAATGTGAGACTAGGAATAAGAAGGGAAAATGCGATTTGATAGCTTGAGTAAAGAGAGCTTAAGAGTAAAAAAATAAAGATAAAAGATATTGCAAGCAAT
>JAPZTS010000037.1 GCA_027533185.1 Leptospira sp. | reverse complement strand
TGAGCGCTTTTTTTGTTTGTGGACGTTGTAATTTACTGGCTAATGTCCTGCGACTCGCACTAGCGGTCGCTGCCTCAAGATTGGAGCAAGGTGTCTTGCTCCAATCTTTCCGGCATGATTGCCGGGTTGTCTTTCTCGAAGCGTTGGTTTTAAATTGTGTATTAGACCTTAAATGTCTCACTCCTATTCTGATAGAGATGAATCTTTATTTTTGAGCGTCCAGGGATGGACGCGGTAGCGAATTCCGACCGGGATGGGAGGATGAGCGAAAAATAAGGATTCATCTCTATCAGTTCCAACGTTGAGTGCTTTTTTTGTTTGTGGACGTTGTAATTTACCGGCTAATGTCCTGCGACTCGCAGTAGCGGTCGCTGCCTCAAGATTGGAGCAAGGTGTCTTGCTCCAATCTTTCCGGCATGATTGCCGGGTTGTCGTTCTCGAAGCGTTGGTTTTAAATTGAGTATTAGACCTTAAATGTCTCACTCCTATTCTGATAGAGATGAACCTTTATTTTTGAGCGTCCGCATAAATTCAAAAGAGACCACTTGGTATATTGGAGATCCAAATCAATTTTTAACTGCCTTTCTATCCTTATTATTTGTATACGCAAACTATTTCTAAGAATCCAATTGAGAAAGGTCCATGATTGATTTGTTTTATTAGAAAAGAAACTATAAGTATGAAAATCTTGTTTCAAAAGATTCACAATAGCCTTTCCCAATTCTTTTACCTTTTTTTCTTTCTTTCAATCTCAACCCCAATTTTTGCGGAGGATATCAAACTGAATTTTAAGTGGTATGAAAAGCTGATCATCTATCCGATTCTTGTCCCGTACTTTGCAGTAAAAGATGGACTTGAGTCCATTTCTAAAAAGGGCGAAATGACTGAGCTCCACAGGCTTTGCACGGGAAAGGGAAACGAAGAAAAAATCAAAGACTTTGTGCAGAAGGAAAAGAAGGTAAATATTCTAAATACGTTTGGCCAAACTCCATTGCATATTGCTGCCTTAAACAATCGGTTTGAATATATCCCTTTACTTTTAAGTCTAGGCGCAGATCCGACGTTAAAAGATGATGACCAAGCAAGTGTTATTTTGTATATTTCGAGACTACGGGATCCAAGTATTTTGAAACTTCTGTTGCAAAAAGGTGCAGATATCAATGAAGTTTCCGATCTCAAAGAGGAGACAATCTTACATTTATACTCGGAGGCAGGAAATCTAGACATGGTGCAAAATACAATAGAGCTTGGAGGGAGTAATTCACTTAATAAAAAAGATTTCCGGGGGAATACACCCCTTCACAGATCGATTGGCTCGATGTCCTTAGATAAGCTAGAGGTTACAAAACTCTTACTCCAAAAGGGCGCAAATAAAAATCTAAAAAACAAAAAAGGTCAAACTCCTCTCGATATTGCAAAAGAGAATTTAAATCTTCCTTTTTTTGATTCAGAGCTAACGAAAAAACAAATAAAAATTTTGAAATCTTACTGAATTTTCCTTTAATAAGACTCTCTTTAGTTATATCCCTATCTCTTCCAAAATCCCCACTAGTAAATTTTTTATCTCCTCTTTGGGTGCATATTGGACAGTTTGTTTTGCAAAATGAATCGACATGGTTTTTTTGAATTTGATGTATTCGGATTCGGGAACTTGGAGTAACGAAAAAAGGCTTTCGTCTTTAGTAATTGCTTTTGTCAATGTTAAAACTGAAGTCATTGCTCCGGAGATTGTAGAGTTCAGTTTTGAATCTACAGCAATTTGATTTTTTAAGACTTCCCATTTTTGTTTTGCTTCTTCTAGCTTTTCACCTGACGGAAGTTTTAGTTCACCAAAATCTGTATGAAGGGCAACAAGAACCATATCTTTTGTGAGCGTACTGTTTTCGCCAAAACTTGTGGAATGTAAAAAATTGGCAATTTTAGGCATAAAGTTTGGTAAAAAAAGTTGGATAAAGGATTTGATTTGTTTGTCAAGTCCTGTCGCTTGTATCATCCCAAAGAGTGGATTCGTCTTTTTGTTGAACTCAATGATTCCGCTTTCAATGATATTAGCAATGATATCTTGGAAAGCTTTTTGTTTGAGCAGATCTTCAATTAATTTTGCAGAAGGTTCAACTTCAAGACTCGTTAAAAAATCAGCTAATGCCTCTCCGGTTTTTTGATCGATTCCTTCACCTAGAGTATGATACGGATAAATTGTCGTGGGATTTGTTGCCAAAGCCTCTTCCAGTTTTTTTAGATTTTGAAAGAGCGGAAGAAATGCGGAAATATCCGGTAATTGGATCTGATTTGGAATTAAGTCCTTTAGTTTCGTATGGAATAAAAAATCTATAATCCTTTCCGCTGTTTTCGAGAGAGAATCTTCGTTGTTTAGATAGTTTAAAATTTTTTCTTCAAGATCTTTCTGGTTCAATGTAAAATATCTGCCTTAGGTTCAAATGTTAGAGATTGGGAATCCTCTTTCGATCGAGTTTTTCATTTGGCACTTAGGTCTACCATTAAAATACATTTTTGGATTTTGGAAATCGAACACAGAAATCATAAAAAAAATGCTGCCTATGTGATCGAATCGGTCTTTAAATTCAGAAATAAGAGTGGATTGCTATGAAGACGTATCCAAGATGAGACTGAAAACTCACTGTTTGTCTTTGTTTTAGCTTCTATGTCTCTCATAAATCCGAACGAAACGTATTCTTCTCTAATATTACAATACTTGTATGATGCTGTAATCGTAACGGACCTCAATTTTTGTATCACAAGTTGGAACCATTCCGCAGAAAAAATTTACGGTTATTCTCAAGCAGAAGCGATCGGCAAGTCTACCTTAGAAATTTTAAAGACAGAACTGAACCCGGAGGAACGACAGAGAAGCATTCAAGAGCTAAATTCAACTGGTTACTGGCTTGGTGAAGTGATCCAAGTCGCTAAAAATGGACAACGATTGAATATAAGGTCTGCGGTTAGCTTTTTGAAAGATAAAACAGGAAAAACAATTGGTGTAATCGCAAACAACCGAGATATCACAAAAGAAAAAGAAATCCAAAAGCAATTGGAAGAAAGCGAAAAAAGATTTAGATCTAGCTTTGACAATGCAGGCAGTGGAATGTGTTTGCAGGATTTAGATGGCAGGTTTCTGAAAGTAAACCAAAAGTTCTGTTCGATGTTGGGATATGAGGAGTGTGAATTACTTGGAAACTTATCCAGTCGTTTTGCCCATCCAGATGATATTCCATTGGCGCAAGAGAAACGATCTGCGATCCTTAGAGGAGAGTTAACGGATGTCGTTTTTGAAAAAAGATACCTCAGAAAAGATGGAAGTCTTCTATACGCCGAAGTGTATTCAAGTTTAGTTCGAAATAGGAACGGTACACCAAATTACTTTGTAACACAGCATATCGATATCACCAAACGAAAGAAAGTTGAAGAACAATTGATTAAGGCAAAAATTGAGGCGGAAAGAGCGAATGAAGCAAAGTCTCAATTTGTCGCAAACATGAGTCACGAAATTCGAACGCCACTCAATGGGGTTATTGGTTACAACCAATTGCTTCTTTCGACAAATTTGAATATTTTGCAAACTGAATATGCTAAAAAGGCAATGAGTTCGGCTCATGGACTTCTTGGAATTATAAACGATGTTTTAGACATTTCAAAAATTGAAGCTGGTAAAATTGAATTACATCCTCAATTTACTCCACTACTGATTTTAGCGCAAGATTGTGTTTCTCTGTTGAAATGGAAAGCAATGGAAAAACAAATTTATGTAAAAATGGAAAATCCATCTGAGCTTCCTAAATGTATAAAAGTTGATTCCGTTCGGTTGAGACAAATTTTAATCAATTTATTGGGCAATGCTGTCAAGTTTACGGAATCCGGAGGTGTTTGTTTGAGTATTACGACATTCGAAAGTAATAAAAGCAATAAGCATATAGGCCTCAGATTTAGTATCGAAGATACAGGGATTGGAATTGCGGAAGAATCTATTCCCTTCCTATTTGAATCGTTCTGGCAAGAAGAGTCATCATCTACGAGAAGGTTTGGCGGAACAGGTCTGGGACTTAAGATTACAAAATCATTATTAGATCTTATGCAAGGTAGGGTTTATGTTTCAAGTAAACTCGGAAGGGGGAGTAATTTTAGTTTCGAGGTTGAAGTGGAATACGAAAATAAAATTCAGGAAATAGTCTGGGATAGTTCCTTCAATTTGACACATCTTGTAAACTCAGAGTTCAAAATCCTGGAAGAGTATTCGCCTAAAATTTTGGTTGTAGAGGACAATGATCTAAACCTGGATCTCATTCAAAAAATAATTCGAAAACTGATTCCTAAGGCTGATATCCAAACGGCTGCCGATGGATTGGTCGCCTTGCAAAAATTAAACGAATTTTTTCCATCTTTGATATTTATGGATATCCAAATGCCGAATATGGATGGACTTACGGCATCTCAGGAAATCCGCAAACAACCAAAATTTAGTGGTATTCCGATAGTGGCACTGACTGCAGGAGCCTTGTACGAGGAACGACAAAAATGCTTCGAAGTCGGTATGGACTACTTTTTGACAAAACCGATTGACATTCCTGGTTTGCATACCGTCCTTCTCCGATATCTCAATCCAAATTCGACAGCGAGGTACTGATTCAGCTCGCAAATTCCTATTCCTGGTTCAAAAATGACCAAAATGAGTCGATTTACCTTTTTACGTTATCTAGGTCCGGGGCTTTTGTATGCAGGAGCTGCAGTGGGAGTTTCTCATTTGGTCCAATCCACACGCGCGGGTGCCATGTTTGGATATGGACTTTTGGGTGTGGTTCTATTCTCAAATCTAATCAAGTATCCCTTTTTTCTTGTTGGAACCAAGTATACGATCCACACTGGAAAATCCTTGTTAGACGGGTACGAGTCCCTGGGTAGATTTCCAATTTGGATATTTTTTTTAGTCTCTGTTGGAACAATGTGTATCATCGTTGCGACTGTGACTTTAGTAACCTCTGGTTTGTTTTCCAACCTTTTGGGACTAAATTTGGAAGCATGGGTTTTGTGTTCTATTATCCTTCTTTTTTGTTTGTTGCTTCTTTCCATTGGTAAATTTGCAGCTCTGGACATTCTAATGAAATGGATTGTCGTGTTACTTACTATTGCAACAATCATTGCAGTTGTTCTATCTTTTTTTGCTAATATTCCTAAATTAGAAACTCCTGGACCTTCCTTTCAGTTTTCCAATTTAGGCGACATTGCGTTTTTAATTGCTCTCATGGGTTGGATGCCCATTCCGATCGAAGCCGCAGTATGGCAGTCAGATTGGACTCTTGCAAAAAAAGAAAAGGACGGAGTGATGCCTCCTCTAAAATTCGCGCTTCTTGACTTTAATATTGGTTATATTGGGACAACTTTTTTAGCAGTTTGTTTTTTGATTTTGGGTTCTAATATGATGTACAACACGGGAACAGAGTTTTCCTCCCAAGCCGTCTCGTTTGCATCAGAACTTGTCCGCTTGTATACAACAGCAATCGGATCCTTTTCTTATCCCATTATTTTGCTTGCCGCTTTTTTTACTATGTTTTCAACCACTCTTACTTGTTTTGATGCGTATCCGCGAGTTGTCTCGAATGCTACCCGACGCGTTCTCCCAAAACTGCAAAAGTTCTCTGTAGAACGATTATACTGGGTTTGGATTTTTGTGGTTGGTATAGGTTCTATTCTAATCTTAGCATTTTTTAAAACAAGTATGAAGAGTTTGGTAGATTTTGCGACCACAGTATCTTTTTTGAATGCACCTATTCTCGCTTTATTTCACCATATGATTCTTTTCGGAAAAGATATTCCTAAAGAAGATAAACCTGGACCCTTTCTGAATCTACTCTCATGGATAGGAATTTTATTTTTATTCGGATTTTCGATCTATTATTTAAAGATCACTTTTCTTTAGGGATACGTAAACTTTGAATTGGTGGAAATTTGTTTTACTGTTTTCACCTATTTACATTCTTATTTTTTTTATTCTAATTGTACACTTTTTTCATTTTCAATCCTTCCCGCACCAACTGGCTCTGTTTCTCTCAGGTCTAACAATCTTTCTTCTTCGGAGAGATAAGGATTCATTTAAACGTTTAATACCTATTTTATGGAAAAATCTGAAATCCGTACTACCAGCAATTGAGATTTTATTCCTTGTGGGGATGCTAATTGCCGCTTGGTCTTTCAGTGGCGTCCTTGGAGTAATGGTCAAATTTGGTTTTTCCATTTTAAATGTAGAATTTTTTTTACCAGGAATCTGCTGTATTGCTGCTTTGGCTTCTTTAGTTTCGGGATCTTCTTGGACAACGGCTGGAACTTTTGGTTTGGCTCTTATGGGTGTAGGCGAAATTTTAGGTTTTCCTCCAGAGGTATCCTGTGGTGCAATCGTTAGCGGCTGTTATTTTGGAGATAAACTTTCGCCTCTCTCGGATACTACAAATCTTGCATCCAATCTAAGTTCTGTCCCGATTTTCGATCATATCCAACATATGCTAAAGACTTCACTGATCAGTTTTTCAATGGCCTTAGTCCTATATTTCTTTTTGAACAAATTCTTTTTTTTTCCTAAAGAATCCTCGATTCAAGCTCCGCTGGTTCTGTATTTGAAAAATACAAATCAGAATTTTTTATTACTCCTTCCAGTAGTATGTGTTTTTGGGTCGTCGTTTTTTAAATTGCACGTAAGGGTTTCTTTGATTTTGGGAATAGTCTCGAGTGGGATCTTAACAATCTCCAGTTTAGATCACTTGGTTTTGTTTAGCAAAAGTATGGTGGTTGGATTTGTATCTGAGACAGGTGAACCTGCGATAGACAGTTTTCTAAGTGGGGGAGGGATTTCCGCTATCTTCCCTACAGAGTTTTTAATTGTATCCGCTGTTTGGTTTGGAGCAAATTTAGAAAATTCAGGGTATCTTAAGGAAATTCTGGAAGGAATTAGTGCCCTTGTAAAAAAACAAAAAGACGTAATTTTTGCAACAATGGGTTCTGCACTACTTCTCAATCTTACAACTGCCGACCAGTATCTCTCTATCGTTATTCCCGCCAATGCGTTTCGGAATTTGGCCGATACTAAAAAAATTCCCAAAAAGGATATCTCTAGAGCTTTGGAAGATTCGGGAACGATCACATCCGCTTTGATTCCTTGGAACAGTTGTGGTGCATTTATGGCGGCCTCACTTGGAGTTGCGACAATCCAATATCTCCCTTTTGTTTTTTTCAATTTAATCCATATAACCTTAAGTGTCGCCCTACTAGGATTTAAAAAATCGAAATAAGTTCGTAGTTCCTAAACTTTCTGACGCAGTTTCTGCAATTACTTGTGCCGACTTTTTTAATTTTTATTTTCAAATTTTTAACTTCATGTTTCATCTTCGTTCATGTTAAAACAGATCGAAGATGAAACTATATTAAATATCGTGATGGATGCCCGTATAACAGAAGGCGAAACGAAAGAATTGAAGTTATGGCTTCCCCTTTGGATGGTCCAAAAGCTTTCTAAAAAAAGGAAACTCAATGAAGACGAACGCTCCGAAATACTGGTGAGAATTTTAGAGCAGTATTCTAGAATTTGGAACTTGTCGCTCTCGTATCCCACTTCTTGTGTGTTAGGTTTTTTCGTAACCTATGCACTCAACCTCTTCCGGAATTTGACTCGAAGTTCAATTCAAAATTCGGAAAATATACAATTTTTAAAGCTTTGGTCTGAAGGCATCGGCATAGACCCAAACGAAGCGCAGTCCCCCTTCGTCCGTTCGATTCAAAAGGGATTACACGGTCTCCCGCAATTTGCACAATTGCTTCTATCTCTAAAATACCATTTGCATCTTTCACCTCACGCAAAGACTTTTTTGCTTTGGAAACTCAAATCAATTGGAATGGATCCGAACGAATTTCAGAACATACTCCTGGGACGAGCGGAGTTACGGAGATTGGAGAAAGAAAAGATGATGGGCCATATTTTACGATATACAAGGCTTTTGTACTACTATCCCGAATCGGAAAAGAGGTCCTGGTATCTGTTGAAAAAGAAATCTTGGATTCAGAAATGGAACCAAGCAAATAACAGAAGTTTCTTTTCTGAACGGGAACTGGTAAAACTTTTGGGTGTATCACGAAAAACCATCCGAACCGAAGTGGAGCGCGCGATCCGATTTCTTAAAATTCGAAATCGAGATTTATTGCACTGTGCATAAAAATTTGCTTTACATATTGGTGATTTTGGTTCGAATTTAGGGAACACCGCCTTCCGAAGGGTTATGAAAATCAAAGTTACTAGTAAAAATGACGTGCACATCATAAAAATTGAAGGTGCCATCAAAGCAGGAAACGAGTTCGAGTTGTCTGAGAAAATCGAACAGTATATCAAAAAAGGACAAGTTCCCAAATTCATCATCGATTTGAAAAAGGTTCCCTTTATCAATTCGGCGGGTCTTGGTACTTTTTTGAATATTTACAAGCACATTGACGGGCTCAATGGAAGACTTGTCTTTGCCAATCTCAATTCCGACATCGAAAACTTGATGGAAATTACCAAACTTTCCAGTGTTTTTGAAATCTACAAAACATTGGAAGAAGCAGAAGACTCATTCGAATACTAAGTTTGTAAACGAGGCCTTCTATGGACACCTGGCGGATCATCCTACTGAAGGTCTTAAAGACAAAATCCTTCATTCTATTTTTTGTCTTCTTTCTGCTCTACAAATGTATCTTTAATGTTTTCACAGCCGACTTGCTTGTACCCAAACTTGTAAAATCATTTACGATAGGCAGTTTTGAAGGGAAGTTCAAACGGTTTTCTTTGTTTTTTGGAATCGAAATCCACGATGTAAAGTTTTTCCCGGGGGCACCGTTTCAAAACAATCCAATCCTTTCGGCAAAAAAGATAGTCCTTCATTGGAACCTTCCAGCATTGGTTTTCGGGAAATTAAAAATTTCGGAAGTGGGGCTTAGGGATCTAGTAATAAGTATTGAAGAAAAAGAAGGTATTTCCAATCTAACAAGAGTTTTGCCACCGAAAAAAACCGAAGAAGAAGTCGAAGTTTCGGAAGATGCTGAGCCAACCGATGAGATTTCGACTTACCTTCCCTTGCAAGCTTCGGCTTATATCAACCTTGACAATATCAGTCTTTCTTTCATTTCAGATTCTGAGACTTTAAAAAGTTTCCATGTAAGCGACCTCAGTCTAGAGCTCGAGTTAGTAACCAATCGATTTACATCCATACCTTTGAATCTAGAAATTTTAGAACAGTTAGACTATCTATCTTTAAAATTGAACAAAGAAAAGCCGATACCAATCAGCCTTGTTACTGACAAAGTCAAATGGAACCAAACCATTCCTCTTTCTGTAAATTTTGAATGGGATCGAACTGCGAAACCTGAGCTTTTTCTCTTCACTTCTAATTTTGGTCAAGATAATATTTTGATGGAAGTGAAAAACAAACCCGTTGAACTAGGATTCCATTTTTTCTCCGATATAAATTATAAACCTGAGACGGATCTAGTTGAAATCAAAAATGTCTTTTTAAAAATTCTTGGAACCTCGTGGTTTACAATACAAGGAAAGATCACGGATCTATCCAAAGACAAACCAAATGTAGATATCAAGATAGTAGAATCAAAAATTTTACTATCCAGCTTACAGAGGTCAATCGATCAGCTCAAGGGGATTGTGCCTGAGGTAAAAATTGCGGGTGACCTTAGTTTACTTGGAACTGAATTCCAAGGTAACTGGACCAATATCAAGTCTAAATTCATTGCAAAAGGAAACGCTGTCTCTGTTTCTATGGGCAAACAAAAGACACATAATATCAGTTATCTAGATATAAATCTAGTTTCTGAGATAGATCTTTCGAATACAAAAATCAAATCCAAAGAGATTCCTTTCCCGCAAGTTCAAAAACTTGAGATATCACCGATATCCTTGAACTACAATGGAGCAGATTTAGGAATTCTGGGAAGGTATACGATTCCATCGGGTATTAACTTGGAGATTCATTTGCAAAAATTTGAACTGAATCCATTTGTAAGTTCTTTAAATGGAAGAACGAAGGCAGATATATCTATTTTTGGTGAAAATCTTGCTAATTTAAACATTAATCTTAAAGCAAAGATTGATAACTTTCGTTATGCGCTGGATCGATCGAGATCTCCATTTTCCAACATTAGTGCCATTTCGGATATTCAAGTAAAATTTGCAGAGCAATTCAAACCCGAAGAAATTTCAATCCAAGATCTAAAATTAGAGCAGAGAACAACTTCGAATTCAAAAGCACTCCAATTAGGGGTGAAAGGGAAAGTCCAACTCTCGTATGATACAAATATTAGAATGGATCCCGTGCGTGTAGATCTGTCTACTTCTAACTTACTTTTAGTACTGCCTTTGGTTTTAAAGGAGAAGGTTGCTCCAATACAATCTATATTGGGTGAGTCTCCGTCACTCAGTTTGAAATTAGGGAGTAAACTAAGTAAAGAAAGTAAAGAATTTAGTGCTCGATTGTTTGCTAAACTTCCAGGATTGGAAGTTAACGATCTCAGTATAGATACAGAAGGTAAAATCGTTGGAAAGAATAATGAAACAATTTCGCTGAAGAAATTTGACTTATATGCATTTGATAAAATTCTCCACTTAAAAATATTTGCAGACTTAAAAAAGTCAAAACTTCAAGACCCACCTTTGGGACCTTATGCGGGGAATATCAGCCTAAATCTGAACATGAATTCAAAAGTTAAAAAATACCTTTTAAAAGGCATTTCATTCCAGGGTGATTTGGGAATGGATTTGAATATCAAAGACTTTGATATACTTGGTAGTATTAAATCTAGTTCATCGGCCATAAGTTATACTAATTCTATGTGTCCTGGCGAAAATTGTAAGGTGTTTTTGGTAGATGGAATTAAATCGGATATACCCATTCAACACTCGCTAAATGCAAAACCTAGAGACAGTTTGATAGTTGGCGACAAATCTATTTTTCTTAAAACCTATGGGCGTGATTTGCCATCCAACTTTTCGATCAATCAAGTTGTTGGAACTCATCCAAGTATCCCTGATTTACCATTTGAGTATGTAAAAAAACAAGAGTCATCTCCCGGTTTTTCTGCAAATATTCAGTATAAAGAGAATTTTCTCAGTATTGAAAGTTTGAGGGCATATTCCTTAAACGGAATTGTGCTTGGTAAAAATATGTTATTTAACTTAAGTTCAATGGCTCCCCAAGAGATGGAGTTTCGGGGAAATATACTTGTTAGAGATATTGATTTAAAACAATTAATGGCTCCAAAGATTCGAGACAAAATAGATGACGGAAAAATAAAAGCGGATCTAAATATTTCTCTCAGAGATTTTTCTGAGCCACTTTCGAATCTTGATTTGTTTTTTTCTATTTTTCAGATCGGTAAAGATTTCGGGAAAAGTGCTCTAAACGTCATCTCCCAGCAGAATATTTTAATCGATCGTATTGCGGACAGTTATTCGATAAATAAAATTGAGGTTTCTTTGTCGAAAGGTTTGGTCTATGCAGATGTACTTTTTCGTAGATCTCTACTTTCATTGTTTATAAACTTAGAAGATAGTAAAATATCTCAGCAAAGGATGCCTCTTGCAAACTTTCTAAAACGAGCCCAAAGTGAAATTGAATCTTACCAGGAGTAACCTATGTTCCGATTGAGTTATATCTTTCCTCTCAGTGTTTTATTTTTCTTTCAGTGTAAGGCAATTTTAAACGTAAAAGTTCCGCCGATCACAATCACAAATGCTCAGACAGCTGCAGAAAAACAAATGGTGGGTGAAGATAGAGAGTTAGAAAAGGACGGATGGGTCATTTCCTCAATCCAATCATCTTCAAATGGCCAGACCAATCGAGAAAAAAAACTATCGAACGAATCCGATCCAGATGTAAAGGCAAATCGAATTCGTTTGGACTATCTAACAATCGAAGAAAAAAAATACAAAATGCACGGTATGATTGGAGAGGGTATTGGTGGAATTTTAAAACCCAATCCACTGGCTCCCACACTTCCTACCTACACTCTTTATGAAAATCCTGCAAAAAAGAAACGTCTTATGGACGTCGTTAGTTTTATAAATGAATCTCGCAGATTGATTCTCGAAAAGGAGCTACAATTAGAAAAAAAGAAAGGCAAAAAAGATGATGACCTTTTAAAAATTCGTCAATCATTGGAATTAGAATATTCAAACTCTTTGAGTCCTGGTGAATACCATGAGGTTACAAATGGAGTGTGGGAAAAAATCTAATGAAGCGTTTTCGATTTTTTCTATTCATATTTTTTTTTGCATTTCAGTGTGCAATTTTACAAAAACCCGCGAAAGAGTTAGGTGTTAATTTTGATTATTCTGCAATTTCAAAAAACTATTTTTATTCCAATCAATCCAAACCATTTCCACTAACAGTTCAAAAAGGAAATAATTTACACAATTCGACGACAAAGGATGGTCGATATCTTTTTTACGCAACAGATCAGAAGGGAAATTTTGATATCTGGTTTCGCGATCTAAAAAGTTCTATTGTAGTTCCTGTTACAAACCATCCTTACTCCCAAACGAAACCAGCTATTTCTCCAGATGGAACTAAATTAATTTTTGTTTCTGAAGAATATGACTCTGAAGGTGATTTGGTTTACCTTGAGATGGATTTAGAAGAATGGAAATCCGAACTTTTAAAGGGGAATCGGTTTATCAATGACAATTTCCAGAATATAACAAATCCGAACTTCAAAAAAGAAAATTCAAAGCAGTCGATTTTAGATACTGATCCTGTATGGTCACCTAATGGAGAATATATTGTTTATGTGACCACAAGATTTACGCCAGGATTACCAAACCTTTGTAAAATGGATCCAAAAAATCCATCAAATATCACATTGCTTACTAAAAACGGTGGAGTTTCGCCGAGCTTTTCTCAAAATGGTCAATCCATTTATTTTTTATCCTATTCAGATGACGAGAAAGGAGAGATTCATAAATTAGATCAACAAACTGGGCAAATCGATCGTATTACGAAAAACGAATATTTAGACTATTCTCCAACAGTTGATCGAACTGAGCGGTTTCTGTATTATACATCAATTCGTAAGGATACAAACAAAAATGGACGACTTGATGAAAGAGATAACAGTTTGCTTGTTTTGAAAAATCTTCAAACTGGTGAAGAGCGTCTTTTGTCCTCGGGTGAAACATCGAATTTTGATACGAGATATTCAAATTTTAATGGTGGGTCCTTACTTTTTTCGGCATCCTACTATAATTCGATAAATATTTATTTTATTCCTGAGAATGGATCCATTCCAAAACAGGAAACAATTAGTGATCAATTTGAATATGCAAAATCTTTTGACGCAAATAAATCTATTGAAACTTATTTTTTGGCATTGGACTCGATTGAATTGTTTTTTGGAGGTGATCCACTTTTTCCAATCTATTCCGCAAAAGCTCAAATTTTAAAATCACAAGCACTCACTCGTATTGGTAAAAGAGACGAATCTACTAAAATCCTACGAAATTTGAAAGGGTTGAAAGAGACTCCAGATTCTCGCTTTGGTATTTACATTGGAAACTTTGAGGAGTCAAAGAATTCTAAAGGAAAATTTGATTTAGAATCTTATATCAATGCAAACCTCAATAAAGAATGGTCTAAAGATTCCATTCCTTCCTTGTATCATCTGTTAGCGGATGAATTGGAGCTCAATCGAAATAATCTAAAATCCTATGAAATCTTGAAAACCATCTCGCGTTTGTATCCTGATTACCATAAAATTTCAGAAGTTAATCGTAGGGTTGGGAGTTTTGAGTTCAATCCCAATTCTGAGTCTTTTCCAATTATGTACGAAGAGATGACAAAGGCTTGGTGGGATGCACGCGATAGATTTGAAAAAAATACTAAACAACCTTTTCCGAATGAAAAAAAGAGAGACTTAAGATATCTATTGGAAGATGTTTTGCAAAAAATTTCAGAAGGGAAAAATAGCGGAGAGATTCTAACTCGAATTGATACTCTCCTGACCAAACCCTCAAACCAAACCAATCCGATTTTTAAAATGACAGCGCTATATATAAAAGCAAAGGCGTATTCCGACCAAAGGATGTTCAATGAATCTAACGAAGTTTTGGATTCTATCATTCCAATTCCAACAAATATTGACTTAGAACCTCCAGGCCAGCCTTCCGTATTTGAATTTCCTAAGTTTATGGCAGATTATAAGAATCCAATCTTACTAAGAGCCAATCTTTTAAAATATCAAAACCAAAAGTTACTTGGAAATACATCGGATGCCCTACGAAATTTAAAAATCTATTTAGAGTTTTATGATCCACTTTTAGGTGTAGATTTGAATTCGGAAGAAATACAGAATGCCTTTTTTTACTTCGAGAACAAAGCCATTGAATTTGAACGTATTGGAGATCTTTTACAATCTAGTTTCCATTATTTTTTCAACAACCAAAACATGTTTTTGGTAAAAACGAGAAACCTATACCTCGATTCGTTGTACAAAGAATATGCGGTCTATTACCAACGTAAGATGGTAGATACGATATTTAGTTACGGGAAAAAAATAAGAGAGGATGAGGAACGAGCTCTTTTCAATCAGCTAAATATACTTGGTAAGGATAAACTAAACGTAGTAGGAAATATTTCTGGCGTCACGGGACTGCTTACAAATAGTGAACTCTTTCGAGGTGTGATTGATGTAAAAGATTTTGAAAAGATTGAAGTTCTTTCTGAAAAGGCTTTGGGTTGGACCGAACTCTACTACAAACAGGCAGTACCTAGAGCTAGGCCATATCTCGATCTTGCAACTCTCTACGGGTATGCTTATTTTCTTATCAACAAGTATGTAATTTATGAAAATTACTACAATTCTACAGATACAATGACGGATTCTCGTAAAAAAGAGATTTTAGAAAATTACAAACGAGCAGAATTGGAATTGAGATGGATCATTTACGCAGATCCAACATATTATGACGCCTATCAGTTGTTAGGCTGGTTATATCAGTATGTTGACTTACGAAAACAAAGGATCGATCCGAGAGCAAATAAGACCGAAATAGAACTTTATGAAGTTCTCTACAAAAAATATTTTCCTGATAAGAATTTGGAAGAGAATATCGAATTGTACAGCCAAATTCTGACATTCCTTGGTGAAGACTATCCAGATAAAAAGGTTATATCGGATTTGAATCTGAATCTTGGGAACAATTATTTTTTATTGAATAATTATCCAAAATCTAACGAAAGTTATGAAGTTGTTTCCGTAGCTTCAAATTCCCTGTTACCCAAAAATCAATTTGAGTCTTACAAACAAGAAGCAGTTTATAGATTTAACTTTGCTAGATCCTTGATTTATCAGGGTAAATTTAAAGACGCGGTAGTGCAGTTCGATAAGGCTATTGAGATTTATTTCAACCAAGAATACTTTCAGGCTATCAATGCCAATGCTACGGATCAAAATATAATCACCCAGAAGGCTGTTGATGAAGTTCGAGCCAAACTCGCTCTTCTTTTTGCACTAAAAGGCTTTTCCGAATTGGAAGATGGTAATTTTGCAAATAGTGCGGCAAGTTTTCAGACAGCCATTGCCTACAATAAAGATGTTAAGTTTATAAATCCAATCAGTCTTTATAATTATTTAGGTATCGCATTTCAAAAAAATGGAAGATTTCGAGATTCATATTCTATGTTAGATAAGGCAGAAGAAGATTATAAGAATCTTAGTTTTTCTTTATCTGATACTATTAAGAGTTGGAGTTTCTGGAATGTAATACTAAAAGATAATTTGCGGGTTATGGGAGAAGGCCGTTTCCCAGGTGAGTTTCCTGATGATTTCAAATTTTTACTAACATTAGGTGTTCGTATCGAAAACCATATTGAGCAAAAAGAATTTGATTTTGCTCTAAGAGAAATTGAAGAACGAAACAAATTTATAAAAAACAAGTCTTTAGACGAGACTGTTATGGGTCGTAATATACTTGCAAAATCAAAACAGGTTGAGGCTCAGATACATTTTCAGAATGGAAACACTCTTGAGAGTATTCGCAAGTTTCGTGAACTCATATTAATTTTATTGAAGGAAAAGCAGGACAAAGGCCTAGAGAGGTTGTTTCAAAGTCTCTCTCGATCTGTTTTTGTAGCAATTGAAAGTGGCGATATAGAGTTAAAGGAACGTTTAGAAATTGGATTAGATTTTAAAAATCTAATGGAAGAGTGGAAAAGTCTAAACAATGCCGATTGCCGCAACACAAAAGAAGAATGTGATATAGAGTTCAGAAAGAAGTATGTTCAGTATGATATTATAACTGGAACACTTATGTTCTATCTTTCAGAAGTTTACAATTCATTGAATCGATATGAAGAATCACAGAAACATTTGGTATTGGCAGTAGAATATCTGGAAAATCCAGGACTTGTAGATCCTAAAATAATAGGGCTCCCTGCTGATCCTATCTCTAAAAAAAATCGAATCCGAATTCTAACAAATCTATATTCCATTTATTCAAAATTAGGTGACAAACAATTTGCCGAAAAAAAATGGAAAGAAGCTTTTGAGTTAGCATATGAATTCCGAATGGAAGAAGAGCTTTTCTGGTTAAAGTCTCAAAAGTTTCGACAAGAACTAGAATCGGATCTTTATCTTGTAAGCAAAAATCATCAAATACTAGGTCGTGATGCTTACAATAGTTTTAAAAATAATTTATCCCTTCGGCTTTTTACCAACCGGGAGAGAGTTCGAAAATTATTAAGCGACATTTCTTTTGTTTTCTTGGAAAACAACGAAACATTTGAGGTTGTAAATCTTTGGGAAGATTTTAGAAAATTAGAGCTGTATCGTGATGTTCTTGGTGCTCAATTCGAATTTGAAGATACAAAATTAAATTATGCCTATCGAGATCTATTGAGTTGGCAAAAAAGCTATCGGAGGTTGATCGATACAATTGCAGAGAGAGGACTCCGACGCGAAAGTATTTCCAAGTTAGAAATTCAAAAAGACCAAGAAGAAAAGAAATTTTCCACCCTAGTTAGATCTGTACAGACATCTCATCCAGAGAAGGATATGTTTTTCCAACCAGTTTTTGTGGAGAACCTTAAGTTTCAGTCGGGTTGGTTAGGTATTTATCGATTTCGTAATTCCTTGTATAGCTTTTCTTCTCCACTCGATAAAGAAGCTATTAAACAATGCAATTTGGAGCAAATCGAGATTTCTTGTTTGGCGAACCCAAATTCAGGCGTCAAGGAGATTCAAATTCTTGGAAATGATTTTGATGGGAAGACCATCAGACGAGTGCTTGGAGCTTATAGAAAGATTTTTGATGGAGCTTCACTTATCTTTGATCGAGAGAATCAAAAACTTTTTACAGAGAGAAACGAAAGAAATCTAAAATGGATAACTAGTTTTGGAAATCAGAAGACCGCAAGGAAATCTGATTCGATCAGATACGTTGAAAATTCGAATCTGGGCGTTTTACTTTTCGAAACAGACTTTTTGGTTTCTATTCGGAAATTTAGCGGACTTGGTTCTTTGTTTGCAGATAAATCTAGCGAAATCATTCCCCTCAGGGAAATATTTTCTTCTGCAGGTTCGGAGATTTCATTGGTAGGTCTTCCAATTGAAAATTTTGAAACACGTGCACAGTGGAACCAATTGAGTAAAATCTTTGAAGTAGTGCGATCCAAACGAATCCAAAATCTAACATCTATTTCTGCTTCGCATGATCTAACTGCTTTAAATTCTAAACTGAGTTTAACTTCCTTTGCGAAGGCCCAAGATCAGTTTTTTTTCGGTTCTTATCTTTCTGAATTCGGATCAAACAAAGTCAATCTAAGTCAAAAAGTAAATGAATTACAAAAACTTGGTTTCGAAAAAGAAAAAACCAAGGAACTTCCGGAAGCATACGAACACTATTATACTCTTTCAACCCTTCTTCCAAACGATCATCCAGACTTGCCAAATTTAGAATTAAAAATGGCAAAGATCAAATCTGAAATTTTCCCTTCAGTACAACGTTTGCACTTTTTTGAACCGCTTTGGAATAAATATAGTAATACAGTATATTCTAATCTAATCCGTTATGAATTTTTAGTTTCTTGTTATTCCTCAAAAGAGTTTGAAAATTGTGATAACTATAATCGCGATTTTTCAAGTGATTCAAGGGAGTTGTTCCAAAGTGGAATTCAATTCTATAAGAAACTGCGGCTCGGTGAAGTTAAGGATCTATCAAAGTGGAATACGGAGCGAATGAAAATTGAAGGGAAAGAAGATCCTTTTATTCAAGCACAAAGAATAGGAAGCCTCTATATTCAAAACTACATGTTTGATGAAGCAGAACAGGAGCTTCAAAAATTGCGCGCTTTAGCAAAAACACCGAAAGAAAAGAATGTAGTTAAAAATCGAGAATTAGAAATTTTATTTCACAAAGGATTTTTGATTGGTGATGAAGGAATTTATTCAACTTCGCTTACTTCTACTTCAGCTTACAGTTATGGTTTTAGAAGGGATTGGGATCAATACGATGAGAAAATTCTATCCAGGGAGTTTACTAAGTTTGGTTATGCGGATTCAATATATGATGCTTACCGTTTGAATCTTTATGCTTCCTGGAAGAACTTGATTCAATATGGATATATTGAACCTCTTCTTCTGACTCCTGAATTTTTGACAACCGGTGATTCTGTTCTTACAAAACTATCTCACTTAAATCGAAGTTTATTATTTCATATGTTATCATCTTCGCTCCAATTTCAAAAAGCAAATGAGGTAAATTCACTTATTGAATTATTGATACAAGAGGAATCGAAAGAAGGTAGGAATCTGCGTAGGTTGGCTTTCCGATTGGTCCAAGCACGAGAGCTTTTGCTTAGGGGAGATCAGGAGCAAGCGGAGTCCATATTGCTCAATTTTGAATCCGAGTATCAAAAGTTAGGGATGGGCAATGGTTATTTAAATAAACTCTATCAAAAAATTAAGTTAAAGAGTTTGTATCTATCTGATAAACCTATTCCTGATTCCGTTAAGTTGGGGATTTTAGAAGGGTTCGATCTGGCTAAAAAATCACCTCCCAATGTATACCTCAAAATTTTAAATGACACAACAAAAAGGATGAAGAATCAGATTCTTTCCCCTGAATTAAAAACAGATTTCGAATTTCTATTTAGCTACTTAATGAAATTATCTCTGAAAAACAATTCTTCTGAAATCTTTTTCGACATTGCTGTAAATAGAGATTTGTTTCGTTACACGTCTGAACGGTTTACAGGCAAAAGAGTTTTTATCAAGGATTTGCCAGAATTTATTCCTCTTTCAGAATCTCTTAAACAAAAAATGGTCGGCAATCAAGAGTTAAATGCTGTTTTTGACTTGGGTAAAAAATCTTACTTATTATCTTTTAGTGGTGGAAAATCACTAGGTAGAGAACTATTTGCAGACAATCGAGAGATTTTTAAAGAAATACAAAGGTATCACGGTTCCATTCTTCGAGGGGGCACTGAAACTTTACTTCGTGAGTCTATATCCGATCGTTATAGAACAACCCTACGATTGAATAAATCTAAAAGACATTATATCTACCTCCATGGTTTACATGAGTTAATCCCACTACAATTACCAGACACAGAATACTATTATGTTGCATCTATTTCGAATCTTATAACCAATCCGTCCGTAAAACGTCCGGCTTTCACAATAAAATCATTTTCTCCAGTATACGTAAACGCGGACCAAAATGAAAAAACCAAAGTAGAATCTAAACTCATCCAATGGGAGTTAGGTGATGTTAAGGCTGGGGGAAGCAATATTACCATAGATTTTTCTCCAATTGAATTTTCTAAGACGGAATTTCAAATAGCAGGTGAACCAATTTCAAGTCTTCAATTGAAGACAAAACGTTCGAATTCTGTTTATACAAATCAAAATTTTGGATTGAAGTATCTGTTAGATTTTAGTCCAGTGTCTTATTATTTATCCAAAGAAAATTCAGGTTTTTTTGTTTTCCAATCGGGAGCTCAGAACGGAATTCATAATTTATTTTTTATGCGGAAATTTTTAGAAGAGTCAGCTCTTCCTAAGCCAGTTCATATACGGTTGTTAGAAGGTAAGGAAGTCGCAAGGCAACAGGCAGTAGACGATCGTTATTGGACTGGTTACCGATTGTTTACGAATGCTATCGTTGAAGACTAGTTTTCATTCGATTTAGAAAGGAATAACTTACGTTCTTCAGCAGATAGTTTAAATATATCTTTTACTCCCTCATGGAATTTTGCAAAATTTCCATCACAAGATTGAAAAATCGACTCGAAAGAAGTTCCTCCTGAGTTGTATCGTAAGGCTCCTAAAAAGTCTTCGTTATTCCATTCTCGTTTTAAAAATTCTTGGTATTTTTCGGAAGGAATAAGATTTCTTTCAAAAACTTCAAATTTGAATTTTTGGATCAGATCTGATTTGCGTTCCAGTTTTTTAAAGTCAGAAATATCCTCTTTATAGGTTTCGTCTAAAAGCTTTGCATATTTTTTTAATAATTCTAAGCCCTTTCTCTTTTTTTCTTTTTCCGTTCTGAAGAGATTTAATTCATTCGGGTTTTTGAAAGTAGGGTCTGAATAATAGATTTCGACTCCTTTTTCTTCTACAAATGTTGCGTAGGATTCATTCAGATCGGAATCACCAGGTAAATAAGCAGTTGCATGTGCCATTTCATGGATTACGAGTCCAACCAAACGGTGATTTGGCCAAGAAAGTTGTGGTGAGAGAACTGGATCTGAAAACCAACCCAATGTAGAATAACCGCCGATTTCACGAATCCTCGTATCATAGCCTTCTTTTTTTAATTCCTGTTCCAAATCTTGGGCAAGAGTTTTATCGAAGTATCCTTTGTAAGGAACAGAACCAGCAATGGGAAACCACCAAGTATAGGATTCAAAAGCTAGTGGTTTGGATGCAGAGACATTCCAGCCAATGGCATCTCTTTCCAGTTTTGTGAAATATTCAAATCCGCCATTCTTGTTTAGCGCAAGTTTGGTGATCGCAAATTCTCGGACATCGCGAATGAGTTGGAGCTTCTGTTTTATTTTTTCGTCGTAATCAGGATTTTCTAAACTTGTTTCAATTTTCTCTCTGTTCCAAATGATTTTGGACTGTTCTTTCCCAAGATGGTAGAGATATGGCAAACACTGGATTTGAAGGCAACCAATAATACTAACATAGAGGAGGTTTTGAATCTTTTTGATTCGACAAGGTTGGTAGCTAGGGGAACCTGGAAGTGGTGCAGACATCTATGGAAAAAAAATATCGCATTCCTCCCGTCGTCTACATTAACTTTGCACTTGTCTTTGTTTTATTAATCGCAATTTTTTTTCCCGAAATTCGGTCTGCGTTTGGAAAGTTGGTATCTTCACCAAAACCAATTTCCGCAAGTAAACAGAGCCAAGCCATCCAACTTCAATCCAGTTTCCGAAATGTTTACCGTGAGGCACAAAGTTTTGTCGTGTCCATTCGGACAAAAAAGACAGAGATGCTTTTCCAACCCTATGCTTTTGGTGGAGTTCGGGAAGATCGGATCTCATCCATTGGAAGTGGTTTTGTCATAGACGAACGGGGATTTGTCGTCACAAACTACCATGTAATCAAAAACGCCGAAATCATCGAAATCATAATGCCTGACGGTAGGATTTTCCCAGCTCGTTATGTAGGAAGCCACGAGAGGGCTGACATTGCGCTTTTAAAAATCCCAAGTGATGAAAAGTTCATTCCTGCTTTCCTTGGGAATTCAGACGAAGTCGAAGTTGGGGATTGGGCCATTGCCGTTGGTTCACCTTATGGCCTCGAAAAAACTTTTACGGTAGGTGTTGTCTCCACAAAATCCAGGGAGGATTTAGATGAAACAGGGCAGAACCATATCCAAACGGATACGGCAATCAACCCCGGTTCCAGTGGTGGTCCGCTTCTCAATATTTATGGCGAAGTCGTGGGAATCAACCGGATGATTCGCTCCAATTCGGGTTCCAGCGCAGGCATTGGATTCGCGATTCCTATCAATTATGCAAAAAAAGTACTCAGGCAGATCGAACAGAATGTAGGTCAAAATATAAGGCCGGCCACTTTGGGTGTCATGGCAACCACACCACTTCCAGATCACAGAAAATCACTAGGAATCCCGAAAGAGGCTATGGGAGTGCTTGTTTACGATATTGAGAGCAATTCTGCTGCGGAAAGGGGCGGGCTTCGGCGATACGATTTTATCAAAGGTGCCAACGGACTTTCTGTACGAAATATCAATGATTTGAGAGAACAAGTCGGTCTAGTTGGACTTGGCGGCGTCTTACGGTTGAAGATATTACGGGATACCCAAGAGATGGATTTATTGATCCCTTTGGTTGACGCAAATTACCCAAAAGGACCTTAAGATTTTATGAGAAGAAATATAGTCCATTCGGGTGCTGATG
Organism: Leptospira sp.; assembly: GCA_027533185.1. Classification (GTDB taxonomy): domain Bacteria; phylum Spirochaetota; class Leptospiria; order Leptospirales; family Leptospiraceae; genus Leptospira_A. Next base: position 76,550 of record JAPZTS010000037.1, on the reverse strand, counting down.
CACTGATATATGAGATCCGTCAGATCGTGGCCATTGCAAAAAAAATTGAGGCAATGGGAGTCACTATCACTTGGGAGAACATAGGCGATCCAATCCAAAAAGGAGAAAGTATTCCCGATTGGATGAAAGAGATCGTGAGTGGTCTAGTTTCGGAAAACAAATCTTGGGCATATACAGCAACACAGGGTGATGAGCAAACTCGAAAGTTTCTCGCCAATAAAGTAAACGAAAGAGGTGGCTCACAGATCACCCATGAAGATATTTTATTTTTTAATGGGCTAGGTGATGCCGTAGCAAAAATTTTTGGTTTTATGAGAAGGGAGGCAAGGATACTTGGACCATCTCCCGCATATTCTACTTTATCCTCTGCCGAAGCGGCACACTCAGGTTATGAACACCTAACTTACGAATTAAATCCCAATAATGATTGGATGCCTGACTTAGAAGATATCGAAAACAAAGTCAAATACAATGATTCGATCGCTGGTATTTTACTCATTAATCCGGATAATCCGACTGGTGCGGTTTATCCCAAAGAGATAATGCGAGAGATTGTAAAAATATGCGAAAAATATGATATTATTCTTATCTGTGATGAAACTTATGCTCATGTTAATTACTCTGAATGGGGAAGTATTCATCTATCAGAAGTGATTGGGGATAAAGTTTGTGGGTTTGCACTTCGATCTATATCAAAAGAATTTCCTTGGCCAGGTGCACGATGTGGATGGCTTGAAATTTTCAATCGAAAGAATGATCCAATCTTTGATCGATACATTAAATCTTTGTTAGATGCAAAGATGTTGGAAGTTTGTTCGACAACTTTACCTCAGCTTTCTATACCTAGAGTCTATTCACATCCAAAATTTTTAGACCATTTAAAGTTTAGAAATGAAAAATTCAAAAAAAGAGCAGAAAAGGCAACTTCGCTACTTAGCGGGATTCCGGGCGTAAAAGTCATTCAACCGAAGGGGGCTTTTTATCTAACGGTTCTTTTTGACGATGGCGTACTAGGCAGTCAAATGACACTTCCGATCTCAAATCCGGAAGTATCAGAATTTATTCAAACTCAAATTAAAACTGCAGCGCTTGATAGACGTTTTGTGTTATACCTTTTGGCATCTGCTGGAATTTGTGTAGTCCCACTCAGTTCCTTTTGTTGCAATCGAAATGGATTCCGAGTTACACTCCTCGAAGAAGATGATGCAAAATTTGAATGGATTTACAACACCTTAAAATCTTCTATTCAGAGTTATTTAGCTTCGTAAATGAATCATCTTAGTCGGCATAAAATAGGAATCTTCGACTCTGGGCTGGGTGGTCTTTCCGTTTTGAGAACCATTTGGAAAGAGATAAGTAACATCGATTTTATTTACTTTGCAGATTTAAATCATGCGCCTTATGGCCGACGTTCCAAAAAAGAAGTGCTGACTCTTTCTACACAGGCATTTGAGTTTTTACTCGAAAAAAATTGTCATGCCGTTGTATTTGCATGTAATACCGCTACCTCTGCTGCAGCTCGTTTTTTAAGAGAGAACCACCAAATCCCAATCTTTGGAATGGAACCGGCTGTAAAACCTGCTGTTCTAGAAAACCCGATTGAAACGATTTCGGTATTCGCCACAGAACTAACATTACGTGAAGAGAAATTTCATAATTTGGTATCGAGTCTTCCCACAGAAAACGAAGTTTTAACAGTCCCATGCGAAGGGCTTGCAAAGCTTATCGACGAAGATGAATGGGACCTGGCTTGGGATCTTTTGAATCAGAAAATTAGGAGTGTATACCCTCGTTCAAAAGTTTTTGTTCTAGGTTGTACGCATTATGTTTTTCTCAAAGAACGCATTTTGTACAATTATCCGGATGTAAAGATTTACGATGGAAATTTGGGCACAGCGAATCATATTAAAAAAGTATTATGCTTAGAAAATTGTTCCGATTCCCAAAATCAATTGGATATACTATTAAATACTTCCAATTCCCATTATGTTCATCTAGCAAATCGAATCACAAAAACAATCACACCGAATTTTACCCTTTCTCTAACAAATACGCAAGTAGGTAATCTGCATGTCCAATCCAACTAATATTTCGTACAAGGATGCAGGTGTAGATACTGAAAAAGGTCAAAATTTCGTAAAAAATATAAAAGAAAGAGTTCAAAGTACCCACGACAAAAATGTGTTAGGTGGTTTGGGCGGATTTGCAGCCTGTTATGATGTAAGTTTTTTAAAAAATTACGACCAGCCCATTTTACTATCGGGAACAGATGGTGTTGGTACAAAACTCCAGCTTGCAAAATTATTAAACAAACATGATACTGTAGGTATTGATTTAGTTGCCATGTGCGTTAACGATATTCTCGTGAATGGAGGTAAACCTCTTTTTTTTCAAGATTATATCGCCTGTGGTAAATTAGATCTTCAAAAAATGGAACAAATTGTAGCTGGTATTGTGAAGGGTTGTGAACTTGCTGGTTGTTCTTTAGTTGGAGGCGAAACAGCGGAACACCCAGGTGTTATGCCTGACGAAGAATATGATTTAGCGGGTTTTGTCGTCGGGGTTGTTGAAAAAGAAAAGATGATTGATGGTTCATCAATCGTACCTGGGGATAGAGTTCTTGGACTTCATTCTTCGGGACCACATAGCAATGGTTTTTCTTTACTCCGAAAATTGCTTCTACCGAATGGTAAACTACCAACTGATTCGGAATCCTTGGCTTTTCTAAAAGAAAAGGTTTTTGTCCCGACCAAAATCTATGTTAAATCGGTGCTTCGAGTTTTGGAGACGTTTAATATCAAAGGAATGGTTCATATCACAGGTGGTGGATTTTATGAGAACATCCCAAGGGTTCTGCCAAAGGGAATCGGAGTAAATATTGATAATCTTCCAAAATCGGAAGTATTTGATACTTTGATTTCGCGATTCAAGCTTTCGTTAGTGGATATGTATTCCACATTTAATATGGGAGTTGGTTTGGTAGTAATCGTAGAGCCAAACCAAGCAGATAAATTGGTAGAGGCATTTGAAAAAGAGGGGGAATCAGTCTCCGTTCTCGGATTTACAACTAATGATGGTAAGGTTACCATTAAAGGCTTAGAAAAATAGCAAAGAGTTAAATTTAAAAATCAAACCACTTGTAATTTTTTTTGTTTTACTCATTTTTTATTTTCCGACCTATTTTAATCCAATGGATTCGAAGTACTCGCGGTAACGTCTGCCAGATTCAAGTAGGATTGGATTTTCTAAACTGAATTCAACCTTACCAAATCTTTGGATCTGAACTTTGTATTTTTTCTTTTCTAAAACAACAAAAACATATTGAGCAAATGCTTCTGCGAAGCTGTCATCACCGTTTGTTGCCGCATATAAACTTACAAACGCCGAATTCTTTAACTTACGATAGATGGAGAGTCCTTCGGGAAAAATTTGTAGTTCAGGTGTTTTGCTGTAAAATTTGATTTTGGATCTTTCTGGGAAGAAAGTTTGGTCGTATAAAGATTCTGTTTCGGTGGTCCATACATCTTTGAAGAGAGGGAATTTGGAAAAGTCTCTAAATTCTGCCTGAAAACTTGGGACTTGATTTTTCATTACGGAGACAATATGTCCAAGTTCATGTAAAATTATAAATTTGAGTGTGTCTTCCGTTCTATTTTCTTCCGAGATTTGGATAGTCAAACGTTCGTTAGGCATTTGGTGAAAAGCTGTATTATCCTTAAAACTTGCCCAATCATTGGCAGGCAATGTGATTAAATCTGTATCTAAATAAACTATTCCTCCCACAGTATTTTTGGACTCGTCTATTACAAAGGAAGTGAGTCCAGTCACGCCGAGTCCTTGGACAAAATAAATCCCAAATATACTCGTATCTAAGATAAATTCAATCTTTTCGGGAAAGTTTATTCTTTGGAGTAAAAGATCAAATTTTGCTTTTTCCTTAGATGACCTGGGTATTTCTTCCACTCCATCAATCGCGTTTACTTCCGTGAGTACTTTTAAACGCAAGGGGTCGAGGTCATAACTTCGACGTTTCCAGTTAGGAATCCATTTTGGCAGATTCTTTGTGAAAAGACCTTCCGATTCCTTGGCCCATTTCGCATAAGGATTGGGTTGTATCCCAGGGCCTGTTGGTTGGTAACAATTTAGAAATGATAGAAGGAATACAATTAAGCTATAAACAATTGCTTTCATAGGCCGATGGTATTTGTATATGATTCGGTTTTTGGGTCTATGCTTTTTTTCTCTCGTATCGCTCTGTGCTGAAGTCAATCCCTGGAATCTCCGACCCGATGTTCGAATCCTCTCTAGGAAAGAAGTGTCACATATGGTCTTGGAAACGAGAGTGGATCACGTACGGTTGACCCTGATTGTTTCTGAAAGGTTTCCCTACAATTTTAAAATGATGTCGTTTCCAGTCTACTTTCGACTTGAGGATGAGAAAAAAGCCTTAGAACTTGCGAATCAAATGGACAAGTATTTGGATTCTGGAAAAACTTTCACCATCACGCTAAATGGGTCTGAAATTCAGTCCTTACTGTGGGGAGAGCCTTGATTGTCTCAAAGTCTATACCGCTATCTAAAAGATATATTTAAAGCTCCTAATCAATCAACGGTTCAGATTCTCAAACTGATTGAACCTAGATATGACAAGGAATATACTTATTATTCTTTTCTGATCCATTTTTTTGTATATCTACTACTAGTTATCCCTGGATTAGACCAGATCCGTATTCAAATTCTTCCGATACTTTTATGTGTTTCAATAGCAAGGCTTATTCTTTTATTACAATATTATACAAAAACAATATCTTTGCCATTTATGATCTATTCCAGTGGTATCATTGCTGATGGCCTTCTTTATTCTGTTTTTATCATTGGAATGATAGAAACACCTTCGGTAGAAAACTTTTTTATTTTCAGTACCATCCAAATTGTTTTAATCTTATCCATTTTATTATATAGTGTTCGATTAGACTCAAAAGCATGTTTTTATTCTGCTGGCTACTTTACTATTTTACACCTTATCTATTTAAGATTTGTTCCTGATTTGATTTTGGATTCTGTTTCCAATTTTACCAAGTATTTTCCCATCGGGATCTTTTTTGGAAGTGCTACGATTGGAACAATCTTTGTATTAAATAAAAGAAAAGATACCGCAGAATTGTACAATTTGTCTGAAGAAAAACGATACATCCAACAAGAATTAGAATTAGCAAAAAAAGTACAGGACGCACTTTTCCCATCTAACGAAAAAATATTTGGGATAGAATACACTTTCTATCGTAAAAACCCAAACCTTATCGGTGGAGACTTTTTTGATTTTGTACAGCTTCGAGAAGGGAATGTCGGAGTATTTTTAACCGATGTAGCTGGACATGGAATTTCTTCCGCAATGGTTGCGTCCATTGTGAAAGTCCTTGTTTCTACCTTGCCCTATAGGTTCAAAACTTCTCCGGCAAAACTTATGAGCTATTTAGATGATAGACTTGTGAAAGATCTCAATAAATACCATGCCTCTGCAATTTACTTGTTCTTTGATTTCGTAGAAAAAAAATGTATTCTTGGAAATGCGGGACATCCCTATCTTATCATGGCAAAGAAGAATGGACCTTTTGAGGAAGTTGTTACCGAAGGTCCAATTCTTGGATTTAATATAAAAATTCCGCCCGTGGTGGAAAAGGAAATTCAAATCGAATCAGGAGACCGGTTCTTCATCTACACGGATGGACTGATCGAAACTTTGGATAAAGACGGTGTCAGCCTTGAATCAGAAGGACTCTTAGAAATTCTAAACAAACATTCCGATGTAAAAAATCTAAAAGAGTTGGAAGCCAAAATCCTTTTAGAGCTACGAGATCGGTTTGGAATTGATACTTTTTCTGATGACACGATGTTTCTAATCATTGAAGTGGATTGAAATAGGGAGAAACACTTTGCCATTTTTAGAAATCCAATCCAAAAATAATTTTGCACAAATAACAATCAAACGTCCAGAGGCCTTAAACGCCTTAAATGATGTAGTTATAACAGAAATTGGTGAGGCCATTGACCAATTGGAGCTCGATCCGAAAGTAAGAGGATTTATTTTAACGGGAGAAGGGAAGGCATTTGTCGCAGGGGCCGACATTGCCAAGATGAAAGAGTTTAATGTAAAACAAGGTGCCGAGTTTTCGGAATTAGGCCAAAGAGTTTTTCGTCGCCTCGAACTTTCCAATTTGATTTCCTTGGCTGCAATAAATGGATTTTGTTTGGGAGGAGGAATGGAACTTGCTATGGCATGTGACATTCGTTATGCGTCTTCCAATGCAAAATTGGGACTTCCCGAAGTTACTCTCGGTTTACTCCCTGGCTTTGGGGGTTCCCAAAGATTACCTAGACTCATTGGTGTTGGTAGAGCAACCGAGCTCATACTAACAGGCGATATGATTTCTCCTGAAGAGGGTTTTCGATTGGGACTTATCAATAAAGTAACGGCACTTGACGAGCTTCTCCTAGAGTCAGAAAAAACAATGACAACAATCCTGTCTCGTGGTCCCCATGCCATCCAAGCAGCAAAGATGGCGATCCGACAAGGTCTTGAGACAAATATGGAAAGAGGTTTAGAATGGGAAAAACAGTTGTTTGGTGGGAGGTTCGCAGATTCAGAAACAAAAGAAGGTCTATCTGCATTTTTAGAAAAAAGGAAACCTAATTTTTAAATGAAACTCATTCTTTCTGCGATACTACTCATCTTTTCTCTTCAATTTTGTCAAAATGCTGAGTCCTATCCTGGTGCTCCCGAAACTATGTTCGGGAGTGTAGCAGACAGGTCCCTTCGCCTGGAAATTGCCAACACCCCAAGCACGAGATCTGTTGGCCTGATGCATAGAACCCAGCTTGGATCCGATGAAGGGATGCTTTTTGTTTTTCCGAGACCTGATTTTTTATCCTTTTGGATGAAAAATACATTAATACCGCTAAGTATAGGTTTTTTTTCCGAAGACATGCGTTTGATTGAGACATTTGATATGAAACCCAACCAAACAAAAGAAGTATACAACTCCTCCAAACCGGCACTCTATGCTTTAGAAGTGAACCAAGGTTGGTTTTCAAAAAATAAAATCGGGAAAGACGCCATCCTCACCTTAGAGAAAAAAGTTTCCGCCAAGGACTAGAGCTTTTTACTTGAACCTGTTTCTATGGTGGGTTAAACTATGACACCATGGTTGTCACAAATCCCAGACTCATCGCCCTCCTAGCCGAAGAACAAAAAGCTGATTTAGAATCACTTGAGAAACAATTTGCCCACCACCTCGAATACACGATTGGCAAAAATCGATACAATTTAAAGAACGAGGACATTTATAAAGCGATCGGACACACACTCCGAGATTTTTTAGTCGATCGCTTAAATTCAACTCACGCGCGTTATAGAGATGCAAAGCCAAAAAAAGTCTACTACTTCTCGTTAGAGTTTTTGATGGGAAGGACTTTAATGAATGCACTCATTTGTTTGGGATTGTATGATAAAATAAAACAAATGTTATCTGGCTTTGGATTTGAACTGGCTGATGTTTTGGAATTTGAAACCGATGCGGGGCTAGGGAATGGTGGACTGGGACGACTGGCTGCCTGTTTTTTGGATTCCATGGCAACTTTGAATATACCAGGTTTTGGCTATGGAATTCGCTATGACTATGGAATTTTTAACCAATTGATTGCAAACGGTGGTCAGTTGGAGATGCCTGACCATTGGGATGCAGATGGTGTTCCCTATGAGATACTTCGATCGGACATTTCGTACTCTGTGGGGTTTTTTGGTCATACAGAAACTAGGGTGTCTGGAAAGGGAAAGGTTCAACACGATTGGGTTCCAGGAGAGACTGTTCTTGCGGCGGCGCATGACTATCCGATTCCTGGATTTAACACCAACACAGTCAACCACCTGCGTTTGTGGGCAGCAAGATCATCAGAAGAATTCAATTTAGATTATTTCAATCATGGCGACTATATGAAAGCCGTTCAAGACAAATCTATATCTGAAAACATTTCCAAGGTATTGTATCCGAATGATACCACCGAACAAGGTAAGGTGCTCCGACTCAAACAACAATATTTTATGGTTTGTGCCTCCCTCCAGGATATTATAACAGAATTCAAAGACCAAAACACGGACTTAAAGGAACTACCCAACTATATCGCAATACAACTCAATGATACCCATCCGAGTATTGGAATTGCAGAACTTATGCGGGTCCTTATGGATAACGAAGATTGGGATTGGGATGAGGCTTGGGCAGTTACCACAAAAGTGTTTTCCTATACCAATCACACGGTTCTTCCAGAAGCATTGGAAAGTTGGAGGGTTGAACTTTTTGAGAAACTCCTACCAAGGCATCTGGAAATTATTTATGAGATCAATCATCGATTTTTAGAAGAAGCAAGAAAATCAGGCAAATTAGAAGACTGGGAGATCATGGCCGTTTCGATTATTGAAGAGGGAAAAGAAAAACGAGTTCGTATGGCAAACCTTGCCGTTATTGGTTCGTACAAAGTGAACGGTGTCGCCGCCCTCCACTCAGAACTGATCAAACAAACAATTTTTAAACCATTTACCAAAATCTTTCCGGAAAAATTTAATAATAAAACCAATGGTATAACGCCGAGAAGGTGGCTCCTCCAATCCAATCCAGATCTTTCCAATCTGATTTCCAAAAAAATTGGGAATCAGTTTGTAACCAATCTGTATCAGTTAAAGGATCTGGAGGCATTTGCTTCCGATACAGAATTCCAATCAGACTGGAGAAAGGTAAAACAAACTGCCAAAGACAATCTGATTAAGTTGATCCGAAGTGAAACAGGAATTATTGCTGACCCAAATTCTATGATAGATGTGCAAGTGAAACGATTCCATGAGTACAAAAGACAACTTCTCAATGTACTAAGGGTGATTGCTCTCTACCGTCGCATTAAAGAGAATCCTTCCAAAGAGGTTACTTCGAGAACAGTGATCTTTGGTGGCAAAGCAGCACCTGGTTACTACATGGCAAAACTCATCATCAAACTGATCAACCATGTCGCTTGGGTAGTGAATCGGGACAAAGACGTGGCGGACCGCCTGAAAGTGGTTTTTCTACCAAATTACCGCGTATCGCTTGCAGAACGAATCATTCCTGGAACAAACCTTTCTGAGCAGATTTCCACCGCTGGAACAGAGGCTTCTGGCACTAGCAATATGAAATTCATGTTAAATGGTGCGCTGACGATTGGAACTTTGGATGGTGCCAATGTGGAAATGTTGGAGGAAGTTGGGGAAGAAAATATCTTTATCTTTGGTCTCAAGACACAAGAGGTATTCCAGATAAAAGAAAGAGGATACAATCCTCAGGAATTTATCTACCAAAACGAAGAGCTCCACCGAGTTCTACTCATGATCCGCGAGAACTACTTTTCCCTTGGTGAACCAGGTATCTTTTTGCCGATCTATGACAGTCTTTTTTACTCAGACAACTACCTTCTCATGGCAGATTTTGACTCTTACGATAAAATGCAAGATCTGGTCGCAAAAGAGTATTTGGATGAGGCTACTTGGACCAAAAAATCCATTCTGAATGTAGCTAGGTCGGGAAAATTTTCGACGGATCGAACCATCCGGGAGTATGCCAAGGAGATTTGGAATGTGCCCACACTTGACACAATCCTTCCCAAAACTCTCTATAATTTGCCACAAAACTAGGTCGACAGAAGAAGGTATTGAGATGTACTTAGAGATAAGAAAGGGTTCCAAATGAGTAAAGGTTATATCATATGTGTCGATGATGAAGTATCGGTTCTGGAGACCCTTGCAGAGCAGCTAAACGCACGGTTTGGAGATTCCCATGTCATCGAAACGGCGAGTAGTGCAGAAGAGGCACTTTCTCTGATTGAGGAAATTGTCTCGAATAACGATATTGTAGAACTTATCGTTTCTGACCAAGTGATGCCAGGGATGAAGGGAGATCGGTTCTTAGAGCAGGTCCACCAAAAACTTCCAGATGCGATAAAGATACTACTAACAGGTCAAGCGGGTCTTGACTCTGCAATTTATGCGATCAATAATGGAGGGCTCAGCAGGTATGTGGAAAAACCTTGGAATATCGAAGAACTTTCCAAAGATATCCGGTATCTTCTGGACAAATTCCATCAAAATTTGGAAAACCAACACCTCATCCAGGCACTCAATCGTCGGATTTTGGAGCTCGAAGAAAAGAGTAGTTAGTTTTTTTTCAACTAAGCTGACCTTGGTTAGCTTAGTTTTTACATTTATCATTTTCCCCCTCAAGTCCAAAGAAAAAGAATATACCCCCGAACAAATCTCTAAAAAAAAAGAAGTCCTCTCCAAAGTAATTAGATATGGGACAAGTCAAGAGCGAAAACAGGCATTAGGCGAACTTACGAAATTTCCTAAAGAATACTCATCGGAGCTATACGTCCTCCTTGCCGACCAACTCAAATCGGAAAAAGACTTAGGAATGAAGATCTCACTGCTCAAAACAGTTGGGGATTTAGGTCTCAAAGAAAATAAAGATGCGATCATCGGTTTTTTTGAAGATACAAACGAAGATGTTGCCAAACAAGCGGTTACCACAGCCAAAAAACTCAAATTACCCGAAGCAACAGATCCTCTTTTTGAAAAGATCAAAAAGGAAGATTTTACAAAAAATTCAAACGCCTTAAGTTTATATATCAATACAATTGGTGAACTACCAAATGGGGTGGTTGCCGCAGGATTTTTAGAAACTAAGTTCCGTGAAAAGTTCAATCATTCAGATATGCGTGGTCAGATTGCCCTATACTTCGGTACGGTTCAATACAAAGAAAGTGAACATGCCCTCATTGACATTGCATTTGATGAGATCCAGCCAACTATGCTAAGATGTTATGCGATGAATACCCTTGGTAAACTAAAAGCTGAGAGTTCTAAGCCTAAATTTTATGAACTACTAGATTCTTTAAAAAAAACCTCAGGTAAACTCGATGCAAAAAAGGCCCAGTCGCTAAAAATTTATGCAATTGGTGCTCTCGTTACTATGGGAGACAAAGATGTCTTCCAAGAGTTGAATGAGTTTGCGAGAGATGATGATTCAATGGTGAGACTCCGGGCCATTGAGTTTATGGGAAACCTAAAGGATCCGAAAGCTTTGGAATTGTTGGAATACAAACGAGATCGGGATCCCAGTCCCAAAGTCCAAAAAGCAGCAAAAAAAGCCATCGAGAAGATAAATGGCATAGAAAACACAAGCGAAGATGAAAAGGAAAACTCGGAAAATCCATCGGAAGCAAAACCAGAATGAAATCCTGGTTTGTAAGACTTTTCCAATCTTCCCTTTTTCCTTTGCTAATCTTATGGATAGGAATTTCTGACTCCTTTCCAAACTCCACCTCCGCCGAAGAATCCGTAAAATTCACTGGCCTTATTTCTAGTTCTGAGAAAAGGATTTGGGAGGCCAAACAGATGTATGGGCAGACGGGGATTTTTCCCACTGAGTGGAAACTTTTCTTCAAAGCAAAGCAAGGTGATTATGTTGTATTTTATGATTTGAATGGAGATGAAATTCACTTCCGATACCGCCGAAACAAATTTGATTTGGATGCTGAGGAGTTTGTGAAGGATTTGTTTTTTGGGAATCCATACCGAGTGTTGGGAGAGTGGACAGGTTATTATTTTTACCAAAAAGATGAAAGAGGAAAAAGATCTCCACTTGCCATACCTAAAAAAAATCCAGCTGTTAAAGAAGAGTTTTTGGATCGACAAACAATCCCTATTTTTAAACTATTAGAATATTCGGAGATTCGCACGGATGAGGTTTTATTTTAAGGATCAAATTGATACAAAACTTGTAGATTAAGATACAAGATAGGATCTAAGTTTTCTTTTTTTTCTGAATAACTAAAGTTCAGAGATATAATTTTATGAATCCAACGCAATTTTAAGATTTCTCTCCGATCTGTTAAATTGATATTAAAATCCGTCGCATAGGTCCAGTTTTGGAACCAAGACCTAGTTTTTAAATCACCTTCTCTATAGATACAGCTGAGTTCTAATAAGTTTTGGTTCGGGAAAGGAAAGTGAATCCTTCCTTCATACTCGCCTCCTAACTCTCGTTTTTCGTAGCTAAAACTAGCAGTTAGAGAATTTGAAATCCACTGGTAAGAGATGGCTCTTCCAATGGATTCGTATTCTAAACCTCCTCGTTCAAAATATTCCCGGTATCTTGGGCCGATAGCACCAAAGGAGCCTATCAAGATTGGGAAAAAAATTCCGTATCCATGTTCTTCACGAATTCCATATTTTGCACCTAACATTTCCAATTGGTAGTAGTCTTTGAAACTGATTTTTGAATATACCAGTGATTGGACAAGACCTGGGCTCGAATCTTCGGGATTTAAATAAAGAGCGGATGAATCTCGATAGCCTGCAAGTTGAAATCCAGTTTGATAATTGGGGAACAAAGACCGCAAAGATCCAAATCCTAAGGAATTGACCTTGGTGATTTTTGACTCACCTTGGAAAGAATGTTCTCCTAGATTTTTAGTTTTCCATTTATCATTGGAATAGAGATAACTCTCTCCAGAAGGTGACCAAGTCATCGAATAGGACGAATTAGGTGAAACTAAATAAATCCCGGGATCACGGGATGCATCGGGTGCATAATAAGTTCCAATTTTTGTTTGAGGAACCAATTGAGAAAGCCGAAAGCCAAAAAATGCGGACGGTCGGATAGGTTGTGGAAGAGGTGAATTGGTCCTATCAAATTGCGAATAGAAGTTGGGATCCTTTGCAAAGATAAAATGCGGGATAGGTTTGTATCTTGATCCAAAGTCCAGATGAAACTGTGACCATTCGATTTTTGTTCCAAAGGAAAACTCTTCATTACGTTTTTCGAATATAGCTTTTAATCCTTCCTTTTGAAATCCAACATAAAAAGCGGACTGATTTTTTTGATTTTTGGGAAGATACCGGACTTCCAGATTTTGGCCACTTCCGCCGACAAAAAAATTTCCTTCCCATTTTTGTTTCGAATAAGAGGCGTTATTTGCCTCTGTCTGGTTGGGATTTGTTTTTTCTGCATGGTAGTCGATCTTTTGGGATTTTAGAAACCCAAAGACTCTTTTTTTATCCGAGTCGGGAAGGGAGTTTGCCCAAAGCAAAAAAGAATCTCGGCCTTTCTTTACTTCCGTCTGCCACCTTACAGTAACTTGAGGGGAAAACCCTTTTTGGAGCAGGGTTTTTGTCGAGATGGATTCTAATTTTTCTGAAGATAGGGATCGAACATTTCCTAAAAAGATCAAAAAAAAAAGAATTTTCTGCCATTTCACCAGGGTAAAAGGGTTCAAATTTCAAATTTAGGCCCGAATTCGTTTGATTTTTTTTCCAAAGAGACATATATTTAGTACCCTTAGAAAAAAAAGGATCAATCTTTCGAGATTTGTCCGAAGCGGATGCTAAATTTGAATTACAAACCGATGAGAAATGCGAAAAAACATTGACTTAACTACCCATTTGTTAAGTAATGTAAACAAGCGTATAGTAGATTATTGGTTATCTTTTTTAGTTTTATGTCGTCTAACTAGATGACGGGGAGGAAAAACATATGATCGTTCGATCCATCCAACAACCCGCTTACAACCGCCACAGGGATAGTGGTCTCGCAGGCCAAGGGCCTAAAAAGGGATTTTCCCAGAATACTGGGGGAAAGACCTTTGAAGAGTATTTGATGGAGGCTTTCCAAGGGGAAGTCGTGCAAAAAGGGAATTGGGTTTCTCCTGAGCTATCTGAGCTCGGCAAGAAAAACCTAAAGCGCCTCTAGTCCTTCTTTCGTTCGAGTCTCCAGGGAAGAATCTTCCCTGAAGATTGGAACCCGGGCCGTCGATACTTATGGTATGGGAAAACTTTCCATCCTATGGGCTCTCGTTCGGCGTGATTATGCTCTTCAATATGCAGGTTCATTTTTAGGCATATCCTGGATGTTCCTGCAAAATTTGGTTCTCATCTCCCTTTACTCCTTCGTCTTTCTCTTCTTAAATCTTCGGAACCCAAGTTCCCAAGATGAATTTACGGCGTATTTACTCACTGGGCTTCTTTACTGGATTCCTATGCAAGAGCTCCTTGTTCGAGGGACGGGAATTCTCACCGACAATCGTTCTCTCCTCAAACGATCTGCTCTTGGTGTGGACCTCTTTATTTGGATTCCTTTTGTTCAATTTTGTATTCATAGTTTGATTACATCGATTCCAGTATTTATACTTATGTATTCGTCAAACACCTTAAACGTATCTGGAATCCTTTGGGGCTACATAACCTTGTTTTTTTCCGGTCTGTATTTGATGTGTTTGTTACACTATCTTTCAAGGTTGAATGTTCTCTTAAAGGACATTTCACCTTTAGTTCGGTTGTTTACACAGATTCTATTTTGGGGAATACCAATCTTATATTACCCTTCCGGATTTTTAAGAGATTTAAACCTTTGGAATCCTTTTACAGTTCCATTGGATATATTTCGTACGACAGTAGTTCATGGTTACGTTCCCTTGTTTCCTTGGATTGGCATTTTTCCATTTTTGATTCTCTTTATTAGTATATTTGTACTATCTAAGTTTAAATTTCAATCTGTGATCTTAGACGAACTCTAGTATGGTACGTCTACATCTCAAAAATGTCTTCAAAAATTACTATGGGTTTACCAGCCCACTCAAAAGGATTTTGGCAGGCATTAGTTTTGGTTTTTTAGGGATCGATAAAAAATTTTTAGCCTTAAAGGATATCAGTTTGGATCTCAACAGTGGGGAGATAGTTGGTATTATTGGTCGAAACGGAGCCGGAAAATCTACCCTCCTCAAAATGATATCAGGTGTTATAGGAAAGGATAAAGGGACAATCCAAGTTCACGGAAGTGTTCGCGCTTTACTTGAGCTCAGTGTTGGTTTTAATTCAGAACTCTCAGGAGAGGACAATGTGTACTTTAATGGTCTTGTCTGGGGTTATAGCCCAAAGGAAATACTAAATCTATCTGATTCAATTTTTGAGTTTGCAGACCTTGTTCCTTTTAAGAAGAATCCATTAAAAAACTATAGTTCTGGAATGGCAATGAGGCTTGGGTTTAGTTTAGCAACAGCAACAAGGCCAGATATTCTCATTGTGGATGAGGCTTTGGCTGTTGGTGATGCAAGTTTTCAGCAAAAATGTTTAAACCGAATCCGTAAGTTTAAAGCGGATGGTTCTTTGATACTCGTTGTGAGTCACGATTTAAGTCTCATCACCCATTTTTGCGATAGGGTCTTACTTCTGGAGAAAGGTGAATTAGTCTTTGATGGAACTCCCAAAAAAGCATTGGAAAGATATATGTTGCTCCTAGGTGGGAACCTTTCGGCCGACGAAGATAGCCTTCCATTCATGAATCCTGATTCAAAAATTCAATTTAAGTTTTCCCTTTTGAATGAAAAGGAAATCAAAACAAAACACCTGTTTGTAGCTGAATATTCAAAGCTTCAAATTGAGTTTGTATCAAAAGAGAATTTGGAAGATCTTACAATTGGTTTTCATATAGATGACCAAAAAGGAGTTCGAGTTTTTGGAACCAATACGTATATTTTGGGATTAAAATCTATGAAAGTCAGGGCAAAGGAAGATCAAAAAATTACATTTTCATTTCCAATCCATTTCCAAGAAGGAAAGTATACAATCGGAATTTCCTTCCACAAGGGCGAAAGTCATGTAGATGGGAGCTATTTTTGGGGTGAGTCCATTTTTGATTTTGAGGTAGAACGGGGCTCTTTGCCAAAATTTGTCGGAATGAGCTACTTACCAACGCAGGTTACTTGGGATAGGCCAAACCCGAAATAGAAAAAATCTTTCCCTCCTGCCAAATTTTGAAATCTTGGACTCCTATGAAAGTTTGTGTAGTTGGAACGGGGTATGTTGGACTTGTTGCTGGGACTTGTTTTGCAGAGTATGGAAATGATGTAATCTGTGTAGACAAAGATCAAAAAAAAATTGATGACTTAAAAAAAGGAATCATCCCCATTTACGAGCCTGGACTTTCTGAACTTGTGGAAAGAAACCACAAGGAAGGAAGGTTGAAGTTTACCACAATCCTTCCCGAAGCCGTCGTTGCTTCTGAATTTGTTTTTATAGCAGTTGGTACTCCAACATCTGATAATGGTTCTGCGGACCTTCGTTTTGTGTTTGCAGTAGCTGAGGAAGTAGGGAAGGCGATGGATGGTTACAAAATCATCGTCGACAAGTCCACCGTTCCTGTGGGAACAGCTGATAAAGTTAAAGAAATCGTAGCTAAGTTCACAAAACATCCATTCGACGTTGTATCAAACCCAGAGTTTTTAAAAGAAGGTGCCGCAATCGAAGATTTTATGCGACCTGAGCGGGTTGTCATTGGTGCCGAATCAGAAAAGGCCGCCAAAAAAATGAGTGAATTGTATTCACCGTTTGTCTTAAACGGAAATCCCATTATTACGATGAGCATCCGTTCGGCGGAGCTTACAAAATATGCATGTAACGCATTTCTTGCTACCAAAATTTCCTTTGTGAATGAGATCGCAAATCTATGCGATGCAGTTGGTGCAAACTACGACGATGTGAGAAGAGGAATGGGAACTGACTCTCGGATTGGACGTCAGTTTTTATACGCAGGAATTGGATACGGCGGTTCTTGCTTTCCAAAGGATGTGAGGGCACTGCTTCGAACCGCGGAAGAAGTTAAAGCACCAATGCATATCATTCAATCGGTAGAGGACGTAAACGAAAAACAGAAAACCCGACTCACAGATAAAATCTTCCAACATTTTGGAAGCCAAGATATGAAGGGTAAGACATTTGGAATTTGGGGTCTTGCTTTCAAACCAGGAACAGATGATATGCGGGAAGCCCCATCCATACCTCTGATTTATGAACTTCATAAAAATGGCGCAAAAATTCAGGCATTTGACCCTGCTGCAATGGAAACTTCTAAGTATTATTTTGATGGAAAAGTAGAATATAAAAAAGATGCTTACTCCACCTTACAGGGAGCAGATGCTCTTCTTCTCCTAACGGAATGGAGAGAGTTTAGGGAGCCAGATTTCCAAAGGATCAAATCCCTCTTAAAATCTCCATTGATCTTTGATGGAAGGAACCAATACAAACCACAAATGATGTCGGAACTTGGTTTTAGTTATTATTCGATCGGTAATCGTTAGTTTTTTTAATTAGATTCTTTCATTTGCGAATCTAAAAGTTTGAGGTTGGCTGTTGTAAGGTCCTTTAGTTTGGGATCTGCTCTTTTGTGCTCTGATACTTTTGTATAATATTCTCGTGCCAATTCCCATTTTTTACCCTCGTGGTAAAAGGTTCCAAGCCGGAATAGAAGTTCGGGAGAACCATTTGTTCGCCTAAGTTCTGTTTTTAGATAGGATTCGTAATTTGGCTCCTCTAGAATTTGTTTGGATACTCGCATGATATCTTCTTTTGTCGCGAGGCCACTAATTTTTGTTAAGTAATTGGCGTCTGCATCTAGAAATAAAATGGTCGGATAACCTTCTACCTTATACTTATTTTTTAGATTTGGAAATTCATCTCCATCTAACCTAACTCGTACGAAGCCATCTAGGACTTTAGAGACTTCTGGGTCTGGAAAAATTTCTTTTTCCAAAACTAAACAATACGTACACCAGTCGGCATAGAGATCAACGATCAGAAATTTTTTTTCCAATTTGGCTGTTACAAATCCTTTTTGGATGGAGGTTTCCCATTTTGTTTCCCCACCCTTCCCCAAAAGGGACCATCCGCAGATTAGAAAGTATATTGTCAGGAAGATACTCGGGAATTTTGACTTCACGAGGAAATTTTACAGAATCCTTACTCAATTTCCACAACGAATTTTCGCTTTTTGAAAATTCCTTCCCTGGATTCACTGGTTCCTAATAGGAAAAAATCATGGAATTTTTGTTAAAACTCGAAGAAGTTCTCAGAAAACGAAAGGCAGAATTGCCTGAAAAATCTTATACTGCGGAACTTTTCCGAGATGGACTGGACCGTATTTTGAAAAAGATCGGTGAAGAATCTGGCGAAGTCATCATTGCTGCAAAAAATCCGAACCAGAAGGAACTCATCCATGAAATCGCAGATCTTGTTTTCCATCTGGAAGTTTTGCTCGTAGAAAAAGATCTTAGCCTATCTGTAATTGCAAAAGAATTAGAAAAACGACATAGTTAGAATCGGCCAAGGTGATGGAGATTTTGTTATATCTGCTTTCACCTCTAAGTTTTCTCTACCAATTCCTTTTTTTCCTCTCTCAAAAATTAAAAAGAAAATATTCGCTTAAGCCCTGTTTCGTGATTAGTGTCGGGAATCTCTCTGTTGGAGGAACTGGCAAAACTCCTATGATTCTTTTTTTGATAGAGTATTTTTTGAAACAGTATCCACAGAAAAAAATCGTAGTTCTTTCAAGAGGATATAAAGCGAAGCTTTCTCAGAAAGGAGCTTTACTTCCTACCGATCCCGATCCAACGCTGTATGGCGATGAACCAAGTCTCATCAAATCCAAGTTTCCTGGCATATCCGTTGTTATAGGTATAAACCGATATCAGAGTTTTCAAAAATTCATTCCTTTCGAAATTCAAAATTCGAAAGATTGTTTAGTCCTTCTAGATGATGGTTTTCAACATATCCAAATTCAGAGGGATCTAGATATCGTACTTCTAGACTCGAATGCACCGATTGGTAATGGATTTACAATTCCATTAGGTGTTTTACGAGAGCCCACATCACATCTCGCTCGCGCGGATGTAATCATATTCACAAAATTAAATCAAAAAAATCGTAAAAAGGTCGAAAACTCCAAAAAGAAACTTATCAAATGGAACCAGACATTTTTTTCGTCACAGATCTCATTCCAAAAATTTCCTAAAGAACCAAATCGATCTTATATTTTAGTCACTGGCGTAGGAAATCCAATGCATGTTCTTCAGACGGCAAAACAGGCTTTAGATTCTGAAGATGTAATTCTCAAATCTTATCCTGATCATTATGGGTTTTCGGAAGACGACTTAAATCTAATTTTGGAAGAAAGATTAGATAAAGGCAAAGAAACCCTTGGTGTTGTTAC
Source organism: Leptospira sp. (assembly GCA_027533185.1). Taxonomy (GTDB): domain Bacteria; phylum Spirochaetota; class Leptospiria; order Leptospirales; family Leptospiraceae; genus Leptospira_A. The sequence continues at coordinate 57,432 of JAPZTS010000037.1, read as the reverse complement.
AACAGAAAAAGATTGGATCAAAATTTCAAAATTTCCAAAGTTTATGGAATCTTTGAAAGAGAAAGGATGGTCCTTTCATGTAATTCAAATTGGTGTTCAATTGGAAGAAGAGTCTAAATTTTTTTCAATCCTAGACCACCTCGTTTCCACATCCGAAGCAAAAACCGATCCATAAGATGTGACTCAAGAAGTTGTCTTTTGGAATTTTCGTACTTTAATTCTCCGAGAAGATAAGATACTGTTAGCTCTCCACCTAGCAGTGAGTGCGTAAGTCCGCGAGATCCCAAAGAGAGGACGACCCCGATCCGATCAAAATGAGTAATGGGAGGTGGATTGCCCTGTTTTTTCTCGGACATTTTTGCCAATTCGAGAAAATCTTTTGTTTTGCATAGACTACCGAGTATCGGTCTCCTGTCTTCGGACTGATGCCTAAAGCTAACGCGCGTTTGTAGGTTTTCTACATTTCTTCGCATAGATTTAAGGATTTCATTCGGGAAAAGCGAAAAAGGTATTGTTCCTTCTAGAAGGGATTGTGAATCCGATGTTCGAGAGGTTTCATCTAACCGAAATTCATCGTAACTGGCACCGAGTACGATTTGCCCGTTGATGGGAGTGCTGAGGTAATCGCCATATAAAACGGAGTTTGGTAGATTTAAAATTTGCTCCTCTAGTATAAGGATTTGTCCCCTAACTTTTTTAGATGGTATCCAGTTTAGATCAGTAAATTCTAGACTTGAATAGGAGTTGCAAAGGAAAAGGAAATCAAATTCATATTTTTTCAAGTGGGTCTCCAAATGAACACGATCCTCTGCTTCTTCGAATCGCAGACAAACTTCTTCGGCTTTTATGACAGCACCTGAGTTTACAAGCAGAGCCTTAGTAAATTCTTTTGGTTGGATTGTTTTTCCTTTTGGATAAAAAATTGAAAGGATATTGGTTTTTGGTTCCGTTTTGAGATAGGCTATTTCTTCACCCAGATTATGACTTAGTATGGCATTTTGGTAGCGATCACGCAATGATTCCGAATGGAGTAAAAAATAAAGTCCATCCTTACTCAGAACTTTCTCATCTAATTTCTCCTTTTGCCAGATTTCCAGAAAATACAAAAATGCTTGGATTGAAAATTCAGACTCAACTGTTTTTTGTTTGGTGAGAAACGGATACACGAGCCCAATCGGATTTCCGCTTGCTCCTTCTGCGACTTGGGGTTTCGATTCAAAGATTGTTGCCTGCATACCTCTCTTTTTAAAGGCATAGGCAACCCCAGCTGCTGCAATACCACCACCGATGATGGCAACCTTTGTCTCTTCCTTCATCCTACAAAAGTTCCAAGAATCATTTCTCTTTTTTTACCAAATCCCTTTTGTTTTCGTATATTGTAGCCTACCGCAGATAGACCAGTCCGAACAAATCCTGCACTTGTAAAACTGGATAGAGTTGTTCCAGGTATAGATTTTTTCTGAATATGGGAAAAGACGGATTCACTCCACATCTCAGGATTTTTTTTCGGACTGAATCCATCTAAGAACCAGAGTTCAATTATCGGAAATTTGGGTAAACAATCCAAAACACCGCCAAACATTACATCTAAATTAAATATAGAACGACCGTTAGGGTGTATTTCGGAAATTTGCCAATGGACGATGGAATCTGAGGTTTTATATTCTCTTACCTTAGATTCGTAAATCCCGATCCACTCTTCTTTCCAGCTTTGAATCTCAGGGTAATTTTTTTGCAAGCTCTCGAGGATATTCCGTTCCGCAGGATAACCCTCTAGACTGGTAAATGTTATCGAACATGGATTTGGATTTTCCTTCCAAGTAGAAAGAGTCACAAAAAAATTTAAGCCTGATCCAAAACCTAACTCCCCTACAGAAAGAGGCTCGTTTCGACTCGACGAGATCCTTTCTAAAAATCGATTCCCTTCTAAAAACACATATTTGGTTTCTTCGACACCACCTGATTTCGAAAAATAAACATCACCAAACCTACGTGAAATGGGAACTCCATTTTCTAAATAGATATCCTCTGACAAATTGAAGTCTCCTGGAACCGTGTTTTCGTTGTAAAATTATTATGTCACATAAAAAAGGCTTTTCTTTCTAAGGGTGTCATTCAATTTTTTCCTAGTTTCGGGGGAAAAAGACATGGATTTTGTGAAAATCCGCGGAAAGGACTTACAAGACTGCATTATGCAGATGAAAATGAAATATGGTCCAGAAGCACATCTCTACGACCAGAGGGTAATCACCGAAGGTGGACTTTTTGGAACAGGACTTCTTGCACAGAGGGCTTATGAGATTGATGTGGGGATTCCCGAAAAACAAAATTCCAAAGATCGAATTGAAAAGAAACTCAAAGATCTCAAAGAACTCATCAAACAAAAACAAAAGTCGGAGCCTGTTCCTGCCGTCGAGTTAGGCACACGAGCCAACCGCAACGCAACCATTGAAATGGTTCGTCCTTTTTCGGAACGAAAGAGAAGGGCTTTTTCTGAAAGGCAACACCGAATTGAGAGATCCGATTCGGAAGAAAACTTCCTTGAGTCGGAGGCCAATCTTGGACTCTCCATTTTAGAAGCCAGTGACAGATCTCCCATCTTACCACCAACTACGTTACACAAACCTAAAGAATTCCATCCTCATATACAAAAGTTGGCGGATCGATTGGCGGAAGAGGGTCTCTCCAAAGCATTTATCGCGGAACTGCAATTGAATTTGGAACAGAGACTATCCCAAGTAGACCTCTCGAAATACTCCCAGGTGACAGACAAGGCTGTATCCATTCTCTCGGAACGAATCCAGATTGACTCGGATCTATTCTCAGGCACTCCTCGCGGAAAACGGAAGGTAGTTTTTTTTGTTGGCCCAACTGGTTCTGGGAAGACCACTTCTATTGCAAAGTTGGCGGCAAAATACAGCCTCCATATGGGGAAAAAGGTTTCCCTATACACAACGGATAACTACCGTATTGCGGCAATCGACCAGTTGAAATTTTATGCAGATGCTATGGGTCTACCTTTTTTTGCCGTAAAAGAACTTCGAAAATGGAAAGAAGCCATTCTACGGGACGGCTCGGAGCTGATTCTTGTCGATACAGCTGGTTATTCCCATAGAAATTCAGAGAACTTGGAAAAATTACAGGAGTACTACGATTGTTTTGGAGAAAAGGATCATATAGAGACCATCCTTGTCCTCTCAGCTACCGTTTCTAGGGACAATGCGGTTGCCGTGACGAAAGCGTACGAACATACGGCCTATAAAAGAATTTTACTTACGAAGCTAGATGAAGCAGAATTTTTAGGTTCTGTAGTAGAATTAGCCGATACTCTTCATAGGGAATTTTCATTCTTAAGTGTTGGACAGGATGTCCCTTTTGATATCCTAGGTGCTTCCAAAAAACTACTTGCAGAATGTGTAATTTTCCCTGAAAAATTGAAAGGGATAGCGGGCGAGGTCTTCGAAAAGACCGTGTAACGTAATTCGTTATCCTTTGCCGAGGGGTAACGATGGACCAAGCAGCAAATCTTAGAAAGCTCACTGAATCGAGTGCGGGTCTCAAACTCGTCTCGTCCCAAGAGGCTTCCAAAAAAACCAAAATCATTGCTGTTGCCTCAGGAAAGGGTGGGGTTGGTAAGAGTACAGTATCTGTCAACCTGGCGATCTCCATAGCAAAGACTGGTCTGAAGGTTTTGATCTTTGACGGAGACCTAGGTCTTGCCAATGTTAACGTCCTACTTGGTATCATCCCAAAATACAATCTCTACCATGTCGTTAAAGGACATAGAACCCTAAAAGAAATTGTAATCTCCACACCAGAAGGTGTTGATATCATTGCAGGAGCTTCTGGTTACTCCCAACTTGCCAACTTAAACGAAACCCAAAGAAACAACCTCATTAAAGGTTTTGTGGAATTAGATCGGTACGATGTAATGATCATTGATACGGGCGCAGGAATCTCGGCCAACGTGATTGGACTTGTGATGCCAGCCGACGAAGTAGTGGTCGTAACAACACCAGAGCCAACGTCGATTACCGATTCTTATGGACTGATTAAGTCGATTGTCTCCCAATCCAAAGACAAAAATTTAAAGATCATAGTCAACCGAGTTCGCTCTGCGATTGAGGGGAAAAAAGTTGCAGACCGCGTGATTGATATATCCGGCCAGTTTTTGGAAGTCCAAGTGGAGAATCTCGGATTTATTTTCCAAGACGAAGAAGTAGAAAAGTCCATCCGAGAACAAAAACCATTTATATTGAATGCACCAAGATCCAAGGCAGCCGCCTGCCTAACAAGGATCACACACACTCTCTTGCAGACAGAAGGTGGATACAACGATGAAGAGGGTCTCACCGGTTTCTTCAAAAAATTCTTTAGCTTTGTAGATTTCAAAGAAAGGGAAATGGAAAAAGAGATGGAGGATGAAGCCTAGGTGCAGATCGGATTTATACTCGGGTTTGCCGTTCTCGGTGCCATCATTAGCTCCGTATCTGGGTTCCTTGTTGGGAATCGGATTACGTACATACTTTTTGTCTCATTCCTTTCTACTTTGGCCTTCGGCGGGCTCGGATTCGGTGTCTTTGCCACTCTCGAGAAAAAAGTACCCGAATTCTTAGAGTTCTTGAGTGGACTCTCTCTGGAAGGTATGGGCGGTTTTGGAAGCTCTGAAGAGTCCCACGATGGAATGGAAGGTGGCTTTGAGGCTGGATCCGATGGAATGGGTTCCGATGCCTTTGGAGTTCAAACTTCTGTAGAAGATGCAGCAGAAGCAAGGCTTGCCATGGCTAAATCAGGAAAATATGGAGACCACATCATCGTGGACAAAATTGCCATCAAAAATGAGCCAAAACTCATGGCTGAGGCCATCCGAACCATGATGGCCAAAGATGATATGCAAGAAGGGTGAAAATTTCGCTTTTTAGAGGACATAAGAAAAAAATCCTCTTGTAATTTTCGTTTCTTTACGATTTTTTCTATAAAGTAAAGAGATTCCGGATGTCCGGGCCCATATGTCAAGACTGCTAGACAAATACAATCAATTTGATGAGACCGGACTTTGGAAGGACTATCGTGTTTCCAAAAATCCCGAAATCAGATCCTATCTAGTAGAGAAGTATTCTCCGCTCGTAAAACATGTTGCGGGTCGTATTGCCATCGGGATGCCTCAAAATGTGGAATTTGAGGATTTGGTTAGTTATGGCGTTTTCGGTTTGTTAGACGCTATTGAAAAATTCGACCCATCTCGTGAAATTAAATTCAAAACCTATGCTATGACACGTATCCGTGGATCTATTTTCGACGAACTTAGATCAGTCGATTGGATACCTCGTTCGATCCGCCAGAAGGCAAAACAGTTGGAAAACATCATAGCGATGTTGGAAAACAAAGAAGGGAAAAAAGTGGAAGACGAAGAGATCGCAAAAGAGCTCGGCGTTTCCATGGAAGAATACAATTCCCTCCTTTCCAAACTCTCTGGGACATCACTTGTTTCTCTAAACGACATCTGGTTTCTCGGTGATGAGAATGATGAAGTTTCTTTTATGGAGACTTTGGAATCACCGATGAATATGAACCCAGACAATATCATCGAGAAAGAAGAAATCAAAAACGTGATCGTTGAATCGATCCAATCCCTTCCTGAAAAAGAAAAAAAGGTGATCGTACTCTACTATTACGAAGATCTTACACTGAAAGAAATCGGAGAAGTTTTGGAAGTAACCGAATCTCGAATTTCTCAGCTACACACGAAAGCTGTGGCACGCCTTCGCAGCAAACTCTCTAAAGTCAAATCTGCCATCCAAAAAAGGTAAAGTTCCATGTCACTCACCGAGTATCTTACTGAGGAACTGAGCGAGTTCGAACGTAAGGAAAAAGAACAGGTTGAGGTGATAGCAGACTCCATTGAAGAGTGTTTGAACCTTGCGTCTGCCCATCTGAATCGAAAGATTCATGAACTCGACTATAAAGTTTTAAAACGTGGTAAAAAGAGTTTATTTTTTTCTGAGCCGTATCACATCCGTGTATCCATTATTCCCGATGATTTGTTGTTAGACGAACTTACTTCTTTAGATGAAGCACTTACGGGTGGAAGTGGAAAGTTAGTTTCCAAAGAGCTAAAAGAATTAGTAACACCAAAAAATAAAGATGGGCGTGTTTCCGTAAAGATATATCGAACCGGTGTATTTTTGACCGTTTATCCACCCACGGGTGAGGGAGCACATATGACCCTTGCCGATGTCTCCAAAAAACTCTCGTTTCGCGGGGTTGCGGGAGTCGATCCTGCTCTTATCAATAAAATTATCCGAGAGGAAAAAGGCCAACCGATCCTTATTTCCAACCAAAAACCAAAACCAGGCAATGATTCCAGTTGCAATGTAGAAATTGCCCAAGAAAACATGCGGGCGTTTGTCACGGTATTTCCCGCTCGACCTGGTGGTCGCGATTTAGAAGTGAGCGATGTAGTAGCCGCTCTGAAAGGGATGGGTGTTGCTCATGGTCTGAAAGAAGAAGAGATACGGAAACATTTAGAAGAAGACGTCTCCAACAAACCTTTTATCGGTGCGGAGGGTGATTTCCCAGTGAACGGACGCAATGCGGAAATCAAATACTATGTTCGAACTGAAAAGAAAATAAATTTTAAAGAAGATCAGTCAGGCCGGGTTGACTACAAAGACTTGGATATGATTGAAAACGTGGTGGTTGGACAACTCCTCGCAGAAAAGATCCCTGCTGAAAAAGGAAAGTTTGGACGCAATCTCTTTGGTATGGTACTGCCTGCAAAAGACGGCTCCGACACGGAGCTGAAACAGGGGAAAGGTACGATCCTATCCGAAGATAAAATGCGCCTAACTGCCGAGGTGAATGGACAAGTTGTTTATGTTGCAGGGCGACTCTCTGTTGAAACTGTATACAGAATCAATGGGGATGTTGGAGTTCGAACGGGTAATGTAACTTTCCTTGGTTCCATTATCATCACAGGAAACGTCGAGGACAATTACTCTGTAAAAGCCGCAGGAAATATTGAGATTTATGGAACCATCCAAAAGGCTGTGGTCGAAGCGGATGGGGATATTATCGTTAGGCAGGGGATCACCGGTCGTGAAGAAGCACGGGTAGAATCAACTGGCGGAAACATCGTAGCGAAGTTTATCCAAAATGCAACGGTGATCACGGAAAAGGATATCATTGTCCAAGAAGGGATTCTCCACTCGCAACTTATGGCCGGTGGCAAGGTGAGTTGTAAGGGCAAACGAGGGCAGATTGTGGGTGGAACCATACAGGCTGCTCAACTGATTTCTGCAAAGATCATTGGCTCACAGGCAAACCCACAAACCGATTTAATTGTTGGTAACAATCCAAAGATTCTCAAACAGATAGAAGAATACGAACTCAAGAAAAAAGAAAACCGAGACAAACACGACCAATTGACAAAAACGATGCGAACATTAAAAGCAAGGAAGGATAATGATCCCTCTACTTTTAGTGCGGAAAACGAAGCACATTTGCAAAAATTGGAAGCAGGAACTAAAAAGCTCGAAAAACGGATCGCAGAATACGAAAACGAAATCCGCACATTGACTGAGTATATGGATGAGCAGGCTGCCAGTGGCCGGATTTCAGTCGAAAAAACGGTTTTCCCTGGTGTGAGCATGAGAATCCGAAACTCCGAATTCAAACTCCGACACGAAACCAAAGCGAAGACATTTTACGAAGAAGAGAACCAAGTCCGAAGTATGCCGTACGAAGATCCAGATGAAGATAAAAATGACTGGAGAAAAAAACGAGGTCGTGGTAAATCTAGGAATTAGAGGGAGGGAAGTATGCAACTCAATGAGACGTTTGTAAGCCATGCGCACCATTACGATTTTGCTCGTCGTGCTCAGGCAGAAAATCCCTTTACCCACCAAAACCAGGTGGTTGAGCTTCAGAAAGCCGCCTTACAAACTCAGATCCGTGCGCAGTCCGTCCCTGAAACAAAACAAAACAACAGCGGTTCTACTGCCCGAGCAAAGGATGAGAAAGAGCCGTCCGTTCTTTCCTACTCTAGGTCAGGTCTAATTTATAATAAAAGAAACCAGGAAGAAGGATCCGTTTTCGATTCAAAAGTTTAATTTTCCTTAGAATGTTGTTGGAGACAGTTTCTAGGAGAATGTATGGAATTATTTTCACTTGTACTCATCAACGTACTTTTTTGCGGGATGATGTATGTATTTATCTCTGCTAAAGTTCAAAAATCGGTAAATGACTATTACGACAAAAGACTAAATCGAGCCATTGACTTGGCAACTTCTGAAACCATACGGGAGTTAGATGCTACGGTAAACGTCATCGAATCGAGATTAGTCGCATTACGGCAAATGATGGAAAAAGCAGAAAAGCTTTTTTCCGAGTTCAAACATTACGAAAAAATGGGCCTCTCCATGAAAGAGGAAATTTTTCCATCAAATCCTTCATTTCATCTTGAAAAACAATCTCTAGGAGGAGCTCCGGCAGAAATTGCAGGGAACAAATCGGAATCTAGTTTGGAGGTGGATCTAAGTTCAAAGAAAGATTCGAAACGGGATACCAGTCCAGAAACAATTGTAGAGCTCAGGGAACAAAGAACTGGAATTGGAAGGATCTACCAACAAAATCAATTTGTGACGGCAGTAGATGAGGTGGAAACAACAGAAGGTGCTGTAAATATTGCCTTTGGAAAATTGGGTAAGGCTGTTAAAGGGATTTTTGGTATGGACGGAAATCAAATGCCATCTGCCGAAGCAATTGATTCATTAGAAGTGCCTATATTACGTCCTAAAACAGATTATACTGTTGGAGGAAACCCTTTCCAGGAAGAAAGAGATGTTGAAACTCGATATATAGATACCAATAAACGTAGGGAGTTTATGAATGAGGTATCTAAAAAGAATGATCCGAGTTTTGCGGCTTACCAAAAAAATTCAATTCAAAAAGTTGAGCTTTCCATTGAATCAGCATTAGAGGAGCTTCCGTCCACTGCGAGTAAAATTGATAAGGTAGTTCACCTAATCAAAAAAGGCTACAGTCGGGATGACATTTCTGAAGCTATGAACATCGGAACACATGAAATTCATTTGATTGAAACGATTCGGCTTGATCGATCTAGAAGAATTTAAATAATGTGCCAATGGCTTCCTTCCCTGTCCTGAATATTGGATTTTCAAATGTAGTATTTGTTTCAAAAATACTTACAATTTTGCAAGCCGATGGGGCAGGAGCAAAACGACTCCGATCTGAGGCAAAAACAAGTTCCAAATTAGTAGATGCAACTGGCGGAAGAAAAACTCGCTCAATCCTTGTATTAGAAACAGGGCATATTCTACTTTCTGCAATTCGTCCAGAAAGCCTACACAAAAGACTAGAATCTGGTGATAATAGTATCGGACTTGAAGAAGAGGATGAAGAATAGTGTCTCATCCAAACCTATTTATCATTTCATCTGTTGCCGGAGGTGGTAAATCAACCATCATCTCTAAGATTTTGTCAGAATATCCTGAGTTTTTCTTCTCAATCTCTTGTACAACCCGTACACCAAGACCTGGAGACGAGGAAGGAAAAACCTACTACTTTTTGACTGTGCCTGAATTTAAAAAGAAAATAGAGCAAGGTGAGTTTTATGAATGGGCAGAAGTTCACGGTAATTTTTACGGAACTCCGAAAACTCCCATTTTACAAGCAATAGGTGAGAATAAAAAAGTAATACTCGATTTAGACGTTCAAGGTGCGAAGTCGGTTAAATCGATTCGCCCCGATTCCATAACAATTTTTATAGAACCACCCAGTCGTGAGATTTGGATCGAGAGATTAATCCGACGCGGGACCGACTCTCAATCTAGCATCGAAAAACGCATCCAGAATGGATTTAATGAATTGGACGAAGCCCATACCTTTGACTATATTGTGGTAAATGATATTTTAGAAGATGCCGTTCAAAAAGTTAAGGATATCCTTTTAAAATCCTAACCACGAGACAAGTGAGTTAAGGCTCTCTGTCATCATCGTCGATTGCTTTACCATAACCTGGAACATTTCTGGAACTTGCGTCCAACCATTTGTTAGAGATTACAGATCTTCGTTCCGCAGGAAAAAGAGTTAGTAAGTAGGTTGTAATTGTCTGGCGGCCGTCTTCTTCTGCATCCCGATCCATTTGTTCAAAAACTTCGATAATATCATAATCTGGCCAATTGAGAAGCATATCTCTGGCCGACTCAGGAGGCATATTGGCAACTTTATTCGCGAGAACTTTAACCTTCTCAGATCTTTGGTTATCTCTCTTAAGTTTTTCAGCCATTTCCTTTTCTTTTTTTTGTATCCCTTCTTTAAGTTCTTCTAATCGTTCTTTGTCAGAACTTAGGCTTTGGGATTTTTCTTCTAACTCGCGTTTCATGAGTTCTAGCTCTTCCCGATCGGCAATCAACCTTTCCTTCGCCTTTTCCATTTCCAGCTTTTCAAGTTCTGTAGGTGAAAGCAAATCCTGGTCAACTAAGCTAGGTTGTTTTTTTAAAAACGGAAGATAGTCTTCAGCATTGATTACTTGAAAATAATCGAAAACAAAAAAACCAATAGAGATCAAAAAGAAAATAAGAACGATCAAAAAAAACGATCTCGTACCGTCTGTTATACTAGCCATTTTGTTTTCCTTGTCCTAAATAAAATTTTTCATAAAAGTCACGTAAGGTTTTGAAATCGGAAGTCAACTCATCACCACCATCCTCACGACTGAGAATCCGAAAAGTTTTTGGTTTTTGTTTCGTTTTTTGATTCGATTGAAAGGGTGGCTCCCATTTGTGGAATTCATCAATCATTAAATTGAATTCTTCCACTTCTTTTTGTTCGATTCTCTTTCTTTTCTTTTTCCATTCGAGATATCGTCGTTCCTTCAGAATCTCAATAACTCGTTTGTTTTTACGTGCAACTAACACATCTTTTCTGACAAGGTCTACTTCTGAATTTTGATTTGCAATTCTCGATTCCAAATCCTCATTGCGTTTTGTTAGACCTTGGATATATCTCTCGATTGAAATGTAATCATTTAAACTAGTTCCTACTTTAGCGGAATTTGTGATCATCTGATACGAACGAGAGATCTCCAATTGGTTTGTCTCTTTTTCCGCGATTAGTTGGTTTAGTTTAGAAACTACTGAGGATAGCCTTCGGATTTCTTCTTCTTCTTTTCTAGCTTTGAGCTTAAGTAATGTCTCTAAACTAAATTGGAAGCGTTTCACAACTGTCTATTTCTACCTTTCCATGGAATTTTTGTACTCTTTTTTACTCGTATTTTTAAAAAAAATCCGAATCTTGTCCCTATTGCACCGAATCATTTTACAGTATCTATTACTTTCTCTCGGCCTATTTTTAGGTTTTCCAGAGTGCATTTGGTCGGAAGCAAAGGAACCTATCGCCAAAAAAATCGGAGTTCCGATTCCTTTAGAAGGAACTTGGGAATTTTTTCCGAGCCAATTCCTATCACTTGGCGAAAATAGACATTCCATTCGTTTACAAGTTCCTGGGCTTTGGAATGCAGTTCTTGGGTCTGGAAACGGTTTTGGTTCCTACCGACTCAAACTGACCAAACCAGAGGGTATCAGCTCGGATATTGCCTTTGGGATAAAATCTTTGGACCAGGCTACTGCTTCCCGAGTCTACTGGAATGGTGAATTTTTAGGAGGGGCGGGTGTTGTTTCCAAAGATCCTCTCGTCGGGGTCCCATCCTATGAATCTCAAATTTATAGTGTCCGCTTTAAAGATGGCGAAAATGAACTGGTTTTTGAAATTTCAAATTTCCACCACGCTAAAGGTGGCATGTGGGAACCTCCCCTATTCGGTGAGTGGGAATTAGTTCAACAAGCGAACGTTAGAGATATTGCTTCTTCTCTATTCCTTGCAGGTGCCGTATTTATAATCGCTTTATATCATTTTGGACTCTATTATTGGAGGAGTACAGACTCAGGTAACTATCTGTTCGGTTTGGCTGCATTGCTATTGTCCATTCGAACCCTTTTTACAGGTGAGAGGTTCGTTTACATCGAATTAGAAGAGGTGTTAGGTTGGGCGAACTGTTTGCGAATCGAGTTTCTAACATTCTACATATCTCCCTATTTGTTTTTTGCCTTTTTCAGAGAGTTTTACCCAAAATACTATCCGAAGTGGATGTCTTGGTCACTTTTTTTCCCCATTCTCTTCTTTTCAGTACTTGTTCTTGTAGTGCCTACGGTAGTTTTCACAAGCTTAAATAAATATTATAATTTCCTTTTTTTATATGGAGTATTGATAATCCTGCAAGGTGTATTTCGTGCTACTTGGTATAGGGAAGAGGGAAGTATCCTTTTTACCTGTGGTCTCCTCTCCATGGCTATTGCTTCCGTAATAGATATTCTCAACGCAAATCAGATCATCTATACCATAGAAGCAGTTCCTATCGGTATTTTTTTGTTTATACTCTTTCAATCTTTAACCCTCTCACGAAGATTTAGTAGAGCATTCAGTCAAGTTGAGTCCTTGTCTAAGAGACTACTTGCACTCGATAAACTCAAAGATGAATTTTTAGCAAATACTTCTCATGAATTAAAAACGCCACTCAATGGAATTATTGGAATCGCAGAATCTATGTTCGATGGTTTTGGCGGTAAACTTTCGCCGGACCAAAGGCAAAATTTAGGAATGATCATTAGCTCGGGAAAAAGACTCTCTTCTTTAGTTGATGATATATTAGATTTTTCTAAAATGAAGAATCGGGACTTGGATTTAGATTTAAAATCGGTAGATATCCACCAAATTTCAGAATTAGTACTCGTAATTTCAAGGCCTCTTTATGTAACCAAAAACTTACAAGTACGCAATAACATCCCTTTTGATTTTGCACCCGTTTTAGCAGACGAGGCAAGAATCCAACAAATCCTTTTCAATTTGATTGGGAATGCAATTAAGTTTACCGAAAAAGGCAGGATTGAACTAAATGCTACTATATCTGAAAGATTCGCAAAAATATCGATTTCCGACACCGGCGTAGGCATTCCGCCAGATAAATTCACGGATATCTTTCAGTCGTTTGAACAGGTTGATTCGTCCACCACACGGAAATTTGGTGGGACAGGACTGGGCCTTGCGATTACAAAAAGGCTCGTAGAACTACATGGTGGGAGTATTTGGGTAGAATCTAGGTTAGGTGAAGGATCAAACTTTCATTTTACATTGCCTCTGGCAAGAGAGGGCGAGATACCAATTGAATATAAGAAAAATCCAGCAAAAGAACTTTGGTTTAGCACCGACGTAATCGATCTCTCTCCGATTGAAGAAGACTTAGACGAAGGTGATTCAACAGTTTTGATACGAGTTCTAGTGGTAGATGATGAACCAATCAATCGGCAAGTTTTAAAAAATCATCTAACTCTCATTGGATGTGAAGTCGTTGAGGCAGCAAATGGAGGTGAGGCGATTCGTTTGGTTCGCGATTTTGGACCATTTGATTTGATGTTACTTGATATCATGATGCCTGGTATGAGTGGATATGATGTTTGTTCGGTATTACGTGAGTCCTATTCCTTGTATGAGCTTCCTATTTTGTTTTTAACAGCTAAAAACCAAATTACAGATATTGTGACCGCATTGGAAGCTGGTGGAAATGACTATCTTGTAAAGCCTTTTGATAAACGAGAATTGATTTCTAGATCCAAAAATCTTTTGACTCTAAAAAAAGCAGTCGCCGAGCAAAACAAATACATCGCATTTAAAAATGAATTGGAGGTCGCAAGAAAACTCCAAAGTTCCATTCTCCCCGAGGAGGCACCTAACTTAGCAGGACTGTGGACCGAGTTCTATTATGAACCAATGGATCGTGTAGGTGGTGATTTTTTTGATTTTGTAGCTATTTCTAAAAATGAAATTGGAGTTTTAGTTGCTGATGTTTCTGGGCATGGAATACCTGCAGCATTAATTTCAGCAATGTTAAAAATTGCTTTCTCAACCCAAACAAGATTTTCTAGAAATCCTCAGGCAATGTTGGAACAAATAAATGCAACCTTGGTAGGAAAGATGAAAGGAGCTTTTCTGACTGCTTCCTATGTTTATATCGATCTCGATCAGAAAAAACTTGTTCATGCTCGATCTGGTCATCCTCCTCTGATTATTACCAGGAAAGGATCAAGTCAACCGATCCTGAGCCAACCCCAAGGAAAACTGATAGGTTGGATTCCAGAACTTGATATCCTAGAAGAAACCTTAGATCTTCAATCGGGTGATCGGTTGATTTTGTATACAGATGGAATTACGGAAGCAACAAACTCTGAAAAGGTGATGATAGGTCAAGATGACTGGCAACTTCTCGTTCAAAGGTATAAAGGGTATCCATTAAAAGAAGCAAAACGATTGATTCTCGAGAGTATCAAAGAATTTACAGGGAATCGCTCTCCTGATGATGACGTTACACTAGTGCTTTTGGAACTTAATTAGAAATCGTCCTCAGGCCTTTGGCTGGCTAAAAGAATTTTAGCTAATTTGGATTGAGCTTCGCTAAAATTGGATTTTTCTTCGATTCGTTGCCGCAAATAATCATCAATACTGGATTTTTTATCAAGTGCCATGTCAATTTTATCGTCGGCTCCCCGGACATATGCGCCTAACATAATCAAATCTTCGTTGGACTTGTATTTTGATAGCAATTCACGGATGATCGACGCACGCATGTAGTGGTCTTCACTTACAATTTTTTGCATGAGTCTAGAAAGAGAAGAGGGGATATCAATTGCAGGATAGTGACTCTGCTCTGCAAGTTTTCTAGTCAAAATTATATGACCATCAATAAAACCTCGAACCTTATCAGCAACAATATCATCCATGTCATCATCAGCGTCTGTTAAGATTGTATAAAAACCAGTGATAGAGCCTCCGTTATGTGATGTTCCTGCCCTTTCGACTAACTTTGCCATTTTAGAAAAAACACTGGAAGCATAACCCTTTGTAACTACTGGCTCACCGATAGATAATTCTCTTAATGCTTCTGCATATCGGGTTAAAGAGTCCATATAGAGGTTTACCGATAAACCTTTATCTCTAAAAAACTCAGCAGCTGAACAGGCCAGATTTGCACAGCTAACTTGTTCCATTTTTGATGAATCAGATGTGGAAACGAAAACAACCGACTTGGCCATGGCTTCTTTTCCCAGTTCAATGTTTAAGAATTCATTTACCTCTCGGCCCCTTTCTCCGATGAGAGCGACAACATTTACATCGGCACTCGTATAACGAGCAATCATTCCTAATAAACTAGACTTTCCTACTCCAGATCCTGAAAAAATACCAATTCTTTGACCTTTGCCCACCGTAAGAAGTCCATCGATGGACCTAACACCTGTTTCTAAAACTTCAGAAATCGGGGGTCTATCTAAAGGATTCAGAAACCTCGGTTCAGAGGGCCTTTCTTCCGTAGTGATTAGTATTCCTTTGCTATCAATGGGCTTTCCTAGACCATTTAAAACGCGACCAAGAAGTTCAGGACCAGCGCTCAGAGTTATCGTTCTTCCGGAGGAAAATACAAAGGCATGTGGGAAAATTTGCTGCGTGTCACCTAATGGCATTAAGGTGTATAAGTGGTCTTTGAAGCCAACTAAGACACAAGGTAAATAACCTTTATCACTCCCTCGTTCCACTTCTAAGATCTCTCCGATTTTGGAGTCGGGCGGTCCTTGCGAATAGATAACGTTACCAACTACAGAAACAATGACCCCACTCTTTCGAATTGGTTCGATCTTCTCGACGACATTCAAATATTTCGAAATGGCATCGATTTCTTCTGTAAATTTTTTCTCAATCATGGGGACTTTCCCACTCTCATGATGAGACATAATTTTATCAAGCGAATTGGATTTCTTCGGGGAGAATTCCCCCCAAGAAGGAAGCCGATGTAGATGGGAATCTACATCCGACTAAGAGAGAATCTTAGTTCCGCAAGTTGTTCAACGGCAGAGACGGACTTGGTCTAAATTCGAAATCATTTTCGGAGTGGGCAATTTTTTGCCAATTTGAATGTTACCACCTGGTTCCACCTCCGCAGTTTCATACGCCCATTTTCCGTAATTCGTAGAAACAGAATAGCAGTCTGGAAAGGACTTCGTCGGAGTTAATCCATTTGTACCCAGTTTTAATACCTCGTCTGGTGTGCGTATAAACAAACTGCTGCCATCTTCGGCCCATCTCATCCCATACATGGGAAGTGCTGTCCAAAAACTCAATGGATAGGTCTGGACGTTTTTGGATGGGAGTCGGATTAGGTTCAATTCAAATTCCGAATATTCATTTTCAGAATCGCGATTCGCAGTAATGAGTGCCACCTCAGTACCCTTCGGGGAGGGTGCCATTTGAAAGATAATTCGATTTTCTGGCTTTGCAGGGTAGGAAAAGGCCCCACCGCCACTCGGGTAAATGGATAGAGTTTGTTGTAGTGTCCCGTATTCGTCATCCTTTCCGTAAAGTACGAAGAGTGTGTCCGCACCTGAATGGTAGAAAATCCCATCTCCGAGTGCCCAAGAAGGGAGAACCCATTCTTTTTTCGCTTTTGTTTTGGTATCGGTAGAAGAATGCAAGCGAATGACACTGCGGTAATTTCTTTTATCCGTTGTTCCATTCAGCGGGTTCCAAGAATCCTTTTCTTCGTATTCGACTGTTAGAACCAAACTATCTTTAGGATCACTTCCGGGAGAAACTTCGAGAGCAAGGTTTGCCTTTTTCCAAATCAGTTGGGAACACTGAAGACAGAGAATGGAAACGAAAAGGGTTCGGAAAAATTTCATAGGCAATATCGAAACGCATTTGTGCAAAAAGTAAAGAAAACAAAGGGGTGCGAACCTAAAAAAAAAGGGGACCCAAAGAGTCCCCTTTTACGAACAAGGTTAGAAAAAAAGGTTTATTTTCCTTTTTTTGCCTTAGCTTTTTCCTTGTTCTTTTGGTCGATCTGAGCACGGTGCTCATCACAGAGTCTGTAAAGTTTTCCTGTAAGCGGGTTTTTTCTAGTTACTTTCGTTCCGCAAACGATACAGAGACCTTGAGCACGTCTTCTTTTGTAAAGCTGTTGAACTCGTTCTGCACCAGATGCTTTGTACTTAGAAATTTGGATTCGGAATCCTTTGAAGAGGTAATTACCGATCGATTTTTCAGGATCTTTTTTTAGATCATCTGCGATTTTGTCTATTTGTCCTGGGCCTACTTTTTGTGGTTCCATAGCTTTCTTTTTCCTTTAACACTAAATTTATATTTATTCCGAGATTTGACTCTCCCTTAAAAGTTTAAATGAAACTACCAAATATTTTCAACATATTTTTTTCCCGAATAACATTTTTTTGATGTTTTGCGAAGAAAAGGTAACCAAGGCATACGAAGGAAATTTTTTTATTTTTTATTGAACATTTATTTTTTTTTAAAGTTCTACCGTGATTTTGTTTACTTTGATTTGGATTGCTTTTGGGAAGGAAGGGCAAACTTCGACACATTGTCCGCATCCAGTACATGAGCTTTGAGAGAATTTAGGCAAATTGCCTTTAAAATTCACTGTTTTCGGGATAGGGCAGACTGTCTCACAGGCATTACATGTTTGGGTGCCTGTTTTGTGATTGATGCAGTGTTCGTGTTGTGCGACCGCCTTACCAAACTTTGGTTTAGAATCATTCTCAATCGGAAGCAGGGCCGATTCGGGGCAGGCGGAAATACAAGGAGTGTCAACGCAAAGTTTGCAGGCTTTTGCGTTCGGATCTAAAAATGGATACGTTTTTTGTGAATTTTCTAATGTAACAGGAAATAAGACGGAGTAAGGACAAGAAAAAATACATTCATTACAACCTGTACAAAGTGAAAAAAAGTTCAGACTGTTCCCTGGAGGCAGTGTTAGGGATTGGAACATCTTTGATTTTTTCTGCTTTTCCCTAGGTTTTTGAGGGTTTTTTAGATTTTTTTGGTTATCCGATTGTTTATTTTGTCCTATTAGTTTTTGATTTTTTTCTGAAATAAAATTAGCGTTCCCCTTAGAGTTAGGCTTTGATTTAGAAGTTTGGTCCTTTTCTTCTTCCCAAACATCCGAGATAACTTCGGCAAGTTCATCCGCTTTTTGAAACGTGAAGTTAACAATAGACTTAAAACTATCTTTAAATAAATCTTTTCGATTCATTCAAATTTATTCGGGAACTCTCTCAATTTGTGCGCCTAAGGAACGAAGTCTTGTGTCAATTGCCTCAAAACCTCGGTCAATCTGTACGATATTGTGTATTTCACTCGTACCTTCCGCACAGAGAGCAGCAATGATCATTGCCATTCCAGCTCGGATATCGGGACTTGCTACACGTTGTCCGTACAGTCTGTTCGATCCTATCACGATGGCTCGGTGCGGATCACAAAGAATGATCTGGGCACCCATTGCAATGATATGGTCTACAAAAAAGAGTCGTGATTCAAAAAGTTTTTCATGGATGAGAACTGTTCCTTTGCATTGAGTTGCTGTCACTAAAGCAACAGAGGTCATATCCGCGGGAAAACCTGGCCAGGGAGCATCGTCAATTTTTGGAGTGGCACCATGGTAGTCTGGGATGATCTCCATTTTTTGGTCGGAAGGAACAAGTATACCTGAGTCTGTTGGCCTTACATCGATTCCCAGTCTCGAGTAAACCATTCGAATCATTCTGATATCATCAAGGTTTACATCCTTGATATGAATTTCACCACCTGTGACTGCAGCTAAGCTGATAAAAGAACCTATCTCAAGGTAATCACTTCCGATTCGGTGTCGCAAAACTCCACTGGGTGAACTAAGACTTGTAACTCCTGTTATTTGGAGTAAATTAGTGCCAATCCCTTCAATTTTTGCTCCTGCAGCATTGAGAAATCGGCACAATCCTTGGACATGAGGTTCCGAGGCGGCATTGCGGATGATGGTCGTTCCTTCTGCGAAGACGGCGGCCATAACAGCATTCTCCGTTGCGGTTACAGATGCTTCATCGAGGAGGATATCCTTTCCGGAAAGTCTTTCTGCTGTGATCATGTACCCATCTGGGAAAACTTCGATCTTTGCACCCAAGGCCTCCAAGGCCAAAAGATGTGTGTCCATCCGCCTGCGCCCAATTTTATCACCGCCTGGTTTTGGAAGGAAGACTCGGCCAGTCCTGGCGAGAATAGGACCAGCCAGGGTTACGGCTCCCCGCAACTGGGAACAGAGCTCGTACGGAAGGTCAGATTTGACTGGATTCTTTTTTCGAAAGAGGTAGGATCCTTTTGTGTCTTCAGCAGTTATCTCAACCCCGATATGGCGTAAGACTTCCATCAATTTGAGAACATCTGCTATTTCGGGAAGGTTTTCTAAAACTACATCTCCTTCCCAAAGAAGGAGGGCACCGAGTAAAGGCAAGGCTTCGTTTTTATTGCCTTGCGGGGTAATTGTTCCGTGGAGAGGATTTCTGCCGATAATTTTAAAGTAGGATGAGCTCACTTGCTTCCATGGAATGCAAGGTTGGGAGAAAGGAAAAGTAATTTATGGATTTTGTAGCACAGGTTTGGATATTTCCGAAGTTTGAAATGATCTACTTTTTTTACGTTTTTTTGATGTTGGTTGCCGCGTTTTTGTACGTGCAGGTAATGAATTATCTCCAGAACAAACAAGGAAAGGTGGTAAACTACTGGGGTGAATTTCAAAGGTATGCTCGTGCAAGAAAATGTACCCAAGCTGAATTGAATATTTTAAAATCCTTTTACGATACTTTAACAGAAGACGAACGAGAGTTGTATCTGTTTGCTGAAAATCGGAATAAATTAAAGAACGCTTTGTACAGATATTTTTTAAACTCAACTGAAAATCCTACTGAAAAGGAAGTGAATCTTTTCGATAAACTTTTCCGATCAGGTGTTGAATTCAAAAAAGAAATTCTTAGTCTAAATGACCTGATCGTTGGCGAAGTTGCATCACTAGAAGCAGATGAACGCGGTGAACTTACGTATGTTATGCAAAAAACAACCGAAGATTTGCTATTGAGTGTAAAGGGTTTGTCACCTGACCTTTTGGTTCCCGGAAAAAAAGCAAAACTATATGTATTTAGGCCTTCCAGTGGAGGTTATTTGATAGGTGGTGTTATTTCCAAATCTGGAAAAAATGGTCTGATCTTTCATTATGATGGAACCATTGAGAGAAAGGGAGAATCCCATTTGATGTTAGTCAAAAAAATTTCTCTTACAATTTCTCCTTGGCCTCCGGAAGATGCGAACAAACAAAATGTTGTTTTAGACAAAAACAAAATTCTTCTTTCTGAAGAAAATATAGACAAACAACTGGATCTTCTTCGGAGAATTGCGAAAGACCAAAAAGAGAACAATCAGAAAAAGTTTGAGTTTAAAGAAATGCCACAACCGTTTGTTACTATGTCGGAAAGACTTTCCGATCGTGGCCTTATTTTTGTATTACCACCATCTATTTCATCTGAGATTTGGAAATTACAAGACTTATGGGAGATTCAGTTTAAAATTCCTGGTGGAGGAAGTTACTCACTGCATGGAAAAATGATGCCCGTAAAAAATCGCTCTGAGATGTATTTGATTCGTTATGTTGCGGTCGATGAACAGACAACCAAACAGCTATACGAAGAGATACGAAAAGCAGGCGGTATTCGAGAGTCATTAATTTAAGAGAATCTCAAAAGGAAATTAGGATCCTTGCTTGGAAATGGTTCGAATTAGACCAGTAGGGACTACAGCCTCTCAGGGAATGCGGTCTTTTCAGGGGTTTTTCCACCTTTTGGTAGAAGGATTAGGTCCACCTTTTGGATTACCTCATTACCAAATGTCCGTTCGGCGATTGCCTCCCAAGAGCCTTTTGTTAGAGAAAAGCTAAATAGATACGTCAGATTCTTATGCTCAGGTAATTGGACAAAAGGATTCCCTCCATGGAGGATTAGGAAGTTTTTTGTTGGGTTCTCTTTGGCAAGTTTTGCAATGGTAAGTATTTCGGGTTCGGTTGTTGTATCAAAAACAAAATAAAATACTTCTTTTTTTGTTAGGTGTTTCTTCAGATCAGGAAATGAAACAAGCGGTATTTGCTTTTTTTGGAAACTTTCTCGCAATATTGGGTTCTTTAGGCTCGCGATTGTATTCGAGTTTTGAAAAGATACAGGAATATAACTCGACGGATAAGATTTGATCGAATCGGAATTTATTTCTTTTAATCTTTTGCCAGCAGTCAAAAGCTCCGCATAGCGTGCATCACGCGACTCTTCTAATTTTTGTAGATGTTTTAGAAATTTTAAATTTTCAGAATACAGATTGGGTGCTGAAGAATTTTTATCATACAAACCCATTTCAATTTTTTTACGGATTTGTAAAAAGACTGCTTCCTTTAAACGGTCCCCCTTTTCCCCAGATGGTTTAGTGTAAAAGAACTCACCCAATTCGTAAGCGTTTGTGATTTGAGCTTTGAATTTTCTCGCAGTTTCTCCCCAACTTGTAAGAAGAACGATGTTTGCTCCCGCGAGGATCGTAAGAACACCAGGTTTGTCTTTTTCGTAATTTTTGGAGATGGCATGCATTTCCATTGCATCAGTGATAATGATTCCCTTAAACTTGAGTTTTTCTCGCAAAATATCTGTTAGTATTTTTTTGGATAGAGTTGCGGGATAGGTTTCATCAATCATCGGATATACAATATGCGCTGACATAACTGCTTCTGCGCCATTTTCTATTGCCTTTTGGAAAGGTATTAGTTCTAGAGATAAAAGTTCTTCGTAAGACTTAGAAATAATGGGAAGACCCAAATGGCTATCTACGTTTGTATCTCCATGACCGGGGAAATGTTTGATAACAGGTAGAGCTCCACCAAGTCTCGCTCCTTCTTCATAAGAAACGGCAACTGTGCTAACTCTTGTGATATCAGAACCAAACGAACGTGTGTTGATGACGGGATTAAAAGGGTTGTTATTGATATCCAAAATCGGTGCAAATAAGAAATTGATACCAAGTTTACGAAGTTCATAGGAGGTAACAAAGCCCACGATTTCCCCCCATTCTTTTTTGCCGGTTTGGCCTACTGCCATGGCTCCTGGATACATAGTAATCCCATCTTGAACGCGAAAGACGCGCCCACCTTCTTGGTCCGTGGAAATGAGTAAAGGGGGTAAATTGAGTTTGGATGCAGTTTTTTGTAGATCGGCGGTCAGAGCAGTGATTTCGTTTTGTTTCCCAAGGTTTTTCCCAAAGAGTATGACCCCACCTGGTTTCGTTTTTTGCATCTCTTCCAATGCAATCTCATCCACAGATTTTCCTGGGATTGCTATGTGTATGGTCTGTCCTACAAGTTCTTCAGGGGTGAGTGAGTTCGTAATTTCCCATGCCTTGGTATCCAGCCATTCGTTTCTTTCCCGCATCTCAAGATCACTTGCATATCCACTGTAGAATTCTGAAGAAGCTAAAAAACCAATGGGAAGAAGGGATGCGATCAAAATTCGGATAAGGGACTGTTTCATAACAATTGATTTCCAATTTTCTAATTTACCCACTTCTTTCAAGAGAATTTATCTGGGGTTACTTTGTTCTAAATGTCTAACAAGAATGGAAGATTTTTACCGACAACTCGAACCAAACGAAAGATTCCAAGAAACCTTTACGGGAAATTCATTTGAGAAAGTTCCAGAGGATTGGTTTGTCCTGATTACCGATATTTCCGGTTCTACCAAGGCAATTGAAGAAGGAAGGTATAAAGATGTAAACACAGCAGGTGGACTTACCGCAATAGCAGTTGCCAATGTTTACGGACATATGGATTTCCCATTTGTGTTTGGCGGTGACGGGGTTACGTTTCTACTGCCAGTCAATTTACTCTTTCCAATTCGTTCTGCTATTGCTGATACGATTCTCCAAGTTAAAAATACATTTGGGTTATTGCTAAAAGCTGGGATTGTTCCTGTTCAAGAATTGTATGCGGCCGGTGCTTCCTTGTCTGTGAGTAAGTTTAGGGCATCCGAACACTATATCCAATGTTCGATCTTTGGTGATGGACTTGCACTTGCTGAGAAATGGATCAAAGAGCAAAAGGACGAATCCTTTGTGGTTCGGGAGACAGAAAAGATATTGCCTGCTGACTTTACAGGGTTTACCTGTCGTTGGAAAGATATTCCCAGTGGTCGTGGTGAAATCGTTTCTCTTATAGTAAAACCGACTCCTAACGATTTTTCTGAATCTACAAAAATCATCCACCGAGTACTTGATTTTATCAAACGTGAATTTGGTGAGGAAACAGAATACCATCCACTGGGAATTGAAACATTAGAATTAGATAGTGGTAGATATTTAAGAAAGGAAGCTGAGGTCAAATCAGGTAAAAAATCGGGGCTTAGCTTTTTTTTCACTTATTTAAAGATACGAATTGAACGTGCTGTGATGAATTTTGCAATTCAATTCGGTATACCGATCAAATCCTTTCACTATGATTTGAGTAAACTCAAAGAATACCAAATCAAGTCCAGCGACTTTCGTAAGTTTGATGGGACTTTAAAGATGGTGATTGATGGAACGAAGGTACATCGGTTGGCATTGGAGTCTTTTTTAGACCATTTAACCGAAGAAGGGAAGTTAGAGTATGGAATTTATATTTCAGATCGTTCGCTTATGACTTGTATTCTAAAGGTTGGTATGTCTCAAGAAGTTCATTTTGTCGATGGGGCCGATGGCGGATTTGCCATGGCCGCTAAAGTTTTGAAAGAAAAACTGCGTTAAACGTTAGACGAGAGGCTACTGTTCTACGCAGATTAGTTTTTTGGTACTGGTGCAGGCTGCCTCATTGCTAACAATACTACCACTTCCATTATTTTTCCATATCTGACCATAGAAGCTTACACCTCCAGCCGTCGGACATGTTTGAAATGTGAATCCGTGGCAGTTGTGGCGGTAAACTGTTGACGGATCAACGCAAGTACCCGTCGGAGTGCTTGCTTGCGTTGCAGGTGCTAAGGCAGTTGTCATACCTGTCCAAAACTCATCATTGATATTCGTCGAAAAATCACGTCCCATAAGTAACGGATCGAAGGTTCCTGACCCGTTGGCAATAAACAGTCTTGTGTGTTCGTCGCTACAATCTGTATAGGCGGTTCCTGTACATCTATAGTAGTGTCGGCCTGCTGTAAGTGTCCAATTGGTTCCGCCCGCCAAGCGATCGTTAGTTACCTCGCCGCCACTATTACTCACAATGAGTGCTCTGAATGTTCCACCAGAATTTCCAGTGGTCCGATTCGTATTGCAGATATTATCTGCTCCAAAGACTCCTTGGGCTGTCATCTCACCGTTATAAGTGCCAGACGTCACAAATATTCGTTTTCCTGGTGGTTCGTTGTCCTCATTTGTGACAGTTTGGTCCGATAAATTGGTTGGGGCGCCACTGTAGACGGTGTCCGTTGTAGCTTGTTTTGTGAGTTTGATAGTAAAATCAACATTCCCATCGGCGTAATTATCGTCACCGCCTGTGACTGTAAATGTTTGACGCAAAGATGAAGAGGAACAGGCACTGGCCGATGCCACCTGGTTACTTGTAGGATTCCCAACAGGGAAGGTGATACTCCCTGGTGTTATGGTTCCACATTCGCCAACCTCGGCACCGGATGGAGACGGGTTACACGTAATATTGATTTGGACCGCTGCAGTAGCATTGTTTGCACCCAAACAGACATTAAATGTTGCTACATTGGTCGTTCCTTCCCGAGTGTTCCCTGATTTTGTGATATAGTAATAGGCTTCGTTATCGGTTGTCCTCGCAAATACATCGATGGAGTTGTAAACTATTCCGCCCGTAGATTCAGCTGTGACGACTGTCCAATCTTGAGTATCATCGACAAGTGCATCATCCGCATGGGAAAGCGGAATGCGGTTTGTAGATCCAGATTCCATAACATTATAGTTGTTTGAGTCGATTGTAACAGTTGCAGGAACGGTTCCTTCTGTTGTATCGGAAGAAGTAAGCCCAACCGTGGTTGCAGATGCGGGAGTGGTTCTGGAAATGAGCCATATTTGTGTGCTACCCCCTTCCGCTGCGGAGAGCCGTCCTCCCGTCGTTCCGAGAGGTGATCCTGAAAAATTACAAGGTTGGATCAGTGTAGTACCGTCATTGTCGCAAGATCTCACGCTAAACACTGGTTCGATGACGGTTGTATTGTAGGTAGCATCCGTAGAACTTGCCACAAAGGTCACATTGTAATCTTGGTTTCCAGCACTTGCCGAGTCCGAAGAACCTTCTACTCGAAAGGTTTGGAATGCATTCCAGTTTTCCGGAGTGAATGTGAGCGTTGGAACCAAAATCGTACACCGCGTACCACAATTGGAACTGAAGGTAAGTGTTACGTTTGCTGTTGGTTTTGTTCTAAGTTTTAGCTGGATATTGGAGTATTTATTACCGAATTGGTTGTTTTCGTCTGTCGCAAATCCGGTGATTGTCCCGCCACCAGCTCCTGTCGTGCCTTCCGTCCCCCCACCAAACCGAGTATAGCTGTAGCCTGGGACAGATTGGTCTCTGTTGTAAACTACAACATCTCTTGGATTTAGGCCATTGTATTCAGAGTCGGAACTCACCGTATTGCTCAATTGAATGATATAAGTTTTTAGTCCATCCAGTTCCAAGTCATCATTGGAAGTTACTGTAACAGTTTGATTTACATTCCAGTTTGCTGTAGTAAAGGTAAGAGAGGTAGGGGAAGCTGTGCCTTCGCGGTTGTTTGCATTGACAGAATCGAAGGTGTCATTGATGGGAATCGTTACATTGGCTGTAGGAGCCGTTCTTAAAACTACTTAAAATGTTCCACTATTGGGGGTGGTCACCCCAGGCTCTTCCATAATATTAGAAATATTTGATACACGGATTCCAGGAGCCTCGTCGTCATCGAGAGTGACGGAGATGTCACAGGCATCCTTCCCAGTATAGGTTCCTGAGACTACCTCCCCACTTGCGTTTTTCTGGATCATTTTGCCCAAATTTACAGTCATGGGACTGACAACTGGATTTCTATCACCGTCATTGACTCTTGTGAATCGAAAGCACTGACGCGCACTTGTTCCATTGCCTGTGAAACTGAGTGTGGAGGGGATTGCAAGATCGGAAAGAGCACCAGCTGTATACGACAACCTTTGTGTAATCCGAGATCCGTAAGTCGCATTTACAGTAACTGGTATTTCAACGGATCCAGAAATCGGCAGATTGGGATACACACATGTTTCAAAAGTTGTAAAGCCCCATTCCGTGGGTCCACCGGTAACCACTTTGGTAAATCCACTGTCTTCACTAGCGCTATAAGTTGCTGCCACGTTTCCGTCTTCCACGAGCGATACGGTTTTTGTTGTGACAGTGACGTCGCTCGTGCAAGCAACTACTTGTTCTCCACCAAACGCTCGTTCGAACGCTTCACTGACTCCAAATAAAAAATTGTCTCCTGCACCAGTAGAACGATTGCAGTTCCACAGTGGAATAAAACTGAAAACGACAATCGATAGGAGAAATTTAAACGAGGAATTAGATTCTATATGTTTCATAGCAACCAGCAGTTCTTTGTGTTCTCTCTACTTTAAAAGAGTTGGTCTCAGGTTCAATCCATTTCCTAAACCGCAGGAAATTTTAGAACGTTTGGCAATAATTTATCTTAGATGCTAAGAGATTTTGATAAAAATTTCGTATATCTACTAGGGTTTAGTCGCAAGAAAATATTACGATCAAATGAATACAAATCGTACATAGTAATTCCTGTTTCTAACAAAAATTAAATTGAAAGATTCCCGATTCGAGGGAGAAAGGTCGGAGCAGGTGCGCTCTATGAAGTACTACTTCAAGTCTTTCTATTTTATTTTTTTGATTCTATCCAGTTTTACCGTAACATCGGGTATATTTTCGGAAAGTATATTTGAATCAACTGCGTTCAAAAAATTTTGCGGATGTGTTGAGTTTCGGCGAGAAGTTAACGAAGCACTAGGTTCTTTGCCTGTAGGTTCCCTTGATAAAATTGGAACAAACGACTACTTAGAAAAAATCTACCAAGGATTGAAGAATGATTTTGCGCAATCCGGAACACCATTTGAAGAAGTAGAAGGTGGTCTCCATGCAAAAGGTGTAGATTTAAAGCGAATCGAAGATCCGGGAAAACGATTGCGTGAATTATTAATCATTATCGATGGGGACGTTGCTTTCCCTTCTGGGAAGTCAACTCTGACTCCAAAAGCAAAAGAGCTCATTGGAAAAATTGGAGATGCCTTACACGCATACCCTGAAACCAGTTGCCGAATCGGTGGACATACGGATAGTGTTGGTGCCTTCCAAATGAATTTAAAATTGAGTAAAGACAGATCGCAGTCCGTAAAAAAAGAATTAAAGTCCATACATAAAATAGAAGAAGAACGATTTAGAGAAGTGGATGGTTATGCTGACCTTCATAAAATTGTCGATACAATGCTTGCTGAAAAGAAAAACCGTAGAACAGAAATTTACGTAGGAACGGTTCGCATTGTTTACTAAGAATTTCAAAATCAATCTATCTGTTTTTGCTTTGATCGTCGTTTGTCATGTTTCCCTTCATTCGGAATCTAAGGATACGAAAACTGCCAATCCAGATCCCAAAAACCAAACACAGAGTACAGGCGAAGATGCTGAGGGATTTTTTACGTTTACAGACCATTCGGACAACCAAACCTCCATGGAAATTTTTAATAAGGTCTATGAACATAGATTGATGTTGAGAGGCGGTTGGGGAGTTGGAAAGCTATCACCTGCGATTTTAAATGAAACAAGTCAGGCATGGTTTCTGAATTCTATTTTGCGCCAAATCTCTGAACCGGGGACTGCTCTTGCAATTCCATATAAAGATTCAAAAGATCTTGATGTAAATTCTCAGTTTATGGACATCCGATATGGATATTTGAACAAATATGAAATCCAATATGCAATTGATACTACGTTAGGCGTTTACAGTAGAAATCTCCCAGCCTCAAATAATTTCTTCTCACCTAGGTCAGATACTTATTGGGGTAGTACCTTTGAAGGAAACCGACTCCTCCGATTCCAAGGAGTGAGCGAACACTTTCGTTTTTCCTATACCCACCCTGTGAGTAAAATTTGGATGATTGGACCATCTATCAATTTTCATAGGTATACAGAGACAAATAATATTTCCTATGGCTCTTATTCTACAAGCAGACCCGAAGCAGCAGTTCCGAATAAGGTGACTTGGTCTATCGGGGGCGATGCCAATGCGGAATACTCTATGAGAGGAATTGTCCCTGGAATCTATTCTAAGTGGAAACTACGAGATTGGTGGGAAGTTCGCGCTCGTTTTGAGCTTTTAGATCGAAGGGGGAATTTTTCTGTTATTGGATCTCAGATTATCAGCGAACGTTTTGATGACGGTAGAGAGCAGATTACGGGCGTATTACCTGCTTACGGTGGTAAGGTGAGAGACCGTGGAACTATTTTAAATTTAGAATCCTCGTTTCAGTACTGTCGTTTTACTTTAGATTTTGGAATCATACGACAAGATATTAGAAGGAAGTACGAAACGTATCTTGGTGATACCATCGGATCAGTTCCTAGAAATGATTACTCTGCCAGAAGTGTTGGGATCGGTTTTTCGGAAATGTCGAGTTCTATCAAACATACCGTTACTGAAGTCTATATTATGCCAAGTGTCTCGTTTTTTTACGATGCGGACGGGGTGTATTGACGTTTCCCATCGGTAGTATCGTCTAAGGGAATATGCGATTTCTTTTTGCCCTCTGTTTCCTACTCCTATCTTGTGGTCCCTCTCCAGCGGGGCCTTCGGATACTACACCAAAGGACTCCCAAACGATTGAAACCACTTCCAAATCCGCCAAACGAATTCTTTTTTTTGGAGACTCCCTCACAGCGGGTTATGGGCTTCTCGATTATGAGATGGCTTGGCCCCATATAGTCACCAAACGATTGAATGCCGAAGGATTTGACTACTCTCTAACCAACGCAGGAATTTCTGGGGATACAACGAGTGGTGGACTGGGAAGATTGGATTGGGTTTTGCAAGAGACCCCCGACATCTTTGTATTGGAACTCGGCGCAAATGATATGCTACGAGGAATCACACCAGACGTGACCAAAGAAAACTTACGTAAGATGATACAGATTGTAAAAACCAAGGCACCCAAAGCAAAAATTCTACTCGTTGGGATGATAGCCACACCCAATTTAGGAAAAAAATATGCCGGCGAATTTAACGCGATCTACCCAAACCTTGCAAAAGAAGAGAAAGTTCCTTTAGTTCCCTTTTTATTGGAAAAAGTTGCCGCTAAACGGAAGTTAAATCAAAAGGACGGAATCCACCCTACCGAAGAGGGACATGTGCTAGTCGCGGAAACCGTTTATCCGTATTTAAAAGAACTGGCGGGTAAGTAACTTTCTTTGTTTGACAGCATTTGTATTTTCTAACATTTTATTCTTGGAGTGGCTAAACGCAAGGGGTGCCGAACTTTGTTCGGCTGAGATCATACCCTTCGAACCTGATCCGGTTTGTACCGGTGTAGGAATGCGCGAAAAACCCGATGCCTTTTTGTTCGCTCCGAAATTTTTTTAGGAGTGAATATGACTTCAAATCCCTTTCTGATCCCCCCGTTTGCAGAACGCTGCAGAACCTCCGCAAACTCTTCGTTTGGTGCCTCTTACAAACATCCGTTTGTGACAAGTCTC
This sequence comes from Leptospira sp., assembly GCA_027533185.1. GTDB lineage: Bacteria > Spirochaetota > Leptospiria > Leptospirales > Leptospiraceae > Leptospira_A. The sequence goes on along the minus strand of JAPZTS010000037.1, from coordinate 27,722 downwards.
GCCGATGGAACCCTTGATGCTCAAAAATTTCGATTCTACCAAATACAAGATGCACTGTATTTGGAATCGTTTAGTGATGCTTGTGCTATACTCTCTACAAAGGTAACAGACCCAGAAGATAAACTTTGGTTGGTTGACGCTGCAAAGATGGCACTCGTTGTCGAAAGCCAACTTCATATTGGTTATGGAAAAAAGCTGGGTTATGATGCCAACACCATTCGAACCACAGAGCCCACTCCCAATAATTTGGCGTACCAAAACCATATGTTTGCGTCAGTTACCAAGGGGTCAATTTTGGAGGGTTTTGCTGCGATTGCTCCTTGTCCCTGGTTGTATATAGAGCTCGGACAACACTTGTTACGCGAATTGAAAACAATTCCAGATTCCCACCCATACGCAGACTGGCTTAGGATGTATTCAGACCCAGGATTCAATGAATATATGGAAAATCTACTCGGTCGTTTGGAAAAATATGCAGTTCTAACGGACGAGGGCACGAAAGCTAAGGCGGTTCTTGCGTTCCAACAAAGTTGTAACTATGAATGGATGTTTTGGGAGCAGGCCTGGACCGAACAAATTTGGCCTTCCCGAATTTAGCATAGATTCAGTTTTTCCTTGCGGATTCATCGACAAGGAAAATCATGGTGAAACAAATTACCTTCTTTGCGGGAATAGCTCAGTGGTAGAGCATCTCCTTGCCAAGGAGAGGGTCGCGGGTTCGAATCCCGTTTCCCGCTAAAAGAAGGTATGTCACAGATCCATTTTTGGGTCTTTTTCCTTTCCAACACACTTCCCATTTTTACACTGGATATAGAACCATGGAATTTACTGCTAAAAAAAATAATAACGCTACATGCGACCTGACCATTCAATTTACTGCATCTGAGGTAGAGTCTGCCTTCCAAAAAGCTTATGTAAATGCTTCTTCTAAAGTTAAGATACCGGGTTTTCGTCCGGGTAAGGCTCCCCTCCATATGGTGGAAAAAGTTCTCGGCGATTCCGTTATGGATGACGCAGCCAACCTGATGCTCAACCAAGCTATGGCTGATCTTTTTGAAAAACTAGAACACAAACCTATCCGAATTCCTCAATTCCAAATGGAAACATTTGATCGAAAGACAGGCGCTAAAGCAAAGACTACATACGACACTAAGCCTGAAGTTACATTGCCAAAGATAAAGAAGATCAAAATCCAACCTAAAGAGATTAAGATAACTGAGGCAGATATCCAAAAAGAATTGGAAGGAATTCAAAAAAACTTAGCTCGTAATACACTCAAAGAAGAATCCGAACCAGTGGAAGTAACCGACCTATTGGAAATCCAATACAAATTTAAGGAAGAGGGAAAAGAATACCCTGATGCCTTCCAAACGGGGAAGTTCCAAATGGGTGCACCACAAAATCCTCCAGGATTTGAAAGCAACTTAGTTGGAATGAAGATGAATGAAACCAAAGAGTTTACATTCCAATACCCAGATGTGTTTCCGCAGTCACCAGAGAGTGCAGGAAAGTCATTTTTATACACAGTCCAAGTGACGGCTATCTATAAGGTGAGTTATCCGGATATCAACGATGACTTTGCATCCGAAGTGGATGGTTCTGCCAACTTGCAAGAGTTAAAAGATAAAACGAAAAAACAACTCGAAGATGTTTTTGCATCCGCCCTCAAAAAACGAGCGATTGATGATGCCTATACGGAAATCATCAAAGAGGCAAAATTTTTAATCCCTGAGTCTTTGATCTACGAAGAGACAGATTCTGTTTTCCAAAACTTTATGCGCGAATTTGGTCTGCCTGTGTCCAGTATTTCCGATTATGCAAAACGGTTGGGAAAGGAAGAAAAAGAAGTTCGAGAGTCTTTTTCAAAGGCAGCCGAAAAACGGATCCAGTCCTATATTTTGAAACAAAAAATCGCCGAGGAACACAAAATCCAAATTTCCGAGGAAGAAGTTGCGGCAGGTTACGAAAAAGAGGCGAGTGCACAAGGAATTCCTGCCGAGTCTCTGAAAAAAGAAGTCCAAAAACAAAAGGCAGAATCCTTCTACCGGGACAAATTCCTGTTTGATAAAATCGACGAGTTTGTTTATTCTGAAGTAGAGAAAAAATCTCCTAAGTCCATAACGACGGAAGATGCCGAAAAGCTATTGAGTGGGAAAGAATAAACTATGTCAACATTGATGCCTTATGTAATCGAACAAACCAGCCGAGGAGAACGCCAATACGATATCTTCTCTAGGCTCCTAAAAGACCGAATTATTTTTTTGGGTTCCGCAATAGACGAGACCTATGCGAATGTAATCTCGGCACAGCTCCTATTTTTGGAAGCTGAAAACCCTGACAGGGATATCTATCTCTATATCAATAGCCCAGGTGGGTATGTGAGCTCAGGACTTGCGATCTACGATACGATGCAACTTATCAAACCAGAAGTGAGAACTCTCTGCATTGGACAGGCTTCTTCGATGGCCGCATTACTTTTAGCAGGTGGTGCAAAAGGAAAACGATCTGCACTTCCCAATTCTAGAATTATGTTGCACCAACCCTATGGTGGCGCTGGTGGACAAGCATCCGACATCGAGATTTCTGCTAGAGAAATCGTAAAGATTAAGGACAAATTGATCGATCTTTATGGTAGACACACCGGAAAATCATCCGACCAAATCCGAAAAGACACAGAACGTAATTTTTTTATGAGTGCCGATGAAGCCAAAGAATACGGAGTCATCGACAATGTGATCCAAGAAAGGAAACAGATGCAAGCCTAAGGAGGGCTATCTCATGACCAAACGCCCAATGCAAGCTGGAAATACTCGAGAAAAACTTCACTGTTCCTTCTGTGGGAAGGCACAGGACGAAGTAAGAAGGCTTGTGGCAGGTCCTGGTGTTTACATCTGTGATGAATGCATCTCCCTTTGTAATGAAATCGTTGCCGACGAACCACAAGGTGTGGAGAAGACAACAATCGTTGGCGAAGTTCCCAAACCAACAGAAATCAAAAAAATCTTAGACCAGTATGTGATTGGTCAAGAGCAGGCAAAAAAAGCTCTTTCTGTGGCAGTTTACAACCACTACAAACGAGTGTTTCACAATGAACGAAAAACCGGTGAGATCGAACTTGAAAAATCCAATATCATGCTCATTGGGCCGACAGGTTCCGGAAAAACCCTCCTCGCACAGACGCTTGCCCGTATCATCAAAGTTCCCTTTGCAATTGTAGATGCAACTGCCCTTACAGAAGCAGGTTATGTGGGTGAAGATGTGGAGAATATCATTCTAAAACTCATTCAAAACTCAGAAAACGATGTAAAAAAAGCCGAAATGGGGATTATTTACATCGATGAGATTGATAAAATTTCTCGTAAATCGGACTCGGCTTCAATCACTCGGGATGTTAGCGGAGAGGGTGTACAGCAAGCCCTTTTAAAAATCATAGAAGGCACAGTTGCAAACGTTCCACCACAAGGTGGGCGAAAGCACCCACACCAAGAATACATTGCCGTTGAAACAAAAAATATCCTCTTTATTTGTGGTGGTGCCTTCGTTGGATTGGATCAAATCATCAAACAACGTGTAGGCGTAAAGTCCATTGGGTTTAAAGCAGAGGAAGTCAAAAACACAAAAGGCAAAGTGATCGATTTGGAGAAATCTGTGATCCACCATGTGATTCCAGATGATTTGATGAAATTTGGACTCATTCCTGAATTTATAGGAAGGCTTCCCATCATTGCAACTTTGGATGAACTAACAATCGATAGTTTAAAAGCAATTTTTACAGAACCAAAAAATTCCCTACTCAAACAATACCAAAAGATGTTTGATATTGAGAATGTGAAACTCAAGTTTACGGAAAAAGCAATCGAAGCGATTGCAGAAACTGCGATCTCAAGAGAGAGTGGTGCACGCGGCCTCAGAGCAATTGTTGAAGAGATTATGATGGATTTGATGTTCCAAATTCCTTCAAGGAAGGATGTTTTGGAAGTGATTGTGACAGATGAGACGGTTTACAAAAACGAACCGCCTATCACTATACTCAAATCTGAAATTGAAAAGATCGCATAACAAAAATAACAATCTCGTGTCAATGGGGCTGTCGTTAATACGATCCGTTCCTCTTGGAATTTACATCTGTTTATTGGTTGGATCGTTTTGTTTTCACTGTGCGCAAAATCAAAATAAAGCAGGCCAAAATCAAGATTCCAAAATAGTTTTGGATAGCCGTCTTAGGAAACGGCCAAATTTATCCCTGACTCCTATCAAAGATTCTGTTTGGATGCATAGAAGTTACGGGGTCGTTCAAGGTTCCTACATGGAATCCAATGGTCTTGTAGTTCGCACGCCGAAAGGAGCAGTCCTTGTTGATACTGCCTGGACTCTCGACCAAACGGAGGAGTTGGTTCAGATGATTCAGGAAAAATTTGGAATTGGAGTCTCACTTGTCATCCTCACCCATTTTCACGAGGATCGGCGTGGCGGAATGGAATACTTTTTAAAATCCAATATCCCTGTACAATCCAGTGGACTAACGGCCACTCTCTTAAAAAAACAAGGAATCACTTCCTTGCCAAAGGCTGATCTAAATTTTAACAACCGTTTGGCTTTAGGAGGGACTGGTATCGAAATCTACTACCCTGGCGAAGGACATTCACCTGATAATATAGTAGTTTGGTTGCCAGACACTCGGATTCTGTTTGGTGGCTGTCTTATAAAATCCATAGATTCTAAAACTATGGGAAATCTTTCTGATGCAAACCTCGATACTTGGCCCGGGTCTTTAAAAAAACTTTTAGATCGTTATCCTGACATGGAAGTTGTTGTTCCAGGTCATGGGGATTGGGGCAAAAGGGAATTGATACTTCATTCCTTACGATTGTTATCCGATAGAAAATTCTAATTCTTGAATTACCGAGTCTTTGAAACCACTATGATGGAGAGTTTTTCCATAGGGTTTGTAAGATTTCTTTCTTTGCCGAGAGCACTCATTTTCTTTGCAATTGCGAGTAACATTTCTCTTGCCGATTTTGGGTTTAAATCGAGCAAATAATCAACAAACTCTTCCATAATCTCAAACGAGGTCATTCCAAATTCCGTAAGTGAACGATCACTTGCCCAAACTAAGAAATCGCCTACTTCGATTCCGTCTGCAATGGAAGAAGTGTGGTCGTGTAAGGCATGCCAGCGGTCATCCCCGTTTCCTTCGATGATCTGAATTCCGTGGTTGGAAAATTGAAAAATCGGCATATCCATAAAATGTAAGAACTTCATCGAATCGGAATCTTCCGTGAGTGCAAAAATAGATATTTTCAAACCCTCGAATTCGAATTGATGAAGATGTTTCTCTAAAAGAGATACGGACTCCTCAGAGCTCAAACTATCAAAAGGAATTCCAGTGGTTACTCCATGTATAAACACGCGTTCTGTGGATTCCAATATTCCTGGTTCCATATGACCTGCAAAAATTCCAATCATCCCATCCTTTGTCTTGTGCAAACGTATGTAATCAGAACCAACATATCTCATCACAGAAGGGAAGACTGCTATGTCGAAACCGGAGATTTTTGGGATTTTTATATCAGGTATAACTCGATTGATAGCACTGGATTTTGACATTGCCCAATCAAATTTATTTTCAAAATGTTCACTTTTAATAGGAGAATCTGATCCTAATAGAGATAATTTAATCGATTGGTACAAACTGTACTCATCCGAATTTGTTGGAATAGCATTTATATAAGAGGAAGGGGATTCGTCTTGAATATGGGAGATCAAATTGTGAATAAATTTATAAATAAAACCTATAATAAAAAAACTTATAAATCCGATTATGAGCGAAAAGAAAAAAGAAGAATACACACCAAATATATTAAAGTTGAGAGTGTTCTCACCCTTTGGATTTTGCCAATTGATAAAAACAAACTCAGATAACAAAAAGTGAGACTGAAAGAAAAAAAAAGATATTATTCCTATGAGACTTGCGTATTTAACTCTTGGGTTCATTTTGAATCGCCAGATTCAATGATTCTCATTAGAAATGCAGATAGAAAAAATAGAAAACTGAGAGGCAGTAATAACATCATCATGGAAAACACATCTGGACCCGGTGAGAGTACTGCGGATACTACTGCAATAATGAGAATACTTTCTCTCCATTTCGAGATCAAATATTTCGATGAGAGGATTCCTATTCTTCCAAGTAAAATTAGTACAATGGGTAGCTGGAACGATGCACCAAATACTAAATGTAAGTTAAAAAATAGATCATAATATTCATCTATTGGCAAGTATGGATCAACCCCGTCCGGTCGTAAAACAACCAAAAAAATACGCAAAAAACCCTCGAAGACTGTAAACCAACAAAGACTAATTCCCGACCAAAACAACAAGGTAGAAAAAAGTATGATGATTTTGCCCCATTTTTCTGTACGAGGGTCAACGGCTGGTACGATAAAACCCCAGAGGATAAAAAGAAGGATGGGAAGCGCGATGAGGACCGCGAGCATAAGAGAGGTCTTGAGGTAGATGAGAAAAGGGGCCATCAGCTGGATTTGGTAGAAGTGAGCCTCCGGACCTAGAACAGCCCGATAAGGTCCAATCAGGATGCTATGGATTTCACTTCCGAAGTAGAGAGTGATGCCCATAAATGCAAGGACCACTAACGAGCCGTAAATAAGACGGCTCCTAAGTTCTTCCAAATGCTCTCCGAGAGTCATATACTTCTCTCGGATTTCGGAATTTTCAGGTAATGGGAGGGGTTTTAAGGACTTTTTACCCAATGGGAACGGTTATGCCTTTTTTTTCTTTGTGGCTTTTGGTTTTTCGAATTCTTCGTTGTTATTCGGAAGTGAGTTTTGGGGTTCCTCGTCTCCACCAGTTAAGGATTTTCGAAACTCCTTAATTCCGGATCCCAGGTCCTTCGCAAGCCCAGGCAAACGTTTCCCACCAAAAAAAAGCAAAGCTAAAAAGACAATGAGAGCAATTTCCCAGGGACCAAGGTTAAAAAAAGCAATTGGTGCTTGAAACAATAATGGAGTGGATGGCATATTTTCCTCTTAAGGCAACTGTTATGCAAACGAATTTAGAATCAAGCCTAATGATGGATTTCTTACGGACTCTCCCCGAACTATTTTCCGGTGGAATTTATCTCGTCGAACCTACTTCGGGTGAAATTTTGTTTGCGAATGATTTTTTTAAAAAGGAATTCGGATGCGATCCTGGAGAGGATGGATGCCATGAGATTGATTTGGTGCGTTATCTTTTGCCGGAAGACTTAGAAATTTTTAAAGCAAATTTTCTTTCTACAAAACCAAACATGGATAAGGAGAGGATTGTTTCAGATTTCCGAATGGCAAAAAAAGATTCCGGCGAAATTCGTTGGTTTCAATTTGAAAAAAAAAGATTGGTTAGGCCTGAAATTGAAGCGTGCACTGCGCACTTGGTATTCGTTCGTGATGTGACAAATGAGAAAGTCAACGAAGGAAATATCACAGAACAATTTCAGTTTTTTTTAAGTTTGTTTGAAAACGCTTCCGTTGGGATGGCACTTCAAGACTGGGAGGGAGGTTACTTTCGAGTCAATCCCAAGTTTACGGAGATTACGGGTTATAGTATTCAGAATCTGACGGAATTAAACATCAAACGAATCAAAGGTGATAAAATTTCTGATGAAGAAAAAGAATATTTTAGCTTTTTTAAAGAGGGAGCGGAAGAATCCAAACTAACGAGAAAAGATGGTCGACGAATCAATGTCTATCGTCGAGTTAATACATTTCGCAACTCCAATGGTAGGCCAGACTTTTATTATGTTTTTTTAGATGATGTCACCGAAAAAAAACAAATCGAATCCTACCAAGTCCACTCACAAACTATGGAGACAATTGGAAGTCTTGCTACAAATATTGCTCATGATTTGAATAACTACCTCCAACCGATTCACGTATTTTCTCAATTGGGTGAAGAAATGGTTAGATCAAATCAATTGAATCTTTCAACCATATTGGATTATTTTGCGAAGATTCGTTCTGGAGCAAATAATGCAAGGGATATGATTCATCGCATCATAAAATATTCTAATAATAAAGTCGAGAATGTTGTAACGAAAGTAGACATTTCCAATATCATTGAATCAACAATTCCAATCCTTTTGGCAGGAATTCCAAAGAACGTAGAGCTACAATTTGATTTTTTCAAATCACCTTTGTTTGCAAAAGTTGATCCGATTCTTTTTTCAAAAATTTTAAGTGAGATTATTTCTGGAGGCCTATTTGTTTGGGATGATCGAAAGAGGGGCTTTGTTCAAGTAAAAACCTTGGTAGGTCAGGATCGTAGAGTTTCAATAAAACTGGAGTTAATAGGTTTATCCCTTTCGACCTTGGATTTCCATTCAGATCCATCGAAAATTTTTCTTGGTGAAGATGAGTTGAATTGGACGGGACTCCACCTAATCAATCGCTATATTAAAAACTGGGGTGGTGAATTTATCATTCAAAAACCAGATCCTATGGTTTTAGAAATACAAATCTATTTACCCTCCTCCGAAGAATTCCAATTGGAACACGTTTCAAAACAATCCTCTGTTGATGTACAGTCTCCTGAAGAAGTTTGGGAAGAAATCCGTAAAAAGAAGTTTTGGGTTGTTGAAGACGACGAATCAGCGAGTGAGGCAATACAATTTGTTCTTTCTGAAAAAGGAATTGATCCAAAGGTCTTTAGCTCTTCAAACGAGGCCTTACTTGCGATGCAATTGACGTTACCTGATTTTTTACTTTCAGATTATCGAATGAAACAAATGACAGGTCTCACTCTCATACGCAAGTTAAAGGAGAAAAAACCAAGTCTTTCCGCAGTTCTTTATACGGGTAACTTGGATGGTTTGGATGTGGAAGAACTTGAAGCGGAAGGAATATTAGTCCGCTCCAAACCTATATCAGTGGATGAATTGTATGAATCGATTTTACTATCGTTTGGTTTTCTTTAATCCTTTTGTTTCTTCTGCACCCGTTGTTTCTTTTATAAAGTTTATCATTGCGTTTTCAATGAAAGGTTTATCAGTTTTTACATATTTTGACAGTAGAACATGCGCTCCACCTTCTACTTGTAAGAGTTTGTTCTGTGGATTTGGTGAATTGCCAGATTGGATTTTTTCAAACGCCTTTAGCATAGCCGGCACCGAAGCGGTAAAGTCCTGTTCTCTTTCGGATTTGTAGTAATACATAAGTAAGACGGGAGCTTTTACATTTGGGAATGGGTTTTCCCGATCAATGAACCTTTTTAGATTCAAAATGTTTTGGATTGCGGCATAGTACTGATCCATATACCAATACTTTCCAGCTTCGTCTTTAGGATCTTTTTTTGAGATGCGTATCTCACCCATTACAGCATTGATAAAAGACTTCCCCCAATGGAATCGAAAAAGGTGTGCGGATGGGTCAGCAAAATCATAGAAAGGTGATGCCAATATCAAACAATCTACGAGTTCAGGATGTTTTGCTGCAAGGTAAGTCGAAATCATACCACCCATACTTGTTCCGATCACAACTGTTTTGTGACCGAGGGAACGAACTTGGATTAAACTTGTCTCGACGTCTTGTAGGTATTTTGTAAAATCGGTGTTTAGATGGTCCTCCATATTGGTTCCATGGCCTGGCAATCTAACATAATATGTGTTAGCTCCAAAGTATTCGGAAATTTTATTTGTGACCTCATCACCTTCCTTTCGACTTGCACCAAAACCATGAACGTATAAAATTGCGATCGGTGTTTTTTCATCCGAATAACGAACAAGGAGCTCCTCATTCTCAGGTCTTGTATTTTCTTTTTTACTGATTTCCAATTCGTATTGATAAAAACTGTCAAAGGAGTCGAATTTTTGGGAAGAATCATAATTGTAGTCGCCGACACAGTAGTTGTAGCTTGATACTAAAAAAGAGCTAAGGATTAGGATTAGGCCTGCGGTCCATTTAAAAATTAATTTCATAGGGGTTCTCTTGGTTCGAATTGTAAATCTTACAAATATGTTTTTTTTGTTACTGATTCAAGTCAATTTGGGAATATTTTGCAAAGATGTAAACCCAAACTTGGAAGGATTGTATACATTTCCTGTCCCGACATTCGCAAAAGCAAACGCAGTTTATGGAGATTGGAAAAATCCCTACCCGAACGACGTTTCCATAAAGGACATTCAGTCAAATTGGTATGAAAAACTGGAACTTCATGATTCCGTAACGGATCATTTTGGAGTCGTGCGGATGCACCGCCGTGAATTTCCCATTTTGATAAAAAAAGGAAGTGCTCTACAACTCAGAAACGGAGGGCGCCACCTGATGTTGTATGAAAAAAAAGAGACAGTTCTATCAAAACATATTATATCTTTGGTATTGGACCCTGAGGAAAGGATAGAGGTTGTTGTGGAGGAAAGGAGTCGTTGAAACCAAAAAAGCAATTCATTTTCATTTGTATCTTTTTTTCATTTTTTCAATGCAAAGCGGAGTTACAATTTGCAGATCTACCGATCGGAGGAAATATTATAGCTGTAGATTCTTTAGGTAAAGATGTAGATCTTAAGAAACTTGCTGAACCTGTTCTTCTCGTTTTTTTTGGTTATACGTTTTGTCCTGACTTTTGTCCGAACACTTTGTCCAAAATCAAACTTGCTACCTCCCAATTTTCAAAAGAGCAAAAGTCGAAATTTAAAGTAGTATTTATTTCCATAGACCCAAAAAACGATTCTTCTGAAACGGCAACAAAGTATGTAAATTTCTATGTCGAAAACGGAATAGGCTATAGTTTTTCCGAAGAGACTCTGCAAAAGATCTTAAATCAATATGCAGCTTACAGGGAAAAAACAAAATCAGGTTTTGATCATTCGACTTATATTTACGTATTGGATAAGAATCGAAAGACCAAAAAACTGATTAAGTCAACGGATTCGAATGAGGTTATTGCTGAGTCCATTCTCAGATTAAGCAGCGATCCCATTTAAACGGAGGAGGGCCTCCGTATCAGGGTCCTTTCCATAAAATTCCCGAAACAATTCCATGGCAGAAACGGAACCACCGCGTTCTAAGACGATGGTTCTAAATTTTTCCGCAAGTTTTGGGTCAAAAACTCCATGGTCAACAAACTTAAAATAGGCGTTGGCGCTGAGTAACTCAGCCCATTTATAGGAATAGTATCCAGCTGCATAACCACCTGCAAAAATATGCGAAAACGAATTTTGGAATTTATTGTAGGAAGGTGGGATCATTACACTGATATCTTTCCTTACTGAATTTAATATTTCTTGAACCTTATTTTCGTCACAAGGTTCCATATGAATTTTCATATCAAAAATTGCAAACTCCAGTTGCCGAATAACGCCCATGGCAGACATAAAATTTTTTGCTCGGACCATGGTGTCTATAAAGGAGCGAGGGATCGGTTCCTTGGTTTGGTAATGGAAGGCAAAAAGCTCCAAAACTTTTGGTTCATAGGCGAAATTTTCTAAAAATTGAGACGGAAATTCAACAGCATCCCACTCAACTCCGTTCACTCCACTTACAAAGGGTTGGTTAACCTTGGAGAGGAGATGATGCAGGGCATGCCCAAGTTCATGAAAAAGAGTTACAACATCACTGGGACGAAGGAGCGAAGGAATTTCCTTTGTAGACTTTGGAAAACTGGCTACAACAAATGCAACCGGAAGAGTTTGTGTTCCCGTCTCATCTTTGTAATGCGGCTTCCAGTTGTGCATCCACGCTCCTCCTTTTTTATCTTGTCGTACCTCAAGATCTAAATATAGTCTTGCGCGTGTTTCCGCTTTGACGTGGATATCATAACATAAAACTGTAGGGTCCCAAACATCCGTTTGGACTTTCACGAATTGTATTCCTAAAAGTTTTTCCAAAAATTGGAAGGTACCAGAGAGAACTGTTTCTTTCTCTAAGTATGGCTTATAAACCTCTTCATCGTATGAAAAAAGGGATTTTTTATAGGCCTCCGAATAGAAACTCATATCATAAGGTTCTAAAGTATCTAGACCTTGGTCTTTCGCAAAGGCCTTTAAATCATTACGTTCCTGGATTGCAATCGGCTTTGCCTTTTTTCCAAGATCTTCTAAAAAGTCTAATACCTGTTTGGGGGAATCGGCTACTTTCGATACTAAACTTAATTCCGCATAGGTATCAAATCCGAGTAAACCTGCCTCCTCAGACCGAAGCTTCAATATCTCTGCGAGTATGGGACCATTTTCGGGTGCTCTGGTAACATAGGCTTCATAGAGTTTTTTTCGTATCTCACGATTTTTTCCGTAAGTCATATAAGCTATGTAACTTGGGAATTGAAGTGTAAATTTATATTTGCCTTCCGTAGTTTTCGCGGCCAAGCGATCCGACTCTGGTATACCTTCCACATCTTCTTCGCCTAAGATCAGTTCGAAGGCATTTGTAGCATTTAATACATTTTGCGAAAATTGGTTGCTGAGATCACTCTGTTTGGCTCTAATTTCTTTTAGTCTAGATTTTTTGTTAGGATCAAGGCCAACACCGGAGAGGCGAAAGTCTCTGATTTCATTTTCCAAAACTTTTTTTTGTTCTATGTCCAAGGTTTGATCTGTTTCTTGAATTTTTAGAAGAATCGTAAAAATCTCTTCGTTTTGGCCTAAATCTGTGTAGTATTCACTTAAAATTGGCAGTAGGTCTGAATAGATTTTTTGAGTTTTTTCTGAGTTCTTAACCGAATTTAGGTGAGATATTTCAGTAACTAAATCTCCAAGTTCTGTTTGTATCCTTTGATACGGTGCTAAAAAATTTAAAAAGTTAGGTTCTTTGTTTTGGATGAGTTGGGATATAAAGTTCTTGTTAGACTCAAGTTTTTCTCGGATGGCTTTGTCTTTTTTGTCTATATCGTTTGCATTAAAAATAGAAAACATAAATCTCTCCTGGTTTTAGACTGGAGTTCCAAAACTCTTAAGCCAGTTTGGATATGGGAAGGATTTTCGCAAATGGAAAACCGAAAGATAGTATTCTTTGATGGAGTTTGTAACCTCTGCACTGGTTCAGTCCAATGGATTCTCAAACGAAACAAAAAAAAAGACCTCTATTTTTCACAGATAGGATCAGAAACATATATTCTTATCCAAAAGGAAATTCCAAACCAATTCCCCGAGGTTGATTCAATCCTATTTTATAATGGAAGTGTGGTTCTTGTTGAATCGGATGCGATCCTCTCGCTTGCCAAATCTTTAGATTTCCCCTATACAATCATTTGTTACTTTGTGATTGTCCCTAAATTCATTCGGGATTTTATCTATCGATGGATCGCAAAACACAGATATAGATGGTTTGGCAAATCTGAGTTTTGTTTACTACCAAATCAAGAAACGAACAGTCGGTTTTTGCCTTAATTCTTTTTTACAAGAAGGATGTGGATTGTTTTATTTCTATCATAGGCGAAAACTGATTTTTTATCCATTAGGACTTCGTACGAATATCCCAAACTCTGCCACAGAACCAATTCATCTTGTGTAATTAAGTAAAAACCTTTTTCAGGATTAAATATGGGATCTGTTTCCGAGAATGCAACATGACTATAAACAGCTAAACTAGGCAGTGCTAAGTTTTTATTTACAAATACATTTGTGTTCCCTGGAAGGAGTTTGTTGAGATCTCTAGATAAAAATAGGGTATCTTCTCTAAATTTGTTTAGGTATGGGAGTAAAAAAATAGAGATAGATAGGGAAATGAAGACGGAAGCCATCATAAAGGTTTGAATTATTTTTTTATTATTTTTGAATTTTAGGATGTAGTGAGATAAAACAATAGACAGTATTGGATAAGCGGCCAATGGATAGGATGGAAGTTTACTTGCTAAGAACTCATAAAATATCCAAGAAAAAAATAAGCCTACAGCTAACAAAAAGACTTTGATATCAGATGTTTGTACAACCTTCCAAATGTTTTGGAACGATACTACATTTGTTCGTATCCATTCCTTTGTGGCTCGGAATATACGCATCCAAAAACCAAACAGGTAAAAAGACCAAGGGAAAAGCCCAATAAAAAATAGAATAAAGTAAGTTCCAGGAGGTCCCGATTGTCCAAACACGGGATTCGTTGCCCTTCGCAATACATACCATTCCCACATCCATTGAACAAGCTCTCCATTGGTTGACTTCCAAACAAAAAGGATCCAAAGAGAGAAGGGAAGTAAAGCGATAGGCAAATAGACAAATGGATGTAAACTCCAAACCAAACTTCTCGTATCTTTTCGGAAGAGTAAGACAAAACAGATTCCACCTAGAAAGATGAGTATGGGAGGACCTTTTGCGAGAGTTCCCAAACTGATGCTGAGCCAAAAGAAAAGCTTGGCAGAAGAGTTTTTCTCCAAAATCCAAAACACAAGAGAAACAAAACCTAATGTCTCGCAAAAAACTAGTAAACTATCAACTAGAGCAATTTTACCATTTAACGGGAAATACAAACTAAACCCTAAGAGGATCGCACTAAAAACTCCGACTTCTTCACCAAACAATCGTTTTCCGAGTAGGTAGGTCAAACAAACAGTAAGAAGAATGTAGATACTTGGTAACAATCGTAAAACAAATTCACTGATTCCGAAAAGATAAAACTGGATCGAAGTTAGCCAGAAATGGAGTGGTGGTTTTCTATGCGGCTTGGAGAAGGGAAAATCCATTTTTAGGATATCACCGGATGTGACAATAGATTTGGAAAATCCCATATAGGCTGCTTCGTCCTGGTCATATAAGGGTGAGTTGTTCCCATACAGGAGAGAGAAAAGAAGTAATAAAAAGACTAAAAATTTAAATTTGCTTTTTGTTAGGAAATCCACAGTTGCCTAAAACTAAAAATAGTGCTGATTTCGGATACAATTAATCGTAATGGCAAATGTTTCAAAATTGTAATCAACTTGGAATCAAATTGGAACGAAATCGGAATAGAGTTTCGGTATGTTTTTCCATATGCCGGAAGCCCTAAAAGAGCGAGGGAATCAAAAACCATTCTCGGTTCAGAAAAAATCGATGCTAATCCTATTGATTCTGGTTGGGATTGGATTCGTTATTCAACTTGTGACGATTTTATCTTTCACCAAAAAGAAGGAAGAAAGGAGTTTCGGCTTTTCTGGAAAACTTTGGAAAAATCCTTATGGATCAAATCTTTCAAATCCATATTCCGAAAAAATTGCACTCCATACGCATTCCAACGAAGTGTATTTTACCCCAGAAAGGCATACGATAGAAGAAATTTACGAAACATACAAAAGTTTTGGGTTTTCAAATGTTGCAATTACTGACTACGGACAGATTTCAAAATCAGATAGATATGATCATCTAACTGGATTTGAATGGGGCCAGAATGTTAAAAAACGCCATATACTCGCTTTAGGTGGGGATTATAGCTTTTCCGATTATTTCCCATTCTACGCTAGATTTGAAAACATCAATTGGGTGATCCAAAAAATGAAAGATTCGAATGCTTTTGTTATACTGCCACATCCCAAATTAAATAATGTATATACCAAAAAGGATGTAATGGAAATAGATGGCTTCCATGCAATCGAAGTCTACTCTCCTTTTGGTGATGATCCAAAGATATTGGATACAGTGTTAAGTCAAGGACGGTTAGTCCATTGTATGGCAAATGATGATCTTCATTATTTTCCCGAAGAAAAAGTAAAAAACTTCAGTCAACCATTTTGGAAGGACTGGATCCAAACTTTAGGACACCAAAGAGGCCGAAAGGGAGAAAGTGGCATGCGTTATGTGGCGATGGAATCAGGCGTTCACTCTCAGTCAGCAGTTTTACAAAACCTATTTCAAGGAAACTACTTTTGTGTAAAAAAGTTTTTTAGAGAAGCGACAGATCCCTCTCCACCGAAGATTTTGATTCAAAAAGATACACTCGTAGTTCGGGGAGATGAAAGATACTTAGAAATCCGAGTGATTGGAAAAGCGGGAGAGATTTTACATTCCTCTCCCGATACAAATCTAGCAAGCTACAATCTAAAACCAGAGGATGAATACATCCGACTCGAAATTATAGCACTCACTGGTTCGATCCTATCGAATGCCATCTACAGATCGAATTAGAGAGATTTAAAATTAATCACATCTCCCGAAGCTCCAGCCAAACCATCTAAAAAGTTTTTGCTGGAATATTCGTAAACTTGAGCTGCGGGCTTTCCTGCGCCGAGAGTCGTAGCTGCATCGATAGCCGTTCTCGCAAACGCTTCATTGACACTCATAAACCCAACTCCACCAATAGTGGCACTCGGATAGTTTGGTGGGATTTCGGATTCTGGAACTCCATCACGAACAAATCCATTTACGTCGAACAAACCGAACGACAGTCTGGCACCAGAAAAAGACAATCCACAAATTGTTTCAGGAAATCGAATATTGCCTGTGAGGGGAGAGTAACTTGCTTTTGCCGTAGTTAGAAAGGGGCTACTGAAATTTTGCATATAAGCAAGACCGTAGTAGATTTGATCTGCACCACCGCAAGCTGTCCTGAGATTTTGGAGGGCTGTCGTTTGTGACGGTGCAATTGCGATCAGTTTGCTGAATTTAATTCTTATGACAGAGCGGAAACACAATTGTCTACCTTCGTCCACTTCTGTAAGAATAACCCTTCCAATATCACTGATCCAAGAAGCATTTTCAGGACCACCGCGCCAGGTGTAAGTTTGAAACTTTGTTCCGTAACTTACCGAATCCATAGCAGTGTAGCTTTCCGTAATTACATTCCCCACATCCTTCCACTGGGGGTTGTCAAAATCACTGAGTTTGTAGTATATCAACGCTCCATTATTCCCATTCAGCGTGTCTGGATCATCGAAAAACAACTGTATGCTGGGTGTTGGCTTGGACGGTTTTGTAAACTCTATAAGATTTTTGAATGTTTTGTTTCCATTGTAAGCAGAAGAAGCAACTGAGAAGGGAGTGGTTTGTTTGAGCCGAAGTCTGAGTTTAACTGCTCCAATTCCAGCCAAGTTGACGTCAAAGCTTTGGTCACTCGCGCCTTCTGATCTAAAAAAACCGGCATCTTTTGTGCCTTGGATTATACCATCGATAAGATTAGAATTGCCCCTTGCCCATGTAGCAGATTGGCGAACAAAACCCCAAGAATTAGCATCAGCAAATGTTTGTTCTACGCCGAGTCGAAATCGCAGAGTATCATTGGTAAGGGAAACCAATTTTTCTTCGAAGCTCAATCTTTGGAATTTACTAAAGTCAGAGATTTGTAGACTGATCCCAAAAAAAAGGAGGAGGTAGATAAAATGTTTGGCCTTCATTCTGCAATTCCTTTGGGAATACAGATTGTAAAACCTGACTTTTTGCCTGAGCATCCACCGTTGTCTTGCGAAAGAAAAGCCAACAGTAAAAGTCCAAGGGTTTTATCATCGTCCTTGTCCTTTTTGAAATAAGAACAACTAGAGAAAAACAATAGAATTAGGATGATTAGAATTGTTCGTTTGCCCATATCTGGAAATATACAGGCAAATAATTATTTTTTCAAGACTGAATTTTCTGTTTAGTTGGTGGAAATCAAAAACTCAAAATCGGACTTCGGAGAATCAAATATACTTCTTGCAAGAGAGAGGGGGCCAATATCAGAAGATTTTGTCCCTGTGATTGCTTGAGGCATAATCTTATACAAATTATCCCTTCCCTGTCCCAACCGAATATCCTTCCATTCTTCTTTGGGGGTAAAAACGCGAACCGTCTCTTTTTTGGACTGGGAGGATTTGAAGGCGATTCGAATGTCAGGTATAGTCACACGGTCGCCTTTTTTCAGATAGTGATTCTTTTGTAGGGAGTTTGGAAAGAGAAGAACAGGTTCATCTTGTCCATTCTCAGGCAATACAACTACGTAGACGAATCGATCCTCATTAGATTCTAATTCAAATCTAATGGGTTCCCCAATCCTGTAGTTTGATTGAATCGAGTGCAACTGAACTGTCGCGGTCTCGGTCGAACGGGGCATTTGCAGCGCAAGTTGGATGTTCTTCCTGTCCAAGGTCTGTACAAAGTCATCAACTAGAGTTTTAGTTAATCTGTCCGGGAGTCCATTTTTATATTCTAATTTGCCAGAGTTGACATCAATTAGGGAAATAAACGTATACCCTTTCTTTGATGAAACTAACGTAAGTTTGTCGATTTGACCAAACTTCTTCAATTCCTGTCTTGTAAATGAATCTGGGTTTCCATCTCGATCAAAACTGAACTCTGAAAAAGATACACCTTTTAGTGAAAATGCAACCTCGCCTCTGTTGGTCTTTGATACCTGGCTTCTAAGATAGTCTCTAAGTTCGATTGAGTCGCTTGTGTCATCACTACTTTCAATGCCTATTTTGATGACTGGGTTTATTGGTTTTCCATCATAAGAAAAGAGTGTTATAGTTACCAATAAAAGTATAATGGATAGAATTCGTCTCATCAGTCCGTCTCCTGAGATTTGAATTGATTCAGAATTTCGCTATTTTTCCTTCTTTGCTCTTTGTATCTTTCGTAGTTTTCTTTTTTTAGTTGATTGAATTCTGCAAAGATTTTCATTTTTTCTTTTGCAAATTCGTTTAGTATTTGTTTTTTAAGTTTGTTTCCTTTGCTCACGATTTCTTCGTTTTCGGAAACTACTACTTCATTTTTTGAACCATTCGGAGTAACACCAACCGATCCTTCATTTACGTAGACTCCTGTGTCCAATTTGATTTCATCGTCCTCTCCATCGGAATTGGGAGTAGCAACGAGAAACTCTGTCCCCCTAACGCCTGCTACATAACTTGGAGTTGCGATATTGAGTTGCCTCCTCTCTCCGTCTTCCTTGTGCGCCTTGACAAAGAGTTTGCCACTGACTAGCTCTAGTGCTGTTTGGCTATTGTCCAAAAGTCGATCAATTTTGATTTCAGTATACTTATTCGTACGAATCGTAGCATGCGTAGCAAGTTGTATTTCGCAACTGCCTTCTTCAGAAACGATCGTATCTCCCTTTTCGAGAATGGATCCTAATTTTAAGGTTTCCCTTCCCGTTTTGAATCGGTCGGATTTTGCGTAGTTTACACCCTGAACAAAACTGACCACCGCGACTTCTTCTCCCAAAACAGACCAAGAAAAAACGATAAAGAGACAGAATCCAAAGAGTGTACGCATTCTTTCTTTTTACCTTAAAATCCAGGTTTCTTACAAGCGAAAAAAATAAAAAACTAAGAGGAACGGGGACCAAAATGAATTTCGTTCACCTTGTTTAGGCGATGCGAAAGTTTTATCTGCTTTTGGTTTATTTTTTTCTAACTTACGAATCTATTTTTTCTAAGGAAGTGGTTCTTAGTTTGGAAGACTGTTTGGCCGTAGGTCTTACAAATCACTATCTTTTGTCCACATCGAAAGAGAAGGCAAAACTCTTTCCATTACTCGAGAGGGAAAAATGGCGAAACTACCTTCCCAAGGTCGGTATCCAGTACTTTGGCACAAATGCGGAGAATAAAAATCAAATCGATAGCGAATACCACGATCTGCGTATTCAAATACAACAAATGTTATATGACGGAGGTGATACCGATCGAGATATTCAAAAATTCAAAGTACAATCTTTGATACATAAAGAAGATTGGATACAAGAGTTTAACCAAATTCAGAAAGAAATTTCTTTAGCTTACATAGAACTTTCGAAATGGTCCATTTTTGAAATTTTAAACGAAGGACATTCTTTGAAGGTGAATGAAGAAATCAATCGCATTCAGAGAGAATTCAAACTTGGTTTTGTTTCAAAGAAAGATCTAAAATTGTACGAGATCAAGTGGAAGGAATGGGAAGACAAAAAGATTCGCATACAAACTTCCAAACAAATCGCCAAAGCAAATTTAGTGCGCCTCTTAGGTGGTGAGGAATTGGGCGGATTTGAAATCCAACCTAAGTATATTTTTGGTTTCCACTGGAAAAAAATTCCAAACAAAGAAGAGTCTATCGAAATCAGTTCTTTACCACCAATACGAAAGTCTCGGTTCCAAATCGAACAAGCAAAAATCGACGAAGAGGCGCAAAACGAATCCTGGAAACCAAAAGTTGTGATAGGCGGCTATTTGGGAAAAAACACAAATGACGGTCTTCCTGTAAAGAACCAAGTCTACGGATTTTCCTTGGGAGTTCAGGCGAATTTAGGGAGTTCGAGTTTTAATGGATCAAGTTTAGCTGGTGTCCAAACGGAGGGAACTGGAATTCAAAGAATTCCAGGATTTGGACCTCAGTATGTAGGCCGCGGAGAAAATCTCTTCCAAAATGGAAACTTGCAGTTGTTTGACGATTTTTCTCATGCACGAAAGGAATTTGAATCAAAATGGAATCTAAAATCAGCCGTTGCGAATGAAAAATACCTGAGTGAAAAACTTAGTTTTGAGCTTTCATCCAAACAACTAAAAATCCAAGAAAGTTTAGACCTCTACAAACTGAATTGGGATAAATACTTACAGATTTTGGAATACAAACAAATTCGAGAAAACGAATATACTCTCGGGCATCTTTCTTTACTAGAATTTATGAAAGACGAAGATGAGCTATTGTCGCAATTGATTAAAACGATAGAGTCTTATTTGTATTTTATCGTTCAATTTATTGAATACTCTCAACTAACAGGTCAATCAGTTGTATCGAATAGCAATTATGATTTTTTAGGGAAGTATGAACTTTCCAACTGGGTCGATGTTTTCAAAGATTTTAATGAAAATAAAAAGATTTATATAGAATCGAAGGAACCAAATCTCAAAAATGTTTACCCTTACTTTCTGGAAAAAAAATTATGAAAAAAGTAGTAATATATTTATTGTTTGGTCTGTTATTTCAATGTAAATTGAAAGACCATATTTTTGATGATACTTTGGGTCTTTTAGAAAATTCTGAAGCCCCAAAAATCTTAATTCATACTCCTAATCCAGGGCAAACAGATTTAGGTCGAGATTTAGTAGTCTATTTGTTGTTCAACCAGAACATGAATATGGAATCTTGTACGTCGGCATTCCAGTTCGAACCAAAAATTGAAGGAAAGTTTGAATATAATTCCTCAGAATTGCGTTTTTTCCCAGATACCAAGCTCCCGTTTGGATCGTACAAAATACGAGTTACAAAAGACTGCGAGTCTATTTCTGGTAAAGACTTAGATACTGTTTATACCATTCCGTTCCATGTTGGGAAGGGGAAGGAAGTGCCAGAACTCATTTCTGTATTCGCAGAGACAGGTTCGTTAAGTCAATGTGAAGGAGAGTCTCGAGTTTATGAGAATATATTAAATTACTCTAGTATGCCGATCCTTTGTCGGACTCAGAAAAAACCCATTCAATTTGTATTCAATACCAAGATGAAAGGACAGCTAGATCAAATTAGTTTTCTTCCGCAAATCTCAGGAAAGTTCCGTTGGGATAATGAATACACTCTGAATTTTTCGCCTACGGAACCATTTAAGGATAACTTTAGTTATACAATGCTATTGCTAAACACGATGGTTTCAAGTGATTCGATTCCCTTGGGAAAAAATATACCAATAGCCTTTGTGACAAATGCTTTTACCGTTCCCTCTGTTTTGGCTGTTGGTGTCGAATCCCAGCAATGTGGACTCAACCAAACGATTTTGGGTGGAAGTTCTGGGGCAAACTGGAATAGCCTTCATTGCTTTTGGGATTCAGGTAAATCCACACTTCCGCCTCAATATTATAGATTTCGAGGGGGAGATGATGGTACAGGATCGCAGGGATCGAACTTCGGGTGTGATGATATAACAACTGATAATTTTAAACTTATCTTTTCAGAATTTATGGATTTAGGTTCTGTGATCACCTCGGTTAGGTTATCCCGTATTTCCCCGCCAAGCACAGCTATAAGACTGGCGTCTTGGAAATGGGAACATTGTCAAAGCGAATATCCGTTTGGATGTCGCGAATTGACTCTGTTGTATTCCGAATCCGAGGCAAGCTGCAATGGATTGTTATTTGGAAATTCAAATACAGGAGGAGATTTTAATCTCATGAAATCTAATAATGCACCAGATTTTTTTCCATTTTACGAGTTGAGGGTTGATACATCTGCTAAATCGGCAAACGGTCGTAATCTGCCATTACCATTTGTTTTTATAATGGAGGCAAAATGAAGATTCATATCTTTTTAGTAGCTTTAGTTACGATCGTGAGTTGCAGTAATGGAAATCAGTTGAAGTTTGAGGAATATTCCTTCTCTAAAGTCGAACCTATCTATATCCCTTCAATTCATTATTCTCGAAACGCAATTTCGTATTCCTTGGAAGAAGAGTTTGTCTATGAGATTTATGAAATACTAAATAAGAATGGTTATGTTGTTCGCTCCGAAGAAATCGATTCAGAGTCCGAAACTAGTGTTAGTAGCAGTGTTAGGTCATCTGTAAAAAAGGCGATGGGCCATGAAGGTTCCAAGCGCTACTCTTTTATGAATGAATGCAATTCCTACTTAGTCAATCAAAGCCCTTGTTTGGAAATTCGATTCTTTTATAAACCAAGTCCTTTGTTATTTGAAAATGGGGATTTACTCAGAGTTGTCATTAAACTTAGAAAAAATAACCACTTTTTTATCTCTGATCTAGAATGGAAGTTATCAAAGGAACGCCAGAACTTTGAGGCAAACAAAATGGCTAAACAATTATTAGGTGGAATTCCACTATGAATCAGGTTAAATTCTTTTTTGCAATTTGGATGGTATCTCTTATGATCTTATTGTATTCTTGCTCAGAGGAGGGAGAAAAAGATCGATATTCGCTTGTTCTAGATGCGTATCGAAAAAACCAGCTAGATATCGTTGTTTTACTACTGGATGGAAAAGATATGAATGGTTTAGAATCGGAGATTTATTTGAAATCACTTTTCTATCGCAATGAGTTCGGAAAATTTTTGGACAAAACAAGTATTTCCCTTCGAGACCTAAGTCCTGAAATCTTTCTATTCCGAATGAAAGCCCATCTCTTATTGAAAAGGAAACCCTCGAAGGAAGAAGAATTCCAATTAGAAAATTACGCAAAAGTATCCCCAGAAGCGCTTCTTTTGTTACTCAAATTATTTCCTTCCGATTTAAAAACTAAAAAAATTGATACGTTGGGGACCAAAATTCAAGAATTCCAACACTACCTTTCGCTTATGCAAAAAATAAATTCAGACAAGGAAAGGTAAAACATGAAACGTTTGCAAATTATAATAATGAAGTGGAAGGAACTCTGTAAATGGATAAGTGGAAGCACTGTAATGCTATCTGCAGAGGCACTTAATGATACTCTGATTTACCGGAATGAAGTTAAAAAGTTGGCGCTAAATCTTCTTGTGGCTGTCTCCGTCTACATCTGTGTGTATTTTTTCGGATACTTGATAAGTATTGATGAATTTCAAAACTACAACAAATCTGTATTAGTAGATAATTCCTATTCACAAAATCTTTTTCAAAAAATGAGTTTGTATCCTTGGAATCTTTTTCTTCTATTGTTTTTGTATCTAACCTTTTTTGTTTTTAGTATTTTTATACATTATGTAATTCTCTTTTTATTAGAAAAGATAAAACACTTATGGAAAAGTTTATTCCTTATTCATCTAGAGTATTTTCGTATCTTGTTCCTATTTACAACTCTTCTTTACGTTTTGAATCGAATCCAAAGTAGCTGGAAGATTTTCGAATTTTATGGGATAAATTACATAGTTACATTTTGTCTTTTTCTCAGTGGAGTTTTTTTTACTTTCAAACATATTCTGAATTCTTCTTTTTCAAAATCACCTTTTTTAATTCCAAAACATCGTACTAACTTCGTTTGGGGGCTAGTCACTTTATTTTTTATTCTGATTGGTTATGGACAAATTTGAATGAAATCGCTCGGTCTCAAACTAGTATATATCGTTCTTGGATACGTCGTTTCATCTTTACTCGTAACTTTTTTTTCATGGGAGTCTTTACGTGAGAAGTTGCCAGTCTTACGAAGGTTTTATTACCCTAGTATCAATTCAAACTTGCGAATGGTAAAGAATTCCGATTCCGTTTCGGAAGAATCTGTAACGATCCTTCCTGAAAAACGATTGGTATCAGATGTATATGAGTCATCGGCCGTTTTGGAGCCAGAAAACGAAATATGGATTACTTCAAAAATTGCGGGGAGAATTTCTAAGATTTTAGTGAAGGAAGGAGACTCCGTTAAAAAAGGCCAATTGCTTCTAAAGCTTGAAGATGATATTTATCAGTCAGATATAAAAAAATACCAAGCCGCCTTAGAAGTTGCAAATTCATATCTAGTGGTAGCAAGAGAAAAGTTAAAGATTGCAGAAACAAAAATAGAAATCAAATTGCGTGATATAGATAAACTGACAGATCTTATCGTTTTGAATGAGAGAAATTTGGAGAATGCAAAAGAAAACTTCCAGAAGAAAAGAGAGTTGTGGAAGGCAGGTTCCATTTCTCTTTTGGAAATAGAAAAATCGCAAGCTGAGATCGATGAAAAAAAGATTTTGTTTCAAAATTTAATACGAGAACGAGAATCTCTTCTCACTGGTCTCGTGTTAAGTGATTCCGAGCAAGTTTTAGACTTCACAAAACGATTGCAAAGCTGGAAACAAACAAATACGGAATTGGAACAAGCCGAGTATTCTTTGCAAATTTCTCAAGTGAAAATTGCTAAAGAGAATCTTGAAAACGCCAAAAAAATCTTATCAGAAACGGAAATTAAGGCCCCCATTGACGGAACCATCTCAAAGATACTTGTGAACCTAAATGGACTTGTGCCAAATAATACAAGTCCCATTCTCGAAATGTTCTCAGGAACCAATTTGAATGTAGCCTTTGCTATTTCAGAAATGGATTTGGAAAAATTTAATCAATCAAAGAAAATTCAATTTTTTTTACCAAACCAGTCTACAATTCCAATAGAAGCAACGGTTCACTTCATATCACCTTATCTGGAAAAGGCGACACATAGTATTTTAATTAAGGCAAGGATTACAGGTAAAAAAATTCGATTACTACCAGGCATGTATGGAACTATATTGATGGAGCTCGATACCAAACAACAGAAACTTTATATTCCCAATTCTTTGATAAAGGGGGATAAAGAGTCTGGGTTTTTTGTGTATGTGAAGGTGGGTTCTCAAACGAAAAAACGGTTTATTCGAATCCTCTCGGGCGAACTCGAGGCCGAAGTGATTAGTGGATTAGAAGAAACAGATCAAATTCTCTTAAATCAAATGGTCTCTGTTAAAGACTGAGAATGATTGATTCTATTTTTGATACCATATATAGAAATACATATATAATTTTTGCATTTTTTTTTGGGCTTGTTCTATCCTTTTGTTTGCAGATCGACAAGGTAAAGGTTTCTCTTTTGCCCAATATAGACCCGTTAGGTTTTACTATCTTAACTCAAATAGAAAATTTGGGAGCAGAAGAAGTAGATAGTCTCATCACTTTTCCATTGATTCAGGCTTTGGAAAAAACAAAAGATTTGAAGGAGATTCGAGGTAGATCTACTTTTGGAAGATCTGAGATCGAATTATATATAAAAGGCTCCAATTCTCCGGACGAAGTATATGAAAATATCCAACAAATCATCTTTGGGACTAAGGACGTATTGCCTTCTCAAACCAATCGTAGTCTCGTATCAAGGATTCAAAAATCGATCCTTCCCTTCTACGAAATTGCTATACCCATGCCCGAGGATGATAATTTCGACTCTCTTTCTCGTGAGATAAATGAATTTAAAGATAACATACAAAAGTTAGACGGTATTTCTTTGATTCAAGTTTTTGGACTTGAAAGGGACCCTATTTTGATCTCAGCAGATTCACTAAAGATGGATTCTTTTCCAGTTCATACAAAAATCGTAGAAGATTCACTTCATAGATACCAGAAAAAGGAATCCTTGGGAATTTTGGAGACAAAAACAGAATCGTATTTGTTGCAAGCAGAGACACGTTACCAAGATGTTTGGGACCTTCCAAAGATTTCGACTGATGTTTCTACGATAAGAAAGCCTATTGAATTAGGTAGGGTTATTTCCATACATAAGCCACTTGAATCAAAAAGAAAGTGGACTCGGTGGAATCAAAAGAGTACAGTTTTGATTCGTATCTTCCGTTTGCCTGAGTCAAATCCTCTTTTGCTTGCGAGTATGGTGAAAAAAAACATACTCAAGTTTGAAAGACTTGAGTATGCCAGTATACTTTCTGATGAAAGTGAATATTTAAAAAATCAGATTTTTTGGACGTTACTTTTTTCTGTTTTGGCTTTTTTGGGTTCTTTTTTGATTTCTTATTACTACTATCGCTCTATAAAATATTCAATTTATCTCATATTAGGATTGCTGTTTGGAATCTTAATAGCATTTCATTTCCTCATATTATTCTCAATTCCTTTCCACGTTCTGACATTTTGTGCGTTTGGGATTGGAATAGGAGTTATGTATGATTCGATGAATGTTGTTATATACAGTATCCACAAAGAGAACGGGTCATCTTTTTCAAAATTAGAAAATATAAAAAAGGGAATAACATCTGTTTTGCTCTCAATTTTTTCTGCAATGGCAACCACTGTAATCGTCTTTCTTCCCATTATCCTTGTGGAAGATAAGATATTGTTTCTTTTTAAGGATTTTGCAAAAATCATTTCTATTTTAATTGCTTCTGGATTTGTTTCTGCACTTTTGATTGTCCCTGCTTTGTTTCTTCGGTTTGGATCTGTAGTTCTTGCTAATTTAGAAAAAGATAGCAGATGCGAAATTTTTGAAAATTTATGTTTGCGTTCTGGAAGATACATTGGCAAGTATTTTCGGTCGAATGCGATCCTTCTCGTAGTACCACTTCTCATTCTAGTTTTATTATCTGTTTCGTACGAAATATTCCCAAAATTAGAAAAACAGGGAGTATGGGTCGAGATAGATTCTTCCTTTACAACTTCCAAAAATGAACTATATCCTTTGGTTTTAAATTTAGAAGAAGAGGTTCGTCAACGAATTCCTGAGGCGGAGATTCTTGTTGTTCCTAGAGAACATTCATTACCTTGGTCTAATACAATATTAGTATATATACGAAATCCTTTGGATCTCTCGATTCTCCCCAAAATTACGAATGAATTGAAATTAAAAGGATTTAAAGTAAGGTTCGGATGTATAAATAACACACTTGAAGATATACTACCATTGGAAAGGGCGGAAGGAGTATCCTTGTATTCGTTGGATATACAAAAACTTTATAATGAATTAACTATTATAAAACAAAGGTTAAATTCAGACAATTTAGATTTTTTTGTCAATAAGGATCTTACAAAAACCAAAGTTAAAATTTACAATTCTGGTTTTTTGTCTCGTTCTGACTTAGGATTCCGTGAAGAAGAATTTTTAGAAGTTTCTCGATTGAATCATTTCCCCAAGTGGATTGGGAAAACAAAGGATGGCTCTCAAAGTGATATCTACTTGGCAATCAATTATGGAAAGGATAATTCAGATCCATTTCGTATGCGGATGAAATCGGATACTGGTAAATCTATAGCTGCGTATGGATTATGGGAATTTAAGGAAGATTCGGTTTTTGATGAGATCCATCGGAATGGTCGGTATTTTTCAGTTGAGTTGAGACCACTCATCTCCAGTCATCGATTTCAAAATTTTTTTGAAAATAAAAAAACTACAAATCTAAGTGACGAATTCAAAATTAAAATAGAATCTCAGCAATCTGAATTTACCGATTTTTATATTATGCTT
>JAPZTS010000023.1 GCA_027533185.1 Leptospira sp. | reverse complement strand
GGAATGGAATCCACCATCCAAGCAGGATAGAATGCCAAGAACCAAACAGATTTCATCACTTCTCTCTCCCTTCCCAGCCAATATTGGGCACCGAGGGGCTAAGGGAATTTCTCCGGAAAACACAATAGTATCGTTTCTTATGGGTAGTGAATATACCAATCTATTTGAATTGGATACAATGCTTTGCAAAACAGGAGAACCCGTTGTAATCCATGATTTTACTGTGGATCGAACCACGGATGGAACTGGCGCTGTTCGAAATCTTAGTTTGAAAGAGCTCAAATCCTTGGAATCTGGATTATTTTTTAGCGAAGATTTTGAAGGAGAGACAATTCCCACCTTACAAGAGGTAGTGGAATCTTTACCTCAGACTACGATTTTTGATATTGAACTCAAATCTCAACAGGATCCAAAAGAGAGGGAACAACTTGTTGCAAAAGTATTAAAATTGATCGATCAGTTCCATTTGGTAACTAGATCTTTTGTATCATCCTTTGACTGGGAAATTTTAAAACTCATCCAAAAAGAAAATCCAAACTTGCTTCGTGGGTATCTTCTCGAAAAGGGAGATAAGCTACCTGCAAACTATTTGGATTATGAGCCAGATCTGATTCTTCCGCATTTTACTTCTGTCACAAAAGAATTTGTATCCCAACTAAAAAAAGAAAATCTTGGTGTCGTACCCTATACAGTAAATGATCCCAGCAATTGGGAAAAATGTTTGGGTGCAGGTGTCATCGGACTTATCTCCGATTTTCCAGACAGACTCCGAGATTATTTATCAACCAAAAAATAGAGCCATATCCAATTTCCGTAAGGATCCTCCCAAAGCTCATACTTTTGATGACTCGGAGCTGATACCAAACGAAAGTTCGATGGAAATCGAACTTTCATACCGCGATTTGTCCAAAATGTGACTGTTCCAGGTCTCACCGGGCAATCTTCAGATTCAACAGAGAATACAATCCGCTCACCCGTATTTAATTGATATTCAGAATGTTGTTTGGTGCTATGTAGGACCTTTCCGTTTAAAAAGGTTCGGTATGCCTCCAGTATGTTTCGCGAATCTTCTCCCGCAAACAAATTGACGGAGAAAAAATTTAAAAATTGTTTTTCTTTCCCTTCACTCATCTATGTTATTAGACTGTGACCGTTCAAAATTCTCGAAAAATTTGGAAGAGCGAATCGATTCGATTCATACTCTTTCTAATCTTATCCACGTTCATATCCTTTCTGTTATGCGAAACATTCTATTTCAGCTTTTTGTACTCTGCCGACAACCTATTTCTTCCCGTCTTCATTCAGGACATGTTTCGAGGAGAATGGCAAGGTTGGATTCTACCTCCTTCTCCCTATTTTTTTCCGGATGGAATTGTTATGGGTATTCTTTATTTATGTTTCCCCTTTTTATATCTGCCCACAGTATACGGAGTTTTTCAATTTTTAACGTTTCAGTTAGGGATATATATATTTTGGAAGTTTAGGAGAGATTCCTACTATGCAAGAAAATATGTCTACCAGGTAACCCTTTTTCTATGGTTTTTTATCATCCTTTCAATCTTTTTCGATGAATCCCCAAAAATCCTTCATACTCTTTTTGCTAGTGCCCACCATTCTACAGGTTTTCTTTTTATTCTATTTCTATTGGGAGTTCGTATTCTCTTCCCTAATCTATTTTTTGATACGAAGTCCAAACTTATGTTAGCTTTATTTGTGATTCTCTTTTTCTTTCTTTATATCTCTGATAGATTGGCCTTTTCGATTGGTGGAGTTTTTTATCTAATGATTCTTCAGGAAAAGAACCAACTCTCAAGATTTCCGAATAATCGTATTTTATATATTTTTTTTCTAATCGTTTTTTTTGGTGAACTAACTCTTTTTTATATCCAACAATTATTCAGCATTCCAAAGAGTTTTTTTATACTTCAGCAAAAAATCTTTTCTTTAGATCTTTTCCAAATCCTATCACTTTCCATTCACTACTTATATGATTTTTTTAAGGTCATGTTTTATAAGACCCCTACCTTGTTTTTTTTGCTGGGTTTAAGTTTTCTTGCTATCGTGTTTCAAGGAAGTAACAAACGAAAATTAAGTATACTCTTCTTTAGTTTTAGTTTGCTTGTTACATTATTAATTGGAAGATTTACCTACGAAAACCCATTTCCAATACGGTATTTTTTCCCATTCCTCATCTATTCCTTGTTAACTGGGATTATCCAATTGAATCAGTTATCTGACTGGAGTTACTTTCCATCCAAAAAAATCCAAATTCTTTTAACTTCTTGCCTAAAGATTTCCATTTTGATCTTTTTGGTTTTTTCCTTTTACGTGAAAACGGAGAGATTTGATGTTTCACTTAAACTTCCTCCGCCCAAAGAAGTAGACTACGAAAGGGAAAAGCCCATTCGTTTTTGGTCCGAGGGCAAGTGGGAATCCATTCCAGTTACGGAAACGGGTGAACCCTACAAATGGATCACCGGGGCATTCCGGTTGCGATCATCTCATACTCCTTGACACTTTCCCCCGAAGCTATGATCTGGAATGAGATGGAAGATTTTGTACGTATTTTTGATACCACACTGCGAGACGGAGAGCAATGCCCAGGCGCTGCCATGAGCGAAGATGAAAAGGTGGAGATTGCGCAGCATCTGGCTCGGATGCGAGTGGATATCATTGAAGCAGGATTTCCTGTTTCCTCACCTGTGCAGTTCAACGCAGTCCAAAGGATCGCCCGGGAGATCGAAGGACCGATCATCTGTGGACTCGCACGTGCCATGCGCGCTGATCTGGAAGCTGCGAGAGATGCATTAAAACCAGCAAAGTTAAAACGAATTCATACCTTTATTGCAAGTTCTCCCATTCATATGAAACACAAACTTGGCAAATCTCCGGCGGAAGTTTTGGAAATGGCGCGGAATGCTGTTAGGATGGCCAGAGACTTTGTTGAAGATGTTGAATTTTCTCCGGAAGATGCCACTCGATCCGAATGGAGTTTTTTACGTGAACTTGTGGAAGCCGTCATTGAAGAAGGCGCAACCACAATTAATATTCCAGATACAGTCGGTTATACGACACCACAAGAATATATGGATCTCTTTCAGTTCTTGAAAAAAGAAGTTAAAGGAGCGGATAAAGTTATCTTTTCTGCTCACTGTCATAATGATTTAGGGCTTGCGGTCGCCAATTCACTGGCAACCGTACTTGCTGGGGGTCGCCAAATTGAATGCACTATAAATGGTATCGGTGAACGTGCGGGCAACACAGCCATGGAAGAAATTGTCATGGCACTGAAAACTAGAAAAGATAAGTTCGGCGTGGAAACAAAGATCGATTCAACACTGATCACTCGGGGTTCTCATCTCGTGAAAACCATCACAGGAATGGTAGTTCAACCTAACAAAGCCATTGTTGGAGCCAACGCATTCGCCCATGAATCGGGAATCCACCAAGACGGAGTCATTAAGAATAGGCAGACATATGAAATTATGACTCCTGAATCTGTAGGCCTCAAATCCAATCGTATGGTTTTGGGAAGGCACTCGGGAAGAGCAGGCTTCAAAGATCGTATCATTCGACTCGGTTTTGACCCCAAGCCGGAAGAGATTGATAACGCATACAATCGATTTCTAGAGATTGCCGATAAAAAAAAGGAAGTTTTTGACGAAGACATTGCAGCTCTTTTCCAAGCGGAAGTGAGCCGTTCCCAAGTTGAGGAAACCTATGCATTGATTTCCTTTGAACAAAGTACTGGCACAAACCACCCACCCAAATCAAAAGTTATTCTAAAGGTTGGCAATGAAACCAAGGAATCTTCCCAGGAAGGAGACGGTCCCGTTGACAGTATCTTCAAGGCAATAGACCATATAACAGGGATAAAACCCCTTCTATCTCGCCTTGTGATTTCCCCTGTTACCGAAGGCACAGATGCTATGGCTGAAGCCAGTGTCACCATTGAATTAGGAGAAAAGCGAGTTGTGGGAAAGGGTGACTCAACCGACATCATTGAAGCTTGCGCAAAAGCCTATATCAATGCGCTAAACCGCTTATGAACCAAAAATTGCAAATCGAAGGATGGGTGCGAAAAGAGGTTCTGGATTTCAAACCCTATACACCGGGTGAACAACCATCACTTTCTGCCGAAACCATTAAGCTGAATACAAATGAGAACCCATACCCACCCTCTCCCAAAATCAAAGAATGTATGGATTCGATTTTCGAAACTGGGCTTCTCCGAAAGTATCCTAACTACCATTCTGTTGGACTCCAAACTGCAATTTCAAAGGAATACAACCTTACACCCGACCAGATTTTAGTTACCAATGGATCCGACGAGGCATTACGACTACTCTTCCAAGCTGTCGTTGGTCCAGGTGACGTAGTTGTATCCCCGGATCCGTCTTATTCCTACTACCCTGTCATGACGGATCAAGTTATGGTGGGAGCAAAGTTTCAAAGTATCCCTCTACTGCCAAACTATCATTTTGATATGGAAACCCTCAGGAGAGTTCAAGGAAAACTTTTGTGTTTTGCGCACCCCAATGCCCCCACGGGAATTTTGGAACCAAAAGAAGAAATCAAAAATCTCTGTAAAACTTTTTCGGGAATTGTACTATGCGACGAAGCCTATATCGACTTTTCTCCAAACGGAAGTTCACTTGTTGATGAAATAAAAAATTTTCCAAATCTAGTTGTCTCTCGGACTTTTTCCAAATCTTATGCACTCGCAGGATTACGAGTTGGATATTTGATGGGAAATAGCGATCTCATAGGCTTGATACGCAAATTAAAAGATTCGTATAATGTTGGGATATTAGAACAAAAGATTGCAGAGATTTCATTTTTGGATAAGGAGTATTTTGAAGAAAAAAGAAAACTAGTTATCGAGGAAAGGTCGTCCTTAAAAGGAGAGTTAGAAGCATTAGGTTTTTTTGTACTTCCTTCCGAAACAAATTTTCTCTTCTGCAAACCCAATGCTGGTATTTCTCCCGAGTCCATTTACCAAAAACTAAAAGAAAGGCAAATCCTCATCCGCTATTTTTCGACAGGGATTTCCAGAGAATTCATACGAATTACGGTTGGAACCAAAACTGAGAATGAAAGACTCTTATTAGAGATTTCGAATATTTTAAAAGAAAAGCCGTAGTTAGTTGCTACGGCTTTTGAAAATACAAGTAACAAGGGGTAAGTTAGTTAAACTCCCCCGCTAGAATTACTGTATCTGAATTTTTGTTTTTTTCGGTTCAATTTTTGGAAGAACCAGATCCAGAATTCCGTTGTTTACGCTCGCTTTCGCAAGTTCAGAATCTACTGCCTTTCCAATCGTAAATTTACGAAGGTAAGAACCCTCTTTAAATTCAGACCACTGGATTTTGCCTCCATCTCCCATTTCGAAAGAAAATTTTCCCTCAATGGTTAGCTGGTCTTTCTCCATAGTAATTTGTACGTCCTTCCTTTCCACTCCAGGCATTTCCACCCGGAATCTAAGTTCGGTAGGAGTTTCAAAAATATCCACGTTAGGTGAGTAGGTTTTTATTGGTTTCCCCACCTCAGATTTGTTATTTTCTAGTTGTTCAGTAGAAACATTAGATTCATTGTCTTTTATTAAAGTATTCATATAAGTCTCCTAGTTTGTAGTAATAGAAATTTTCTTCGGTCTATCTTCTTCCCTTCTTGGAAGGTGGATGCTAAGGACTCCATTTTTGTAATTTGCCTGCACTGCTTCCGGATTCACTCGAAACGGAAGTTCCAAAGTTCTCTGGAAGTCTCCGTCAAAGATCTCTCGCCTATGGACTTCTGTTCCTTCTGCAAGCTCCTCTTTGATCCGTTTGCCAGAAATGGAAAGAAGATTGTCTTTGATTTGTATATCAATTGCCTCAGAAGTAAAGCCTGGCAAAAGGCAAGTCACCAAAGCCTCTTCTTCCTTCGAGTAAAGGTTTACCGGTGGGTAGTTTCGAACGGAGCCAAATTGACTGCCCAAAATACTTCTTGTGATTTCGTCGTTGAAACGATCAAAATCCCTCCAAAACTGATTGTTCTTTGTCGGTGTGTCTAAGATTCTAAAAAGCATCTTCATTCTCCTATTTAGCACTCTTCACTCTAGACTGCTTTTACTTTTAGCACTCTATTCAATAGACTGCCAATTTCATCTTTTTTTTTATTTTTCCTACAAAAAAATTAAAAAATTATCCCAAAATCGCCCTTTTGTCGGTTTTTGTCCCTATGACCCCTAGTGAATCCATCAAAAATCTCGGAATCTTGATACCGGAGGTGCCGAAAGCTCTAGCGATCTATGTCCCATCCAAACGAATCGGAGACACCATCTATACTTCTGGGCAACTTCCTTTGGTCTCTGGTACGCTTCGAAAAACGGGACAACTCGGCTCTCAAATCAGCCTGGAAGATGGAAAAAAGGAGGCTGAACAATGCGTTCTCAATGCCCTCGCAACTCTCTTATTGCATATTCCAAGTTTAGATGAAGTTTCTGAAATTGTGAAACTAGGCGTTTTTGTATCATCTACTCCCGATTTTACGGACCACCACCTCGTAGCGAATGGAGCATCCGAACTGATCTCAAAAATCTTTGGTGAGAAGGGACGACACTCGCGGTTCGCGATCGGGGTGAGCTCACTTCCGCTCGGAGCCTGCGTCGAATTAGAAATGGTCGCGACGGTTCGATGAAGCCTATGAAATCTTCATGGATAGCCACTATTTTAGAACATGTATTACAAATTGTACGTGCCATTCCTATCATCCTTTCTGGCTGGATGAATTTATTAAAGTCGATGGCTATCTCTTTATATTCCTACTGGAGCTCAAAAGTATTGTTCGATAAAATCTTTTTTATTTTTTTATTTTTGCAACTTATAGGTTCACTTTCTCCTTGGTTTTATTATAATATTCAGTTTTTGGAAAATACTGAAAAAGTTTTTCTTGGGCCCAAATTGAATGCTATTTTTGTTCTAATAAGTTTGTTAAACTTTTTTTTCCTAGGTTTTTGGAAGGCGGCTTGGACAAGAGTTTGGTTTTTCTCTACCCAACTTCTTTCATCAGTTCTTGTAGTCTGGGGATACCTTGATCCCAAACGTTTTTTTTATGAGTTTGTAAACCCAAAAGAACTGCAATATACCCCCATGTTCTTTGGGTTTTTGTTTTTTTTACTTTTTAGCTTTATTTTTGGTTATTTGACATTTCAGGAAGAAGATAAAGTTTTTTCTTGAATGGAAATAGATTCAACCCCAGCATCTGTCACTCTGTCAATGATGTATTCTATATTTTTCGGTTCTTTTAAAAAGAGTATTTTTTTAGATAGTGGCTTACCGATTTCAGAAGCGATTAGCCTTTCAATCGGCCTTGCGCCCATTTCCTTACTATAACCTTTTTTTGCCAAGTGCGATATCGCAGTCGAAGTAATAGAAATCTTAATCCCTTTCTCCTTTGCTTTCTGCTGCAAAGACGAGAACATTCGCTCAACTACTTTTTCTACAATCGGTAGAGTCAAATTCTCAAATTCGATGATGGCAGTTAAACGATTTCTAAATTCCGGTGTAAAGGTTCTTTCTACGGCCTTAATAGATCTATCATCATACGAATCGGGATCAAAACCGAGCATTGGTTTTTGACGTTCGCTCGCACCTGTATTAGAGGTCATAACAAGGATTACATTACGAAAATCCGCTTTCTTACCCGTACTATCTGTAAGTGTTGCATGATCCATTACTTGCAAAAGGATGTTGTAAATGTCTTCATGTGCTTTTTCAATTTCATCGAGGAGTAATACACAATGGGGATTTTTTGAAATCGCATCTGTGAGTTGTCCGCCTTGGTCATATCCGACATATCCTGGAGGAGAACCTAAAAGACGTGAAACTGAGTGTTTTTCCATATATTCACTCATATCAAAACGTAAAAACTCAATCCCCAGTTTTGTTGCCAAAGTTTTTGCAACTTCGGTCTTTCCGACTCCTGTTGGTCCAACAAATAAAAAGGATCCGATTGGTTTGGTCTCTTCGGAAAGACCTGACCTAGAATAGTGAATTGCATCTACAATCTGGGAAATCGCATGGTCTTGCCCAAAAACTACAGATTTCATTTCTGTATCGAGAGACTCTAGTTTTTTTCGATCGTTGGACTTAACAGTCTTTTCAGGTATCTTGGCTATCTTTGCAACGAGAGATTCTATCTCTAAAACGCCTACCGTACTTTTTGTACGATCTTTCTTCTCATCTCTCAATTTTACAAAGGCCCCCGCTTCATCCATCAAATCAATGGCTTTATCAGGAAGCTGACGGTCCTTTAAATACTGAGTGGAAAGATCTACACAAGCTTCAATCGCTTTAACGCTATAGTGAACACCATGGAAACTTTCATATTTACTTTTTAACCCATTTAGAATCTGAATGGCGTCTTCTCTAGAGGGTTCACTCACCTCAATCTTCTGAAACCTACGAGACAAAGCATGGTCTTTGTCAAATATAGTTTTGTATTCCTTATATGTAGTGGTACCGATACACTTTAATTCGCCATTGGCTAAAGCTGGCTTCATCAGGTTGGATGCATCCAAACTCCCTCCGGACACAGCCCCTGCGCCTACAATTGTATGGATTTCATCAACAAACAATACTCGATTGGGTCTGCCCACAAACTCGCCCAAAATATCTTTTAATCTTTCCTCAAATTCTCCCCGAAATTTAGTCCCAGCCATAACTAGACCCATATCTAGGGAGTAAATTTCAAAATCCAGAAGACCTTTCGGAACAGCTCCAATTGCAATCTTTTCGGCTAGACCTTCAACGATTGAAGTTTTTCCAACACCAGCCTCACCAACAAAGATGGGATTGTTTTTTCTGCGGCGAGATAAAACATGAATCAGTCTCTGAATCTCCTGGTCTCTTCCGATACAAGGATCCAACTTTCCAAGTTTCGCCTTCTCAGTTAAGTTGACACAAAACTTTTGCAAACTGGAGAGTTTCTCTCTTTCGTTCTGTGTATCACTGCCTTCTCCCTCAACAATAAAAGGATCCTCTTCTTCGTATGCATCTGTTTTTGTAATGCCATGAGAAATATAGCGTATAACATCAAGTCTAGTAATATTTTGTTTTGTCAAGAGAAAGAATGCTTGGCTATCTTCTTCGCGAAACAGTGCTACAAGAATATTTGTGCCATCCACCTCATCTTTACCTGAATTTTGTACGTGAAAAGCTGCAAACTGAAGTACAAATTGAACACCTACCGTATAACGTGGTTGGACATTTAAATTGGGTACAGCAATCGTAGAAAGTTCACCTTCAAAGTATTCTACCAAGTCCTTCCTGAGTAAATCCAGATCACATCCAACATTCAACAAAACATCTTTTGTTTTTTCATTAAAACTAAGTCCATATAACAAATGTTCTAACGTAATAAATTCATGGTGATATTTTTTTGCTTCTTTACCAATAAAATCGAGAGTTCTTTGTAAATCTATGGACAGGTTCATTCGCCTTCCTCCTCTTTTGCAAGCCGGCATTGGAGAGGGTGGCCTGCCTCATCCGCTAATTTTCTTACTTCTTCTACTTTAGTTCGGGCGATATCAAGGGGATAGACACCACAAACAGCAAACCCAGTTGTGTGCGCAGTCCACATAATCTGCCTTGACTCTTCCATGGACCTTCGGAATACATTTGCAAGTACCCAAACTACAAACTCTTGAGGAGTATAATCATCATTTATTAATATTACCTTATATCTGCTAGGTTTCTTTAATTTAATCTTTTCCTTTTCTAAGACAGAAACATTTGAATCAGTTTGATCTTTTCTGTTTGTATTTGCCATATCAAACACCTCTCAAGGCTTTTAGAGGCGAAGCGGAATTGTAGGCCTTTATGTTTTCCTGTTCCATTTGAATTTCGCGCTCAAGATAATCGTAAATCACCCTACTTCCCTCTTTGTGAAAGATTTTATGAAAGCTGTGCATGGGTACAGCCTCGTAGCCACGCAAGAATTTATGTTCACCCTGGGCTCCAGCTTCCACCCGTTCCATTTTATTCTCAATCGCAAAATCAATGAGTTGGTAGTAACAGCATTCAAAATGCAAAAAAGGTATGTCCTGAACAGCACCCCAATACCTTCCAAACAAATACTTTCCCCGGTACACATTCATACTTCCACCCAAAGGATTTCCGACCCCATCTTCCGCTAAGACCAAATGGAGCCTATGTCTAAAGCTGTCAAAAATCCTATGGAAGAACTCTCGGTTTAAATAGGTTTGTCCCCATTTTTTAGAATGGGTGTCTAGATAAAATTGGTAGTATAGCTCCGCATGTTTCTCTTGGATATCATTTCCCACAAGGGTTTGGATTTTTAAATTTTGGGCCGAGATTTTTTTCCTTTCTTGCCGGATGGTTTTCCTTCGGTCTTTCACGAGGTTTCCTAAAAACTCCTCAAAATTGGAATAACCGCGGTTGATCCAATGATATTGATGGCTAAGCCTGGGTACGAATCCGAGTGCTTTTGCTTCCGCTGATTCTTCTCCTTTGCAAAAAAGCACATGGATGGAACTCATGTCAGACTCGAAACCCAATTTGGAAATCTCATTTAATAAAAGTTTAATACAATAAGAAGATTCCTCCTTACTTAAGTTAGGTGAAATCAAAATTCGATTTCCGCTAACGGGAGTAAAAGGAACTGCAGCCGTTAATTTAGGATAGTATGGGATTCCGGCACGGTGGAAGGCATTTGCCCATTGGAAATCAAAAATGAACTCACCATAGCTATCCTTCCGAATGTAAGCGGGCAAAAGAGCAACGAGTATCCCAGAGTTTCGGATGCTTAGAATTTGCGGAAACCAATCTCTACCGCCTATACATCCAGTTTCCTCAAGTAACGCAAGGAATTCATACTCTTGGAAAACGGAATCAGGTGCCACAAGCCCATTCCATTCTTCAGAAGAAAAATCTCGAAAACTGGAATGGATACGAAATTGAAAACGATCTTCCACGTTAAGGATTAGACGTTATCTGTTCTCTTCTGGCCTCAATTGTTTTTTTCGAATGTGGTCTACCAATCGAAGCAAACTAGGATTTTCGGGGTCTAGTGCCAAAGCCGAACTTAGTATATTTTCCGCTCTTTGGTAATTTTTGTCTGCAAGATAGGTCTGGCCCAGATTGATGTGATTTTTTACATGGCTTGGGTCTCTCAGTCTGACCCGTTCTCCAAAATCGATAGCAGTTTTGAGATCGGCCACTTTTCTTGCACAGAAAGCTGTGATGTACATAATTTCTGTATCCATAGGACGAAGGGCACTGTAATCCTTTGCCATTTTTTTAGCACTACCGTAGTCCTTCAGTTTGAGATAGAGTTGGATAAACTTCTTTTTGATTTCAGGAATATTTTCCTCAAGGGAATTTGCTTTTTCCAAATAAGCCACAGCTTCTTGTAAATCTTGGGACTCACTTGCTTCTTTTGCTTTTGTGAGTAAGGACTGTATTTCTTTAAGTTTATCGCGTTCTATCTTTAGTTTTTCTTTTTCTTCCACAAAGGCAACTCGGATGAGAGAGAGGTCATCTGTGAGCGATCCAATTTTTCCCAACTCCTTATAGATGCCTTCTAATTCGCCCTGTCCTCTCTCTACGATCTGCAGAAACAACCTTTCATCTTCGTTGATCACCCGTTTGCCGTCATCTGTATGACTGATGAGCAGGTCATCCCTACCATCGGAACCTGCAATCAATACGTCACCGGGCTCCAATTGAAAGGTTTTGATATAGATCTCTCCCTCTACACCAGAAGTTCCCAATTTTCGGAACATAAGTTCATTTTCTAAAAAGCTTGCGATCCCATCTCGGTATAAAACCATCCAAGGATGTTCCGCATTGATAAAGTATAAAAGTCCAGTGTCATTCTCAATGAGTCCAATGACAAGTGAAACTAACATGGATCCATTAAAGCCTTCAAAAATCTTATGCAATTCGATAAAGGTATTTTTAATCCATCTCTCAGGATACGAATTCCGAGTCTCTCTGGAAAGTTGAGTTCGTGTAATTATCGATTCAAATACAGATCCAAGTACGAGAGCCCCACCAGCACCTTGCATAGATTTCCCCATCGCATCTGCATTTAAGAAGACCGTATAAGATTTGTTATTGAGAGTAATTTGGTTTGCGATATTTAAATCCCCTCCGATTTCTTTTTCGTAATGTCTGAAGGTGAATTTTTTCTTTTGCTCCAATAGAAAATCAATTTGGACATTTTCATGATTTGCATGATTTGTATTAAACGGTTGCAGTAAGAGTGAAGTTAAAAAGTAATCACCATCTTGTTGGTGCTTCAGATGCTGGACTTCTTTGAGAGTATTCTCCAATTCCTTGGTTCGCTCTTGGACTTTCTCTTCTAATTGTTCTGCATATTGTTGGAGTTTTTTCCGAGCAGCCTGGATTGAGCGGACCATACGGTTGAAAGACCTTGCCATAAAACCAATATCGTCTTCAACATGAACTGTCAGTCTATACTCCAAATTTCCAGAGTTAACTTCCGTCAAACCATCAATAATTTGTTCAATCGGTCGAATGAGCGCTCCTCTAAAAAATAATCTAAAGCCAAAAATAACAAAAACAATCAGACCAAATAGACCGTATATCCATGGCAAGGTGATAGAGTGTTGGTAATTTCGATAATCTAGGTAGGGATAACCAACTTCATGTACCAATCCTGTTTGATAATCAACTATAAAATAACTTATAAAAAAATCATAGTTTGGATTACTCTCTGCAAATTTTACCTTACCCCTATAATTTCTTTCTCCGTGGAGAGGCAGAGGGGAAAGTAGTGTTTCCAAACTTTTGTATTTGGAATCCGC
Source organism: Leptospira sp. (assembly GCA_027533185.1). Lineage (GTDB taxonomy): Bacteria > Spirochaetota > Leptospiria > Leptospirales > Leptospiraceae > Leptospira_A. Next base: position 143,909 of record JAPZTS010000023.1, on the reverse strand, counting down.
GCTGAGACCTTCCTGATTCAGGATTTCACGGGCAACGGCGTAAAATCCAGAAAGAGGTCCCTCCTCCTTTAAAAATAACTTCTGGGCCTTTGTTTCTAATTCGGAGATAGGAATTTCTCTTAATTTATTTCTATTGTAAAGAATCTTTCGTTTTTCTGAGTCAATGATTGAAACCAGTTGTTTGGGAGTCGTTACTTCCGATTCAGCTAAGATCCGTTCCAATTCACGCCTGTAACCTTTGGAAGTTTCTGGCAAGGATTCAAGAATAGAAATAAGAGATGTTTTCCAATCAGAATCTGATTTTAGCTGAGCAATTTTGGTTACCAGATAGTGGTTCCAAAACTCCGCCTTGTATTCCTCAGGCATGAGTCCCGCAGGAGCAGTCTTTCCTGTTGTCTGAAATTGGTTTTTCTTTGTATCAAATGTAAAGTGAAAGGAAGGTTCCTGGTCTACTTCCAAACCAAATACATAGTTCTTTGCTCGTTCCGCATGCACCAAATCGTAACTTTCTTCGGATTGTTGGATCACGGTATAGGCAACCATCTGCAAAATTAACAAAAAGGATGCGAGAGAAATTCCTATAATCCGAGAAAGAATCGTTGTTTTATCTTTAGTGTGGTTTATGAACATTACGTTCGCACAAAAGAGTCCTACAACTAAAACTAAATCTGTAACTGTTTGGTAGAGCCCTCGACCAATCGCCCCGTCCCTGGATTGAGCATTCATAACACCAGGAATTAATGTAACAACCATAAACGAGATAAGAATGGTTGCTATTGGTATTCTTGACTCCTTGGGCATTTTTATGATTTGAGTGATACCGGCCAGAGTAAAAATTAAAAAGAAAAACATTACAATGATCGCATATGCTTTGTAAAAAGCTGGCATCGGAAAATCCCAATAATGACCGCTAAAGAAAAAATATCTTCCAGATGACAAACTACTTACAACAAAGTATCCCATAACAAGAGTTATGGCTAATAACTGAAAGTATCGAAGATACTTTTTAAGTCTGGGATAGTATGTTTCGGGAAAACTTAGAAAAAAATCTGTTAAAAAGACAGCACCCGTCATTGCTCCACAAATTACAATCCATCGCATGTAAGCGCTTGCTGGACCAGTAAAGGAAAAATTGACCATGTATCCAAAATGGAAAAGACCAAGCCACAAAGTCCCGAGGCCGAGCCGGTACGTAGCCTCCGATTTGTCTTTAACGGTCAAAAAAAGTTGTGCGTTGTAGAATGTAAAAATTACCCCAACGAGTGAGCCAAACGTATAAAAATCAAACGCCAAATTTCCCAAAGCGGTCATGGGGTAGAAAAGTATATAAAAATGCTTTTATGTCAACTTTCTTCTTTTTTTTACATAGATTTGAAATAAAAAGAGAATCAAAAGCAACGCCAGGGTAAAGCCTACGACCCGGTTGTACATGGAAAGTATAACAATAATTTGTTCCCAGTTTTGCCCTAGCATATAACCACCCGTGAGTAGAGCACCGCACCACAAACCGATCGCTAGCGAATAGAGGATCACAAATTTAATCATGTTCATTTTGGTAATCCCGGCAATTATCGATACAAAGAAGCGAATGCCTGCCGAAAACCTAGAGAATAACACTACAAGAACCTGGTTCCTCTGGAAAAATTGAATCGACTTATCCCAATTTTCCTCTTGGTACAATCGTGCGAGAAAAGGAATCCTACCTGATTTGATCGAAGCGAGAAAGGCTTCCCCAAATTTATACATAAGAAGGGCTCCCAAAAGATTTCCAAGATAGGTCGCCAGGGCCACTTCTTGAATCTCCAGAGGGGGGTTTGCTCCGGCCGAAAGAAATCCTGAAAAGACAACAACCGTATCACCAGGCCAAGGTGGGAACAGATTTTCTATGGTATTGGAAAAACAGAAAAATAGCCAGAGAACCAAAGGAGGTAAGGATTTTAGAAATTCCAGATAGCTGTCAATCGAGAGGACGGAATCCACATCTCTCACCCTCTTAGAAGAAAAAAACTAAGCAACTAAGATTCTTAAAAAAATGAATGGAAGGATATACCCATTCTCATTTTCTTTTCCTTAATGATTCGAATCGCCTTTATTTCTATCATTTTTGTTATTTTGTCCAATTGTAATGCCTCTCAAACGTCCGAATCCTACCAATTTGACAAACTATTGATTCAAAAATTCCCACCACAGGCACCAAGTGCACTCCCCCGTTCCTTTTTTCCAGAAGACGCAAAGTTCATTGCAAGCTCCGAACTCAAAAGTAATTTTTCAAACCTGAAAGAGGCAAGCCTACGATTGACCACGGAACAGTCGGAAACAGAAGTAAAAGAAAAGATCAAAGCACGAGCCAAACTTGGGGATTGGTCACTCGTGGACGAGACAAAAAATGGTGAATCCACTACGTTTTTATTGGAAGGGTTCGTTAAAAAATCCCTTTCCATCGTCGTCGCAAAATCGGGTAACCTAACGGAAGTTCATTTTTTATACAAAAAGCAGAGTAATTATTGAAATGTCATTTTTTAAAAATAAAAACGAAGCAGTAGTTTATCTAATCTTATCAACTCTATTTATAACAACCTGTTTCATTCTTTTTTTTGTATTTAAGCCGTATCTTTGGGCTATGTTTCTCTCATTGCTCTTCTACATCACAACAAGGAAGCTACATAAAAAACTAAAATCAATTTTAGGAGTTAAGGCCCACCATCTTTCTCCTTATATTATGGTGATTCTTATGTTAGCTGGAGTTATCGTTCCCTCTTATTTGATCGTTTCTACTTTAGTTCGAGAATCACTCAATTTGGTTAATTATGTGCGAAACCAACTGACTGAGGAGTCGATTGTGGCTCTTTTGCTCAATAGTCCGATGGTAACTGACTTTTTTACGGAAAACGAATTTTTTTGGATCAAACTTCCAGGTTTATATAGGGAATATGTTGGGCAACATATGGACGTTTTGAATCTAGATTCGATCTACAGTTTGCTCAAAAACTCGTCGGGCTTTCTGTTAGGCTCAATGGAACTTCCTGGTACAATTTTCTTTAATGGTTTTTTTACCTTCATTTTACTCTTTTTTTTATACAAAGAAGGAAACAAATTAGAACACTTGGTCTTTATGAATCTCCCCTTTCCCCAGGAAATCGAAGAAAGACTGGGTCGAAGAATTGAGGAAGCAATTCGGACAGTAATGCTCGGAAATCTTTTTATCTCCCTTCTCCAAGGAGCACTCGTCTATTTTTTACTTCTCTTCACGACAGTTTCAAACAAATTTCTATTGGCAAGTATCGCGACGATCTTTTCACTCATCCCAGTTGTTGGAACAAGTGTAGTTTGGTTACCCATAGGACTTTATATGGGTCTTGTTCAAGAAAACTGGACAGGTAGTATTCTGTTTATGGTTTCTGGTGCCTCTTGTTATTTGATTTTGGAAAACCTAGTCAAACCCAAAATTTTGGATAAAAAACTAAAAACACATCCATTTCTGATCTTTCTTTCATTGATTGGCGGATTGCAAGAGTTTGGTGTCGCGGGGATCATCGTTGGTCCGATGGCACTTACCCTCGTGATTATACTTTGGGATTTTTGGAAAATTTTTAGAGAGACTAGGTTCCAAACATAAAAATGTCTAACGAAGATTCTGCGATCTCAGTATCAGAACTCAATCGGCGCATTAAATCTAAACTTTCTGACAGCCCAGATTTTAAAGGGATTTGGGTACGTGGGGAGATTTCCAACTTCAGCCAAACATCAAGCTCTGGGCATATGTATTTCTCATTAAAAGACAATGCCTCGGTAGTTAAATGTGCGTTCTTTTCCTTCCAGGCAAAGAACCACAAAGGGAATCCTTTAAAAAACGGAATGGAGGTTTTAGTCTTCGGTTCTGTTTCTGTTTATGAACCAGGTGGGTATTATAGCATCACAGTTCAAAAGGTCGACGAACTTGGCGAAGGGGATATTCTTCTAAAAATTGAAAAACTTAAAAAAGAGCTAAGTCTAAGAGGAATTTTTGATTTAGCACACAAAAAACCAATCCCTAAATTTCCCAAAAGACTGGGAATTGTGACGTCCCCTAAAGGTGCTGCGGTAGAAGATATTATAAAAATTGCAACGGACCTAAACCCTTTTTTACAGATATTGATTTCACCCTGTCTTGTCCAAGGGGACGGAGCAGAAGCATCCATCATATCCGCAATCCAAGAATTGAATGACCCAAAATGGGAGGTTGATGTCATTATTGCCGGTCGAGGTGGAGGAAGTTTTGAGGATCTTATGGCATTCAACCAGGAAGCGGTAGTATTAGCGTATTATAATAGTCGCGTCCCGATTATTTCCGCCGTAGGACATGAAATCGATAGGGTTTTGTCCGATTTAGCAGCAGACGCATCTGCTCCTACACCGACAGCAGCAGCAAAACTTGCCATACCAAATGTTAGAGATTATTTGGAACGTTTAGATGAACTTGGAGACCGACTCCAGTCAGCACTCATCAATCAGACTAAAATCGGAAGAGAACGCCTTACTGGTATCTCGAATCGAATGGTGTTTCAAAATCCTCTTACTCTATTAGAATCTAGGGCGATTCATTTGGATGAAACAATGAACCGAATTTCCCTCCTGGGCAAAAATTACATTATCCGGAAACAATCTGAATTCCAAAGAATTGATCGCTTAACTGTTGTATGGGGAAGCTACTTTGAAAGGATATCAAACCGCTATTCTTTTGTAAGGGAACGAGTGGAACATTTTTCCCCTTTAGGAACCCTCAAAAGAGGATATTCAGTTCTCAGGAACAAAAACAAAAAAGTATTAACCTCGATTCAAAATGTGGAACTAGGTGAAAACTTAGAAGTTTTTCTTTCGGATGGAAAATTATCTATCGAAGTAATGAAAAAGGAAAGTATCTAAATGGCTGAAAAAAAACAAACGAGTTTCGAAGAGGCATTAAAAGAACTCGAAGAAATAGCGGAAAAACTGGAAAAAGGACTTCTCTCACTTGAGGATAGTATCAAAGCCTATGAAAGAGGCATGGAGTTAAAAAAAATATGCCAAGAGAGGCTTGTGGATGCCGAAGCCAAAATTGAATTTTTAGCAAAAGGCACAAGTGGTGAAATCGTAAAATCATCTGTCAAAAAAAAGAAAGAGGAATCGGGCAAATCGGAGGATGATCTCTTTTAAGAATGAACCACCAGGCTTATTATATATTAGCCTATCTCTTGACTACTGTTGGGATCGGTGTTTACGCCGCCAAACGGGTCAAAAATTCTAAGGACTTTATTCTGGCAGGGAGAAGTCTCCCTCTACCTATCTCCACGGCAGCTTTGTTTGCGACTTGGTTTGGTAGCGAAACGATCCTTGGAAGCTCTGTTGAGTTTGCGAAGGGCGGTTTTTTAGCTGTCATACAAGACCCGTTTGGTGGTGCACTTTGCCTCTTTCTATTAGGTCTGATCTTTGCAAAATATCTCTATAGAATGCAGATTTTGACATTTGGAGATTTTTATAGAAATCGCTTCGGAAGAAAGATGGAATTTCTTGGTGGAGTATGCCTCATCTTTTCATATTTTGGTTGGGTCGCAGCCCAATTTGTCGCTTTAGGAATAATGATTCAAATTATCTTTGGGACTACCCAATTTACAGGAATTTTAATCGGTGCCTGTATTGTCGTTTTTTATACCTATTTGGGTGGAATGTGGTCCGTTTCTCTGACAGATTTTTTTCAATCAATAGCTATCATTATAGGTTTAACTTTTGTTATATGGGAGATAAACAATATAAAACCTATCTCCGAATCAATCGCCAGCAAACCTGATGGTTTTTTTGATTTTTTCCCAGAATCGAATTATACAGCCTGGATCACGTATTTATCTGCGTGGATGGTTGTTGGTTTTGGAAGTTTACCACAACAAGATATCTTTCAAAGAGTTATGAGTGCAAAATCTGAGAAGACGGCCATTTATGCATCCTATCTTTCTTCCATAATTTACCTATCATTTGCTTTAATACCTTTATTTTTAGGACTTCATGCAAAATCTTTATTACCTGATTTTGATTTGGATGGTGAACATAGCCAACTCCTCATTCCGAGAATGGTTCAAACCTTTTCCTCTCCAATGATTCAGGTTCTATTTTTTTCAGCACTAATTTCTGCTATCTTATCAACTGCATCAGGAGCAATTCTTGCACCGTCCTCTATTCTATCCGAGAATATTCTAAAATATTTATTTAAGAATATGGACGATAAAAGACTTTTACTTTTGTCTCGAATAAGTGTTTTAATTATTGCCTTAATTTCTTTTCTGTTGGCTGTCGGAAAACCATCTATCTACGCACTCGTAGAAGACTCAGGAGGTATCTCTCTTGTTACTTTATTTGTACCGATGCTCTTTGGACTTCTTTCCAAAAAACCTGATGAGAAAGCCGCTTTAGTTTCCTTAACAGTAGGAATTTTAACTTGGATAACCCTTGAGATCTTTCACGACGAAAATACCAGTCACTTTTATGGAACTGTCACTTCTACCCTAGCGATTTTAGTGATGATGTATTTCTTTCCCAGAAAAAGAGAAAAGGGAAATCTCAACTAAAGAACGAAATACATCCTCCATGGAAATTCCGAGCGCTTTTGCTTGTTGTGGAATGAGACTTGTCCCTGTCATTCCAGGCAATGTATTTGTTTCTAGTACAAAAGGTACACCTTCGCGAATGATAAAGTCTGTTCTGGAATATCCGCGGCAGCCCAAAGTATTGTGGCACAGAATCGCATAACTTTGCAACTTTGCAGTTAGCTCACTACTGAGACGCGCAGGTGTGATTTCTTCACTTCCACCTTTTTTATATTTTGCCTCGTAGTCAAAAAATTCGGTCTTGGGCAAAATTTCTGTCGGCACGAGTGGGGTTACCTCGATGCGACCCGCTTTCAAACGTTCTATCACTCCAATAGAAACTTCCGTTCCCTTAACCATTTCTTGGACTAAAACTCTTGCATCCGACTCAAAAATTTTATGGATAAAACGGATTGCTTCTTCTGCAGTTTTTGCAGAACCTGTATTCACACTAGATCCGCCTAATGTTGGTTTTATAAAAACAGGAAAAGAAAAGTGGAGATTTTCGATCGTTTTAATTACATCGTCGACATCTCTTTGTATTTCAAGAAATGGGGCTACGGGAATACCTGCATTCTCAAACAAAAGATTGGATCTATATTTATCCATGGCAAGGCCCGATGCGAGTACGCCCGATCCCGTGTAAGGAATACCTAAAACTTCCAGAAACCCCTGGATACTTCCATTTTCGCCCTGACCTCCATGTAAGCCGAGAACACAGGATTCAAACTTTGCATTTATAAATTTTTGGAAAAAACCTTCCGAACTCGTTTTATTAACTGTATGGAAACGAGAAAGGAATTCTGTAATTGGGAATTCATTGGGATCTGGAAATTGGCATTCCTCCGTCTCTGGCATCCAAAACTTCCCATTTGGATCGATATAAATAGGAACTACCGCAAAACCCAGCTTTGAAATTGTTTGGAAAATAAAATAAGAAGAGCGGATCGAAATTTCATGTTCCGACGAAACACCACCAAAAAACAAAGATACTTTTTTTAAAGACATGAAATCACTTGATTCCTTTTTGCGAAATTGGATATATTGGAAGTAGGTGGTTTTTTCCTTTAAATTTCAATTCTGTTTTCTTCTGCTTCTTTGTTTTCTTCCTTCGTCCCTATTTGCCAAATTACCAGTCAGTTTTACTGAAGATACCAAATCGAATTACAACCAATTTTGGTTTTTGTATGAAAGAGAAAAGCGGGGGAGACAAAAAAGTTTCACGGTTCGCCCATTCTATATGAGTTTTTCGGATGAGACTTATGCCTTTCAGTTCAGAAGTTATCTATCCCCTATCTATTATAAGGAAGAAACTAACCATTGGTATACTTGGTCTTCTCTATTTTTTTTCTCAGGTTCAGGATTCAAACATGAGGAAGGCGATGAAGATGAAGATTTTTTATTCACACCTCTTTTTGTTTGGGGGAAAGGTGAATCTCAAAGGGAAAATTATTTTAGTATATTTCCTTTTTATGGGAAGATCAGAAACAAACTTTCTTACCAAGAAATCAATTTTATTATGTTTCCTATTTATTCTGAATGGAAATATAAAACATACGAAGCGAAAGCTTTTTTGTGGCCACTTGTTATGCGAGGAAAATCAGAAGTAAGAGATGACCTACGGATCTTTCCCCTTTATTCAAAGATTGAACACAAAGGGAAATACAAACGAATGTCTATACTGTGGCCATTTTTCCAATGGGGTGAGGAAAGATTGGATAAAAAAGAACCAACGGACTATTCCATTTTTTTTCCATTTTACAATCGAAAGGATTCGAAAGATGGAAATATGAAAGCTCGTGCCTTTCTTTGGTTTCCTATAATCAATTCCTTATTCTCATATGGATACGATAAAAAAACGGGCCATACCAATTACACTGCTCTTTTCTTTATCTTCCAATATACTGAGTCAACTAAGAATGATATTCAAAAATTTATTGTATTTCCAATTTATGGGTATTCTTATTTTGCGAATAAAGAATCCGAATTTTTTACTCCCTTCTATTTTAAACTAACACAAAACACATCACACCTCAAAGCAAAGGCATATTTTTTAGTTCCTTTTTTTTCGCATATGACACAAGAATTTCCGCAGACAGGACGCGAAGACTACTATTGGAAACTTTGGCCCTTGGTTCGTTATTACAAAGATGCAGAAGGGAATTTTGCGTGGAATACTCTTGCCATCATTCCGGTTCGATTTGAAGTGATGGAAGAGGTTTGGGAGCCTATTTTTTCAATCGTAGAATACCGAAGATTGAACAATGGAGAGAAAAGATTGCATTTTTTAGCTAGGACCTACACTCATAGATGGTCCGAAACGGAAACAAATATTCATATACCGTTGCTTGTAGAGTATAGTAAAACGGAAACAGGTTTTTCCTATGATTTTTTCTATGGCTTACTCGGAATTGACACTAGGGAAGAAGAAAACCGTTACAAAATATTTTGGATGGAAATATGATCCAATTGCGTAAAACCATCTTACCCACAATCGAAGCTATTGGATATACAGTCCTACTTTTATTCAGAGCATTTGGTCAAACACACCATATTTTTTTCAAAAGAAAAGAAATTCTAGATCAAATGTTTATTGCGGGTGTTGGTTCGCTCTTTGTTGTTTCGATCGTTTCTATTTTTACTGGAATGATCATGGGATTAAACACGGGTCTCGGACTCAGAGACTTTGGTGCCGAAGGACAAATTGGTCTACTTTTGACGATTACTTTGACACGAGAAATGAGTCCGTTTATGACCTCTCTCATTCTTGCGGCCTCTGTGGGTTCTGCCATGGCTGCAGAAATTGGCACGATGAAAGTTTCAGAGGAAATAGATGCACTGGAAGTTATGTCGATAAGTCCCATCCGATATCTGGTTATGCCAAGGATACTTGGATTTTCTCTAATGGTCCCCATTCTTTGTGTCTACTCTTCCGCATTAGGAATATTAGGTGGCGCAGTTGTAGGTCATTTTCAATTGGGAATTGATATGATAAGTTACTTCCAGGATGTTTTTTTTCGGATTTCATCGGTTCCAGGACTCAAAGATCTTTATGTTGGACTCCTGAAAGGGTATGTGTTTGGTCTAGTCATCAGTACGATTTCTTGTAGTCAGGGTCTACGGACAGAAGGTGGAGCAATCGGTGTTGGTCAAACCACGAGAAAGGCGGTTGTTACTTCCTTTCTAATGGTCATTTTTTCTGGTTATGTGCTAACGGCTCTTTTTTACAAGTAGGAATGTATGGAAACTTTTGCCATTGAAATGAAAAACGTCCATAAAGCTTTTGGAAAAAGAAAAATCCTGAAAGGTATGAATATTCAGGTCAAAGTCGGCGAAACCATGGTCATTCTCGGTCCTTCAGGGACGGGAAAGTCTGTAAGCCTAAAACATATTACTGGTTTATTAAATCCGGATGAAGGTGAGTGTTTTATATTTGGTGAGTCGATAACTCATGCGGAAGATAAACAAAAGGAAAAACTTAGGTCCAAAATGGGAGTACTCTTCCAATCTGGCGCCTTGATCAACTGGCTATCCGTATATGAAAATGTCGCACTCCCACTGAGAGAGCACAAAATTGCGGAAGGCGAAGAACTGGATCGGATCGTAATGGAAAAGTTAAAATGGCTCGATCTGGTCCCTGCGAAAGATACACTTCCTAGTAATATTTCAGGTGGAATGAAAAAACGAGTCGGTTTAGCTCGAGCGCTTACCTCGCAGCCTAAGGTTGTTATGTATGACGAACCTACATCGGGTCTAGATCCCGTTATGTCCAATGTGATCAATGATTTAGTGATTCGTTTGCAGAAGGAATTGGGTCTAACATCTATCGTGGTCACTCATGACATGCAATCTGCCTACAGAATCGCAGACCGAATCAGCTTTCTCTATGAGGGCCAGGTTTTATTTTGTGGGACACCCTCGGAGATACAAAATTCAACCAATCCAATCATCCAACAGTTTATCCATGGAAGGACAGAAGGTCCGATGGTTCTTGACCACTCGGAACTCAAAAAAGGAAAATCCAATTGACTCTCTCTAATTACAACAAATCCTCGGAGCTCATATGTCTTCTCTAGGAAGGAGTTTGATTGTTGGTTTTCTTTTCCTGATCTCGATTGCAACTGTTGGATACTTTACGATTGTAACTGAGGGTGGACCGTTTCAAAAGGCCGGATTCAACTTACAAGTCTACTTTCCGGACGCTGAGGGAATCAAAATCGGAAACAAGGTAACCATCCATGGAGTTCCTTACGGCTACGTTTCCAAAATCAGATTGGTTCAAATCGATGAAGAAGGCAAGATTCTCCGTGACGGTATGATGGGAATTGGAACGAAAGTGGAGCTCACCCTACTCTTAAAGAACCCCGTTCAGCTTTTTGAAAACTACCAAATTACGATCAAAAACGAAAGTTTACTCTCAGGTCGGGTGGTAGCCTTGGACCCAGGAAGTAAATTCCCAGTTGATCCTAAAACCAAAGAATACCTGCTAGACGAGCCTGCCATCACCAAGCTAGAAATTCTACCTAAGTCCGGTAAGATGGTTCCTATCCAGGGTAAGGTTTCCCAAGACCCCTTGGTTTCTCTATCTGAGCTCATCGCGGAAAATCGAGCAGATATACGAAAGACTGTTCAAAATATAGCAACCATTACTGCAAAGATCAACCAAGGACAGGGAACTCTCGGCAAACTTATCAACGAAAGTGATGTCCACAAGTCAGTAAACACAACTCTCGGGGATGCACAAGTGGTCTTAAAGGAAATCCGGGAAGGTTTGGAAGACACCAGAGAACAAGCCCCTGTGACGAGCTTCATTCGTTCCGCCCTAAGTGCTTTCTAGGTTGTAGCAAAATCACTACATTGTTGTAAAAATGAGACATTTTTTTGGCACCGCCAAATGGTTTTTTGGATGGCCTACATGCCTTTTTCCAAAACCCTGTAAGTAGATCTGGAACGATTCCAGAATCCCCTGGTAACCAGACGGTTCCGGGACTTGAACCAGCAAGGCACGGTTCGGGTGGAGGGAAAGGCGATGGCAGAACTGATTTATAGAAAGACATTAAAATCCTCGATTACCCTAAAGGGAATCGGACTCCATTCAGGAAAGACAGTCACTTTGCGACTACACCCAGCAGAGGCAGGAACTGGCCTTGTATTTTTTCTCTACCGTGGGAACCAAAAGGTTCGTATTCCCGTCTCGCTTGATCACGTAGTGGATACCAGTAACGCCACTACCATTGGTGATGGTGGCTCAAACCGGGTGCAAACTATTGAGCATTTACTCGCAGCCGTGCATAGTTTGGGTATTACCGATTGCATTCTTGAAATTGATTCTGTTGAAGTTCCCATTATGGATGGATCCTCTCTTCCCTTTGTAGAAGGCGTAAGAGCCGCAGGCATCCAAACTCTAAATGAAACCATTGAACCAATAACTATCCAAAACCCAATGTGGGTGGTAGATGGGGACAAATACCTAGTCATGCTACCCTCCGATGAATTGAAGGTTACCTATAGCATAGACTTCAACCATCCTTTACTGCGAGGTCAGTCTTATACCACAACGCTCGACGAGTCCATCCTTTCTACTGATATTCTACCTGCTCGAACCTTCGGTTTTTTGAAGGATGTCGAAGCCCTCCAAGCTCGTGGCCTGGCAATGGGTGGCTCCTTGGACAATGCCGTAGTTCTTACAGATGATGGCTATTTGAACGAATCTCTACGCTATGAAAATGAGTGCGTCCGACACAAAATCCTAGACCTAGTAGGAGATTTGGCGGTGATGGGAAGACCGTTTCGCGGACATTTGATTGCCTCGAAGGCTGGCCATGCGCTAGACATCTCCCTTGCCAAGTGTATTATGAGCCAGTATACTGGAAACGAGCTCACCCAATACAAAAGCCGTAGAATCCCTCTCTTCTCGAAAAAGGACGCCGCACTCTAAGAATTCTGATTTTTTTCTTTTCAGGACCCATCCTTTGTAAATACTTCTGGGAAAGGGGTGGGCGTGGAAGAAAAGACTACATTCAAAGGTATTTCTGCCTATCCTGGTAAGGTTTACGGAAAGGCTTTTCGCTTTGCTCAGACCAGACGCAAAAAAGACGAAAGAAGTAACCTATCTCCCGAAGAAACCAAAATTGAAATTGAACTCCTAAAAAAGGGACTCCAAAGAACGGAGGACGAACTTTCGGATCTAGTCAAAAAGGCAAAAGAGAACAAAGAACTCTCAGAAATCATAGATTCCCAAATTGTATTTTTAAACGATCCTCTCTTTCGAGCCAAAGTATTCGAAAGGATTTCTCTACACCATGAGTCTGCTAGTTTAGCCATTGAGACTGCAGTTAGTTCCCTATACGATGAATTCCAATCCATACCCGATGAGTATTTTAGAGAGAGAGCAGACCACCTGCTTGATATTGGAAAACGACTCGAACAAAATCTAAACCCGGAAAAACCACAGGAACATTTTAAAATCCCCGAAGGTGTTATTCTCGTAGCAAAAGATATTTCGCCATCGGAAATGATCCAATTAGGAAAAACGGGGATTCGAGGGATCGCTACCGATTTCGGAGGAAAGACGGGTCATATGGCGATCATTGCGCGCAATTTTGGAATCCCGACAATCGTTGGATTAAAAAATATCACCTCACATATTGAAGACGACGAATATGTATTGTTAGATGCAAGAACAGGCATACTCCAAAGATTTCCCGAACTGGATGAAATTAAAGAAGTAGGAATCAGAACTGATCTCACACCACCGAAACCCAGAGAAATCAGTGATCTTCCCAAAGAAATAAAAACAAAAGATGGAAAAATCTTTTCTCTTAAGGTGAATATAGATTCTCTTGATGAAGTTGAATCTGCCTTTGAACGAGGGGCAGACGGAATTGGACTTGTGCGAACAGAGATTCTTTTTATCGAATCTATAGAATTCAAACCCACAGAAGAAGAACAGTTTCAAGTATATAAAAAAATCCTTCTCACAATGGTTGGCAAACCTGTGACTTTCCGAGTTTGGGATATAGGTGCAGATAAAATGGAAAATGGATATGAGGAGGAAAATCCATTTTTAGGAAATCGAGGAATACGGTATCTACTCCGCCACCCACATTTTTTTAAAGAACAGTTGAAGGCACTATTAAGAGCAAGTGAATACGGAACTATGAGAATCATGTTACCTATGGTTACGACACTTTCCGAAATAATAAAAACAAAACAGCTATTAAATGAATGTTTGGAAGAGTTAAAGATTGCAGGGCTTATCATAAGCAAAAAAATTCCACTCGGAATTATGGTAGAGACTCCGGCTTGCGCTCTTAATTTACCTTTTTTGGGAAACCATGTAGACTTTTATAGTGTCGGAACAAATGACCTACTCCAATACTTACTTGCTGTCGAAAGAAATAACCACCTAATCAATGATCTATACAATCCATGGCAGGTTGTATTTTTATTACTTTTAAAAAATATCGCCGATGTTGCTAACTCACAAAAAAAACCAATCAGTATTTGCGGAGAGATTGCAAGTGACCCAATGTTTACATCCGTATTACTCGGATTAGGTTTTAGAGATTTAAGTTGCGCTATCCCTTTGTTACCAAAAATAGCTGAAAAGGTTGGTGAAATTTCCTCCTGGAAGTCTAAACTTCTTGCGGAACAAGTTATCCAACTTGCAGGTGAAGAAAAGTTCACAGAAATAGAGAGCTTGGTTTCGAAGACAACTGGTTGATTCCTACAAATCAAACCTGGTTGATCTTCATTTTTACTAAAGGATCAAGGTCCTCATTTCTAATTCTAATCTCGAAGTAGTTTTTGTATGTCTTGTCTCTTCAGGTAGTATATTCCCAATAGAAGCAGTCCTGCCAAAATGGATGATATAACAAACAAAAAATAAAAATCCGAAAGACTCCCCATCTTTCTTTGGAATCCCGAAAGAATTCCTGCCAAATAATGGCCAAAGGCAGTGCATAAAAACCATACACCCATTAGGAGGGAGGTTTTTCCTTTTGGAGCCGTTTTACTTACAAAAGAAAGACCGACTGGGGATAAAAAGAGCTCACTTATTGTATTCCAAAAATAAACCGCAATGAGAAACCAAATGGATACGAGAGTTCCAGACTCTGCCAATTCTGAGGCGAATACCATTATCAAAAATCCAAACCCCATGATAAACAAACCGATCGCAAATTTTAAAACGGGATTGGGGTTCAAATTCCTTTGAGATAAGGCAGACCAAAAAAAAGATAAAACTGGAGCAAGGAGGAGGATAAAGAGAGGGTTAACCGACTGAAGGAAACTCGCTGGAATTTCGATACCAAAAATTTCGCGATCCGTATAACGCAAAGCGAATAGATTTAGAGAACTCCCCATCTGTTCAAAACTCATCCAAAAGAATATACTAAAAAATGATAATAATATGATTAAATAGATACGTTTTGTATCCAAATGGGAGGAATTGAAACCTGGAATTGATTTGAGATTTTCCGACGAGTTTAAGGGAGCAGTTCCCTTAAACTCCCAAACATTCTTATCAAAGTCTTTTGTCCCAAAATAGAATATTAAAACACCGATTCCCATCCCGATACCAGCCGCTAAAAATCCCAAATGCCAGTCTACTGACTCTGCAAGTAGTCCACAGAACAAAGGACCTAACAATCCTCCCAGATTGATGCCCATATAAAAAATCGTGTATCCACTATCCTTTAGTTCCTTCTTTTCTTCATAAAGTCTTCCAAAAACAGTTGAAATGTTAGGCTTAAAGAAACCATTCCCAAGGCCAAGTAGCACCAAACCAACATAAAATGCCGTGGAATCGGGAATAGCTAATGAAAGATGACCAAACATCATAAGAAAAGCACCCAAATAGATTGCTTGTTTGTAGCCAAAAAACCTTTCCGTGATATATCCACCTAAAACAGGAGTTAAATAAACAAAGGCAGTATACAATGCATATATCTGGCCCGCTTCCTCATCTGTTTTTTTTTCAGAGACAACCAAATACAAAACAAGGATTGCGCGCATTCCATAGTAGCTCATACGTTCCCACATCTCAGTGAGAAAGAGAGGCGTTATGCCTTTGGGATGATTTAGTTTTTTGTCCGCGATTTCCATGTAATTTCGTCTACATTTAAAATTAAATTCGCATATCTCGCTGCAGTGAAGAGGTAATCTGAGAGTCGATTTAAGTATACTCGAAGCTCCGAAAACACGTCACCACCATCTGCCACATATCTCAGTATCTCTCTTTCAAGTCTTCTGCAAACAGTCCGCGCTATATGGAGAGAACTTGCTGGTTTTGATCCACCTGGTAAAATAAAGAGGCGAATTTCTGGCAATCGTTCCGTAAGTCGATCGATCTCATTTTCTAAGGATTGGATATCGGATTCATAGATCACGGAACCTACGGAACCTTTTGGAACATAACCGGCAAGTTCGGAGCCCACTTCAAACAATAGATGTTGTGTTAGAACGAGATTTTTAATATATTCGGGATCGAGACCAGGCTCTCTTAGATAGGATAAAGCAAGTCCCAATTGGCTATTCAACTCATCACAAGTGCCATAGAGTGCAACCCGGGCGTCGGTTTTCGAAACTTTAATTCCTGAAGCAAGATAGGTCTCTCCAGCATCTCCAAATTTAGTGTAGATCTTCACAGTTTCTCTCCCTTTCCCCTTAAAAAAACTTTACAGAGATAGAATTTTCGGATTCGATTTATCTGGAAAGGCAAAATTGAGGTGGGACAAGAGGGAAGGCAACCCCTCCCCCATCCGGAAATCGTTTCATTTCTGTATCAATCAATTAGCTCTTTCTACGCGTGTAGGGAAACACGTGACTGCGGACACACAGGAGGGTGTGACAATGATTATCAATCACAATATAAGTGCGCTTGTTGCAAAACGAGCCTTGTCCAACACGGGCAGAGACATGGACAAATCCATGGAACGCCTAGCAACCGGTATGCGGATCAACAGACCTGGGGACGATGCACCCGGGTTTGCCGTTTCCGAACGACTTAGGTCTCAGATTCGAGGTCTTAGCCAAGCGGAAAGAAATACCCAAGATGGTATGTCTTTTTTGCAAGTTACAGAAGGCAATCTCGAACAAGTCAATTCCATATTACAGAGATTACGTGAACTATCAGTTCAATCTGCCAATGGAATTTATTCGAATGAAGATCGGAAATTGGTTCAACTGGAAGTTTCGCAACTTGTAGAAGAAGTAGAACGAATCAGTGTAACTGCTGAATTCAATAAGGTAAAGCCGTTAGACGGACGATTTTCTAGGGCAAAAAACAATCCTATGACATTACAAGTAGGTGCGAATGCGAGCGAAAGAGTTGATGTTTATATCAACACGATGAGTAGCTCTGCTCTAAAGCTCAAAAATGCGCAGAAGAACCTAACTCTATCTACACCCAACCAAGCCACGGATTCGCTTCAGGTCTTGGATGATGCTATTTCCAAAGTAAATCGTTTGCGTTCCGATTTGGGAGCATATTACAACCGATTGGATCTTACACTTAAGTCACTCAGTAACAATTATGTAAACATTGTAGCTTCGGAGTCTCAAGTGCGAGATGCGGACATGGCGACGGAAATGGTTGAATATTCAAAAAACCAAATCCTAACCAAATCGGGAGTGGCTATGCTTGCCCAAGCAAACCTGAGACCAGAATCTGTAGTCAAACTGTTGACAGACAGATACTAGTTTTCATCTCAGAACAAAAATTTTACCTTCAAATCCTCCTTGCCACAAAGGAGGATTTGTGAGAACTATGTGATACAAAATAAAATTTGAGAGGACATGTTTTGAAGAAACTAGTTGCTGGATTGTTATCCCTATCTCTTTTTGCCACAATCTCTTGTGGTCTTTCAGAAAACACAAAACGTTTGATCATCAGTACATCCGTTGGATGTGGTGTGGGTCTCGCTTTAGGTGCCGTGTACGACGAAGTACAAAGAAAAAAAGCATCAAAAGAATCCAAAAATGACATCCGAAAACGAGTGGCAGAATCACTCCAGTTGGAAAAGAAAAAACCACAAAACAAAGGTAAAATTGTAGGACTTGGTGCTGGTTGCCTTGCAGGACTTGGAACTGGTTTTTATCTAAACACAATGTACGACAATATGAGTGAACAACTTTCAAAAGATGGAATTCAATTGGAGAAAGTTGAACGAGGCGGAGAAACCCAAAGCCTTCTTGTTAAGATGGACGGCGGAATATCTTTTGAAGATGGACAAGCAGACCTCAAAGGGAAAGGTAAGGAAAACCTGGACAAACTTTCCGAAGCACTTGCTGCATATCCTGAAACTAAAATCAACATCACGGGACATGCAAATAGAACTGGTGCAGAAGATGTAAACGTAAAATTGTCAAACTCACGAGCTGTAACAGCAAAGGATGCGATCACCGAAAATGGCGTCGAAGCGAAACGAATTGGCGAAGTCAAAGGTGTTGGATCCACAGCTCCTCTGAAAGGTGTGGACCCTAAAGACGGATCCAACCGACGTGTGGAAGTTGAAATCCTACCTGCAGGATAGTTTTAGTAGACTCGTATTCACTTAGGTTCCAGGACCAAAGTTAAAGGCCTACGCAAGTAGGCTTTTTTGTTTACTAATAAAAGATTTACATTCCTAGACCAGGAAACCCACCCATCGCCTGCATTTGTTTTGCGGCACCAGCTTGTGCATCTTGTAGAGCCTTCGAATAGGCTTCGATGATTGATTTTTCAATGGCAGACTTATCTTTCTTCTCTAAGAGTTCATCCTCAATCAAGATGGATTTCATTTGAAACTTTCCGTCCAAGGTTACAGACAGGAGTTTATTTTTTGAAATTCCTACAAAGTTCAGTCCCGCAAGTTCCTTCTCCATAGTTTTCACTTGTGACCTCATCTTTTTCATTTGTTTGAGCATATCAAACTTGTTTCCACCAGCTCCACCGAACATAAATACCTCTTCTAAATTCAGTTTATTTTTAATTTCCGAACTGGCAATTGAAAAAACCGATGCGAACCTACCGTAAACTTCCCGATACTTTTACTATGATCCATCCTAATTCACCTGGAAAAAGAATCTGGGATTTACTGCTGATCATATGTATCACCTATTTCGCAATCGAAGTCCCACTACGACTCGTCTTTCAATATCGAAAGGATATTGGGATAAGTATTTCCGAAAGAATTTGTCAGATTATTTTTATGATAGACGTTATCATTAATTTTAATACAGCAATCTACCAAAATCGAATTTTGATTCAAAAACGATCCATCGTATCCAAACACTATCTAAAAACTTGGTTTCTTGTAGACTTTCTTTCTGCATTTCCTTTTGACATCTTGGGTGCTTCTGTTTATGGAGCCCTCGGAGTTTCTGATGGACTTCGAATTCTTAGACTTTTACGAGTAGCCAAAATTTTTGAGTTGTTACAGGGGTTGAGAAAAATGGCAATGGGTGGAACAGAGACAAACCTCAAGGTTATAGAAGCAATTAGTCCCGTGACATTTCGACTTACCTTTTTTTTCTACTGGTCAGGTCTATTTGCACATTGGATGGCATGCGGATGGATTCACCTTTCCCCGGAATTTTTGGCGGATTCAGATATTACAACAAGGTATATCCGAGCCTTGTATTGGTCTCTAACAACTCTGACAACCATTGGATATGGCGATATAACGCCAGTCACAAATGAGCAAACAATTTATACAATGATCGTTATGATTTTCGGTGTCGGCATTTATGGCTATGTAATTGGTAATGTTGCGAGCCTCCTTTCAAGTTTAGATATCTCTCGCAATCTGTTCCAAGAAAAACTAAATACAATCAATGCTTTTTTAAAGTACAAAAAGGTTCCCTCTGATCTTGCCAACCGAGTCAGATCCTACTACATCAATCTATGGGAAAACAAACATGGAATCGACGAAGAAGAAATTTGGGAAAACCTACCAACTGGAATTAGAATTGATCTTTCACTTTTTTTACACCACCACTTAATCAATGTGGTTCCTTTTTTTAAAGATGCGCCAGAAGAACTTAAAAGAGAAATTGTTTTAGAGTTAAAACCAGCCTACTACATGAAAGGGGATATCATATTTAGGGAAGGCGATGTTCCGCATAACATGTATTTTATTTCAAAGGGTCATGTGGATGTTATTCGAGAAGAAACGGGAGAAATTTTTGCTACCTTAGGTTCTGGATCCTTTTTTGGAGAAATGGGTCTTATTGATGATTCACTACGAACAGCAACGATCCGAGCTGCTTCCATTTGTGATCTCTATACTCTAAGTAAAGAAAGATTTGATGAAGTATTAAAGCACCATCCTAAGTTTTCAAGGTATTTATCTAAAATTGCAAAGGAAAGAAAAAAAAATCACATTAAGAGCGGAAGAAAATAAGATTCTCTTCTGGATCAACAAGCGCTAAAACTTCATCGGCAAGCCGATCGAAGGCGAACCAAGCATTCGTATCTTTTTTTAGTATTTCTTGTTTTTCTGTTTTAGTTTTAATGGATTCGGATTTGGGAATTTCTCCTAGAGTGGGAATTTCTTCGATTTGTTTCAGTCGATCCAAAAGTTCTCTATGTTTTTTTGATGCGCCAAACAAGGAAGGAACAAAGGCAGTTTTTTTCTTTTGACTAAACAATGTTTCGGTTACTGTAATTTCATCTAACAAAAGGTTAACGGCCCGAATTGTCCATTTACTAGGTGTTACCGGAATCAGTATTAAATCAGAATTATACAATGCCGCAGTAAGTTCATGTTTTGCCGAACCAGGTGTATCCATAACTACATACTTATAATCTTTTTTGATTTCTTCTAAAGACCTCTTAAACTGCAAGGAAAGTGACATAGAGTCTGGTGAGTATTTGTGCAGCTTGGATAGGTTTAACGTACTTGGTAACACATCAAAATTTTTGGTTGTAAAAATACACTCACGGATTGGCTTCAGACCCAAAAAAACACTGAGAATATTTTTGTCTTCAATCTTGTCAAGAGTTAGGTCGGGCAGACAAAAATCTGTAACATCCCCTTGCATATCCAAATCGACGACCAAAGTTTTACCTCGACGACCGAGTGCACAGGCCAAATGAGCGACCGTAGTAGACTTGCCACTTCCACCTTTGATGTTCGAAACCGAAATCACTTTCATAGCCACAATTTGAATCGAATTTGTAGATTTACCAACGATTTTTTTTTGGAATTTTTCTTGGAAAACAGGACTTCCCTTTCAAAACTGTTTCCATGCCTTACAACTTTAAGTTTCGTGTTTGGGACAGAGGGTCCAAAGAATTCTCGAATAAGGGGTTTAGTTTAACCCAAGATGGTAAATTACTTAAATTTGGACAGCCCATCTCAAATGAAAAAGAATACACGATCAATATTTTTACTGGATTAAAGGATAAATACGATAAGGATTTGTTCGAAGAAGATATTATCGAACATACGATTGCCAAAGGAGGCAACCTTTCTCAGGAAACAGGCATTATACGATACAACAATGACCAAGGAGCCTTTTTTTTAGAGAACGGGCTTCCACTCCACCAGCTCTTCTCGATACGAAAGGTTGGAAATCCATACGAAAATCCTATTCTTTATGACCTCTATCTAAAAAACAAATCTTGAAGCGGTTATTACAGAGATGGATCCTATCCGTCTGTATAGGGATTACAACACCCCAAATAGTATATGCGCTGAATTATTTGGAGTTCTGGGAGGGAATCTTACGGACGGAAAAAGAATTTGATATCCAAGATGATTCACCCAAACGTAGAGCCCTCTTTAAATCAGATACTCCTAAAATACTCACAAAAGATGCGATGAACCACAGGATACTTTGGTTCTGCCAAAAGTATTTAGATAAAAGTACGAATTATCCCATTCCTAAATACAAAACAGAAATCCGATCCATTTTAGTAGATTTTTATGGGGATCCTATAGGAACGGTGGGTTTTAATAGAAACGAATTTGTTTGTTATTCTCGTAACAGATCTAAAGAACCTCAAATTCAAATTACATTTGGTTTTGACGGAACAAAATTTTTACCTTTTAAATGGGAATACTTTGATGCACAAGGTTTTCTCCATTTAACAGAAGAAGATGAAAGCAAAAATGGCAAAAAAGATTCATTCACCAAATACACAAATATAAATGGTCTTCGGTGTCCGGTTAGTACGGAAAAGGATAGAAATGAAATTGGAGGCCCAGATGAATGGTGGACGTACAAAAATTGTAGCTTAGTTAAAATCGAATACGATGCCAATGAAAATGGTTATCGCGAACGAGTATGTTTTTTTGAAAACAATCGAATGACATTCTGTGATGGAATTGGGGAAAAGGAAGAAAGAGAAGCAATATTACTTGAAGATTCAGGAAAAATCAATTCTGCTTTAACTTTATATCGAATTTCACTTTCCGAGTACAAAAAAGAAATGATTGTTTCTACTCCTAGAACCTGCCATCTTTTAAAAAAGATTGCTAATTTAGAATATGCAGAGAGAGACTTTCCAGCTTTTAATCGAACTTTAGAAGAATTCTTTTCATCTCAAGTTTGTGAATCAGATTCTTTAGATGTATTGATCTATAAGGGATACTACCAACTCTATCTAATTTCGGATTTTAAATCTGCTAAACTAACATATTCAGAGGCGATTGATCGATACCAAAGGACGAATGGAGAATCCAATGCAGAATTGGTGTTAAATCTCTCTTACTCACAATATATGGATAACGATCCATTATCCTGTGTATCAACATTAGAAAGTTTGAATCCGAAACGGCTACTTCCTCTTCCCAGGTTTTTTTTGTTTTACTACCGAGGCTCATGCCACCTGGACTTGAGAAATCTAACCGATGCTTACGAGGATTTAAAAAAATCCCTAAAAATTGGCGGAGAAAAAAGCTTTTTACCCACGGTCTTATATAAACTCGCACGAGTTTCTCTTATGCTGAATAAGGAGTCCGAAGGACATCTTTATATGTCGCAAGGTTTATTGGGTGACATCCAATTATTTTCCACCATTGAGAGGGATCCTGTTTTCCAATCGTATTTGGAAACCACGAGCGGAAAAACCTTTCGATCAAAATATTACTTGAACAAACCCAAAAATCCTTAAGATTCTGGTAAAATCGGAGAAAATCACCTACATGAAAAACTTTACGACCTTAAATGATGTTTTTGCCTATGCGCAGAAAAATTTTGGAAAGAAGGAAATCTTCTATTCCAAAGACTCAAATAAACAATTTAAAGGACGTACCTTTTCCGATGTTTACAGAGCGTCTGAAAACCTAGCCCTATCCCTTCTTCAAATGGGTTTAAAACCAGGAGATCGAGTGGGTCTTATGGCAGACAACCGAGTGGAATGGGCCATTGCTGATATTTCTGTCCTTTTGAATGGAGCGGTCAACGTGCCACGAGGTTCTGACTCTACTCCGCAAGAGATCGAATACATACTCACCCACTCGGAAAGTCGCTACTGTTTTGTAGAACATGAAAAGCTTTATGAATCACTTAAGCCAATCCTGCCAAATACAAAGGTAGATAAAGTAATCATTCTGGATCCAAGTTTTACATCCAAGGACAACATGGCATTGCCGATGTCCCTTCTAATCACCGAAGGTGAAAACTTACGAAAGAACCTTCCTTCTTTGGAACTAAGAACCAAACAGGTAAAACCTGATGATCTTTTTACTATTATCTACACTTCTGGAACAACAGGAATGCCAAAAGGTGTAATGCTCAGCCATCAAAATATGGTGTATAACGTTGTGAAGGTGCCACCTAAGGTTGGTTTGAGTTCATCGGATAGTTGTCTATCGATATTACCCGTTTGGCATATTTTTGAAAGAGCCATTGACTATGCTGTAATTGCAGAGGGAGCAAGTATTGCTTACACAAACGTACGTGATTTACGCGATGATTTTACTAAAATCCGTCCGACGTTTATGGCATCTGCACCGAGACTTTGGGAAAACCTCTACCTTGGTATCAAACAAAAACTCGAAAAAGCACCTGAGAACAAACGAAAACTTTTTGATTTCGCTTATGATGTTGTAAAAAAATTCAAAGATGGATCAGACTATTTAAGTGGTAACAAACTCCTTACCAAAGAGGAATCTCCCTTCGAAAGAGCAAAAAACACTGCAATTTCAGTCACTGCAGTTGTTAACCTTTTCCTTCTCGCAAAGATTTTAGATGGATTGGTTTTTGCAAAAATCAGAGAGGTGTTAGGTGGTAGACTTTCTGGAACAATCTCCGGTGGTGGTGCTCTCCCCGCCCACGTGGATGAATTTTTTAATGTTATAGGTATCCCGGTATATGAAGGTTATGGAATGACGGAATGTGCTCCTATCATCGCGGTTCGTGAAGTAGGCAAAGTTATCCAAGGTTCCGTCGGAAAATGGCCTGAAGGGACCATTGTAAAAATACTGAACGACCAGGGTGAAGTGGTTCCAAGGGGAAAGATGGGTGTCATCCATATAAAGGGACCCCAGGTAATGAAAGGATATTACAAAAACGAGGAAGCGACTAACAAAACCATCAAAGATGGCTGGCTAAATACGGGAGACTTAGGTTTCATTTCTTTTAATGATACAGTCTCTGTACGTGGTCGAGTCAAAGATACGATTGTACTACTTGGTGGCGAAAACGTGGAGCCAGTCCCTATCGAAAACCTTCTGTTAGAAAATGCATTGGTAAACCAAGTAATCGTAGTCGGACAGGATCAAAAATCGCTGACCGCTTTGATTTGGCCTGACAAAGAACGAATGAAAGAAGCAGGTCTAAAGTGGACAGACGGAGAAGATCTGAACGCAAATAAGGAAGTCCGAACCTTCTACCAAAACATCATTAAGAAGCAAATCTCCAGCGAAAATGGTTTTAAATCCTTCGAGAGACTTACAGATTTTAGATTTTTACCAAAAGCTATGGAAGTTGGGGATGAGTTGACAAATCTCTTTAAGATGAAGCGAAACATAATCCATGATAAGTACAAAACTCTTATACAAGGGATGTACGAATAGACTATTTAAGTAAAAGTCCAACCACCTCTCTCACTTCTTTGGAAAGATTGGGAGAGGCTTCTATTCTCATCAGACAGTTTTTAGCCAAAACCTGTAGTGGATCTGGCATGCGCAGGGCTGATTGGAATAACTTTGTAAGACCTGCTGCTACTTGCGGATTTACTCTATCCAATTTTAAGATACGTTCTTCCAAGAGTTTGTACCCATTGCCATCGCCTTTGTGAAAACTCTGAGGATTTCGAGCAAAGGAATAGTAAAGTGCTCTAACTTTATTCGGGTTTTGTATACTCCATTTTGGATGTATCTCCAAAGTTTCTAATGCCTTTTTAGCCTCACTTCCATAAGAAACCTGAATGGAGAACCAGGAATCCAAAACGATCGAGTCTGAACTCCATTTTTCATAGAAAGTTTGTAACATTAGATTCTTGTTCGGAAGGTCCAATTCACAAATTAAACGCAATGCGCCTAATTCTTCCGTCATATGTTTGGCATCTAATATTTGTTTAGTGGCAAGTTTTAGGTATCTATCATCCGAATCCAAATGGAGCAAATAGTAAAGACTGAGATTTTTTGCCTTCCTTTTGTCCCTTTCTTCTTTCGATTGGTTCGGAATATTTTTAGTATTTCGTGCATACAGGTCTTGGAATTCCATCTCAAATTCTTTCGCTATTGTATGCATCCATTTGTAGCGTAGAGTATGAATTCTCTCATAATCGGTATTCTTTAAAGCTTCCGCTATTTGAGAAATCGAAGGAAAACTAAGATAGTGGCAGAGATACCCTAAATCCAAATCCATCGAAAGGCTTGTTCGGATAATATCTAAAACAGGAATACAGGTCTTCTCGACTTCACTATCTATACTCTGTTGGAACAAAGAGAAAATTACCTTTTGGAAAGAAAAAAACTTAGCAACACCTTCTCTTTCATATTTTGCAAGAAAGATTTCTTCTTCTAAGTTTCTATCTAAAAGGACTTCAACCGGAGAACTAAACTTCCTAAAAACGGATGCAATGGGTTTCTCTTTTTGATTGGGATACGTAAGAGTCGATATATGCGTTGTTAGTAAAACATCTTCCTCTAAAATCAAATCTCCTGATTTTGAAAATAAGGCAATTTTATTCAAAAATGGAAGTGGGATTTGTTCTGGTTCCATATCGATAAAATCCAATCGATATGTCTCAGATGTTTGTTCATAAGATTCTATAACTTTGATTCGGGGTGTTCCTTTCCTATGATACCAATTTCTAATATTAGGAATTTTCTTTTCACACGCCAATTCCATGGAACTAATAAATTCTTCAAATGTTACACCTTGGCCATCATAGGCTGAAAGATACTTGTTGAGTCCAATCTTAAATTTCTCTCTTCCAATAATTTCTGAAATCAATCGAATAACTTCCGCACCTTTTTCATACACTGTCACGGTATAAAAATTGTTCATATCTACATAGGATTTTGGAAGAATCGGATGAGACATCGGACCTTGGTCCTCAACGAATTGGTAGTCTTTTAGCAATTGAACATCTTTAATTCGTTTAACTGCAAAATCTGTTTGATCTTCCGTGAACCACTGATCCCGAAACACAGTTAACCCTTCCTTTAAAGTAAGGTTAAACCAATTTTGAAGTGTGACTCTGTTACCCGTCCAATTGT
This sequence comes from Leptospira sp., assembly GCA_027533185.1. Classification (GTDB taxonomy): domain Bacteria; phylum Spirochaetota; class Leptospiria; order Leptospirales; family Leptospiraceae; genus Leptospira_A. The sequence continues at coordinate 117,652 of JAPZTS010000023.1, read as the reverse complement.
GAAAGTATTCGTGCCCGATCACTGCCTGTATGGACTCAAAACTTTCATCGGTTGCAGATTTTTTATCACATAAAACAAGTTTGGAATTGAATAGATTGAGTCCTTTGTTTTCCATCGCACCCATATTAAAATCCGAGACAGCGACAATCATAAACAATTGAAGATCATATTCCAATCCAAAGGTTTTTTCTTCCCACTCAAATGCTTTTTTTAAAGACTCGAAAGCAAATTGAACTTTGGATTCATTTCCTTTTTCAACATAGATACGAAGCTCTACTTCTCTATTTGATTTTGTAAGATACGAATCTTTGCGAACTGCCAAATCGCCTGCCACCAAACAAAATAGATATGAGGGTTTTGGGAAAGGATCATGCCATACAACTTGCTTTTTATCTGGAGAAATCCATGTTTCGCTCACAAAATTTCCATTCGACAACAAAACTGGCAAAAGATTGGGATCAGCAAGGAGGGTTACCGTAAAGACCATCATGTTATCAGGCCTATCGATTGAGTATACAATCTTACGAAAACCCTCTGGTTCATTTTGAGTACAGAGCATACTCCCAGACTTATAAAGACCTTCTAGTGCCGTATTTGCTTCTGGTGAGATTCTATTTTCAACTGTCAGTTGGAAAGCAGATGAAGGAGGATTTGGCAAAAAAAGGCCAAAATCCGTTATCTGAAATTCTTCGGGAGGTACTGGTTCCCCTCCAATTCTAAGATTTAAAAACTCAAGTCCTTCCCCATGCAAAAACAGGGCCTCTCGGGAATCGAACACGGATTCCACATCATAGGTAGCTCTAACAATCGTAGAGTGAGGGTCTAGGTCAAAGAGCAAATCTACCCGAGGAGTCCGCCAATTTGTAGGGCGAAAGTCCTCCAATAGATGAGTTTTAGGACTGTTTTTCTTTTCGTTTGTCTTCTGCAAATGTAACTTTTAAATTTCTACCATCTACTGGTTGGCCATTCATTTGTGCCACTGCCTCTTCCGCTTCCTCAGCATTAGCATACGTTATAAATGCAAAGCCTCGGAAATTGCCCGTCTCTCGGTCGTGGATCATCTTGAGATCTTGTATTGCTCCATACACAGAAAAAATCTGGCGTATATTTTCTTCCTTTAGGGAAAATTTCAAATTTCCCACGTAAATTTTCTTAGAAACCATTCCTGTCCTCTTTAACCTGCCCCAAAGTATGGAACGGCTAGAGTAAACCCGATTGGATTAAATTGTCAAGGCGAAATAATCCTTGCCGTCTTACAAAAATCAAATCTGCTGTCGGTAAGTTCTGGGGGAACCTTTGGAATCCAACCGTTTTATAGTCTGCATTGATGATGAATTTTTTATACTCTGGAATCTAAAGGAACAACTGAAAAAAGTATTCGGGAGTCAATTCTCCATTGAGACTGCCGATAGTGCGGAATCTGCGGTAGAGATCATTCAAGAAATCAAAGAATCAGGCGGAGATTTAGCCGTCGTTATCTGTGACCAAGTGATGCCCGGTAAAAATGGAGACGAATTCTTAATTGAATTGCATAAGGATAACCCTAAAACTAAAAAAATAATTCTCACAGGCCAAGCTCCAGCACAAGCCATAGGTAATGCCCTAAATCACGGATGTTTGTACCGCTTCCTTCCGAAGCCATGGGACTCACACGATTTGGAGCTTACCATAAAACAAGCCATAGATGCTTTTTACCAAGAAAAGACTTTGGAAGAAAAAAATGCTAAATTGGAAAGGTCTCTTTTTTTCAATCCAAAGACTGACTGCGCCAATCTAGAGTCCCTCCATAGAAAATTAAACCAAGAATTGGAAAAATCACATACTCTTGAATTACTGCAAATGCCAAATTACTACACACTTATTCAAAATTTTGGCAAAGACTTCACTGACACGATCGTAAAAAAATTCGTTCAAACTCTATCTGAGAGTCTGTGTCCTAGTGATACACTCTACCATACTTCTGAAAATGAATTTGTAGTATTAACAGAATGGAATGAAGAGGAAACCAGAATGACGACCGAGTCCTTTCTAATTCCTTTGACATCCAAGGATCTAATTGTTGGAGGTTTGAATATACGTTTAAATTTTGATTATTCCATATCTCACGGAACGACTGATCTATACTATAAAGCAAAACTCGCTCTTTCGCCGTCGGAAGAAAAAAACTCAGATTTCCTGATTCCATATACGGAAAACACACATACATCCCTTCCTATTCAAAACATTCAACGCGCTAAAAGTATAAAAGACGCACTTTCGGAAGATAGGATCGTTCCCTATTTCCAAGGAATATTTAACAACCAAACGAAAGAGTTTTGTATGTTCGAATGTTTAGTTAGGCTTAAAGAAAATGAAATCCTCCTCCCACCCAATGATTTTTTAAATTTAGTTAATTTAACAGGTAATATACGTCAAATAGACCAAGAAATGATACAAAAATCAATGCAGTATTTTTCTAAGACACCGTATGAATTTTCGTTAAACATAAGCGATCTTTTCTTAAAAGAAGAAGGGTTTTTTAAATGGATCCAGGAAAAAATGACTTCGTATGAAGTTCCTTCCAATCAGATTTGCCTTGAGATCCCAGAGTCCACCATTCTTTCTGACTATCACAAAATAAAACCTTTGATCGGGGAACTTAAGTCACTCGGATGTAGAATTTCTATTGATAGGTTTGGTGATAGATATTCTGAAATAAAACGGCTTCTGGAAATCAATCCTGACTACATAAAGATTGATAAAAAGTTCATGGCTGGCATCACTCACCACAACTCAAATCGAATACTATTAAAGGGATTAGTAGAAATCGCCACCGATGTGGGAATCAAGCTTATAGCAACCTATGTAGACAAACAGGAAATCCAATCTTTTGTAGAAGACCTGGGCATAGAATACTCTCAAGGTTTTCTCTTTATGGAACCTTCGTCCAGTATTCCAAAAAATTGACGCATAGAAAAAACTACTTTATTTAAAGTCGATAAAGCTCGTAAACTTGAAATTCGGAATTCTTTTATGAAACAGAGTAAACTTATCTATACAGACCACAAGTCCGCACAAAACGCACTTTCGATAAAAATCTTATGGGTCGTTCTAAGTGGGATCTGTATGTTTCTTGTTTCAATCAGTTTACTCTTTAACGACAGCAATGAAACAGAAATTATTTTAATTGTTGGAGTTTTTATTTTTTTTGGGATGGGAGTGTTACCCACTTTACTCATTCTTGCCTTTCAAAAAAAATCAAAATTTATATTTAACGAAACAACTTCAAAAATTGAAATTTGGACCAATTCAAAACTTCAAAAATCAATACCATTTGGGCAAGTGAGAAATATTCGTTATTCAGAATATAAGTATACAGTTAGCTCAAAAAACGGAACTAGAAACGTTCATGTATTCACCATTGTCACAGATACAGACGGAAGTGAGCAGATACTCTGTGAATCTTTGAATTTCATCAAATTGAGAAAGATGGCAGAAGAAATTGCAAAGACCTTAAACAAACCAACTATCCTTCCAGACGGAATCGAATTAAAGCCGGAAGAGCTCGATCTCTCTATTTTAAAAAAATCGAGTATTCCCTGGGAAAAATATGAAAAACCATCTTTTCCTGAAAACTCACATGTCGTTTTCCAAACTCCCCCGGGGCAGATTCTCATCCAATTTCATTTTTTTTCCAAACTTTATTTATATATCTCTTATTTCATAAGCTTTGCTTTTACACTCCTTGCCCATTTGGTCTTTGGAGATTTTTTAAGTGTCTCAGTTTTTGATTGGGAAGGTGTTAATCCAACACTCCAACAGTTGATCTTTCTGTTAGTAAGTCTTTGTGTGGGGTTATCTCCTACTATTTATGTTTTATACAATATGTTGCGTAAAAAAAATTGGGATTTTTCTGTATCAGAGATGAAGATTCAGAACATTCGTTTTCAAATTAATGAAGTAGAAGAAATAATATTCAAATATCCTAATATACTATTTTTGAATGACAAAAAAATGAAAAAAATATCGCTTACATTCTATGGTCCACCGAGTGAGTATGAAAGCTATTTTTTCCTCTTAATGTACTCGATACGTAGCATCTACAAAACGGATTGGGAACACCAAAGCCGATTTTATTGAAATCCCTAAAGAATTTGAACAAAAAACTTTGCACCAATATAAGAATCTGTTGCCAGGGATAGGAAGAGCCAGGTTACACTTCTTGGATGGATCAATTTCTTCCAAATCCCATTCCGACTATGCCCGCAAACCCTAGTCCTTGGGAATATTTCTGGTACCAGATACCTTATGGAGTACCGGGCATCATTTCCCTTCTTGTTGGGTTATTTTTAAGTTATTTTGCTCTTCAAAAAGCTGTTACGAAGGGAACTGAGGATAAAATCTTTTCTATCAATTTGTTTTTATCGTTTTTGGGTTACAGTGCGTTAGGACTAGTACTTTCACTCAGAGCATGGGTTTTGGATCGGTCAACTTTACTTCTCTGTAACAATTGGCTTTATCTTTTCATTCTAATCATTTTACCGGCAAATTTTTACATCTGCTATGCGATTACCAAAAGAAAGGTTTTTTTATACTACACTTACCTTTGTTGGATATCCGTAGTATTCGGTTATGTGGGGATATTCCAAGAAAAGGGATTTTTAGATGAATGGTTTGACTACCAGTTTGGGAAGTATCCCAAGGCAAGTAACTACATCAAACCTTTCGGGATTATTCCTTTAATTGGTTACTTTGTTTTAGTCATTCCATTCTTTTCGCTCCGATGGAAGGAGTTACAAAAAAAAATCCATAGGTCCTTGTTCCTTGGATACAATTTGCTATTTATACTGACGATCTCGAATGCACCTGTTCTTTTAGGTTTCAATATCTACCCAGGTTCTTTCTTCATTTTTATACCGTTACTCCTCATTGCCTACGGTGTTTTCCGATCCGATTTTTTTGACATGAACGACCTCTTATTCAAAAGAAACGGATTGTTTTACATCTTATTTGGAGTGGTCTCCCTTTCCCTGGTTTTACTCTCTGTATCTGTAGCACTGGGACTAAAGTACAGTGCGTATGAAAATGAAAAATGGTTTCCTTCTGCAATTCCACCTGTGACTTCATTTTTTATTTCTATTTTTATGGCAATCATTGTAGCTGGATCTAATCCTTCTGCGAAACTTAACCAACTCTCTGCATTTTCATTAATTATAACGGCGTTTTACAATCTACAAAGTATCCCAACAAAATTTAGCCTAGATTATATTATTACCTTAAGAATTAGCCAAATTTGTTTTTTAATTTTTTCACTAGCACCAAGTATTTTTACCAGATTTATTTTAAAAGCCTTAGGTACGGATCGTCCACCTCTTTTGCGATTTGTGGATATATTATCAGTAGTTTGTGCAACACTCTCCATAACTCCTTATTTATATAAAGGGTATTATAATTATCCGGAAGGTATCGTACACCAAGGACACTATGTCCAGATTTTACTTGGATTTACAACATTTGTTGCGATTTTTATTGTCCTACGAAAGATCCAACCGATTTGGAAATCAGTCTCTAAAGTAACGTATATGGTGATTGGTACCATTTTGCTATCTGGTTTGTTTTTACTGAGTGCCCTTCTTCCGAGTAACGGAATCCGTTTTCCGTTACTATCGGATTATATGTTTATTCCTACGACGATCCTAGGTTTTGCTGTATTAAAGTACGATGCATTTTCACTCAAAGGCAGAACCATTCAATTTAGCCAGAAACTAGCAAATATGGGAATCTTCTCTATACTTCTTGCAAGTATTCTTCAGTTGCCCCGATTTTTAGAAAATCTAAATTTTGGTGAATCTGTTTTTCACTTAACACTAATTACGCTTCCACTTGTTCTACTGAACTATTTACTTATATTTGTTTTTGCAAGACCACTTGCAGAAGAGTTGGACAATAATTACATTCTTCTCGAAACCGCAAAGAAGGAAGCAGAAGATGCCAATCAAAAATCTGAAAAATTATTATTGAACATTCTCCCAAAGTCAATCGCCGAAGAAATCAAAGTAAACGGTTATTGTGAACCAAAAAGTTACGAAGAAACAAGTATCCTCTTTACCGACTTTCGAGGTTTTACCGAAATGACAGGGAAAATGGATCGAAACGATCTCATTCGAGATTTGGATGCCTGTTTTACTCAATTTGATGAAATCATTGCACGAAACAAGATGGAAAAACTCAAAACCATCGGTGATTCGTACATGTGCGCCGGTGGTTTGCCTGAGCCCAACAAAACAAGTGCTATTGACGCATGTCTTTCGGCTCTCGAAATTAGATCCTTTATGCACCAAATGAAGATCATCAAACAAAGCTTAGGTCTTCCGTTCTGGGAGCTTCGAATTGGTATACACACAGGTCCTGTCATTGCGGGTGTTGTAGGTAGGTTTAAATTTGCTTATGATATTTGGGGAGATAGTGTTAACCTTGCGTCTCGAATGGAATCAAGTGGTATTGTTGGAAAAATCAATGTTTCAAAAGACACTTACGAACGAGTGAGATTTTTCTTTCGATTTAGCTTTCGGGGTGAGATTAAAGACAAACACAACGAAAAAAGAGAGATGTACATCTTAGAAAGACTGAAGCCTAGATTTTCGAAAGATGAAGCGGGACTTGTGCCCAATGCAGACTTTTTGCGAATCTACGAAAAAGTCCAAAGGGGCGCAAGACTCGTAAGGAAAGACTAACAGTCGCTATTTTTTCTTTTCTTTATCCTTGGACATCATCGACTTCAGTTTTTCTTGGGTTGCGGGATCCTCGAGTTTCTCCTTTCCCATCTTAATCGCTTTTTGACCTTCTTCGGATTGGGCTTTATCTATCACCTTTTGCATAAGGCCTGGTTCATTTTCTTCCTTTGGCTCTGAACTCGCACAGGAAAAGGTAAGATTTCCAATTAGGAAAAAACTCAATAAAATTAAATAACTTTGTTTCATAATTAAATCTAAGGACAATCAATTCCTTTTTAGAAATGTCAACACCAAATTGAAAAATGATTGTGCACGTTTTAGAAAGATTCCAAATTGTTGGAATGGAAAAATTAACGAATGATACAAAAGAACTCCATGCGCTCGGCATTTCTTCCGAATTTGATCGAAGTATGAGTTTTATGGAGAACTTTTCCCTGGGTTTTACCTATCTTTCTCCTGTGGTGGGAGTTTACTCTGTTTTTGCGATGGCAATCCAAGCGGGTGGCCCTCCTATGATTTGGAATTATTTTATTGTCGGACTTGGACAGTTTTTCGTTTGCCTAGTGTTTGGTGAGGTTGTCTCACAGTATCCGATATCGGGAGGTATCTACCCGTGGTCCTTACGACTCGTCGGAGAAAAGTGGGCTTGGATCTCCGCATGGGTTTATGCTTGGGCTTTGTTTACTACAGTGGCAGCAGTCGCAGTTGGTGGTGCGCCATTTTTAAATTCTCTTCTCGGTGTATCCATCGGAGACAGTGGCTTTATTTGGATAGCATGTGCGATGATCGTTCTTGCCACGGTCTTAAATCTAAGTGGAACACGACTCTTAGCCCAAGTTGCTTTTTTTGGATTTGTTTGTGAACTTCTAGGCGCAATCGTGGTCGGCGGTTATTTATTATTTTTTGCTAAAGTAAACTCTTTTAATATTCTATTCGACACCTTCTCCTTGGGATCCGGCCTAGATTATGTTCCTGCATTTCTTGCCTCGGGTGTTGCAGCTATGTTTTGTTATTATGGCTTTGAAGCATGTGGGGATGTTGCAGAAGAGACCCCCAATGCCAGTTCTGCAATCCCAAAATCGATGCGAATGACTATCTACATAGGAGGAGGAGCTGCTATCTTTATTTGTTTAGCATTACTTCTCTCCCTACCAAATATTCCAGATGCTATTTCTGGAAAGGATGCTGATCCTGTTACAACAACACTCACTACTGCTCTTGGAGATACAGGATACCGATTGGTAATTGTCGTAGTCCTTATATCTTTTTTATCTTGTTTATTAAGTTTGCAAGCAGCCTGCAGTAGGCTCTTATTTTCCTTTGCCCGAGATGGAATGATTTTTGGTAGCGGATTTCTAGGACAACTAACCAAAGAAACAAAGGTACCTACAAACGCCCTTTTGGTTACAGGACTAATTCCTATCGTGATAGCAAGTCTTGGACATTTTATGCAAGATGCAGTTGCAACAATTATCAGCTTTGCCTCGATAGGAATCTATATCGCATTCCAGATGGTAGTGATTGGAGCTTTATATGCTCGATGGAAAGGATGGAAACCATCTGGGAGTTTCCAACTAGGAAAAGCTGGTTTTGTAGTGAATTGTATTGCTCTCGTCTATGGAATTACCGCTGTTACAAACATGGTTTGGCCAAGGCTCCCGGAAGAACCATGGTATATCAATTACGGGATGATATTTACTTCGGCTATTGTTTTGTTTTCTGGCGCCCTATATGTAATATTAGGAAAACCTCATTTAATAAAAAATAAATGAGTTTCTTTTCATTAAAATTTTGGTAGATTGGAGCCATGGATCAAAAAATTCAATATTTAAACCAAATGATTGAAGTGGTGGATACAAAGGTATCCACCTTTAAAAAAAATAAGTCAAAACTTCCCACCGTTGCATATAACGCAGAAAAACAGGTTTTAACTCGAACCATTGAAGATACAATCAAACTGGCCGAAGAGATCAAACCAGTCCCGTACTCGCTGATCAACGATCTAAAAAGTCTAATCAAACAATTATAATCGAATCTCTTTGAAACCAATCATCATAGGAACCGGCATCACTGGGAGTTTTTTATTTTCAAAAATTCCTCTGGCATACGCGTTTGATAAAGCACGAGGAGCCGGCGGAAGAACCAGCACAAAGTCTTTGAAGGAAGATTGGAAGTTTGACTTTGGTGCAACCATGTTTGCCGGGACAACAAATGTCCTTCGACAGCAAAAACCAATGGAAATTTCTATCCATTCTCTTTTTGATAGATTTGGAATCGATCTACAACTAAAACAGATTTGGGATGAGGAACATTTTTTCCCTAGAAATGGAATATCTGAAATTTCAAAAGCATTTTTAAATTTCAGAATTCATAGGGAAACTGGATCAACTGTAGAGTACGGTTACCATCTAACAAAAATAGATGTGAAATCGAATGGAATCTTTGAGTTAACTTTTACAGATCAAAAGAGCAAATTAGAAATCAAAACAGAAACGAAAGAGTTATATCTAACCCTACCCATTCCCCAAATCCTAGATATCTTTTCTGCTTCTCCCAAAAATGAAATCTTGGATCGTTGGACCGATTTTCTTTTAATTAGAAACCAATATAGGAAAACTCTTATCTCATCGCTATATTATGAAAAACTTGATTTCCCTTTTCAAGAGTTTGGTCTAGATCCGGAAAGAAGAATTCCCATAACGACTGTTTTAAGAGCAAACAAACCTCTTGAGTATTTGAGTTTTGAAAATTATAAATACAATGAGAGGGACAACCTTACGAAAGTTTTACTCATACAATATAGCGAAGATTTTTCTGAAGAATATTTCCTGAATTGGATGGATGCAGAAAAAAAGCCGACTCCAAACTCCTTTCCAAAGATCCGAACCCTCCTTAAGGAAGATTTAAAACTTCCATATCCATCGGAAATTTGGAACCACCGTTGGAAGTTTGCTCAAAATAAAAACCCCATTCTACCGAAATCCGAACCTATGGATTTGAATTCCCCTAAGTATTTAGATTGGAAATTGCTTGCAGAAGAAACGAAATTGATCCCCATTGGAGACTTTGTTTTTGGACCAAGAATTGAAAGGCAGATCATCGGAACAGATATGTTCTTAAATGAGTTTCTTTCTGGCAAGTATCATTGGTAAATCTCAAAGAACTCAGAAATCCTTCCATAGACTTTTTTTTCCTTGCCTTGCGAAATTGATTCCTTAAGATTTGGGACGCATGTCACGAATCAAAACAATTGTTCTATCCATTTTCAGTTTGATCTGCATCTTTCTTTTTGGTGCAGCCTATTATTTTTCTTCGCTCGTTTTATATCCCAATGTGCAATGCCGACCCGACCACCATGTATTTTGTGAAACACCTAAAGAAAGGGGTTTGGACTATGAAAATGTCCGATTCAAAACATCTGATGGCATTGAGCTAGAAAGCTACTTTATACCTTCCGCATCCAAGGAGAAGGCCATCATACTCGTACACGGCCATGGTGGGCAGCGGAATGAAGGCCTTCGTTTTGCAAAAAGTCTACATGACGCAGGCTATACCCTACTCCTCTTAAGTCTACGGAGAAACCATGGAAGTTTTGCTTCTATGGGATACTACGAACCTTTGGATGTCGAAGCGGCATTCCAGTATTTAAAAGAAAAAGGCTATTCAAAAATTGGAATTTTTGGTTTTTCCATGGGTGCTGCAACTAGCATTCTTTACATGGCAAAGAATCCAGAAATTGTAGCGGGAATCTTTAGCAGTGGGTATGCTGTAGCAATGGATGTGATGATTGAATCGGCAAAACGAGATTTTGGAATACCTTACTATCCCTTAATTCCCCTTGTCAAACTGGCTTTGGATATACGCGGGAATATGGATATAGACTCGGTTCGTCCTATCGATGCAATAGAAAAAATTTCCCCGCGACCCATTGCGATCTTCCATTGTCGTGCTGATGATTATGTTGACCACCACCATGCTGACGATCTGTTTGCAAAAGCCAAAGAACCCAAATCAGTTTGGTCTCCGGATTGTACTAGACACGAAAGAATTTGGAATGTGCATCCGAACGAATCAGAAGAAAGGGCGGTTTCGTTTTTTAAAAAGTATCTATAAAAACCCACTTACGTTTGGAAGAAAGACTTTAAATTTTACATTTTTGAAGTTGGAAAAATAGGCCCAATCAACCGAACCTCTCTTCGTTCTCTTCTTCTGAGTGGTATGTATCCGTTCGTAAAAATGGATCCTCAAATCGAGGATCCTGCTTAACTGGCGCAGCTACTTTAGGTTTTTGTAAAACTCTTTCAGGAATGGGAACTTCTACAGGTCTGGACTTTTGTTTTTTCTCAGCAGAGAAAACAATACGCAAGAGCGGAATGGTAAACAAGGCACCAAGATTGATGAGTAGCCCAAAACTACCCAAACCTATGAAACTTAAAAAACCAAAAAGTGGCTGAAGAAACAGGAATAAAAACTTACTCCCAAAAGAATTATTAACCAAAAAGTATTTTAACAGACTCAAGTATAGGAGAATGTAAGTTACCGAAAAAAAGAATCGTATGTTTTCACCGAACATATTGTCCATGGATTCATTGGCTTCTCTTAAGAATTTCGTGAATTCCGATTCGATTGGCGTCGGTTTTTGCATATCCAAATAGGAATTGGTAAGAATGTCAAAAAAAGCAGTCTGAGTTGATTTTACTGCGTCAAAATACATCACCTTTGTCTGGTAAAAATAAAAATGATCATAGTAAATTCGATCGTAAAGAATATCCGAGAAATGATCTACAAGATCTGCGTTGAATCGTAAACAAGAAAAATTATCACCCAATGAAAATAAGTAAACAGCCGACTTGTATTCTGAGTTTTGTGCTTGGGACTCATCTAATATCTTGTCGGTGAAACCACAAACTTCCTCTCCTTCCAATGAGCTGATCAAGTAAACTTGTACGTGTACTTTGTGTTCTAATTTGAATCTTTCTGCCGTTACTTTGAGTTCGTCAATTTCAGAGGTTGTGAGGACGCCCAATTCATCATAGACTGATTCATTAGCGGGAGGAATCTCCTTACCTTCTACACCTGCAACAAACAAAAAACAAAGTAGGAAAAGAGAGGATCGAAGCGGTTTTAGTAGAATCATAACCATTTTTTATAACTGATATTTAGCCCGAGAATTCTTTTGCAGTCAATTCCGATTTTTCCTTGTAAATTTAATCCTATGCGATACAGTTCCAACGTGGTTGCCTACAGTAGAATGTTTTGTAATAAATTATTTCTGATTTTGACTTTAACCTTTCTTTCGTTTTATGGTTGTACGCCAGAAATTTGGGAGAAGATAGAAGGTTACATTCCATACGCCAATTTAGAGATTCGCTATGGATTCGTGAATGAAAACGGCGAATGGGTTATTGAACCCGTATACCAATCGGGTCGGGATTTCTCGAATGGATTTGCTTTTGTACACAACAAGGGTAAAGGATTTTATATAAACGAAAGAAACGAAATTTTAGGAAAGGTAAACTTTGATTCAGGTGAAGATTTTGGTCCGTTTGGAGCTCTCGTATCTGAGGCTGGTTACGCCGGATATATAACGAGTGGTGGAGCGTACATTATAAAACCCAAGTTCGTTCGTGCCTATCCCATTGTAAACGGATTTGCCTTGGTGAACGAATATGGTGGCAGCGAGTATTCTTATATCAACCTAAATTCACTTGAAACGATAATAAATTTTTCATACATAGGAGATATTAATCTCAATTTTACTTCGGGAGATAGCTCCCTACTTCCCTATTTTTGCGAAGAAGGCAAATGGGGTTTTATCAATGAAGTTGGTGAACTAAAGCTACCTTGCGAATATGATGCAGTCAGAAATTTTTCAGAGGGAAAGGCTGGTGTAGCCAAAACACAAAACTCCGGTGAACTTCTCTGGACATATATCGATACCACAGGTAAAACAACCGGCTCCTATGATTACTCTTCAGTATCTGATTATAAGTATGGATTAACATCTGTCATGAAGATGAAAAATAATACAGAAACATATCTTTTGTTAGATGACAAAGGTTACAAAGTATCGAATAAAGAATATGTAGCGCAACCAGAAATAGGTAGCGAATATACCTTTGTCATGGAAAACTGGGATGAAGGTTACTATATCGGTCCAAACAAAAAGATCGTTAAAGCCTCAGGGAAACAGATCACTCAAGGATGTCCTTTCCAAAATGGGAAATTTTTAATCCGAACGGAAGGCTCAACGGATTCGGATGGTCAGTATTGGCTTTCTGAATCAGGAGGAATAGCTAGCTTTATAATTGATACAAACAAAATTCCAAAAGGGGGAATGGTACATACCATTGGATGTCCAAGTGCGAATGGTTTGATTATCGTCGGAGTATCTTACCAACCAAAATTATTTGACAGAAATACGTTTCCATTGCCCAGTTTTTCTTTTTTAAAGGAAGTGTTTTAAGTTCCAGATTAAAATTTCTAAACTACTTTTTTCTTTGGGAATAATTCTATACACAACCAAGTCGAACTATTTTTCTAAAAATTTAGCTACGACTATATTGACCCCATTCAAGACCGTTGATTTTTCAATTTTTAAATTCAAATTTTTAGGGTCTACATTCGTTTTATAATTGTTGAATAGAGATTCTGGAATATCTGAGGATATATACATATCCTTAGGTGGCAAAAGAAGAATAAATTTTTTCGTTTTGCTTTGAACTTCTGTTAGAAACTTATTTACTCCGCTTTCATCCGGTATGTGAAAGTGAGGATTTTCTATAAATGAAGGTCCAATAAAAATAGAAGTATATAAACTCGTATGTATAACAATATTTTCTTTTTCAGACAGGATATCTTGAAGAAGTGAAAATTCCTTTGCACTATTTTTTAATACTTTTAACCCCTCCTTAGTTGACAAATGACTCCAGTACATTGAACCAAACAATACCGAAAAAATTAAAACTTGATAGTATTTTTTGAAATTATGATAATTACGAGTGATGAGTAGACTATATCCAAAAAGTATAAATAAAAAAGCTGTTTCCAAGTATCTCAAGCCGAAGTAACCGACACCCCCGTAAAAATTTACAGAAATAGGAATAATTACAAGGGATAAAAAACCTGAGGTAATAAATATAAACTCAATCTTTGATAATTTTTCCTTTATGATAAGGTAAACTGAAAAGGGTATTAATATCATTAACATTGGATAGAATTGAAAAATACCAACCATTAGTTTATCACCAAACAGATACGCTTTTAATAACTTCAATTTAAATGAAAAACTAGGAGATACAATCCGATTTTCCAAAAGTGACGAAATATATCGATACCCTAAGATATGGCCTGATATCAAATAATTATAAAGGAAAAATAAACTAATAGTTATTAAAAAACCGATTCCAAAGATAAATGAATATTGAATCCGTTCCTTAATGTTATTTTTAGTTAGAAAAATTGAGATAGAAATAAAAAAAGCAGGGATTAAAATTTCTATTCTAAAGAATATGGCTATCCCAAGTAAGATGCCAAAAATAAAATACTGAACATTACCAATTTGATCTTTTGAAGATATATAAAAAATCGAAATTATTGTACAGAGATGGTATAGCGGACTTTCTGAAAAATCCATAGATGTTAATAAAGGAAAAGAATAGAAAAAAAATAAAGATAGGAGCGAATTTAAGAAGCTATTTTTTGAAAAATTGGATAGGCTCAAGTAAAAAAAGATAAAAGACAAAATATAAAACAGTAACGGAACATACATTAGTAGTTTATAATTTTCATTCCAACTGAATAGGGAAGCTATCGCTGGGAAAAAAGGTGGATACTCAAAAATACATGAATTTTTTTTTGAATCAATTATAGTCCACGGATATCGAATCGGGTAGTAAGAAAAGGAAGGATCCAGATCTTTACCAGGATAAAAACAATCAACACTTAGATTTTTATTCGTAGAGATTTGAATGGATTGGAAAAACTTTATTTGCCCGTCACTTGCGACAAAAATATGGTTCTTATCAAGATTGGCTCTAAAATTGAGGAGCAGAGCTGAGAATATCAAAAAAATGACAATATAGGATTTATGGTTTAAAATTTCTCTAATTTTTGGCATACATTTACTTTATAAAAAATATCTCAATATATAGTTGGAAGTATTGTCGGAGCAATCCAGGAATAAGAATCCTGGCTTTTGGCGAATGTATATAAGAATTCTTTTATGCTGGAAAACTGTTTTGGTTTTATACATTTGAAACTGGATGCCATGTAATAGAAACAAAGCGACTCTTTCGATTCAATAAGACTGGACTCTATAACTCGACAGTTTCTAGGCAAATATAGGAAATATTTTTGGTTGTCTTAAATTTATGTAAATAAGAAAAATCTCAGGTTTTCGAAAATTTTATCTCTAGCCATCTATGAATTATTTAATCCATTTTGTTTTTAACCATTTCCATAGATAAAGTAAATCCATTTGATATTCATGAAACTATTATTAAACTATGATTTGGAATTTGAGAGAGTCTGGTTTTGAAATACATTGAATTCGTTTGCTCTCTTCATGGTAGAAAAGAAAGATTCTAATGTATCAAAAACAATCAGCAATTCATTTGTATCGATATCCATTATTTTATGGTCGTATGAAATGGCATCATGGATAGAAATTTTCCCAAATTGATGATTCATAGATTTCACAATACAATGACCATCTCGCAAGAAAGCAGATATCGGAAGGTCATTTAATACTTGTTTTGTTTGCTGTATTAAGTTAGAGGACCATTTTTGGTGATTCATATCGTTCATGGAGTAGAGTTTAAATATGGGGTAGGACAAATTGGCAGGAATCCTTTCCAAAATCCCCAGCGAGAGGAACTCGGAGGGCTTGGTCACTCACCGTTAGGTGAGGGACGGAAGCGAAGCGAACCCCGTAGAACTCCGACCCCGAAGGGGGCTCGACCTCTCCGCTGCCATGTCTGCGCACCGAGGCACGGTTTTCCTCGTCGCCTCCCATCCAGGTCGGCTTGTCCAAATCACTGCTCCCTATGGGTCGCAGCGTTTTGGCTCGAAAAACTGTTCGAGTCAATCTCTCTTGAATTAATGGATGTTTTGTGAGAAGATATTCTGCTCGAAGGGGGACTCGAACCCCCACACCTTGCGGCACTACCACCTCAAAGTA
Organism: Leptospira sp.; assembly: GCA_027533185.1. Taxonomy (GTDB): domain Bacteria; phylum Spirochaetota; class Leptospiria; order Leptospirales; family Leptospiraceae; genus Leptospira_A. The sequence goes on along the minus strand of JAPZTS010000023.1, from coordinate 101,758 downwards.
GCGTGTCTACCAATTCCACCATCCGAGCGGGTGTTGTTTCTGCCAGGGTAGGAAACGAGTATCTTTCGTCAAGGAGATGAATTTTCTCTTGTCACTCACTCGGCGCATTCAAACCTAGTAAGGCAAGCATGCAAGTTAGTGATCTTACATTCCGTCTCAAATTATATACACTTGGATTTCTATCTCCTATTTTTATAATTTTTGGACTCGTATTTTCTGCTCCCTACTTCCTCGCATCAAACGAGACCTATTCTGTGTCGGAGTATGCGGTCTTAGAAAGTACGAACCCATTGCCTTCCAAAAAAACTCTTCGTGGAGTGTATGCATTGTATCAAAAGAAGGCTTTCCAGAAACTAATTCTTGTTATACGAGAAGATAAAACAGATAATCTAATTCTTCCAGTCAAAGAACGGGAAGAAAAGGTTAAATCTTTTTTGGTTTCGCAAGGTTTTCCCGAAGAAGCAGTTTTAAGTTTAAAAATTCCTCCAGTGAAATCTAGTGAATCCGAGGACATAGCAAAACACCTCCTAAAACTTGTGATACCTGAAAATACAAAGGCTGTTTTAGTTCTAACCAAACAATATGAGGCAAGCCGAGTTTTAAAAACTTATAGAAAAGTCTTCCAAAGTATTCCTACTAAGGTTTATGTTTTTTCCACACCGTCTGAAAACACGCCATCCAACTGGTTTCTCTCAGAATCTGGAGTGAGTGAGATGAGTCTCGAGTTAAGTAAGTATATCAATTCATATATTAGAGGTATCCTATAAATGGATGAAATTAAAGATTCCAACGAACTGATTGAACAACGAATTCAAAAGATTAAAGATTTGCAAAATAAAGGTATCAACCCTTATCCACTTAGATTTTTTCCCAATGCAAAGTCTAAGTCACTTATCGATTCTTTTGATCCTAACAAAGAAAAAGTGAATTTTAAACTGGGTGGAAGGTTGCATGCAAAGCGTGTAATGGGAAAAGCAAGTTTTGCACATTTAAAAGACTCAGAAGGTTTGATTCAATTGTATGCAACAAGAGATGACTTAGGAGAAGAGGCTTACTCTATTTTTAAGTCATTGGATCTTGGTGATTGGATTGGTGTCGAAGGCTGGCTTTTTTCGACGCAAAAAGGCGAAACAACGTTACATTTAACATCCGTTCAACTTCTTTCAAAATGCATCCGCCCTCTACCAGTAGTCAAGGAAAAGGATGGAGTCATTTATGATGCTTTTTCTGATGTCGAACAAAGATATCGAATGAGATATGTTGACCTTGTTGTAAATGACCATGTCCGCGAAACATTTAAAATGCGCTCTCGTATTGTGTCCGAGATTCGGAAGTTTTTAACCGAAGAAGGTTTTCTTGAAGTTGAGACTCCAATGATGCAACCCATTGCAGGTGGTGCGGCGGCCCGTCCTTTTGTGACCCACCACAATACTCTGGATATGGAGCTTTTTTTGAGAATCGCCCCCGAACTCTACCTCAAACGATTGATTGTTGGTGGAATGGACCGTGTTTTCGAATTGAATCGAAATTTTCGCAATGAAGGAATTTCCACAAAACACAACCCTGAGTTTACCATGATGGAAGCCTATATGGCGTTTGGTGATATGGAAACAATGTTATCTTTAACCGAGAGAATGGTCGTTTCTGTAGCAAAAGCAATTGGCAAAGGGTTAAAATTTGCGTATGGAAAAGATCAAATCGATCTCACACCACCATGGAAACGGGCTAAATATCTTGATATTATTGAAGAGTATTCTGGAATTAAATTTGGTGAAATTAAAGATGTAAAGGAAGCCATCCAAAAGGCAAAAGAAAAGGGAGTAGATAGCTCGGAGGCAGTTTCTATTTGGAAGGTATGCGATGATGTATTTAGTACACTCGTGGAACCGCACCTCATCCAACCCATTTTCATAACTGACTTTCCGAAAGAGCTTTCTCCTCTGGCAAAATCAAGGGAAGATGATATCAATTTTGTGGAACGTTTTGAACCGTATGTAGCAGGAAGAGAGATTGGAAACGCATTTACCGAGTTAAATGATCCTTTTGACCAAAAAGAAAGATTTGAAGAACAGGTTAAACAAAGGGAAGCAGGAGACGACGAAGCCTTTATGATGGATGAAGATTACATTCGTGCCCTGGAATATGGTCTGCCTCCAACGGGTGGACTTGGGATAGGAATTGATCGGTTGGTAATGTTACTTACAGACTCACACTCGATCCGAGATACCATCCTATTCCCGTTGATGAGAAAGGAGTAAACCATACCAAGTAGTAACCTTGCCTGAAATCAATGAGTCTGTTCCTTTTCAAAATTAGGTTGGCTTTGAGAGATGTGGATAAAAGGACAAAGTCAGAAGGTCTTTTCTATCTGACTTTGCCTAACGCGAATTAAAGATCTTAAATGATTACTTCTTTTGGATGATTAGTTTTGGCTCAGACTCCAACGCACGAATGAGTTTTGAAAGAGACGACTGAAACTTGCCAACTGCTGCATCTTTCAATTGGAAGTTGGTAGTTCCCTTTCGGCTTGTGTAACTGACTTGAATCGATTTGGATTCCCCGATCTTTGGAACCAAATCCCCTGCTATACTCGAAGAAATTACAATTGTATCCGAGTAATCAGTATTCGATTTTTTGAGGTTGTACCAAACATCGCCCAATTTTAGAGATACACCAATCGGCAGATCTACCTCAAATGTTCCCATTTCGTATAACAAATAGTATTGCACAGCACCAGTTTGATTGTCCTTTTCTCCTCGGAAAGAAATACAAGGTCTTTTGGGAACCAAAAGAAAGGAATCCAGACAAACTTCTTCCGAAAGAGCAGAACTCTGCTCCAGCGTAGGTTCAGGAGTAACCTTATATGTAGGGGCAGTCTTACAAGCAGACATCATGCCAAAGAGGAGGCAGACAACGGGGAATATGAAGCTAAGTCTTAATCTTTCCATTCTAGATGCAGGTTTTTCTAGATGCAAGGTTTCGCAAAGGAAAAAATCCTGTTCCTATGGTATCCTATCCAAAAGGCAAAATCAAAGTTTTACTCCTAGAAAATATCCATAAAGACGCTTATGAACTCTTCCACCGTGATGGTTTTGACGTCACTGTTGTAAAGGATGCAATGGAAGAGGATGAACTCATCTCTAAGATAACAGACGTACACGTTTTAGGAATCCGAAGTAAAACGAATGTCACCAAAAAAGCTTTGGATAACGCTCGAAAACTGATGACCATCGGGTGCTTTTGCATCGGTACAAATCAAGTGGAATTAGAAGAAGCAGAGAAAAAAGGGATCCCAGTTTTCAACGCTCCTTACAGCAATACACGTTCGGTAGCCGAGTTAGTGATCGCAGAAATCATTATGTTGGCAAGGAAAGCAAGTGACCAATCTAGGGATGTTCATTTAGGTAAATGGAACAAGATCGCTAAGGGGTGTTTTGAGGTCCGGGGAAAGACTCTAGGGATCATTGGCTACGGCCATATCGGGTCCCAGGTTTCTGTACTTGCGGAATCTATGGGAATGAGGGTTATATTTTACGATATCATTTCCAAACTCCCACTTGGGAATGCCTCTTCTGTTTCCAGCTATGAGGAACTTTTACAAAAATCCGATTTCGTTACCTTCCACGTCCCCGAAACAGATGAAACCAAAAACCTATTCCGACAAGAACACTTGAAACTGATCAAAAACGGAGCTTATCTTCTAAACCTTTCCAGGGGAAAGGTAATCGAAATTGAGGCACTTGTCGAAGGAATCAAATCTGGAAAGATTGCTGGTGCGGGAGTCGATGTTTTTCCGGAAGAACCAAAATCCAATGATGATCCCTTCCATAGCCCCCTCCAAGGACTGCCCAATTTAATTTTAACTCCGCATATCGGAGGTTCTACGGAAGAGGCACAGAAAAATATAGGAACGGAAGTTGCAGAAAAACTTTTGAAGTTTGTTAACAATGGTTCCACCACATTTTCTGTTAATTTTCCCAATATTGAACTAGGAAATTTAAAAGAAGGTTACCATAGAATTTTAAACATCCACCAAAACCAACCAGGATTTCTAAGAGATATAAATTCTATCATCTCCGAATTGGGTGGGAATATTTTAACGCAAAATTTAAGTACTTCAAGTAATATCGGTTACTTGGCTATGGAAATTGATAAAAACTTAGGGGATGAATTGAAAGATAAAATCAAAGCCCACAAACACTCTCTTCGCACAAGAATCCTCTACTAATAGAGAGATGTTTGTCGTAAAACAGATATTTACCGACTCTCCCTTAAAGAATTATACATATATAGTGTATTCTTCTAAAACGGGAGAGGCTGTTTGTATAGACCCCTACTCCGCTAAACAAGTAATTGATTACCTCAATTCGAATTCCCTAACTCTCAAAACTATTCTCAATACACATGAACATGCAGACCATACATCGGGGAATTTAGAGTTAAAAGAATACTGCTCCTGTACGGTTTTAGGTCACAGTGGAGCAAAAGGAAAAATACCTGGACTTGATGATATACTTCGAGAAGACGACCTTGTTTTTGATTCCGATGGAGATTCACTCGTTTCTTGGGAAACTCCCGGTCATAGCTTATGCCACCTATCCTTTGTTTGGAAAAATCCTGAAAAAAACTTAGGAATATTTACAGGTGACACTGTATTCAATGCAGGTGTAGGAAATTGTTACCGAGGTGGGGACGTAGGTATTCTATATAAAACGATCCGCAATCGATTTGAGACTCTTTCAGGGGATGTTTTGTTATTTCCAGGTCATGAATACCTAGAAAACAATTTGCAGTTTGCTAAACACATAGAGCCTGAAAACAGAAAAAGAGATTCCTTTCTTGAAAATCCAAACAAGTGCAAGCAGGGAAATCCAGATTTTTATTTGGTTACAAATTTTGAAATAGAACGTGAGATAAATCCCTTTTTTAGGCGAAATTCCCCAAGTCTGCACAAAAAATTGGGAGAACTCAGTTTTGGAAATCCTAGATCCAGTTACGATGACGAATTTATCTTTACAGAACTAAGAAAGTACAGAGATTCTTGGTAAAGTATGAAAAATGCAAACTTGATATCATTTTGTTTGTTCTCTGTTTCATGCATTAGTATTTTTATATATAATGTATTAGATATCCACAGCCAAGAAAACCCTAAGCTAAGGATAAACGATTTTCAAGCTGCCAAAAAAGTACTTAAGCGATTCTACAGAAAGATTGGTGAGGATTTTTACTGTGGTTGTAAGTTTTCGGATGATACAGAAGAGCTTGGTCGGTTTCGGATATCTTCCGAATCCTGCGGACTTGACTCGAGGAAAGATTCCCGCCGCCAAACGTTCATAGAGTGGGAACATGTAGTTCCAGCGGCAAGTTTCGGAAGAGATCGCGATTGTTGGACAAACCCTAATTGTGAGTCGGGAGGTAAAGTTCTTCGCGGAAGGAAATGCTGCCAGAAAACAGATCCCGAATTCAACCTGATCGAATCTGACTTACACAATATTGTTCCAGTCCCAGGTGAAATCAATGCTGACCGAGGTATTTTTCCCTTTGGAATTGTGGAGGGTGAACCTAGAGTATATGGAACTTGTGATTTTGAAGTAGACTTTAAAAACCAAACAGCGGAACCAAAAGAGAACATCAGAGGTGATATAGCCAGGATTTATTTTTACATGGAATCGCAGTGGAAGATTCCGATTCCGCCGGGCAAAAAAGAGCTTTATCAAACTTGGGACAAACAGGATCCACCAGACACCCTAGAAATCAGAAAGAATGAAATCATAGAACGCATCCAAGGGCGTAAAAATCCCTTTATCCCTTAATTTTTGCGGTACCTTCATTTACAGAATCGAACCCTGAATAGACCCTGTTCTATGTGAGCGAATGGTACGACATCATTGTAATCGGAGCAGGTGCAGGCACAAAACTAGTCACCCCTCCCTCCCAAATCGGGAAAAAAGTCGCTGTATTTGAGCGTGAATCTCCCGGAGGAACTTGTCTCAATCGAGGTTGTATACCTTCTAAGATGGTAATCTATCCTTCGGAGCTACTTCGCATTCCGCACTTAGCAAAACGGTTTGGCTTTGATTTTTCAATCGAACCCAACATTGATCCGATGAGGATTTTTGACCGTGTGAATGCTACTGTCCAAAAAGATTCAGATTCTATACCGATTGCTTACGAAAAAAATCCCAACGTTACCTACATTCCAAAAGAAGTTTATTTTCTAGATGACCAAACTGTCTCAGACGGTACGCGAAAATACAAAGCAAAGTATATTGTTATCGCCACTGGTACCCGACCAAAAATTCCCGAAATCGCAGGATTAAGTGAAACACCATACTGGACTTCTCGCGAAGCCTTAAATCCACCAAAATTTCCAAAATCAATGGTAGTGATTGGTGCAGGTTTCATCGGGTTAGAACTAGGAGCCGCATATCAAGCACTAGGCTGTAATGTCACTGGCCTTACTCGAACGGAAATCTTACGTGGTGTCGACATAGAAGTTCGCAAAGAATTCGAAAGCCATCTTCCCTTCCCTATCCATGATCATTTTACGATCGAGAGAGTTGAATACCGCGAAAGCCTTTTTTTCCTAACTGGTAAAGATAAATTAGGAATCAAACATACGATTCATGCGGAAAGTCTTTTAATAGCCACAGGCATTACTCCAAATACGGAAGCCTTAAAACTTTCTAACACAAATATAAAAACAAATTCCTTCGGCTATATCCAAGTGAATGAGTTTTTAGAAACGAATGTTCCAAATATCTTCGCATTTGGTGATGTGATCGGAAAATTCTTTTTTAGGCATAGTGCAAACTTTGAAGGCGAATATTTATTCGATCAATTGTTTGTGAATAAAACAAAACAACCGATCGAATACCCTCCAATGCCCAGTGCAATTTTTACACACCCTCAAATTGCGACAGCTGGTGCCACAGAAGAAGAATTGATACAAAACAAAATAGCGTATTGGAAAGGAATCAACCCGTATTCATCGTCTGCTATGGGGATGGCACGATTGTCGGATTCTGGATTTGTAAAGATCTTGGTGTGTAAAAAAACAGAAACTGTTCTAGGTGCTCATATCATTGGAGATGAGGCAAGCAATATGATTCACCAGATCATTTTGGGAATGACAATGAAATTAAAATTAGACGATTATCTTCGAATGATCTATATTCATCCTGCTATTTCAGAAATCGTTAGAAATGCTTTTCGAAAGGTTAAACAGATCAAAGTATCAGAGGGAAAGGAATGAAAAAATTCTTATACAATCGTTTTGATAAAGAAACACTTCTAAAGAAAATTGCAAAAGATACTCGAGAAAGACGAGTCATTTCTTTTTACAGATATGTAAAAATCCAATCTCCGAAAGATTTTCGCGATCTTATTTACGACCGATTTGAAGATTTAGGTATTTTAGGGAGAATTTACTTAGCCGAAGAAGGAATCAATGCACAGTTTTCTATTCCTATTGAAAATTATGACCTACTTCGAAATACGGTCGATGAGATTCCTGAATTGAAAGGAATCTATTTCAACGACGCGGTTGAGGACAAAAAAGAAAGTTTTATCAAACTAGCAATTAAAGTTCGTAAAAAAATCGTGGCCGATGGATTAAATGACACTGAATTTGATCCATCTGATGTGGGAACTCACCTAACACCATTTGAATTTCATAAAACCTTGGATGAACCTGGTGTTATCGTTGTTGATCTTAGAAATAATTATGAATCCGAAGTGGGTCATTTTAAAAATGCGATTCTTCCCGATGTCGGAACCTTTCGCGAAGAGCTTCCTCTCGTTGAGGAGATTTTAGAAGAACATAAGGATAAAAAAATCCTACTCTATTGCACAGGAGGGATTCGATGTGAAAAAGCAAGCGCCTACCTCAAATACAAAGGATACCAAAACGTCCACCAACTCTTAGGCGGGATTATAAATTATGCGAAGATGATAAAGGACAAAGGACTAGAATCCAAATTCAAAGGGAAAAACTTTGTCTTTGATGATCGGCTTGGTGAAAGAGTAACCGAAGATGTCCTTAGCGTTTGTTATACTTGTGGCAAACAAGAAGATACACATACAAACTGTGCGAACCTTGGCTGCCATGTATTATATATTCAATGTAAAGAATGTTCCGAAAAACTATCGAACTGCTGTAGTATCGAGTGTAAAGAAACGCTTGCTCTTCCCATCGAAGACCAAAAAACGCAAAGAAAAGAACTTAGAAAAATTAAATACCCGACCCACCATCTGACAAGAAAACTAGTAGGAAGATAATGAAAGAATATGCAATAGAAATTGAAGGATTAAAAAAAACATACCGTTCGGGTGTGGTTGCTTTAAAGTCGATTGATCTAAAGGTAGAGAGTGGAGACTTTTTTGCTCTCCTTGGTCCCAATGGAGCGGGAAAATCTACAACGATAGGTATCCTAAGTAGCCTCGTTCAAAAATCAGAAGGCAAAGTTAAGATCTTTGGTACGGATACAGATCAAAACCTAAATTTAACCAAAACATATTTAGGAATAGTACCACAAGAATTCAATTTTGGAATCTTTGAAACAGTGGAACAAATCCTTCTCAACCAAGCAGGTTACTATGGAAAGGATCGATCCAAGGCAAAAGAAAAAGTGGATTACTATTTGGAAAAACTTTCACTAGTCGATAAAAGAAAGTCTGCGGCAGGTCAACTCAGTGGTGGAATGAAACGCCGATTAATGATTGCAAGAGCTCTTATCCATGACCCAAAAATTTTGATCCTAGATGAACCAACTGCTGGAGTTGACATCGAGGTCCGAAGATCTATGTGGGAATTTCTTACCAACTTGAATGAAGAGGGTAAAACAATTATACTTACAACACACTACTTGGAAGAAGCAGAATCTCTTTGTAAAAATATAGCAATCATTGACAGAGGAGAAATTGTTGAAAATACTTCGATGAAAAAGTTATTACAACGACTTGATAGTGAGGTCTTTATAATCGATGTAAAATCTCCTCCCAAAAAAAAGCCAGTTTCAAAGTTGTTTCCTATGACATGGATTGATGAAAATTCCTTTGAAGTTGTCATTCAAAAGAAACAAACTATAAATGATCTTTTTAAAGAACTTACCAAACTTAAACTAATAGTTTCTAGCCTTCGAAACAAATCCAATCGTCTTGAAGAACTTTTTTTAAATCTTACAAAGAGGGTACATTGATTGAATTCGTCTCTACACCAAAATTGGATCGCATTTACCACTATCGTTCGGAAGGAATGGATACGTATTGTACGAATCTGGGTCCAAACTTTAATCCCACCCGTTATCACAATGACGTTGTATTTTCTAATCTTCGGTGAGCTTGTGGGAAAACAAATTGGAAATATCGGTGGATTTACATACATTCAATTTATAGTTCCAGGTCTCATTATGATGAGTGTTATAACCAACGCCTACAACAATGTTGTATCTTCTTTTTTTTCTGCCAAGTTTCAAAAATATGTAGAGGAACTTCTGGTTTCACCAACCTCACCATATACAATCGTACTTGGTTATACGTTTGGTGGTGTAGTTAGGGGAATAACAGTTGGAATTATGGTTACACTAACATCATTATTTTTTACAAAACTCCACTTTCATAATCTAACTTTAATAATATTAACGTTATTTTTAACTTCGATTTTGTTTTCGTTAGCAGGTTTTTTTAATGCTCTATTTGCCAAAAAATTTGACGATGTAACAATTATTCCGACATTCGTATTAACACCACTTACCTATCTCGGAGGAGTTTTTTACTCAGTAGAGAGGCTTCCTGGATTTTGGCAGACTATATCTTATTTAAATCCAATTCTTTATATGGTTAATGTGTTTCGTTATGGATTCATTGGAGTTACAGATGTAAATTTGGTGTTTGCGATTTTTTTCCTAATTTCTCTATCTTTTTTGTTATTTTTTGTGAACGTCAAACTTATGGAACGAGGATATGGAATCAGAAACTAGAAAGGATCGGATTACTCAGGTTCTATTGGAGACACTATCCCCGACCGATTTGCAAGTGCTGGATGTTTCTTTAGAACACGCAGGTCATACAGCAGTTTTGGAATCCAAGTCGACGGAAACCCACTTCCGGTTGAAAGTCATATCATCGTACTTTCGTGGTAAATCGATGATTGAGTCCCATCGAATTGTTTACAGACTCTTAGATTCAGAGTTCAAAAAAGGGCTACATGCAGTAGAAATGGATTTACAACCGGACCTACACTTTAGTCTAAGTCTTATGGAACCAGTTTTAATCAGTTTTAAATTATGCCCGTATGTCCAACGATCCGTGATCAATCTTCTTCACAAAAATGTAAATTACTCTATCAAATACATCGATCTTGCAAATAAACCAGATTGGTTCTTAAAAATTTCTCCTTTCGGAAAAGTTCCCGTCTTACAGGTTGGAGATGACGTTCTCTTTGAATCGGCTGTCATCAATGAATATCTGGACGAAGTCTACACACCGAACTTACATCCAGCTGATCCGATTAAAAAAGCCAAACATAGGGCTTGGACAGAATTTGCAAGTTCCCTACTCGTAGATAATTACCTTTGGACCATGGCCAAAGAGAAAGAAGAGTCAGATAAAAAACGGAATGAACAAATTCAAAAATTCAAAACTCTTGAAGGAATGTTACCAGAAGGAGAAGTTGGAAATTTATTTTTTGAAGGGGGAAAACTACATTTGGTAGACACAAGTTTTGCACCTTACTTTATGCGTCTCAAATTTTTAAAAGATAAAAATAGAGATTTGGATATTCTGGAGGATTTTCCTAAATTGCAAAAATGGAGCGGAACACTAATGAATCTTGATTCCGTAAAAAAATCAGTTTTGCCAGAAGTGCCGGAAGAATACATTCAATTTATAAAATCACATAAATCATACATAGGGAGCCATCTATAAATGACGTTACCTGAAATTCAAAATAAAATCCAATCTGGACTGCCTGGATCGCATGTTGAAATTTTAGATCCATATAAGGATGGAGTTCATATAAAAGCAGTGGTTACGTATTCAGGATTTCAAGGGAAGTCACTTATTGAACAACACAGAATGGTTTACGCAACCTTAAAAGATGAACTCAAAGAAGAAATTCACGCATTAGCATTAGAAACAAGGAGCAATTAAAAATGGAAGAAGAAGTTAAAACAAAAATCGAAGGATTGATACAATCGAGTTCAGTTTTTCTGTTTATGAAAGGAACGCCTGAAATGCCGCAATGTGGATTTTCTGCAGGTGTTGTAAATGTACTAAAAACATTGGGAATCCCTTTTGGGTCATTCAATGTTCTAAGTGATATGAAGATTCGAGAGGGCATAAAGGAATTCACAAATTGGCCAACGATTCCGCAACTCTACATCAAAGGTGAATTTGTTGGAGGCCATGATATTGCAGTCCAAATGGCTCAATCCGGCGAACTTCAAAAAAAAGTTGGAGTATAATTAGTATTATGTTGAAACTCTACCAATACGATGGATGCCCGTACTGCTCAAAAGTAGTTCGATTCATAGAAACTCTAAACTTAAAACAAGGTTTAGATTATGAATTGGTAGAGGCTTCTCGCGGCACGAAAGGTCGTGAAGAAGTGGTTCGACTTGGTGGAATGTCCCAAGTACCCTTTCTTGTCGACGGAAACCACTGGATGTATGAGTCCAGTGATATCATTGATTATATAAGGAGAAAGTTTTCTTAAAAACCTAACAAATCTAAAATCCTGTCACCGACGTGTCGCGGAACCCCAGAATAGGGAAACTCATGGATATACAGAACTGGATTAAAATTGATTTCGAGTATTCCGTAAGTCCTCGGATCTGGCTTTTTTTCTATTGCACTGGAAATGATATCAATCCCACAGATCACTGCACCTGCCGCAGAAGCAGAAAACTTTGCAATTTCCTTAAACTCCGGATGAACTATGTCTGTTACATCTATCGAGTCACCACCCGTAGAGATATTCGAATTCTTCCGCAGGTAAACAATTTCATCTTTTGCAGGAATAGAATCAAAACTATATCCTATACTGGCTAAAATATCTCGTTCAACGGTACCTAGTTGGATTTTTTCTAAGGGAGTTTTATGGCCCTCTCCCCGTCTTGGGTCCCTATTTTTTTCTTCAACCAGATCTCGTATGGATTTCTTTCCGTCGCCACGGATATTTGCTGGAACACGGTTACAAACGGCAACTACCTCCTCACCTAAAACTAAAAAACGATATTCTGGACCTTCAATGAATTCTTCCACTATCACAGAATTGGAAAAAGAAAACGCAGTTTCTAAGTACTTAGAATAAACGGCTTTTGTATCACCGGGGTAGGAGATTCCAATTCCGATACCAAAATTCGTAGTTGAAGGTTTAATGACTTTTTTTAAGTTCAAAAATTCAGAATAGGAATCATTCGCAAGTTCTATGGAATCAAAATGTTTTCCCAAAGGAACACGTAGTCCTTTTTCACCTAACACATATTTTGATACTACCTTATTCTCCATTATCAGGTAAGTCATAAGGCTATCAAGCCTAGTCTTACTCGCCTCTTTTACGAATTCGATATGGTTTTCCCTTTTAAGAATTATAAAATTTTCTTTGCGATCTATAATCTGAACTTCAATATTTCGTTTCAGTGCATCACGAATGATTATTTGCGTAGATATCTCCAGATCTTCATAACCTTTCACAAGTTCAAAATCAGGTCTCAAGAAACAGCTCCACCACATAGATCCAAAGGTTTTAGCACGATTGGCTTTCGATTCTTTTTTATGGCACTTCCTTCTAAATCCTCAACTTGCATTTGTTCGGTGAGAGAATTTAGAGCCATCTCTTCATACATTTGTATCTTTTTGGGATTTAACTTTTTTTGAAGAAGATCCTTTTTGTGACTTTTTGCTAGTTGCAGTCCGAGCTCTCGAAAACCGAAACCATTTAATTCCAAATCTAAAATTTGAGAGCGAGAACCAAGGGAACTTGAATCATTCCATTTTTCCCATTGGTTTTCCCAGGCCCTGCTATACGGCCCATCTCCGTTATTTGAATCAAGTAGGTCAACTAAGGTCTGAGTTTCCACTAGGACCTGATAGATAAAATCCGGAATCGGAATTTCCTTCCCGTTGAACTTTATTTTTGCATCCTTTTTTCTCCCTTCCCAAGTTACAATTTCTTGGTTCTTTTGCCAGTCTTTCATCTCTAGAGAGGTTGATTTTGGAGATTCGGACATCATACAATAGAGTAGGATTAAATGCAAAAAATACAATCTGTTCTCTTCCACACCGATGGGAGAAAACGGATCCAAATCAAGTAATCGAATCTCAAGGTATTCTACTCCACGCCGTGCAAGAGCATCCACAACTCTTTCCTCACCTAATGGAACCTGCTTTGGCCTAACCAAAGAATAATATTCATTTTCCAATTGAAGAATAAAATCATTGAGTTGGGATTCCTTTTTTACATCAAAAGCTGAGTATGGTGGATATCTTTTCGATACAACATGGCACATATCCGTAACATACTCCATTAGTGAGTTAACGGAAATTGGATATTTCTTCTGGACTTTACTTGTATAACCAATTGTCGAGAGCCTAAGTGTTGTTGCATATTGATTTCCTAAAGTATTTTTAAACAAAGTTTTTAATTTTCCCTTAGGCTCTGAAAAACTTTGGTCTACTAGGGAAGATGCACCAAATAAGTAGATAAGTGCGGGCGATAACCTATAAAAATTCCGAATGGTATCAAAATAAATCTCTGATTTTGTTTCAATTGTTAATGGCTTTTTATACCGAAGTTCAGCTACTTTTGAAAGCAAACAAGTGTCGAAAGATATATTATAATGTACTCCTGAAATCGTTTGCATCTTCCGCCCATACCGATTTCCTAAACCCTTTCTATAAATTTCTTTTTTCCGCCCTTCTTTACTCGTCCCATAAAGCCCGACAGGTATTTTCGAATCAGCAGGAAGAACAGGAGGCATACTAAATGGCCACAGGAGCTCGTCCCCAAGACCCAACATTGTGAATTGGTGTAGATCAGTGAGCTCACTCAGTGCATCTGGTATTGACTTATGAATATTAGTTGCATATTCAATTTGTGATTCGGCAAAATCAGTTTTAATCAGAGGATGTTTTAAACTCGAACCTAAAAATTTAGGATGGGGTGTTAGACTCATTTTTCCATCTTTTTGAATTCTAACACTTTCTCTCTCTAATCCATGTTTTGCGCTCGATAAACAATCGCGATATTCAGGTTTAAAAAAATTCAGAGTAGCTTTTGTTTGATAAAATAGCTTTTTCATATCTAGAATCCAAGTGGGATTCCCTCTCCTTTGGGGTCGGACACACCCACAAGTTTTTGTCCTTCTTTTGTGACAGCAAATACCTTTGCACGATGTCTCTGATATTGGATTTTATAAAATTTTAGTTCCTCTTCCGGAAAACTAAATTTGTATTCAGGATCGATGTATAAAATTTCAGGTAAAAACTGATGGTGGAGTCTTGGAAAAGAAACACTTTCGTAAAGAGTTCGCTTCCTTTCCTTGTAGTGATAGAGTGTGTTGAAAATGGATGTTGGAATCTGACTTCCGCCGGGAGCACCAATCACAAGTTCTGCAACACCCTTTGTGTCAACGAAGATGAGAGGACTCATACTAGAAAGTGGAGTCTTCCCAGGACTTATAGAATTTGCTTCTGACCCAATAAGTCCATATAAATTGGGAACACCTGGAGCAATAGAAAAATCATCCATTGTATTGTTGAGTATGAGTCCAGTATCCGGTACTAGTATTGCAGCACCAAACGGTCCATTAATGGACTGAGTAGAAGATACGGCATCCCCATTTCGATCTAATACAGAAATATGAGTAGTGTTGTAGGATTCTTTAGGCAAAAGTAAGTTTGGATTTGTATTTTCAGCCAAAGAACCTGCAACCACCCTTTTTACAATTTCTGTTGCTTCCTTTTTTGCATAAGATTGCGAAAGAAGCAAATTAATTGGAACATCCGTAAATTCCGGATCTCCACCTAACTGCAACCTGTCCCTATAGCCAACTTTCATCGCTTCAGTGATTCGGATGATTTCGCCTACGTTTCCAGAGGGAAATGGCTTCTTAGATTTAAGTTCACTATATACATTGGAGATAAGTCCCAAAAATACACTGGAGCTTGGCGGCGGCATCATCAAAACGTCTTGACCAAACATATTAGCAAGTAGTGGATCGCTTTCTTTTACTTTGTAGTTAAGTAAGTCTTCGCTGGATAAAAATCTATCTCGCGATTCATAATATTCAATAATTCTTTTGGCAGTGCTTCCATACGTAATTTCAGATATTCCGTTTTCTGAAATTTTTTCCAGAGTTTTTGCTAAATCTTCCTGAACCAACAACTCCCCTTCTCGTAATGGCCGATTTTCTTTTCCAAAAATTTGTTTCATTTCGGTATTCATTTCAGGCCAAACATTCTGTATCGTTTTGGCTAAATCCCCATAGACCGAAATCCCACGTCTCGCGGCGTTTATCGCAGGTGCAATAATTTTCGCAGGCGGCAGTTTCCCATATTTTTTTTGAATGGTGAGTATACCTTGGATGTTTCCTGGCACACCTACGCTGTATGGTCCTGTAAGTATTTTTTTAGAATCAGGTTTTCCATCGGTATCGAAGTAAAATTCAGATTTTGCTTGTTTAGAGGCTCTTTCCCTAAAATCAAATGCTCGTTTTGTCCGAGAGTCTGCAAAGTTAATTATGGCAAAACCACCACCTAATAAACCCGTGCTATGCGGACGAACTACGGAAATTACAAAACTTGCTGATGCAAATGCATCGACAACATTTCCCCCTTCTTTGAAAACCTGTACACCTGCTTCGCTTGCGAGCGGATGGTCCGTTGCGATGACGAATTCATTTCCTATAATTTCATATCGATTTCTTTTCTCCGCACTTCCTTCAATCTGAAGAAGTTTGGCTTCTTGTTCGGGTTTCTCATCCGAAATATGAAAATTAGAAACTGTATCACATTCAATTAAAAAAACAAAGAAACATCCAAAAGCAAAAACGCGACTGAAAGGAAAACCAAACTTCATTTCAGTCAAATATCCCAAGCATCATCTTTGCTTCCTCGCTTGCCATATCTTTGGGATTCCATTTAGGATTCCAAACAATGGTCACAACAGCTTCTTGGATTCCATCCACTCTCAATGCATGGTTTTCTACATCTGCTTTCATTTGAGGACCTGCAGGACATGCGAGAGATGTGTAGGTCATAGTGATATCCGCCTTTTCACCTTCTACCTTCACATCATAAATCAATCCAAGTTCGACAAGTGAGATTCCAATTTCAGGATCCTCAACACTGTGAATGCTTTTTAGAACTTCTTTTTCTATTTCTGTTTCCGGCGAACGTATCATACTTCCTCACAACACCTAACAAGAGCTTTAAATGGCAGTGTAGCACATCTAAGTCGATTCGGTGTTTTTTTTATTAGATTCCAAAATTCCTTTTCCGCTTCATTAAAAAATTCTATATCTACTTCAGTTTCCAAATAATTCAAAAATTTATCAATTTCCTTCTCTACTTCGACCTTAAAAAAATTCTGCTTTCGATGGAACAACAGACCAGCAGAGGCCTCGCAAACAGAACAAGACTCCCCTCCCAAACCGAGAACCCGAATTCTCGAATCGGAGTCTCTTTCAAAATAGATTACAATTTCATCCCCACAAAGAGGATTCTGGGCTTTGGATGTGTAGTGGTTCCCTAAGGGCTCTGACCAATTTCCTAGATTTTTCCAATCTATAAATTGTTTGTAGAGATTACTTTCTTGCGACACGACTGAAGATCGATTTCACCTTACCAAGCGCATGCACCAAAGCATCCACATCCTCCTTGGTGTTGTAAAGATAAAAAGAAGCACGGCAAGTTCCAGGAATACCCCAACTTTTCATCAAAGGTTGGCAACAGTGGTGACCTACCCGGATGGCAACACCTTCCTCGTCCAATATTGAACCAACGTCATGTGGATGGATTCCGTCCATGGTAAAGGATACAACACCACCGCGTTTTTCCAAGTCCTCAGTTCCGTATACCTTGATCCCACCGATTCTAGAAAGGGATTCCATAGCATATTCTGTAATCTCTTGCTCATGTCTCTGGATAGAATTCATACCCACATTCTGTAGGTAATCTAAGGCCGCGCTAAAACCAATCACGCCTGCAATATTAGGTGTCCCTGCTTCCAATTTTGCGGGAAGGTTTGCATAAGTTGAAAATTCTAAATCAACCGTCTCGATCATATCCCCACCGCCAATCCAGGGAGGCATCGACTCAAGAATCTCCTCTTTTCCAAATAGGACCCCAACGCCCGTTGGACCAAGCATCTTGTGAGCAGAAAATGCATAGAAATCAACATCCAAATCCACTAGATGAATTGGCATATGACAAGCAGCCTGTGCCCCATCGACCAAAATCTTAGCACCAACTTGTCGTACTCTATCTATAATCTCTGTTAAAGAATGAATGGTTCCAGTCACATTTGACATTTGACTAACTGCTACGAGTTTAGTACGTTTGGTAATAATTTCATGTAAATTTGAAAGATCATAAGTACTATCTTCCTTGATTGGAATGAACTTTAGAAAAAGCTTTTTTTCTAATGCCAACATTTGCCAAGGAACTAAGTTTGAGTGGTGCTCCTGGACACTTAGCACTATCTCGTCTCCTTCATTCAGAAAGGTTCGACCATAACTCTGCGCGACTAAATTGATGGAATCTGTTGTGCCCTTTGTAAAGATTATTGCTTTAGCGCACTGTGCTTGGAAAAAATGGGATGTTTTTATCCGAGTTTTCTCATACAGCTCTGTTGCGTGTTGAGATAAATAATAAACCCCGCGATGAATATTTGCGTTTTCTTCCGAATAATATCTACTAGTTGCGTCAATTACAGATTGTGGTTTTTGGGAACTTGCCCCATTATCAAGGTAAATCAGATCCTTCCCGTTCGGTAATTTTCTATTTAGAATTGGGAAGTCTTTTTTCAGTTGGTATGGATTCATAACTATCCCTCCAAATCCACTTCGACAGTATCGTTCACTTCCCGAGTAGGAAATATAACAAGAGGTTCTGTCGCCGGTAAGGCTAGAACTTCACCCGTTCTGATATCAAACTGCGCAAAATGCCGAGGGCAAGTGATGACAGAACCTTCCAGTTTTCCACAAGAAATTTCCTCACCATCGTGACTGCAGGCATCTTCAAAAGCATAGACCTTTCCTAAAAACCTTGTTACGATAAGATTTAGATGTTTGGTAGGGATTACTTTCAATTCACCTTCTAAAACTTCTCTGGATGAAAGGAGGGAAACAAAAGCCATATTACTGAACTCCTATCATTTTACTTCGGATTTGGTTTTTCAAATTTTCTTTTATTTCTGTAGAACAAAAAATGGCTTCAATTGTTTCGGCATAAAAGGCCTCAACCAAAAGTGCCTTTGATTCATCCGGAGTCAGACCCCGACTCAAAAGGTAGAAATATTGATCTTCATTGATATCCCCAACCGTTGCTCCATGTGTGCAGGAAACATCTTCCGCGTAGACTTCTAAATTAGGATTTGCTTCTGCTCTTGCTTTTTGATTGAGCGATAGATTAAAAGATTCTTGGTGTGCGCTAACTTTTTTCAACTTTGGCGGAATGTATAGGTTTCCCGTGAAAAGGTGGTGGGAATTGTCTGTTACGATAGCCTTATAAGAAATTTTACTTTCCGTATAACTTTCCAAATGAATTGCCTTAACATCCAAATCAAACAACTCTCGTTTTGCAAATGCGGAAACTCCAGTGAATTCAGATTTAGATTCTTTACCCACCAACCGAAGTGTATGAAATTGTTTGGTTCGAAACCCTGAATTGGGAAATAAATGGTATTTGATATCGGATCCATCTCCGACTCGCACAACTTGATGGAAGAAAAAATATGCATCTCCATCAATGGATTGTGATTGAGTGAGTTGGAATTTTACGTTCTCTTCTAAGTAAGTGAACTGAAATGTTGATAGAAAATGTAAGCTGTCTTTCGACTCAGATTTCCAATTGTGATAGCATTCTGCTTTTGAATTTTTTCTTAAATAAAATATACGAACCAAAAATTTAGGGTCCTTGGTTGACTCCAACTCATTCCAATCTAAACTTTCGCCATGTCCTATAGCGATCACCTCATATTCGGTCGCATAACATAAGCTAAGTAGGGAAAAATAATGGTCTTTTACCGATTCCTTCAACTCATTGAAAAAATGATCAAAGGATTTACCGAAGGAAAACTCCTGAATTTTGTGGGTTGACGATTCCTGATCTAAATTTGTTCTTTCAGTAGTTTTATCTTCTACGAATTTAGGCGCGAAAACCCCTCCTTGTTTTTCAAATCCCAATTTCCCTAAATCCATTTTTTGAAGCGGAAACTTCCTCCACTCTTCTTGAGAAGAAAGAGGAAAACCGATTTCATTCAATCGACTAACAGACCAAGACCGTATCTGAGAAGTTTCGCCAGAATTTAAAACAAATTGAAACTTTTCGGGAAGGATCATTTAACCCCTTCTCTCTCCAAAATCCAATCATACCCTACTTCCTCCAAACGAAGAGAAAGTTCCTTTCCACCCGTTTCAAGAATCCTTCCATCTGCAAACACATGAACAAAGTCAGGAATGATATAGTTCAACATCCTTTGGTAATGGGTAATGAGAAGTATAGACCGTTCGTTAGTTCTATTGGAGTTGATTCCTTCAGATACGATACGCAAGGCATCAATATCCAATCCTGAATCTGTTTCATCTAATATGGCGAGTTTCGGTTTTAATAAACTCATTTGTAAAATTTCGGCTCTTTTTTTCTCGCCACCGGAGAATCCATCGTTCACATAACGGGAAATAAATGAATTAGGAACTTCTAATCCTTCCATAGCTGTTTTGAGTTCAGACTTAAACTCTTTTACAGGAACCTCTTTTCCACGGTGGGCCTTTAGAATAGATTTTAAAAAATTCCCGATCGTAACTCCAGGTAAAGCTGTTGGGTATTGGAAGGATAAAAACAAACCAAGCCTTGCCCTCTCATCCGTCGGTAGGCCAAGTATGGATTTCCCTTCGAAAAGAATATCTCCCGATTGGATTTGGTATTTGGGATGGCCTAAAATTACATTGGATAGGGTACTCTTTCCCGAGCCATTGGGTCCCATAATCGCGTGGACTTCGCCCTTTTGGATGATCAGATTGACCCCTTTGAGAATGGGTTTATCACCCACACTCGCGTGGAGGGATTTTATTTCTAGAAGTGCAGACAAGGTGTTTCTCTTTATTTTAGAATGATTCTATTTTTTAGACGAATCGCTTCTACCAGGAAATCATGCTAGCAAAAAAAAACAAGATTCTATTCTGACCAGCCCACTTGCGCAATCAAAACCTTCCCATGAGATAGAGAAAAGGTAAAGATGACGTATTGATTTTGATTTCCAATATCATAAAGAGGATAGGTAACTCCCCACTTCTTTCGAAAGCGAGTCGATTCCTCTCTGTGTTTCAAGAAGTACGGTTTCCAGGCATAGTTGTTACCAATTTGTCTAGACCTCTCCAGATACCCACCCTGCATTCGGTCTAAGTCGTACGTGGGAGTGATCTGGTAACCATCGCTATCGCATACAAAAACTTTTAAAATCTCTTTGGGAAGAGAGCCTAAAATCATTCCAAATCGATAGGCAAAATCATCCTCTGGTACTTCTGAAAGATCGTAGAAAAGGTCCTGCAACTGATCGATGATCTTTTGTTCCCGTATTCCTTTTTCCCAAAGCTCTTCGGAGCGGACTCTCGTAAACCGTTCCAATACCCCCGTCATTTGATCCGAAAAGGTATTCCGATTCAAAAAATGTGGATTCGGCGTAGAAAAGTAAAAGCCTTGGAGGAGATTGGCTCCCATGGAAAGTGCAAGATTCACTTCTTCTTCCGTTTCAATCCCTTCAAATAAGAGTTGGCTACCCAGTTTTTGACTCATTTCAGAAATAGCACCTAATACTTGTTTAAAGGAATTTTTATTCAAACTCTCTCGCATGATTTTGATATCAACTTTCATTATATCTGGATGAAGGTATCCAATTCGTTCTAAGTTCGAAAAACCTGTTCCCAAGTCATCTATGGCGATCTTAAGCCCATAATCTCGGAAGATTTGGACGATTTGGATGAGGCGGTCAATGGAACCTTCAAATTCATCTTCTGTGATTTCGATGACCACCTGGTTGCGATCAATTTCATATTTTTCGATCAATTGGATGATATGAAAGTTTTCCGCAAAAAGATCTGTATGGTGTACCCGAGACAAAAAATTGGGCATCATATTGAAGAAGAGTTTCGTCCGAAGAGAACTTTCCTTTAGCCTCTGGATTGCCTTTTCGCGAAGGATACGGTCGATGTTGTAGACGGGAACTGGATCCTCATCCCGACTGTGGAAAAGTCCACCCAAAGACTGGTATGTATTCTCCTCCGGATTGAACCTCCTCCCTAACACCTCGTAAGCCGAAATGGATCGATTGATTGCATTGACTATGGGCTGAAAATGAGGCACAAAGTATGTCTCATTCCAAAACTGACTTCCTTCCGTTGATTCCGTTTTGAACATAATTCCTTTTACTGCAAGGCTAAGGTCTTCCCAACTCCAGGCAAGGAAAAATTCACTTAATTACGACATTTATGCAATAAAATGACACAACTATGGCATATATATGTCCTATCTTATTCCGATAGTTTCGTAAAATCACCCATCTTGTCAAATTTGATAGCCGTCGGGTACTGTCGTATGCCGAGGAACGACGATAATTCCATCTCGAATGGTCACAAACTCGTCTTGGTATTCGGTATGACCTGCTTCGTTTAACAGGCGGACATTGGCACCGATGGCACAATCCTTATCGACAATAGCACCGCGGATTTCACAATTCGGTCCGATACCATTAGGAATTTTCCCCATCTTACGATCAAAATACCCGTAGTGGTCTAAACCCATAATAATCGAATCATAGATCTTAGTTCCGTGGTCAATAAATTGCCTCACACCAACGATGGACCGATGCACCTCACAGTGGTTTAGAATCGTTCCTTCGGAAATCAATGCTTGGTTTACGATCGCATTATTGATCTTTGTTGGTGGAAGTGACCTTGCCCTCGTATAGAATGGAGTTTTTTCCAGGTATAAATTGAATTTTGGAATGTGGTCGGTTAACATTAGATTTGCGTCGTAAAAGGCTCGAATCGTTCCTATATCTTCCCAATAACCATCATAAACATACGCTTTTACTTTACGCTCTCGAATCGCACGTGGGAGAATTTCCTTTCCAAAATCAGCCATATTTTGATCTTCTAAAACCTGAATGAGTGAATTTGTATTGAATATGTAAATTCCCATATTTGCCAGGAAATTACCATCCTTTGTTCTACAATCCTCCACCTGACTTACATCTTGTGGCTTCTCAATAAATTCTTGGATAAAACCACCTATTCCTGACTTTACGATTCCAAGTCCTTCAATTCTGTCCTCCGAAATCGAGTTGGTAGCAACGGAAATCTCCGTTTCGGGATCCATCAAATGATTTTGCATAAAGTCGGCCAGATCCATATTGTAAAGCTGGTCTCCCGATAGGATTAACACATATTTGGGTTTTTGTTCCTTGATATATGGAAGAACCTTTCGAACAGCATCTGCAGTTCCTTCAAACCAATTTGCACTCGCTACCGTTTGCTCTGCGGCGATGATTTCCACAAAACTCTTTTGGTGAATGGAGTTTGAAGCATAGGTCCTATGGATGTGGCGATTTAAGGAGTAGGAATTGAATTGTGTTAAGACAAATATCTTTTCAAAACCTGAATTGAGTGAATTCGATATGGGGATATCAATGAGTCGATACTTACCACCAAAACTCACAGCAGGCTTTGATCTTTTTTCTGTTAGGGGAAGGAGCCTTGTTCCCTTCCCTCCTCCGAGGATGACCGTTAGAACCTCATCCTTTTTTAGAATGAATTCTACGCAGTCAATGGAATCTTCTTGGAATCGCATATTCTTTTTATAAACGATTTTTCTTGAAAATCAAGGAAAGGTGAAACCAGATCAAAATTATTTTTTCAAGATTGATTCTAAAATTCTTTTCCCATCCATTTTGCCAGTATAGGAGTTGAGTGCTCGTTCTGGGTGGGGCATCATTCCTAAAATCGTTCCAGACTCGTTTGTTATCCCTGCGATGTCACGTAGGGATCCATTGGGGTTTACCTTGTAGCGAAATGCCACCTGTCCATTCTCTTCCAATCGGTCAAGAGTGGCGTCATCCGCAAAATACGCACCTTCTCCATGAGCGATAGGAATGGTAAGTTTACCGGGAAGATTTCCAACCACAGGATTCTTCGGATCCGAAACCAAATCTACATCTTTACATACGTATTTTAATGTACGATTGTGTAAAAGTGCACCTGGTAAAAGACCTGCTTCCGTCAGGATTTGGAATCCATTACAGACTCCTAAAACCTTTCCCCCTTTTTTTGCGTAACTTTGAACCGATTCCATAGCCACGCTGAATTTTGCCATAGCACCACAACGCAAGTAGTCCCCGAACGAAAATCCTCCAGGGAGAACGACAAGATCTGGAAGGTCAGAAAATCCATCTCGATGCCAGGTATAATCCACTTTTGCAGAAAAACTTTCCTGCAATACCTGCCCCATATCCTTGTCACAATTAGAACCGGGGAATGTGATGACTCGGACCTTCACAATGCCTCCACAGAATAACGGTAGGATTCAATCACTGAGTTTACAAGGATCGATTCGCATATTTCTTTTGTAAGGGATTCAGCCTCTGCCTTGCTTGAAACATCCCATTTAACTTCGATATACTTCCCAACTCGAAGGTCTTTTACCTGAGACTTACCTTGGTCTTTCACTACTCGTAAAACAGTTTGTCCTTGCGGATCGAGAACCGACTCTTTTAAGGTCACGTTGATTTTTGCGATAAACATAATTGTATTTTCTCTTCTAATTCTAAGTATTTTTGACTGAGCTCCTGGATCAACTCTTTAGGTAGAGCAGGAGGTGGCGGATTTTTGTTCCAATCCAAGGTTTCTAACCAATTCCGTAAGATTTGTTTGTCATAACTTTTGGGAGTTTTTCCGAGTTCATAACTCGATCCGTCCCAATACCGTGATGAATCGGGAGTTAAAAGTTCATCGATAAGAATCGGTTTCCCATCCCAAAGACCAAATTCAAACTTCGTGTCGCAGAGTAAGATTCCAGCAGCTAACATTTTTTGATGGGCAATTTTATAAAGCAGGATGGAGTAATACTTTAGTTGGGAAAAGAGTTCCGTGCCCACTGCTATTTCCATCTCTCGTTCGCTGATATTTTCGTCGTGACCTATATCATTTTTTTTTGCAGGGGTAAAAATTGGATCCTCAAAGCGATAAGACTCAGGCAATCCTTTGGGAAACTCTATAAATGCAATCTTTCCTGTTTGTTTGTATTCTTTCCAAGCAGAGCCAGTTAAATACCCACGAACGACACACTCAAAGTCAATCCTTTTTGCTTTTTTAACCCAAACAGATCTACCTTCTAAGTAAGGATCCAAAGAAAAGGGCTTTGGAAATTTTCTGTAATCTGTTTCTAACAAATGGTTGGGTATATCTGGAAAATTTTCAAACCAGAGAGTGGAAATCCGTGTCAGGACTTTCCCTTTGCCCGATACAGGCTCCCCAAACACAACATCAAAGGCTGATATTCTGTCAGTAGCAACAAGAATCAAACTGTCTCCCAGATCAAAAACATCGCGCACTTTTCCACGATAACCCGGACTTGGAGTTAGATTTGAATACATACCATTGCCATATCATCTGTGGGAGGTTTTTCTCCACAAAATTCTAAAATTCTTTTTTGTATATTTTGTAAAATCAAATCACCAGTTTCGACGGATTTTTGAAAGATATCCCTCATTCCTTCTTCTGTCAAATATTGAGATCTCTCATTGGCAGCTTCACTGGCTCCATCCGTATACAAAAACAATTTAGCACCAGACTTTAAAGATACAGTCTGCACCTCGTCGGATGTTGTCATATTAATTCCCATAATCATTGGGCTCATGCCTTTTAAAAACTTAGTTTCGCCATCCATATGAATGATTGGAGCCGGATGCCCACCGTTGATATAGGAAAGAGTTAAGTTAGAATCAAGTATCGCATAACAAAACGTAATTGCGTAGTCATCTGGCAGGACAATCTCCATATTTTTGCGAAGGTGAACCACTCGATCTTTTAATTCCATTGAAGGAACTAAATTGAATAACTGCATCTTGAACATAGCTCCAATCAAGGCGGCACTCGGACCATGCCCAGAACAATCTGCAATTACAATATGGAGTTTTTTCTCCTCTATCCAAGAATCAACAAAGTCTCCACCAATTTGCAAATAGGGCCTAAAAAGTGTTTGTGCTTTGATTCCATTCCAAATGAAATTTTTTTCAGGAATGAGTTGGTCTTGAACACGCCTTGCAGTCTGTAGTTCTTTTTCGTAACTCAATTTTTGGCGAAACAATTCATCTTGTAGATCTTTGATACGAATCACAGATTGTATTTTTGCAATCAATTCTCTTTTGTTAAACGGTTTGTTGATAAAGTCATCCCCACCATTTTTCATAGCTTCTTGAAATCCAGCCTCACGATCCACCGATGTGATAAATAAGATTGGTAGAAGTTTAAACTGTTCCATTGACCTCAGTTCTTTACAAAATGAGAATCCATCTTGCACGGGCATATTCACATCAAGTAGAAGTGTATCAACAGAGTTACCCATCAAAATAAGCCTTGCCTCTTCGGCTGAGTAAGCGGTATACGTTTTATATCCTTCATTTTGGAGTAAAAACTTCAAAAGCTCGACGTTTTCCGAAACATCATCCACGATTAATATTGTATGTGAAGAGTTTTCCGCTTTCAAAAGATCGTTATTCCCATTTTAAGTTTTGGCGGAGGTTCTGTAATTTTTGAAACCGATACGCAACGACAAAAAATACTAGAAAAAGTAAATGAAAAGAAAAGACAGAAATCCAAAAGCTGAGTCTCATATCGGCATCCATACCACCTTTGCCAAGCACACTGCCAGGATGGTTCCCTGGATTTTCTATCCATCGAATAGCTCCCCAAGTTAAGATGGAGCTTATCGCGCATAAAAGTGATAAATAGGCGGAGATAATTGCTCTCTTTCTTATATTGTCTATTAAATAGCGAAATATAAAGTAAGTAAGAAGTGAAACACAGAGTATAAAAAAAGATTGCAACCTAGCATCTGTTCTATCCCAAGGAACTCCCCAGGCACTGAAAGCCCAAATTGGACCACTAAAAAGAACACCGATCGAAAAAACTAATGCCAATTGGTTTGATGTAAATGCTAAAGAATCAAATATATATTTTTTTTTCCAGAGATATAGAATAGAAAAAATAGAAGATAGAATAGGTCCATATAACGCGATCCAAGCGACCGGTACATGAAAGTAAAAAATACGGTGGCTCATTCCTTGTTCTAAAATGACATTCGGATATGTTAGGGAAAAAAAAACTGCACCTACCAAACTTACAATGGTTAGAACTAAGAGTGCGGCATCTAGACTAGGGGGTACTATTGAAATTCGTCTTTCCACTTTCCCCCACATTTCCACATCCCATTAGATTTTCGAGGATAAAAAGAACATAAAAGTTAGAATTCGCTATAAGAATTTAATCCTGCCCCAAAATTCCTTCCAAAAACAGAGCTCCGATCGATACGTAGAATCCAGCAAAAAATATCAAAAGACCGACACTCGGAAAGTAAAAACCTGGCTCTATCCAAAATCTAGATTCAGCTTCCATACCGAATAAAAGGAGTGGTATCGAAAACGGGAGCTGCAGAAGGGGCAAAATGATTTCTTTGAGTTTGCTCTCCGATGCTAGCTTTCCTAAGGAAATACCTAAGGCAACAAGGGAAAGGGTCGCCAATGACAATAACAACCATTCTCCAAAAAATCTTTCCACAAGCATATTTTGAAAGAACACACAAAGAACTAAAATGAGAGCCGCGTTTACAAGAGTTGTGAAAAACCAAACCACCAAAGTTTTTACCAAGTACAAAGTCGTAGTTCCATACGTTTCTAAACTTGTTTCCCAACCATTGGACTCTCTCTCTTCCCAGAGAGATTGACTTACGATCACAAAATTAAGTAAAAAAACAATCGCCCATTTGAGCCCCCTAACAGTTTTAACGGAAAGTGTTTCTTGCACTTCAATAGCTGAGTAAAAAATAAAAATCAAACTGACACCTAACGTAAGTAATGAAACAACACCACCAAGAGATCGTCCAATCAGCAAAAATTCTTTCCTAAATAACAGGAACATTGTGTTTAACCTTTACCCAATTGGATTCGATCCCGTATGGTTAAACCATTTACCATTCCATGAAGGACGAGTAAAATGAGTTTCTGCTTACTGATCCTATTCAATTCATTTGTTAGTATTTCCGAAGATTCTACATCCAATCCAGTATAGGGCTCATCTAACAGAAGAATTCGCGCTTCGCTTAGCAATATCCGCATTAGCGCTGATTTTTGTTTCATACCACGCGAATAAGTGGAAATAGGGTCCCAAATTCTTTTTTCTAATTTAAACTTTTTTAAGAGTTCTTCGGACTTTTCGCTACGGGCGATTTTTTCTCCTAAAAAAAATTCTAAATTCTCCCAAAGACTTAAAGATGTGTAGAGTCCCAACTCATGACTTAAATAGGAAATCTTTTGGGGAACTCCGTTCCACTTCCATACCTCCGATCTATGCGAACGAAAATAAATTTCCTTTAGAAGAGATGACTTACCAGAACCGTTTTGTCCTTCGATAACAACATTACCCGATTGAAAAAAAACAAAATTCGCCTCTTGTAGTAGTTTTTTTTGACCGACAGTAAGAGTAAGCGACTTAGCCTCTAGTAAAACATCATCCATCATACACCATGAAAAGAAAGCTAGGCATTGTTTCACTACTGTTTTTATTTACAGTTTCTAATTTTTCTCAAAAGGTAATTGGAGGAAAGGAATACAATGAACTACTTTGGGGCAGAGACGAAGAATTTGATATATCCGACTTTCCAGATGGGAGTTTTATCAAACATACGGAGGACTTCATTTTAGCTAGAGGTAAGGTTTTTAAGGGAGATCCTCCGCCCTCAAAAGGGAGTTTTCTATATGAGGGACAGACAATATCAAACTCTGGAGAATGGAACAATGAAACCATTCGCCTTTTGTTAGAAAATAAATCCAAAAGATCCGAAACCATAAAAAGATTGGAGGCTGGAGTAAAATTTGATCCTATGTTTTTTCCATTTCGATACAACCTCGGAAGGCTCTATGAATTGGAAATGATATACGACAAAGCAATCGTAGAATTTGAATATGCAAAAGCAGAAGTTCCCGACTACTATAAAACTTATATCCATATAGGTATCCTGTCAGAATTGAATAATCAAGTATATTATGCTATACTAAACTACAAACTGGCAGTCGAAAAGAATGGGTATGATACAGAAGCACTTATTCGACTGAGCGATCATTATTTAGCAACTGGCCTTAAAAATAGAGCTCTCATTTATTTAAACAAAGCACTCACCATCGAGGAAGAAAGTCCTAACGTAAAACTAGGATTTGCAAGACTCGAAATGGAAAAAGGGAATTACCATATTGCATACAAAATTTTCAATCGCACTTCACTTTCTACGGGAGAAGGAAAACCCAAACCCTACGACAAAAAATTCCACTACTACTTTGCGGAAACTGCTAGTAAAGTTACTGATTACGAAACAGCAGAAGAACAATATACAAAGATGCTTGAATTTAAAAATGATCCATTTTTTGCGACGGTTTCTGCCAAGGTAATTGCAAGAAGACGCGACATTGCGAAAAAATTTGCAGAAGCAAAAAGAACTCAATTGGATGATTCGGAAGAGGAAGTCCCAGTCTCCGAATAGATCTTTTAACTGAAAATCAATTAAAGAATTCGCGCTTGTTTCAATTCTCGTAAAAGATTAGATTTTGGATCAGCGTAAACTTCATCTGTTTTACCTTCTTCGACAATTTCTCCCTCGTCCAAGACAGATAGACTCTCGCAAATGTATTTCAAAAAACCAAGATCATGGCTAATTACCAACATTCCGATCTTTTGGTCGTTATTCAGCCGAAGCAGTAGATCCGATATTTTCTTTTGAACGATAACGTCGACAGCTGTAACTGGCTCATCTAACAGAATATATTCTGGATTACATAAAATTGCGCGTAATATGGAAAACCTTTGTAATTGCCCTCCACTTAATTCTTTTCGATTGCGCTTTAATAAATGATCCTTCAATTCAAAAAAATCTAAATAAGAATGAATTCTTTCATATTCACCTTCCTTAGTTTCAAAAAACTTCGAACCAAGAACCGCCTTACGAATTTTAAACGGCTCAAACAAATGGCTTTCCATGGTTCCATAGGGAGAAAAACCTCCAAACGGATCTTGGAAGATCGGAATGACTTTCGGCAACTTCCAATGAGAAAGCTCTTTACCTTTCCAAAGGACTTTTCCAGAACTCTGAAATCTTTGCATCTCATCCAATTGACCAAAACAAAATTTGAAGATCGTAGACTTACCGGATCCAGATTTCCCAACAAGACCTGAAATCGTATTTCCATCTAGACAGAGATTTATTGAATTCAGAATCCTCCGCCCCATTCCCTCTACTTTCAGATTTTGAATTTCAAATTTAGATTCTTCTAACATTTAATCATTGATTTCTTAATTTTTAAAGAAAGATTGGAAGTGAGAGGAAGAAACAGCAAGTGAATTTTGTGAAAATCACGGAAGTTGGTCCCCGCGATGGACTACAAAATGAAAAAGCAATCCTCTCGACAGAAGACAAAATTCAATTCATTCACCTACTTTCGAGTTCTGGTCTTTCTCATATTGAAATCACTTCTTTTGTGCGACCTGATAGAATACCACAAATGGCAGATGCCAAAGAACTTTCCGAAAGAGTAATAAACCAAAAAAATACGAGTATATCCTACTCCTGCCTTGTCCCCAATGAAAAAGGATTTTTGAATGCTCTGGACTCTGGCTACAAAGAAGTGGCTGTTTTTACAGCTACTTCAGGATCGTTTACTGCCAAAAATATGAACCAAACTGTGGAAGGTACTTTAAATGCCTTCGTTCCTATATTCAAAAAAGCGAGGGAATTCAATATTAAAGTCAGGGGTTATATTTCCACGGTAATTTTTTGTCCTTATGAGGGTAAAATTCAACCGGAAAGTTCTCTTTTCCTCGCAAAACGACTCCTAGACGAAGGAGCATATGAAATTTCACTTGGAGAAACGATTGGTAGGGCCGTTCCCAAAGACGTAGAAAAGCTGTTAGATGTTCTTCTAAAGGAGATACCGAAGGAAAAACTGAATTGCCACTTTCACGATACTTTTGGCATGGCTATAGCAAACACAAAACAAGCTCTAGATATGGGGATCCGCTCCTTTGATTCCTCCGCGGGCGGACTAGGCGGATGTCCGTATGCAAAAGGAGCAGCCGGAAATCTCTCTACGGAAGACCTTTTGTACTTTCTCGAAAATGAAGGCTACGAAACTGGTATCAACTTATCTAAAATCATAGAAGCTTCTGAATTTATAGAAAATCGTATAGAAAGAAAATTAAGCTCTAGAACCTACCTTGCACTCCAAACGAAGTAAATTCCAATCCTTAAAGACATCTCTTGAATCTCTTAAGACGGCTTACGACAATGAAACCATTCTCGATTCGGACCCTATCGTCTTTCCGTATCGCTTCAAAAACCCGAGGGATATTGAAATTGTTGGCTTTTTTGCTTCTTTTTTTGCTTACGGGAATGTCAGGAGCATTCAATCTTTTTTGGATTGCCTTATTGGACCTTTGGGGAACTCACCCTCCATAGAAATCGAGTCAAACGGAAAACGGTTTAAATCGTTATTAGCTGATCCTCCCTACTACCGGTTTCAAACAAAACAGGATATTAAAATCATTTTAAAAACAGTTCAGAACTTTTTGAAATCACATGCTACTGGCACTGTATTAGAAAAATACTTTTTAGATCCAGAATCCCGATTCATTCCAATGGAAGGAATTCGAAGATTCCAAGATCATTTTACCAATAAATTATTGGAGATGTCGGATTCAAAAAAACTCAGCTATGGTTTGCAATTTTTTATAGGGAAAAAAGAATCCCAATCACCTAAAAAAAGAATTTGTTTATTTCTCCGTTGGATGGTTCGAGATAACTATCCCGACTTTGGCCTATATAAAAAAATCAAACCAAATCAAATTCCATACCCTGCAGATGTGCACATACAAAAAATTTCTCGTGTATTAGGAATTTCAAATGTAAAATCTTTTGGAATCAAAGATTCAATTGCACTTACTGAGTTTTTTAAAATCATATCACCGGATGACCCATTGGAGTATGACTTCCATCTAACACGAGTAGGAATAGTCGAAAGGTGCAAAGGAAAATACGTTCAGGAAATTTGTAGCAAATGCAGGCTGAAGGATGTATGTTTGGTAGTGCCACGGGGAATTGAACCCCGGTTGCAAGGATGAAAACCTTGTGTCCTAACCACTAGACGA
This sequence comes from Leptospira sp., assembly GCA_027533185.1. GTDB lineage: Bacteria > Spirochaetota > Leptospiria > Leptospirales > Leptospiraceae > Leptospira_A. The sequence goes on along the minus strand of JAPZTS010000023.1, from coordinate 70,073 downwards.
TGGCACCAAGTTGTCTCACACGATTGTCGTGATTTGAGTCGTCGGGGATTCGAACCCCGGACCCATTCCTTAAAAGGGAATTGCTCTACCAGCTGAGCTAACGACTCGTGCTCTTTGCCAAGAGTATCCAACCGCCTTCTCTGGTCAACAAATACTCTAAAAAATTGCTTCGAGTCTCTCTTTTTTTTAATCCATTACAATTGTGTCTTCTCGGTCGGGTCCTGTGGAAACAATTCCTATTTTTGTATTTACCAACTCTTGTAACGCTTTGATGTATAACCGACATTTCTCTGGTAATTTGGCAAAGGAATTGATTCCTGAGATGTTTTCTTTCCAGCCTTTAAAGTCGCTAAACAAAGGTTTAACGTCTTCTAAGCCTTGAGATGGGAAATGATCTAACTTTTTACCTTTTAACTCATAACCAGTCACAACTGGAATAGAATCATAATGAGATAAAACATCTATTTTCGTTAAAACAAGTGAGTTGATTCCATTTACAACCGTTGCATGTTTGATCATTTGAACGTCAAACCATCCACACCGCCTTGGTCTTCCAGTAGTAGACCCATACTCCCCACCTAATTTGCGTAAGACCTCTGCTCCTTCTCCCAATATTTCAGACGGGAAAGGTCCTTCTCCTACTCGAGTGGCATAGGCTTTGGTAATCCCGATAACATCATTTAAATATCTAAAACTTACTCCGGAACCTGCAAGAGCTCCTCCCGTTGTCGGATTGGAACTTGTGACATATGGATACGTTCCGAAATCAATATCAAGTCCTGTCCCTTGTGCACCTTCCAGAAGGACACGTTTGCCAGCCTTCAGTTCCTGGTCCAAATAATAAACCGTATTGATAATATTTTTTCCCATCTTATCAGCAAAGTCAGAGAGGAACTCATACATTTCATTCAAGTTTACTGGCTCAAGATCGTAGTATTTGACGAGTTCTCCATTCTTCACATCGAGAATACTTTTGAGTTTGAATTTAAGAGTAGATTTATCTAACAAATCCCCAGCACGAAGCCCTAAACGGAGCATTTTGTCCGCATAACACATACCAATACCTTTTTTTGTAGTTCCGATTTTACGTTCGGGTGATGAACTAGTTTCTCTTGCCTCATCAATCAACCTGTGGTATGGTAGAAGGATATGACAGGAATCACTAATAAGTACCTTATCCTTTACCCGAAATCCACTTGCTTCGAGATCAGCGCATTCTTTCAAAAAATATTCGGGATCAAGAACAACACCGTTTCCAATAACACAAGTCGTATTGTCATAAATAATTCCCGAAGGAACTAAATGGAAAACATACTTTTTTCCACCGACGACAACTGTATGACCAGCGTTAGCCCCACCCTGGTATCTAACTATAATATCTGTATCTTTGGAAAGGTAATCGATAACCTTTGCCTTCCCCTCATCACCCCATTGGGCGCCTACCACTAAATTTGCTGGCATACTTTCCTCATTTTTTATTTAATACTAACTCTTCGATTGGATCGACGTGTAAGGCAAATCCAGATGCTTGTTTGGATATTCCAGAAAATGATTCATACAAATGATCATAGACTCCGCCGGCAAACACGGGTTCTGGATTGTTCTTTTGAAAACCCTGGAATAGAATTCCTGTATAATAAGATACATCGCGAACGAGCGAAGGATCCCAAATGCAGTTTAAGTTTGGATCGAACTTTTTGATTTGCTCCGCAAAATCGTTTAGAGTATCTAATGAAGAATCAATTTTTACTCGGTCTTTTTCATCTAAAAGTTGAGACAGGTCTTTTTGGAAGGAAGTAAAATCAAAGAAATCTATCGGTGAAAGAAACAACCTAAGGATTTTAATATCTCTTTCACTTATTCCCAATCTTGCTGCAAGACTGAGTAGCTCCGGTATATTTTTCGTGTATAAAAATTGTTTTAGACTTTTTGATTGTGTTTCATTCCAATTTACTATTTTTACAATTTTCGAAAATAGTTCAGAGTGACCAAAAACAAAACTCACCGGAACGGAATCGGTAGCTTCTGACCAAACTGTTTTTAAAATTTGAATATGATTTAGCAATTCAGAATTGCTCGAGGCACCGAGGGACTCTGCTCCAATTTGCAATATTTCTCTACGAGATGCGTTCCGCTTTTTGTGGTCTCTGATTTTTTTAGCTATATAGTAAACACGTTGGTTCTCTTCCCAATGGGAACGCGCAGCCATTCCTTTGACTACCTGCAGTGTTAGGTCAACTCCAGGAGAAAGCTCATTTCCATCCCAATCTTTAGCTTTCAATAGACCTCCCTCGCCAGGTTCAAGAAAGGACTCGAAAGAAGAGGTATAATCAAACGAGGGCAAAGTAATTTCAGAGAATCCGAATCTCTCAAAAACCTCTGCAAATTTTTGTAGCAATAATCGCCGATTTTTACTTTCTTCTGGACCCAAAAAATGGAATCCATCGGGAATCCATTTCTGTTCTGAAGATATCGAATTTTGGTTTGCTTGCATACCGCTTTCGTTCCCCAGGAAGTCAGCTTAGAGAAATGAACGATTTAGGCAATCAATTGTAAAAATCGAATAGACAAATAGAAGGAATTCATTAGCTTAATGTCGGTCTAGAGGCATACATGACAGAAAAAGAAGCCACTCTTGGTCGTTGGCACAAAGAATTTTTTGAAAACATCCATCTATTTATTAAATCTGGCCTAACTCCTGAAGGAGCCAAGGCGATTTTAGAAGAATTTCTTGTCCTATCCCAAGGTACTCCGAAGCCCAAAGTGATGGAGATATTCCAGGAGCCGGAAAGATTAGAAGAAATTGGTGTTTATACCGAGATCCGCAAAGAACCTCGTGACTTCATGCTCAAGTTCCTCGATCCCATTATGAAAAAATTCAAGGTGGAGGGTGTTGAGAATCTCAAACTTTTAGATGGAGTTATCGGTAAGTACCCAGTAACTTTAATTTCCAACCACCTCAGCCACTTGGATGCACCTGCTATCTTTACACTTCTTTACAATGCCGGTCCAGAAGGTCGCAAAATAGCGGAATCTCTTGTATTTATAGCTGGGAGACTCGCATTCGAACCTGACTTTACAAGGCTAGGACTCTATATGTTTGGGACTCTTCTTGTTTGTTCTAAAAAAGATATGGCGGATAATCCATCTCTCTCAGACGTGATGACAAAAATCAATATGAGGGCATTCCGTAATTCGCAAAAGCTCCAACAAGAAGGAAAGATCATTTCCATATTCCCAGAGGGAACTAGATCGAGGGATGGCCGGCTTATGCCGTTCGTGGACACAGTGTACCATTATGTAGCTAATAAGGTTATCCTACCCATCTCACTAGAGGGAACAGAAAAAATTCTACCAATCGAAGGGCTCCTTTTCAATCAGGCCGTTGGAAAACTAGTTATTGGAAAACCCGTACTAGTCGGAGAACTTTCAAAACGGGAAATGGAAATGTTTCCTTCGCACATAGAACAAGTATCCTTTCCCGGCACTGGTGATAAAAAACAGTTTATTATAGATAACCTTGCACTTCTCATCGGAAGCAATCTAAACAAACACAAACATGGAACTTACCGAAATTTATACAAGGGTGACGTACGAGAAGCGAACCAACTAATTTCACTGCCGAAAACCCCAGACGAATCCGTTGTCATAGTAGGATCTTCGAATATGTCTGTGGCATTTGCTTGCGTTTTAGCAAATAAAAATGTTCAAGTTACGATTTATGATCCAGATTCTGATATTGTAAAGCAATGCAATGAAGAAAAAAGAGACGTCGTTCATTATCCGATTTACAAGCTTCCACCAAACATTAATTTTTCTGATGATCCAGAAATATTAAGGGCTGCTACGGTATTTATCCAAGGAACAAATCCTTGGGATTTTGATACAGTGTATCCAAAGATAAAACAATATCTGCGGGATAATAAATCGCCCATTATCAATGTAATCAAAGGCTTTACTGGTTCCAAAAAAGGACTAATTTTAGAGGATTTACATGAACTGATTGGTATAGAAAGAGAAAGATTAGCTGTTGTATCTGGTGCTTGTTATCCAGATCAAATCATGGAAAGAAAAATTTCTGGCTTCGAGATATCTTCCTTTGAAGACAGCCTGATACCAAAAATCCAAGATCTATTAAAAAATAATTACATCTTTACTAGGTCCGCTATCAACTCAAGAGACACCAAAGGAGTACAGTTAGGTGGCGCATTAAAAACAGTTTATGCCTTAGCGATGGGTCTAGTTGAAGGATATTTCAAACGGGAGTTAGGAGGAAATGTAGACAATACCCTATTTCATCTCAGCAACCGTTTCTTCAATGAGATGGTCTCGATTGGAGTTCTTTTAGGGGGAGACCCAACTACATTCAACGGCCTTTCTGGAATGACAGACTTTATGTTAGCTTGTTTTGGATCTGATACCCGGGATAGAAAATATGGGTACGATCTCGCCTATGGAACTAGACCAGAGAAGATTACAAATGGTTTCTATGGATTAAAAGTGCTTCCCAATCTGATCAAATTAGATGAAAAAAGGCATCCGATAGTATGTTCTGCATACAAATCAGTGATACAAAATGAGGACTTTGACGGGATTGCGGAACAACTGCAGCTGCAACTAGCTCGGATTTAGGAATAAAAGACGTCGGTTAAAAGGAATTTAACCAGGCACTTCCTGGAATGGATAGTAAAGTTTTGGTAGAGTTAAAGAGAATAGTAATGATCTTGGGATTCGAAGAATCAACTAAATCATGAACAAAAAAGCCCACGAAGATTTCTCATTCGTAGGCTCTCACCAAAACATGTATTAAAGGATGGTGTTCTACTTCGTAGTAGATTTTTCCTTTTTAGCTTTTTTAGGTTTTTCTTCTTTCTTTGGCTTAGCAGCTTCTCTTTTAGATTTAACTTCCGCTTTTAGCTCATCTTGCGTTTTACGGTCTACTAGTTCTAGGATACCCATTTCCGTATTGTCCGACTGTCTATTTACCAATCGAATGATTCTTGTGTAACCACCCACTCTCTCAGCATATCTTCTAGAAAGATCTGAGAGGAGTTTGTTAACGATTTCCTGGTCTCCCAAATAACTATAGAGAAACTTGGTATTGTGAAGGATAGTCTCTTGTTTCTTTTTGTCATCTAAGCCAGAGAGGTTGGAATCTAAATTCTTCTTCGCTCTTGTGATCACTTTTTCAACGAAAGACCGAGCCACCTTCAGCTTCGCTACAGACGATTCAATGCGCTCGTGTCGAATGAGTGAAATCACCATGTTCTGAATCATGGATTTTCTATGGTCAGCTGACCGATTTAATTGTTTTACTTTATTTCTTTTGTTCATCTTAAAAATCTCTCATCCCAAATGATAGACCTAGCGAAGATAATTTAGCCTTTAGCTCGCCTAAACTCTGTTCGCTAAAATGTTTTGATTTGGTCATTTCGTCTTCAGAACGTTTAACTAGTTCACCAATAAAATCTATTTCTAAACTTCTTAGAACGTTTGTAGATCGAACAGATAACTCAAGTTCTTCTACATGTTTAGATAGAGCAGCCTTCAGCCTTTCGTCTGCCTCATCCAACTCTTCCTCTTCTTCCTCGATTTCTTCTTCGAAGTTGATAAAAACAGTTAGATGGTCTTTCAGAATCTTAGCTGCCTGAGCTACCGCATCTTCTGGAGATATGGAACCATCGGTCCAAACTTCCATTGTTAATTTCTCAAAATCAGATCTTTGAGCAACGCGAGTCTCTGTTACTTCAAAAAGGACTTTCTGGATCGGAGAAAAGATTGAGTCGATTGGAATCGTACCAAGAACTTCGATATCTTTCTTCTTATCCTCTGCAGGAACATACCCACGACCTCTCTGGATTTCCAGGTCTAGAATTACATTTGCGTCTTCGTTTAGAGTCGCAATATGCAAATCTGGATTCATAATTTCGATCGAAGAATCTACTGCGAGGTCTGCCGCTCGGAAGTATCCAGCACCTTTCAATTCTAGGTGGATCACTTTACTCGCCTCTTTATCTTCAGGTTCGTATTTAATACGAACTTGTTTTAGATTGAGGATGATGCGGGTTACATCTTCTGCCACACCTTCAATGTAAGCAAATTCGTGAGACACTCCCTCAATGCGGATTGCCGAAATCGCAGCACCCTCGATGGACGACATCAATGTCCGTCGAAGAGAGTTACCTACAGTAGTGCCTATACCACGTTCAAATGGCTCTGCAACAAATTTACCATAGTTAGGTGTATTCACATCTGTAGTGAATTCGATTTTTTTTGGTCTTTTAAAACCTTTTAATAAATTCTTTGAAGACAATGTCGTATCCTTCCCTCTAGTTTACTTCGAGTACAACTCTACGATTACCTGTTCTTTTACAGGAATATCAATATGCTCTCTTGTCGGAAGTGAAGTTACTTCTCCCGAAAAATTCGTATAATCTACACTCACCCAAGAAGCAGTCCTATTGATTGCCTGTGCAAGTTTGATATTCTCCTCGATAAAAACAGACTTCTGAAACTTGTCACGTATCTGGATCTTATCACCAACACTTACTCGGTAAGAGCAAATATCAACACGGTGTCCGTTTACCAAAATATGTCTGTGGGCCACGAAATTTCTCGCCTGCCTACGTGTTACAGCAAAACCCATGCGGTAGAGAACATTATCCAAACGTCTTTCCAAAAACTGAAGAAGGTTTTCGCCAGGAATCCCAGGAGTGTGGGTTGCTTCCTCAAAGTATCTTCGGAACTGTTTTTCAAGAACTCCGTAAGCCCTCTTTACTTTTTGTTTTTCTCTTAACTGTGCACCGTATTCCGTGACCTTTCCTTTTTTCTTAGGTGGAAGACCTGGCGGGTATTTTCTTTTTTCAAGAGATGACTTCTCCTTATGGAGAGTATGACTATTTTTGAGAAAGAGGTTCAAGCCCTCTCGTCTCATCAATTTAACAACGGGACCTCTATATCGTGCCATAAAAACTAAACCCTTCTTCTCTTACGAGGACGACATCCGTTATGCGGAAGCGGAGTTACATCCTTTATTAATTTAATCAGTAAACCCTTTGTTGTGAGGGAACGTATTGCCGACTCCCTACCTATTCCAGGCCCGGAAACCATAACATCAACCTCAGAGAGACCAGCAGCTTCAATCGCTTTCTCTGCAGCATTCGTCGCAGCAATTTGTGCCGCGTAGGGAGTTGACTTTTTTGATCCACGAAAGCCCATCATACCGGAAGAGGACCAGGAAAGAACATTCCCCGTCATATCTGTGATGGAAACGATTGTATTATTAAAAGAAGCTTGGATATAGACCTTTCCCCTAGGAACGTTCTTTTTCTCTTTCTTCTTAACCTTTTTGGTTTCTTTTTTATTTTTAGCGTCTTTTTCAGCCATGAATGATTCCTCTACTTAGTTACCTTTTTCTTATTGGCAACTGTCTTCTTCACACCCTTACGAGTTCTCGCATTGGTGCGTGTTCGTTGTCCGTTGACAGGAAGACCTCTTCTATGACGAAGACCACGGTAACAGCCGACATCCATAAGTCGTTTGATATTAAGATTTACTTCTGAACGAAGATCTCCTTCTACTTGGTAACCTTCTTCAATGACTCGACGGATCGCCGCCTCGTGTTCATCTGTGAGATCTTTCACTCGGATGGACTCTTCGATACCTGCTTTCTTCAAAATGTTTTGAGAAGATGTCTTACCGATTCCGAAGATGTAGGTAAGTCCAATTACGATTCTTTTGTTTGATGGTAAATCAACACCCGCGATACGTGCCATAACTGTCTATCTTTGCCTTTGTTTGTGTTTTGGGTTTGTGCAGATCACTCGGATCACACCTTTTCTGCGAATGACTTTGCATTCAGGACAGATTTTTTTAACTGATGCTCTAACTTTCATAATACTTCCTATTTCTTTCTGTAAGTGATTCGACCTTTGGTTAAATCGTAAGGAGACAGTTCCACAGTTACCTTATCACCAGGCAAAATCCTGATGTAGTGCATTCTCATTTTTCCTGAAATGTGCGCTAAAACCTTATGCCCGTTTTCCAGTTCCACGCGGAACATCGCATTGGGGAGCGGTTCTAGAACAGTTCCGTCTATGGTTATTGCTTCTTCCTTAGCCAGGGTCGATCTCCTATTGAATCGATTTTAAAATAGAATCGGTGATTTGTTCCATACTTCCCAAACCATTAATCTGCCGAAGGATCCCCGTGCCTTTATAAAAGTCAATCAGGGGCAGAGTCTTGGTATTGTAAGTATGCAGACGGTTTTTGATGGTCTCTTCGTTGTCATCCGAGCGCCCTTCTTTGATCGCTCTACCTAGCAACCGTTTGACGAGTTCTTCGTCAGGAACGTCTAGGTTGACAACGGAGTCGAGCTCCATGTGGAGCTCTTTGAGGATTTCCGAGAGAGCCTTTGCCTGCTCCACCGTCCTTGGAAATCCATCCAGTATGAATCCATTCGCACAATCTTTCTCGACCAAACGGTCACGGATAATGCCTATAACGACAGCATCTGGAACAAGGTCTCCAGCGTCCATATATTTTTTTGCTTCAATCCCCATGGGCGTGCCATTTTTCACTGCGACTCTTAGCATATCTCCAGTTGAGATTTGAGGGATCTGAAATTTCTCTTTGATGATGTCGGCTTGCGTACCCTTTCCGGCCCCAGGAGGACCCATAAAAATCAATCGTTTCATTTTTTACACTCTTCCCTTGATCTTAGTCTTTTTCATAAATCCTTCATAATTTCTCATTAGGAGTTGGGCTTCGATTTGTTTCAAAGTCTCCAAAGCAACCCCCACCATAATGAGAAGCGAAGTGCCACCAAATGTATATACCAATGTTCCGCCACCTGTGTTTGATCCCAGGTTTAAGAATTTAATGATGAGATACGGTGCTAGAGCAAGACCAGCAAGGAAAAGAGCACCCGGTAGAGTGATCCGATTTAGAATCTTCTCAATCATCTCTTTCGTTTGGCTTCCAGGTCTCACACCTGGGATAAATCCACCATATTTCTTTAGGTTATCAGCAAGTTCTTGAGGGTTGAACTGAATTGCTGTATAGAAATATGCAAAAAAGATAATAAGAGACGTATAAATCACATAGTAAAAAAGAGCATGGTACCAAATCTGAGAAAATGGATTGAAGTAATCCATAATCACAGCCCAGCCAGCCCATTGCCCCCCCTTAGAGGACAACCACTGAACAATTGTTTGTGGAAAGAGAATCAAAGACGATGCGAATATAATTGGCATTACGTTGGCACTGTTCACTTTAAACGGGATGGATTGGCTTCGAGCCTGAACCATCTTACGTCCAACCATTTGCTTTCCGTAATTCAAAGGAACTCTTCGAACACCTTGGGTTAAAATAACGGTGAGGGAGATGAGTACGATAAAGATGATAATTAAAATAAGTATCGATAGAGCATCCGACGTATCAGATGTGAACATTGCAATGAGTGCCTCTGGCATACGCCCGATTATACCCGCAAAAATGATTAGCGAGATTCCATTTCCGATCCCACGCTCTGTGATCTGTTCACCTAACCAAATAAGGAGAATGGTTCCCGTTGTAATAGACAGCATCGCAATGGGGAGAAAATAACTTTCAACGGCTGGATTGATAAGACCCGGATATTTTGCCTGTGAAGTTCCCGAGCCTGTAGACCAAGAATTGGCAAGTTGGATCACTGCCAAAGACTGAACTGCGCATAGAAGTAAAGTCCCGTATTTAGTATACTGCTGGATTTTCTTCCTTCCCTCTTCACCTTCTTTTTGTAACTTTTGCAAACTTGGTATGAGAACCATAACGAGCTGCATGATGATAGAAGAGGAAATATAAGGCATAATTCCGAGAGCAAAGATAGAAAACTTCAAAAGAGCTCCACCCGCAAACAAGTCAACCATTCCCAAAAATCCTTCGCTAGGATCTGCAGTGATTCCTGTAACGATCAAACTATTGATCCCAGGAATTGTAACGTGAGTCCCCATACGAAATAAAAGTAACATCCCTACCGTAAAAAGGATTTTGGATCTAAGTTCAGGAATGCGGAAGATGTTTGCGATGGTCTGAAACATTGGCTCTCTTTATTTTTTCTCTTCTTTTTTCTTTTCTCGAATGATAACCTTTCCACCAGCCTTTTCGATTTTTTCTTTTGCTGATTTGGAAAAACCATCGACTGTAATGGAAATCGAAGCAGTCACTTCACCTGTGCCAAGAAGTTTAATGAGAGCCGATTCCGACTTAATCAAGTTCTTTGCCTTTAGGATCGCTGGAGTGACTTCACCAGATAAACCTGCCTTTGCCAAAGCAATCAGGTTTACAGGCTGGAACACCTCAGAGAAAATATTCGTAAATCCACGCTTTGGCAAACGTTTGTGGAGTGGCATCTGCCCACCCTCAAAACCTCGTTTCATAGAAGATGCCCGAGCTCTCTGTCCTTTCGAACCGCGCGTAGAAGTCTTACCCATACCAGAACCAGGCCCTTGGCCTACTCTCTTTGGAGAAGTAGTTGCACCTTTCGGCACTGGGACCAGGTTTTTGTTTCCTAGAGAAGTGGATTTTTTAGGTCTTTTTTTACCAAAACCACGACCTTGTTCGATTCTTTCTTCTTTCGCCATGATTATACCTTATCCACTTTCAATAAGTATCCTACCTGACGTAACATACCTTTCAACTGTGGGGTCATTTTGTGTTTTTTCGATTGGCCTTTCTTACGAAGACCTAGAGCAATTAAAGTTTTTTTGTGCATCGGAATGATACCTATTGAACTTCGCTCTTGCGTTACGATCACTTCTTCCATACCCGAATTCCTTATTATAAATCCTGCCCAAACAAATGTTTGAGGCTAACACCACGTCTTTTGACAGCCATGGAAGGAGTTTCAAGCTGTTCCAATGCATCCATAGTTGCCTTAACAATGTTCATTGGATTGGAAGAACCCCACGATTTTGTTAATACATCTTGGATTCCAGCTCTTTCAAGAACGGAACGCACGGATGCACCAGCGATAATCCCCGTTCCTGGCGAGGCAGGTTTTAAAATCACTCGAGCAGACTTAAACTCACCAATCGCATCGTGTGGAACCGTATGTCCGATAAAATGGATAGACTTGAGATTCTTCTTAGCTGATTCAATCGACTTACGAATTGCATCTGGAACTTCATTTGCCTTTCCAAAACCAATTCCTACTTTACCTTTTGAATCACCGACAACCGAAAGTGCATTGAAGGAAAAACGTCGTCCACCCTTCACTACTTTTGCAACTCGATCGATCTTTACTACTTTCTCTGTAAATTCTTTTGTTTCTTCTTCTAACATCATTTAGAACTCCAAGCCACCTTCTCTGGCTGAATCAGCAAATGCTGCGATTCGACCATGGTAAACCATCCCGGATCTGTCCAAAACCACTTGGAGAACACCCGCTTTCTTCGCCTTCTCTGCAACTAATTTACCTAACTGAGTTGCAGCTGACTTACTCTTCTTCGAATTTTCGTGTGTGGGAAAATCTTTAGAAAGAGTTGTTGCATAAACAAGCGTTACGCCCTTCACATCATCAATGATTTGCGCAGTTAGATAACGATTTGTTTTATTAAATACCAATCGAGGTCTAGTGGCGGTTTGGCTAATTTTAAATCGAACCCGATCCGCCCTTCTCTCTCTCTGCATGTTTTTTCTAGTCTTGTTGATCATGACGTTCTACTTCTTACCTGTTTTTCCGGCCTTTCTTCTGATGTATTCGTCAGAATATTTGATTCCCTTGCCCTTATAAGGCTCAGGAGGTCGTTTGGAACGAATGTCAGCGGCTACTTGTCCGACAAGCTGTCTATCAATTCCAGACACCTTGATTTTTAACATATCGGCAACATCGATTTTAATTCCAGTTGGCTCTGGAAACACAACCTCATGTGAATAACCTAAGTTCATGACGAGATCCTTACCTCGTTTTTGAGCCCTGTAACCTACACCAGTTATTTCCAAATTCTTTTCCCAACCCGCAGTAACTCCCTTGACACTATTCATGGCAAGAGATCGAACCAAACCATGCAAAGCCACGGTCTTCTGCTCTTCGTTAGTTCTCGTAAAAACGAGCTCCCCATTTTCCACTTTAGCTGTCACACCTTCGTAGATCGGACTTTTTAGTTCACCCAATGGTCCTTTCACGGTGATGGTTGAGGCATCTGTTTTTACTTCTACCTTTTGAGGTAATTTAATTATACTTTTTCCGACTCGAGACATGATTTGTTGTTCCCTAGAATACCTTACAGAGAACTTCCCCTCCCACTCTGAGTTTACGAGCACGTTTCCCTGTCATCACACCTTTAGATGTAGAGATAATTAGAGTTCCAATGTTATTTCGGAAAGGTCGTATCTCAGCGGACTGGATATAAACCCTTCTACCAGGAGTGGAAACTCTCTCGATCATCCGGATGACTGGCTTTTTGTTCATGTCGTATTTCAATTTAACTTGAAAATCATCGAAACTTCCGTTCTTAACGGTCTGAACCTCATCTACGAAACCTTCTTCTTTCAAAAGGTCTAGAATCGATTTTTTTATCTTACTTCCTGGAATCACACAATGTTCGTGTTTCGCTTGTTGTGCGTTGCGGATTCTAGTAAGCATATCTGCTATTGGATCTGAAAGACTCATACTATTATTCCTCTACACTTACCAAGACGACTTACGAACGCCAGGGATCTGAGCCTTGCTTGCAAGGTCACGGAAACAAAGACGACACATATCAAAGCGACGTAAATACGCTCGCGATCTTCCACAAAGAGGGCAACGGTTGTACTCTCTCACTTTGAATTTTTGCTGCTTTGCATGACGTTCCATCATTGATTTTTTCGCCATGGGGTACTCCTATTTACCTGCCGTTCGGTACGGCATACCGAAGGCTTGGAATAATTCGAACGCTTCTTTGTCCACTTCTGTGTTCGTTACAAAAGTGATATTGATTCCATAGATCGTATTGATTTTGTCAAAATGGATCTCTGGGAAAATGATCTGCTCTTTTACGGAAAGGTTATAATTCCCTCGTCCGTCGAAACCTTTAGGATTCACACCACGAAAGTCCCGAACCCTAGGAAGAGCGACGTTGATGAATCTGTCCAAAAATTCATACATATGGTGTCCTCGGAGAGTTACCTTACAACCAAGAACCATGCCCTCTCTAACTTTAAATCCTGCGATGGATTTTTTAGCGAAAGTCTTCACTGGCTTTTGCCCTGTAATCTGTCCTATTTCTTCCAGGCATGCTTCCATAGCCTTTGGATTGGTGTGAGCTTCGCCCATACCAACGTTGATGACAATTTTTTCTAATTTCGGAACTCTCATCACACTCTTAAAGCCTAGTGACTTTTGGAGTGTAGGACGGATTTCCTTCTCGTATTTTGATTTAAGCCTCGGTGCCATAATTAAACTTCTTTCCCCTCAGGTCGAGTGACTCGGACAGATTTTCCATCCTTCTTCACAAAGCCGAGACGTACAGCCTTAATTTTCTTCTTAGGCTTAGCTTTGTTCTCAGCTTTTGGATCACTGAACATTACATTTGAAATATGGATTGGGAACTCGATCTCAATCGCTCCACCTTGCGGATTTTCCTGGGTAGGGCGAACGAATCTCTTTCTTTTATTTACACCTTCGATGTAAACTCGGTCCTTACGTTTATCCACCGCAAGCACCTTTCCCTTTTTCCCTTTTTCCTTACCAGAAATCACTAGAACTTCATCGTCTTTTTTGATTTTGGTCTTCTTGAATTTAGTAGGCTCTGAACCTCTATAAGCTAACTTAGTTGCCATTATAGAACCTCCGGAGCAAGAGAAATGATTTTCATAAATTTTTTATCACGAAGTTCCCGGGCCACAGGTCCAAAAATCCTTGTACCTTTCGGGTTACCTTTGTCATCGATTATGGCCACTGCGTTGTCATCAAACCGAATGTAAGTTCCATCAGGGCGACGGACCTCTTTTTTAGTCCGAACGACAACAGCTCTTTGCACAGCTTTATTATGCACTTTTTTACCCTGACCATCACGAAGACCGTAAGCAGGTTGCGCTTCTTTAACGGCAACGATGATCTCGTCACCAAGCGTAGCGTAGCGTTTTTTGGAACCGCCAAGCACTTTCACGCACATGACTTTTTTCACACCCGAGTTATCGGCTACTTGTAAAATAGTTTCTTGCTGGATCATACTAATTTCGCCTTCTCAATTACCTTTACAAGTTTGTGGTGTTTCTGTTTAGAAAGTGGTCTTGTTTCCACCGCAATTACGCGATCACCAATCTGACACTGGTTTTTCTCATCGTGAACTTTCACTCGAGAAGTCCTGGTCATAATCTTCTTGAACCTTGGGTGTAATTTCCTTGTGATCACTTCAATCACAACGGTTTTGTCCATCTTATCGCTGACGACTACACCTTGAATGGTTAAAGACTTTTTTGAGTTCTTGTCTTCCATAACCTACTTCTTCTTACCCTTGCTAGGTTTTGTTGCTTTCGCCACCGAACCAGCCTTTGGTGCAATTTGTTTGAGTTTTCCTTGGGCACTAAGCTCCTTCTCGCGAAGGGTAGTCAATGCACGAGCAATCCTCTTTTTATGATCACGAATGGTCTTTGTGTTTTCTAGTGAGCGAGTTACTCCGTATTGAAAACGAGCCTTCCTCACCTCTTCCGAAGAACTCACGATTTCTTTCTTTATCTCTTCCGGAGACAGGGATTTAAAATCATCTTTCATAATACGTTCCTCTTCACAAACGATGTTTCAACAGGCAATTTAAAGGCTGCCAAATGGAGAGCCTTTCTTGCTGTTTCTTCATCAATACCTGCCATTTCAAAAAGAACACGACCTGGTCTGATCTCAGCAATCCAGAACTCAGGATTACCCTTTCCCTTTCCCATCCTGGTTTCCGCCGGCTTTTTAGTGATAGGCAAATGAGGAAAGATACGAATCCACAATTTACCACCTCGTTTTACTTGGCGGTTGATAGTAATCCTTGCTGCCTCAATCTGCCTCGCTGTGATACGGCCTGAGGAAATTGCCTTTAGGCCATATTCTCCGAACGCAACATAAGAACCACGCTCATCTTTCCCTTTGAGGCGCCCTCTTTGGCGTTTTCTAAATTTTACTCGCTTTGGTGCTAACATGACTTTTTCTCTTTAGTTCTTCTTAACTCGTTCTTCTTTTTACAGCGTATTTATCTTCATCATTTCCCTCTTCTTTTGTTGGGAAATAATCACCAGTATAAGTCCAAACCTTTACACCAATTTGACCAAATGTCGTAAGTGCTTCTTTAAAACCAAAATCGATCTTAGCTCGAAGGGTATGCAAAGGAACTCTTCCTTCCATATACTTTTCGGTACGAGCCATATCAGCCCCATTCAATCGTCCAGAGATCTGAATTTTTACACCTTCAACACCGCCACGCATAGCACGTCTTAGTTCCGCTTTCATCACTCGGCGGAATGGCATCCTTTGCTCGATCTGTAACGCTACGGTCTCAGCAATCGCCTGTGCGATCACTTCTGGCTTTTTTACTTCGATGATGTTCATTCCGATAGGTTTATCGGCCATTTTCTTGAGTTCTTGTTTCACTGCTTCGATGTTCTGGCCTTTCTGACCAATCACCATCCCAGGTTTAGAAGTATGCAGGTTCACATTGATCTTCTCAGGAAATCTTTCGATGACGATCTTCACAACAGAAGCATTCTTGAATTTTTTGAGTAGGAACCTTCTGATTTTTATATCTTCGTGGAGATTTTTAATATAATCTTGTTTGGAATACCAAATGGAATCCCAGTTTCTAGTGATTCCGATCCGGAGACCGATTGGATTTACTTTCTGACCCATAAATTAGTTCGCCTTCTTTTCGATTTCAGATACAACCACTGTAATGTGGCTCAAACGTTTGCGGATACGTGAAGCTCGCCCACGTGCTCTAGGTCGAAACCGTTTCATAATCGGTCCATCATCCACATAGATCTTTTTAACAAAAAGTGAGTTTGGATCCAGGCTTTCATTCATAGTTACTGCATTTGCAACTGCTGAATTCAAAAGATTGATAATCATGGAACTTGCCGCTTTGTTTGTAAAACGAAGGATATCAATGGCCTCTTTGTAATCGTAACCACGGATTTCATCGGCAACAAGTCTTGCTTTTCTGGCAGAAATTCTGAGGTGTTTTCCTACTGCTTTTGCTTCCATATCTCTACCTATTTTTTAGCAATCTTTTTGTCCCCACCATGACCCTTGAAGGTTCTTGTGGGAGCAAATTCGCCAAGTTTGTGTCCGATCATGTTTTCGTTAACATACACGGGAACAAACGCCTTGCCGTTGTGGATCATGACGGTATGACCAATCATGTCTGGATAAATCGTACTTCTTCTGGACCAAGATTTGAAAGGATTCTTTTTTCCTTCCGAATTGAGCTTGGTTATCTTTTTCATAAGGTGGTCATCAATGAAGGGACCTTTCTTTAAGCTTCTAGCCATGGGACCTAAATCTACCTATTCCTGTTTTTCTTACGTCTCTGAACAATGAATCTGTCAGACGGACGTGTTTTACGAGTTTTATAACCCTTTGTTGGTTTACCCCAAGGAGTTACCGGATGGCGTCCACCTGAAGTTCTACCCTCACCACCACCGAGCGGGTGATCCACTGGGTTCATTACAACCCCTCTCACCTTCGGTCTCTTTCCAAGCCATCTATTTCTTCCGGCCTTTCCTATGATGACTAAGTTGTGATCCTTGTTAGAAAGTTCGCCGATCGTCGCAACACATTCCTTTCGAACCTTTCGGATCTCCGTTGATGGTAGCTTTAGGGAAACATAGTCTCCGTCCTTCGCAGCAATTACTGCAAAACTACCAGCAGTCCGAGCAATCTGACCACCTTTTCCGATATGTAGTTCGATGTTGTGAACATTTGTTCCCGCTGGGATTTTATCCAACGGAAGTGTGTTTCCAAGTTTGATCTCCGCATTAGGACCGGACTCGATTTTATCACCAACTTTCAAACCATGTGGAGCTAGGATGTATCGATATTCACCATCAGCATAACAAACAAGTGCAATGAATGCAGAACGATTTGGATCATACTCAATCGTCTTTACAGTTGCCGGAATACCGATCTTGTTTCGTTTAAAGTCAATGATTCGGTACTTTCTTTTATTCTGTCCGCCCTTTCTTCTTACAGAAATTCTACCCTTGTTGTCACGACCTGCTTTGTAGGAGACATTGGCAGTAAGAGGTTTATACGGGACCACTTCTGTGATTTCTTTGAAGTCGAGAACCGAGTAATATCTGCTAGACTGAGTTGTTGGTTTTAATTTTCTGATTCCCATACTTAAACCTTAGCAAAATCCAAATTTGCGCCATCAGCAAAAGTGACCACAGCCTTTTTGTAGTGAGGTCTTTGTGAAGGCATATTGCGGAATTTTTTCATCTTTCCACGAAAAACGGAAATATTCACGGCCGAAGGAACCACGTTGTACATTTTTTTAAGAGCTTGTTTAACCAAGGTCTTGTTCGCATCAGGATGAACTTTGAAAGTATACTTCACAGTCCGTTTTCCCAATCGTTCCCCAATTGCTTGGAGGTCTTGCGACTTTTCAGTTACAACCGGTGATAAGATAACATTTTCTAAGTTCACTTTCTTATCCTTTTTTTGAATACTGACCGAGTAACTCGTTTAGAGCACTCTCAGAAATTACGAGATTGTTGTTATAGAGTATGTCCCGACAAACTACACGTTTGCTATTAACATACTTTAGGTTTTCAATATTACGTGTGGATCTTTTAAGGAATTGGTTTTCACCAGAAACGACAAATCCAATATTTCCCTTTTCTGCAATTTCCATGTTCTTTAAGATCTTGTAGATTGACTTTGTGGAATACGCAGAAGGTTCAACATCTTCAATAATGGAAATACGATTCTCTTCTGCCTTTTTGTTTAAGATAGAAAGTACTGCTTTCTTTTTTACGCTTCGAGAAAGGTTGGAAGAGTAATCTCTCGGCTTAGGTCCGTGAATGATACCACCACCGACAAAATGAGGCGCTCTTATGGAGCCCTGTCTAGCACGACCCGTACCTTTTTGCGCCCAAGGTTTGATACCCCCACCACGCACTTCAGATCTGTCCTTAGTGGAATGAGTTCCTTGTCTGTTATTGGCGTTTTCAGCCTTTACAGCATCGTAGATAGCACCGAGCGAAATTCCAGTCCCAAATAGAGACTGTGGTAATTCCACCTCGCTGACAAATACGCCTTCTTTATTGTATTTACGCGCTTTCATATATTACCTAACCGATTTTCTCTATCGTAACGATTGCTCTTTCTTTTCCAGGAACAGAACCAGAAACAAAAACTAAATTCGATTCTGCATCAATCTTTACGACTTTTAAGTTACGAACTGTCCGGCTCTCCGTACCCATTCGTCCACCCATCTTGAGACCTTTAAAAACTCTTCCAGGTGTTGTGTTTGATCCTATCGAACCAGGGTGCCTTTGAAATCTAGATCCATGACCTTCAGGTCCCCCAGCAAAACCATGACGTTTAACAACACCCTGTGTTCCCTTCCCTTTTGAAGTTCCGGAAACTTTAACTGTATCATTGAGTGCAAACACATCTTCCAATTTAACTTCCGATCCGACAGCCACATCACCAAAACCCTTGAATTCAACAAGGTGCTTTTTAGGAGTCGCCAGACCAGATTTTTTTAAATGACCAAGCTCCGCTTTTGTTAGGTGCTTTTCTTTCGCATCTCCGAACGCCAGCTGAATGGACTCATAGCCATCCTTATTAGCTGTTTTTACTTGGGACACAAAACATGGACCCACTCGTAAAACGGTTACTGTAACCATTTTGCCTTCGTTATTAAAGATGTGGGCCATGCCCAATTTTTCGCCGATCAAACCTTTTGCCATGGATCCTATCCTTAGGATTTAATATCTACGGACACCCCAGCAGGGAGTTGGAGCTTCATTAGAGCTTCCACCGTATCTTCATTAGTATTTAAAATATCTATGAGCCTCTTATGAGTTCTCATTTCAAACTGTTCCCTTGCTTTTTTGTTCACGTGAGGGGAACGTAAAACAGTATAGATTTCTTTTTTTGTAGGGAGAGGGATCGGACCGGAGACAGTCGCTCCAGTCCTCTTCGCAGTCGCTACAATCTCATAGGTTGATTGGTCAATCAACCTATGATCAAAAGCTTTCAACTTAACGCGAATTCTTTGTCCAGCCATCGAGATTACTCAACAATCTCCGCAACAACGCCTGAACCAATCGTTCTTCCACCTTCACGGATCGCAAACTTCAAACCTTGGTCCATCGCGATTGGGTGAATGAGTTCAATTGACATGGTTACGTTATCACCAGGCATAACCATCTCCATTCCACCAGGAAGATTGACGACACCAGTGATGTCAGTCGTTCTAAAGTAGAACTGTGGACGATAGTTGTTAAAGAATGGAGTGTGACGTCCACCTTCGTCTTTTGTAAGAACGTAAACTTCTGCCTTGAACTTTTTGTGCGGAGTGATCGTTCCTGGTTTCGCAAGAACCTGACCTCTCTCGATATCTTCTTTCTTTGTTCCACGAAGAAGCGCACCGATGTTATCACCAGCTTCCGCTTGGTCAAGAAGCTTACGGAACATTTCAATTCCTGTTACAACGGACTTGGATGTATCACGGATTCCAACGATTTCAATCTCGTCGTTGATCTTAAGAACACCTTGCTCCACACGACCAGTTGCAACAGTTCCCCGACCAGTGATCGAGAAAACGTCCTCAACAGGCATAAGGAAAGGTTTATCAATAATTCGTTGCGGGTTTGGAACGTATGTATCAACAGCTTCCATAAGTTTTAAGATGGACTTCATACCGAGGTCTGAATCTTCACCTTCAAGAGCTTTAAGAGCAGATCCAGAGATAAATGGTGTTTTGTCACCAGGGAAGTTGTATTTGTTAAGAAGGTCTTTAATCTCTTCTTTAACCATTTCAACCATATCATCTCTTTCATCAGCTGCAAGCATATCAGCTTTATTTAGATAAACTACGATGTAAGGAACACCTACTTGGCGAGCAAGAAGGATATGCTCTTTTGTTTGTGGCATAGCTCCATCCGTTGCTGAAACAACTAGGATCGCCGCATCCATCTGAGCCGCACCAGTGATCATGTTTTTTACATAGTCAGCGTGACCTGGGCAATCTACGTGCGCATAGTGACGGTTTGGTGTTTCATATTCTTGGTGGGAAGTTGCAATAGTTATCCCACGAGCCTTCTCTTCGGGCGCGTTATCGATTTGGTCATAGGCAACAGCTTTGTTCTTTCCACCCACCGCTTTTGCAAGGGTTGTTGTGATCGCCGCTGTTAGCGTTGTTTTACCGTGGTCAACGTGACCAATTGTTCCGATGTTTAAGTGTGGTTTTGAACGGTCAAATTTTTCTTTAGCCATTGTTAGAATCTACTCCTCAATCGTGGTGCAAGACCCGATATTCGGTTCTTTACTCCTTTAGAACTGCATAAAATTCAGAGGTAAAAGCAGTCCTTTCCCAAGAAATGCCAATCCCTTTGGTCATGTTTCTAAGAGCCCCTGAAAAGCCAAGCATGTTTTCCGCCGATGCATTGGCTTTTAAGTGGCTCTTCCCCGCTACCTCCTCCTCGATAGATACTATCTTGGCGTGGCGGCGATTCAGATCAGAAAGAACTACACCCAAATGACTGGCATCCACCACCACCTCGACTTCAGTGAGGGGACCAATCAACTCGGTGTTATTTTGAAACATTGCCCGAACACCCGCAACTACTGCGACTTTTAACAATGTTAAGGTGGATTCCGAAACCTCTGTTGGAGGATGGTAACCCAGAACCCTTAACTTGAGTCCGAGAACTTCCTTTTCGTAAAACCCGCGCAATGCGGACTCTACAAAAGCTGTTTCAACTAAATGTTTTACTTCTTCCGGGAGACTTACCTCGAAGGCAATTTGCTTCGAAAAATCGGCAGTATCTTCCAGGACTGCAATGAGTGTGCCACTAGACCTCTGGTCTTCAAAGGCACTATGCTCGAGGGCAACCTTATGAGACATTTTTTTAAATCGCTCGAATTTGGCAATGTTTATCACACTGATCTGTAGTTTTTTTTCGGTACTTTCAAGGATTCGTCGAACGCCCACATCCAAATGCAACTCCCCTCGCCCACGAAAGTTCATTTGCCCAGTCTCTTCGGAAACTTCAACCTTGTAGCCAGGGTCCTCCCATTCTAAATTTTTTAAGCGACATAACCAAAATTCTTTATCCGGCGATTCCTCTGGTTCCAGCGTCATGGAGAAAGGTGAAAATACAGCTTCTTCCTCCTCTGCCTTTGGGAGAGATACAATCTTAAGGCCAATGCCTCCTTCTTCCAAAACCAATTCCTGTCCTGGTAGATAGGAGTCAGTATTGTAATTCGGATCTTCGCCGACCGGGAAGAGAACTAGTTGGCTTTTTTGAATTCTAAGAATCGCTGTTAGATTTTCAGGCTCCAAAAGTCGGAGGTTTATGTTTTGGATATTTCTTTGGGAATACAACACAAAGTACTTTCCTACCTCGGAATCTTCCCTACGGGAAAGGATTGTAAAATCTGCATTCGATTTGGGTCGAATTCGACTTTCTACAAAACAAACAAGGTCTAAAAGCTCCCTTACTCCTTCCCCAGTTTTAGCCGAACCACCATACACAGGATATATGGTAGAATGACTTGGTCCTAATCTCAATCCTTCCAAGGCGAGTGAGATAGATTGGTTTGGATTTTCTAAGGATTGTAGTAAAAAATCATCATTCCAGTAAAACAAGGATTCCATTACCTGCCTGGAAAAGAGATCGGGTTTACTTAAAAAATAATCCCAAGTATCACCATTTGACCTTTGAAAAAGTTCACTTGCGGGGACTCCCAGGATAGATTCAAGAGATACCAAGGTATCTAAGTAGTCTTCTCTAAACCGATCGAGTTTGTTGATAAATACAAGAACAGGTAGTTTTGCTTGTTTTAATTCCTCTAACACAAGTCTTGCTTGTGATTGGACTGGACTTCCCCCATCTAAAACTAAAATTGCGATATCTATGGAAGGCAAAAGATCCGTGACCTGATTTCTAAAGTCGATATGACCAGGCGTATCTATAATTTGCAAATGGATCTCTCCAAAGGGAGACTTCCATTTAAGGGAATGAAAGGTACTTCGAATCGATATTCCTCGTTCGATCTCTTCTTTCAACTGGTCGGATTCAGTTGTTCCGTCTTCGATACTTCCTATAGCAGAAATTTTACCCGCTTCATATAATATTCGTTCCGTGAGGGTTGTTTTCCCGGAATCAATATGTGCAAATATTCCAACGGTTCTATAGTTCATAAAAACAAAAAGCCAGGCGATTACCTGGCTTCCAAAATTTTAAAAATCGAATGCTAAAAAAATCTACCAGCGGTAGTGAGAGAATGCCTTGTTAGCATCCGCCATCTTTCTGATATCTTCTTTCTTCTTAATTGCAGATCCAGTACCTTTTTGGGCTTCCATAAATTCTGCAGCCAATTTGTTTTTCATAGATTTTTCATTTCTATCTCGGCTATAGCGAATAAGCCATCTTATGCCAAGAGCAAGTCGTCTTTCTGGACGAACTTCGATAGGAACTTGATAGGTCACCCCACCCACTCGACGAGACTTTACCTCAACTTGAGGTTTAGCATTTTCCAATGCTTCCTGGAAAACTTGGTATGGATCTTGACCAGTTTTCTTTTGAATTACTTCTAATGCATCGTAAAACACAGCTTCAGCGACACTTTTCTTTCCATCTACCATTAGGCAGTTGATGAATTTAGAGATAACCTTGTCGTTGTACTTTGGATCCCCTTCAATGGGGCGTGGATCAACTTTTCCTCTTCTTCTAGACATACTTTCCTCAGACTCCGATTATGCTTTAGGGCGTTTCGCGCCGTATTTAGATCGTCCTTTACGACGTTTATCAACACCAAGTGTATCCAGTGTACCGCGAATGATGTGGTAACGAACCCCAGGTAAATCTTTTACCCTTCCACCACGTATGAGAACTACGTTGTGCTCTTGCAAATTGTGGCCTTCACCAGGGATGTAGGCTGTGACTTCAATTCCGGTTGTAAGTCGAACCCGAGCTACCTTTCTTAAGGCAGAGTTTGGTTTTTTTGGTGTAAAGGTCATTACTCTTGTGCAAACTCCACGTCTTTGTGGACAAGCCTTTAGAGCAGGTGATTTAGTTCTTTTTTTCTGTGCTTCTCTTCCAATTCGGATGAGCTGATTGATTGTAGGCATTCGATTCCTTCTTCGTTCTCTTCTTTAAAATTATTGCGATTTCGTCCAAAATTCCAGTTGGGGTATTTTTGTAAACGAAAACAGGTCTTTGGCAACAATCAGTTTGAGAAACGGATCGTTGCCTCCGTTTTTTTAGTCGTCTTCGCCCTCATCGTCGTCCGAATCATCTGATTCTTCTTCCAACTCGTCCTCGTCCTCATCCTCTTCTGCAACGAGTCGGGAAAGAGTCATTGTGGAAACAGGAGCACTCTCCGGTATTTCTACCATTTCCTCTTCCTCTTCTTCGGTTTCCAAATCCCAATCCAAATCACCTGGAAGGTCTTTGAACACTTCGATATCACGGTATTTTTTCATACCTGTTCCTGCAGGAATCATATGTCCTATGATTACATTTTCTTTCAAACCCATAAGGTTGTCAGTTTTTCCTTTGATTGCTGCATCGGTAAGAACCTTGGTTGTCTCTTGGAAAGACGCCGCAGAAAAATAAGACTCAGTGTTTAGAGAGGCTTTCGTTAGACCAAGAAGGATAGGAGTCGCTTGTGCGGGTGAACCCCCCTCTTTTTCCACGCGGTCGTTCTCTTCATCAAACATAAACTTATCAACTTGTTGTTGGTTTACAAAAGATGTATCCCCACTATCTGTAATGATCACCTTACGAAGCATTTGGCGAACCACTACCTCGATATGTTTATCATTGATATGCACCCCTTGCAGGCGGTATACTTCCTGAACTTCGGAAACAAGATATTCATGAAGAGCATTTGGTCCTTTGATCGTTAGAATATCATGCGGATCAAAGTTTCCTTCATCCAACTGATCTCCTCGCTTTACAAAGTCCCCGTGACGGACACGGATCTGTTTTCCGATTGGGATTGCTACTTTAACTTTTTCCTGTTCGAGTGAATCCGGGATGATGTAGAGGATTCGTTTTTCTTTTACGATCTCACCACGATCTTCGATCTTTCCATCGATTTCCGCTAAAGTACAAGCATCCTTCGGTCTTCTTGCTTCAAATAGTTCATCCACACGTGGCAATCCACCTGTGATATCCCTTGTTTTTTCTGCAACGGAAGGAATCTTAAAGATGATATCGCCTTCTTTAACCTTGTCTCCCGATTGGAACTGAAGGAGTGCATCTACAGGAACTGAATAAGAATCCGAACCAATGATCACTTTTGGCACGAGTTTGTCTTTTTTTTGTTCGACAACTTTTAAGATGATATTGGATGTTTTTGGATCCACATCACGTCGTACGTTTTTACCTATCTCTAGGTCTTCCCAAGTGATGGTTCCTGCGGATTCTGCAAGAGCCACTTCGTTGTAAGGATCAAATTCAGCCAAAGCCTTGTTTTCCTCTACGATTTGGCCCTCTTCCGAACGAAGTATGGTTCCAACTTTCACAGGAATTACCACTTCATCACCAAGAACTCTTAGGACAGATCCGGTTAAGGATACAGTTCCCGCTTGTTCTGAGGTTAGTCGTTGTTCTCCTACGGATTCTTGAGAACCTGCATCCCCACCTAAGGTTGCGAACACTTCCCCTTTTTCCAATCTCTGACCATCTTGGACTCGGATATTCGCAAGAGAAGATACAGGATATTCCTGCACCAATCTCTGGATGATGATCGTTCCTCGTCTCGAGTATACTTTGAAGCCATTGGCATTTGTCACCAAACGACCGTTTATTGATTTTACTAAAGAACGGTAAGGAACTTTGTATTCCTTTTCTTGGATTGTTGCAGAGGCAGCACCACCCACGTGGAAGGTTCTCATTGTAAGCTGAGTTCCAGGCTGACCGATAGACTGCGCAGCAATAGTTCCAACCGCTTCCCCGATTTCTGCAGGGACAAGTCTTGCCATGTCCATACCGTAACATTTTGTACAAATTCCATGGCGAGCGCGACAAGTGAGTGGGGAACGAACGGCAATTTTATCATAACCAAGGTTTTCAATCTGCTGGCCAATCGCTTTGGTGATCAAAGTATCTTTTGGAAAAACTACTTTCTCGGAGACAGGATCCACCAAATCTTCAGCCGTATAACGTCCAAAAACGCGGTCAGCAAGAGAAACGATGACGTTTTCCCCTTCCTTTACGATTCCAAGAGTAATATGTTCCTTAGTTCCGCAGTCGTCTTCCGCAACAATTACGTCCTGGGAAATATCCACCAAACGACGTGTTAGATAACCTGCATCCGCCGTTTTTAAGGCAGTATCCGCAAGACCTTTCCTTGCACCGTGCGTAGAGATAAAAAATTCCAATACACCTAGTCCTTCACGGAAGTTCGATCGGATCGCAAGTTCGATGATCTCACCACTTGGTTTCGCCATAAGACCGCGCATTCCTGCAAGCTGGCGAATCTGTTGTTTCGATCCCCTCGCACCA
Source organism: Leptospira sp. (assembly GCA_027533185.1). Classification (GTDB taxonomy): domain Bacteria; phylum Spirochaetota; class Leptospiria; order Leptospirales; family Leptospiraceae; genus Leptospira_A. The sequence goes on along the minus strand of JAPZTS010000023.1, from coordinate 44,381 downwards.
GACGCTGCCATGACGAAAACGGGATTAAAGCCACCTTGGTCTTTTTCCAGCTCTTTGAACATACCATCTGTAATGCGGTCATTGGTTTTTGTCCAAATCTCGATTACTTTTTTACGGCGTTCTTCGTTGGTTATAATACCTTTTCGATACTCCATATCCGCTTTTTCGACTTCTTTATTGGCATCGCCAACAAGGGTCTCTTTTTGCGGAGAAACTCGAATATCTTCAATGGAGATTGTAGGAGCAAATACCGTTGCGTATTTATAACCAAGTCGTTTCACTTCGTCCAGCATCACAACAGTTGTGCCTGGTCCAAACTTTTCGTACACATCCGCAATGATTTTATTAGTTTCTTTATCACCTAAAGTTCGGTTGATATAGACATACCCTTTTGGCATTACTTGGTTGAAGATCAATCGACCCGGTGTCGTTTCGATGATTTTGCCTTCATGGAGAACCGAGATTTTGGAACGGATCTCTATCGCCTTTGTTTCGATGGCATACATCACTTCATCAAGACCTGTAAAAAACTTACCTTCTCCAAGCCCTCCCTTCACTTCGGAAGTGAGGTAATAGATTCCAAGAACGATATCTTGTGTTGGTCCACAAATCGGTTGTCCGTTAGCTGGGTTTAGGATATTGTGCGGTGAGAGCATAAGCATCCAGGTTTCCAACTGTGCCTTAGGCGAAAGCGGAACGTGGATTGCCATCTGATCCCCGTCAAAGTCAGCATTGAACGCGTGACAAACGAGAGGGTGCAGTTTAATTGCTTTTCCTTCCACTAAAACTGGCAAAAATGCCTGAATTCCAAGTCTGTGGAGAGTTGGTGCTCGGTTTAGCATCACTGGGTGTTCTTTTACAACAGTATCCAACACATCAAAAACTTCTTTGTCTTCCGCCTCGATTTTTTTCTTCGCAGATTTGATGTTTGGTGCTAGTTCAAGATCAACAAGTCTCTTCATGATAAAAGGTTTGAAGAGTTCAAGAGCCATCTTTTTAGGAAGTCCCATTTGGTGGTATTTGAGCTCTGGGCCGACAACGATTACGGACCTTCCAGAGTAGTCCACACGTTTACCAAGTAGGTTTTGGCGAAATCGACCCTGTTTTCCTTTGAGCATATCGGAGATCGACTTCAGTGGTCGATTTCCTTTTCCTTTCACAGTTCTTTTGCGACGACTGTTGTCAAAAAGAGCATCAACTGCTTCTTGTAACATTCGCTTTTCGTTTCGAACAATGATTTCAGGAGCTTTGAGCGCAAGTAGTCTCTTCAATCGGTTGTTACGATTGATTACCCTTCGGTAGAGGTCGTTTAGGTCGGAGGTTGCAAATCGGCCACCTTCCAACTGTACCATGGGTCGAAGCTCAGGTGGGATCACAGGAACAACATCCAAAACCATCCACTCAGGGCGGTTTCCAGAATCCCGGAACGCTTCCAATACTTCTAATCTTTTATAAATTCGTTTGTCCGAGATCTTGTTTTTGTCTTGGATCTTCTGGCGGATGATGCGGGCTTCTGCATCCACATCAATTCGAGCTAACAATTCTTTGATGGCGTCTCCACCGATCCCTGCAATGAATTTGTCGCCGTATTCATCTAAGTAGTTGTGGTATTCGTCTTCATCAATCAGTTCCCCTCGATTCCTTCCGGAGTCTGCAGGATCAATGATGACATACTTCTCAAAGTACAATACACTTTTGAGTTGGTTGATGGTCATATCGAGTAGAAGGCCCATTCTTGATGGAACGGATCTGTAGTACCAAATATGAGAGACAGGAGCCGCAAGTTCAATATGGCCCATTCTTTCGCGACGAACTTTAGAGTGAGTTACCTCGACCCCACATTTGTCGCAAACAACTCCCTTGTAACGAATGGACTTAAATTTTCCACAGTAACATTCCCAGTCCTTCGTGGTTCCGAAGATCTTTTCGCAAAACAAACCATCTCTTTCTGGTTTTAGGGTACGGTAGTTGATGGTCTCTGGTTTTTTTACTTCACCGAACGACCATTCTTTGATCCGTTCTGGGGAGGCCAGACGGATCGTAATCGATTCAAAACTATTGTAATTTCTCATACTTTTTCCCTTCCCTACACGTTTTCAATGGTCTCGAATTTGATTTTCTTTTTGTTTTTCGAGAATTCATCTTCGTAGTCAGAAATATCCACTTCCAATCCTTCGGAGTCTTTGATGATGATATCCAGCGCAAGACCTCTTAGTTCTTGAACAAGAACGTTAAAGGACTCAGGAATTCCCGGCTTGATCGAGTGGATTCCTTTGACTATGGCTTCATAAATTCTTGCTCGACCCAACATATCATCCGACTTGATTGTAAGAAGTTCTTGAAGGGTATGAGAAGCGCCATATGCTTCCAAAGCCCAAACTTCCATCTCTCCAAGTCTTTGTCCCCCAAACTGAGCCTTTCCACCGAGTGGTTGCTGAGTTACAAGAGAGTAAGGTCCAGTAGAACGTGCATGGATCTTATCATCTACCAAGTGAGCGAGCTTCAACATATAGATGTATCCACAGAACACCGGGTTGATGAAGGATTCACCAGTTCGTCCGTCAAATAACTTAAATTTGCTGCTGGAAGGTAAACCAGCTTTTTGGCAATATGCTTGGATATCTTCCTCAGATGCTCCATCGAAAACAGGGGTTTCAAAGTTGATTCCCAATTTTTTAGCAGCAAAACCAAGTTGGGTTTCTAAAATCTGCCCAAGATTCATCCTGGAAGGTACACCTAATGGGTTTAATACGATGTCAACAGGAGTTCCGTCTTCGAGGTATGGCATATCTTCTTGAGCCATAATCCTTGCGACAACACCCTTGTTTCCGTGTCGTCCCGCCATTTTATCACCAACAAGAAGTTTACGTTTTCTTGCCACGTAAACCTTCACCATCTCCTCTACACCTGCGCCTAGTTCGTCGCCGTTGTCTCTAGAGAAGCGTTTGATATCAATAACAGTTCCTTCGAATCCATTTGGCATACGAAGAGAAGAATCTCTAACTTCTTTTGCCTTCTCTCCGAAGATCGAGTGTAAGAGTTTGTATTCAGGAGTTAGGTCGGTTTCACCTTTTGGTGTAACCATACCAACCAGAATATCACCTGGTTTCACTTCCGCACCAATTCGGATCACACCAGACTCATCCAAATCTCGGAATGCTTTGTCCGAAAGATTAGGGATATCACGTGTAATCTGCTCCTGGCCGAGTTTTGTTTCCCGAGCTTGGATTTCAAATTCTTCAATATGGATGGAAGAAAAAACATCTTCTTTGATGATTCGTTCGCTAAGGAGAATCGCATCCTCAAAGTTGTAACCTTCCCATGGCATAAAAGCAACAAGAACGTTTCGCCCAAGTGCCAGGTAACCAGAATCAGTCGATGGCCCGTTCGCAAGAACCGTTCCCTTTTGCAGAATGGCTCCAAACTCACCGAGTTTTTCACCTTTGATCACTTGACCTGCAACGGCCTGCCCATTTCCAACTTCTTGGCCCTCTTTTACGACGGATACAAAAGAAATATCGTCATTTAAAACGAGGTCGAGAATTTCTTTTTCTCCATTGGATGCTGTGATTTCAATTCTGTCTTTTCCGACTTTAGATACCTTTCCACCACCAACTGTGTGCAACATAGACACGTTTGGCTTTTGGTTGAAACAAGTTCCTTGGTTGGTCTTTTTAAATTTAATGAGTGGGTAGTGAACAACTTCTTTGGATTGATCTTCTTTTACCCAAACTCCAGATGCATCCACTTTCCAAACTACACCATCTTTTTTAGCTACAATACAAACACCTGCGTCGTAAGCAGCTCTAGACTCCATACCAGTGCCCACAAACGGAGCTTCGTCGGTAAGAAGAGGAACCGCTTGGCGTTGCATGTTCGAACCCATAAGTGCCCGGTTTGCATCATCATGCTCCAAAAAGGGAATGAGAGCCGTAGAGACAGATACAACTTGGAGAGGTGTTAAATCCATATACTGGATCTCGTTAGGACTTCTGAATGGGAAATCCCCTCTGTGTCTTGTCGAAATGAGTTTGGATTGGAATTCGCCTTTATCATCAACTTCAGAACTAGATACAGCCATGTAGTGGTATTCTTCTTTGTCTGCAGTGAGATACTCGACTTGCTTTTGAACCTTTCCGTTCTTCACAAGTCGGTAGGGAGTTTCTAAAAATCCATAATCGTTTACTCGTGCAAAACTAGACATGGACAGGATAAGACCGATGTTTGGACCTTCCGGAGTTTCAATCGGACACATACGACCGTAGTGAGAATAGTGAACGTCACGGACTTCAAACCCAGCACGATCGCGTGATAGTCCCCCAGGCCCAAGTGCGTTTAACCTACGTTTGTGGGTAAGTTCAGCAAGTGGGTTCGTTTGGTCCATAAACTGAGACAGTTGAGAGGAACCAAAAAATTCATTGATGACAGCAGTGATAGGTTTGATGGAAATGAGAAGCTGCGGAGTTTGTTGTTCAGGCTCCTGAACCGTCATCCGTTCTTTAATCACTCGCTCAACGCGAGAGAAACCAAGTTTCAATTGGTTTGCGATTAACTCTCCGACGGATCGAATCCGTCTATTTCCCAAGTGGTCAATATCATCTGGGTAGTAGTTTTCTGCCTCAGACATGAGCATCACAAGGTAACGAACAGTTTCAATGATGTCTTCTTTTCTGAGAACTCGGTCTTCGGCCTTTGCAAAGTCTTTAGGATTGTTGAATTCGAATTTGCTATTGATTTTATAACGACCTACTACACCCAAATCGAAGGTCTTAGGCGAGAAAAAAAGACGTTTGAGTTCCGCTTCGGCGTTCTCAATCGTCGATGGTTCACCGGGTCGCATGATTGTATGGAATTTTTTGACTGCATCTTCGTAATCGTTTACCGCATCTTTTTCCAAACAGTTGATGAGTACTGGGTTATCTTTTCCCTTCGGGAATTCAATGACGTCCACTTCCTTTACCTTCATTTCACGAAGGATCGAAATATTGTCCTCATTGATTTTGGATCCGGCATCGAGCATAACCTCACCCGTTTCCATATTGATGATATCCGCAATGGTTCTTCGGCCAATGAGTCGTTTCAGGTCTTTTGGATTGGCACCTGCGATTTTCATCTTTGTAGAACCGTAGAACAAACGTAAGACTTCCTCGTTCGTTCCCATACCCATTGCTTTTACAAGTAAAGTTGCTGGGAATTTTTTCTTTCGGTCGATTTTAGCTACAAGAATTCCTTTGTTGTCCATTTCGAATTCCAACCAAGAACCCCGGTAAGGAATCACACGAGCACTGAAAGTATCTCGTAGTTGGTCATAAGAAAAGAAAATACCAGGAGAACGGTGGAGCTGGCTTACGACAACCCGCTCCGCACCATTGATGATAAAAGTACCATGGTCGGTCATAATGGGTAAATCGCCCATATAGACAACTTGTTCCCTGATCTCCCCAGTGTCTTTGATGATAAGTCGAATCACAGCCTTGAGAGGAACTGCGTAGGAAGAGTCTGTGTCTTTACACTCTTGCGGGTTCCTTTTGAGTTCGCCCAAGATGTAGTGACCGTATTCCATCACCATATCATTATTTGGCGACTCTATTGGGAAAGATTCCCTAAAAACCGCCTCCAAACCTTGGTTAGCTCGTTTGGTTGGGTCTTTTACTTCTGATTGGAGAAACCAATCGAAGGATTTTTTCTGAACATAGATAAGATTGGGAAGTAAATTGAGGTCGGTAATTTTACCGAAATTTACCCGGTTTCTAATTTGCATTCGGGTATGCATGGAACACTCTCCCTAGAGACGACAAGTTTATGGATATAATTAAAAATGACAAAATAGAGGTGGGGAAGCCTTCGGCGTCCCTGCCTCTATCATTTTGAAGAAAGGGGGTATAAGACCCTGCGTAAAACCGTTTAACCGGCAGCAGCAACTTCTACTTGAGCCCCAGCACCTTCGAGTTTTTTCTTAATGTCAGCAGCTTCATCTTTAGAAACCCCTTCTTTCACTGATTTTCCACCAGCTTCTACAAGAGTTTTTGCATCTGCTAAACCAAGTCCAGTGATTTCACGAACGAGTTTGATTACATCGATCTTCTTGTCACCATGAGCCTTCAAGATCACGTTAAAAGTTGCAGGCTCTTCTGCAGCAGCAGCTCCGCCACCCGCACCAGCAACCGCAGCAACCGCAACAGGTGCCGCAGCAGAAATCCCGAATTTTTCTTCCATCTTTTTCACAAGTTCAGCAGCCTGAACTAGTGTAAGACCACCAATTTGTTCTAATAGCGCGTCAACAGCCATCTTATTCTCCTTACTCTACTAATCTCTATGATTACTTAAATTAACCGTTTTTTTCACCAACGGCATTGATGGCACGTGCAAGACTTGCCATGATTTGATTGATACCCGATGCAATCTGCGTGGACGGAGCATTGAGACCTCTTGCGATTTGGGCCAAAAGTTCCGGCTTAGAAGGAAGTCCTGCAATCGCTTCGACATTGTTTTGGTCGAGAACCTGCCCATCCATATAACCGGTCTTGACAACGAGTTCTTTTTTATCCTTTGCGAAGTCTTTACAAACCTTTGCAACAGCAGGAAGTGCATCTGCAGAAAAAATAGCTGCAAGCGGCCCCTTATAGACATCACCAAAATCGATGGCGTTGTCTTTGTGGGCTGTAGACTCTTTCAAAGCTCTCAAGAACAGATTGTTTTTGATAACTTTAAGTTCGCTCCCTTCTTTGCGCAATTTAGCTCTTAACGAAGAAAGATCTTCTACGGTAAGCCCACTGTAAGATGCCAAGATAAAATTAGGTCTTTTTTCTAATCTGGTTTTTAATTCTAAAACCGCTTCTACTTTTTGTGCATTTGCCATTGTTATTCTCTTTAAATATTAGCGTTTACTAATTCTTTGATATCAACTTTTACACCGACACCCATTGTCGCAGAAATGGAGAAAGACTTGAGATAGTCACCTTTTGCATCAGAAGGTTTATCTTTCATCAGAGCTGCAACGACTGCATTGATATTTTCACCCAGTTTGTCATCCGAAAACGAACATTTGCCAACGCCTAAATGAACGACTCCACCTTTGTCAGGCCGGTATTCAATACGTCCAGCCTTCAGTTCCTTTACAGCTTTTGAAACATCTGTCGTCACTGTTCCTGCTTTTGGCTTTGGCATAAGACCTTTTCTACCAAGAACAGGTCCAAGCTTGCCAACTTCTTTCATCATATCTGGAGTCGCAACGCAGGCATCAAAATCAGTCCAACCACCAGAAACCTTTTCAATTAAGTCCATATCACCTACAAAATCAGCTCCCGCCTCTCTTGCTTCGTTTTGTTTGTCTCCTTTACAGAAAACAAGAACCTTAATCGTCTTCCCAGTTCCGTGTGGAAGAGAGATTGTTCCTCTTACGTTTTGAAGGGATTTATAATTGATTTTGGTAGAAATCTCTAAAGTTCCATCAAATTTGGAATAACTAGTTGCCTTTGCAAGACCAACTGCATCTGGTAGAGAATAGATTTTAGTTCGATCAACTTTTTCTTTGAGTTGGATGTATTTTTTGCCGCGTTTCATCTTATTTGGTCCCGTATTCTAATTAAAGTTCGACGTTTACACCCATGGAACGGCATGTTCCAGCAATGATTTTCACAGCTGCATCCATATCATTCGCATTGAGGTCTTCCATTTTTGTTTTAGCTATTTCTTCAAGTTGCGCACGTTTGATGGTTCCCACCTTCGTCACGTGAGGCGTAGCTGAACCACCCTGCAGACCTAAAGCCTTCATGACTAGAAGTGCCGCTGGAGGAGATTTTGTAACAAAAGTAAAACTACGGTCAGAAAAAACTGTAATCACAACTGGGAGTTTAAGACCCATCTGATTTTTTGTACGCTCATTGAACTGTTTACAAAATTCCATGATATTCAAACCAGCCTGTCCGAGTGCTGGTCCGACTGGTGGAGCTGGGTTCGCTTTTCCTGCTTCCACTTGGAGTTTGATTTGTTTTACAACTTTTTTTGCTGCCATCTCTTTTGAAATTCCTTAACCAATCGTATACAAGTTCTATTGTTCTGATTTTACCTGCAGGTAATCGAGTTCAACAGGGGTAGATCTTCCAAAGATCTCTACCCGAACGCGAAGACGCCCTTTGTCAGGAAAAATCTCATCCACAAGACCGCTGAAATTTGCAAACGGCCCATCGATGATTTTTAATGTTTCCCCTACTTTAAAGAGGAAACGTGGCCTTGCCACTTCTTCCGATTCTACACTGCCCACATCACTAAACAGATTTTTGATTTCATCTAGTGAAAGTGGCTCCGGTCCCTTACCCTGCCCACCAACAAAGGTGGATACAGAAGGGAGACTCTGGATCTTAAAACGCAAATCATCGGTCATATTCATCTCAACGAGAACATAACCAGGCATTAACTTTTTCTTTGTGACCTTCTTCTTGCCGTTTTTCATCTCGGCAACGTCCATCGAAGGGATTTTCACGGAAAAAACATGTTCCTCAAGCTTTTGCTGCTGGACCATCTTTTCGATATTGAGCTTTACCTTATTCTCGTGACCTGAATAGGTTTGCAGCACATACCATTTTTTATCTGATGACTCGCTCACAAAAAATCCTACCTAGGTGCCCAAAGCCCAAAACCACTTCAAAAGTTTCAAAAATACGAAATCTGAAGCGGACAAAAACAAAGAAAATATAAATACGGTGACAAGGACAACCACAGTTGAACTGACCACCTCTTGTCGGGTAGGCCAATGCACTTTTTCAAGTTCTGCTTTGCATTCCTGAATGAAACTAGTTGCTTTCATCAAACTTTGTCCTGTTCTTTTCTAATTCTGCAGTTTGGCAGGGCTGGATGGAATCGAACCAACGCCAAGGACTTTGGAGATCCTAGTTCTACCATTAAACTACAGCCCTATCTTACAAGCCCTCTACCAGGCTTGAACTGGCGACCCCGTCCTTACCATGGAAGTGCTCTACCACTGAGCTAAGAGGGCAAACTGTCTCCCACCCAAGCACGGGTTTCCAAGCAAGGCTAGGTTTTTTACACTATTTTAAATGAGGCTGATTGGTCAATGGAAATTGAGATTATTTCCTCGAATTCCAAAAAAATACGAGAAATTCTCAAATTTTGGCAGGATTTTAGTTGTGCCTTCTAGTCTTCGATAATAAAACTAGAGCACGGATTTAACTCCGACCTTAAGGAAAATTTTGTGGCAAAACCCTTCTCTGAATTAGAAGCACAGATACCAGAATTGGTAAAGGCAAATTCTAAAATTGTGGTCCGTTCCTCGCGGATGAATCGTCAATTGGAACAGTATGTTCTGGGACTGATCACAGAAATCCTCGGTGAAGTTTCCCAAGGTAGATTCATTGAAATGCTGTATACGATCACAAAAGAACTCACGATCAATGGAATCAAAGCGAACCAAAAGCGGGTGTTTTTTGAAGATGAGGGTTTGAATATCACGGACGAAACGGACTATCAGAAAGGAATCAAAGAGTATGCCAAACGATTCTCCGAAAAGATGGCTGACGAATACGGGAAACGATGCCTTGCCCGCGGGGTCTATGTCCAAATCAAATTTCATTTTTGTCCGGATGGACTTTTGGTAGAAGTTACGAACAATACTCCCGTAATTAAAAACGAAGAAGTGCGGATGCGCGAAAAGATGAAAAAGTCTATGGGATACAATGACATTGCTGAGTTCTACATGGACAATATGGATAACACAGAAGGGGCTGGACTCGGTATCGCACTCATCATGATTCTTTTAAAGAACGAAGGTGTGGATCCCAATCTGTTTAGAATCATAACCCATTCAGATCGGACGGTTGCTCGTGTGGAGATTCCATTTAACGACAATTATGTGTCAATAAGAAGTGCCGAACTTTTAGAAATTTAATTTTTTTGAAGCAAAAACTATATCGTTTCGATCGAATTTCATTCGAGAAATAATCGATAGACTTCCGAACTTCTCAAATTTATTTTGTAAGCCATGGAAATCAAAGGTGCAAATATTTTAGTAACTGGTTCTGCAGGTGGACTAGGAAAGGCAATGGCCTTCCGACTCGGAAAACTTGGCGCAAACATCATTTTATCTGACATCCAAAAAGACAAACTGGACGAAACTGTCTCTGTCTTCCAAAAGGAAGGAATCCAGACCAAAGGTGTCGTGGCAAACGTTGCAAAGGAAGAAGATAGCATTCGTTTGATGGAAGAAGCCAATGCCTTCAAAGGTAGTTTGGATGTTGCGGTCCTAAATGCCGGCATCCTTCGAGATGGACTCTTGATTCGAGTAGACAAAGAAACTGGTAAGGTAAAGGCAAAGATGGGACTAGACCAATGGCAGTCCGTAATCGATGTAAACTTAACAGGAGTCTTTCTAACGGGCAGAGAAGCTGCGGCAAAGATGGTGGAGCAAAAGAAGGGTGTTATCATTCCTATCGCATCCATTGCGATGCATGGAAACTCTGGACAGACAAATTATAGTGCTGCCAAAGCCGGGGTTGCAGCCATGACAGTTACTTGGTCCAAGGAACTTGCTAAATTTGGCATTCGGGTTGCCGGAATTGCTCCTGGATTTATTGGTACGGAAATGGTTCTTAAGGATATGAATCCGGAAGCATTAGAAAAATGGAAATCCATCATTCCAGTTGGTCGACTCGGCGAGCCAGATGAAATTGCATCGACAGCTGAGTTTATCATTTCCAATGACTTGGTAACTGGTGTGGTTCTCGAAATCTCTGGCGGAGTGAGAATCTAAAGCATTAACATCGATTAAAAATTGACTAGAGGGTCAGGCAAGGAAATCCCTAACCTGACTTTTTTGTCATTTTTTTTCTTCATACGATAAAAAATTCGTAGGAAAAAGTTCGATATTTCGTCATAAGGATATAACGGAATTCGCAACTGATGAAAATAAAAACAGAACTTTCAAAACAGCAATTAGAACTGGCAATCAAAGGGATTCAAGGGATAGCCCACCCCATTCGACTACTGATACTTTACACTCTTGCAAAAGAAGAAAAGACTGTGGGACAATTGGTGGAACTATTGGGAACTAGCCAATCGGCAGCGTCTCAACACTTGAGTAAGATGAAAAACAATGGAATTTTAGAATCACGTAAATCTTCTAACCAAGTTTACTACAGCTTAAAGGATCCAAAGTTCAAAGAACTCGTCCAAACGATTGTAAAAGTGTACAAAAAGTAACAAAACCAGGGCTACGTTTCTTTTTGTAACAGAGAAACGTAGTCCGCCACCGCCTCTTCCAACCCTGTAAAACCTAGTTTGTAACCTGTCTCATGGAATTTGTCCATATTTGCGCAGGTATAGTATTGATACTTACCACGGAGGTGCTCAGGCATTTCTATATATTGAATGGAGGGTGGAATACCTAAAGCTTTAAACATTGCAAGGGCAAGTGAGTTCCAAGTCTCTCCTACTCCTCGCCCGACATTGAAGAGTCCATATTTTTTTTGCTCCAACAGATAGATTGAAATTTTGGATGCATCTTTTACATATAAAAAGTCCCTCTTTTGCTCTCCGTCTTTGTATTCGGGGCGGTATGACTTGAATAACTGAAGTGTTCCTGTCTTTAAAATTTGTTCGTATCCTTTTAGAACGAGGCTACGCATCTCACCTTTGTGCGCCTCTCCAAACCCAAACACATTGAAGTATTTAAGGCCTGTAATTGATTTGGACAGACCCCTTTTCTCTGCATAGAGGTCAAAGATCTGTTTGGAATACCCATACATATTCAGAGGTTTTAACCTTTGGATGGGAGCTTTATCATCATACCCGAACTCCCCCTCTCCGTATGTGGCAGCGCTAGATGCATAGAGAAAAGAAATGTTATTCGCGACGGAATATTCGGCTAATATCTTAGTAAATTCGAAATTATTATGGATAAGGTAGGTCGCATCCTTCTCCGTTGTCGAAGAACAAGCACCTAAATGGTAGATGTCTTTGATCTGTGTTTTGAAACTTCCTACGTTTTGGATTTTCGCTAAAAAATCTTCACGCTCCATATAGTCGTCAAATTGGTTGCGACGCAGGTTCTTCCATTTTTCGGATGTGCCCAAATGGTCGACCACAAGGATGTTCTCTTGGCCAAGGTTATTTAAATCTTCTATGATTTGGGAACCGATGAGCCCTGCTCCCCCTGTTACCACAGTCCATTTTTTACTCATTTGTTTTCCTTTGTTTCAATCCCTCGTAGAGTTCCATAAATCTTTCATTCGGTGTCTTACCCAAACCATCTCTAGATAGATCTGTTTTGATTCCGTTGACGAAAAACATATCAATGGTTCCTTTGTTTTTTGCACTCACTTTTCCTCGATATTCACAATCGAAAAAATCCTTTACGAGTTCGTAAGTACTTCTTGAAATATTTACCTTTCCGATCTCACCAGATGACTCCATTCGACTCGCTGTGTTGACTGTATCTCCCCACATATCGTATGCGAATTTTTTATTTCCAATGACTCCCGCGACAACTGGACCAGTATGAATTCCAATCCTAAGTTCCCAGTAGGGAAAGCCTTGGTCTATACGGATGGCTTTGATCATTTCCATAAAATCTTTGATTTCTAAACCTGCTTGAACTATATCTACGGGATGAGTTTGATTTGGTTCTGGCAATCCACCAGCAGCCATATAAGAATCTCCAATGGTTTTCAACTTTTCTAAGTTGTACATTTCGGTGATAGAGTCAAACTGAGCAAAACTCAAATCCAATTGTTCAACTAACTCGCGTGGCGTTAGAAGTTCTGCAACGTCCGTAAATCCTTTAAAATCAGTAAACAAAACAGATACCGAGGAAAAGTATTCAGGTTCTGCGAATCCTTTCTCTTTTAATCGATCTACAATTTTCCTTGGTAAAATATTTCGAAGCAGACGGTCCGATTCCTCCAGACTCTTCTCTACAGCTTGCGCCTTCTGTCGGATTTCAATTTGAGCAGCCATCAATTCTTTATTTTGTTTTACAGTGTTTTCATAAATAGAAAGTAACAACTGCAGAATTTGCATTCTATCCGAATGAATTAAAAAATCTCGACCTCCGTATTGGATTGAGAGAGGATCCACTTTTTCGATTTCTTTTTCTGGATTATTCAATACAGAATTTATCCTGTACATTATGTACGTCTCATCATAGGGTTTCGTTACATAACCGTCAGCACCGGCTTCGATTCCGAGGATGATATCTTCTGGTTCAGAAAGAGAGCTGCATATAACAACAGGAATATTTCTCCATTTTGGATCAGCCTTAACTGTTTTACAGAAAATAAACCCATCCATTTCTGGCATCTCGACATCGGAAATAATCATTTCCGGTTCAAACGATTGTAGAGCATCCAGTCCTTCTTTTCCATTTTTTGCCCAAAAAACTTCAAAACCTTTTCCCTCTAAAAGTTTTTTTAAAACTAAACCTTGGATGGAGTTGTCCTCAAGTATCAGGATCTTTTTTGACATCGAATTCAATAGACCCCTGTTTTAAAAATTGTTACTATATCTTCTAAACTCAATACAGAACAAACACCACCTAACTCAAGAGCTACTCGCGGCATTCCATATACCACAGAACTGGCTTCGTCCTGAGCAAATGTATATCCGCCGAAATCTTTGATTCGTTTCAGTCCTATTGCACCGTCGTCACCCATTCCAGTAAGCAGAAAAGCTAAGGTTTTTTTACATTGGTATTCCGTCAGGGAGAGAAAAAGTTGATCTACAGATGGACGATGCCCTCTTACCTTTTCCGATTGCTCCAAACGAACCTTAGTTCCATCAAGAACCAAATGATGGTCATCTTTCGGAAAGTAAACATGCCCCGGTTCCCATTCGGTATCATCCGTTAAATAGTGAAGTTTGAGAGGACAGATTTGACTCAACCATTCAACCATACCTTGACCAAATCCATTGCTGATATGTTGGACGGAAAAAATCGGCGCAGGAAAATCTGAAGGAACGGCAGCAAAAATTTGTTGGAAGGCTTGCGGACCACCCGTTGAGGCCCCAATCATTACCAAGGTATCCTTAGATATTTTTCTCTCTGACGGAAAATCAATAGTCGTATCGACCCTTTGAAAACTACGTAACTTTGATGCAGATTCTTTTTTAGTAAAAACGATAACCCCAGCGAGGATCCGAATTTTTTTTTCTAATTCAAGGCGCAGTAAACTTATATCACCACCTATCTTCGGTTTGGGTAAAACTTCGACCGCGCCGTAGTTCAAAACCTTAAAAATTTCTTCTGTGTTTTCGGATTGGACTAAATCCGATACGATGAGAATCGGTTTGGGTTTGGTAGACATACATCGTTTTGTGAATTCAAAACCATCCATACGTGGCATGTTGAGATCGCATAAGATTACATCTATCTCCTCCGAATCCAAAACGATCAGTCCCTCTTCCCCATTTGAAACGATTCGAACGATTTCAAAATCAGGTATGGTTTCAAATGCCTTTTTATAACCCAATTGGATCAAAGGATTATCTTCTAAAATTAAAATTTTTATTTTCATAATTGAATCCAATCAGAGATCCACAAGAAGACGTTCAACTGTCTGTAACAGATTTCGGTTGTCGAACTGCGATTTGACTAGATAAGCAGAAGCTCCAACAAGTTTTCCTTTTTGGATTTGTTCCTCGCTACCCAAACTAGTTAAAACGATGATTGGAAAATTATTATACTGCGAATTTTTTCTGATATCACGAATGAGCTCCAATCCGTCCATTTTAGGCATTTCTACATCCGTAAGGAGTAGATCAAAATTAGTTTTGTTAAATTTTTTTAATGCATCATCGCCATCAACTGCTGTTATAACTTCATAACCGGACTCTTCTAAAAGAGATTGTAAACGAGCCCGTGTCACGAGACTGTCCTCTGCCAAAAGAATTTTCTTTTTGTTTTTCTGGTCTTGATTTTTGAAGGATAAAACTTTTGATACATGGTTTGATCTAACATTCAGAAAGATTTCCGAAACTTGAACCATATAACAAATCTCGCCAGATTCTAAAATTGTAGTTCCAGACATCATAGGAATTGTTTGAACAAGACCAGAGAAGGGTTTTAAAAGGATTTCTTGTTTATCTAAAATTTTATCTACTATCAGAGCCAACCTCTCTCCATTGTAATTCAAAATGAGACAGACATCTTTTATTTCTTTTTCATCCTGTCTGAACAAAGGTTTGGGAGAAGGAAATAGGTCTCTCCATGCAAGAAGTCGGATAGGTCGATTTTGCCAGTTATAGACAGGTTTTCCCTCCATAAATTGGATCTGATCTCTTTCCAAAAATAATCCTTGTTCAACAAACTCTGTTGGAATCGAAAATTTCCAACCTTCCGATTGAACGATCAACGCATGATTTGTGCTAAAATTGATCGGAAGCTTTAAAATAAACCTAGTGCCTACACCTAAGACCGATTCTATTTCAATAGAACCTTTGAATCGTTCTACGAAGGTTTTTACGACGTCCATTCCCACTCCACGACCACTGAGAGATGTCACACTCTGTTTTGTAGAAAAACCAGCGTGAAAAATGATTTGCTGAACCATTTCAGTGGAAAAACTTTCTAATTCTTCTCGTGTATACAAACCTTTCGATATGGCTTTTTCTTTGATTTGGTCAGTATCTATCCCGCGACCATCATCCTCAATTTCTACAACGACCATTTGATTGACCATTTTTCCAGCAATTCGAATTTTTGCTGGGTTTGACTTACCGGATGACAACCTCTCTTCTCTAGTCTCAATTCCATGATCTAGAGAATTTCGAATCAAATGCATCAGAGGATCCTTCATTTCCTCGATAACTAATTTATCGACTGTTATATGACCTCCGTCTAATGTTAAAAAAACCTCTTTTGATAACTCCCGAGAAATATCCCTTACTGTTCTTGGAAAAATCTCAAAGACTGAAGAGAGAGGGAGTAACCTCACGTTCTGAATCCCTTCTTCAAGTTTTTGTGCTAACGCACTGAGTTTTGTTGAGTCTTGTATGCTCTTGACCTTCAGAGTAGTTAGGTTTTCAATACACTGATCCCATTTTTTTTTCTCTTCTTGCAAAAGGTTTTTTATGCTGTCAATTTGGCTTGTGGCCAATCCGTGATCCTTAGCCGCTCGCAAAAAATTGGTTATTTGTTGTTTGATGTCATTCCAATTTTTTCCATTTTCTTCCGCAGTAAGTGCGAGTTCCGTAATGTCTTCCGCACGCCTTTGGATTCGATTCTTCGCGACAGTGAGCTCGCCTGAATGACCAAGTAACAAATCCAACTTGGACGGATCCACTCGCATCATTTCTACTTTGGATCGAATAGGCGCGGAACTTGTGTTTGACGCAGATTGTTTTAATGTCGGAGCTAATTCAGCTGAACTTTCTTTAACAGTAGACATTCCCGATGATGTTGTCTCGATTGATGTAGAGGAAATTCCTTCAACCTTCACTTGTGCCCGCAGCGATTCTTCTTCGGACTCTACCAAAGGTTTTTTCGAGGTTTCTAATTGAATCTGACCAGTTAAGGTCTCAATTACTTTTTTCAGATCTACAGTGGTTTTTTTTCCTAAGACGATCTCATCGACTAAGATTCTTAAGTGATCCAAGGCATATAATATTCGATCAGCGTTTTCAGGATTGTATTCTGTTACTCCCTTACTTGCTTTACCCAATTGATCCTCTAAAACATGAGTGATCGCTTCTATATCTTTAAGACCCAACAATCCCGCTGCACCTTTCATGCTATGTGCTTCACGGAATAAATTCTTTAAAGTCTCTAAATCCTTTGGATTTTTTTCTAACTCAATTAAACCCGTTTCAATATTTTGAATATGCTCTAGAGTATCAGTTTGAAACAATTCCCGAAACTCTGGATCTTCAATAAACATAAATGAATCTTACTTTTTCCCTTCCACAATTTGTTTTAAGGAGATTGTAGCATCATCTACTTGCCTGATTCCAACTTTTGTCTGAGTGATCCCTGTAGCAGTCTCTCTCGAGCCATGGTTCAAATTGTTCATAGCTTGGACAACTTCTGAAATTGCAGTGGATTGTTGTTTAACATTCAATGAAATTTGTTCTGTGGAAGTATAGACCAAACTAATCGAATCAAATACAGATTGAAAAGCACGAACAACATCCTCACCTAAATTAGCTGACAATTCAACCCGTTTGTTCCCCTCTTCCGCGGCCATCACAGTTGAATCTGTAGCTCGTCTAATTTCTGTAAGTATCCCTTGGATTTTATCAGCACTGCGCTTGGATTCATCGGCAAGTTTTCGAATCTCACTTGCGACAACAGCAAAACCTTTCCCATACTCACCGGCCCTGGCTGCTTCGACGGCAGCATTCAATGCCAACATATTAGTTTGATTGGCTATATCCGAAACAAGGCCTATGATCCCACTAATTTGATTGTTTTTTTCGGATAATTGTAAGATCTGATCGCTTATAATGGATACTTTATTTCGGAGTTCTGCCATAGAACCAACCATCTCGCTCACTCGTTCTCGACCGACCCTAGCACTTTCCTCGGCTTCTCTTGACTTAGAAGATACATTAGCAGATTGTTCGGCCGTATGTTTCGCGCTGGCGCTGAGCTCGGCCATTGTCGTACTCGTTTCATTAACCGAAGCGGATTGCATTTGAGCGGTTTTCTCCTGCTGTTCCACTGTTGCCGCAATCTCTCTAGTAGAGCTAGAAAGAATCGAAACTGCTTCGAGTATAGGTTTACTAATTCCAGTTGCCATTAAGTAAGTTAACACCAAAAGTACGATCATCACAATCGAAAATCCTAAGAAAACTTTCCATTTCATTTCTGATAAAGATTGGAGAGCCGCATCAACATCGTATTCTGCGAGAATGACAAAATCTGTTCCGTAAATACTTATTTTACCAAATGATACGAATGTTTGGACACCACGGTAGTCTGTTTCTCTAGTAACGCCTACCTCACCAAGCAAAGCCTGCCCGAGGAGTTTTGAGTCATTTTTTTTCTTAAGAATATATCCTTCATTCGGATAACGGTAGTCTGCTGTTCGAAACAAACTATCCTTTCCGATTAGATAAATAGCACCATTCGCACCTAAAAAATCATCCTTCATCACGGAGTTGATTTCATCGATAGGTAGTTGAGCTAGTAATACGCCAATGAGTCTATCTCCTTTAAACACTGGTGTTCCTATAAATGAAGCGGGATCGCCGTTGGAAGGAGCATACCCTTCAAAATCTATAAACCCAAATTGACCTCTGGGATAATTTCTTACTTCGCGATACAATCTTGCAATATTGGTGCTTTGGTAATCGCCCGTGAGCAGATTCGTAGCATAATCTAACTCCTTGAATACGGTATAAATTAAATTTCCTTCTAAATCTACAAAAAATAAATCGTAATATCTCTTCTGTTTGATATAGTTCCGAAAAAATGGTTGGTATCTCCTATGTACTTCACTGTATGCGGATCCATCCAAAGCATCTTCAAAATTGTCTTTTTCTCCAATTTTATTCGGATTGCCACTGATGTACTTTTCCTTGAGATAAGTCTCTGCCCGTTTTCTACCCGCAGTACCATATAATTTTTTATAGGATGAAGTGAACTCTTCGAAAGCATATTGTATATCATAGGAGTTACTCAGTGTTAGAAGGTCTGTTTTTTTTGTTTCAAAATAAGCGAGAATTTGTTTTGATTTAGTTTCTCGAATATTGGACATCAAGGCTTTTGTATTTTCTTCTGCAGAGTTTCCTGCAATCCAAAGAAATATAACGGACAGAACTCCTGAAATTGAGAACGCCATAAAGAGCGAAAAAAATAGGAGTTTTGTTTTTAAATTCAGTTGGTCGAACTTTTGAAGGATTTTCATTTACAAACTTACCTTAGCCTTTTTGATCAATTGCGAAACATTCAAAATGGAAACAAACTTTTCTTCGATTCGAAAAGAACCTTCCAATACTCCTCCACCGTCTGACCCAGCTCCAGTCGGAGAAGAAAGTCGGTTTTCAGGTTTTTCATAAATTACATCAATCAACTCGTCAACAAATAGACCAAAAGAAAGGTCTTGCGACTTTATTACGACAACCTTTCCGAACGATTTTGACCCAATTCCTTCGTTTAGAAAATTTTGTAATGATAATACAGGGAGGACATCACCACGTAAATTCATAAATCCAGAAAATAAAAAACTCATGTTTGGTGCAGGGGTGAGTAAAATTGGATCCGAAAACTCTACAATATGTTCCAGACTGATTGCCAATTGTTCCTCACCAACTTTTACAATGGAATAGGGCTTTAGTCCTTCATTGGTCTTTTCAGCTACAAACTCTCGGCCCTCTGCCAAAACCCGTTTTTCCAGCGTTTCTATCCATTCAGCTCCTAAACTCATATAAGATCTTTTGTACCAATCTTGTTTCTTCTGAATGGTATCTGACTCATAATGATTTGTTAATGGATACTTGTCTTGCGGATAAAAATGTTTTACATCGAGAAAAGTAACTTTATCTCCATGTATCACCTGTTCGTCCCAAATTCCATGGATTTCTTTTGGAGGAAGAAAGTTCGGAATCGGTAGTTTGAGCACGCCTACAATTTCATCAATCACAAACCCGTAACTCTCATCCAGAAGAAGGATTTGCCCATCTGGGTTGTAAGTTTCGGGTTCTCTATCCCAAAATAGATTCAAATCGAATATTTGAACATTCCGCCCACGTTTGTTTATGGTTCCAAAAACGGCCCGCCCACCAAGTAAGGTTTCCGATATTGGCAAAAGCCATAAAATCTCGTATATATCAGAGGCGAGGATGGCATAGGTTCTTTTCCTAAGTTTAAAAAAAAGCCAGTCTCTTTCTTGGTTCATAATCTATATCGGATGGTGCAGGTATTCCTCCCACTCATCCTTCCATTCCCCTCTCTCCTTTAGAATTTCGGAAAGACGGAGGTCATTCTTGAAGATCGTCCAAGCCTGCGCCTGGTAGAATCGAGCCTTCGTGCGGTCCCCCTGTTCCCAAAACAGATTGGAAAGATCGTAATAGGTTCCTATATCTTTCGGGTTTTCATAGAGTCTGTGCAAAAGAGTTTGGATAGCCCCACCGCCGTCAGGGATTTTAGGAGAATCTCTAGTCGGATTTGCGATATGGATCGGATTTTCCTCATTTAAATTAGATCTTGATACAACAGATTGGCTATTGTCCAATTTTAATCTCTGAGTTTGATTATCTATTTTATCCCTGTCCTTAAATACTTCCCCTTTCTCGTCTGTCAGTCTTTTGAGCGAAAGAGACTCCAATCTCGTGGAATGAATAGGCTTTTGGAAAAACCGCATGCCGTTATGGCTTAAGGGCGAAAGCCCAGGAATTGATTCTAAAAATTCACTATGCCCGAGGACAAGTATACCACCTGGTTTCAGATGATTTGAAAGATTTTTAATCAAGTCCTTCTTTTTCTCTTCATCAAAATAAATAAGAACATTCCGACAGACAATAAGATGAAATGTATTCATTGATTCCATCAGAATATTCTTTTTCTCGAATTTTACATATGGAACCAGTGAAGGAGAAATTAAAATATGATCATCAGTTTTATGCAAATAATCATTAAATCCAGAAAAAAGTTCATTTCTTACGCTGTATTTAGAGTAAATCCCACGTTTTGCAAATTCAATCGATTCAGCTTGTAAGTCGTAACCAGTGACTGAAAAATCAAAGAATAACCCACCTACTTGGAGTTTGCAAAGAATTGCAAGGGTATACACCTCCTCTCCTTTAGAACATCCTGCGCTACAAATCTGAAATGGCTCTTCTAAATTTCTCGGAATTTTAGGAATCATTTTTTGGAAGAGAACCAAAAGTTGATTCGGATCTCTAAAAAAATAGGTTTCGGAAATGTTAAGGGTCTTTAGAACTAACTCCCAATCCGAATAGACTTTTCCCGTTTTTTCTAGTTCGACGATCTCTTTCAGTTTTTCTTCCCCTAACGCGTGAGAAAGTAATTTCCATTTTTCATCTGGCTGTATTAATATTCCCGTCTTTTCTAATAAAAGAGATTGAAAGGAATCAAAGACATCGTTTCTCAAAGAAAATTACTTATCCGCCTGGTAAGGAATCTATCATCGATTGAAATTTCTGGTCGACTGATTTGCTAGTTTCGGAGTTGGGCACCAGTACTTTTGGAATCCAAGGTTTCATCCTACAGTCAAAGACCACAGGTGGTTCAAAAGATATATGATTCTTGTATACATTGGTTTTAGAATGTACGTCAGAAGCAGGTTCCATTCTTGTAAACATCGTCCATATAAAATCTGAATCTGATTTGGTGGCATCTCCGGAATCATCAACCAAAAACACATAATGAAAACCGTTCAGGTTTTCATTTAATAAATATTTTGCTAATTTATCATCCACAGCGAACTTTGTCCCTTTTACAACAAGAACTCCTGGTAGAAATACAACTGGTTGTGAGAATCGACTATCTTTAAAAGATTCTGTAAAACTCTTTTTTAAATTCGGAAATTTGGGTTCTTTTTCACCTTCCGTAATTCCCAAAAACAACATTTTACTTCCTTTATTAACCGTTCCACTGGTGTAATCCAATGTATCTTGGCTGATATTGGAGAAAATAAAAAGATCTGTTCGGGGATCACATCGTTCGACTATAACTTTAAAGGTTTCACTGAAATTTTTCAAATTGATTCTTTCATTTGTCACCATTAAACACTTAGTAAGCGACAATTGTCCTTCTCCTAAAATCCTAAGCGCACCCATAAAGGCTTCTCGGAAGTATCTTTCCTTTACGATGGCAGCTGCCAGCGAATGAACACCCGACTCTTCATAGGCCCACACTCCCAATACCTGTGGCATTACCAGTGGAAAAAGTGGAGATAATAAATCCTGCAAAAACTCTGCGATGTAGTGGTCTTCTTGTGGTGGTCTGCCTACAACTGTCGCGGCCCAAATTGCGTCTTTCCTGTGTAAAACATGCGAAATCTCCAAATAGGGGTAATCATGTAACAAAGAATAGTAACCATAGTGGTCACCAAAGGGCCCTTCTGGTTTTCTTTTTTTGGGAGGGATTTTTCCAATGATTGCAAAATCAGCATCAGAAACAATGGGATAAGGAGATACTGATTTTTTTTCCGTTAGACGGAGCTTCTCTCCCATCAGAAAGGATGCAAATACCAATTCCGGTATCTCTTCTGGAAGAGGAGCCACTGCAGCGATGGTGAGTGCTGGCGGACCTCCTACGTAGACATGCGCTGGTAGACTCTGACCTTCCTTTTCAGCTTCGTAATAATGGAATCCTCCCCCCCGATGGATCTGGATATGCATCCCGACAGTTCGGTCACCAAAGAGTTGCACACGGTACATTCCCAAATTGCCAGAGCCAAGTTTTGGATGTTGGGTGTACACTAATGGCAGGGTGACGAAGGGCCCACCATCCTCTGGCCAGGAAACGAGTTTCGGAAGCGCATCGGTATTCTCCCCCAAATCGGATTGGAGAATCTCACCTCCGCGAATCCGCTTCAAACCCACCTGAAACGGCAAAAGTCCAAGACTCCTGTCCTTCCACAGACGGGAGAAACGGGGGGGGATAATCTCCTTTGCTAGTTTCGCAAGCCTTTGGATATTCTGAACAGGTTTTGGTCCAAAAGCGAGATGGATTCTCTTTTCAGAACCATAAAGATTTGTTGCAACAGGAAATTTGGTTCCTTTGACATTGGTGAAGAGGAGTGCTGGACCTTTTTTTGCCACTACCCGTCTCTGGATTTCAGCAAGTTCAAGATTAGGATCTACGAGATCATGGATGACATGGAGTTCCTTTTCGGATTGAAGGAGTTTGACAAAATCGGAAGTACTTCGAATAGAAACCATAAAAAGGGTAGACGTTCTCCTGTTTTTATTAGACTAAAGGAACCTAATGTCTAAGGAACCAATCTCTCAATCCCCTCCCATTACTGATATAAAAAGGATCGCTGTCTGCGGTGGCTCTCTCGGAAGAGAAAGGCGTTCCTACATCCGAGGCCAAGTTGTTGATATCGGAATCACCGATTTGATGAAGGCAGAAGGGCTTTGGGATTTGGTTACGGGTCTCTTCAGTGGGGAAGAACAAAATATAACACCCTTCTTAGATTTTTCTCTTGCCCCAGTGAGAAAACCAGTCCTCAAAATCGAAGTTAGGGATTCTCAAGGAAAAACTATCTTTGTCTCTGGTAAGGTAAAAGCGGACGAAGATGGATTTTTTTCCTGCGAAATTCGTGAAAAAATACCGGAAGGTGTCCATCAGTTCTTTGTCTACCTAGAAGGTTTAGATAGCTTTCGCCAATATTCTAAAGACCTGGCCCACTTAAATTCCAAAGATGATTCAATCCTTGGAAAAACTACCTTGGTTGGGAAAGGAAATTTGCGGATCCTTGCGGAAGACTACTCTGGAATCATTGTCACTTCTGATATAGACCAAACATATCTGGCTACTGATATCCATTCTGGTAAAGGAAAATTTACAACTCTCTTCGAAACACCTGCCCAAAAACAGGCGTTACCTGGTATGCCAGAACTCTACTTAGAACTTCGTAAAAAATTGAATAACGCCCCTCTTGCCTTTATTTCAGCAAGTCCGCATTTTTTTCGTAGAACAATGCTTGCTACAATCGCCAAAGACAATATCAAAATTGAATCTCTCCATTTAAAATATTTAGAAGGGACGATTAAAGGAGTCTTCGATAAAGTTGTAGGAACTTTATTTAATCCGATTGAATTTTTTCAGAATGGATTTCGACCTGCTTGGTCGCGCACAAAAAAATTCTTAGGGGCAAGCTACCAGAGTTTATTCGATCAAATGTCATACAAACTCTCAATCTTACTCTATGATAGGATTTACCAACCTACTCCTTCTAAAGAAATACTTTTAGGTGATAATACGGAAAGTGATTATATGATTTTCACCTTATACCAATTGATCTGCCTTGGAAAAATTGAAGGCGACGAATTAGAGGAATACTTGTACAAACTGAACTTTTTAGGCAGAGATGCAATCACCAGAGATTCGGCAAAAAGAATACGAAAGTTAGGTGAGGAAATAGTAAGAATCCATGACAGAAAAAACCCAGTAGTTTTGAGTCTTATCAACAAAACAACCAAGGGACCATCGGAGACGGAAATGAGAGAAAAGGTAAAGGAGGCTTTACCGCTCGGATTGTACGACGAATTATTTGTGGGTGAAAATGTTCCTTTTTATGGAACGGAAGGGGCTATGGGAATGGGGTTGATTTTGGGAACTAAGGGGTATCTGGATCTAAACCAAGTCCTTACTGTGGCTGCAGGAATGGTTGGGAAGGTATTGGATGGAAAACTAGTAGATGAAACCTACCTTTTCGAAATCTTGGAACATTTGACACTACCGAAAGAGGCAATTCCAATGCAGTCCCAACTTAAGGAAAGTTTGATATCGGCTCTTGGAACTTAAAAAGTATATGAAAACTTCACCGAACTCAATAAATTCATTTTTGAAAGAGGGCTTTTTTTTCTACCTAGTTCCATCCGCTTTTTTAATTTTAGGAGTCTTCCTACGATTCTGGAATCTAGACCTTCAATCTCTATGGGGAGATGAGCTGTTTTCTGTATTAAACGCATCGCTTGGAAGCATTGGCGAGACCTTGGTAAGTTTTGAATCGGAAACAAACCCTCCCTTACATGGTGTACTTCTTCATTTTTGGATCCAATGTTTTTCTAACTCACCTTTTTCAGTGCGTTCTTTCAGTGCTGTTGTCGCAACATTCACTCTAATTATTATCCTCTTTAGGTACCTTAAATCTAAGGAAGGGACCGACCTCTACGCCTTTGTATTTTTTTCGGTAAGTTACGGCGCAGTTTACTATGCACAAGAAGCTAGGTCTTATTCTCTACTGATTTTATTTTCCACTCTGCTTGTTTGGGTATTTTTGGAAATGATCCATAATATTGCCAACGATACACAGTCAATCAAGACTTTTTCCAAATTTCTTATTTTTGGAACCTTAGCTTCCTATACACATTACTTTGGCATTTTATTTTTAGCACATCTCTATCTGTCTCTAATCTTCCAAAGTATCATACAAAAAAGATGGAAGACCATACAATTTCTACTTCTTAGTGGTGTTTTACAGTTACTATTGTATTCACCTGAAATTTACAAATTATTAGTCTTACTACCCAAGACGGATAGGATCAACTGGATTCCGACTACCGGTATATTTGTTTATTTTGAAATATTCAATTATACTTTTTTTTCCCTATCCTATAAAAAAATTCCTGTCTATGCTATAATTGCATTTTTATTCTTCTTCGGAATTTATAAGAACAAAGGTTCCCTAAATAGATTTTTTTATAACCCTGATTCAAAACTATCAAGGCTCCAATTCCAACACATTGGATTTTTAATTGTATCCTTTTTAGTGTCTACTGCGTTGATTTCTTTAATTCAACCTATACTTACGGGTCGCAATCTTTTGGTTCTTTTGTATCCATTGATCCTAATAGTTTCTATATGGATTCAAAGCTTTGAGAAGCCAAAGGAGAAAATAAAGGTTATCATAGTATCTTTAATCGCTATACTATTTGTGCTTTCCTTTACCAAAGAATATTACAAACCACATAAAGAACATTACAAACAAACAGTGGAGTATTTAATTACAAATGAAAAAGATACTGAGCTCTTTTCATATGGATTAGATACTTTTTTCAACTATTATTTTGATCAGAATAGACTGGTAACAAATCAAACCGTAGTAGAATTTCCTAAATTGACAACAGGTGCACTGGATTTAAGCAAACTCGAAAAAATGAAGCCAGGATCTCACATCATCTTGGTAGAAACGTCTATGCAATCCGTATATCCAGAATCCGAAAAAGATAGAATGAAAAAACTAGTATCTGATTTTCAGACAATTCCCATTTGGGGTATCAAATTGTACAAATTGACTAAGTAAAACTCAACTTTTTTTCTTTGATTTTTTAGTGGCCGATTTGTTATCCAAAACAAAATGTACAGAGTAGAGAGGTCTACCCTTGACCTCTTCAAAAATGCGCGCTACATATTCTCCCAATATTCCAATTGAAATCAGTATGGATCCTCCAATCACGCAGATAAGCACAACTATCGTGGACCACCCCCGGTTGTACACAACTGGTAATTCTAATACGAAATAAAGATACGCCATATAAAGAGCATAGATCCCATAAAAAAAGCCAAAGATTGCGATAATAAAACCCAATGCTAAGCTGAATCGAAGTGGTATAGGCGAAAAGGCAATGGCTGCATTTAAAGCGAGTTTCAACATTTTGCGGAGAGGATATTTAGTTTCGCCAGCAACTCTAGGATCACGATTGTAGTGAACAGGTGTTTGTGGAAATCCAATCCAAGCATTCATGCCACGGAGAAAACGATGGTTTTCTCTCATTGTACCCATCACGTCCAAACATGTGCGAGAAATGAGCCGAAAATCACCCGAGTCCAAAGGTAAATCTTTGTGAACCAAAAAATTCATAATCCGATAAAAAGCCCAAGCAGTCCATTTTTTGAACCAGGATTCGCCAGCACGTTCCAATCGCTGTCCATAAACGATTTCATACCCTTCTCTATATTTTGAGAGCATTTCTACAATTACTTCTGGTGGATCTTGTAAATCAGCATCCATGATAACACATACATCACCTTTTGCATGATCCATACCGGCCGTAACAGCTATTTGGTGACCAAAATTACGAGCAAGACTTACAACCTGAATGGAAGAATCTTGCCTCGCCCAATCCACGAGAAGGTTGATTGTCTGGTCCGAACTTCCATCATTCACCAAAATAACTTCGGTTGAGATTCCGATCGATTTTTGGAAGGAGTTCAATCTTTCTTTGAGGTGGTGTATAACAGCTTCCTCGTTATAACAAGGAATAACTATAGAAAGAAGATTTGGATTAGGTCTAGGCGTAAGGTAGTAGTTCATCATAAAGGTAGGTTTAAAGATCCTTATTTCATTGGTCTATTAAGAGTCATAATTATTGAGGAATTTGATAGAGTAACGAACAAACTCCCAGCTCATTAAATCCAGAAAAAATGCCTATCGATATAAAAAAGAAACGGTCGCGAATATGAGATGAAAGGAAAGTAGCAAACCGTAATAATGTTCTGCCAAGAATAAGGAAGTTTGCTTTATACCAGTAATTCTTACGTACCCCATTCTGTATTTCGATTGGATCGTATTTTAAATATTCTTTTTGAAAATGGCAAGGTTTTCTTAAAACATGGGGAGGATGTATCACATCATTTTTAGAAGAAATAAAAAAACTAATACTTGAACTTATCATCAAATTTTTTCCTGTAAATCCCAAAAGGGTCTTCCTCTTGCAAAAAATACAAAAATAGTTGGTCCCAATCCTTTAATAGACCGTTTCTTTTTTGGAAATCGAGAATCCGATAATAACAATACGCAGTATGCCTTTTGAAATCGAAACAAGCGTTGAGTATTTCACCTTCTTTACTACTTCCTTTTGACAAAGCTAACTCCTGGAAGTAAAACTTATCGCCAAATAAACGGTATTTCAAAGGAGTTGGACCGGTTAGATCGTCTGATATACCACGATTTACCAATTCGAAATGATAAAAGTTGGACTCAACGATCTTATCCTTATAAACATATGAATTTTCTTCAACCAATGTCCAGCGAACGAGAACTAAACCAAACAATAGCAAAAGCACAAACTTTGTTCCAAGTAGGATTCTTTTTTGTAATCCTTGATCAACAGCACTTAGAAGAGATTTTTTTCCTAATGGCAAAAAGGAAAGCAATCCAGCTAACAGTATTGCATTGGGAAGTTCCAATGAATTAAAATCCAATAATTCATGTAGCAACCAAACTAGAACTAACACCATAAATGCCTTGCCAGTTATCTGGAGATTTTTCCAAGACAAATTGATTTGATAAAGCAAGATGAAAAAGAGAACTATGAAACCCAAAACACCAACCAATCCTAAGGAACTAAAGATTTGAAAGTACAGATTGTGAGCCAATGGATGGGAATTGAAATGATCTAAGTAAAATTGAATGGTTGCAAATGTTTCTTTCGGCAAAGATTCCAAGTTTGTAAAAAGAATGGATTCTTCCGGGAATAATCCAAAACCAAAAAAGGGTGCGTTTTGGAATGTCGCAATGGTGTGAAGCTTCCATATATTCAATCGTACGAGAGTGGAATCCAAATTTGAGAAGGACTTTCCGATTTTAGAAAATAGATAAGCTAAAACCAAAAGAACAAAAAAACTAAAACCAAATATTTTACCTTTATGATTTTGTTGGAATACAAAAATGAGGATTAAAAAGAAGGCAAGGATTACGGAAACCATCGAAACACGCGAACCAGTAATCAAAATCAATGTTAAACTAGAAACCATCAAAAAAAATAGATAAAACTTCTCAGGTTTGTTATTTTTTGAAACAAAGTAAACTAAACCAATAATAAAAATCAGAAGCGAATGAGAACCGATGATATTTATCGGTATTCGAAATAAAGTTTCATGCATTTTGAAAATTTGAAAATTTGAATTTTTGCCAAACAATACAACAAGCATGAGGAAAAAAAAGAAATAGAGAAAGGTATAAAAATGAAGCCAGGTTTTTTTCTGATATTCATTCAAACTCCGGATGATATGAAAGAAAAAAACTGCTAAGAGAATCGTACACGCCCTCTTCAGTCCGAAATCCGAATTCCATTCTATAATCATAAAAAGGATAGATATAATGAATAGAAAAGTGGAAGTCCAGGTTTGAAAGAGTACTTTTATATCATCTTCTCGAATTATAAAAAATAAACCTAGTCCTAAAATAAGAAATGGATAAGGATGATAAAATGAAAGCGCAAAACAAGGAATTAATGAGATCAATATTCCAATTTTAAGGAAATCGGAATCTACCAAACGAATCCGAAGAGTCGTTAATGCGACTAACCAAAATGCGCATACAATTTTTAAAGAAAGTTTCTGGGGGAAAACTTGCAAAGGATCATACTCCGCCCATCTTAAAAACACAAGTAAGGTTATTAATAAGCAAAAAAGATAGTCTAGGTGAAATTCTAACTTTCGAATTTTAAAATATTTAAAAAATATAAAAAAAATATATACAGAGACCCCTAAAACAAGAAGCTCTAATCTTAGTACCTTCTGACCAGTTTTTGAAAAAAAAAGACCGAAAAAGATAACGAAAGATAGAATCGTCTGGATAGACAAAGTTCTAAAAAATTTTAGAGCCAATTGCCACCCTTTGGGATATACCTCTCAGGAATTTCTCTACTGAAGAAATTTTGCTTTTTTGCAAACATATTGAAATAGAAAATATGGCGGATGGCTGCGATTCCATCTTTCCAAGTGATTTTCTTTCCTTCCAAATAATTTCTTGGATAGTAGGAAATGGGATATTCCTGCACTCTTACTTTGAGTCTTGCAATTTTAGCGGTAATTTCTGGTTCAAAGCCAAATCTTTTGGATTCCAAATTGATATTCTTAATTATCTCTGCACGAAACAATTTGTAACAGGTTTCCATGTCAGTTAGATACAAACCTGATAAAAAATTCGAAAGGATTGTTAAAATCCGGTTTACCAAATAGTGAAATGTTCTATGAACCTGCCTTCCATCCTTTTTAAAACGAGAGCCGAACACAACGTCCGCTTTACCTTTCATCAAAGGCTCAACTAACATCGGTAATTCATCCATATCGTATTCAAAGTCAGCATCTTGGATGACTATAAAATCTCCAGTTGCCTCGGAGATGCCCCTGTGCAAAGCGGCGCCCTTCCCCTGGTTTTTTTCCTGGACGAGGATTTGGTGGTTGGATTTGAAACGAAAGGTTTTGAGAATCGAGAGGGAATTGTCTTTGGAGGCATCGTCAATGAAAACGAGCTCCTTGGCAGTGGGGAGAACTAGGGCATCGACTTTTTCCAGAAATTCATGGAGGTGCCCAGATTCGTTATAGATGGGGATGATAAGAGAAGTGGTCTGCGTTTTGGACGCTTTTTTTAATGTCTTTAGAATTGCCATATCTAGATTTCTAGAATGGACGAGTCGCTTCGGCAGTCAACGGATAAAAGGACTAGATTTAGTTTTGGATCCTCTTTGTTCTATATTTTAGGAGACCAAAGAATCCATGAATTAAGGTAAGAGAAAACGCTGAAATGAAGCCAAGTTTTTCTCTATTTCGAAGCATTCTAAAGTGCGCTAACATGACTTTCTTCTTGTTAGAAGTGGCGGCACCCCGACGAACTCGGTAGCTCGCCAAAATCTTGGAGTTACCATACGCAAACTTTGATTCCTTCAGTATATCCAACCATAAAGCATAATCATCTCGTAAACTTTTTAAGGAAGGATCAAAATACTTTTTACCTACCGTAGGAACATGATACATCGCCGTTAGGAGACCTACCCTATTGTAAAATAAAACATCTCGATAGCCGTATTTTTTATCACCAACCAAAAAAGGCTCACAAAATTCTGTGCCTTCTTCATCAATGATTCGGTAAGATGCAAAGGAAAAAGGAGAATTGAATTTTTGCATATGATCTACCATGGAAGACAAAAAATCTGAATCCCATACATCGTCAGAATCTAAAAATGCGATATACTCGCCGTTAGCGTTTCTGATCCCAGTATTTCTAGTATCCGCAGAACCAGAATTAAATTCTTTTTGGATAAATCGTATGCGTTTGTCTTTTTTTTCCAAGGCTTTCGCAATCTCTGGACTGTTGTCCTTGGAACAATCATCAACAAGAAGGAGTTCCCAGTCCGTAAAACTTTGACCAAACAAGGAATAAACTGCCGTTTCCAAATAGGAAGAAGCATTGTATGAGGGCATAATAACAGAGACTTTAGGCATTATAAAAGTAACAGGCTAAGAAATTTAAATTTCGAGTTGTGACCTGTATTTGCAACGATTTTTGACGGCAAAGAATTTCCTATTTTATTTTGTCTGCTTTGCCAAAAATCTATTAGCTACATCCATCGCCTCCTCAATGATGTGATGCATATCTAAGTATCGATACGTAGCTAGTCGACCCAAAAAAGTAATATTCGATAGTTTCGAAACTTCGTTCTCATAATTTTTAAGTTTCTCCATATCCTCATCTAATCTTTTTGGATAGAAGGGTATATCACCAGCTTCGGTTTCTTTACTATATTCTTCAAAGAAAATCGTCTTTTCTTGTTTTTCCCAAGGAGTAAAATGTTTATGTTCATGAATTCTTGTATAAGGAATTTCTTCGTCTGCAAAATTGATTACAGGATTACCTTGGTGGTCACCCTCCGACCGATATTCTTTAAAAAATACCGTTCTATAACCCAATCTACCATATTTAAAGGAAAAAAAAGCATCAATTGGGCCTGTATAAAAAACATGATCATAACTTTCCTTGGTATTTTCCGAAAATTCAAAAACATGATTTAATTTTATACTAATATTAGGATGATCAAACATCCTTTCGATTATTGCCGTATAACCATCTACCGGAATACCCTGATATATATCATTGTAATAATTATCATCGTAATTAAAGCGAACGGGTAATCTTTTTAAAATAGAGGCAGGCAAGTTTTTGGGTTCAGTACCCCACTGTTTCTTTGTATAACCATAAAAAAAAGCGCGATACAATTCCTCCCCTACAAATTTTTTTGCCTGGTCTTCAAATGATTTTGGCTCAACTATACTTTGGTCTCCCTGTGATTCAATCCATGATCTTGCTTCTGCGGGAGAAAAGGCTTTTCCAAAAAATTGATTGATCGTATGTAAATTGATTGGCATTGAATAAACATTGCCTTTATAAACAGATTTTACTCGATTCACAAACGGTTGGAATTTACCGAAAGAATTTACGTAATTCCAAACTTTTTCATTACTAGTATGAAAAATATGAGGTCCATATTTGTGAACCATGACGTTCGTTAGTTCATCTCTTTCTGTGTGACAATTTCCGCCTATATGATCTCTTTCATCTACTACTTGAATCAAAAACTTCCCAGTATGTGCGAGAATATTAGATAAGACTGCACCAGAGAAACCTGCCCCGACAATTAATATTTTTTTCATATGTATCTTGATGGTATCTTGCTAATTATAAAGAATAAGAATTTTCTTAGATAGATTTTTAAAAATAGAATTAATTTTTTATTCAAAATGGCAAACACGTCCATTTCTTCAATAGCCTTATTCTTTGAAAAGAATTTCTCTAAAAACTCTTTTTGAGTAAGTGACCAGGGAAGAGTAAGGACTTTACTTTTAAATTCTTGCGTAAAGGGGAAACCTTCATTAAAAACTAGACGCATCTGTGTTGCTAGTTTTAAATCTACTTTTAAAAATTTTGCTCTGATCCTATCCAATTCAGCAACTCCTTCGCTGATATTTTTAGTAGAGAGCCCTCCCAATGAATACACAGCAATCGTCTCAGGAACAGAACAACCTATTACATTTGACTTGATTGCACGAAACATAAAGTCAACATCAGAGGCATATCGAAAATCTAGATTAAAATCACCTAATTGATCATACACTTGTTTTTTACACAGATAGGATTGATGGTTAGATGGATTCCCCAAAAAGAAATCCACATCTGTTAACGTTTTGGGACTCCATTTCTTTAGACCAAAAAGCATTTTTGCGGATCCGCAAACGTAATCGCATGCGCTTTCCTCTGCCTTTTTCCATAGAGAATAAAGCGAATATTCAGAGAAAAAGTAATCGTCTGCATTTAAAAAGATTACCCATTTGCCTCGAGACAATTTTAATGCCCTATTCATGGCATCGTAAACACCTGAGTCTCGATCTGATACCAAAGTGATTTGACTTTTATAATTTTCTAAAATGTTAAGAGTATTATCATTACTCATACCATCCCAAACAACTAATTCAAAGCTGACTTGTTTTTGTGCGAAGACCGATTTTAAAGTTCTTTCAATCGTTGCCTCGGCATTCCTAACAACCGTAATAACAGAAATCATTGGTTGGCTATTCAATTAATTTTTACTCAACTTATTGTAGATTTCAATGTACGCATCTGAACAGTTTTTCCAAGAAAAATCTTTAACACGTTCATACCCTTTTTTTCGAAGAGTTTCCCGCTCCTTTTCAGAATCCAAGAGAATTTGCAACTGCCTAACCAAAGAGTTTATCTCTGATGGATTAAAAAAGGCAGCAGCACCATTTGCAATTTCTCGAAAAACTTTAATGTCGCTACATAAAACAGGACAACCAACGGACATAGACTCCAAAATAGGGATACCAAAACCCTCATAGAGCGAAGGATAAATAAATAACTTTGCCTGACGGTAGAGATTCGCCAGAGTAGATTCTTCAGCAAACGGCATATGAACTACCCGAGGCTGTAAATTCAATTTTTCCAAATGAACTTTCTCATTCGCATTTAAATCCTTGCCACCAGCACATACGAGTAGTAGATTATTATCAGTGATTTTAGCGAAAGCCTCTAGTAAAAATACAAAATTTTTGTATTCTCCCCTATTCCCTACGAAAAGGATAAAATCTTGTTCAAAATACTTTTTACCTTCAGTCGGTTCTTTAGATAGATCTCCTGCATTATAAATTACAGAAACCTTTTCTTTTTGAATGTTCGGATAGATTTTCAGCAAATCGGACTTAGTCGACTCAGAAACACAAACGATGTGATCAGCGGCAAGGCACAATCGTTCTCGATTTTTTATGATGAAATTTTTTCTTCCATAATAATTTGGAAATAATTCATGTACACAATCGTGCACTGTTAAAACAAATTTGGTTTTACTCTCCAATAAGGATTCTAAAAAATAATCTCGGTAGTAAGTCGCATGAAAGACACTATACTTATTGTAGGTTAGATCTTTGATTACATTTCTATTTATTTTACCAATCTGATTTTTTAAACTGAAACGGATTAGACCCGACTCTCTATTAAGTATAAATTCGGGAAGTGATAGATGAAAGATGTTAAGAACTTTTTTAACTATTTTGTATATAGTATAAAGAGAAAACCAGGGAGGTTTATTAATCAGTTCCTTTCGGCTCTTGCTATAAATCTCACCCTTCGTATAATTCGATAGATCCACGGAACATTCGTAGTCTAATTTTCTTTCCTCCATTCGATGGAAGATTTCAAAAAATATTTTTGGAATTCCTCCAAATTGATTTTGAAAGAAAATTTGATGATCGAATAGAACTTTCAATTTAATATATTCTTATAAACAGACTTCAGGGCTAGAGTGGATTCTTCCCATGAGAAAGAATTGGCTCGTTGCATGGACTTACGGGAGAGCGACTCACGAAGTTTCTTATTGGCTATCAGATTTTGCATTTCCGTTTGAATCCGCTTCTGATCGCGAGGGTCGACTAGAATTCCGGCATCTCCCACAACTTCAGGCAAGGAGGATGTGTTTGAAACTAAAACTGGTAAACCACATTGCATAGCTTCAAGAGGAGGTAGACCAAATCCTTCATAAAACGATAAGTATACAAAAAATAATGCACCTGAATAAACGAAACTCAAATCCTCGTCTCTGACAAAGCCAAGAAAACGAACACGTTCTTTAAAACAATCTGAAAATTCTGTTTTTAGATCATCAAAACCATCGCCCCATCCTTTTCCTCCTAATACTGCATACTTCAGTTCTGGATCCATTCCCTTTCTAGAGATCTCCAAAAATGCGCGGATTGACATCTTTAAATTTTTTCGAGGTTCTAATGTTCCGACACTAAGTATATATTTACCGTAAACCAGTCCATACTTTTGAATTGCCTTCTCTGTATTCTTCTCATCGGTCTTGAAAAAAAATGTTTCCGCGGCTAAAGGCACTACAAAGATTCGATCTGGATCAAATAGACTTGCCTCTTTTGCTATATCTATTTTACTATTTTCAGATATAGTAATAATCGATGTTTCATTATCAAGATATCGAATATTTTGGATTATAACACGATCCTTATTACCTTGAAAAAATTCAGGAAATTTTATCGATATAATATCATAAATCGAAATTACCTTTTTTACATTGGATTCACAAATAAATTTAGGTAGTGGAAGATATGGGCTGTGAAAAATAAATTCGTTAGTTAAATAGGATCCTGGAATTGGATTTAAATACGACTTTATACCAATCTTTTGGAATACGAATCTTACAATAGATTGCAAAAGTTTTACCAAAAAGCTTAAATGATTCCAAGAATAGGAAAATTCAAATTTGTCTGACAACCAATTGTATAGGACAAAGAACCGGTCCTTTGCTTTGGAATATTTTTTTGGTACTAAGAATCTATCCTTACTTAGTTCAATATTCGAAGTCTTTATATACTCAAAAAAATCTGTAATATGACCGTTTACAGAAGATAAATATAGGTCGATCTCTGGGTCTTTTGCCAAATGTTTTAAGTGATTCTCTATCACTCGAAAGATTCCTGTTTTAGCTTTAGGGTTTCGCACAGACCAAGCTAAAACGGATATATCAAATATAAGCTTCAAATCTATTAAACTCTTCCTGCGATATAGGAATTATCTCATCCGAATAAAATAATTTGAAATTTTGTAATCCATTTATGACAAAACTCTTTTTTAAGAATTCATTAAAACAAATTGCCTTTGCGATGATTTCATTTTCGATTTGAAAAATCTGAATGAGTTTTTGACCGTATGGCAAATAGATTTCCTTTTTGAAAAAGCTTCCCTGAAAGTCGGACATCATTGCAACTTAAACCTCAAAAGAAAAGCATAAACTCGAGTTAATATTTTCAAAACAAGGCCATCCCCAAAAAACTGGATTTTACGTAGCGAATAGTACGCATAATAAAAAATCCAATGTTGAGATACTCGTCCTACCAGTCGTTTCTGCATTTGTACTATCTCACTATGAACATTTAAATTTTGGCTAGTTTTTGTATTCTCGTGTATCCGCGTACATGCGATTGTTTTATTCAAAAAATAAAAATCATATATTTTTCCAATTCTCAACCAATACTCATAATCCATGCAGTATGCTAAACTTTCATTCAAGGCACCAATCGATTCCCAAACATTGCGGCGTAAAAAGACAGTTGGCTGGCAAATAAAACAATAATCCAAAAGTCTTTCAAAAGAATACGTTTCAACAGGGTATACTTCCAAAAGCTTATCGTTCTTATCTATATGCAAACCTACACCGTAGAGAACTTGCATTCCTTCCTTCAGATATTCTCGATAGACTTCGTTCAGTGCTCCTTCCGTATAAACATCATCCGAATTCAACCACGCTATTATACTACCGAGAGCTAACTCCCATCCTTTATTAATTGCATTGGTTTGACCTTTATCTTTTTCAGAAAAGTATTGAAAACTTACACCTAGGCAATTTACCTTATACTTTCCTGTATTGTCTTTTTTGAATACTCGCCCTTTGTATTCAGATGCAATATTTCCGGAGTGGAGCTCTTGCATACATGACTCTAAAATAGAAACCGTTTGATCTGTAGACTTACCATCCATCACTATATAGTCAATGTAAAAGTCTCCAGGCTGTTCTATCACAGATTTAAGAGTTCTTTCTATAAACTCTCCTTGATTATAAGAGGGAGTAACGATTGAAATTATGTTATCTTTGGTTGCTTGAATCACTGAATTACTTGAGGAATTTCAAAACCTGCCTGATTTTCTTTTTCAACTTACAATGAATAGAGAATAAAGTATTTGTTTTCAAAAACCTGTCTCTTTTGCACCAGAAAATCTGTCATTTGCTTCGAATATTCCTTTCCTTTGAAAAATAAAAAGTATGAATCTCGTCGAGACAAAAACTCAGGAGATTCAATCCAGACCGAACAACGATCGGTAAAGTATGTCAGTGCCCTTGGCTTAAAAAATACAATGCTTTCAGTAACAAAAGTGTTTCTTTGAATGAAATCGTAAGCCTCCTCTGCGTATGCAGAATTTGCAAAGGAAGGATTGAGCTGACTCCTATCTAGGTCAGTATTATCTAAGTATCTTATCGCATTAAATGTCAAAAATAAGGAAATATAAAGAGAAAAGAAAAATTTTTCGTATCTATTTATTCCAACTTTGAATCGTACAAATAGAATAAACAGACAAAAGGGTAGAAGAGGAATAATAAATCGAATTCCTTGTTGATAGGGATAAAATAAAAATAAACCAAAATAGAAAAAGATAAAAATCTTCTCTGCAAGACTTAAATGCAACCACACAATCCTTCTCTTTCTATAAAAGATGTAACAAAAAACCAAACCAAAAAATGTTTTTGCATAGAGTGGGAAGGGAAAGAAAAAATCGATTATCAATTGAAAATAATAAACGAGATTCTCAACAAAATGATTCAAGAAATCCATTGTAATTAACTCATGGTTTTCAAGATAATTGGAGGACGGGAATTGGGAATTAAACATCGTAACGAAGCAATAAGATAACAAAAATGATGTTATTGCGAATATAAAATTCGAATGTTTTTTATCAGATATATACTTGATAAAAGCGTAACCTATGGCAACGAGATAGATTATATTGGAAGATGTCCTAATATTTACGGCAATAAATGAAACGACAGAAAAGAGTGCAAAACAAGAAATTTTCCTAGCTAAACTTCTTTGCTCATAAGCACGTTGCAAAACGTACAATGCAATCAAAAGAATTCCCGAAGCGTATATATCACTTAAGATATGCTGATTTGACTCGATAAAAAAAGGATGAGTTGCAAATACAATCATAAGACTCAAAGTTAAAAGAAATCTTAATCGTTTTACAAAAATCAAAAACAAAGCAAAGTAAAAAAATATCGAGTAGATGTATGAGAATTGTTTAATTGCAAGTATATCAACCAAATCAATAAAAAAACCAAAACTCAAAGACAATGGATAAAACCACGGATAATAATTTGGTCCCACCTGAAATTCGGAATATTTTATCCTTAAATTAACACAGTTATCTAATTTAGAATATTCACCATCGTGGATTACTTTTGACTGACTTAAATAAGAGGAAAAATCATCTCCCCAACTATGAAAACCATCCAATTGGAAAAAATTATACAATAAAACAGAAAGAAAAATGCCTAATACAGCTATTTCTATCCTGTTAAATTTAATAGATCCTAAACGTATTGGCATAACTATTGTTTTATATCGAGAATATTAGAATTAGTAAAAATAGCTGGCAGTCGATACTCGTTTCCGTTAGACCTTTTCTCTACGAAGATCATCAATTATGAATTGGCTATCACCGAGAGTCAAACTTGCATAAGATTTTGCAATTGCAGGAAAAAAGTAATCCGCCCTTAGAACAAAAAATCGAATGGTCTTTTCATCAAGCTTACTCTTTGAGAAAATATGGAAGTTTGTATCGATTGAAATATAATGATAACCATACTTTTTAGCTAAAAAATCTAGAGTGACTTCATTAAAAAATCCGATATGTTGACCCGTTTCTGGTGTATAGTACCACCATTTGCTATCAGGTATATCTCGCCCATACAACAATGTTGAAAAGATAAAAAAATTGGGTTTGTGTTGGTTAAACAGTCTATCAAACTCAGTATCTGGATCTTCTAGGTGTTCTAAAACTTCAAAGCTAAGTAAACAATCATATTCA
Organism: Leptospira sp.; assembly: GCA_027533185.1. Lineage (GTDB taxonomy): Bacteria > Spirochaetota > Leptospiria > Leptospirales > Leptospiraceae > Leptospira_A. The sequence continues at coordinate 5,784 of JAPZTS010000023.1, read as the reverse complement.
ATCTCACTGGCTTCGAATCCGCGTGCGAAGATATTCTTAGTATAGGGATCTCGCCATTCCGCATGGAGACCAAAATCCCGAAGCATTCTTACTAATACTCCATAGCCTCCCCCAAAATCCAAAATCTTTTTAGAATACCTGACAATATTTTTAATATAAATAATCTTTATTAAATTTTTGAACACACGCAGGAACAATAAAGGAAAACACAATTTGATGTCTTTGATTGAAAGAAACACAGCGATTCTTTTTGTAAAAAGTTGATTGCGAGCAATCAAACCAGTGTCCGTTATAGAAATACTTTCCGAATATGCCTCTTCCAGCCAATCCGCCGGAGATACCTGCAGATACTCGCACTTGACACATCGGAATATTTGTCCTTGGTATTTTCCAAGATACGTTAAATTAGAAAGTATTAATTTACTTTCACTCTTACAAATTTTACATTTCATAAATTAGTAACTAATTTTCCGATAGGTTTGATTTGTACAAAAAGGATAATCTTTCATTTGATTGCTGTTCAAGTCACCAAAGTGATAAACTATACAACTTAAACTCCTTATACTTTTCATCTCAATTTCTGAAGTAATACCACGTTTGGAATCGCCAGTTTTGCTCAAATTACGCAAATAGTCCATGAGCCCATCATGAAAGTTTGAATTGTACCGAATTGGATCTATAACGAGAAATATCTTCCATGGAAAGTTGTTATATTTAGAATAACGCAAAAAGGAATCTGCTGGCTCAAAATCCGTATAATCGCGTACATAGATAACAGCAGTAGATTGTGTAGATTCCTGTCTCATCTCCTCAATAGCTTGGCTGAGAGCAATTGTGCGCTTTACATTCTTCCGAGAAGAATTTTGCAATTCATTTATGGAAAGGGATGAAAATCCGAAGGATGCGATCACAAGCGAAATTAAACCAATTGGAATTCGTGGTTTTATCCTATTCATCCAGAATAGTTGAGCAAGAATAAATCCAAAGCCTATAATAAAGAAAAGTATCGAAAAGATCGAAGTAGGAAAATCATATCGATTGCTTTGGGGCAAATCACCACCATAAAATACTATATTTAAAAGAATATTAGCAAATAGAAACACCAATAGGAAGAATAGATTTCTACGATACCTAAAGAACCATAAAAATCGTCTTCCTTTGAAAACGAGAACCAGTGCCACCAAACTTAGTATTAGTGGCTGAAACGCTAAAGGGCTACTCAACAGATTTAAGATTTTATAAACTTTGCTAGTAAATTGAATGGAATTCCCATTGATATCAACGGGATTGGCGGAGATAGCGGATAGGATGGCGTAGACAATCGTAAGAGACAACAAAAAAGGTAAGGTATATAAAATTTTTAGAAGACTCAATCTGCGACTTTCTGTTTCGGGAAATACGTAAAATAGTATCGGTAGGAAGGCTGCAAGGATCATATTCTCCTTTGAGCCTATCATTATCATAACACTTACTATCTGTAATACGAAAACAAGTAAGCCAGAATTTAATTTTTTATTCCAATTAAAACTAGAAAGAGTAAAAATGGAGAAACCCAGTACAATGTAAGTTTCTCCAGGGCCCAATCTAAAAAATATATCAGCCCAATAAATAAAACTAAAACTTGTAAATACCCATGCCAAAGCAACCGGTGTCGACAGAAAAAATCGATACAGAAGTGTTAAAGAAAAAAGGAAGGAAACAAGAATTGAAAATCTAGAAATATACCATAATGTTGAGTTATCTTTCCATAAGAAAGTTTCAATCAACCTAAGAACATAGTATGATGGTCTAAATCTAGAATTAACTCCAAACTCCCCGACTTCCGTTTGATTGAATAAAATATAAAAAAAATCTGACCAACTTCTTTGATCCAATTTTGAACTCAAAAAATAGAAAATTTCATGATCATCGATTAACCAAAATTTTGCCTTAAAATTAGGACCAAAAATATAGAGAGAAAAAGCAGAACAGACAAAAAGTACAAACCATTTCTCATACTTATTTTTTTTCCAAACAAATAGAAGAAAAACAAACAGAATTAAGAAAACTAGCTGATCGGGTTTATAAATACTTTGTATCATATACTTTTGGTTAGATATCTTTTTCGGAAATTAAATAATTGGGTCTTCCTTTGGACTGAATAAACATTTTACCTAGATATTCACCAATTATCCCCAAAATGATCAACTGGACTCCCCCGATAAACAAAACACTTGTTAATACCGATGCCCAGCCAGTGACCACATTTTCTGATGTGAAAAAAATGACGATTGCATAAATACCGTACGCACCCGAAAAGAAGGAAAGGATCATTCCGAAATATGTAGCAAAATGGAGAGGCTTTACTGAAAAAGATGTAATTCCATCCAATGCAAACAAGAACATTCTTTTTAAACTATACTTGCTAACTCCCCAAGTTCTTTGATCTGGCGTATACTCAATAGAATCCTTGGTAAATCCGATTGCCGTAACTAACCCGCGAATGAATAGATTTTTTTCGCTAAAAAGTTTGAGAGAATGTACAACTTTTTTGTCCAGCAAACGAAAATCAGCAGCGCCATGCGATATTTCCAAACCCGACAGATAGTTTAGTAAATTGTAGAATAGAGTCGCCGTATTCCTTTTAAACCAGGAAACGTTTTCATTATCTTTACGTATTGTATAAACTATTTCTATACCTTGCTCCCACCTCTCAATCAGTTTTGGAATCAATTCGGGTGGATGTTGTAAGTCTGCATCCATCGAAATAACGGCATCGGCAGTTGAATGATCAATGCCTGCTTTAAGTGCGACCTGATGTCCGAAATTTCGCGAAAAAGAAATGAAAGAAATACTGATACCGTCTTTGTTCTTTTGTAATTTTTTGATCTCAGACAATGTATTATCTTTACTACCATCATCCACGAAGAGCAGTTTCATTTTGTACTTTTTGATTTTTAGATTTACAATACGTTGGAAAAGATTTTTTATATTTCCTTCTTCGTTGAAAGACGGAACTACAATTTCAATTGATTTCATTTTATTTACCATTTCTGTTTACAAATCTACTTAATAATTTAAGTAGATTTCTTAAAATATAAAACGCTGCCTTCTCAAAAAATGGGATTTCAAACATCATTTTTCTTGAAAATTGTTCGGTAACTTTACTTGGAATTAGTCGGTCTGGTTTTGTATATGGCGGATGAATAGGATCTATATCCATACAAGATAAGACCGATTTTTCTGAAGTTGTGTTAGTTGCAGAGTAACCAAAACCGATATTCGAAACCAAGTTTCGACTAGGCATGAGAGAAATACGATTCTCCTTCCAATTCAAAAAGCACCATTGATAATCCCAAGTCGGAATCTGTCCGGAAAATGCTTTAATTAAATTTTCTATCCAAAAATTTTGTTCATAATCCTTTTTAAATTTTTCTTTCACAACTAGTTCAATTTCACTTTTCTCAACGCCGTTTAGAACGTAACCATTCCATGCTCGCCTCCAGGTGGCCCAACCCCATATGTGAAAATAATTGGAGGCGTAGTATGAAAATTTTAAATGATAGTTCGAAAAAAAGAAATTGTCTCCAGAAATCATGCCTATAGCTTTATTGTCTCTATACTCCATCAAAAGATATTCACAAAATCTAAAAAAGGTTATATCGGCAAGAATATCATCTTCAAGAATAATTCCCATTTCCTCATTCTCGAATAACCATGAGATTGCGGAACTTACCGAAATTGGTAATGGTAAATGACTCTCTCTAAAAAGAGTTTTAACCTGGCAATTCCAATCAATATCATCAATTATTCTTTTAACTTCATCAGTTAACAATGCTTCAGTATCATTTCTTGGAAAGTTTACGGCAAAGTATAACCTCTCTGGCTTATATTCTCTTATTTTCAAAAATACCTGACGAGTTAAGTTAGCGCGATTAAACGCGATAAGTAAAATTGGTACTTTCATACTAGTCCCAATGTTTTCCTATATGATTTTACAGTTTGTTCTACCGTAGTATTCCAAGAAAATCTTTTTAAATTTAAGAAACCCTTGGCTCGCAAATGTACTTGCAAATCTCTCTTGGAATATACTTCTCTTACAGCCTTTTCAATCGATCCAGAATTTCTTGGGTCAAAATAACAAGCAGCATCACTCGCTACCTCAGGAAAGGATGATGTATTGCTACACACTACGGGACAACCTGCAGCCATCGCCTCAAGCAAAGGTATTCCAAATCCTTCATAAAGAGATGGAAATACAAAAAGAGTTGCCTTTTGATATAGATTAAAGAGCTCAATATCACTCTTAAAATTTAGATGAACGATTCTGGAAGCCAATCTTAATTTCTTAAATTGATTTAATTCAATTTCACTGAACGGTCCGCCACCGGCGGCAATGATTTTCAAATCTGGGTTATCTATCAGGAGAGATTGTATACTTTCAATAAAAAACAAGAAATTCTTATAGAAATCTCTATTGCCAACGAATAGAATATAATTTTCTCTAGCTGGTGTATCTTTTCGAATTTCTTCATTAAATTCTAGATTTCCATGATAGATAACATCAATCTGATCCGATGGATAATTAAAATATTCTACTATATCTTTTTTCGTACTTTCGGAAATCGCAATGATTCTTTTCGCATGGGAGATAGTGTCTTTTTTCTCTCTCATTACCTGATGAACATCCTCAAAAAAATAGGAAAATTTTTCATGAATTAAGTCATGAACAGTGAGAATATACGGAACTTTCGAGCGATTGACTAACTCAATAAAATATGGATTGTAGTATGTGGGGTGAAACAAATCAATTTTCCCAGAACGCAAAAGGCTATCCAAATACGTTTCCATTTCACGATTGTGATTAGGAACTAACTGAAGATATTGAAATAATTTTAATAAACGATTCTTTCCCTTAAAGTAACCAGGATACAACCAGTTCTCATAATTTAAATATGGCTTAGTAAAAAAGGAATCATCCAAATAAACATTATTGGAATAGAGAATCGAATGTTTAACCTCGACAGATTCAAATTTAGTTAAACGGGAAATTAACTCATAAAAATATCTAGAAATTCCCCCATATTTTTGAAGCGTGAATATCTGGTGGTCAAAGAGAATTTTCAATTTTTTAATAGCGAATCTTAATGTTTTGATACACTGAAAATAAGACTTTAGGCCATTTCCAAAACAAAAGAGATGACATTTGTATATATGAGAGTTCTCTTACTTCCTTAAAAAAAAATGGAATTAAGCAGGATGCTACAAATTGTGAAATTAAAGTAGCGAATGCGGCACCGTAAATTCCATATATTGGTATCCAAAAAAAATTGAGGAGAACGTTAACGAGTAAACCAGAAAGACTCTTCCAAAGAACATAAACTTGTTTGTTTTCGATCAAAAAATAATTGCCTCCCGCGACACCAACAAAAACAAAAATTCCTGACCAAATATAAATCTTTAAAACATCGGATGCTAAAGCATAGGGACTCCCATAAAGAAAGATAACTAAATCTTTTCCTATCCATTGGACAAACACTGCCATAAGAATTGAGGTAAATATTAGAATGATATGGAGTACCTTTAAAAATTCCAGATAATCCAAACGTGATTCTTTTCTTTTGGCTACTAAAGTTGGGAATACGGAGGAAGCTAAACCCATTGGAATAAAATACCAAAATTCACTCAACTTAACGCCTACACTGTAAACTCCAATCGACGAGTCTCCCAACATAGAACCAATCATAAGTTGATCCACTTTCATATAAATCACAATTGAAAGAGTAGAAACCAATATAGGGAACG
>JAPZTS010000057.1 GCA_027533185.1 Leptospira sp. | reverse complement strand
TCCGCAAGTAACAATAGAGAAGAGATATCTTTAATAGTTTCTAAATCGCGAATGTCTTCCGAAGCAACTTTCACCATCCGGTCATTCTGCCAGATTCGATGTTCGTTTTCATTTTGCGCAAACAATGGCTCAGGAAATCCGCCAAATTTTATGAGTAGCTCCAAGTCAGATTGATTTGGATTTTTACTCATCTCCGAAACGGAAAAAGGATGCATTCGAAAATAGCGATACCTTCCCAGAAGAGAATCACCACCTTTTCGAAATGTATCTAGTCGTGCCGAACCTGTAACAATAAACCGATTGTCCTCAAAGTGTTTATCATATAAACCTTTGATGAGATTTCGCCATTTACTATATTTGTGGATCTCATCCAAAACGATCGTTTGACTTTGACTCAAGGGCAGTTGGTCTTTTAAAATCAGAACTTTGTCACTGTTTCTGTCCCAATTCAAATAACCTGGATTTTTAACAGATGGTGGTTTCAGGTATTGTATGGCAAGAGTCGTTTTACCAACTTGCCTGGGACCTCCAATAAACAACATTTTTCGGTTTAGAACGTCCTCTAAATATGGGTGCAGATACCTGAGTTTTTTCATGCTGACTTTAAACTACTCATGAGTATTTTAAAGTCAATATTAAACTACTCATTTTTACTGTTTCCTAACCCTTTACACCATCCATCGAATAGGGATTCAAAAACTGTCGTTTCCAAAGAAGATTTCTGTCCACCTGACTCAACTCGGCTTCGTCGCAAACAGACTTCCATTTTTTCTCAATCGTATGTATTTGGTGTTTCACAATCTCCATGGCCTTGGCTTTCGAAAGTAGAAATTGACTACGAAATCAGCGTTAGAGCATTTCCATCCCAAAAGGCAGCATGATTTCTCGCATGGTCGTCGGTGTTGCCACAAAGGATATTGAAGACTAGTCTTCGGAAGAGCTCTTCTAAGGTTTCTTTTGGACTTTGAAAACGATGACGAATGATTTCACAAAGGGTTTCATAACTTGTGTATCGTTCCATCATCTCATCTAGTCTCGGCAAACACTCTTCCTCTATTCTTTTGTCTTCTATTAGAAAATCCTTAAACTCTTTTAGTTCTTTTAACTTAGAATTTTTGTAAATCAAATAGCTGACCATTTTTTGGTTAGCTGGTCAAAACCAAACCTAGCAAAAATTCGCTGGTAGCTTAAATTTTCAACGGAATTGATTTGCAACAAATCTTCCAAATGTTCCACTCGACGCGAAATGGCAAAAAATCTAACCAAAGAAGAACAAATCCAAAAAGGACTCGAGGTCCTTCTCTTAGGTAGAGAGTGGTATCTCAAAGAAAGATCCAAAAACCAACACGATGAAATCATGAATGTGGGAGATTTATACACTCGATTCGATGAGATCCACCAAATCGATATGGATTCAGAAGCATGGAAAAAAGAATTGTTAGAATTCAAAGAAGAGAAGGAGG
>JAPZTS010000055.1 GCA_027533185.1 Leptospira sp. | reverse complement strand
ACCGATTGGATATACAGCAGGGATTTTTACCTTGCTTGTTCTAGCGAGTTGTATTTTTGTTTTTACCGCGGCAGCCGTTCAACCAAAAGAATTGGCCGAACTTGAATATCCGCTTTCATATGTATTGCAAAAGTTATATGGTAAAGAATCAGTTTTACCGTATATTTTTACTTTTATTGGTCTTTTTGGTTTAATCGCGAGTCTTTTTGGAATCATACTTGGAAACTCACGTTTGTTATATGGACTGGCGAAAGAAAGATATCTTCCCATCTACTTGTCAAAATTGAATTCAAAATCCTTAGTTCCTCAAAACGCAGTTTTAACAGGTGGTGGAATTGGGATTCTTTGTCTCTTGTTTTTGGATATACCAGAACTCATAACTGCATCTGCATTAGGTGCATGCGGAATGTATGTCACCTGTTTGATATCATTTATCCGCATTCGTTTTATTTATCCCGATTTAAACAGACCGTATAAGGCACCACTCTTTCCCCTTTTACCAGTTTTTGCGTTATTAATCGGAGTTTTGGCTTTGGTTGCAATCATTGCGAGTGAGCCGTTCATTGCACTGTTTATTTTAGGTTTGGGCATAGTTTTTGGTTCAATCTTCTACTTCCAAAAAAGACGTTTTCAAAAGTTTTGAAGTTGGGCGCTTAAATGAGCTTCTTTGCTTCTCTCTAAAAATAAACGACTCACGTAATCTTTAGGATTATTCGCAAGAAGCTCCGAAAAGCTCTCTATAGCTTCTTCATAGTCTTTTCTTTGGTAAGCTTCAAGAGCTAAACTGTATTCCACTTTTTTGTCCACGAGTAGTTTTACTTGCTCGGGTTCGTAACCCTGGAGGACTTCCACGACAAAAACCGAATCTGCCTTTCCTTTGATGGAAACCTTATCTAACAAACGATAGTCGTATTGTAGTTCATCTGTTGCTTCCATAAACGTATCCGCACTGATAACAATTCTGGATCGAAAGAGTTTTGTAATTCCTTCGATCCGAGAAGCTAGGTTTACAGCATCCGAAATCACCGTACCTTCCATACGTTTGTGTTCTCCCAGGATACCTAGTGTAAGATTTCCAGTATGTATACCAACACCTACTTCAATTGGCATATAATTGCAATTCGCCCTATGTCCGTTATAAATTCGTATAGCTTCTTGGATTTGCACAGCTGCACGTATGGCGTCATTTGCAGAATTAGGAAACAGGGCCATTACCCCGTCACCAATAAACTTGTCTATGAATCCGCCATTGTGCCGTATGATGGGTCCCACACGTTGAAGGTAACTATTCAAAAAATCAAAATTTTCTTTTGGTGTGAGGGTTTCCGAAAATTCGGTAAAGGAACGAATATCTGCAAACAGTATACTCATTCGTTTTTGAACTTGTTCCCCTAACAAAACGTCTCGAATGTCCATTTTGCCTAAATGGAATAAAAATTCTTGTGGCACAAAACGAGAGTAAGACGAGTTGAGTGCTTGTTGGTCTAAAGCGAATTGCGTAGTTTTATCCAAATTTTCTTTAATCAGTTTTCCAAAAGTAAAAACCTGCAAAAACACAAAAAGTACAACTGAAAATGGACCTATATAGAATGTATGGTATATGGCTTCCGCATGTAAAGTATCGTTTACAGCTGCTAATAGTAGAATCGCCGTTCCGATAAATAGTGGTTGGGATTGTAATCTGTTCGCTCTATAAGATTTTGTTAGATACGTAAACAAGAAGATTCCGTTTAGGATAAATATTGCCGGATAGATGGAAGCAAGTTCTGTAAAATAAACTGGTGGTGCGAGCAAACAGATACTAAGTAAAATGGAAATAGAATAAAAAATACGACCAATTTTTTTTGAGAAGTCTAGCGGAAAGACAATTTGAAAGTAATTGTACAAACTCGGAGCCGCCCAAAACCAAGAAATATATTCTATCCGCAACACAATCCAGTAGGGAACATCAATAAAATCTAATAGAATCCTTTCTCCCGTCGAAACATTTCGAAGAAAGATTACAAAAGTAAAAAGGCAGATCCCGAGACTCTGTTTTGTATCTCGATTGCTCATAAACAACGCAAAGAAAAAAATAAATACGAAAAACAGAATGGAAGAAAGAATAGTTTCGTTTAGCTTGTTTGCGGTGATTCGTTTTAATAACTTAGAATATTCGGCTATTTCAATATCATTCCAAGGTCCTCCCTTTCTATGAGAATAGTTCCCAACATATAAATCGATAACAGTTTCGTCGGAACCTGGTGGTGGGTTTGGAATAACTGCTAAACTTGAACGTACTTGCGGATTTGTTGCAAAGGCATTCGTTCCAACGACACCTGAATTTGCGACCTTTTTTCCATCAATGTATACTTCGTAAGATGTGTCCTGTTCTCTAATTAAAATTGCTAAATTCTCCTTTAGATCTTTGGGTTGTTTGATTTTCAAACGAAAACTAGCATGACCCATTCCACTTAGTATATTGCCTTGGTATTCCAATCCATTCCAATGACTCGGAAGATTGATATATTTTTTTTGAGTATCAGGTAAAATTTTGTTAGGTGGTGTATTCCAGTGAAATTCCCACTCACCTTGTAAAGATACAATATCTTGACCTGAAAAATCGAAGGAAGATAGGTCTAAGAATGCTTTTTTTATTTCCGATTTTTGAATCGGCGCTTCAAAACAGTTGCCCAGGGCAAGTAATAAGAGCGTTATTATGAGAAGAAAAAAAGATCGCATCTATACCTGGCGTTTTGGAAACACTGTGTAATCTTGCAGATGAGTAAAGTGCACTGGATCTCTTTTATATCCCAGGAGGTCTTCCAGAGGTTGGTATCTATTCATTCCAAGGCTGATTTCAATATCCTTTCCAGTAAATTGACTCGGGTGCTCATACCCACAAGAATGAGCTAAGGATAACAATTCCTTCCGAAAACCTTGCAAGTATTTGGTGGCTCGCTTTCCCTTAAGAATCGGATCGACACCTCTCTGCAACCACCAGTTCTGAGTTGCAACACCCGCTGGGCAGTGGTCGTTATGACATTTTTGAGCTTGGATACATCCAATAGATAACATGGCTTCGCGTGCGACATAGATAAGATCACAACCCATGGCAATGGCAACGACGGCTCGGTCAGGGAATCCAAGTTTTCCTGCGCCAATCCAAACAATCTGTTCGGAAAGTTTGTGAGATTGAAAGAGGGTATAGACCCTTTGGAAACCGATTTTAAAAGGTAATGAAACATGGTCCGCATAGGTTAGGGGAGCAGCACCCGTGCCACCTTCTCCACCATCAATCGTGATAAAGTCAGGACCTTTTCCTGTCTTTTTCATTTCATTTGCCAATTCTTCCCAAAAATCTATTTCACCAACAGCACTTTTGATTCCTACAGGAAGACCAGTCGTTTCGGCAATTTTTTCAATGAAGTTGATGAGTTCCGGAACAGAAGAGAATTCGCTATGTGCATTAGGTGAGATACAATCCTTGCCCATTTCCACATGCCTAATGGCAGCAATTTCTGCATTCACCTTGATCGCTGGCAGAATTCCACCTTTTCCAGGTTTGGCGCCTTGAGATAATTTTACTTCAATCATTTTTACGGATGGGTGAGTGGATACTTTCTCTTTTAATATATCCAGGCTAAACTTTCCATCTTTTCCCCGCGCACCAAAATAACCAGTTCCAATCTGCCAAACAACATCGGCACCTTCTTGGTGGTATGGACTTAGTCCACCCTCACCTGTATTATGAAAGGCACCTGCGTCTCTTGCACCGATGTTTAATGCTCGGACAGCATTTTTCCCAAGGGAACCAAATGACATTGCAGATATATTGATAATCGAATATGGACGGTAGGGATAACGTCTGTTTGGTCCAATGATTTTAAGTGAAGGAATACAAGTAGCATCATTATTGTATATAAAGGCTTTCTCTTCTGGAAATGGAAATGCTTTATGTTTGATGATCGGGTAACCTGGCTCATATTGGACTTCCGTTGATCCAAAGCCAAAATTATTATTTTGCCCTTTGGAGGTTGCATAGATCCAGCTGCGTTCTGTTCTGTCGAAAGGTCTTTCTTCTTTATCGTGTGCAACCCAATACTGCCGGAGCTCAGGTCCTATCATCTCTAGAAAGTAACGGAGGTGGCCTACAATTGGAAAATTCCGTTGGATGGTATGTTTTTTTTGAGTAATGTCTCGGATAAAAACAAACAAAAGGAAAAAAAATACTCCGGAAAGAACCGCAAGCGAAGGATTGATTTTTGCCCAAGAGATAATTGCTTCCATAGTACCTACCAGGTCATACTTGTACTAAATTCTCAAAATAAGACAAGCTAAGATTGTAAATGTTCTAAAGACTTTAAGAGTTTTTCTTTCGTAAAAGGTTTGTAGATATAACCAGAAAGGAGTTTACAGGCGGAGGCCCTTTGCGTGTCAGCCTCATCGACAGAGGAACTTACGAGGAAGATATGGATTTTCTTCTGGATTTTTGCCTGGATGGGTTCGAATGAGTTCAAAAATTGCCATCCATCCATAAAAGGCATGTTGATATCCAGAAAGATAATGTCTGGGAATTGGGATTCTGGGTTATCAAAGGACCTAAAGGAGGCTAAAGCCACCTCGGGATCAGAGAACATCGATACGTCAGCTGTTATACTAGCCTTTTCGATGATTTTTTTGGTCGTAAACTGGTAGATTGTATCATCATCAATAATACAAATTTTAAGGTTCATACTTCCTCAGTGGAAATAGGAAAGTGTAGGATCACAGATGTGAACGAATCCAAGTGAGATTTGATCATAACTTTTCCGCCCATCGTTTCCATTTTATATCGGATCAAAAAAAGACCGAGTCCCTTTCCGCTCGAATTTCTGTGGAAGGTCTTTCTCAATTGGAAAACTTGATCTCCATACCTTTCTAAATCAATTCCAATTCCATTGTCAGTAAACTTTATTTCGACATAAGGGTGGTGTTTTGAGCTGTTTACTTCGATTTTGAGCCGACGGGTTTGTGACGAAAACCTTATGGAATTCGAAATGAGATTTGTAAAAATACTGATCAAAAATTCTTTTGGGAATCGGATTTCTGGTGCTTTTGAAAAATCGGTATGGATTTCTAAGTGTTTGGCTTCGATCTCATCCTTTAAAAGATTCTTTGCCAATTCAAAGGTCTCACCGATACTTAGAATTTCCGATTGTTGGGCATCGACCTTTTGGATTCGAATTGTTGCAATTAAATCTTCTAAGATAGAATCTAATGAGTCCGCAATTTTACTTAAGTGAGCTTCTAATTCTTTTTTTTCTGATGGATTATTTGTCTCCTCTAACAGCTGTATAATTGATTTCAAATTGCTGATCGGAGCTCTCAGATGGTGTGATACGATTTGATTGAAGGATAGAATTTGTTTGTTTTGGCTGAGTAAACTAGACGTAATCTGTTTTAAGCTCTCATTTGTCTGAGTCAACATTGACTCACTATTCTTTCGATCATGGATGTCCAAAACCTGGGCTAAAAGGTAAGTAATCTGTCCATCTTGGTCACGTAAAACAGACACAGTAACAAATCCCCATCGTTTGCTTCCATCTTTGTGGATGTATTGTTTTTCTAAAGAATATCCATTCCTTTCTCCCAAGTCTGCTTGGCTCTTAAATTCTAAGTTTTTTCTCAAGGTGGACTCTTCGCTTATGGAAGAAAAATGTTTTCCTAAAAGTTCATATGGTTCGTATCCCAAAAATCTTGCAAAGGAAGGATTTACGTCTTCCAAAGTTCCATCACCCTTTGCGAGTACGAGTCCGATAGGAGAGGCATAGAACAATTCACTAAACTTTTCTTCCGCAAAAGCCAAACTCAATTCTGCGGTTTGCCTCTCTGTCACATCAATCGAAGCAGTATGGATATACCTTTCGTTTGTTTTGGGATGTTGCAGGAGTCTGTTCTTAGATTGTAGCCAAATATAATGTCCGTCTTTGTGTTTATATCGGAAGGTAGAGACAATATTTTCCTTTCCGAGTAAGATCGGTTTGTGGGCTCTTTCTCGAATACTCTTTTGGTCATCTGGATGAAAGAATTCGTAGGGCGATTTTCCAATAAGTTCTTCTGGTTTGTATCCAATGATACGTTCGGAACTTGGGCTTACAAAAATATATGACCCATCTTCATTATGAAGGCACACAAGCTCTCGACTGATGGATGTTAAAATCTCTAAGATTTCGGAAACTGGTAAACCCACACTCGAATTTGACTAAAATTTGAGAAACTGTCCATACTTATTTTTTTACAATCATTGCAAGAACTTTTTAAAAAAAATTAAAACCAGGGATACCAAAATTCTACTTGCTTACATTCTAAATCCAGGTGGCCACCTAAATACGTTTAAAGGAAAATGAAATGAGAAATCTATCGTACATCATCTTGGATGGAAATTTAACCGCCGACCCAGAGGGGAAAAAAGTTCCGAATGGAAAAGGACTAACAACTTTTACGGTTGCAGTAAACCATCCAACATCTTCAGGAGAAGAGAATGAAAAGGAAGAAGTTTCCTTTTTTGATGTAGAGGCTTGGGAAAAACTTGGGGAAAATTGTACGGAATACCTCAAAAAAGGAAGTAAGGTGACTGTTATGGGGAACTTGAGGCAAAACCGCTGGAAGACTCCTGAAGGTGAGAGCCGATCTAAAGTAAAGGTAGTTGCATCTTCCGTAAGATTTGACAGCTCACCGAAAAAGGAGAGAAAGGCCGCATAAAGAGCAACATACGATTGTTATACCAAGTATTTACGGTGTAACAATCGTTCTTTTTTTATGGATACTATGTTTTGGATTTTCAAAAATGGAGTCAGGCTCTTCTGCGACTTTTTTATCTTTTTCCACGACCGGTTCCGGTTCCGATTTAGCCGGTTCCAATGTGGAAATCGTTTTTCCATTTTTAACGATGGATTGGACTTTGAAGTATCTAGGAGCGGATACGAGATTCCATTCTCTATAAAAGTACTTCGGTGAAATAGACTCTGGATTGAGAAAACCACCTTGCCTGGAAATCCGTTCTTGGATCATCCGTTTGTATTTCGTTAGCTCTTCTGGAGAGAGACTTGGAAAATTCGTTATGTTTCCATTTACATAACTAATTTTTAGATTATCAAGTTCGGTACGATTCCGTTTGGCGATATCCTCAAAAAAACTCTTTCTTCTTTGGTCACATGCTTTGGAACTCGGATCGCAGTTCTCTTCAAAATGCGGATTTATATATGTGAGTTCGAGAAAAACACTCACAAATTCACCTGGGTTTGGAATCTTATTTTCATTCAAAATCAAAACTTGTGGTACAGATTCTTTGTCTGTATATTGTCTTTCTTGTGCCTCTCTCGTGACTGAAGTTTCTGGAACTAAACTATTCACTTTGATAGGTTGTTTGGATTCCCCTAGGATAACCTTATTTCGCACAACTTCTGTTTTAGTTTCGGCAATTTCATAGGCTTGAAAATTAACAGGTTGTTTGGCGATGATTTCTCCTTTGTGGTTTAGAACGATAATGTGGTGCTCAATGATAGTACCTTCAATGATTTCTTCGATGATATTGAGCCCAGAATCTTCAAACAAAAGATCCATTTGGATGTACGGAATTTTATTTTCGGACTGTTCGATTTGGATCCAGGGATCCAAGTTGAGAGGGTTTTTTTTACCTTCTTCGGCAGGTGTAGCTTCCGATTTTGTAATCATCTTAACATCATTTAAGTTGATTTTTTCGTTATAAGACTTGTAGAGGGGTTTTATCGGAGATTGGCAGGCAATTATGCCAAGTACGGTGGCTACAAGGATGACTCGGTTCATATTGATAGTATCGGATTGGACTTGCCCCTAAAATTAGGGGCAAGGAAAAACTTAGATTTGTTTTACAGCAACTGGTGGAAGAATCGGTCCACTGGTTGGGATAATTTCTACGTAACCGGAATTGGTTTTGCGGAAGGCTTTTTCAGGTTTGTCCTTTAGAAAGTAAACGCTGTCCTTGCCATACTTAGATTCAGAATCTACCTGGAGAACCTTTCCCCATTCTGTGTAAGTAAATGTAAGTTTTTGACCTTCTTGTTCATATACTTTTACATATTTGCCGTCTAGATCGTAATCAGCATAACCAACGGGATTTCGATCGGTCCAGAACTCAAGTAGGTTGAAGATAAATACATCGATTAAACCTGCTACCCAATAGGCGATAGAAAAGGGAAAAATCATGAGTACACTTCGGAAAAATCCTACCCACTTTCCAGATCCGATAGTGATATTTCCATTGATAGAATATACTGTCTTTACCAATCCGAATTTCCCAAAACAATTGCTTAAGAAACCAAAAGACAAAGCTCCGATGAGTAAAACATTTAAAAACCGTTTCATAGATACTCCTTGAAAGAAAAACCTTGTCACAGATTTTAATCGAGAGAACTCCGAATGGCAAGTCGAAATGATTGACAGCCACTTTTTTTGCAAAAATCTAGACCTCTGGTAACTGGGGAGATCCAACAAATTTGATTTTTTCGGATTTTGAATACTTTGTTTTCTTTATCTTTGTCTTCTTTACGGCTTGGTATCTCTTCCCTGCGGTATTTCGAGAAAAAACAAAAGAAATCCGCATTTTACATATCTTCCTTTTGGTCTGTAGTTATTTTTTTTATATGAATTGGGACTACCGGTTTGGTGGTCTCATTTTACTCTCAACAGCAATCGATTATTTTGTTGGATTAAAATTGGATAAAGAGGAGCGGGAGAGGTACCGACTTTTTTATCTCTATTTTAGTTTGATAACAAACTTAGTTTTTATCTTGGGATTTTTCAAATATTATAATTTTCTTGCAAACAGTTTTAATGCCATCACGGGAGAAGTGTTTGGAGCCAATTGGGTTCCTATCCTTTCGATCATTTTGCCTGCTGGGATTTCCTTTTTTACTTTTCAATCTCTTTCGTACACAATCGATGTATACCGCCGAGAGATTGCTCCCGAAAGAGACTTTGTTCGGTTTGCTTTGTTTGTGAGTTTTTTCCCACAACTCGTGGCAGGTCCTATCGTTACGGCAAGAACCTTTATGCCCCAGCTCTATGCGCCGAAAGAATTTCATGAGATTGAATTCCGGGTGGCCATTCGGTACTTTGCTTTGGGGTATTTTAAAAAAGCGGTTCTATCTGATTGGATGGCACCGACGATTGAGACGATCTTTCAAGATCCAGCTGGTCATGATGGTTATGCTTTAATCATTGGCGCGATTCTTGGAGGAACTCAAGTGTATTTGGACTTTAGTGGTTATTCGGATATGGCCATCGGGAGTGCAAAGCTTCTTGGATATAAACTTCCAACTAACTTCAATTTGCCGTTTATTGCAACAACGGTTTCAGGTTTTTGGCGTAGGTGGCATATGACTCTTAACTCTTGGTTAAGGGATTACGTTTACATTCCCATGGGAGGAAGTCGTGTAACACCTATTAGACGTAAGTTTAATTTATGGTTCACCATGTTTGTGAGTGGGGTATGGCATGGAGCACAATGGACTTATGTTTTTTGGGGTTCTTTAAATGGTGTATGGTATGTCATCGAGGAATTTTGGAATGATATGTTTCCGAAAAAGAAGGATACTTGGGAATCAAAGGCTATTTTTTTAAAAATTCTGTCACCGATTCTTTTTATATTCCAAAACTTTTTACAGACGAGTCTCTTTTTTTTAGGAGCCATCTTCTTTCGGTCTTTGTCCTGGGAAAATGCCTGGATCCATTTGAAGGGTATCTTTGTGCTGCAGTCGGGAATTCTGAGACCTTATATGTGGAAAGATTGTATTTGGACTGTCCTCATCGTTGGTGCGGGGCATATTTTAGGTTACTGGATTTTTGAAAAAGGAAAATGGAAAGAAATCCCTGCTAACTTAGAATTCGCAGCCTATCCCTTTCTATTTCTTGTATTAAATTTAGCTACACCGGAAAATTCAGCCCCCTTTATTTACTTTCAGTTTTAATCCTTTTTTCGTTTCCAACAAATGGAATCTTTGTATTCTGTTGCTATGCAAAGTGAAAGAAGGCTACCCCGGATTTCTCCCCGCGAATTCAGCGAATTCCAGGTCCATTTGGATTTGGATGGGATCACTTTGTTTGGGAAGCTCGGGAATATTTCTGAAGAGGGCCTTTGTTTTTTAGGAGAAGATGATCTCTTAAGTGATGAAATAGAATCCTCGGTGATCGGGACAATTGTTTGGGCAAACGGCACAAAACGTTTGTTTTTTGAAGGAAAAGTTATGTGGACTCAAACTTCAAAAATCAAAGGTATTGTTTACCACCTAGCTGGAATTCGGTTTTCTCAAAAAATGAATCTTACGGATTCACTTCTTGCGCGTAGTTTGGAGATCAAATGAAAATACTACTTCTTGGTGGCACTGGTCTTATCGGAAAACAAGTGTTACTTTCTCTCGTTTTTTATCCTCAAGTCAAAAAAACTATTCTTTGGGCGCGGGTAGAAAAAACAGATTCCAATCCGAATGTTCCCATTGAACTTGTGCATGTTTCCTTTGAAAGTTTTAAAGCAGGAAAGGTCCAAGTTCCAGATGGTCTGGATGCTGTCATATGTTGTTTAGGAACTACAATTAAAGTTGCAGGTAGTGAAGAAAAATTTCGAGAAATCGATTATGAATATCCACTTCTCGTCGCCAAACAAGCAAAAGCAAAAAAAGTAAAAACCTTTTTGATTGTTACTGCAATGGGCTCAGACCCCAACTCATCATTATTTTACAACCGAGTCAAAGGTGAAATCGAAAGAGACCTAAGTTCTTTGGAATTTCCCTACCTTGGTATCTTTCGCCCATCTTTACTTTTAGGAGATCGTAAGGAAATTCGTGTCGGCGAAAAAATTGGGGAGATCATTTCCGCGATCATTCCTTTTGGTTTACTCGGGTTGAATCGGTTCAAACCCATTCTTGCTGAGTTTGTAGCGCGTTCTATGGTAAAGACACTACTCGGTGAAGCTAGTGAGATGCACAAGATTTCCGTGGTAAAGATATTTGAAAACGACGAACTTTGGGAGTTGGGCAAAAACCATTAGATGGATTCAAACAAACAAAAACCCTATAGCAAAACTAAATACATTATTTTAAGTTATTTAGTACATTTAATTGTTCGCATTTGGTACTTGGGTGTTCGTAAAAAACCAGCGATCATTCCTGCGACTGCACAGAACTACATCGATCAAGGAAAGGGATTTATCATCGCGGTGTTTCACGAAACGACCCTCTCTCTTTACAGACATGCCACTGAGTATTTACAAAAAGAAAAAGGGGCAAAAATGATAGCTCTTGTTTCCCAGTCAAAAGATGGTGAGATTATCCACCAAACATTTGCTAGATCCAATCTTAGATCCGTGAGGGGTTCCAGTACACGAGGCGGGACAGGGGCTTTTCGAAATATCCTGAAAGAGATGAAACAAGGTGGAGTTCCCATTTTTACTGTGGATGGACCGAAGGGACCTAGGCATGACGTAAAACCTGGTGTTGTTGCGACGGCTTCGATCACAGGGTTTCCTATTTTGTATCTGCATTCTGCCTATGATCGGTTCTGGCAATTCGGAAGTTGGGATCGGCATTTTTTCCCAAAATGGGGCGCCTATCTTTATATCAAGTATGGGGAACCGTTTTTTGTTCCGAAAGGGCTAAACGAAGAACAAATTGAAACGTATGCAAAAGAGCTTCAGGCCAAGATGTTAGCCAATCGGGAAGAAGTCCAAACTCTGATGCGTCAGAACCACCCGAACAATTCTATTGACGTACCACCCCAAAACAAAACTTTATCTAAGTAAGGTAAAAAATATGTCTCTCCAAAACTTCATTTTTACGTCTGAATCCGTCTCTGAAGGACACCCAGACAAGGTCTGCGACCAAATTTCCGATGCAATTCTTGATGCTTATCTTTCCCAAGATCCAAAATCCCGAGTAGCTTGCGAGACACTCGTTACTACGAACTTAGTTGTGATTGCAGGTGAGATCACAAGTAAAGGGAAAGTGGATACTTCTGAAATCGCACGTGATGTAATCCGAAAAATCGGATATAATGATATCAATATGTATTTTGACGCGGACTACGCTGTTGTATCGTCACATGTACACGCTCAGTCTCCTGACATAGCCCAGGGGGTAAACGAAGGCGAAGGTCTCCACGTGGAACAGGGAGCAGGTGACCAAGGTTTGATGTTTGGTTTTGCAATCGCGGAGACTCCTGAGCTCATGCCTGCACCCATTTTTTATTCACACAAATTACTTGAGCACCTTTCTGAACTCCGCCATTCTAAAAAATTAACATGGCTTCGTCCAGATGCAAAATCCCAGGTAACTTTCGTGTATGAAAATGGGAAACCTGTAAAAATTGATACAATCGTAATTTCAACACAACATGCGCCTGGTGTCACACACAAACAAATCGAAGAGGCTGTGATCGAAGAATGTATCAAAAAAGTAATCCCAAAAGATGTATTGGGAAGCCCAAGATACTTTATCAACCCAACGGGTAAATTTGAGATCGGTGGACCTCATGGTGACACTGGCCTTACA
This sequence comes from Leptospira sp., assembly GCA_027533185.1. Lineage (GTDB taxonomy): Bacteria > Spirochaetota > Leptospiria > Leptospirales > Leptospiraceae > Leptospira_A. The sequence goes on along the minus strand of JAPZTS010000055.1, from coordinate 41,041 downwards.
GGAAGAAAAATCATTGTAGATACATATGGTGGAATGGGACGCCATGGTGGTGGGGCATTTTCTGGAAAGGATCCTTCCAAAGTGGACAGATCCGCAGCGTATATGGGCCGTTATATTGCAAAAAACGTTGTAGCAGCTGGTCTAGCGCACAAATGTGAAGTGCAATTAGCCTATGCAATCGGTGTAGCTGAACCTGTATCTGTCCTTGTGGATACATTTGGAACAGGAACTATTTCTGATGCAGAAATTTCAAAACGAGTACTAGCAAACTTTAAATTAACTCCTAAGGGAATTGTAGAAACATTAGACCTTCTTGGAAAGGGTAGAAAGTACCAAGAAACGGCAGCCTATGGACATTTTGGTCGCACAGGCTCTACCTTCACTTGGGAAAAAACAGACAAAGCAGAAGCGTTAAAAAAAGGATAATACATGGGAGCACCTAGCCAATCAACAGCCGACAAAAAAGCAACACGAGACGCCTACGGGGAAGCCTTAGTTGAGTTAGGTGCAAATCGACCTGAAGTGGTCGTTTTGGATGCAGATCTTTCAGGATCTACAAAAACTGCCGACTTCAAAAAAAAGTATCCTGATAGATTCTTTAATGTGGGTGTCGCTGAACAAAATTTAGTTGGTCATGCCGCAGGTCTTGCACTCTCTGGGTTTGTTCCATTCGCTTCTAGTTTTGCCATGTTCTTATCTGGTCGAGCTTGGGAAGTTGTGAGGAACAGTGTTGTATATCCAAAAGTAAACGTAAAACTCGTTGCTTCTCATGGTGGAATCACGGTCGGTGAGGATGGTGCCTCCCACCAATGTATTGAAGATTTTGGCATTATGCGAGTCATCCCAGAGATGACTGTGATATGTCCTTCCGACTTTAATGAAACTAAACAAGTAATTCATGCGATTGCAGATTACGTTGGCCCAGTTTATGTTCGAGTAGGAAGACCTGCCATTCCTGTAATTGAACGAGAGAATTACAAATTCCAAATTGGAAAGGCTGAGGTTATGGCCGAGGGTAAAGACGTTTGTATCATTGCCTGCGGTGTAATGGTCAATGAAGCAATCACGGCAGTCTCTTTGCTAAAGGAAAAAGGGATACAGGCTAGTTTACTTAACATGGCCACGATCAAACCATTGGACAGGGATGCTATCATTGCAAAGGCAAAGGAATGTGGTGCGATTGTCACTGCCGAAGAACACAATGTACTTTGTGGTCTTGGTTCAGCTGTTTCTGAACTCCTTTCCGAAGAATATCCTGTGCCTGTCGTAAAGCTGGGAATGAAAGACCAGTTTGGAAAGTCGGGAACATGGAGTGGGCTGTTAGATTATTTTGGACTCAGAGCCAAAGATATCGTAGCTCACGCAGAATTAGCAATTTCAAAAAAACGAAAGTAATTTAGAGGTTGGGGGTGCCAAGTCCAGCAGTAACCCAACCCGCTACCATCGAAGAAAGCGAAGTCTCTCCTTTAAAGAATACCGGTGGACCATGGAAGGTAGTTTTATGGGATGACGACTACCACACCTATGACTATGTGATAGAGATGCTAATGGATGTATGCCAGATGTCTATTGATAAGGCGTTTTTGCATGCAGTCGAAGTTGACACCAATAAACGAACAATCGTTTTTACGGGTGAACTAGAACATGCAGAATTTGTCCATGAACGCATTCAATCCTATGGACCCGATCCCCGTATGAGTAGTTCGAAAGGATCCATGACGGCTACTTTAGAACAGTAGTTTACTTTTTTCGATCTAAGGCAACTAAGCGATCTGGAACTACGATAGTGGATACAGATTCATTCGTATCGATTTTTAAATGTACGTTGGGATTGTAGGTATCCAACATATACTCACCATCCACAATGAATTGGTAATGGTATTCACCTGGTAGTAGTTTTTTATCTAAACTAAAAATACCTTTTCTATCTTTCTTTAGAAAGTCATTCTCTGGGTTCCAGTCATTGAAAGATCCCACTACGCGAACCACTTCGGCTTCGGGAAGGTATATTTGAAAACGTACTGTTCTTAAATCACGTTCTTCATTCGGTGAATCAGAGAGCACAAGCGAACTAGTTTGGCGATTCGTATCTTTTCCACTTAAAACAAATCGAGAAATATAGGAGCCAGAACCATCCTCAAATCGGTCAGAGTTTTCAGTATCGTATGTAAGAAGACCATCTACTCGAAATTTGTATTCGTAGATGGGATCGTCCTCGTCATTCTCCATTTTGAGTTCTGGATCTAAAACGATATAGTAGATTCCATACTGGTTTCGTTTCATTTCCTTACACTCCCAGTGCGAAAAATTTCCACAGAGTTCAACGGTTTCATCACGAAGTCCATTGTATGTGAAAAGAATTCCTCTATTCATAAGTTTGGATGTCGAAAGATAGGACTCGACGTCTATGTAACGAATGTAACGTGGCGCTATGTTTTTTTTAAGACTTTCCAACTGCCAAAGATAGTAGACTTTCTCTTGGTCTTCTACTTCTTCTGACATCTCGAGTTCAGCTGAGGAGAACCCACCGATCCAATCCAATGCTTCATCTGCGAAAAGTCCAAATCCAATAAAAAAACTGAGAATAATTGCAGCCGTTAACGATTTTTGAAATCTCATTTTGCCTATCACTTTGTATTAATTTAAATTTCGGCAGGATGTTAAAAAGGGTGTGCAGGTTTTTTTCTTCGTTTCTATCTGACATAATAAAAAAATTTTTCTGTCAAATTCAGAAGAGGCCGATATTTAAGTAGGATACCTCCATCAAATGGCTGAGCCGAAAGACAATTTAAGTCAGGAAGAGACACAACAATTAGAAGGGATGCTTTCGGCCCTAAATAAAAATCCTCTATCCTCAGAGGATTTGAATCCTATGGCCAAGGTACTCCGTGAAAAACTTGGCTATACAAATCCCATATTAGATGCGGAAGAAACGCCCGCAGAGGATGGGGAGGAAACAGATCCATTTGCTGATTTTGAATCGGAGGCTTCCGACGCGGGTGCGGACACGGATCCATTTGGTGGTGCGGAAGAAAGTTCAGGCCCACCTCCTTTCCGAGATTTAGAAGCAGATGATGACGATGGCATCGACCTTGACGAACTATTAGGCGAAGATACGCCAAAAAAATCAGAACCTATTTCGGAACAACCTGCGGATACTACTGATCCTTTCGGGGATTTTGATTTTGACTCTCCAAAAGCTGAGGATCCTGCGGAAGATACGAGTGAAATTTCGGATGATCCATTTGCAGATTTAGGAGGAGAACCAGCCCCTGACGGTGGTTCTGATTCTGGATCGGATGATCCTTTCGGAAGTTTCGATCCTCCCACGACCAATACCTCTGAAGATGATCCATTTGCGGATAGCGGCAGTTCTAGTTCTAATTCATCTGACGAAGATCCTTTTAGTGGAATGGATAGTTTGGCAGATGAAGCGCCATTTGACCAAAAAGAAACAGATATAGAATCTTCTGCAACCGGAGCCGGTGGTGATCCATTTGCAGATTTAGGTGGAGAAAGTCCTACTTCAACCGATGAAGATCCGTTTGGTGGTTTTGATACACCAGGTGGTGGATCCATGGGTGATGACCCTTTTGCCGATTTAGGGTCAGGCAATTCGGGTTCCGATGATTTTGGTTCTGATCCGTTCGCAGATTCCGGGGACCCTTTTGCCGATACAGCTTCGAGCAAAGCTGATTCCGACGATCCTTTTGGAGGATTTGATTCTCCAACGGCAAAAGAAGATACTAGTTTTGATGATTTAGATTCTGGATTTGGAGATACGTCCACACAAAGCGGATTTGATTCTCCTGCAGATTCTGGTGGTGGGTTCGATGATCCATTTGGAGATCTCGGTGTTGGGATGGAGCCTCCCAGCTTTGACGATGATTTAGGTGCTGGTATTTCTTCCCCGTCTTTCGATGATTTAGCTCCCAGTATTGACGATCTTCCTGTATCCTCAATGGAGGAACCTGATTTTGGCGGTGGTGGTCTAGAAGAAGATCTTCTTGCGCTTGGAAAAGAGGAAGAGCCTGAGGAGTCGTTAGATTCAAACCTAACAGATGAAGAGTTGGCTATAATCCAAGCCGAACTCATAAAATACCCACCAAAACTTAGGCGTTCGGTGATCGATGCGATCGTCAATCAAAGGATACCTGTTCGGAACCAAAAGGAAATTATCGAGCTTATCAAAGCTCAGCAAAAGCCTGAAGATATAGCAAATTTCTTGGGAGAACTTCTCGGAGAACGGGTCGAGTTATCTGATACATCGGGAAGATTTTCTTCTGACGGTGTTCCTATCATTGCAAGTAAAGATGCTTATACCAAAGAAGGTGCAATCCGTCGCCGTGAATTAATTCGAAAAACATTTTTATCTTCTGCTGCGGCAATCTTACTCGTTTTTGGAACAGTTTCCCTTTACAAATATGTGATCGTACCATTCCGAGCTGAATCTCAGTACAAACTAGGTCTCGAAAAAATTGAAGAGTATGGTTACGAAACGGATGCCCTTGAAAAGAAGAAATTACTTGCGGACGCGGAAAATTATTTCATTAAAGGCGAAGAGATTTTTCCACATAACCTTGAATATTTGACAAAGTATTGTTCAGCCTATACGCGTGTCGGTCAATACGAAAGGGCTTTTGAAAAATGTTTTGGAAAGGTTGAACCAGATTTTGGATATGAGCCAGAAGACAAGGAACACAAACGAGCATGGGAAAATCGAAAAGAAGTTCCGAATATAAGCTTTGCGAAAAAAACAGAATGGAATGATGCAGGAATTGAGACGGCTGGCAGAAAACCACTTAGTGAGCTTAGCTTTTACTTAACTAGCCAAGATAAAGTAAATAGAAAAGTCATCAAAGCTGGGGCTTACATTGCATCTAGACTCAAATATAACAAACACGACATAGATACTTATATTGCTTTAGGGAATTTTCATAGCTTTCATAGAAGGGATTTTATAGAAGTTCCACCCGGCAGCAATCGTAAAAAGTATAAAAACGATCCATTGGCAATTGAGTATTTTAAACGAGTATTCACCGATGGTGGTGATCCAGATAATGTAGATGCAACATCAGGAATCGCACGTATATTTTACAACAAACAAGAGTTTGGAACGGCGGTTAAATATTATAACGATATTATTGAAAAGTTTCCTAAGAATCCAATAGGACACGGAGGAATCCTTTCCACCTATATCGAAATGTGGAAGCGTGATAACAATCCTCAATACGTTTTAAACCATCATAGACAAGTACGAAATGCACTTGATATTGAGGATGATCTTTCTCTTTTTGTTTTAGCAAAACTTGCTTCCTTTTATATAGATTTAGATTCAGAAGAAGTTCGAATCAAATACAACATCAATCCAGAGGATCAGGTAACTGGCATGGAGATTGATGATAATGTGGAGTATCTTTTAAACATTGCCTACGGTAAAGAGGGTGGATCTAAATTTGCAGAGGGATACTACCAGAGAGCAAGATTTTATTTAAAACAAAAAGAGGCAGCCAGAGCACTCAAACAACTGGAGTTAGCATCCACGTATGATGTTCGCCATTACCTCGCTGTATTACTGATGGCAGAATACTACATCTATACAGAAGATTACGATGAAGCTGTCAAACTTCTTCGCGAGTCAGACAATAGATACACTTTGTACAGGGATCGATTAGGGGAACGAGATGAAGATGAAACCCTTCTAGAAGGGAGTCCTGGTCGCATATCATTTAACTTAGGTAAAATTCAATTTTTAGAATCTGCTGGTTTGAACAAAACAGATAATATTCGTGAATTTCCTGGTCGAAAGATCTATCCAGAACGAAGTTTAGGCACTTTATCCTTTGAAGAAAAGGATAGACGGAACGGTCTCTATTCTGCACGGGAATCACTACTTACTGCTTTAGATAGAAATATTTCGAAAGATCCAAAAATTCTACGGGAGTGCTACTACTTTCTTGGATGGATAGATTACACACACGGGGACTTTACACAGAGTTTGGATTTTTGGGCCGAGTTGCCTGAGGATGATATATACAATAATCCAACGCTACTGCTTGGAAAGGGGAATGCTTTTTATTACACAAGACAATACAACGCGGCACTCGGAAATTATCTAAAGCTTAAAGACGATTATGAAATGAAAGAGCAGACCTTGGGTAGAATCGATACAGAAAATTCAGATCATAGAGAGATCTATGAAACTCTAACTTCTGTTTATAATAATATCGGTGCTGTATATGAGAAAAAACAAGATACAATCAATGCTTTAAAGTACTATTGGAAAGCAATGGAAACAGCAAGGAAGATTGGAAGTGTAAGTGAGATAGCCACGTCGAATAAAGATTTAGTCTTTGCAAGATCCAAACTAGATAGAGAACCCTTACTAGAAGATTGGTTACCACCTACTTTGGATAAGTTGAAAGATATTAAAAAATAAATTGGTAGTTTATTTCTTAATTCGGAACCGCTCTCGGAGTCCAAGTAGGATGAAATAAAAGGTTTCCCAAATCCTTCTGATCCGATACGGTCTGGACACAATTCTCCAAAGCCATGTTAGACCGCGATCCTTAAACCAATCTGGTGCCTTCCTATCGGTGCCAGATAACATATCTAAGGCTCCTCCTACCCCAATTATCACTGCTTTTCCGAAATAGCCAGTGTTGTTTTCGATCCAAATTTCTTGGTCAGGAAAATCCATTGCGAGAAATATGATGTCTGGTCCTGTTTTGCGGATTGCCTCTTTAACGCGGAGCTCCCTTTGCCTGTCAAGATGGCCTGCATGTCGACCCACAATCCTGACTTTCGGGAAGTGTCTTGTTAAGTTGAAGAAAATACGTTCGACAACATCGTCTTTGGATCCAAAAATAAAGGCAGTAAACTCTTTGATTTCCGCTAGGCGAATCAGATCCATCATCACGGCGATCGGTGTAACTCTTGCTTTCAGTCGGCCGCGGGTCATCCAACCTATACCTGCCCCTTCCACAAGAATGGTTCCTGCTTTTTCCGTGATCCGGTGGAGTGCTTTACCTGGTCTCATTCTCATGAGTTTGATTGGATCTAAAAATAAAACGTGGTGGATTCCTTCCTTTTTTTCGAGGACACGGAAGAGTTTAGCAATGGCTTCATCGCTCGTGACATTATCGATGGGAACTCCCAAAACTTGGATCGTTTCCAACTTATTTACGTCGATGTTTTGGTATTCGAGTAGGATATCCCTTTCTTCTTTTGATGAGTTGTGAACGATTTCGCTCAGATTCTTCATTATACCATTACCCTTCCGAAATCATTGTCTCTCGCACCCTTCTTTGTCGCCTCTAAAATTTTATGTCTCGAAGTTTTTTCACTTGGATTTTCCAAAGGCCCTCGACAGGCTAGGGATGGCATGCAAAAGAAGTTTCTCGTTCTCGGTTTGGTTCTATTTTTTTCATTTAACAGTATTTATGCGGAAAATCTATCCATTTTTGGATCGATTCAAAATGGAACAACAGGTGGCAAAGGTAAGGCTGATTCGATTCGAATGTTGGCATTACAAGGAGCTATGCTTCCCCTAGCAGAAATAGGTCCTCAAGATGGTCAGTTTCGATTTCCTAAGATGGAGCTTCCCGAGGGTGCGCCCATTTTACTACAAATCCAATACCAAGGAGTCAATTATAATAAAATGATACCTCCCACGACACAGTTTCGTACTTCTCCGCAAGAAGTAGTTGTGTATGAGTCAGGTGGGAAAAGAAACCAGGTATCGGTAAAAAGTTTAATGCAGGTTATGCGTGAAAAAAAGGGACTTCGTGTTTTTAAACTTTTTCTTTTGGACAATTCCTCCAAACCGCCCAGAAGTTTTTTCGAAAAAGGTAACGAGATCGAATACTATGTACCTGAAAATGCGACCGAAGTATTTTCTCAGATCCAACAGCCAGGAAGTAAGATGGCGATTCCCCTCAGTACGGTTCCAGGAAATTCTGGAGGTAAAATTTTAGATCGTGCCTTACTACCTGGCGTATCCGAATTACAAGTTTCCTATTTGGTTGCTGGAAATGAATCGATTATCGAAGAGATGTTGTTAGTTGAGAGTGAGTCTGGTAAGTTCCCCGTTTTCGTTAAACCAAAGGAAATGGAATTAAAAACAAATGGCACGATAGGAATTCAAAAACTTACAAAAGATGTTCCTCCGGGGCTTAGTGCCTATGTAATGGATTCCGTCCCTTTTGGAACTAAAGTGAATTTAGAATTTATTGGTGGGAAACCAGTTCCATCTTTGGCCAATACAAAAAATCCAGAGATACTCAATGGATCCATCTTAACTACTTGGGACCTATCGCTTTTCGGTGTCATTGGCTTCTTAGGATTGCTCTTCACTTTGTCTTTTCTCTTTGTTTATAAAAATTCAAAAAAGGGAGCTATTTAGCTATGAAACAATCGAACGAAAAACAATCTTATTTGCGTTTTTTCGGGCTGGCAGACCTTGCTGAACATGGAAGCCAAGGCATTTTGGCTTTTTGGGTGATTCTTTCTCTCGCATTCTTTTTGTTTGGTGATCAAAACTTAATAGCTCCAAATATGAAAAATATTGCAGCTTCCCTGGGAATTACAGATCAAAAAGAGATAGATTGGAAGATGGGCGGTCTCATACCGATTTTATTTTTTATTTTGGGTGGTCTGGTTTCCTTATCGATGGGATATCTCTCACAAAAATTTTCTAGAAAGAACCTATTGATTGCCGCTGTTCTATTAGGCGAAATTCCATGTTTTTTAACTGCCTACGCGGAAACGTATGATCAGTTTTTGATTTTGCGAACTCTTTGTGGGTTTGGACTCGGTGGGATTTTTCCACTTCTCTTTAGTTTGATTGGTGATTATTTTTCGACCCATTCTAGGGCGATCGCAACAGGTTATGTTTCTCTGGCTATGGGACTTGGTGTCGGAGTCGGTCAGCTGTTAGGTGGAATATTGGGTGGCGCAGATCCTGTCAATGGATGGAGAGATTCGTTTATATTTATGTCAGTTCCATCCTTCTTTTTTACGGCTATTTACTGGATTTTTTGTAAAGAGCCAAAGAGGGGAGGTGCTGAGGGTGTACAAGTTTCTGATGAACTAGCCCATAAAATTTCAATGAAAGACTTTTTAGTTCTTTTTGAAAACAAAACAAACCTAGGAGCATTTTTGCAAGGATTGCCTGGCTGTATCCCATGGGGTGTCTTTTTTGTTTTTTTAGCAGATTATTATGAAAATACCTATCTACTATCCAAGGAAGTTTCCGCGGGTCTCATTACTTTTGCAGCAGTCGGTATTTTTATTGGGACTTTTTTTGGAGGTGTTGTTGGCCAACTATTGTACAATATTAAAAAATCATACCAAGCAATCCTTTGTATGGTGACCACTTTGGTTGGTATCATTCCTGCGCTTTATCTTTTGTATGCTCAAGGTATTGTACAGAATATGGGATTATTTATAGGTTTGAATATTTTAACAGGAATTATGATATCTATTACTGGTCCAAATGTACGAGCTGTTCTCATAAATGTAAATCCTCCAAAGTCCAGGAGTGCAATTTTTTCTATCTATAACCTAACTGATGATTTAGGAAAAGGGCTGGGTCCTGCACTTTCCGCAATCATTTTGGGTCTGACGCCGGACCGCGCGCTTGCGCTTTCTATATCTATCCTATTTTGGATACCTTGTGGTCTTGCTTGGTTTTTGATTTTGTTTAATTATGAAAAAGATGAAAAAGCTATGTTAGATAGTCTTTCAAACTCCTAAAGGAGAAAAAATACGAAGATGTTTATAAAGGAAATGGAATAATAGTTTATGATCAAACACAATTTATTGGATATTGAGGGAACAACTGCTCCTATTTCCTTTGTCCACCAAGTTTTATTTCCCTATGCCAAAGAAAAATTAAAATCATTTTTAGCAAATCATTCGATACCGAAGTCACAGTGGTTAGAAATAACTCAAGAATTTGCCTTGGACCAAAAGAAATTTCCAAAGGAATTACCAACCGCAATCGACACTACTAATCTGCATTTGTATTTAGAATTCCTGATTTCAAAAGACCGAAAATTTGGACCATTGAAAGATATCCAAGGAAAAATCTGGAAAGTAGGTTATGAATCGAACGAGTTAAAAAGTACCCTTTTTCCCGATGTTAAAGGTTTTTTAGAATCTTCTACAAAAAAGGGTATTTCCAATCATGTTTACTCTTCAGGATCTGTAGAAGCACAAATTCTTATATATAAATATTCAAATGAAGGTGATTTAACTTCTTTCTTTACTTCTTATTTCGATACAGCCGTTGGAGGTAAGAGAGAAAAAGAAAGTTATCTAAACATTTCAAATCAATTGAACTCTGCTCCTGATGAGATTCTTTTTTTTACAGATATCGTGGAAGAAGCCGAAGCGGCAAGCGGGGCAGGAATGTCGGTACAGATTTTGGATCGACCAGGTAATATCCCGCAAAAAGAGCATAACTTTCCTGTGATCCAAACATTTAAAATCTAGTCTGGTCGCTATTTCTTCTCTTGGAGGACCGACAAGTACTATCAAAACAGATTGTATTTGGATCCTTAGAATATTTTTTAATAGAAATATAATTCTCATGGTGTGCTTGCAAAGCCACCCAACAAAAGAATCAACCCTAAGGCCAATTTATGGAATTCAGTTTGGGAAAAATAGGAATTACAAAGTCTTGCTTTCGTGGGTTCTACAATCTATCTGTTAAATGAATAGACTTCTTCGACGGTGGACGATTCGAAACAAAATTGTTTTTCCCAACATATGACCAATCTTTCAAAGAAGTTCGTTAGATTGGATTCATTGGTATGATTTTGCAAAGCAGATCCGTAACTGGGTCTACTTTTCTATTTTTTTTTCCCAAACTTGGGAAGTTTCACTTCTGTTTCTTTGAACTTCTTCCATAGCTTCACAAGAGTTATCTTCCAATCTTCTTTCTCTACTTTTCGGTGAATTATCTTGTCATTTAGAATCGGAGTTGGTTCATGAATTTTAACCATTTCTGAGACAGGAACAATTGCCGCGATACCAAGGTCGATTTTTAGATATTTCTTTTTGATCACTTTAAAATCTAACTTTGCTTGTAATAACCTAACTATTTCTAAAATGATAGTCCACTTAACCTTCGTAGCTGTGAGAGCAGATTCATTTTCAGTGAGTTCGTTAAATAGGCGCAACGTTAACTTGGGGTTTGTGTGAAAAAGTAAAAATCGAAAGTGGACATTGCCCTTTAAATCTTGAGTGATAATCAAATCATTATGAGTAAATTCTCGAAATGGGGGAAAATCAACCAAACGAACTACAACCGAATTTATAAGATCTAAACTATTATAGATTTCTGTTTCAGGATGCACCTTGATGGAATATGTAATATCATCTTCAGGAATTACATCTTTAATAAAACTGATAAAATTGACTTTGTCTTTGAATGGAACTTCTTTAAGAACTTCAAGTCTTGATAGTTCAATGATATCATCCATGACGTTTTCTATGGAAGATTGAATTGCCTCGACTTCTTTGACTAATTTTTTGTCTTTGGATTTAGTTAGAGATTCTCTGTACTCAAACAACTTTTCCTTCATCTCTCTAAGTGGCCCTGAGATCATGGCATCCATATAAAAGAAGATTTTCTCACGGAGTGAGTCTGCTTCTTTGAGCCTATCAAATCTTCCTAATAGTTTTCTCTTCATCATTAGAAATTGAAAACGTAAGGCAAGGGTCATAAGAACCAAATACATAAGGAAACTTTTTTCCAATGAGGAGTCGGCGTTCAGATAACCACGTTCGATCATCACTTCTTTTAAGATAGAATATAGAAGGTAGATCAGTGCTAAAAAATGGATAAGGGAACCGCGAACACTATCTCTTAATTTGTAGAAAGTCACGTAAATTGCATATCCTATTACAATGAATAGGTGGAGATCCCAATATCCTATAAAATTATACCAAAACTCAGGTTTTGCGACGATAGCGAAAATAACCAAAAATACTGCATGCGAATAAAGATATATATTTTGGTATTTAAATTGTTTTAGATCAAAAAAGTTCTGAATGAATTTTATAAATCCGTAGGGGAGTAAAAATAAAAACCCATACTCTAAAAATTTAAAAAAAGCAAAATTATTCCAGATAAAAAACCGAATTTCATTTCGTGATAGCTCGAATGCAGAAAATCCCAATGCGAGGATACTAAAACTTAAGTATTCCTTTTTATCTCGAAGTTTAAAGTAATTGATAAAGAAGAATAAGGCAATAAAGAGATAAAATCCAACAAATATCAGTTCAACGAGAGAATCATATAAATTTCCGTTGATTGCTTCTTCGTATGTTACAATCCGAACAGGACCTGTGATGATACCTGCTGAAGTTGTAAGATTGGATTGTATTCGTATAATGAGGACATTTTCGCCCTCGAGTAGTAAATCGTGTGGGATTGGATAGATTCTTGGCCGACCAAAAGCGTAGTCATCTGGTTCTTCCCCAAAAGCCGAATTATTTTTACCGATCAAAACCCCGTTCACATAGACTTCATCGGATTGGTAGATTCGTCCCAATTGAAGAGCTAGGGATTTTTGGTGTTGTTCAGTTGTTATTTCAAAGTTCTTCCGAATCCAAATGGAACCACGGTAACTTCGATTGATATTTCTAAAATTACCAGGTACTTTTGTAACTTCTAAATTGTTTGCATTGAATTCTGGGCTAAGGATTTGAGCTGATTCATCAAACAGAACACCCCAGTCTTCGCCATCTAACTTGAGTACAATTGTAGATTCATCGGTTATTCGGGAACACTGAAAACAAAGTAAGAGGGTAAAAGAGAGTAACAATCTTTTGAAATACATTATTTTGGACTCCTGATCGGGAATCTCACGGTGAACTTTGCACCCATTCCTTCTTGGGATTTGAGTTGGACAGTCCCACCTAAAAACTTAGTAGTAACATCTACAAGAGTTAGCCCAATTCCTGCACCTGGTATGTCTGTCTTTTTTTCTTTATATCCTCTGACAAATTTTTGGAAGATCGTTTCCATTTCGATTTGGCTAAGACCCAAACCTTCATCTATAACGATTAAATTGTGAAAGCCATCTCGATTAAAAAACTCTATACTAATGGCTGTTTTTGGGTCTGTATAAATATAGGCATTTTCGATCAAATTTCGAAGTACACAAAAGAGTAATTCTTTTGGGAAAAAGATTTCCAGTTTGTCTGGGTTTACTTCGATTTCTACATTTTTTCGATGTTGATCTAGGTGTGTTTCAATACTAGAAACACAATTGTGAATCAATTCTTTGACCAGAATGGATTCATAAAACGGTATATAGGACTTTTCTTCTAATTTTTTCAAAAGTAAAGCCTCATCTACCATATAACTCATGTATAGGATATGGTCCTCTGCTCGTTTGATCGGATCCCCTTGAATCTTTTCTACTTTTTTTTCTTTGGACTTTTGTTTACCTTTTTTGGCGGGAACTTGTTTTGTTTGAACTTTTGTACTTGGTTTTGAAATCCCTTCAATTGCACTTGAGATTTTTTCCATTCCCGATTTGAACTCTGTGGAAAGGTTGATGAGAAATCCTGTTTTGACCCTTTCCATTTGGATGAGTTCTTTTTCCTGTTCCATAAAATTCTGTAATCCGAGAACCATATCATTGGACAATTGAACAGAAATCATCACAAGAAATAATAAAAATCCAAAATAAATCGTTCCTGGTAACGAAATGACTTCCAAAGCGGACAAACTGTCCATTAAAATGGTTGGTAAAAGACAAAAAATACCAATCAGAATATATCTTATTTTAGCAATGTTTTCCTTACCATTTTTCCAAAATAAATAAACAACAAGTCCAAGTGCTACCGGTAACAAGTAGTTAAAAAGTGCTATTACTAGGATCCAGGTTTTTGGGTTTCGAAAAAAAAGAGTTATCACGAAGAGTGCAACCAGGAACACTTCGTACGCTAAGAATACCAAATTTCTCTTGATTTTGAGGTATTGGTGTAAAAAGTTTATAAAAAAACTGGGAAGACAAATGAGAACCAAAAGTTCAGTTACATAAGACCAAGTAAAATTTTCAAATAAAATATCTCTATGTTGCGTTCGTATCAAAACATAAAATCCCATAAAAATGGAAAAAAGTGCAAAAAAGAAATTTTCTCCTGTTCTACCTCTTACAATCGAACCAACTAAAAAGTACATTCCCATAAAGATAAAAACATACCCGCAAACCATCGCAAAAACTTCTTTGAGAAAAACCGCCTCTCTCAAAGATCTTTCTTTAGCAATGATGGGAGCTTGTTTGAGACCGTTAAGATTTGTTGCAGCAAAAATTCTAATGGCTATAACGTTTAACCCTGGTTTGAGGAGGTGGGTTGGTAGGGAATAGATGCGCATTTTTTGAAAATTTACATCTAATTTGGGCAGCACAGAACCTGTTTTATCGACGAGGGTTCCATTCAAATAAAATTCATCAATATCCCGAATCCTACCCAATTGGATTGCAATTGGCTCAATGGGATTCGAATAGTTTTCAGGTAAAACGAAAGAACAACGATACCAGTGGTATCCTGTTAGGTTTTCTGTTTTAGAAATACCGTAGTCAGGAACCGATCGTTTTACCCAAAAGGACTCTTCAATTGATTCATCTCTCCAGTCCAAATTATCACCTTTTCGAAAGAGCCAATCCGAAGTAAGGGTAATTGGCTTTTCGAAGGAGGTAACAAAACTTCCACACGGGTTGGCTGAAAGTTCGCCGACCAGAGATAAAACAAATAGAAAACCAAATCCAATTCGGTACAACTTGAAAATAGAAATCATATTGGCTCGACGTTTCGAATGGCCTCTTCGATTTCTTTAAGTTGAGTGGAAATCCTTGCATCAATTGCTCCCACATCAGTTTCAATAATAACTCCACCACGATCCACACGTGAATCTTCATAGATATTAACTTTACGGAGAGATTCCATGAGTTTGATAAGTTCATCTTTGTGAGCTGTAGTAAGTTCAAGGTCAGCAAAATTGACGCGGATATCAATACGATCCCTATCTTTGATTCGTTTCATCGCCTCACGAATGTTATTGAGTACAATTTCTTTACGTTCAATGATCTCGTCTTTGATTACTTTACGTGCAATTACAAGGATCATCTCGACCATTTGTTTTTCCGATGCAGCAATCATTTCTTCCCGAATGTCAATCGCCTTACCAATGATAGTTCCTAGTCGGTCAATGAGTCGCCGTACTTCCCCTTGGCCTTTTTTGAATCCAACTTCACGACCTGCATCATAACCTTTTTGGTAGGCTTCGTGTTCGATCTCAGCCTGTTTCATCTCGGCTTCTTTGATCATCCTCTCGACTTCCATTTTGGCGCGATCTAAGATTTGTTCGGCCTTGGCTCTACCTGAATCTTCTTCGAGTTTGATCTTCTCTTTCGAGTCTTGGATCATTTGGAAGGCCTTGGTTCTACCTTCCTCTTCAATGGACTTGGCTGTTTTTTTTGCGTCTTCTAAAAGTTGGCGGACCTGTTCTTCCGTCTCTTGGCGGTATCTTTGGAGCTCAGCTTCAATCTCTTCAATCGAAGGACCTTGGTATTGCTCAATGATATTTCCTTCTTGGTCGATTTCAAAATCTTCCTGTTCGTCTGATTTGTGAAACTTTTTGTACTTATCAGGAAGTTGAATTTCGACTTCTTCTTGTAAGTCGGCAATTTGAATTGGTTTAAAAACGAGTTTTGCCATACCCTTACTTTACTCTCCAGAGTTTCACTTTACCTTCGTCCATTGCCTCCCTGAGTCGATCAAGAATCCCCTTTTGGGCTTCTTCAATTTCCGCAAGAGAGATCGGACCGAGTGAGTCCCATTCGATTTTGATCTCCTTAACAAGCCATGCTTCCAAATTTTCGTAAATTTGTTGGCAGAACTCAGACTCCACTCCTTTCAAAGCACAGGCAATGACAAGGGGGTGGATTTCCGAAAAAAACCGAGTGAGACTTGTCCTCCCTAAGTGGAGGAGGTCTTCCAAACGAAAGTAGTGTTCTACTATAGTTTCGGCATATTCTGGGCTTTTTTTCTGAATTCGTTCAATTAAATTTTGAGAAGGTAAAAAAGGCAAACGAGTTAAGATTTCCCCAGCAGTTTTTGCCTTTCGGCTTTTGATTTTTGAGAGGGGGAGTTTGTTTTCAATGAGTTCCGTTTTGAAACGTAAAAAACGATCGAGGCTGTCCCGTTCGCGTTCGGAATGGTAGTCCACTTCGGAGAGAGCTAAAATGATGCTCTCACGGAACACTTCAGGAAACTCAGCAATCACTTCGGAGGCAATCTCTGGGTCGGAAAACGCTAAGAGTCTTGCTATTACTTCGGGTGATTCTTCACTTGTAAGGGCTCGTAGTGTTTCTAAAGGATACTTAGAAACAAGAGACCAAGTTAACCGGTTTTCTAAATCCCCTTCTTCCTTTAAAATTTCTTGTAAGAGGGAGTAGAGTTCGTTTTCTTCAGGTTTTGGTCCTGAGAAGCTAGGTGGGTTAAAATTGGATGGACTTGGATCTGAAATGGTAGGCTTCGAGAGAGCTTCCAATCCGTTTTTTTTCTGTGACTTTTTTTGTAGGAAGTCAGTGAAAGAAAGTAAGAGTCTCTTCTCTTCTTGCGCCGTTGGGGAAGAACTTTGCTCTACCTTCAAAAGCAAAGATTCGATTTCTTCGGAGCTCAGGTGTTGGAAAACCTCATCAGGCAAATACCTTCCTAAAATTTGGTAAGCAAGTGCGGCCCGGTTGTTTCCTGATTTTCCTTTCATTTACAAGACATAATAGTGCAGACGAGTCCAACGTACAAACTAATTTTTGTCTTCGTTTTTAAAATTGAAAAGTCCTTTCCAAGGAAGTCTCGTCTCATTTTATGAAAGGAATCTATGCGACTTCTCCGAATAGCAGTTCTCAGTTTACTGGCTTTGGGATATCTCCAATGTGGCATAATCTCCAAAGCAGTCTCTGCCAAAAATGGAGAATTATTACTTACTGAGACGGATCTTTTAGAAGGAAAACCCATAGCGCTACAAGGCGAGTGGAGTTTTTATCCTGCTAATTTCATAGGCAATTTAGACCCAGAGAACCGAGTAAACTTAAAGGTGCCAGGTCTGTGGAACCAGTATCCGATCCAGTCCAAAATCCAAGATGGTCACGGGTACGGAACGTACGTTTTGGATCTCAAGCTTCCGGATGAACCAAGACAGTATTCAATCTACATACCCGAGGTCCGAACTAGTTTTGAGGCGACTATAGGTAGTAGAAGTATACACAGTGGAAAACCAGGAGTTTCCAAAGAAACATCGATTCCAAGTAGCCAAGGGCAGAGTTTTAGTTTTGCTGCTGGAAAGTCTGTAAAAATCGTAATTGAAGTCAGTAATTTTTTTCATAAAGAAGGTGGGTTGGGAATTGCACCTATCTTTGGAAAGGCGGAAGATGTTCAAAACTTCATTTTAGCGAGAGGCACTATTGATTTAGCATTCACTGGTGCTATCTTTATGTTTGGAATCTACCACTTCATCCTATTCTTTTTTCGTCACAAACAAAGAGAGGCATTCTTTTTTGGATTTTTTTGTCTGGTTTTCGCAATACGAATTCTCTTTACGAGTAGCAAAACGATTTATGCCTTTAGTGAGTCCATACCCTGGAATTTAGTCATCTATTTGGATTATGCGACTGTATTCGTACTCGCCATTCTTTTTCTCTGGTTTGCAGAAGGACTTTTTCCTAAGTTTATCAGTTTAAGGAACCTGCGACTTATGACTGCATTCGTACAATTTGTACTCATTTTTGGTTTAATCGTCCCACCCATTTATTTTACAAGATATGAAACAGTTTTTCAAATCATAGGTCTTGTGTATTCTGTATTCCTCCTCTTCCGTTTGATTCAGTTGTATTTTCTAAAAATCCCAGAATCAGGTTTGTTTTTGATGGGCTCTCTGTTGCTCATCCTAGGGTTTGTGACGGATATATTATTTGCATTTCGAGGTATGAGTGAATCTTATTTATCTCAAATCGCATTATTTCTGTTTTTCGGTGCACAATCATCCATAGTTACACTCAGAAATGCAAAAACATTTAACAAAAGGAAGGAACTGAAGAACGATTTTGAAGAAGTAAATGAAAAGTTCATTCTGACAAATAGGTTCTTTGGTAAATTTATCCCAAGGGATTTTTTAAACCATCTTGGAAAAGAAAGTATCGAAGAAGTAAAATTGGGTGATAGTAGTGAACGTGAAATGACCGTTATGTTTGCGGACATTTGGGAATATTGGGATATAATTTACCGTATTCCTTTACAAAATCGTATACTTTTTACAAATTCCTATTTAGGTCGAATTGGACCTTATATTCGGTCCAATAATGGCTTTATTGATAAATATATAGGCAGTGCCATTATGGCTTTGTTTGACGGAGGAATCCACCATGGAATCAAGTCAGCTGTCGATATCCAATGGGAATTAGAATTGTACAACACACATCGAAGAAATTATGGATATGCCCCCTTACATGTTGGAATTGGTATCCATTCTGGTGATACAATGCTTGGAATACTAGGTGAAAAGGAACGTATGGAAAGTACTGTAATCTCGGATACAGTGAACCTAGCCAGTCGAATCCAGGGCCTTACAAAAAAGTACCAATCCAGAATTTTAGTTAGCTTAACATCTCTTATGTTGCACGAAGATTTAGATACCATCCCTTATAGGATTTTGGATTTTGTTCGTGTAAAGGGAAAACAAGAAACTGTGATGATTGCCGAAGTGATGATTCCTGGAATTGATCAAATATCGGACAAAAAAATTGAATTTAAAGAACTGTTTGAGTCTGCGATTTTTGATTACGAAAGAGCAGATTTTGGGTCGGCACTCAATGGTTTTGAATCTGTTAAAATTCAAAATCCAGATGACCTCGCAGTTAATATTTATATCGAAAGATGTAAATACTTTATGTCCGCAGGTGTTGGTGAGGATTGGGATGGGGTTGCGGCATGGGAAAAATAATCCTAATCCTTTTGATCGTATTGCAGGGCGCCTGCAATTTAAAAGAGAAACCAAAAGCAAAAAATGGAGAATTGAGTATTGACTTAAGTGAACTTGAATCACCTAACAAAGTTGCTTTGAGTGGAGAATGGGAAATATATTGGAATGAAGGATTTGGTGAAAGTTTATTTTCTAAAATCGATTCCGAGGAATTTAAATTAGTCAATGTTCCAAGTTCCTGGAACTCCATTCGTCCCGAAGGAAAAGGTGGCGATGGACTCGCAAGCTATCGATTGAAATTAAAAGTTCCCACTACGGAATTTCGCTACTACCTCAGGTTGACGGCTCAAACCAGTGCGTATCAATTTTATGTGAATCGACAAAAATTGGCAGAAGTGGGAGTTGTTGGAGACTCAAAAGAAACTTCCAAACCCAAAAACCAAATCCAATATGTCTCCTTCCAGCCAGTTTCACTGGAAAATGAACTGATTTTAGTAGTGAGTAACTTCCAACATGCGAGGGGCGGATTTAGAAAGCCGATTGAAATCGGAAAAAAGGAAGTCATACAAAATCTATCTCTCATGTATTCAGGTTGTGAAGTTTTTATTTTTGGTGCCCTTTTAACGATGGCTCTTTACCAACTAACAGTTTTTTTGATACGAAGAGACGAAAAGAGTAATTTTTATTTTGCCATGTTTTGTTTTTTGACAGGACTCCGCCTAGTTGTCTTAGATAATTATTATATTGTATATATCTTTCCAAATTTTCCTTGGGAGCTTATGCAACGAATCGATTATGGTTCTGCTCCGCTTATGGCGAGTTTCTTTCTA
Organism: Leptospira sp.; assembly: GCA_027533185.1. GTDB lineage: Bacteria > Spirochaetota > Leptospiria > Leptospirales > Leptospiraceae > Leptospira_A. The sequence goes on along the minus strand of JAPZTS010000055.1, from coordinate 21,208 downwards.
AGTTTTTTACAAAGTCTTTTCCCAGGAAAAACAGATGTACCTAAGTGGATAGTCCAACTGTCCTGGGTGATCGCCATTCTATTTCTATTGTTTGTTATATCTTTTCCTGCGAAAATTTTCACCGAAGCAAATATAGTTTCTTTGGTTATTATTTTATTTTTTAGTATTTGTTCGTTTTGGATTTCTCTTAAATTATTTCGCCAGAAAAAAAAGGATACTGGATTTCTATTTTTTGGAACTGTACTCCTGTTGATTGGTTCTACACATGATGTTTTGGCTGGTAATAATGTTTTTCAAGCCGAACCCATCATGCCTTTCGGATTATTCTTCTTCTTTTTGTTCCAAAGTATCCTCCTTGCCCGTCGGAATGCACGAATCTATTCGTCAATGGAAAGCCTGACTACAGAATTAAAAGAGATCAATGATCGGTTAGATTCATCTAACAGAATTTATTCGAAGTTTGTTCCTCTAAGACTTTTAGAGCTCTTCAATGAAAATCATTCTGGAAAAATCAAAAGAGGTGATTTTGTTACAAGAAAAATGACTGTTTTATCGTCAGACATCCGAGATTTTACTTCTATTTCAGAAGCATTGAGTCCGGAGGAAAACTTTCTATTTTTAAATGACTATTTGAGCCATGTCGGACCTATCATTCGGGCCCAAAATGGATTTATTGAAAAGTATATCGGTGATGCCGTCTTTGCCTTGTTTGATCGTGAGCCAGAAGACGCAATTACAGCAGCGATCCAAATGCACCACTCCATAGCTAAATGGAATGCGGAAAATACAACCCACCGAGTTCCAAAGATTCAAATTGGAATTGGAATTCACTTCGGTGAACTGATGTTAGGTATTATAGGCGAAGAACAAAGGATTGAAAGTGCCGTATTATCGGATTCAATGGGTGTTGCCAACTCACTTGAAGCGATGACAAAGAAGTATGGGGCAAAAATTATACTGAGCCTAGATGCATTATTAGAACTTCAAAACCCTGATTCCTATCCGCACCGTATTTTGGATTTTATAAAACTTCCATCGAAGGAAAGGTTAGTTGGTATAGCGCAAGTACTGGTTGAGGGTTTAGAAGAAAACTTTGAATCCAAGGTCCAATCCAAAATTACCTTCGAGACTGCCGTAAATGCGTTCTGGGATGGCGACTTTGCATTGGCAGAGAGTGAGTTTTCTCGGGTCGTAGAAAAGGATCCAAAAGACAAAGCAGCGGCTCTATATTTGGAAAAAACCAGAGATTGTTTGAAAAATGGCCCCCCACCAGGTTTTTCCAAAGGCGTTTTGTCATAAAAATGACTAAGAAAGGACTCATTTCTTAAAAAGTTCTTGATTTAGTGCTCTAACTGAACGAGAGTCAGTAATACGGAGCAAGCCATGACACAAGCCACTATTTCCAAAGAAACGGGATCCACCAAAACTCTGATCCAAACCAAGAGTTTCACTCCATCCGATATCGATCGAATTTTTTCAGTCCAAAAGAAAAAGGCACAAGCACTTAAACTTTCCAACTACAAACAGCGAATTCTAAAGCTAAAAAAGCTGAAGGATGTGATTTTTAAATACCAAAAAGAAGTACAATCTGCACTCCACTCAGATTTTAAAAAATCAGCGAGCGAAGTTGATATTACTGAAGTATTACCTGTGATAGGTGAGATTAATGATGCCATCCGACATCTCAAACAATGGATGAGACCTGTCAATGTATACACGCCTCCTACCTTGCTTGGTTCTACGAGTAAATTGATTTATGAACCCAAAGGTGTTTGCCTTATTATTGCTCCTTGGAATTATCCTTTCCACTTGGCGATGGCTCCTATTGCTGCTGCTATTGCTGCGGGAAACACGGTCATGTTAAAGCCTTCCGAGTTTACTCCGCACACCGCTCATGTTTTGAAAACAATGCTCACGGAAGTTTTTTCTGAAGATGAGGTAGCCGTTTTTGAAGGGGAAGTGAATGTTGCGACAGCTCTATTAGAAAAACCATTCGACCATATCTTTTTTACAGGATCTACACCCGTTGGAAAGATTGTAATGGCAGCGGCAGCAAAAAACCTGACTACAGTTACTTTAGAGTTGGGTGGAAAATCACCGAGTGTGGTTGCAGAGGATGCTGATATCAAACTTACCGCAGAAAGAATTATGTGGGGGAAGTTTTTAAATGCGGGTCAAACCTGTGTTGCTCCCGATTATCTTTTGATACCAGATTCAAAAGTCGATGAATTTGTAAAGTATGCAAGGGAAGCAACTGAAAAATTCTTCAAATCAAAAGAAGAAAACTTTTCAAACAACCAAGACTTTTGCCGAATTGTAAATGCAAAAAATTTCCAAAGAGTATCTGGGTATATTGAAGATGCAGTCAAAAAAGGTGCAACCGTTGCCTACGGAGGAAAAGTAAATGGCAATGATAATTTTATTGCTCCAACGATTCTAACGAATGTTCATCGAGACTCAAAAATTATGGAAGATGAGATCTTTGGACCTTTGTTACCAATTGTTACATATAATTCATTAGATGAAGCGATTGAAATTATCAATTCAAAACCAAAACCACTAGCACTGTATATTTTTACGAAGAAGAATGGTACTGCAAAATATGTTCTCAAAAGAACAAGCTCAGGTGGAGCAGTTGTCAATGATGTAATGCTCCATTTGGTGAATCCGAATCTGCCATTTGGTGGTGTGAATCATTCAGGACATGGAAGTTATCATGGCATCTATGGTTTTAAGACTTTTTCACATGAAAGGTCGGTTCTTCAAACGCCAAAAGCCTCCATCGTAAAATTGATGTATCCACCATATACGGGTTTTGTGAGAAAAATTGTAAGTTTAACCACGAAGTGGTTCGTATAGATTTCTGGGCGTTCCCAAGCGCATAGAAGCGCTTGGGCGGGCTTTCCGTTGCAATCCAAACACCTCCTCATTTGAGATAGATGGTGTTTGGATTTTCACTACAATCCCTAACGCATTGTCCTGATTTCTTCGGATATTGCATTGATTAAAATCAATAAAGTATTCTTTCATTTCGAATGACGAATTTCGTTCTGTGTTGAACTTGGAACGACTATGCAAAAAGGATTATCCAATCATCTTGAAACTCTTAAATCCCTATGGAAGAGTGAACCTTTTCAATTGGGAATCCCTGTAATTGACCTACAACATATTTGGCTTGTTCATATCCTTGTTGAGCTGGAAGAAAAAATTTTGGAAGCTGACGAATCGGGGGAAGCAGTTGATGTTCAGCCTTCTTTTAAAAATGCTCTAGATTATGTATCCGAACATTTTGCATTAGAAGAAGAAATCCTAGAGCAGTTCTCCTATCCTGAGTATGATGCCCATGTCAAAGGACATAGGCAATTTGTGGAAAAACTTACAGAAAAGTTTTATGAAGCAGAAAATAGCCAAGTAGCGGCTTTGGGGCTTCTACAAATTCTAAAAAATTGGCTTTTTAAACATATATTATACGACGATCGAGACTACGGTGATTTTTTTAATTCTGCAAATGTTGATCTAAAATCCTTTTGTAATTCTCTTTTAAAGTCAGGAAAATATCCTATCTCCAAAGAACAATTGTTATTCTATCAAAATATAGTTCAGGTTGATTCGAATCAAGGTAACTCTCTGAACTTACAAACCCAAACTATAGACACTGTCCAAGAGATTCAAAATATTTGGAAGACATACAATTTAGAAACTGGAATTCCCATTATAGACCTACAACATATCTGGCTACTTAAAATGATAGTGGATCTTGATCATGCAGTAAAGGCTGGAGTTCCTTCAAAAGAAACCTTTCAAAAGATAATGAACTCGGCCATTGATTATACTAAAAATCATTTCAATGTTGAAGATCAAATCATGCGGTATTTTCGTTACACTGATACGGCAAATCACACCAACCAACACAAACGATTTATCGAGTTTATAAAACTTCGGAATGACGAATTTAAGATGGGGAACCCAAGAGCGGGACTCCATCTAGTGCAAGACCTTCGCAACTGGTTACTTTCACATATAGCCTTTGAAGATAAAAAGATAGGTTTGGCATTCCGCACACGAGTTCGCGAGCTATCGGAATTCACTAAAAAAATGCATAAAAAAGGCGAAGTGACAATTCTCGTCGAACAGAAAAAACTATATAAATTGGTAGTAAAATCGGATCAGGAGCTGGATGCCTAATTTATTCGAAATTCGATTGCCAATGGGGTTTTTCTACAAAATTCTGCAAATACACCCATGGAATACGAAGTAATTATAGGACTTGAGGTCCACGTTCAGCTCAACACAGAATCTAAAATTTTTTCAACTGCAATAAATGAATTTGGTGGCAGTCCCAATACTCATATTTCTCCACTTTGTGTTGCACTCCCCGGCACCTTGCCTGTATTAAATGAAGTTGTCTTAGAAAAGGCAGTTCGTGCGGGACTTGCCCTCGGTTGTGAGATTACACAATTCACAAAGTTTGATAGAAAAAATTATTTTTATCCTGATCTGCCGAAAGGATACCAAATATCCCAGTATGATAAGCCTTATGCGACGAAAGGTGGTATCCATGTAAAATGGAAGGGCCAAGACGAAGAAAAGTTTATTCCTCTGACCCGAATCCATATGGAAGAAGATGCGGGCAAACTCATCCACTCTCACGATCCAAGCATAAACAGGTCTTATGTAGACTACAACCGTGCCGGTACACCACTGATTGAAATCGTTTCTGAACCAGATATTCGTTCGTCTGACGAAGCCTATGCCTATTTGAATGAGTTAAAAACAATCCTTAGGTATGTGCAAGTATCTGATTGTAATATGGAAGAAGGCTCACTTCGTTGTGACGCAAACGTATCCATTCGACCAATTGGAGAAAAGGGTTTCCGCACACGCGTAGAGATCAAAAACCTTAATTCCTTTAAAGCCGTTAAACAAGCAATAGACTACGAAGTAGAATGGCAAAAGGATATGTATGGAAGAGGCCAGACCTTCCAACAAATGACTAAACTATGGGATGCAACCTTATTAAAAACGATCCCGATGAGATCTAAGGAAATGAGCCATGACTATCGCTACTTTCCAGAACCAGACCTTCCAACAATTGAAATCAGTGATAGTTACATCGAAGATATTCGTAAGTCGTTGCCAGAATTACCAAGACAAAAAAAAGAGCGATACAAAGTAGAACTTGGACTTCCTGAATACGATGCAGATGTTTTAACCAGTGAAAGAGAAATTGCCGAATATTTTGAAAACGCTTTACGCGAGTCAGGTGATGCTAAAAAAACATCGAACTGGGTGAAGGATGAGATTCTCGGAATCGTTAATAAAGAAAATATTACGATCGACCAATTTGCAATTGAACCTACTCGCATTGGAAAATTGATCAAACTCATTAACTCTGGAGAAATCACGGGAAAGATCGCCAAAACCATCTTCGAAGAGATGTTAACCTCGAAAGAGGAGCCCGAGGTGATTGTAGAGAAAAAAGGACTCAAGGTAGTTCGCGATGACAAAGCTTTGGAAGAAATTGTAATTCGAGTGATCGCATCTCAGCCAGAATCCGTAGAAGGCTGGAAAAACGGTAAAGATCGTGTGTTAGGTGCTATTGTTGGCGGTGTTATGAAAGAAACCAAAGGTAAAGCAGACCCAAAACTTGTAAACGAACTCATCCTTGCAAAACTCGGACCTTTGGGTGAAAAGAAGAAGGCAGAATAGGACTTATAATTCCAATTTCTGAACAGATCCAAATTCGATAGGCATTTTAAAAGCCTCTTCGAATGGTTTGCTGTTTATTAGGCATAACAAGGCACGTATGGGGCCCGAGTGGCAGACAACAATGATCCGAGATAACTCTCTGCCATTTTGTTTTGACCAATCTTGATTTTTGACACCCTTGGGTTTCCAATCCTCTAAGAAGAGAGTCACACGTGCAATTAGGTCGGTGAATGCTTCTCCGTTTGGTGTTCGGCGATTCACAAAGTCTTTCATCCAAGGCATCGTATCTTTTTTTGGTAGATCGTCCCAATATTTATCTTCCCAATCTCCAAAATCCATTTCTGTTATTCTTTTGTCAGTTTCGTACTCTTTATTTGCGGGAAAGATTTGTTGGTAATCCGACAAAAGGTAATTGGCCAATTTTTGGGCTCGAGGTGCGGGGCTAACAACCATATGGTCAAAACTATCCGGAAGATCAGCCATTGTTTTTTTTCCAGTCTCTTCCACTGAGTATTTGAGAGGGTAGTCGGTTCGTCCATAACAAAGACCTTTGGGGGCTGTGGTTTCCGGATGACGAACTAAATAGAGTTCCACAAAAATACTCCCGAGACCCAAAGGATCGTTTCATTCATTTGTTGTACGGCACCTAAACAATCACCTGTAAAACCTTGGATCCATTTTTTCATCAAGCGGTAGGCATAGGTGGAAACCAGAAGTAAAAACACCAAAGTCCAAAGAAAATTTGGATATTCGATTGCTAATAGAATGAAAGAAAAAACAGAAGGAATACAAGCAAACAAAAGTTGTGTGAAACCAATTTCTTTTGCCATAGGTTTTGCATACCCGTCTTCCTTTGCATAAGGAAGGAGAGTCATAAAACTCAAAGACAGAAACCGACTAAAACTTTGTGCCGTGACAAACCAAAAAAAAAGTTGGAGTGTACTCAAATGGATCTTTTGAAGAGCACCAGAAAATCCAAGTATTTTAATCAGTATGAGAAGACTGATCCCAATGGATCCAAAACTTCCAACCCGACTATCTTTCATAATGCGGAGAATATCTTCTCGTTTCCAGCCACCACCTATCCCGTCACAAAAATCGGCAAAACCGTCTTCGTGAAATCCTCCCGTAAGAATCAAAAGAAAGCCGATCGAAATCGCAAAGGAGAGCTCTGGAGAAAAAAACAGAGCGAGAAAGGAAAACAGGAAAAACTGAATACCACCCAATAGGGCGCCAATGTATGGAGAGTACTTTATCGATTTATCCAGCCAATCTTGTTGAAAACCAACCCAAGTTGGAATGGGAATTCTTGTGAGAAAGGAAACTGAAATAAAGAAGTAACGAATTTCCAATTGGACCCAATTCAGCTTATTTGGCATAGATTTTGAACTATCCACCAGTTTTATTCTCACTGACGTTTGCCTCACCAAAAGAAGCCATCTCATTCAAAAATGAAACTGCCATAGATACCAAAGGAAATGCAGCTAGGGCACCACTTCCTTCCCCAAGTCGCATTCTCAATTGGAGTAGGGGACTAACGCCTAAGTATTTGAGAATGGTTTGGTGTCCCGCCTCATCTGATTTATGTGAAAAGATGGAATAGTGTTTTATATTTGGATCTAGAGATTTTGCAAGAAGGTATGCGGCAGTTGCTATAAATCCATCTACCATAAATATTTTTTTCTGAGAGGCCACACCTAACATAGACCCTGCCATCATACCAATTTCAAACCCACCATATTCGGAAAGTACTTGAATGGGATCTAAGATTTGCCCCGTTCGGGATTTTGCTGTCTTGAGTATGTTCAGTTTTTGATTTGTGGCTTCCAAGTTCAGGCCTGTTCCTTTTCCTACCAAATCTTCTAAGGGAATACCAGACAAACAATGGTGGATAAGTGAGGCACTGGATGTATTTCCAATTCCCATCTCGCCAAAAAGGAAAAAATTACTGTTTTGAAAATCTTTGCTCGAAACAAGGTTTATACCTGTTTGGAGAGAGTTTTCCGCAGATTCTCTATCCATTGCAGGCAAAAGTTTGAAATTTTTTGTTCCTCGTCCGATTTTTTGAACAATCAAGTTAGGCGGAATAGGTTCCCACTCGTGGTCCACCCCCGCATCGACAATCTTTACTTGTATTTTATTAAAATTTGCAAATACATTGGCACAAGCTCCACCTAACAAAAAATTGTTAACCATTTGCCATGTAACTTCTTTGGGATACAAAGAGACAGGGTCTTCTGTAATTCCATGATCAGCTGCAAATATGATGAGGGTCGGATTTTGAATCTTTGGGCTGAGTGTTTCTTGGACACTCGCAATTTGTAGGGCAATTTCTTCGAGAACTCCAAGGGAGCCGATCGGTTTTGTTTTGGAATCGATCTTGGCTTGGATTTTTTCTCGCATTGCGTCTGTTACTTCCGAAATCTTGGGTAGGGGAAAGGATGACATCTTCTGGTCAGTTTTCGGACTGAAAAATAAATCGCCATCGTTTTTGGACTTGGACCCGAAACTGGTCTTCTGAGAGTTGGCCATTCTCAAAAAAAAATTCTAAATTTTTAAATTTGGGGCGCTTTACTTAGAAGGGGTCCCGATTTACTATGTCACCAAGACATGGACGACTTTGCCCACCTACATTTGCACACAACCTATTCCATGCTCGATGGGGCCATCAGAATTTCAGATCTGATGAAACGTGTAAAGGAACTGGGGATGAGCTCTGTCGCCATTACCGACCATGGAAACATGTATGGAGCAATCGAATTCTACAAAGAGGCTGTCAAACATGAAGTAAAGCCAATCATCGGTTGTGAATTCTATGTAACTCCTTCACGCTCCGCAGAAACTGAGTTGGACGAGATTGCGGATGGTGGTGCCTACCATATCATTTTACTCTGTAAAAATGAAGTAGGATATCAAAATATTATAAAGCTAGCAAGTAGATCGTTTACGGAAGGTTTTTATCGAAAGCCAAGAATCGATTATGACCTTTTGGAGAAACATAGTGAAGGGCTTGTTTGTCTAACAGCTTGCCTTGCAGGTGAGGTAAACCGTAAGATATTAGAAGGTAAAACGGACAAAGCCTATGCTCTCGCGGGAAAACTCCATGAAATTTTTAGAAAGGAAGATTTCTATTTAGAAATCCAAGACCATGGAATTCCCGAACAAAAAAAAGTAGCTGATGAAGTAATTCGATTTTCTAAGAAGACAGGAATTCCACTAGTTTTAACGAATGATTCCCACTTCTTAACGAAAGATGATAGAGAAGCACAAGACATTTTACTTAGAATCGGTATGCGAAAGAATATCGACGATGAGATGCGCTTTGGGTTTAACGAAAACTTTTATGTGAAGTCTCCGCGTGAGATGTTTGGTCTCTTTCCAGATCATACAGATGCGTTCTACAACACATTAGCAATTCGTGATAAATGCTCGCTCAATTTTAAATTCGGGAATCCACTTCTTCCTCCTTTTGAAGTTCCAGCTGGTTTTGATACCGATACCTATATGGAAAAATTGGTTTGGGAAGGAATCAAAGAAAAATATGGCGATATCACACCTCCAGTTCGTGAGCGAACTGAGTTCGAAATGCAAACCATTCGTAACATGCATTTTGCGGGTTATTTTTTAATTGTTCAAGATTATATTAATTTTGCACGAAGGTCTGGGATTCCAGTTGGCCCAGGGCGAGGTTCTGCAGCAGGTTCTATCATTGCTTATGCCTTGGGAATTACCAATGTTGACCCCATCCGTTACAACTTACTGTTTGAAAGGTTTTTAAACCCCGATCGAAAAGATATGCCCGATATCGATACCGACTTTTGTGTCGAACGTCGGGAAGAGGTGATTAATTATATCAAACACAGATATGGTGAAGACCGGGTAGGACAGATCATCACCTTTGGTTCGCTTGCGGCAAAAGCAGCCATCAAAGACGTAGCGAGAGTATTCAATGTTCCTTTTTCGGAAGTGAACGAAATGAGTAAACTTTTTCCTAAAAAATTAGGAATCACAATCCAAGAAGCGGTCGAAACTTCAAAAGACCTACGTGATGTTGCGGAAAAATCTGATCTAAACAAAAAGGTTTTTTCCATTGCTCAAAAACTAGAAGGTAACTACCGTCAGGTCGGAAGACATGCTGCTGGCGTTGTAATCTCACCAACATCCCTCGAAGAAATTGTTCCACTTTCTACAGTTGCTGAACCTGGAAAGGATGGAAGATCCATTGTAACGCAATACGACAAGAACATGTCCGAACAGGTTGGACTCATCAAAATGGATATTTTAGGACTAAAAAACCTAACAACCATCCACCATGCAACCAAACTCATCGAAAAAAGACATGGAATCAAATTGGATTTGGATAAAATTCCGCTCGATGATCCCAATACCTTTTCTCTTTTACGAAAGGCAAATGTTTTGGGAATATTTCAGCTGGATTCCTCATCAGGAATCCGAGACCTATTTGCAAAAGCCCAAGTTCAAAAATTTGAAGAGATTGCAGCCCTTCTTGCTCTCTACCGACCAGGTCCGATGGGTTCTGGGATGTTGGATGACTATTTAGACCGGAAGAACGGTAAAAAGAAGGTTGTATTCCCTCATGAAAGTTTGGCACAGGTGTTAGGTGAAACTTATGGGGTTGTTGTCTACCAAGAACAGGTGATGGGAATCTCTCGGATTATGGGTGGATTTTCTGTCGGAGATTCTGACGTTCTGCGTAAGGCGATGGCAAAAAAGGATAAGTCTAAACTGCCTGCCCTTAAAGAAAAATTTATCAAAGGTGCCATTGAAAACAAAATCAATGAAAAACTTGCGGTCGAACTCTTTGAACAATTAGAGAAATTTGGTGAGTATGGTTTTAACAAATCCCACTCTGTTGCCTACGCATTTGTAACGTACCAAACTGCTTATCTAAAGGCGAATTACTCCATCGAATACCTTACAGCACTCCTTTCGGGTGATCATTCCAAAATAACTGATGTAGTAAAATACATCAACAATGCAAAGGATATGGGCATACGTATCTTAGGTCCTGACCTTAAGGAATCTGGTATCTCTTTTGAAATTACGGATGATACAACCGTTCGGTTTGGCCTTGCATCGATCAAAGGTGTTGGAGAACTTGCAGCGGAAAATATCATTAACAATCGCAAAAAAACAAATGGTTACAATACGATAGAAGACTTTACAAAACATTTGGATACACGTCTTGCGAATAAAAAAGTTTTGGAGTCTCTCGCTCAAGGTGGAGCCTTCGATTCGTTCGGTTACACTAGAAAATCTGTTTTTGAATCAACAGACTTAATTCTATCTTTTGCAAATAAAAAACAAGCGGAGGAGAAAGAAGGTCAGTTTTCCTTGTTTGGTGGTTCTATGTCTATCATGGAGAGCCTCAATCTTCCCAAGGATGGGATTGAGTGGAATGGGGATGAGCTACTAAGGCGAGAAAAGGAAACTACAGGACTCTATCTATCGGGCCATCCACTTGATAAATTCCATGAACAATTAAAGACCCTTAAACCCATAACTATTGAAAAATTAGAGGATGTAAAAACTAAATCCAAAGTGGAAGTTGCAGGAGTCATTTCTAAAAAGGTTGTCAAACTTACTAAAAAGAAGGAAGAATTTGTCAATTTTATGTTAGAGGACCAAACTGGAGAAATAGAATGTGTTGCCTTCCCCAAAACATATGCACAGTTCAAATCTCTATTTATTGAAGACAATACTCTTTTTATCAAAGGGATTATTGAAAGATTGGATGCCGACGAATCGGAGCTAAAAGGCCAAATTATCGTAAATCATTTGGAAGAATTAAATTCTGTTACAATCGAAAAGAAAATGGAGAAGACACTCCACCTAACTATCGATCTCAAACAAGACAAAAATCGCAATATCATAAATGAACTCCAAGGAGTGCTTTCGCATTACAAAGGAAAGTCTATGGTATATTTTCATCTTCTCGGTGAAGGAGAAGAAAAGAAAGTAATCCGAGCCCACGAGTTTTTTTCCATAGATATCTCGGATGATCTAATGAGCGAACTCACGGGAATCCTTGGAAAAGGTACCGTTCGGTATACTGTAGGTGAAGAAGTCAGAGTTTTTGGATGACCCAGTGACCCTTGTATTCTTTGGATAAATTTTTCTTCTTTTAAATACTCTTAAGTTTTAAGTTAATTTCCACCGCTAATTCTTGTTATATTGATGCTAAAGGATCGTTCAGATTCCAAGTTAGAAAAATCCTTGGCTTTTACTTTTATAGTATTTTCGCCAGCTTTAAGATTCATATTCCCAACGAGATAACGATCTTTAAAAAAGAGCTCCTCAAAACTCAGTCCATTTTTAGTTACCCATTTTCCTTTTTGAAATTTGAGCTCTTCAAAATTTCCTTCTTTCCACTTTTCACCATTAAAGGTAAAAGAAATTTCCTTAATTCCTCGCCTTTGGCTATTTTTGACACCTGCATCAAGAACACTCACAGTTAGTGGGAATGCCTTTGAAACATTGATATTGTCTCCATCATTGAGATTTGTAAAATTATCTCCTACATGAATAAACAGATTCGCAATTTGGGGCGGAATTGTATCCTCTACAGGAGGCAGGTGGGTAAGAGGGTCTAGAAGTGTTCTACCAAAATCTTTTCCTAAAACAAAGTGTAGGTGGCCTCCGCTGGAATGCCCCGTGTTCCCTGTAATTCCAATGGTATCGTCTCTTGTAACCTGTGATTTGGTCCGAAGATTTTGATGTCTATTTCCCGCAAGATGATAGTATCCACTGATATAACCGGCATCATGTGCGACCCAAACGATATTCCCCGAGCCTCTTTCGTCCTCAAAGGGATCATCTTCTGCGTATCTTGAATAAACTACAAAACCATTAGCCATTGGTTTGACCTGTTGGAAAACAGAAGAAATGTCCAACCCGTTATGAAAGTGGTCTTTTCTTGATTCACCAAATGTACTTGTAAGGAGTCCCGCAAGTTCGATGCCTTGGATAGGCCACTGGAATTCTGGTGGATTTTTGTCTGATTGGTTTTGGGAAAAAACTTTAGAAATCCAAAGAGGAAACAAAAGAAAACTTGCCAATATCCAAAGTTTAAAAATCATTCCTTTCATATTTCTGAAAGCCTTTCGTGCCTAGGTGATTTAGGAAAGTAGATAATGACAACTCAGACACTTTCCCCAGAAGAAATTTTTTCCCTTGTTAAGGAGTGCGGTGAGGCAAAAGAGCCTGCCCTGTCTCGCTTTTTTGACCTATACTCGCAAGATATCTATAATTTTCCTGTGCGAGTTTTTCATTTAACTGAGGATGATGCTTCCGATTATTTCATTTATGCCTTTGAAAGGTTAAAAAACGGAAAGAGATTTAAAAGTTTTGTTGGTAAATCTAGTTTTAAGACTTGGTTTTATTCTGTTTTAAGGAACTTGCTCATTGACTGGCAAAGGACCAAACGTGAATTAAAAACACAATCGATCGGTAGAGTAAACCAAGAGGGCAAAGAATACAATACCATCGAAGACGAGCCGGACACTTTGACAAATGCCAAGGAACGCGCCAACGAAGTTTCAGACCAATTCCTATCTATCCTTTCTGATATAAAACTTGAATCCCGAGTTGTTTTCAAACTATCCTTTATCTACTACCTCCATCTAGAACCTGATGAAATCCAATTTATCTGCGAAAAAACAGGTATCTCGAAGGAAGCTCTACTCGTAGAGATTTTGGGGATACGAGAGGGTCTATCGGAAAGAGAGGTAGAAAACCTAAAGATGGAAGATAAGATCACCTCCCTATATTTGAATATACTAGATCTCAAAGATCAAAAAAAAGCAAAAGGTCAGGGAGATTCCGTTGAGGCGGTCTATTATAGAGAGCGTCTAGAACATTCTTTGCAAAAAAAATACGAACAGAGAAAAAAGCTTTTAGATAAGAAACAAAAGGGCCATTTTTTAGTCCGCACACCCTACCGCGAAATTGCTAGGATTTTAGGAATTTCGGAAGGAAGTGTTTCTGTGACTCTACTCAGAATTTTGGAAAAAATGGAAAAAAAAGTCCATATCTTTGCGGAGGAACCCTAGTTTTTTTCGTCTCCTATGTTTAGGAAGGGTAGCCTATGAAATCTCCGAACCAAACAGCAAAAGCCAAAGAACTAGCAAAGCAACTGTTTTTAGATGGAGTCTTTCCTGACGAATCTCATCTAGCGGAAGAACCTGGAGTTTTGGATGCATTTTTAGAATGGGAAGAAACCTTTTTTACGATCCTACGAGAGAATGGACCCGAGGCAGATTCTGAAGCCTTGGACATCCGTAAGGCAGAGACCTCTCTGAACCAAAGCCCCCTTCCTTTGCCTGCCTATCTGCGAGAGTATACAAAGAACAATCTTTCTCGACCAGAAAAAGAAGACAACCTCATCCTACTCCTCACGGAAAAAGGAATTCGTCTAGTAGGATCACTTTTAAAAAATCTCTCGATCTCAGAAACTTCTCAGTTGCCCCTTGCAGTCAGGTCGACATCGACGGATGCACCAGATGATGTCAGAAATTCGGTAATCTTCGAAGAAACAACTGCGGAAGACCAAAAATTCTGCTACCAGATTGTGAAAGAAAATAAAAACGAAGTCTATCTTTCTGTGAAAGCAGAGGCTGAACCTACGTTTCAACAAGTCAATCTTAGGCGAGAAGGCAGGTTCATCCTGACAGGAAAGATCAACCAAGATGGATCAGCCAGTTTCTCGGGACTTGCTCCAGGCAATTATACAATAGAATTTATAGGAAACGGCATTTCAAAATCATTTGACTTATCCATTTTAGTTGGGTAACCTTTCGGGAGGATGCTCTCCCTTATCATTGATCGGGTTGGAAACGTAAATATCTTCAACGTTTTGGAGAACAATCTTCCTGTTGAAGAGTCTCATATCCAGTCCACGATTGATGAGGATTTAATTTTAGAATACCTTGCAGAAGTGGAACGTCTGGTCCACGTTTCTCAAGCAATTTTGGGAAACCAAAAAGCTATCTTAAATGCAGATCTTTTACAAGACTTGAAAGTTCTCGGTGAGACGTTTTACCAACAATTTTTCCCTCTATCCATCATAGAGAAGTTAAAAAATACAACAAAACAGAGCATCCACTTCAATATCGATCCTATCTTAGCCCTTATACCTTGGGAACTCCTCCATGATGGGAATTCGTTTTTGTCTGATCGTTTTCGAATTGGAAAGACTATCCGCGGAGGTTTACACAAATCCTCCGATAGGAATAATCGAAAACTTAAGATGCTGATCATAGCCGACCCGACGGAAGATCTAGAGCATGCACAAAAAGAGGGCGAGATATTATTTTCCATACTCAGCCAAAAAGTGCCGTCGCAGCAATTGGAGCTAGAATTTATTGGTGGTAAGCAAGTCACCAAACTTAAGTTACTTTCTCTTGTTAAAGATAAAGACATCATTCACTATTCCGGGCATCTACATTTTTCGGATGATCCATTAGAAAATGGATGGTTACTTTCTGATGGAAAAGTTTTAAAAGCTAGAGAAATAAAATCTACAGGAATAGCTACAGAGTTGGTATTTTCTAACTCATGTATGTCGGTAAAATCTTCATCTAAAAAATTAAACACAAGTGTTTTGAATCAATACGCTGGAGCATTTCTTACAGCTGGGATAAAAACTTTTATTGGCACAAATTGGGAGATTTTAGATAACGAGCGAACGATTGATTTTACAGTCCGGTTTTACTCTTATTTGTTTTCAGATAAGTCAGTGGGTGAGTCTCTATTTTTGGCAAAAGAATTCGCCCGAAGAAACTACCTTTCGAATGATCTCACCTGGGCAAATTACTCTTTGTATGGGAATCCTGATTTCTCCTTTGTATCTCAGGAAAAAAACATCCTGCCAGTGAATAAGGTTATAAATCCTTCAACAATTTTAGAGTTGTACCCAACGCCCATATCAGTTGCATATAAAACTTTTTTGAACAATCAAAAGATAGATACGGTTAGTTGGAAGTCGATTGTGTATCTAATCAGGTTATTTGAGGCAATTTCTCAAGTTGTTGGAATGGTTATTTTTAGTGATCATAATGCTCATGCCATGAGCAAATCGATTCCGAATAATCCTGATGATGCATTGAATATTCGCAAATGGTGGGAATTGGTTTACAGTTGTCTTTGGGATTTTCAAAAACTTAAGATCACGAGTCTCTTCGAATCGACGTTAACAATTCTTCAAAATCAAAAAGAAACAATTTTTAAAATCGTCTCTTGGATGGAAAGATGGGAATCAAAAATACCTGATCCTGAGGAGATGGAATCTCAACAAATTATTCTTCAATTTTTTATCGAGAATCTCCTAGTGGAATTTTCTGAATTAGACCGATTGAGTATTGTTTTAGTTTCTGATACATCAACCCCACATTTTTACTTTAAAGGACTTAAGCCAAGTTTCTTCTATAATACATCGGGCGGAAGTAAAGACAGATTGCATGAAAGTCTATCTTCCCAAAAAGGAAACTTAGTGTTGATTCATGATAAGAAAAAAAAAGTAATCCCCTTTCTAACATATTTTAAAGAGAAAAGAGAGTCAGGCGAATGGGAGCTTGTATTCAGTGGGCTTCATCCTTTTTCTGCAGAGGTTCCTAAAAATTGAGCCTCTGCCATCCTGAAAATGGCGGTGTATCTTGCGGGGCTTGTTGTGGTCTTTTCAATCTCAAAGTTTCTATTCCTGAATATAAAGAAATTCTAAAAGAAAGAACAGAGCAGTTCAAATCTACAGTAAACTTTGAAGTTCGACATAGTTTTCCTATATATCGCAAAAGTAGAGAAGAAACAGAGAGCATTTACCCAAAAAAAGATGATAGTACTTACAATTGTCCATTTCTGGGGTATGTGGATGAATCCGACAAAAAAATTGGATGTATGATCCACCCGATCTTTACGAAAGATCCGAAAAGTCAAAATTTTTCTTTTTATGGAACTTCTATTTGCCAAACATACGATTGTAAAAACAAAGAGAGCGAAATCTCGAAAGAATGGGAAGATTTATTCCTCGAAGTATCTGATTCTTCTACTACCTATAGTCTTATTGCCAGTGACCATATCTTTGCAACGGCCATAGAGAAATACTTCTATCATAAGAAGATCGAACAAAAAGAAATGTTTGGAATCTATCGAGAGTTTCTGAAAGATCTATATAAACTTAGGAAAGAAACGATTTCCGAAAAGAATTTTACTTCATTTGAAATCAACTTTGAGAATTTTTCAGACTTAAAGTCTTGCGAGGATTATCTTAAGCATGAGCTCGGATTAAGTGAGTTAGGTTGGAAAGAAAAATCCCCGGACAGAAACGGCCCGGGGGATTCTTCGGTTATTAAGCTTTTGTTGTAGCTGCTGCTACTTTTTCTTTTACTTCGGAAACAGCAGAGTTTGCTTTTCCTACAAGTGTATCAATCTGAGCAATTCCCTCTTGGAGGTATTTTCTAAGATTTACAGAAACTTCGCTTTGGTCTTTTGCACCTTTTGCTGCAAGAGTTTGGAATTCAGTGCTGATAGAAGAGATCGCTTTTTCTGCTTCTGCTTTTACAGTAGTTACTGCTCCAAGGATAAAGTTAAGTCCGTCTTTTACTTGTTGTTCCATTTTCGTTTCCCTTTTCGGTTGAAATTTGTGCAATGCACAACTCCTTTTTGTGCGATGCAACATTGTTTGTCAAATGCTTTTTTTATCTTTTTTTCACTTTTTTTTCGAGTGTCAGAAAAAACTCTGCAATATGACCCAATCTACCTTGCGCCCTATTCTTTGGAATTCTGATCAAATGGAGCTTCTCGACCAAAGGCTTCTACCAGCAAAAAAGGAATATTTAAAAATAAAAACGATAGATGAAACAATTTCTGCTATACGCGATATGGCTGTTAGGGGAGCACCTGCAATTGCAATCACCGGAATGTTCGGGTTGGTTCTATTCTCCAAATCAAAGTCCGGGGACTTGGACAGGAGGATCGTCGAATCTGCGATAGAACAAATGTTTCAATCTAGACCGACTGCCGTGAATTTAAGTTTTGCTTTAGAGGAGGCAAAACGAAGAGCCGAAGGTGCAAAAAGTTACGAAAGACTTACAGAAATTTGGGAAACCTATGCTTTAGAGATGTTGGAGAATGACTTCAAATCCAACTTAAGTCTTGGGAATTACGGGGCTAAACTCTTTGATGCAAACCAATCCGAATTTCATATTATCACTCATTGTAATACTGGTGCTCTCGCGACAGCAGGCCATGGGACAGCATTAGGTGTTATTCGTTCTCTCCGTGATATGGGTAAAAAGGTTGTTGTTTATGCGGATGAGACTCGACCCTTTTTGCAAGGCTCCAGACTTACGGCTTTCGAAATGATGGAAGAGGGAATCGAGTGTTATATAATAACCGATGGAATGTCTGGTTGGCTCATGGATACAAAAAAAATCGATGCAGTGTTAGTTGGTTGTGACCGGGTAGCAAAAAATGGAGACACAGCCAATAAGATCGGAACATACAATCTTGCACTTGCAGCCAAAGCACATTCTGTTCCTTTTTACGTTTGTGCTACTAAAGATAGCTTTGATCTCAACCTATCTACAGGAAAGGATATCCCTATCGAAATGAGAAGGGAAGAAGAAGTGCTTCTCTATGATTTTTTAAAAGACAGAACTGGAAATTTTTTAATTCCAGAAGGAAAAACTGCACCGAAAGGAGCTCGCGCGTTAAACCCATCTTTTGATGTTACGAAGTTTCATCTTATCACAAGTTTTGTAACAGAATTTGGTTCATTTGCTCCAAATGAAATTTCCGATCGTCTAAATTCTATATGAGTGAGTTGGCAACTTTAGGTGGTGGATGTTTTTGGTGCACTGAAGCAGTTTATTTGCGTATACCAGGAGTAATTTCGGTTGTTTCTGGTTATGCGGGAGGAAAAACAGAAAATCCGACCTACAAAGACATCTGTACTGGTAGTACAGGACATGCCGAAGTGATCCAAATTGAGTATGATCCTGAAATTACTAATTTTGCAAAAATCTTAGATGTCTTTTGGTTGGCTCATGATCCCACTACACTGAACCGCCAAGGAAATGATATAGGGACGCAGTATCGCTCGGTAATATTCTACCACGATGAAACTCAGAAAGAGATTGCTACAGAATCGAAACGGAAACACCAGCCATTGTTTGCAGATCCGATCGTTACTGAAATTTCTCCCCTGCCGAAGTTTTATAAGGCGGAGTCATACCACCAAAACTACTTTGCTACAAATCCTGCAAATCCATATTGCAATTATGTGATTCCGCCTAAGTTAAAAAAGTTGGGACTAATTCTTTAGCTCTGTGACTATTTGCCTTTGAACGCAGTGAGCATTGCTTTTTCCTGATTCGGGAAAAAGTTCATAACAAATGAAGTTTGTGCTTTTGAAATCTTTTCGACTTG
The DNA here is from genome assembly GCA_027533185.1 of Leptospira sp. GTDB lineage: Bacteria > Spirochaetota > Leptospiria > Leptospirales > Leptospiraceae > Leptospira_A. Next base: position 2,056 of record JAPZTS010000055.1, on the reverse strand, counting down.
TTTTTTATACTTTATGGTTGCATTCGGATGAGCAGTGTTTCTAACAACTACTTTCACATTATCCTGATTGAATCGAGTTCCCTTTAGTTCTTCGATTTTTGCTTTTAAAAGCTCCACAGTTTTTGTCCTTTTTTGATATCCGTCGAAGATTTCTTTGAACTTTTCTTTTTTTGCATCATCGAGTTTGCCTCGAGTTCTTTGGACTACTTCTTTGATCTTTTGTATTTCTGGGACAAGGGCTTCTAATTCTTTTTCGAGTTGCACTAACCTTGCACTTCCTTCATTAAAGAGTCTATCATTCTTAAAATGAAACCCAACTTCTACAACCGTATCCAACTGGGCAGAAGAGCCAAGAGAAGAAACAGTGATACCTTGGTAGGAAAGAATATCAGAACTGATTATGGAAGATGAATCTCCTGTAAGAATGATATTCCCTAAACATTTGATGTTGCTCTGTAAAATAAAGTTTTCTACGATACAATCGCCGTCTATTTCGAGATTTGCATTCTCAATAAACTTGGCTCGCAAGTCTCCTTTAACTTTGATTACACCTTGACCTTTTGCTTTGACTCCACCTTTTACATCTAAGTCTTCACCAACAGTAACTTCGGATGATTCAACATTTCCTTCCAGGTAAAGTGAGCCGTGACAAACTACAACAGAACCTTCTTCGATGGTTCCTTTGACTCGAATCGTACCGTCAAAATTTATATTTCCTGTGCCGAGGCCTATATTTGATTCTATATTTAGTTCGGGAGATACAGAAAGAGAAGTATCTGTAGAAAAGACAACTCCACTGAGTCCAGCGTAGTATTCCTTCAGTTGCCTTTCTGGTTTTTCAGGATCATTTACGGTTTTTGGCAAAACATTCTTTCCAAGAGTTAGCCTGGGTCTTTCGATGGGGTTGGGGTACACTGGGTTTCCATTCACATCAATTCCCTGTTCACCAGCAACTCCTTCAAAAAGAGTTGCTAATCTTTCCCCTTCCTTTACATGAACGTACTTATTTATATTGCGGAAATCCGCGCTACCATCTTCTGTTAAAACAACCCGCGTAGCACGAGGAAAATAAAACTTGATCCAACCACTTTCACCTTGTTTGGCGGGAATACCTTTTCCAACGACAAAGGTATGTTCTTTTTTTAACTCTTCAGGATTTTTTAGTATTTTATCGATTTCTAATGCAGCAGAGTCCACTTCTTTCATAAGGATGCGATCTGGATGGACTCCATAAAGATCCAAGGATTCTAAAATCAAAATATTGCTCATGCCACCGCCCGTAAGCCAGATGGGTTTTGCGACCAAAGTAGCTGTGAGTCGATCCTCGGAGATGATAATTTTGAGTCCTTTATCAGGGTTAAATTCCGGGGATTGCTTTGTTTCCATACTTATGACAAGTATCGGCAAATCCCTTGGGGAAATCCAGAAATTCTATGGTTTCATGTTCTGAATAAATGTTCCAAAAGTCTCTAGAATAGCTGGAATTCCAAAAATTTGAGAATGGATGGGGAGATTGTCTCCATGTGTGATTGCGCTGGAAGTTCTATACAAAAAGGGAATTTGTTTTTTGGAAAGAAGCATGGAGAGTTTTTTTGATTCTTCGGGAGAGATAACTGGGTCATCTTCGCCATGCAATAAAACAACAGGGCATTCAATCGTTTCTAACTGGTGGTATGGAGAGAGTTGGTGAGGTAGATTGCCCACAGCCTTTGCAATTTTTTCTCCAACAATTGTTCGAAAATCTTCGTTGGAATCGATTTGGTAAAAAAAAGTACGGGCTGGTTCAGAAACTTCCTTTAAAATTTTAGGTACGATTGCCTTTTCTCCCGCTCTATGTAAGGCATTGTCACAAGCAGCTTCATAGGCTAAAAGTTTTATCTCTCCTGCTAATTTTGGTTCAATAGCTTCGATAAAATTGAAAAGTAGAACATAGACTCCATAATTATCTCTATGATAATTTGAGAAAACAAAAGGAAGAGTATCTAAAAAATCACTGTATGCTCCAATTAGCATTATTGAATCTATTAATTTTCTTGTTTCTGGTTTTGATATGGAT
>JAPZTS010000032.1 GCA_027533185.1 Leptospira sp. | reverse complement strand
ATCTTTCGTTACCTTCCAATTATGAATCTGAAGGACCTCAGGCCAAAAAACATCTTTCCACAAAAAATCAATCATTTCGTTTCTTTGGATCTGCCTGTCTTTAGGTTTTAGTCCATCCAGCCAATAGATATTTTTATCTTTGGGTTTGAAAGCGCCTATCTCCAAAGAGTCCATTGGGATCGCAGTAATAGTATGGGGAGACAAATCGGTGTTAAAGGATATTTGGATTTGTTTTGAGATTTTAGATAGGGAACTAGAATCATCAAAACGTTTGCTTATGGTTAGCTTTGATAGAAAATTTGATTTGCCTTCTAATACATTTGTCAAATCTGAAATCACATTTCCTTTTTCGACGGAAGGCAATTGGTGTGGATCTCCCAGAAGGATGATTTGGTTCCCTTCCTTCATAGCATCTAAAAAGAGATTCATCATCTTTAGGTCTACCATTGAAATCTCATCTAAGATAAATAGCTTTTGTGTGAGATACCTTTCGGTTCCAAATTTGGGAATACCTGTCCTGGGATTTAGTTTTAAAAGGGAATGGAGGGTTTGTCCCTTGAAGGAATTGTAAATCAAATTTTCTGGTTCCATCTGGGATAAGTTTCGTTGGATCGATTCAGTGAGTCTCTGTGCTGCCCTTCCCGTCGGTGCAACCAAAACGATATCTTTTGGATTTGGCAAGATCTCCATTTTTTCCATAACCTTTAGGAGAAAGGAAATAACAGATGTTTTGCCAGTGCCTGGTCCACCGGTGATCAAGTGGAATTTGAAGGTGCAGATGCCTCCGATAGCACCCGTCTGTTCATCTGTTAGTTCAAAATTTTGGTTACCTGAATTCTTTCGAAAGTTTTTCTGGAGTGATTCCAACTCCTCATGTAATTTTCTTTTATCAATGGTTGTTGTAGAAACTGGCTTTAGGAAGTTTTTGAGATGAGATTCCAATCTTCGGAGTTCTTCAAAATCCTTTTGGAAAAAAAAGAAATGAGTTCCATTTATCTCTCGTTTTGCAAAAATGGGACTTTGGATTTCTGAAGGAATCTTTGTATCAATTGCATTAGCGAAAGCTAAATTGCCTTTATTCGTTTCTTCTAATATCTCTTGGAATAGATTTGATTCCTCTGGGTTGAGATTTTTTAAATATGAGATCCGCTTTAGTAATATCTCATTCGAAGTAGGGGAGTTTGGTTTTTCAGGGTTTTTAGATTTCATCAATCCACCTCGTACTTGTATCTAAGACCATCGTGAGAATGTTTTCTCTAATGGATAGGAATCTGGATTTGTCCCATTTCATTCTTTCACCTAAGTCAGAATAGACGCCATTTTCATCCTTCATTCCTCGTAAGAAAAAATATAAGACCCCGCCAAATTTTTTCAGTGCCTCTTCTTCACCAAAAATGGAGGCAAGGTACTCAAATAGAACAAAGGCATAGATTTCTTTTTGGATGGAATAACCTCGTTCCTCTATGGCAATGTCGAGAGAAGCTGGTGAATATCCTTCCTTTGGAAGTTTATCTGATTTGAAGTCCGCAATATAATAGAGTCCGTCCAATTCAAAAACCAAATCAATGGCACCTTTTAAGAACTGTTGGATTTCAGCTAGAGACGTAGGATAGTCATTTAATTTTTTGCCAATGAGTTTGTCTAGATAGATTTGAAACTTCAACTCATTCGATCTTTGGTTTAGACTCAAATCTTTTAACGCAATTGAACGATTCTTCACAACAAATGGGTTTGTCATAGCATTCTTTAAAATTCGAAGAATAGCCAGTTCAATCGGAGTATCGGATTTGTAATTCGAAATGGGATACAATCTGTATGCTTGTTTGAAGCTATCTTTCCAGGAAGGATGTTTGAGAATTCTTGCCTCATCTAGATCAAATATGGAATACTCGATGGTTTCTAAGATTTTGTGCATCAGGTTTCCGGCGGTGGAGCTAGAAGGCACCTCATCTATATTAGATGGATTTTTGTTGTCATGAACGCCATCTTGTTCTGATCCAGTCGTATCCGCATTTGTTTTTTTAAAACTATGACCTGTTTTTAATCCCGAATAGGAATGTTGCAATACGAATCGTTTGGAATCAAAATTAATATTGGGATAGATCGACGCTTTTTGTTTTTGAGTAGTGGTTTGCCCGTCCTTTTTAAGTGTTCTTCCAGAACTCTCGTCCGTAGGGAACTGCCGGAAGGAAAAATAATTTGCATTTGCGTTAGTCTCTTTGATTCGTTTGAGTTCTCCATATAAAATTCCACCGTATGCAGTGTTTTGAAAGGAGTAGAGGTTGTTAGTTTCGGTTTCACGTCCCCATCTAACAAAAGGCAGATACAATCGAACATTTGGTCTTGTGATTGCAACGTACAGTAGCCTTTTCTTTTCGTTTAGGTAGTGATTTAACTCTCGAGTGCTGGCAAGACTGGGATTTTTTTTTATTTTTAAGTTATTTTCCTCTGGTTCAAAGAGTTTCATCATCCACTTCCTGTGGGTTGATCCATTTTCTTCTGAAACAAAAGGGTATTCGTAGTCAGCGAGACCATCTTTCCTAGACCCAAAGCAGTAGAGAAAGACCACTGGCCATTCTAATCCTTTGGAGCTGTGTATAGTTAAGATTTGTACGGCATCTTCTTCTGTTTCTCTATCGTAAAGCGGTTGTTCTTCTTCGGAAGCTTTGTTCAACTTCCATTTTTTCAATTCGGCAATAAGTTCTACCAAACCATAATTCCCACTCAATTGGTATTCTAAAAGCTTTTGAAAAATTTGTTTGTAGTTGGTTCTCTTCCTTTCCCATTGCAGTTTGGTAAGATCTGTATTCCAAAATACCCTTGTCTCATCTAAGATAGATCGAAAACATTCAGCAAATTTGTGTTCTCTGGAATACTTTACCCAAAGGTCGATGCATTTTTTCTCATACGATTCGATGGTATATTCATCAAAGCGATTCAATTCTATGGGATGGATTCCAAAGAGTTCACTATAAAGAATCTTTCGATAGGATTCTGGCTTGTTGGGTTCTTGAAGGCACTCCAACACATTGAGGATTTGGTCTGTTTCGTCCGATTGGTAGATACCCTTTCGTTTGTAAATAGAGCAGGGGATGCCAAGTTGTGTCAGATCTCTTTCTACTTGCAAAGCTGCCTTATTGCTTTCACATAGAACTGCTATATCGCTAAGTTTGATTTTTTTATTGGTGAAGCTATCTCCCTCTTTTTCTCTGTAGTTGTAGTTAAATGGATTATTTTCATCGATTAGCATTGGTATCTCTTCTGAGATAAATTTTTCCCATATTTCCTTTACCGATGCCATATTTGTTATATTCCCTTGCAACTCAATCACATGGATTGCCCTTTCTCCTTCGGTGAGTTCATACTTAATCGAATTTTGATGAGGAGATTGAACCAGCTGGTATTTATAATGTGAAGGATCAAATCCTGGCTCTTGGATTGGGAAAAAATTTGTCTGACCGTTTGCATCCGCATTAAAAAAGATCGTATTGTATCCACCGATCATATCTTTTGAGGATCGGTAGTTAGTAACAAGTTGCGCTCTTTCGTCTTTTGACGGTTCTGAAGGATTTGAGACCAGTTCGTTTTTTGCCTTGAGATAAACTCCGATATCCGCGCCTCGAAAGCTATAGATACTTTGTTTTGGGTCACCAATGCAGTACAAATCGAGACTTGATTTTTCTTTTTTTACAAATATGGATTTAAAAATTTCATACTGATTTTTGTCCGTGTCTTGGAATTCATCCAGCAAACAAATTTCAAATCGTTCTTGTAAGGATGCCAATAAACTTGGATTTGAATCGATCGCGGATCTTAATTTTAAGATCATTTGGTCATAGGTAATTAAATTCGCATATGCTAATGTAATTTTTGATTCCTTTACAAGCTCCAAAGTAACCCATTGTAAAAACTTGGTTGAAGTCTCTGCACTCACTTCTGAATCCGAAGTCAGGGTAAGAAACGTAGGGGATGAGCCAATTGCAGGATAAAAATACTCTTTCGTATCACTGAGAATCTTCTTTGCTGTACTCTTGAGTAGGTCTTCTTTTTCAAAAAAAACAGATTTTTGAAGTAAGTTTGCAAGGACTTCAGGAGATGGGATACCAAAGCTCTTCCGCTTAAGAAAGTAAAGATTCAAATCTACAACTTCATCTAAACTTGTTAGACGAGGTTTACCAATGGTTCCAGTTTCAATCGGATACTCATTTAAAACCAAATTGCAAAATCCGTGGATGGTCGCTATTTGTATTTGATCCAGGTCTCGTAGGTAAGGATAAAATTCTGAATTTGCTCCACTTTTGTAAAGTTCTAGTATCTTTTTTTTGAGACGGGCTTTGAGTTCCCCTGCAGCTTTTTCCGTGAAAGTAAGAATAACTGTTTTTAGCAAACGATTGTGAGATACTTTATTATGAATATCCTCTCTCATAATCTGTTCTAGCATCTCCATGATGCGGAATGTTTTTCCCGTCCCTGCGGACGCCTCAATAAAGTTAGGTTCTGTAACTAAAGGGTGGCTCATATATATTCCATATCCAAAACTAAAGGTAAATAGAGAGGGAGAGCGAGATCAAAACGAATCTCTTTACTATACTCATTTTTATGAGGAGAGAGTTTGAATACTTTGTCTTCGTTTTCTAAAATGAAATCCAAGTTTTCTTCATAAAAGGTTTTGAGTTCGTCTATGATGTCTGCCTCTGACTTTAAGCGAAGGGCTTCCTTATCCTCCTCTTTTTGGTATCCTGCAAAAAAGTTGTGGAAAGCCAAGTAGGGGAAATAGGGAACTTCATCGGCGAAAGCCAAGTGCAGCAGTTGATTTAAATACTTTTCCGCATTCTCATTCGTAAGCTTCGGAAAGGAAACTATCGTTTTAGCTGTTTTGGGTTTCTTTCCGCCTTTTTGAGATTTCGACTCTTCTGGCTTCTTTTTTGGAAGTACTAGGATCTTCGTTTCATAGTTGGCCAATTTTAAAAGACATGCACCAATATAGTGTTTTGCGATTTTAGAGAAATAACGACTTATGTATGGAGAAAACTCATCATAAGCTTTCGTGTGCTCTTCCAGTTTGCTTAATTGAAAAATATAGAATGTCCGATTGGATTCGATGACATATTGCCATTCGGAAGCCAATTCAAGATCCGAGGATTTATCGAAAACAAAATTGGGCTCTATGACCTTTGCCCCGCGAATCCCAGTATCACCGTACGTTACTGTTTTGTGGAAGACAATGCTCTCTCCTCGATCTCTCAATCCTTGGATAAAATTTAGCAAATACTCACAAGCCGCTTCCAATTCTTCTAACAATTTATTTTTGGAGAGAATGGAATAGCCACCAAACGTAAAGTTTGCGGCCTTAGATTCTTTCTCGATAATCCGATCTACTAAATCTTCTAACGCTTCTAAATCCCAGGTTTGGTTCTCCGTTAGAGAATGAAATACTTCTGAGAAAACCTTTGATTTGATGATAAAATTTTCTAAATGATTGAGTTGGAATTGTTCTTCTGAACCTTCCTCTTCCTCATCTTCCGATAGATAGATTCCAAGACCTGATTGGATTCGGTAGTTCATCGGATTTTCAAATACTTTTTGTAAGTCTTTAGGAGTTAAGACAGTCTTTTGGATCCCATTCGTTAGGCTTGGAAGAGAGTTTGGATCTGTAAACTTTGGAATTTCCTCTGCGATTGTTTGTAGCTCCTTTTCAAAAACGATATTTCGGGAGTAATCATAGGAAGGAATCTTATTTCTGTTATACTGTGTGCTATAAGGATGTAAGGGAATTTCCTCTGCTTTTGGAATTTCAATAGCGGACATGATTTCAAAAAGCGAAGAACAAGGTTCAAATTCTTTATCTTCTTTGGTATTTTTACCAACGTAAGAAAAGGTGATGGAATCTTGCGCAGATTGGATTGTTTCCCAAAGAAGTGATTCTTGGATTTCGCGTTTGGTTAAATCCCAAGGATAGCTATCAAACCTCCGCAGGTTCAACTTGGACTGGTCGTTCGAACCTGGGAATTTTCCTTCTCCCAGTCCTAAAATATATATATGTTTAAAAGGAATAGGACGCATCGGTTGGAGTAAGGAAACTGTTACTCCTGAAGAAAGATAATTGCCCTTTATGAGTTTAATTCCACCAAACACAGATTCTGTGTGGAAAGAAAGAGCTTCTAAAAATTCAATTTCATTTTTCCAATTTAACTCCAGCCAAGGTTCGATCGTTGATAGCCATTTGTTGAAAAGTTCTTCCTCGTTTCGAGTTTCATCCGAAAATAAAAAACAATTTTTAAATGCAGAAAAAAATTCTTCGTATCTATTTTCCTTTTGTGTCGTGATTTTACGAATGATTTGTTCAAGGGTTTGGATTCGAAACCATATATCGCAAAAACGTAAAATCAGACTCTGTGATCCGATTTCGGGAATCACCTCTTCGAATGTTTTCCAGGCACTCTCTTTTTCCATGAGAATAGAAAGAATGGAGCGTTCCACACCATAACTCATTGTATACGGATTGTGGTATCCTGCTTCATCAAATTTGACTCCAATAGCATCTAACACATGTAAAAGCTCTTCATGGGATTCGGTATCAAACTTACCTGTCACAAACGGGTTCGTAAAAATTTGATTCAGGTCGGATCTTTCAAATCTTTGGTTTTGGAAAGCACGGAATAGAGTTGTGAGAACCTTAAAGATATCTGAACTTTCTGCAGATGAAATATCTGTAAGAGAGTAGGGGATCTGTTTTCGTTCTGGTGGTTTGTTTTGTATGGGTGCAATATAAACTCCGCCATCGAAAATCCATTCGATAGAAGAGCGATATTCACCCAAATTGGGGACAAGGATCGCGAAGTCCAAAAAGCTAAGTTTGCAATCGCTTTTTTGGATTCGTTCTAAAATGTCATATGCAATTGTCTCCACCTCACGATAGGTAGACGGTGCATTCCAGATTTGTAACGAAGTGTCATGGTTTCCTAACTCTTGGGAATTACCAAAGTCTAGTTCCGTTTCGATTGCGACTCCATTTGTTAAAAGTTTTAATTGGTCTAGTTTTGTTTTTGGTGATTTCAATCTTTCGGAATTTAATTTTCCAAAGGAACCAAATGTGGATGCCAAATAGTTTTGGGGTTTTGCAAACTTGTATAAATTTAGCTCATTAGTTTTTTTCTCATTCTTAATTACAATTCCAGAATGGAATTGATATATATGAATTTGAAAGGTGGAACTTTTATCTGCCATTTCTTTGAAATACTGAATAAAGCTTCCAGATAGATTCGATAGACAAAATAGATGTATACTGCCAGAGATTTTGTCCATTCTCGATAGGTTTAATCTATAAAGAAAAGTTAAGGGTGCATTATCTTTCAAAAAGAGATTTTGATAGACTTGTTTTTGTAAAAGATAGTAGGGGTCCGATTCCAGCTCCTTTGGAATGGGTGTTAGTTGGAGAGCTTTTCCCATATCAAATCCTGCCTCTTTTGCCCATTCATAGATCCAACCAGAACGATTGAGTTCGTAGTCTTTAAAGTATTTTAAAAACACATCAGATAAAAAGTAAATTCCCGATACCTTTTCCAAATAAGCCTTTACCATTGGAAATGCTTGGATAAGGCTAATTTGATTCTCATATAAATAACCAAAGATTTTTTGGTGCAATTCCTCATTTGCATTTACAGAGAGTTTACTATCCCAACTTGGCATTCCACTTGCATCACCTATCTTTTGCAAAATGGCCTTTTCCAAAAAGGTAAATTGGATATTTGCCGAAATAAATCTATTGGCATACTTTGGTAGGGTTAATCGCAACCAAGGAATGAGATTGGGATTAGGAACGACAACCAATGGAGATTCTAAGGGCGAATCTTTTTGTTCGTTTTGCAGGTTGTTAGCAAGTTGTTTTGTAAGCTCTGTTAGTTGCGAGTTTGGATAAAAATAAATACTCAATGGATAAAAACCTTTGTTAAGGGGAAGTTCTCTAAGTTTCCCTGATTCTAACAATACTTTAACACGGAACTCGGACAAATTTTGGGGGTCAATCGATCCTTTCATTCCAGGTCCTTTCCCAATTCCTTTTCAGTGATTTTCCTTCTAAATGAGAATCAGTCTCAAAAAACTGTTGACAAATTTCCTTCTTTTGGATTAAATGAGAATGAGACTCAATATAATAAATTTGGAGAAATGATATGAATCAATTCAATCGAAGCGGGGAGAAGTATGGACTTCTGTTTTTGGCAATCGCACTGGTTCTTGGAAACTGCGCGCCACCACCCAAAGAGAACCAAAACACGGAACTCGGCTTTCTTGCGGCCCTGATCGTGAGCGAATCTACAAAACAGTGTGAAACAACAATAAACAACAGTTCTACCTTTGATCTAACAAACCCCATCGAACTCTGTCGTCCACAAGCAGGTGCTGGCAGACACTTTCGCTTCGAGAGTTTGGGGGCAAGCGCAAATAACGGTTATCTGAACCTTTTAATCGGCTATGGAGCAAGGACAGATAGTTCTAATTTTCCAACAGTAACGGGTTTTGGTGGTTCCGTAAGTCCGACTACCAATGCAGGGGACGGTAGGTGGCGTGTATTCTTTGGGAAAAGCCAGAGCTGCGACAAGGCCCTCGTCTCTGCACAGTTCAGTGGAACCAATACAGGTGTGACAAAATATGAAGAGTTTCTAACCACTGCTGCACTTAGCACAACAATCGGTGGAGGATCGGGAGCAGGTTGTTTAGCACAAAGTTCGGGCATTTGGGGACCGACTACCGTCTGTTTGGATATCTCGAAAGGTAGTGCTGGTGTGAGTCCAAGACTTACTGTTTGGGCAACGGGGAAAAATGGTGCCGATTGCAACCAACTCTCCACTCTCACGGCAGCATCAGCAATTTTTGAGAAGAAAGATTGGGTTAGTTTGGTACCCACACGCGAAGATAAGAACTACGTATATCGAAACTTAGACGGTATAACAGCAACAAAGGTCATTGTTCGATCTGAAACGGCAGTACGCGACTGATAGTCAATCACAACTTCAAAATAAGGAAAGAGAAGACTTTCTCTCTTTCCAAAGGAATTGGAATATGAAATATATTTTCTTTATGATCGGACTATTGTTTTTTGTTTCTTGTGAATCAAAAAAACCAAACGAATCATCGGCGGCAGCCCTTTTGATTTTAGAAGGTGGATTTGGTTTGGGTGGAGATACTGCATTAAACAAAGTGACAACGAAGGAAGACTCACCAGGAGTTTTCCTCACAACTGTGAATGCAACTTCCACACGAAATTGGGTTTTTGTGAACTTGAATGGGAGCGGCATACAAGTGTTAGAAGCAGATTCCTGGGATTTGCGCTTTCGAAGGTTTTTAATTGGAACCAATAGCGGAACAAGTGGATCTGGATCGGGTGCGGCTTGTAAAACAGGACTTACAAATTTTAATGCAGTGACAATCGTTACCACGTGTTCCACATCCTTCCAAGTAGACTCCATCCAAAGCCAAACAGGAGGCGGTGGTGGTGCCGGGGATGTGAACGATTCAGCAAACCCAGAGATGTTTGAGTGGTATTCATATAACAATACCATCCTGACAGCCAAATCCGAGGTCTATATCGTGCGTGGAAAGGACGGAACTAAAAAATACAAAGTTCAAATGACGGATTATTATAGTATGGCAGGAACATCTGGTTACCCTACATTTCGTTGGGCAAAGCTGAATTAAAAAAAAGAATTGGACGCAACTCCTTCCAAAGAACTAATTTAATGAGGATGCGGTCTAAATTCTACTCAATGAAATTCCTATTGCCTGCCTTATTTATATTCTGCCTTTCCTGTATTGGGAGTAGCACTTCTTATAAAAAATGCGAACGCGCAGAATCAGAATATTTGGTTTGTTCTCTTGTTTTTTACCAAAATTACACTTTCTGTTCTGAGTTTGCATCCGCGGGTTCCAAACCAACAGAACAAAAGGCCGCCGAAAAATTCAATTGTGATGCAACGAGGATCATCGGACTCTCTTTCTGTGACCAAATCAAAAAGGATGCCTGCGGTACTGCGAAGTAAGAATCCTCTCGGCAAAATTCTTGGATAGGTTTGTTCACTTAACAAATTCGTAGCGGAGAATGCTACACCTCAAGGCTCCTTTCTCAGGAACTCGTTCCCAATGCATCGCAAAAAAAATTCACTCAGTGGAGTCAAAGCAACATAATATGAACTTTAAAACACCGCCTAATAGATCTTAGAATATGATAAAACTGAAAACGAGAAATTTTTTTTAATTTTGGTCCTTCAATTCTTTTAAAAATAAAAAAAATTTCCAAAAAAACGTTAATAACGTTCCAAATTGCTCAAAATAACGTCGGGAACGTTCGAGAGAGATCAATTTTTTTCCAATGTACCTTGAAATCTTTTGAGCACTGGCTTATCAAGGCTATAAGCTAAACAGAAAGGAAAAGCAAAAAATGACAAAGACATTACGAGGAATTCTACTACTTTCTATTTTACTCATTTTTATCAATTGTCCACCGAGTTCCGGTGGAAGTGGTGGAGAAGGGATTCTTGCCCTTTTAGGTGGTGGCTCTGGCAACCAAGCAAGCGACACCCCACCCGCCAAACTACAAGTCCTATACAATAATATCTCCCAAGAAAGTGGTGTCACCATTGATATGGGGAGTGAGATCATCAACACAACGGCCGGAAAACAGATGGTGATCACACTCAAAAACACAGGATCCCAAACACTTTCTCTAACAGGTGGAACCGAGATCATCTCTCTCGAGGGAACGGATGCGAGTCTATTCACAGTTACCCAACCAACAAAAACAACTCTAGCGAAAGATGAAACGACCTCATCAACCATTACCTTCCGTCCAACGAGTACAGGTTCAAAACAAGCACGGGTAAAAATCAATTCCAGTGATGCTGCCATAGCAAGTTTTTTAATCAACCTAACGGGGGCAGGCGGACCGGCGGCACCAAGAATTGCAGTAAGCACAGGTACAACGAATGTATCTGCAAACGGAAGTTTCTCGTTTGGAACCGAGGTCGCAGAAACCCCCGGTTCTCCCGTTACCTTTACGGTGCGAAATACGGGGAGTGCTACAGCTGTTTTGGATGCACCAGTCGTTGAATCCTCAAATTCGAATTTTGTTGTAAGCTCGTCCACGGCTGGTGCCAGCTTAGCGAAGGATGGAACATTTACATTCAATGTTACTTTTTCTCCTCTAACAGCTGGCTCAAAATCAGCAACCATAACGATCAACTACCAGATTGCGGGTACGCCAACAACCTTCCTGTTTACTGCAAATGGAACGGCAACTCCTAAACCTGTTCCTACGATTGCGATTTCTCACAATAGCGTAAGTTATACGTCTGGTGGAACAATGCCTACATTTGGAATTGTTTGGCCTACTCTAAACAGCTCCGCAAGAACGATCACGATCCAAAACAATGGAACAGCAACAATGACAGGACTTGTTGTTTCTGAGCACTCAGGTGACTCGGGCGATTTTTCTACGAGTTCTCTATCAACTGGATCCACGACCCTTGCCGCGGGAGCCAGCGCAACTTTTACTGTTACGTTTACACCCCAAAGTGCAGGACCCAAGTCCATGATCTTACGGATCACAAGTACGAATGGTAATAACGGTACAGCGAGCCAAGCAGACGTTACCGTCCAGGGAACTGGAAAGACGGGTGCAGATGTTTCGGTATCTTGGACTGCTTCGAACGAAACTGCGGTCAATGCAGCTGACGGTGGTTATAAGGTATGTTATAGCAAAACAAACAACTTCAACCCTGCAGATGTAAATGGCACGACCATTTTTTGTGATACGGTTGCCAATACGGGAGGAACCACTCCTAGCTCAAGAGTTGTAACTGTAAATAGTTTTGGCACTTGGTACTTTAAAGTGTTTTCTTTCGGGAAATTCAATACAACGGGCGGAGCCCCGTCAAGCCAAAGTTCTGTGGTAGTGCCTTCGACATAAGGATTGGGAAGAAATATGAAAACAAATACAAAAATAACAAAACGAATTTTATTAATTGCATCTGCTCTTGTGGCATCGACAGTTTTATTTTCCGATCCGAATGACGATATCAGAAGGAATATTACGCAAGAGTTGGGTAATTCTCCTGAAATAAAGAAACCAAATTTCGAACCAGATGAGATTGTTATCAAATTCAAAAAAGAAGTTCCTTCGTCCAATATGGCTGCGAAAACCGTATCCTTCGGGCTCAAATTGAATGAGGTCAGTCCTCGTCCACATTTCACAACAG
>JAPZTS010000050.1 GCA_027533185.1 Leptospira sp. | reverse complement strand
AAAAATGGAACAACTGTTTTGTTTTGGGCCTGTAACTCATGGGGCGGATAACACTGCAATTCAGCGAACCAAAACATGAAAACTAGAAATCACAATGGAGTTAAGCGAGAAGGATACGTAGGGCTTGGCCCCCCACCACTTTTCTTTCGGAAAAGTGGTGGGGGGCGGGAGCGTAAGCGCACCCCGTAGTAGCCTGATCCCTGTTCATCGAAATGAGAATCGACAAACAGTGAATATATTATTTAATAAGTTAGATGTTAGGGACTCGCCCAAAAAATTACTTTGCTTGCGTTAAATCGGATTGGAATTGTTTTCTTCCGCCTGGGTAATCGATTCGATAGAGACACTGGCAATTGGTCCATGCTCCTGTAGAGGAAAAAAAGGAGGCCTCGGTTGTCGATTGGCATTCTTCTTGTTTGGGTTTGATTTTGTAAGTAGAAATTAGACGTCCTAGGTCCTTGATTTCGGATTCATCGAGTTCTTGGTTTTCGAAGGAAACTAGCATAGAAGTTAACTTTGATGAGGTGGAGGATAAATTGGTGGCTTCAACACAAGTGGATCTTCGCATTGCGAGGCTTCCAGAGTCGATGGCCTTTTCACTTGCCTTTCCAGTGACGGCTGCAATGAATACTTGGCTATTCTCGTAGGTTTTCCATTCCGATTTCCAAGGAACAACAGTTTGGCAATGGATTACGAAGAGGAGGGTGAAAACGTTTATGTATTTCATACAAAAGATTTTAGGGATTTCTTGTGGTTGTCAACCGAAACCTATTCCAAAATGATAAGTGGAATGTCGAATTTTAAACCGCCAAAGCTTTTGTCATCAGGATTCATCCAATCGTTTTTGGCATCTTACAAATCCAAGTCCGATAAAAAGCATTCTAGACTTTTCGAAGGAAAATGGATTTCCATCCAAACGAAAGATGGTGTTCAACTTTTGGCTTTGTATCACGAATTGCCAAATCCAAAAGGAATTCTCATTCTAATCCACGGATGGGAAGGAAGTATTCATTCAAGCTATATTGTAAGGACAACTCGATACTTTATCTCAAAAGGGTATTCCATCATTAGATTGAACTTAAGGGACCATGGCGATACCCACCATTTGAATCTTGGACTTTTTAATGGGAGTTTACTTGAAGAGACTTATGAAGGAATTCGGATTCTTGCATCGCAATTTAATCTTCCTATTTATTTGGCAGGATTTTCGTTAGGTGGTAATTTTGTCTTGCGAATTGCGGGAAAACATTCGATGGAAAAAAATGCAAACAAGATTCAAAATTTGAAGTATTGTTTTTCCTTTAGCCCTGCTTTGGATCCAAAAGAAGCAACACTTAAGATGGACAAACATCCGATTTTGAGAAAGTATTTTTTACAGTCTTGGACCGACTCTCTTCGTAAAAAACAAAATCTCTTTCCCCATTTTTACAATTTCCATGATATCGATTCCTATAAAACCGTGATGGATTTAACAAAGAAAATGGTATTAGAATATTCTACATTTGAATCGGTGGATTCGTATTTTGACTCTTATACATTAAAAAATTTTTTATTCCAATCCATCAGAGTTCCCAGTTTGATTTTGACAGCAAAGGACGATCCAGTCATACCTTGGAATTCCTTTTATGGAATTCCCTTAACTCCTTATCTCGAAGTCCACGTGGAAGATAGGGGAGGTCACTGCGGGTTTATTGAAAACTTTTCGAGAAGTGCTTACTATTGGAAATTGATGGAACGTAAGATGGCTTAAACTTCTAGAATCAATCCAAACTCTTTTTTTAAAAAAATACTATTTATAATTCCAGAAAATGATAGAACGGTAACGTGTCGTTTACGGGGAATCAAATACTTATAGTGG